>NZ_JBQENA010000001.1:0-1527358 GCF_052044425.1 Paenibacillus sp. 22594
TGTTCCATAAAAAATGCTCCCCATACAGTAACAGGTTTTTGTTATTTCACCTGTCCACTATATGGGGAGCATATCATCTCCGGGTTCTCCAAATCTCCTTCGGTTAATGTTTCCTTCGTGGTAACTGCTGAAGGCTGATTTCCCCCGGCCCCATTGATTAACAGATCACAAGGTCCCCAATGCTTCAGAACTTCAGCTGCGGCACTCCGCACGCTGCTGTCTTCTGTAACATCACAGGCCACAGAAAGGGCCTGTCCTCCAGCGGCGTTAATCCTGGCAGCAAGAGAGTCTCCTTTTGCTGCGGTGCGGTTAAGAATAGCGACCTTCGCTCCCTGGCGTCCTAATTCCTGTGCCATGACAGCGCATAAGACACCCGCTCCTCCGGTAATGACAGCAACTTTGCCTGCAAGTGCAGGCTGTAAGGCTAACTCAGCCATATATGGCACTTCCTCTCTGTAGGGTGCTGCGCGGAGGCGCAACCCAGGATGAGTAAACAAACAGTTAACAGGGATTTATCGTGTACTGCTCCGGTAGGCCGAAGGGGAGACACCGGTTGTTTTTTTGAAATACTTAGAGAAGTGGGCGAGCTCCATACCGACCTGCTCGGCGATATCGGAGATGCTGAAGCTGGTATAAGAAAGCTGTTTTTTGGCGAGCTCCATCCGTTTGAGCTGTACATAATGCATGGGGGTGACCCCCATGAATTTTTTGAAATAAGGGATGAAGTAATTCGGATGCAAATGCACCTGCTCCGCCAGCTCCTCGACCTCAAGGGGGCGCTTCAGCCGCTGGTCAATGTATTCCAGCACATGCGCGAGTTTGCCCTGATCACTGGTATGCAGCAGATCATCCATGAAATCAGAGTAGCCGCCAGCCTCCAGGCACAACGCCATCAGATTGAGCAACGCGGCCTGCACACGAATCGAGGAGAGAAAGCCCTCAGCCTGAAACAGTGAGATCATCTCAGTAAATACCGCCCGGACCGCATCCGGATCGGCAGCATCGCTGATATACAGCTTGTTCGCGGAATGAAACAGCGGCCACTCCCCGATGCGGGCATCGAAATGGCAATAGTAGCGGGTATATGGATGGTCTGGCGATGTTTCGGTAGTCTGTATGGAACCGGCAGGCATGATCATTAATTGCCCCGGTCTGGGATAATAAGAAACTCCGTTGATGATCACTTTTCCTTCTCCGCGGTCAATAAAATAAAGCCGGTTAAAAGAAGGTGTCTCGTTCGTGCGGTTCCAGCCGGGGTAACCTGTGGTGAGCTGGGCATGGGTCACGGTGACGTTCAAATTCTGCAGCAGGCGTCCAGTCATATTTCCCAATCGATCCATAGAGCACCTCCTTTTAGGTTGTTGTTTCTATTATACCGCTTTCATTTATCTAATACATCTTAATTATATACAAATACTCCTTAATTCCAGTCATGTTCACACCCGAAGATTAAGGTTATCCTCATAACATAAACTGAAATCAGGAAGTGATCATAGAGATGACAAAGGTACGTTATGGAATTATCGGCATCGGAAATATGGGCCGGGCTCATGCCCTGAGTCTGCTTGAAGATGTGAAAGGGGCGGAACTGGCTGCTGTATGCGATATCAGTCCTGAACGCCTGGAATGGGCAGTGGAACAATTACCGGAGAAGGTGAAGCATTTCAGCACGGCAACAGCGATGTTTCAGTCAGGCGCTATTGATGCCGTATTAATTTCCACGCCGCATTATGACCACCCTCCGCTCGCGGTAGAAGCGCTGGGCTACGGACTTCATGTTCTGATTGAAAAGCCTGCTGGTGTATACACCAAAGCGGTTCAGGAAATGAACGACGCCGCTGCTAAATCGGACCGCAAATTCGGTATTATGTATAATCAGCGGACCAACCCGCTGTACCAGAAACTCCGGGAGCTGATTCAGGCCGGTGAGCTTGGTGAGATCCGCCGTACGAACTGGATTATTACCAACTGGTACAGATCACAGAACTATTACGATTCTGGCGGCTGGCGTGCGACATGGGCCGGAGAAGGCGGTGGGGTGCTGCTGAATCAGGACCCGCATCAGCTGGATCTCTGGCAGTGGACCACAGGAATGATGCCGGTACGCATCCGGGCATTTTGCCACTTTGGCAAATACCGCAAGATCGAGGTCGAAGATGATGTAACCGCTTATGCCGAGTATGCGAATGGTGCCACCGGGCTATTTATTACCACAACCGGAGAAGCTCCGGGGACGAACCGCTTTGAAATTACAGGAGACAATGGAAAAATCGTCATTGAAGACGGTACGCTGACCTTCTGGCGGCTGCGTACACCGGAGCCTGTTTTCAACACTGAATTTAAAGGCGGATTCGGAGCACCGGAGTGCTGGAAATGCGAGATCCCGGTAGAAAAAGGGGATGGAGAGCAGCACAAAGGTATTTTGCGTAACTTCACAAATGCCATCCTGTTCGATGAGCCTTTGCTTGCACCTGGAGAAGAAGGCATCCATGGCCTGACACTCTCAAACGCCATGTATTTGTCCGCATGGACAGACAACTGGGTGGAGCTGCCGATCGACAGCGATCTGTTTCATGAGAAGCTGATGGAGAAAGTGCAGAATTCCACCTTCCAGAAGGATATAACTGCACAAACGACGTTGAATGTATCTGGAACACACTAAAACTCAAGGAGTGAAGCGACCTATGAAGACTTCAACGATTGCCGCGCAAATGTATACCCTAAGGGAGTTCACCCAGACTGCTGAGGGACTGCGTGACAGTTTTCTTAAGGTTCATGACATAGGCTATCAGGCGGTGCAGGTATCGGGTATTGGGCCGATTGATCCGCAGCTGGTGAAGCAATACGCGGATGAAGCCGGGCTTGCGATCTGTGCGACACATGTTCCCTGGGACAGGCTGGTGAACGATCTGGATGCACTGGCCGCTGAGCATAAGCTATGGAACTGTACATACATCGGGCTTGGAGCACTTCCGGGCGAGTACCAGACAAGTCAGGAAGGTTATCGGACATTCGCGAGGAAAGCCTCCCAAATTGCACATGTACTGAAGCAGAAGCACGGGTTGCAGTTTGTGTATCATAATCATGATTTTGAGTTCGAGCGTCTGGACGGCCTCACCGGCCTTGAAGTACTGCTGCAGGAGTCAGACCCGGGGGCGTTCGATTTTGAACTGGATCTCTACTGGGTTCAGGCCGGAGGAGGAAGTCCGGTGGATTGGATCAACAAAGTGAAGGACAGAATGCGGGTGGTGCATCTGAAGGATATGGCGGTGGTCGCGAGAAAAGCGGAGTTTGCTGAAATCGGCCAAGGCAATATGGATTACAGAGCGATCATTGAAGCCTGCCGCGAGACAGGAGTAGAGTGGTATGTGGTTGAGCAGGATGTCTGCCGCCGCAATCCGTTCGAGAGTCTAGAGATTAGTTTGAAGTATCTGCATACCTTGCTGTAATCAGATCGGGAGGGAAGAAGAATGAGCCGTAAAGACGGAATGAATTATGCTCCCAAGCATGAGGCTAAACCAGTTGTGGGACCGGGTGAATTCATAATTGCTGCAATTGCTCTGGACCATGGACATATTTATGGAATGTGCAACGGCCTGGTGGAGGCCGGAGCGCAATTGAAATGGGTATATGATCCGGATCAGGAAAAAGTCAAAACCTTCACCGCCGCATATCCGGGAGTCCGGGTGGCCAGATCTGCAGAAGAAATACTGGAAGACCCGGAGGTACGCCTGGTGGCGGCTGCCGCCGTTCCTTCCGAGAGAGGGCCGCTGGGCCTGCGTGTAATGGCACACGGGAAGGACTATTTTACAGACAAGGCGCCTTTTACAGCGATGGAGCAGCTGGAGGCAGTGCGGGTGCAGGCAGAGAAGACAAAACGTAAATATATGTGCTATTTCAGTGAACGGCTGCATGTGGAAAGTGCAGTATATGCAGGTCATTTGATCAGACAGGGCGCGATCGGCCGCGTGCTTCAGCTCATCGGAATGGGGCCGCACCGTCTGAATGCGCCCAGCCGTCCCGAGTGGTTTTTTCAGCGTGAGAAATATGGAGGTATTCTCTGTGATATCGGCAGTCACCAGATCGAACAGTTTCTCTACTATGCCGGCTGCCGTGACGCCAAGGTGCTGCACAGCAAGGTTGCCAATTACAACCACGCGGCCTACCCGGAGCTGGAGGATTTCGGAGATGCCACATTGGTGGGTGACAACGGAGCAACCCAGTATTTTCGCGTGGACTGGTTCACCCCGGAGGGACTCGGCACATGGGGAGACGGGCGCATGATTATCATGGGAACCGAAGGATACCTGGAGCTGCGTAAATACACCGATTTAGCCCGTTCGAATACACCGGATCATGTCTTCTGGGTAGACAGTCAAGGCGAGCATTATGAGCAGGTGGCCGGTAAGATTGGCTTTCCTTTCTTCGGAGAGCTTATTCTGGATTGCCTGCAGCGCTCGGAGCTGGCGATGACACAGGCCCATGTCTTTAAAGCGGCAGAGCTGTGTCTCATAGCACAATCGCAGGCTCTGAACCTTACACCGGATATACTCAGATAGCAGAATCTAACACAGACCAGAGCGGAAGGTGAACTGGATGAGTACAATAGGCGCAGCTATCATCGGCTGCGGGGCAATTGCTCCCCTGCATGCCAGGGCAATTCTATCAATGGAAGGTGCTAGGCTGGTAGCCGTTGCCGATGTAGATCCTGAACGGGCAGCACAAGCTGCACAGGACTACGGCTGTGAGTCGGTAACAGACTATAAGCAGCTTCTCGGGAGAACAGATATCGGCATAATCCATTTATGCACACCGCATCATCTCCACGCAGCGATGGCAGTAGAATTTCTTCAGGCCGGGCATCATGTTCTGACTGAGAAGCCAATGGCCATAGATGTCCCCTCTGCCCGGAGGATGCAGGAAGCTGCTGCGGTCAGCAAGGGACAACTGGGTGTTGTGTTTCAGAACCGCTATAATGAACCTTCCATACGGATCAAAGAAACCATTGATTCCGGCATTCTGGGCCAACTGATCTGCATGAAGGGGATTGTGACCTGGACCCGGAACGAAGCCTATTACACAGAGAGCAGCTGGCGCGGAAAATGGGCTACTGAAGGTGGCGGAGTCTTGATTAACCAGACGATCCACACCCTGGATCTGCTGCAATGGTTCGGTGGCGAAATCGCCTCCATTAAGGGAAGTGTGACCACAGACGTGCTGAATGAAGTCATTGAAGTGGAGGATACAGCACATGCCTGTATTCTTTTCAAGAATAAAGTACGCGGGCTTTTTTATGGTACAAATGCATATTCGGTGAATTCTCCGGTTGAATTAGAGCTTATCTTTGAACAGGGAACACTGCTACTGCGCAGAGACTGCCTGTACCTCTGGAAGGATGGCCATGAAACGCTGCTCAGTGAACCCCTGTCCACGGCAGTCGAAGGAAAGTCTTACTGGGGAACCAGTCACAACCGGTTAATCCGTGACTTCTACAAGCATATCAACGATGGCCGGAAATTCTGGATTGACGGGAACGAGGGGATCAAGGCCCTTGAGGTTATTGTTGGTATTTATACATCCTCAGAAGCATCTGAAAAAAAATGGGCCATGGACTCCCTCAAATTGACTTGAAACGGATTTAGCCTTATCTTCATAACATACGTTACTAATATGGCAGATGATAGACAGGGAGAGGGATACAGGTTATGGAACAGGCAATGTTTGCCGGAGGCTGCTTCTGGTGCATGGTAACACCTTTTGAGGAGCTCCCCGGAATTCATGGGATTGTCTCCGGTTACGCCGGAGGATCCGTAGAGAATCCGACCTATGAGCAGGTCAAAACAGGAACGACAGGCCATTATGAGGTAGTCCGGATCACTTATGATCCGGCGTTGTTCCCGTACGAGAAGCTGCTGGAGCTGTTCTGGCCGCAAATTGATCCGACCGATGACGGCGGACAGTTTCAGGATAGAGGGTCACAATACCGGACAGCGGTATTCTACTATAATGAAGAGCAGCGTCAGGCTGCGTTGTCCTCCCGGGAACAGGTAGCGGCCAGCGGCAGGTTCGAAGGTCCGGTAGTGACGGAAATTCTGCCGGCGCCGGTCTTTTACCGGGCGGAAGAATACCATCAGGACTATCATAAAAAGAATCCGAAGCACTATAAAGAGGACCGCGAGCAATCCGGACGCGACACCTTCATCACGAAGCATTGGTAAAGCTGGAATCGAATTTGAAAAGCCTTATACCTCCTGTATTATGGAGAATTAAGGCTTTTTTCTTTTTTTGCAGTATCCGATGGCGAAAACTACCTTATTATAACGTTTCACCCGAAATATGGTGCCTAAAACCGAAATTCTGCTCCTACTAAATGTGCTGTAAGGATACTATAATCAACACTGTAAACGCATACATTTATGGTGCGTGATAGAACCTATACCATTTAATGGAGGAAGATTGCGATGAGAAAAAAATGGCTAATGTCCGTACTCGCGCTTCTGCTACTGGTTTCCTGTTTCCCTTTGTTCGCCTCTAAGGCGGAGGCAGCCGATTACACGCAAGGTGTTGATTTGTCAGGATCCACGGCAACCATCTGGTTCAAATCAACTGTCAGCACGAGTTGGACTGATGTGCATTACAAGGTTAATAACGGTGCTCAGATGAATCTCCGCATGACTTACAGCAGCAGCAACGCCCGCTATGAACAAGCCGTAACGGGTGTTTCCAGCGGAACCGCAATCAACTATTCCTTCACGTACAACAATGGAACGCCTGCTTTTGACACTGGCTGGTTCACTTACACTGCCGGAACCACACCTACACCTACACCAACACCACCGAATCCTTCCGGGTCGATCTATTCGATTCCTGCTTCCTCCATTCCTACAGCGCCAAGCGGTTCATTGTCGCTTAAGGTAATGAACGGAACCGGCGGCGCATATCCGGACAGCCAGATCTACTGGGGGGTTATCGGCATCAATCCGGCCAACGGACAATGGAGTTATTTGGATCTGAATGGAAATCTGTTGCCGATCTCAACAGCTCTGAATGACGCTTCAGGCCATTTGACCAAGAATGGCGTGAATTATGCGAATATTTATCATACGGTCAGCCAGGCCTCTTGGGTGAACATGCCTAAAATCACTTCCGGCCGGATGTTCCTCAGTGTAGGTTCACCATTGTACATCAAAACCTATAACGACGGCTTCGCCGGACCGGATATCGACAATCTAACCGACCCGAACCGCAATATTTATTTTGATTTTGTTGAATTTACTGTCGACGCAACCGGATATCATGGCAATACTACCCGGGTTGACGCTTTCGGTTTCCCGATCCAGCACCGTCTGGTGAGCTTGTCCGGTTCCTACGACCAAACCGTAGGCGAATTGGAATCTGAAACCCGTGCCGGAATATTCACCAAATATCAGAACGAAGTGCCGGCCGCTTTCAAATCGCTGGCTACCGATCAAGCGCCATACCGGATCATAGCTCCGATTCATGGATCATTCGCTCCAGGCGGAGCGAATGCCAACTATTTCGCCGGCTATTCCGGCTATAGCACTAAGGATATTCTCCGCTGCGACGGAGCGCTAACCGATGCCGCAACTGCGGCTGCGATCAACCGCCATGTCTATACAACCAGCAATTGGAACAATGTAGCTAATTATTACAATGCTGCTCCAGCCAATTATTATGCGAAGTTCTGGCATGACCACAGCATCAGCGGCCTGGCTTACGGCTTCCCTTATGATGATGTCAATGGTCAAGCCTCTTATCTGGAGGTTGGCGATCCCAAAGGTCTGATTATCCGTGTAGCCTGGTAAAAAGAACTCCAAAAATGGCAAATCCGAATTCAAAAACGGCTGTAACGCCCAGTAAAGGGCGGGGCAGCCGTTTTTGTACGAAAAGAAAGATGCATAGAAATATTATCTCTCAGATAATAGTCATTCTTTAATTGTTGCAATTCTACATTCTTTCTACACAATTATCCGGTACACTTCTATTTACATTCGCGAGAGCAATGAAATGGAGGGATACACCGATGAAGAAAACCATATATAAAGCTGCTTTGACTTTATCGCTGGGTGCGGCGCTGGCAGGCTGTGCCGCAGGTAATAACTCACCTTCCGCGTCAACGGACACTCCATCACAATCAGCTATTTCTATACCCTGGATCGCTACCAAGAATACAACCAGAATCAATACCTCAGATCCGATCCAAGCGGCAGTGCTCGTATCTCAATCCCTGTGGACGGCGGAAACGGAGAACAATCGGCCTTCCAGTGTGGTACTTACCGATGTCAGCAGCTGGCAGATTGCCGCGGTAAGCACGGACTTGATCCATCATCCGAACAATGGTCCGGTGCTGTTCATCACCAAAGAGGGTATTCCGGAAGCAACGCTGATGGAACTCAGAAGACTTAAGCCCATGGGAGCGGTGAGTAACGATGGCGTTCAAGTGGTTCTTGTCGGACCAATAGCAGACGGTGTAGAAGATCAACTAAAGATCCTGGATTTGAAGGTGGATGCAATTAAGGGGGAAGATCCGGCTGAAATTGCTAAATCGATCGATGCCTATTATGAAAAAGTGTCCGGCTCGCTGCCGCAAAACGTCATTGTCAGCTCCGTGGACAGTCCTGAATATTCACTGCCTGCAGTCAACTGGATCGCGCATATGCCCGAGCCTTTACTCTATGTGAGTAAACGAAAAATTCCGGAAGCTACTGCAGAAGCCCTCAAAGCCCGCGGAGGTAAAGCGACAATCTACATTCTTGGCCCAACGTCCGCAGTTTCGGCAGATGTTGAGGCACAGCTTCAGGAATACGGAACGGTAAAGCGGATTTCCGGCGATGATCCTTACACGAACGCCATTGCTTTTGCGAAGTTTAAGGATGAAGCAACCGGCTTCGGCTGGGGCATCACAACGCCCGGACATAACTTATCTTTACTGACGGCGGATTCGACTATGCTGGCGATTGCAGCTGCGCCGTTGTCACACTTAGGCAAGCATGCTCCGCTAGTGTTCACAAAAAAAGATGGTATGCCGGATTCGTTAATGAATTATACAATGGAGCTTCAACCGAAATTCAAGGATTCTCCTGCGGAAGGTCCGTATAATCATGCCTGGCTGACCGGTGATACCGATACCCTTTACAGCGGTACGCAAAGTGAAATCGACGATATGCTGGAGATCTCTTCTGCCTCTGGGGAAGACCCTCACTCCGGGCATTAACTTAGGTTAGAACAATAAACCCGTAATATGATAAGCTCATAGAGAGAAGTACAGCCTTAATCAGAGGAGGACAATCTATGAGCAGCTTAAAAACAGGCAATGTCTATTCCGGATTTAAAGTCGTACATGAGGAATATATCCGGGAAATCGAATCCTCCGTATTTACGATGGAGCATCAGCAAAGCGGCGCAAGGCTGCTTTGCGTGCAGAATCAGGATGATAATAAGGTGTTCAGCGTCAGCTTTCGGACTCCGCCCGTGGACAGCACAGGAGTTTTTCATATTTTAGAGCATTCCGTATTATGCGGTTCGGATAAATATCCGGTCAAAGAACCGTTTGTTGAGCTGCTAAAGGGCTCGATGAAGTCATTTCTGAATGCATTTACATTTGCCGATAAGACCATGTATCCGGTGGCAAGCAGGAATGACAAGGATTTCTCTAACTTGATGGAGGTCTATCTGGACAGCGTGTTTAAGCCGAATATTTATAAGCAGCAGGAGATTTTTGAGCAGGAGGGCTGGCATTACGAGCTGCAGCATACGGAGGATGAGCTGATCTATAAGGGCGTTGTGTACAACGAAATGAAAGGCTCTTATTCCTCACCGGTAACGGTACTGCTGGACCGGATCAAAAAGTCACTCTACCCGGACACCTTATATCGTCATTCCTCCGGCGGAGATCCTCAGGATATCCCTGCATTGACTTACGAGCAGTTCCTTGCGGCGCACAGCAACTATTACCATCCGTCCAACAGCTATTTTTATCTCTATGGGGATGTGAACATCGAAGAGCGGCTGCAGTTCATCCATCAGGAATACCTCAGCCAGTACACCCGGAATGACTTCGATACCGCCATATCTATGCAGCAGCCGACAGGAATGACGGAATTTACGGCGGAATATTCCATTCTGGAATCAGAAACAGCTGAGGATAAGACCTATCTGAGCATGAACTATGTGATTGGAACCTCCTTGGACCGGGAGTTGAATCTGGCCTTTACTATTCTGAAAAACATATTGATGGACAGCAACGCTGCTCCGCTGAAACAAGCACTGCTTGAAAGCGGTCTGGGCAAAGACGCGTTTGCCTTCTATTCCGACAGTATGGTCCAGCCTCTGCTGGGTATTACACTGACCCACTCCAACCCCTCATCCAAGGCTGCTTTTCTTGACCTGATCAGAACTACGTTAAGCCGCCTTGCAGCGGACGGTCTGGATGAGAAGCTGGTGCTCGCCGCAGTCAACAGCAAGGAATTTGAACTGCGTGAAGCGGACTTTGACCGGTATCCGAAAGGGCTGACCTATAATATTGAGGTTATGAAGTCCTGGCTGTACGAAGGTTCACCGTCTGCCCATCTGGAATATGAAACTGTGTTTGCTGCCATCCGGGAAAAGTGTGCGGACCGTTACTTTGAACAGCTGATCGAAACATATTTGCTGAACAGTCAACATTGCAGTGTAGTCATACTTCAACCGTCGAATACCATTGCAGCCGAAAAAGAAGCATGTAACCGTAAGCAGCTTGCGGAATACAAAGCGTCTTTGACCCCTGAACAGCTCGATCAGCTTGTTGAGAACACGCAGAACCTGTTGACCAGGCAGAGCCGTCCGGACGCGCCTGAGGATCTCCAAAAACTTCCGAAGCTGTCCCTTCAGGACATTAACCGCAGCGCACTACCGCAAGTACCTACCCATGAATACACGCATAATGGCATAAAACTGATTCATCATGAGATTCCTACGAACCAAATTGCTTATATCAAGCTGTATTGGGACACTGGGGTTGTTGACACGGAGCAGATTTCTTATCTAGTGCTGTTGTCGAAGGTACTCGGCCAATTGGAGACAGACGCTTACAGTATTGAAGAGCTTACCAGTGAAATTGGGATCAAAACCGGAGGCATTCATTTTCAAAACGAGGTTTTTGGTGCCGCTAAAGATTCTGATGCCAATTATCAGCCTAAATTCAGTGCGCGCATAAAAGTGATGAAGGGGAACATTGGGAATTCTCTGCAGTTGCTCCATGAGTTGCTCTATGCCAGCAATCTGGATAACCTAATCAAGCTGCAGGAAATCGTCCGCCGGGAAGCCTCGAAGATGGAATCAATTCTGAACCAGAAAGGCAATGAAATCGCAGCCAGTCGTTTGCTTTCCTATTTCTCAGATCGGGGTGCGTATCAGGAACAGCTCGGAGGTGTGGCTTATCACCGATTTATCCGGGAACTTGCCCATACTATAGATCAGCAGAGTGAACGGCTCTCTGACACGCTCAAAGATATCTGCGCAGTCTTGTTCAACAAGCAGAATCTGATTCTGTCTGTGACAGGGGCTTCGGATATCTATGAAGAGTTCGCTGCGAATGTGGAACAACTGAGTCTTCAGGATCGGCAGGTGGAGCTGAAACCTGTGCTGAAGGCACAAGACCATGCCAGTAACGAAGGTTTCATGTCTTCAAGCCAGGTGCAGTATGTAGTTAAGGGATATGACTTTAACAAACTTGGATTTACGTATTCCGGCAAGATGCAAGTTCTCAAAAAAATCCTCAGTCTAACCTACCTCTGGAATGCAGTCCGAGTAAAAGGCGGGGCTTATGGCGGGAATCTGATTCTGCAAAAAGAGGGTATTCTCTTATTCACTTCCTATCGCGATCCTAATTTGCAGGAGACTCTGGAGATCTATGATCAGGCGTATCGTTTTGCTGAAAGCTTTGAAGCGGATGAAGATGAGATGACCAAATCGATTATTGGCACCCTGGCAATGTTTGACCAGCCGCTCAGTATTAGCGCTCAGAGACGGCGGGCGGACCGGCATTTTTTTGAACAGATTACCGGAGAAGAATTGCAGCAGGAGCGGAATGAAATCTTGTCTACTACACCAGAAGATATCAGGGAATATTCCGGGCTGCTAAAAGCTGTGGCGGAGAAGAACTACTTCAGTGTGGTTGGCAATGAAACCAGAATGAAATCGGCACAAGCCTTATTCGGCAGCCTGGAGGAATTAGTGAGGTAACGTATGAAAACACAAATTCTGATTATAGACGACGAATGGAATATGCGGAATTTGCTGCGTATCTATTTACAGAAGGAAGGCTTTGCCACTCAGGAAGCGGCGACAGGACACGAAGCGCTCCGTATGGTCGAACAACACACCTTCGATCTGCTGCTCCTGGATGTTATGATGCCTGACATGGATGGCTGGCAGGTCTGCCGTGCTGTACGAGAGCACACGCAGCTTCCCATTTTGATGCTTACCGCACGCTCGGAAACTAAGGACAAAGTGCTTGGATTGGGAATCGGCGCGGATGACTATCTGACCAAACCCTTTGAACCGGAAGAATTATTGGCACGAATTCATTCTTTGCTGCGGCGTTCATCGCTGACCCGGGCGGTCGAACCTCAGGAAGAGCAGTTGAATTATCCGGGCCTGCGAATCTCTCCTGAAGCACGGGAGGTCTGGATTGAAGGCCAGAGTGCTGATTTTACCATGAAGGAGTTCGATCTTCTGACAATGCTTGCACGAAACGGCCAGCGGGTATTTACCAGGGATGAACTGGTGGAACGTCTATGGGGCATTGATTATGGCGGAGAGGCACGCGTGATCGACACACATATCAAGAATATCCGCGAGAAGCTGCAAAAGGCAGGACTACCCTACAACCCGGTTCAAACGGTATGGGGACTGGGATATAAATTCCAAATTCCCGGCACTGTCGAATGAAAAACAACATCATCGGTTTTAAACTGGGAGTTGTGATCATGTCAGTGTTTGTGATTGTTTTGCTGTTTCTGGGGATAGCCATCGACCGGATGTTCAGCAGTTTTTATTATAAAGAAATGCAGACTGAGACCAATGAACTGGCTTCGCATTTCACTGTGATGGCTGAATCCAAGGATACGACCAGCGAACAAATGATGCGTACCTTTGCTGAATTTTCAAATGTGAGTATTTTTAACATTTCTCAGGACCAGAGCGTCAGTTTCCACTCAGGCTTGCATAATTCAGCTGACCGGTCATTTATTCATGCGGCAGATTTGGAACGGATTTTTTCCGGAAACAGTGTGAGCTTTCTCTATAAAGATCCCGGTGGAAACCGCTATTTCGTGACAGGACAACCCATTAAGGCAGGCCAGACCATCAGCTCTGCGCTTTATGTCATGTCTTCTACAGCCAGTATGGAGCAATCCATAGATTCGGTGCGGGTTATCCTGCTGCTCTCGGGAATAGGGGCTTTGGTGCTGGCGCTGGGAATCACCTGGATTATTGCCCGGGTGCTGTCGCGTCCGTTGGTGCAGATGCAGAAGGCTACCCGCAAAATTGCGGCAGGAGAGCTTGAGACCAGGCTGACGATCAGCAGCAATGATGAGATCGGGTATCTGTCCGCTGCAATCAACGACCTTGCCATTGACCTGCAGCGCTATCGAGACACCCGGCAGGAGTTTCTGGCAAATATCTCACATGAACTGCGGACACCGATCACCTATCTGCAGGGCTATGCCAAGGTATTGAAAGGTGAATTGTACGAGACGGAAGAAGAAAAAAAGCTGTATCTCGATATTATTGACCAGGAGGCGCACCGTATCCAGCACCTGGTGGACGATTTATTTGAGCTCGCCAAGATGGAGGAAGGCAAAATTCCGCTTCACATGGAAGACGTGGACTTAAAGCCGATCGTGGAGCACGCGGCCCGCAAGCTGGAATTAACCGCCAAAGAAAAAGGCCTCAGTATTACAGTTTCTTATAGCGGCCAAGCTGTTGAAGTTCACGGGGACCGCAAACGGATGGAGCAGATTGTGATGAATCTGCTGGAAAATGCCGTGCGTTATACCGACGAGGGCGGGATTAACGTCCAGCTGAATACTACACCCGACGCCGTACTTTTCATCGTAGAAGATACCGGGATTGGGATTCCTGAAGACGAGCTTCCGTATATCTTTGACCGTTTTTACCGGGTGGAGAAGTCCCGCTCACGACAGTACGGGGGCACTGGCCTTGGACTTTCTATCGTGAAGAAGCTGGCCGAGCTCTTGGGCGGTTCGATCCGCATCACCAGTGCAAATGGTATGGGCACACGCTGCGAGGTCAGGTTTCCAAAGCGTAGTTGAGAACAGTATAAATCTTGACTGTGAACCAAAACTAAATAAACCCAATTGGAACTAATTGAATTCGACCGAATCGAACTTGATTGAATGGAGTCGAATCTATTCTGAATGTTATAAGTTTCGCATAAACTTTTGGTTTTCAGCATGATAAAGCCTGCACGTGGTTTGGATTTTTCTCTGTACATTCACGAGTGTTGCGGACCGTATATCCCTTATTTGGTCGGATCAGGCGATTCTTTAGATCATACGGACACAGATGACGTTACGTAGCCTGTTCCTCTTCAATTCAGGAGGGAATGCACGAAATAACGCCTCCTGAGTCCGTATATGCTAAAGAAACAAGTGTATTCGCAAAAATAACGCCTTCTCTGTCCGTAACATTCTGCATTCTTAGACGATAACGAGTTACCAGATCACATTATGCACAGCCTAATGCTTCTAAGCTCCCCATAAATTGCATGTATTCTATAGTATCCCTAGCAATAAAAAAAGAACGCGCAACCACACGCGTTCTTTTCCATTTTCCTATCCCCTTCGGATGGAAAATTTAAAACTTTGAGAAAGGTAGAGAGTAACGGAGTGGAATTTTGGAACTGTAGGAGCGGCAGCGTCCGCCTAAAAGCTTTCCGAAGGAAAGCTCGCATCGGAAGCATATACTGTTACCGGATTTCAACCGCGGTCAGCGGTACAAATCAAGAAATCTGGTAAAAACAGCGGCCGAAAGTCCAAACATTCCCGCAGTTACGGCCATATACCTTTTCGCTAGTTTTTTCTATTTTCCAAACATCGCTCAATGACTCATCCCAGCCATCCCGCCCATAATCTCAGGATTAACCATCCCGAAGATCATCGCGATATGCGCTACCACTAGAAAGCCGCTGATCAGGATGAAATGCAGTCTCAGCTTGTTTTCCTCACTTTGCTTACGGGCAATGAGTCCAAGGTCCAGCAGGGCAAGGGGCAACAGGAAGATGACACCGCTTAAGTAAAAGCTTACCGCTACTACGTCAACCCAGGTATGCCATTCCCCGTTCGCGGTAATCGGAACAAAGGCGGTAGGGAATAAATACAGAAATACTCCTGTAAAATACAGCCCGGCAAGTATGCTGCATACCCGGTTAAACGCTCTAAGCGGCCCGCTCTGTTTTTTGGTGAACAGAATAATAAATTCGGTCACTGTGATTGTCTCAGCAAAGATGACCGGAATCGCCATAAAAAGAATCAAGTTCCATGGCTGATTATCCGCTAGCAGGGACATGTAATGCGTCATGTTCATGTTCGTTCCTCCAATAGATTAAATAACTGTCATGATCATGTTAGTAAATAAGTGTGTGGAAAGTATGGAGAATCGAAGGTATGATTGTAAAAGCTGTGGAATCAAAGCAGGCATCAATTAATCATGAAGGGAGCATCGCATAAGTTATGGAGAGACTGCAGAGTATTTTATTTGATCTGGACGGCACCTTAACTGACCCCAAAGTAGGGATCACCAAAAGCGTAGAATACGCGCTGGGCAAATTCGGAATTACCGTGGAGCATCCGGACCTGCTCTTGCCTTACATTGGACCACCCTTATACGATTCTTTCATAGAAATCCAGGGTTTCACCGCTGAGAAAGCGGCCCAAGCTGTTGAATTCTACCGTGAACGGTACCGCACACTGGGAATGTTCGAGAATGCGGTGATACCCGGTATCCCGGAGCTGCTTAAGGAGCTGAATGGCAAAGGATTCAACCTATACGTAGCTACTTCAAAACCAACGGTGTTTGCGGAAGAGATTATTCGTCATTATGGTCTGGACTCCTATTTCAGACATGTAGCTGGAAGCAATCTGGACGGCACCCGTTCCAAGAAGAAAGAGGTTATTCAGTATGTGCTGGATACGAATCACATTCCTCCGGAAACAGCGCTGATGATTGGAGACCGCGAGCATGACATCATCGGTGCCAAAGCCTGCGGGGTAGCCTCTATCGGTGTCATGATCGGCTATGGTTCGGAAGCGGAGCTTCAAAGAGCCGGGGCGGATGACATTGCGTACGATGTGATAGATATAGGTAATATTATCTCACGTATTCATGCCAATGTTATTGGCGTGAAATAAATGCTATGATCATACTTTTTCATCCGCAGGTTCAATGACTGGTGAAAAGTCTTTTTATTGGAGTGGTTGACATTTCATAAATAACATGAGTATTATGTAACCAGCAACACCATATCCAAGGCAATGACCAAAGACATGATATCCTTCGCGGACTGGCCAGAGAAAGAAGTGAACGGTGAGAGCTTCTTACAGATACCGGCAGGATGTTACCCCTTTGCAGCCGTGGCACTGAACCTTCCCTGCTGTTAGGGACGCTGTAAATGCCACCGACTTATCCCCGATAACGGATACCAATGAGGATCTTGTATATTATTCTTCCGCCGAACAGCCGGGGGTCGAACATTGCAGATCAAATTAGGGTGGAACCACGAGCCAGAACGCACTCGTCCCTTTCCGGGAGAGATGCGTTTTTTTGCGTTCAATAACACCAATAAACTCGAAGAAATGGAGGCCACAATCATGGAGATCAATGTAACGCTGCCGGATGGAACAATTAGGAGGTACGCACGCAGCACCACGATTGCGCAAATAGCGGAATCGATCAGCCCTAGCCTGAAGAAGCAAGCAGTAGCCGGCAAAATCGATGGCAGACCCGTTGACTTACATCAACCAGTTGAATACGACTGTCTCGTTGAAATCGTGATGCCGGAAAGCTCAGATGGACTGACTATCCTGCGGCACAGTACAGCACATCTCATGGCTCAGGCCATCCAACGTATATATGGCGCACCGAAGGTTAAGCTGGGCATTGGTCCGGTTATCGAGGACGGCTTCTACTACGATATCGACACAGATCAACCGATATCCACAGATGAATTCGCTGCAATTGAGCAGGAGATGCAGAAGATCATCCGGGATAATCTGCCGATTGTCCGGCGGGTCGTCAGCCGCAGTGAAGCAAACGAATTTTTCAAAGCAAAGGGTGAACCGCTCAAGGTAGAACTGATTCACGATCTGCCGGAGGACGCAGAGATCAGCCTGTATGAGCAAGGGGAGTTCACAGATCTATGCCGGGGACCGCATGTGGGTTCTACAGGCCAGATCAAAGCCTTTAAGCTGCTGAGTGTAGCCGGAGCCTATTGGCGCGGTAATTCTGATAATCCAATGCTGCAGCGGATTTATGGAACGGCTTTTTATAAGAAATCGAAGCTGGAAGAGCATCTGCAAATGCTGGAGGAAGCGAAGAAGCGCGATCACCGCAAGCTGGGTAAGGAGCTGGGACTATTCATGTTCTCCGAAGAAGCGCCTGGCATGCCTTTCTATTTGCCCAAAGGAATGATTCTCCGCACAGAGCTGGAGAACTTCTCTCGGGCATTGCAGCGTGAACGGGGATATGACGAGGTCCGTACACCGTTGATGATGAACAACCGGATGTGGGAGCAGTCAGGCCACTGGGACCATTATAAGGACAACATGTACTTTACTCAGGTGGATGAAACAAAATATGCGCTGAAACCTATGAACTGCCCGGGGCATATGCTGATGTTCAAAAACAGCTTGCATTCCTACCGGGAACTGCCGATGCGTATTGCGGAGTTTGGCCAGGTGCACCGTCATGAATTTTCAGGAGCGCTGAACGGGATGATGCGGGTCCGGACCTTTTGCCAGGATGACGCCCATCTGTTCGTGCTCCCTAAGCAGATCGAAGAGGAAATCGGCGGTGTGCTGGAGCTGATCGACTACATCTACAAAGTATTCGGTTTCGAATACAAGGTAGAGCTGTCTACACGGCCGGAAGATTATATGGGTTCGGAAGCGTTATGGGATCAGGCGGAAGCGTCGCTCCAAAAGGTACTGGATAAGCGTGGAATAGACTATCGGGTAAATGCGGGGGACGGTGCGTTTTACGGACCGAAGATTGATTTTCATATTCAGGATGCACTGAAGAGAAGCTGGCAATGCGGGACCATTCAACTGGATTTCCAGATGCCGGAGAAGTTCGATCTGACTTATGTCGGCGAAGACGGTGAGAAACACCGTCCGGTCGTCATCCACCGTGCCATCTATGGCTCAATCGACCGTTTCATGGGGATTCTTACGGAGCATTTCAGCGGTGCTTTTCCACTGTGGCTGTCTCCGGTGCAAGTGAAGCTGCTGCCAGTCTCTGAACACTATGCCGATTATGCCCTTCAGGTAAAAAAAGAACTGCTGGCTGCCGGAATACGCGTCGAACTGGATCTGCGGAATGAGAAGTTGGGTTACAAAATCCGTGAAGCCCAGCTGGAGAAAGTACCGTACATGCTTGTGCTTGGTGAGCAAGAGCAGAGCTCCGCTATGGTAGCTGTAAGAAAACGTGAGGGCGGCGATGCCGGAGTCATGAGCCTATCTGAGCTTGTCCGGCAAATTGCAAGTGAGATAGAGGGAAGAGGATAGGTTTTCTTCATTAATATGCCGGCAAAAATAACGGCCTTGTGCAGCTTCGTTTTACACAAACGGGGCTGTTTTTTTATATGAATGAGGCAGACAGGATAATATATGTATTTTATAATCATATGAGGGTTCCCTTCTGCGGGAATTAACTGGAATAATATGTCTATAGGAGGCATCTTCGTGATTTCCAACAATATCAAAGAACTTATCGGCACTAGTATTAGAATGGTTCCTTTGGAAGCCGAGCATAAGGCCGAACTGGTTGCTATTCTGATCAATCCGCAAATTTGGCAGTATACCTGGCGCAAAATTACTTCTGCCGCACAAGCGGAAGGATTAATAGATACGGCTCTTGCCAATCAGGCAAAGGGAACGGAGCTCCCTTTTGTCATGATCGAACAATCCACAGGCAGGATCGCCGGCACATCGCGAATTATGCACATCGATCACAATCACCGCAACGCGGAAATTGGCTGCACCTGGATTTCACCGGAGTTCTGGCGGACAGCTGTTAATACAGAATCTAAGGCACTGCTGTTGCAATATTGTTTTGAATCTTTAGGTTTCATCCGTGTCAATTTCACTATAGTAGGGGATAACCTTAGATCTCAACAGGCGATCGAACGTATTGGTGCGGTGAGGGAGGGCACTTTGCGCAAACACCGGATCACTGCGGAAGGCTCTATTTTAGATACCGTACTGTACAGTATTATTGATGACGAGTGGCCTGCGGTACAATCAAATCTGCATTACTTGCTTCATGTGAAGTATGCATAACAATAATTATGGTAAATAATAATTTGAACAAGTTTGGAAATATAGCAATCAAAAAGAAATGTAGTACATACTTTTTTTGCTATAATAAAGGTTGTAAATAAAGTATATATCTCAGCCACCAAGGAGGTTATGTATTGGAAACAGGTAAGCCGGTAACGATAACAGTGGAAACAATTGTTCATTCTCCCGTTGAAAGTGTGTGGACCTATTGGACAGAGCCGAAGCATATCACGCAGTGGAATACCGCTTCCGAAGACTGGCATACACCTTATGCCGAGAATGATCTGAAGGCCGGGGGTAAATTCCTGTCCAGAATGGAAGCCAAGGACGGAAGTTTTGGGTTTGATTTTACAGGAGTATACGACAATGTGAGCATTAACGAGAGCATCGCCTACACGATTGCTGACGGCAGAAAGGTAGAAGTCAAATTTTCCCGCCAAGATAACGACACGAAAATCATCACCGTGTTCGATGCGGAAGCGATCAATGCTGTGGAGATGCAGCAAGCCGGGTGGCAGGCGATTCTCGATAATTTCAAAAAATATGTGGAAACATCTCCAGAAGAATAGAATCTTTTCAATCGTAGAAGCGCATGCCGGTGTTGGCATGCGCTTTGCTGTATCTATAATAGTAATGGGTTCTGTGATTTCTGAAAGAATTGTAGAAACGTTCTCCGCTTAAACAGCGGAGCATCCGCACCAAGAGCACAAGTCCATCCAACTCAAAAACAGCGGGGCCGTACCAAGTAGTCATTTCATTACTTTTGGAACAGCCCCTATTTTTAATGCATCTATATTTTTGCAAATAGCCAGAATTCTATATCATTGTTATAATAGAAACATATATTCCCCGATAACATATAGCCCATATTCCACCCTTCATGGGGCAGATATGGGTTTATGTTATTTTATGAGGATTCCCCAGAAAGTCCTAAACTACGAAGTGATGGCGAGGTTAGAGTGAAGCATGAACTGGAGTGATTTTGGAGAACGGAACAAACGTCTCAATCCCTTATGGACCTTGGGGGCGGGCATGAATCTCGGCGAGCTGCAGCCTTATAAAGAAATGGTTGCGTTGAGCGTATTGCTGCAGGTCTATTATCTGGAACTGGAATCCAGTGAGCTTAGAGCCAGGGAGGATATCGTGGAGCTGGCCTGGAGTTCACTGGAGCGGTTCAATATAACCAAACTCGGTACTGCCGATTCTGTGGAGCGGCTGGTGGATGGTCTGCTATGGAGCGGGAGCGGCGGAGATTTCGAAGCCTACTATTATGACGATCTGTCCCGGCAGATGGCAGTGCAGAAATACAAGTACTTTACTGTCGATGAGGATGCTACCCGCACCAGCTGGGAGGAGAGCGGAAAAACGGTCTACAGGCTGTCGGAATATGCCATGGAGCTGATCTTCATGAGCCATGAGATTATAGAAGAATTTCAGATCAGCATCAAGCTGCTGGAAATTCAGATGCATATCAAGCATGGACGGGTGACGCGCGCAATGCAGGATGTGGGTGAACTGATCTCGCGGGTACGGAAGATGACACAGCAGCAGCAGGAATACCGCAATGCGCTGCGCCGCAATCCGAAGCATATGTTCAGTGAATACGGGGTGATGCGGCATCAGCGGCTGGAGGAAATCCACCTGCAGTTTGATGAAGAGCGCAAGCATTTTGATAATATCCACCGCTCGCTGGCACGTCTGGCCAATGATGAGAAGGATGTTATCGACTTCAATGAGCTCCGTCAGCTGTCGGAAAGAGTGGAGCTGTCGAGACGGGTGCATGATGAACTAGCCGAGGTGGTACTGAGCATCTTTGAGGCTGAGACGAATCTCCGGTTGAATTTTCCAGAGCTCTTCTGGGGAGCAGGTGGCTTTAATTTCCGCACGAATGTCTGGGAGGAATGGGTCAAAGCCGATGGCTTGCCAGACGCGGACAGCCTAGAGCTGCTGGTTAGCGGACTGTTTGCCCCTAATCAGGACTTTATCTATCCGCTGGCTTGGGCATGGGAAGAGCAGGAGGTCGGATTCCTGCCTGAAGATGCACTGGACGATCATCCGGATGAAGCTGGAGAAGAAGAGAGCACCTCCTATACACCGAGATCTATACCATGGCCGGAGGTTGCCGAACTGTGGCGTCCTGTTTTTAAAGGACTGGCGGATCACGGCAGCTTTACTTTTTCAGCAGAAGCATTCACAGAGGAACAACAGCACAAATGGTCGCTTACACCGGATGCAATCGATCTGTGGGTGCAGTTCTTCCACACTGAAATTACAGTACAGGAGCAAGAACCGGACAATAAGCAGGGTGGAGCGGCAGATGAATGCCAGAAACTAATCCAGCGGCTGCTGGGTGCAAACCCCGAACTGGAGGTGCTGCGCGGTAAGGTGCTGCGTACAACGATTCAGGGCAATAACAGCCCAAACATCTCCTGGCCCGGCCTGGAAATGAGTCCTTATACCATTACTATAATCGAGAGGTGAGATGATACAGCATGAGCTATTCACTCGAACAATTGCAGCAGGCCTCACGGCTGTTTTTTGATTTACTTCGCCGGAAGGTGATCTCGCTGGATGATCCCGCAGCCGCCGAATGCCTGCAGGACACGGGAGCCTATGATGCCCTGCAGTACATGGCCAAAGAAGGAGGCTGCAGGATTATGAATTCTGGACACCGCCTGCATCTGCTGGTCAATCCGCTGGGCTCGGGTTTTGCCAGCAACTTCACCCAACTCAGGAACAAATATTCACGAATTGAGCGTAAAACCCATTTACATATCATAAACATAATCATTCTGGTGTTCCTGGCCGAGATGGATCAGGATGAGCACCATTTCAAGCCGGGTCAGGACAGCATGTCTTATATGCAAATCTCCGACCAGGTATCCTCGCTGTTTCAATCGTGGTTGGAAATGGATGCTGACGGGGGCTTCAGCAAGCAATGGCGACTGGATATTCAGGCAATGCATAAGGTTTGGACAAGCCTTTACATGCAGACCAAAAGCCAGGAGGAAGGCGATTCCCTGACCCGGGGGGCAGGTTCCCGGATCGGCCTGATTCATGAGGGGATGAAGCTGCTGGAGGAAGAGCATCTGGTATTCATCTCGGAGAATGAGAAGCGGATCTTCCCGCGTGAAGAATTATATGAAAGAATGCGTTACCTGTACCATGATGTTGACCGTTATAAGGAACTGAAAGCACTAACCCTGCGCACCTTGACGGAGAAAGAGGGGGAAGCCCATGCCGCGTATTGAACGGATCCGGATTGCCGGTCTCAAATATGAGAAGATGCTCAAAAAGTATGACGATATGGTTCTGGACCTCAGCAATGATGAGGGTCCGGCGAATACGCTGATTACTCTGATGAACGGTGGCGGTAAAGGAGTGCTGCTGCAGTCGATTTTTCAGCTGCTAATTCCGAAAGCGGCCTGGGGCAAGGATAATGAGAATCAGGTCGAAGCTTTTTTCCATAATCACAAAAAACAGCTCAAGCCCTACACCTTCCATGTGGCTATTGAGTGGCGGCTGGATAACAGTGATCGTAACGAGTATATGACTACAGGCATTGCGATGACAGCCCACAGCTCTGCGGATCAATTGGAGATCAAGGTCGACTATCTGCTCTATGCTTTGCTCGATTATGAAGAGCATGCAGAGCTTACGCTGTCTACGTTGCCTCTATATGATGAGAATGCCGGGGGGCCTGTGAGCTTTGAGAGCATACAGCAGTTCGTACGTGACCGTCGGGGCGAAATTGCCTCCTTCGGAAGCCATAGCTCGGATCTGAAAAGGTATTATCAATTTCTGGCGGAACGGGATATCCATATCGGTGAATGGCGCAACATGCGGCGGATTAATGGTGAAGAGGGTGGTATTAAAGGGTATTTCCAGAAAAATGATGCCTTTACGAACCAGAACCTGTTCGAAAAGCTTATCATTCCCGAAATCGGAACCAGCCTGAACGAAGGTCTGTCCGAACAGGAGGGCTCCCTTCAGAAGATGTTCATGGATGCGGCGATTGTTGCACAGAGATTGCCGATGCTGGAGCAGCGGGAAAAGGCTTTTGCCGAATTCACCACGCTGGCGGCACCGCTGTATGAACTGGTAAAGCAGGGGATGGAAGCAGACCGGAGCTACCGCGAAACGGAGCTGTTGGGACGGCAAATGTACACGGTCATACATGATGAATTGAAAGCAGCCGAGGAAGAGCGCCGCAAAAAAGCAGACGAGCTGGTGGTGCTACACCAGGAGGCCCGTCAGCTGCGTTTTGAGGGAGACAACCTGAATTACCTGCGCAGCCGAGAGGAAGTTGAACGGAAACAGGAAGATTTCAAACAGGTTAGCGACAATCAGAACAGGGCCCGTCAACGGCTGGAAGATTCGAAGGCCAAGGAAAAGGAGCTTGAAGTCGCCCTTTATCTGGCCCGCCGGATGCTTCAGCTCCGTCAGATGGAGCAGTGGCAGAAGGAGATTGAAGCTATCGAAGGCTCCCTGGAAATGAAGGAGCGCCAAGAGGTGGTACAAGCTTCGAAGGAAAACCTGCGCAAGCAATGGGGGGATGTGTTCAAGCTGTGGCAAGAGCAGATTTCCATGTTCAGCCGCCGCCTGGACTCATTGACCGCCGAAGAAGCGGGGGTTCGCAAAGAACGGGAAAGCTTTTTGCTGGAGCTGGGCGGGCTGGACAGCCGGATTAATGAGTTGACCGCCTCCATCCGCCAATATACGGAAGCCCTGGGAGTGTTCGCTTCCCGACATGGGCAGGAAGCTGCCCATTCACCGGCAGCATCGCTTCAGCGGGCCATCGCTTACGCCAGAAGCTTCGCCGAAAATATCATAACGCTGAATGAACGGCGTAAAACTGCTGAGGAGGACCGCTTCAATCTGCATAAAAAGCAGACCCAGCTTAGCGAGAAGCTTCTCAGCCATGAACAGCAGGAGAGCGAGCTTCAATCGCAGCTGGATCTACAGCTGAACAAAGAGTCACAGCTTTGGTCTCAGCTCGTGGTACTGCTGGAGCTGTATGAGGAGCATAACGAGCTGGGCGCTACAGGCTTGTTCGAAGCGAAGGCCGCCGTACAGGAGCGGTTCATCCGCAGACTGGATGAGGCTGAGGTGCAGACCAAAAGGCTCAGAAGAGATTATTATCATCAGTTGCTGGATGTTGAGCTTCAGCATGAAGCGTACTGGTTGCCGAACAGCGATCTGCTGACGGTCAAGGACAGGCTCGATTCGCTGAAGATTAGCTCGATGCTGGGCAGTGCCTTCCTGAACGATCAGCCCTACCTGATCCGGGAGGAAGAGCTGGAGCGTAATCCTTTACTGCCTTACGGCCTCATCGTTACTGAACGCGAGGCTGCCAAGCTGCAGCCGGACATACTGAAGGATCTTCTATTAAAATCAGCGGTGCCAATCTTCATCCGTGAACAGATGGCGCAGCCTGCGGCGCAGCCCTTCCTCGTGCTGGACGGGCAAGGTCCGCAAATGGTGCTGCAGCCGGACCGTTTTCTGGAATGGAAGCAGGGAATTTCTGCCAGACTGAAGGAACAGGAAGCTGAGCTGCAGGATGCTGAAGGTTATCTGTCCAAGCTGAAATCCGCAAGACAGGAATATGAACGGTTATTCCAAGGTGAACATTCGGTTAGTCTGAAGGGCAAGCTGAATGCACTTGAGGGTTTGCAAAACGAGGTGCGCACAGCTATAAGCGCACTGAATACAGAAATCAGTGAAAACGAAGCAGCAATAGCGTTAATCATGAGAGAAACCGCCGAATGCGAGGCCGGCAAATCCGAGCAGGAGGATAGAGCGGCAACACTGCGCGAGTGGAACGAACGGACCAAGAAGCAGGAACAGGATTATAAGGACAAGCAGAAGGCGCTTGAGCGCAAAGGTGATCTGAATAAAGAGATCACAGGCAAGGAACACCAGCTCGCACAGCTAAAAGCGGAACTTAACAGCACCTCCCTTGAGCGGGAAAAATGGCATGGAGATACCAGATATTCATTATTCCCGAGACTGCAAACCTGGTTCCCTGAGCTGATCTTCCCGGATGGGCTTCAGGTTTCTACTTGTGAGAATCAAGACGAAATGATTGAATTCATGCCTGATGCTTCCGTTCAGCAGAAGCTGCTTGAGACACTCAGCACACTAGAGAGTCTCCAGCAATCCCTGAGCCGCAATGAACTGGAAATCCGTACACGGTCGGCACAGATCAAATCTGCAGCCGGGCAGGTGGCCGAGCTTGAGACTGCGGTCCAGCAAATTGATCCTAACTGGCGCAATGTGCCGGAACCCGGAGACACTCCTGACTCGATTATGTCAGCCAGAGCGCGTCAGAGGAGCGATACCGGGATTCTGGACGAGGACTATCAGCATGTCCGTGATTCCTTCGTCCGCTGCCAGACCGAGCTGGATAACCTGCAGAAGCAGCTGGCTAAATTGGAGAAGTCGATTAAGGAGAAGCATGAAAGAGCGACTGAGCAGTGGCATGATCCACTGGACCAAAAAGAAGAAGAGATTAGAGAACGGTCCCGGGAGAATGAATATGCGCTGAATAGCAGTAAGCTGAAGCTGTCCTCCCTGGACCAATGGCTTCAAACGCTCACGAGTCAGAGTAAAATCATGGAAACTCATGTGGAAGGGCGACTGCAGCTCCGGGACATTCCTGAAGAGATCCAGCATCGTGTAAGAGAGGAATGCGAGCGTGCGGTGGGTGAATGGCTGCTGCGCAGCAGGGAGAGCCGCAGTGAACGGAGCGAAATTTCGCGGAGAGTTAAGGAAGAGAAGAACACTCTCAGCGGCAAGCTTGCCAAGAGCGGCTGGAATGCGGAGCTGGAGGTCAAGATCCAGGAACGCCTGAATACTGTTCACTGGGAAGATTTCTCCATTGCGCTTCAGGTGCTGGACTCCATGCTCCAGAGCTCGCAAGACCAGATTGAGAGCATTCGCAGTGATAAGGAAGGCATGGAGCTCTCCCGCAAGATGTGGGTCGGCCGTGCTGCCAAACGAGTTGTGCAGATCGTCGACATCCTGAAGCGGATGGAACGCCGGATGATTATCCACAACGAGAACGGTCATGCCTTCCCGCTAGTGCGTTTGAATTATAAGAACATTATTGTACCAAAAACCACAGAAGACATCGAATCGCTGGTCAGCGACTACTTCAACCGCTGCATCAGCAGCCTGCTGGAGAAATTCCCGAGGATTGAGCAGGTTCCGTTAGCAGCCCTCAAGGATCTGATCAGTGACGGTAAGATTGTCTATGCCTCTATGCAGAACCGCTTCCCGGTCTTGCAGGTTTACAAGCCGGTAACGGAGAACTATTTCTTATATGCAGCTCCCGAGGAGTATCACTACTCCGATTGGGAGGTCATCAACCGCGGTG
Organism: Paenibacillus sp. 22594; assembly: GCF_052044425.1. NCBI lineage: Bacteria > Bacillati > Bacillota > Bacilli > Caryophanales > Paenibacillaceae > Paenibacillus > Paenibacillus sp. 22594. Next base: position 26,959 of record NZ_JBQENA010000001.1, read on the forward strand.
CGCTGGATGAAGCGGTCGGCAGCGGCGGACAGCGCCAATCGGTCCAGCTGCTGGTAGCGATGATGATCATGACCCATAAACGGGTCAACCGCGAGAACAAAGGCTGGACGGTCTTTTTATATGACAACCCCTTTGGTGAAATGGTCTCCAACAACGTACTTGATCCGGTATTTGAAATCTCCAAGGCACTTAGGTTCCAGTGGCTGATCGTTACGCCGCCGGAGCTGGTGAAGAATGATGTCAGTGTCCGGTTTGGCGTGTACTGGCAGCTGTATTTTGGCGGTGAAAAAGGAGAAATGCTGGAATCCACGCTTATAAAAGGTGGACGAAAGCTGATTCCGGCTACATTGTTCTGATTCACTGGGAATTCGAATGGAACTATTGGATGTACAGGCGATATAGAAGATAGGATCTATGACAATCCGGGGGGTAGGTATGAATCATACAACGTTTAAAACGGCCCTAATCGCAATGCTGCTCAGTGTACTCTTGCTGCCATCACTCAGCTTGGCCAAAACAGGTGTTCCAGACCACACCGATTCGTTCTATGTGAACGATTTTGCCCAAGTGATTGACGCGAAAACCGAGAATTATATGGTCAACTATGGGGTGAAACTCCATCAGAAGGATGGGGCGCAGGTCAGGTTGGTAACTGTTGATTCCACGAATGGCATTTCTATGGAGGAATATGCAACATCGTTATTCAACTCTTGGGGAGCAGGGGCGGCTGAGAAAAACAATGGTGTGCTGCTGCTGCTGTCCATCAAAGATGATGACTATTGGGCTGTCCCCGGCAAAGGGCTAGATTCTACGCTGACCGAGAACCGGATTACGCAGATTCTCTCTGATTCACTAGAGCCGGATTTCGCCAAAAAGGACTACAATGCGGGTGCCCGTAAAACCTATGGCGCATTGATTCAAAGTCTGGGTGGTATCTACTCTGAAACCGCAGGCACCCGAAATTATGTCGCCGATAACGCCGGAGTGTTCAAACAGGTTACCAAGGATTATCTGAATCAATCCGCCAACCGTTATCAGTCCACAACCCACAGCGGCGTATATATCGTAACCGTTAAGAATTTAGGAGATAAGAGCCTGGAAGATTTCACCTATGCTAAATTCGCTTCCGTAGGCGCAGGTCCAAATGATGTGATGCTGGTGCTGGATATCGGGGGAGACAATTATCATGTGCTGCAGGGAAAGGGTATAGATGGCCTACTGACCAATGACGTAGTCAGCGACATTCTGAATACCGAGCTTGAACCGCAGTTTGTTCAAAAAAAGTATGCAGCTGGCGCTACTGCCACGGCCAATGCGTTTTACCGTTTTTTTCTGTCCCGGGCAGATTACGCTCTGAAATCAACGGTTGCGGCTCCGGCAATCTCCAAACCTGTCCAGTCGCAGTCTTCGAGCTCCCAATCTTCCAAAAGCACTTCAGCTTCTGTTTCAAGCACGGTAAAAGATTCTCTCACAAAGGCTGAAGGATTTGTAATCACGGGATTATTTCTGCTTGTTATCGCTTTTTGCAGTTTCTTAGCCTCACGGCGCAATCGCTACATTGCACGAAATCGCTAGACCTGAAAAAAGACGACACTCATTCATTTATTTCTGAATGAGATGTCGTCTTTTTAACATTTTTATCTAAACATTAATTATTGATGTCTTGCCCTCTTTACGGTTTTTTGAATATTCAGCTGTTGCTGTGAAAAGTACGTCAGAGGATGAATTGAGTGCTGTTTCAAATGAATCCTGTAATACGCCGATGATGAATCCTACACCAACAACCTGAATCGCAATATCATTTGGAATTCCGAATATGCTGCACGCCAGAGGAATGAGCAAGAGCGACCCGCCGGCAACACCTGAAGCACCTGCAGCAGACACAGCAGATAGAACACTCAGAACAAGCGCAGTACCAAAATCTACTTCAATACCAAGGGTATGAACCGTTGCGAGAGTTAAGACGGAAATCGTAACCGCTGCACCCGCCATATTAATCGTAGCACCTAATGGAATGGATACCGAATACGTATCTTTATCCAAATTGAGTTTTTCACATAATCTCATGTTGATTGGAATGTTGGCAGCTGAACTTCGGGTGAAGAATGCGGTTATCCCACTTTCCTTAAGGCAGCTAAAAACAAGCGGATATGGATTTCTGCGAATATTCAGGTATACGATCAAAGGATTCACAACAAGTGCCATAAATAACATACATCCCACCAGAACGAGAAGTAATTTCCCGTAGTCAAGCATGGAAGAAAGGCCGTTTGATGTGATGGAATCAAAAACAAGTCCCATAATTCCCAGCGGTGCCAGATTGATCACCCATTTGACGATTTGTGATACGGCATCTGAAAAGTTGGTAAGCATATTTTTTGTACTTTCATGGGCATTCTTCAAAGCAAATCCAAGCAGGATAGCCCAAGCCAGGATACCGATATAGTTGGCATTCAGCAGAGCGTGAACCGGGTTGTCGACCACCTGGAACAACAATGACTTTAGTACTTCTATAATCCCATCAGGTGGAGTCAGATCATTGGCTCCCTTTACAAGTGACAAGGTTACCGGAAATATAAAACTTGCAATGACTGCAATCAGACCTGCCAGAAAAGTACTTAAACCATAGAGGACAAGGATGGATTTCATATTCGTTTGATGGCCTTTTTTATGCTGCGAGATGGCAGATATCACCAGGAGTAAGACCAACACCGGCGCAACCGACTTTAATGATAATACAAATAATGAACCGAAAATGTTGATCCCTGTTGCATCTGGAACTGACAACGCCAAGATTACCCCCACTATAATCCCCACAAGGATCCGATTTACAAGGCTTAGTTGATTCCATTTGAGTAGTAATGTTTTCATGTATTCCCTCCGGGTTCATTATGGAAAATATTACTAAGCCCAGCCAAAAGACTGTTGTGCGGCAAGTAAACATTTTCGTTAGTTTATCACGGAAGTTGCCGGTTGTGTGCGACTGGAATGATTTGTGCATGAAAATTCACTTTATCGAGGTAATACTTTAAATGAATGTTGGGGGATAGTTGAACAAACTGAAACCTTTAATCTGGCATTATCGTCTATGATGGGGTATATGAGCTAATATGCATTTCCATTATCAGGCAGTTTCAGGGAGGAAATCAAGAAGTGAATTCTTCATCATTACCACAGCGCAACACCGTCCGCAAGAAGAAGCCCGTTCGTAAACGCAAGAAAAAAAGCTTTTTCCGCACACTCTCCAGAGTTTTTCTGTTTTTCGTATTTCTGCTGTTAGCCGCTGGCGGATGGCTGTATTTTGCACCTTCTGCCCAGAACACCCGCTACTTAATAGCAGATACGCTAATAACCACACAGCACCGCTATATGGCGAAATATATTATTGGCGAAGATGAACTGAAGGAACGTGTCACGGAATACAATCTGCGGTTTCAGCATATGGGGGATGAGAAGGACACCCACGTGATTAAGGAACCCACCGCAGAAGAACAAGACAAGCCCCTGGTTGAAATCGAGAAAGTATCCGGCACCGGTTATACCGGTTTTGTTATGACGGTTAATGATCCAACCAAGGTTCGCTTGGGCGTACCGGACAAGACAGGCTCAGGTGAAAAAGTGACCAGCATGGTGGCACGTACAGGAGCCATTGCCGGTGTAAATGGCGGGGGGTTCGCAGACCCCAACTGGAAGGGGAACGGCTTCAAACCGATTGGACTGGTTATTTCACAAGGCAAGCTTTTTTATAATGGTCTCGGGGGCAAGAATTCCACACAGATCGTTGGCCTCGACAAGCAGGGTAAAATGATCGCCGGGAATTACACTCTCAATGAGCTTAGTAAGCTGGGCGTGCAGGAGGCCGTGTCTTTTCAACCGCGGATTATAGTCAATGGCAAAGGGCTGATCAAGAATGCTGCCGAGGGCTGGGGAATTGCTCCCAGAACCGCGATGGGCCAGCGTGCTGACGGTGCGTTGCTGTTCGTAGTCATAGACGGCAGACAACCCGGGTACAGCATAGGTGCGAACCTCTATGATGTGCAGCAGATTATGCTGAAGCATGGAGCGGTTATCGCTGCTAACCTCGACGGTGGGTCATCTACTGTTCTGGTGAAGGACAATGAGATTGTCAACAAGCCTTCCTCCCAGTATGGCGAGCGTTATCTGCCTACTGCATTCCTGGTGTTTGATCATCCCGAGCAGGCGGATATCAAGAACATCTGGGAAGGCCTGGACCCGTCCAAGATTGATGCAGGTAAAAAGCGGGGCAAATAAAAAGCTGCAGACTCTTCTTGTATCCGGCATGGATGGAACCTTGAATCTATGCTACTATAAGCAGAAACCCAGGTGCCGTTCCTTCCGAGGGACGGCATCTGTTGTAGCCGGAAAGTGAAGCATCAGCAATAAAGTCCTTGTAAAAGGAGGAACAGGTTTGACTTTGCAGCAGCTCCGCTATGCCATTGAGATTGCGAACAGCGGCTCGATGAATGAAGCGGCCAAAAGGCTTTTTGTCTCCCAGCCAAGCCTCTCCAATGCCATCAAGGAGCTGGAGAACGAGCTGGGAATTACGATCTTCGAACGGAACAACCGGGGCATCAGCATTTCAGCCGAGGGTGTAGAATTTCTCGGTTATGCCCGGCAGATTATTGAACAGACTGAATTCATGGAGAACCGTTATACCGGCAAGAAACGCAGCCCGATCTATTTTTCTGTGTCCACCCAGCATTATCCTTTTGTTGTGGATGCTTTTGTAAAGCTGATGAAAGAGAGCAAGGTGCCGGAATATAACTTCAGTCTGAGAGAGACGCAGACCTATGAGATTATTGAGGATGTGCGGACCCTCCGCAGTGATCTGGGTATTCTCTATATCAATGAGAGTAACTATAAGGTGATGAACAAGCTGTTCAGTGACGGGAATCTGAAGTTCACCCCGCTGTTCAACACGAATCCTCATGTGTATGTGAGGGCAGGGCATATTCTTGCCGGCAAGGAAATGATTAAGCTGGTTGATATTCTTCCCTTTCCGTACATTACCTTTGAGCAGGGGGAGAACAACTCGCTGCATTTTTCGGAGGAGATGCTCAGCTTCACGCAGATTGAGAAGAATATCCAGGTTACGGACCGGGCGACGCTGACCCATCTTTTGCTGGGCAGTGATTCTTATACGGTAGGTACGGGAATTATGGATGTTGAACGAAATGGCGATGGGCTGGTTACGATTCCTTTTGACAGTCCTGAGGTATTCACCGTCGGCTGGATCGCCCATAAGGACCGCAAGCCAGGTGAGATGATGTCCGCCTATATCGATATTCTGAATGACCAGGTATCCAGGAATGTTTTCGACCTTAAATCTTTCTTACTCTAACCGCAGGAGGGACGTATGATCAGTCCAGTTATCGGCTCCAAACGAAATACTCCGCCCTTTCGCTACGACATCGTCGGCAGCTTCCTCCGCACAGAGGAACTGAAATCCGCGCGCAATCTGCGTTTACAAGGGGAAATTACAGACGCGCAGCTTCATGAAATCGAGAATACGGAAATATTCAAGCTGCTGGAACAGCAAAAGGCTCTGGGACTTAAGGCTGTTACAGACGGAGAATTCCGCCGGTCCTGGTGGCATCTGGATTTCTTCCTCGGAATCACAGGCACGCAGAAAATCAGTCTGGATCAAGGGAGAGGTGTCAAAGAGACAGCTCAGCGTGCAGAAAGCTTTCGGATTGTCGGCAAAATCGCCTTTGGTGATCATCCCATGGTGACTGAGTTCATTGAGCTGCAGCAGATGGCTGGAGATGCACTGGCCAAAATGACCATTCCTTCTCCGGCTTTGTTCCACTTCGTGCAGGATTACAACGGCAATGAGATCTATCCTGACCGCGAGACGCTGTATCGTGATATTATCCAAGTCTATCAGCAGGCCATCCGTGCGTTCTATGAGGCAGGATGCCGTTATCTGCAGCTGGACGATACGACCTGGGGGACTCTCTGCAGCGGCAGACACCGGGCACATCTGCGCAGCCGCGGTATTGATCCTGATCAGCTTGCCAAGGATTATGTGCGACTGATCAATGAGAGTATAGCCGGTCGGCCGGAGGATATGACGATTGCACTGCATGTCTGCCGGGGGAATTTCCGTTCTACCTGGTTTGCCGCCGGCGGGTACGAGCCAGTAGCTGAAACTCTGTTTGGAGAGGCTGAAGTCGATGCCTTTTTCCTCGAATATGACAATGAACGTTCCGGTGACTTCACTCCGCTGCGCTTCATCCAAGATCAGCATGTTGTATTAGGCCTCGTGACAACGAAGCACGGAGGTCTGGAGAGCAAAGAGCAGATCATTGCACGCATTGAAGAAGCCGCACAGATTGTTCCGATCGAACAGCTGTGCCTCAGCGCCCAGTGCGGCTTTGCCTCTACCGAAGAAGGTAACATGCTGACGGAGGAAGAGCAGTGGGATAAGCTTCGGTTGATTATTGAAACGGCGAATGAAGTTTGGATTTGATTTTGTGACTTTTGTACAATTGTATATTCTATTACAAAAGCCATCTTGAATTGGATAATGACATTCTGATCTAGTTTTGCTATAGTGGAATATATTGAAACAGCATATCACTTCAGCGATGACGAGAAGAGTACTTAGGCGGCATAGTTCACAGAGAGCTTCGGAATGGTGAAACGGAGCAGCAGTGTGCCTAACGAAAAAAGTCTCCGAGCCTCATACGGAATTGGGCGGCATGCCCAAGGATGCTATGACGGGTTCTCCCGTTACAGAGATAGGGTATAAGCGTAATGGCCGTACCCGAAGAGGCGTGCATGGTGACATGTCCGCGAACAGAGGTGGTACCACGGCGCTGATTACAGCTCTCGTCCTCAAGATGACAATCTTGAGGATGAGGGCTTTTTTTGTTGTTTTTTTACAATAATTGTAGAGGTGATTATTCATGCATTGGTCAGAAAAAATTGCAAATCGGTTAATCGAAAGCCACCCGGAGCAGCAGACATTCGTATGCGCTTCAGGGATCAGTCCCTCAGGCCACATCCATATCGGGAACTTCCGGGAGATTGTGACGACTTATTTTGTAAGTAAGGCTCTTGAAAAAGCGGGTAAAAAAGTGCGGTTTATTTTTTCATGGGATGACTTTGACCGTTTCCGCAAGGTTCCGGTTCATGTGGACCCAAGTTTCGGACAGTATATCGGTAGACCCTATACGCAGGTTCCTTGTCCATACGGATGCCACGTCTCCTATGCGGAGCATTTTGAACAGGAATTTGAACAAGTGCTCAGCGCTTTTGGGATCAGACCGGAATTCATCTATCAGAGCAAAGAGTATCAATCCCGCCGTTATGCACCGGAAATCCTTCATGCACTTCAGAGCAGAGAAGAAATCTATGACATTCTGATGTCCTTTAAAACGGGAGAAGCCAGCGAAGCAGAGAGAGCCGCATTTTATCCTGTAAGTGTGTATTGCGGGGATTGTGGCAAGGACTCGACTACAGTACATTCTTTTGATGAAGAGCAAGGGCTCTTGACCTATAGCTGTAGATGCGGCTATCACTGTACGATGTCTGTTGCGGAAGCGGAGAATATCAAGCTGCAATGGAAAATCGACTGGCCGATGCGCTGGAATCTGGAGCAAGTGCTGTTCGAGCCTGGAGGCCGTGACCATTCGTCGGAAACGGGCAGCTACAATGTAGCCTCCGTGATCTCGAAGAAGATTTTTGGGAATGAACCGCCTATGTATGAGCCTTACGAATTTATTAGAATCAAAGGCAGCTTTGCCAAAATGTCCAGCTCGTCCGGGAATAACTACACGCCTGATGATCTGCTGAAGGTCTATGCACCGGAGAATATTCTCTTTCTGTTTGCCAAATACCAGCCGAACGCTGAGTTTCATATCGGGATGGACGAAGATGTGCTGCGCAATTATACGGAATTTGAACGTTACCGGAAGGCCCACGACTCTCATACACTCACGGATGATATGAATTCGGCGGTAGAGCTTTCGCTGATTCATCCGCTGAACGATAGAATACCTAGCTTCGGACCCATTGCAGGCTTGCTGCCTCTGATTCATTTCGATTCAAATCTGCTGCAGGAGATTATGACCCGGAACGGAGAGGAAGTAGATGTGAATGGGCTGCAGCAAATGGCGGATCGGGCGGAATGTTGGATCAAGCACTGGATGCCGCAAAAGCTGGTTACCGTAAATTCCAGCCGTGATACTGCCCTGTACGAAACTTTGGAGATGCACGAGCAAGCATGGCTGGAAGCCTTTTGCGGGCTGCTGAGGACCGGAGGGATGGAGGATGAGCAGATGATGACGGAAATTTACGCTATTTGTTATAACGAAGATAAAAAAACGATGAAAAGCAATCAAAAACGTTTGTTCACCCTAATCTATCAGCTGGTGCTGGGCCAGGAGACAGGTCCGCGAATCCCTGTGCTGATCCAGGCTGTCGGGCTGGATAGGTTGCTGGCTTTGCTGGATTTTTAGCCGTCACCGGGACTGCCCTTTACGGGATACACAGAGCGGAGGTATAATATATTGGACTGTTTATAATTAATGTTGGAAAGTGAGCGGGAAGAATATGGGTCGTAAATGGAATAATATTAAAGAAAAGAAGGCATCCAAGGATGCCAATACAAGTAAGGTATACGCCAAGTTTGGTGTAGAAATTTATGTAGCGGCGAAGAAGGGTGAACCGGACCCGGAATCGAACCGTGCATTGAAAGTCGTGCTTGAGCGCGCCAAAACGTACAACGTGCCTAAGGCCATTATCGACCGGGCGCTGGACAAGGCCAAAGGCAGCGGTGACGAAAATTACGTAGAACTACGTTATGAAGGATTTGGACCCAGCGGTTCGATGATCATTATCGACGCGCTGACTAACAACGTTAACCGTACTGCCCCGCTGGTGCGTTCCGCATTCAGTAAAAACGGAGGCAACATGGGTGTCAGTGGTTCGGTAACCTATATGTTCGAGCCTACAGCTGTAATTGGCCTGGAAGGCAAAACAGCTGACGAAGTGATGGAACTGCTGATTGAAGCGGATCTGGATGTGCGCGATGTGCTGGAAGAGGACGAGGCTGTAATCGTCTATGCTGAGCCTGATCAGTTCCATGCCGTTCAAGAGGTTTTCCGCGGTGCCGGAATTACCGATTTTACTGTCGCTGAGCTGACCATGCTCCCGCAGAACTATGTTGCTCTTCCGGAGGATGCCGAAGCACAGTTCGAGAAACTGATCGACGCTTTGGAGGAACTGGATGATGTACAGCAGGTCTACCACAATGTAGATTCGGAAGAATAGAAGGATTGTAGGTAAGAAAGCCGGACAGGCAGATCGTGAATCTGCTTATCCGGTTTTTTTTGCGGACATTCTCTGGTTCCAGCCACAGTGCATAATCTGCTCCATATCTTGCCACAATAAGCTGATGCGACCCATCAACCCAACAACTTAAAGGAGGCAATACAATGGATAGTCACACCAAACCGGATAAGAATCTGATTAATACGGTAGACGAATTGAACAATGCTCCGGTGACCAGCCAGGAAGCTCAGCAGATGGAACAGAAGAAAAGTGATATCCGCAAGGAAGCGCTGCGGGATGACAAAACTACCTATAAGAAAAATGAACAGAATACGTATAAATGAGCATTTGAAAAAGTGGAGTGGACAAGAGTGGCAGGGAAGTTTCCTGTCACTCTTTTTGTATTCATAAATGAAAGACTGCAAAAGTTCATCAAAGAATACCATGGTACACTTCCGCGAAATTGTGTATGCTGGAGTTTGTTTGTATGACACTTACCGCTGGCAGGGGGCTTTGTTTGCATTATGGAGCATGGCAGTATAACAATGATTTCGATTTTAGTGATTTGCGGTTTTTTGGCGGGTGTTATTGATTCTGTGGTAGGCGGCGGCGGACTGATCTCCATTCCAGCACTGCTGGCTGCCGGGATCCCGCTCCCGTTGCTGCTGGGCAGCAATAAACTGGCCGGGACCATGTGCTCGTTCACGAGTACGGCGTCTTTTGTCCGTTCCGGGAAGATTAATTTTGGGATGGTCAAATTCCTAATTCCATTCTCTATTGTGGGCGCGGTGGCTGGCTCGCTTACGGTCCGGCAGGTACCTTCAGCGTTTCTGAAGCCGCTTGTGATCGTGATGCTGGTCGTCATTACGGTCTATACTTTGTTCAAAAAATCCTGGGGGGACGTCTCTACCTACTCCCAAGACAGCAAAAAACCGCTGATTATCGGCATGGGTATTGCCTTGGTTATTGGATTTTATGACGGATTCTTTGGTCCAGGCACCGGTTCGTTCCTGATCTTCGCTTTTCTCATGTTGGGCTTTGAATTTGTGACAGCCGCCGGAAATGCCAAGGTGCTTAATTTCTCCAGTAATATCGCAAGTCTGCTGACGTTTGCCGCATTTGGATCAGTCAGCCTGTATTATGGACTGCTTCTGGGCATTCCGATTGTCATCGGTGCTGTAGTCGGTTCAAGACTGGCTATCCGCAAGGGAGCCAGTTATATCCGTCCGCTGTTTATCACAGTTACGGTAATCTTGATCGGGAAGCAAATATGGGATACGATGCACTAAGAACAGCAGTGGAGTTGATGTTTGTATCCGGTTTAACCGGAGACTGAAGCAGAAAGGAACCCTGATTATGACTAAGAAGCTGTATTACGAGTCGGCCTATTTGAAGGAATGGCAGACCTCGATAAGTAAAGTGGTAGAACGCGAGGATGGGCAATATCTGATTTTGGAGGAGACGGCTTTCTATCCTCATGGAGGCGGGCAGCCTTGCGATACCGGAACTATTGGCGGAATCCCCGTACTGGATGTCATTCTTGAAGAGGACGAGGTCTTGCACAAGGTTGATCGAGTTCCAGAAGGAAGCCAAGTGAGCTGTCAGATAGACTGGAACCGCAGATTTGACCATATGCAGCAGCACAGCGGCCAGCATCTGCTGTCGGCGGTATTTCGTGAACTGTTCGAAGCGAATACGTTGAGTTTTCACCTGGGCAATGATTACGCAACTATCGACATTGAGCTTCAGGAACTAACCCCGGATCAGCTGGCTGTGGCAGAGCAGGAGGTTAACCGCCAGGTCGTGCTCGACCATCGTATCGTAAGCTATTTTGTCACCGCCGGGGAAATGGCTAACCTGCCGCTGGTGAAGCTGCCCAAGGTTAAGGAGAATATCCGCATTGTTGAGATTGAGGGAGTGGAGCATAACGCCTGCGGCGGGACTCACGTATCTGCTACCGGAGCGATTGGGATGATCAAGCTGTTGAGAGCGGAGAAACAGAAGGGCAATATCCGGGTCACGTTCAAATGCGGAGGGCGCGCGCTGGACGAAGCTAACGATAATCAGCGTATCCTTGGGGCGCTTTCTGCGAAATTCAATACAGGCAAAGATGAAATCCTGGACCGGATCGGGAAGTGGGAAGCCGAGCAGAAGCAACTGCAGACCGAACTGAGTGCACTCAAAGAACAGAATGATCATTATTTGGTACAGGAGCTCTTATCCGGACTTGAGTCCGAAGCTAGTGTAGCCGCACACATCTTCGAGGATAAATCATTCAAGGATTTGCAAAGTCTGGCCATGAAGCTGACTGGTAGTACCGAACTTCCGGTGCTGCTACTGACAGCGGCGGAGAATAAAGTCGTGCTCGCTTCCAGCGGAAGTACAGAATTGTCCTGTGGTACCTTTTTTAAAGCTAATCTGGGCGAATTCCAGGGAAAAGGCGGCGGCAGCGACAAAATGGCCCAAGCCGGGTTCCCGGACTGGGCGCATGCACTCGGATTTTATGAGTTCGCAAAAGGCTCTATTCGATAGACTTATCCAGTACATGTTGTATTTTCACTGGAGTAAAACCAAGCCGGTTAGGTCTCTCTGTTCAGTGAGATCACGAAGCCTCTCAGCCATTTGGGAGGCTTCTGCTGCATACCCAAGCTCGCCCGAAAGTCTGGGAATTTCATGTGAATCGCTTATTAACGCTGTTCTGATTAGCATGGAAGCACCTCCGCTGTTAGATCGTCATGTTCACCTTAGATTAGCCGCATGCCCGATATACGGCCGGATTTATCAAGCTCAAGAAAAACTTCCGCATATGGATGGTAGAAGTAGGGACATAATGCCTTGTCAGTGAACTCCATTTCACCCGAATCAGGATCTAGAACGGACAAGCCTTTTTCCGGTCCCCACATTACAATCTTGCCGTTTGCTACAACGATTTGTCCGCGTGGAAAATAATGCTCCCCATCGATCAAGGGTTTGGTCCGGTATTCAGGTACTGGAATGAACAGATTTTTCCGTTCCCCGGTTTGCACATCAAATATAGCCAGAAAATGAGAGTAACAGTTATCGCCGTAATCCTTCGTGTCCTCTTCATCGTACATATCACTTGCCAGTTGCCCCCAGACTGCGATAGTAGAAGAATCAAGCCAGACTACTGGCTGATCCCAGTCTTCCATGTAGTCCCCGAGCACCCGTAAGGTAGCTCCATCCTCCGACTCCCAGCAGTTCATAAGCCATGCTTGAAGATTCCAGGAGCGTATGGATGCGACGGGCTGCCAGTGCCAACCAGTATCGACGATCCACTCCCCTTGGGGGGAGACATGGATTTTACTGTGAAAATAATCGAGATCTTGTTTCGTGGGCTGTTCTCCATTTACTGCTCCGGAAACCGTTGACTGACGTGTAGACAAATTCTCACCTGAACGGACATCGAGCAAATCCAGCTGGTTCCATTTCGTGCCGTGAATCAACAGTGTCCTGCCCTCATGTTCAGCAAAAGCAAGCGGGAAGGTACAAACATCATAATGATAATTATCCCGGGACAATGCCATGATTTGCTTGGAATCTTGGAGATCGTACAACGCTGCGTGCTGGCTGAATCTACCCGAAACCGCTGCGAAGCATTCATCTACCGATACTACAATCTGTACAGGTTCCTCCAATTTCAAATCAGGTATATTGACATGCAGCAGCATTCTTGCGTGCCCTGTGTGCAAGTCAAATCGCCAAAGACCACTATTCCGATCTAGCGCAAGCAATGAGACTGCTCCTTCCCCGGTTCCTTTTAAGGCCTGGACAGCGACAAGTTGGCCCGCACTAGGCACGACTTCAGGAAATGGGATGAGTTCAAACGGCATACTCCATCCTCCTCATGGATTTTGACATCTATGCACCGGATCTAAGCCTTGCACTTAGTCATTTTACCAGATGACGAATTCAATCTTCCAGCGTGTAAGGTAAACAGGTTATTTTCACGCTTAAGGATTATTTAATAACTACCCCTTTATAATCACATTAGAGCCTACAGAAAGGGGAACTACGCCTGTGTTTCTAAAAATATTAAAGAAGGACCTGAAGCGTAAAAAAGTAATGAATATGGTGCTGTTAGTACTAATGATACTAGCGTCGATGCTTGTGGCGAGCAGTACAAATCTGATGTACTCCACAACGACGGCGATTGGCAGCTTCATCAGTTACAGCAAGGTAGCTGACTACAATATTTCCATAGCCAATACTGAAGAGAATAATCGGAGTATTACCGCATGGGCCAAGACGGAGAAAAGTGTCGATTCCTATTCTTCTCAGCTTCAGATTGGACTGCTGTCCAAGGATATTAGTGTACCCGAGGGCCGGAGAAGCATTTCGGGTAATACCGGGCTGGTGCTGGCCATGGTTCCGGATCAAGTGAATCTCGTATTCGGTGAGAAGGATGAAGTGTTTAGTATGGAGGTTGGAGAAGTGGGACTGCCGATCAGCCTCATGAACACCACTGGATTGAAGCTTGGGGATGAACTGAAAATTCAGGTAGGGAAAAGCTCAAAAACTTTTACCATCACAAAGGTATTCAAGGATGCCTATATGGGCTCGGATTTATTGGGCCTCAAGCGGCTGTTGATCTCCTCTAAGGACTTTACAGATCTTCAGAGTGCTCTGCCGGAGGAATCGTTGACTAGGCTATGGAGCTTTATGGGAACTAACGGCGAAGAGGGCAGGGCCTTAGTAAAAGCGTTTTCCAAACAGGATATCTCCTTGAATTTTGGAGTAGAGAAAGAACTGGTGAAGAAATCTTATATGACGGACCAGATTATTTCCGCAATGCTGTTTGGGATCAGCCTGTTTCTGATTTTCATTGCTTTCCTGACCTTGAGATTCACGATTGTCTCTACCTTGCAGGATGAATACAAAGAAATCGGAGTGATGAAGGCGATTGGATTTCGGAATGCTGCGATCAAACAGCTGTATCTGACTAAATATTTGGGACTCGCGCTGGCTGGCGGAGCAATCGGACTGGGAGTGAGTATCCCTCTTTCAAATCTAATGTCCCAAAAAATCTCACAATATATCATTTTACCCGGAGGCAATACCGGCTTGATGGTCTCTATATGCAGCACAATAGCCATTATCGCAGTTACACTGCTGTTCTGTACGCTCTGCATGCGCAAGATTAACCGGGCATCGGCCATTGATGCGATCCGGCAGGGCCAAACGGGCGAGCGCTTCAAGGCGTCACGGAAAATCCATCTCCATAAAAGCAAGTTTATGCATCCGGCACTGTTTCTGGCGCTCAGCGATGTGCTCAACCGGATGAAGAGCTACACTGCACTGATTCTTACATTTATTCTAAGTACCGCTATAATTATCATTCCGATTAACTTGATGAATACGATTGTAACTCCGAAGTTCATTGGCTACTTTGGAACCGTCCAGGCTGACTTTTATACCAAAAGCGAGGTTGGCGATAAGAAGGTATCAGAAATACACACCAAACTGGCACGGATGACCCGGGAGTTCCGCGACCACAACTTTCCTGTTACATTGTCGGTAGATTATTCTATTAACTCGAAATACATTTCGGACAATGGTGAGGACAATATGCGGATCACCGCGATGAAAAGCGAACCGGCTGCAGCCTTTCAGTATCTGGACGGCGTTGCCCCAAAACTGGCAAATGAAATCGCGATTACCGGCATTATGGCTGAGAAATATGACAAACGTATTGGAGATTCAATCATTTTTGAGATCGGCGGTAAGCAGGACACTTTCCTCATCACCGGTCTTCTCCAGACCATAACGAATGAAGGCTACTTGGTCCGGCTTGGAGACGATTATAGTCCCTCTAATGCGGCTGCCTATCAAATTGCGGGAAACATCAACGCTCCTGATGGGCAGAAGGCTCGTATTTTAGCGGATATGAAGCAGGACTTTAGTGAACTTGATCTCAAAAGCGCAACAGATTTGCTCGGGGATGTCACTGGCGGGTTTATGGGCCAGCTGAAAAGCATTATTGTTCTGCTTACGGTTATTGTCTGCGTGATTACTTTCTTCATTACCAGCTTGTTCGTAAGGCTGCTGATTACCAAAGAGGTACAGGGCATTGCGGTGATGAAGAGCCTCGGCTTCCGGAATGGCATAATCCGACTGTGGCAGGTTCTGCGTATCTCAATGCTGCTGGTTGGCTCAATCATTTTAGGTGTGATTACGGCCAATATTTTGGGTGAACGGCTGATCGGCATCATTTTCCGCATGTTCGGTCTGACCCGGATGAACTTCAATATTGTGCCACTGCAGGTCTATCTCCTGTACCCGCTGCTAATCCTGATCGTGGTCGTGCTGGCGGTATATACAAGCTGCGGTCAAATTAAGAACATTCAGATCTGGAATATGAATGAGGAATGAGCCGGGAACAATGTAGAACGATCCAAAGCGTACATACAGGGAGGAATTAACATGACTTCAGTTCTAGAGGTAACAAACTTATGCAAAACCTATATCGTAAATAAAAGCCAGAATAATGTGCTGAGAAATGTAAACCTGACTCTTCATGAAGGTGATTTCGTATCTGTAATGGGTCCGTCCGGTTCAGGAAAATCAACATTGCTGTACACAGTCAGCGGAATGGACCGGTTAACCGCAGGTGAGGTGGTTTTTGATCAAGAGAGCCTGTCGCAGCTCTCGGAGAAGGGTATGGCCGAGCTGCGGATGTACAAGATGGGGTTTATTTTTCAGCAAATGCATATGCTTGGCAATCTGTCCGTTTATGATAATATCATTCTATCGGGTTATGAGGCTTTGAAAAGAAAGGGAGATTCACGCACCCGCAGCGATGTTAACCAGCATGCTGACAAGCTCATGCGCAAGCTTGGTATTATTGAGACGGCAGACCATGATATTACGGAGGTGTCGGGCGGTCAGCTGCAGAGAGCTTGTATCTGCCGGGCGTTGATTAATCATCCGATCATGCTGTTTGCCGATGAACCTACAGGTGCCTTGAATTCAAAGGCTGCCAAAGAGGTGCTGACAGAGCTGTGCCGGATTAACCAGGAAGGAACAACAATTATGATGGTTACCCATGACGTGAAGGTGGCCGCTCAGAGTGACAAGGTGCTCTACATGGTGGACGGTACGATACAGGGTGAACATATTTTGGGCAAATATGCCGAAGGACAGGGATTTAAGGAACGGGAACAAAGCTTGACGAAATGGCTGATGGAGATGGGCTGGTAAGCATTCGCAAGGCTCAGCTCTTCAGCTGTATCGGGCAGGCGGTAAGAAGCTGGGAGGAGATTACTATGGCTGATATTCTGGTTATCGAAGATCATATGGAGCTTGCCGGACTCATCAGAGATTTCTTGCAGGTGGAAGGGTATTCTGTACAAACTGCAGCCAGCGGTGAAGAAGGGCTGAAATATCTGGACGAGCATACAGTTAAACTGTTGCTACTGGATATTATGCTGCCTGAGCTGGATGGATTCGCCGTTTGCAGACAGGTAAGGGAGCAGTATAATCTGCCTATCCTAATCATGAGCGCCAGGCATGGAGATGAGAACAAGATTATCGGACTGGAGCTGGGAGCAGACGATTATCTGGAGAAGCCATTCTCGGCGAACCTGCTGACAGCCAAGGTCAAGGCACATTTGCGGCGAAGTTATGATATGAATGACGACAAGCAGCTGCTGGCCGATGGCGATATTGTCATTAACCGTGCTTCCCTGCAAGTATATAAGAAGGATCAACCTCTTGCTATGACCTCCAAGGAATACGAGTTGCTTGTACTGCTGATCAATAACAAGGGCAAGGCGCTGCGCAAAGAATGGCTATTCGAGAGGGTGTGGGGTGCGGACAGCTTCAGCGAGCCTTCGACCCTAACCGTACATATTAATAAATTACGCGATAAAATCGAGGACAACCCCAAGGAGCCGAAGCGTATAGTAACAATCTGGGGAGTAGGATATAAATATGAAGCGGTTTAATACCCTGATCCTTTGGACTGTGATCTTCGGGCTGGCTTTTATTGCTATCTGTACCGCTTATACGATTCAGGTCGGAAATTCGCAGACAGGCCGAAAATACCTGGTGGAGATTAACCGTATCCTCCATCAGGTCACAGAGGGCGTTCCACCAAAGGACATCGTTCTGAATTCAAGCGGATCCGGCGCAGTCCGTACCTTTGACTGGATCGGGAGTGATGCTGTACCGAAGGAGCTTGAACGGTTTTTTGAGGGAGCAGGCTTGAACAGCAGGGAAGAATTCGCGATTCGCCCTATCTATGAAGACCTGGAGCTGACGGGGTACCTGCGGTTCTCCTACCCTCCAGTTAAGGACACAACCAGAACTATTCTTATTATGGATATCGTACTATTAATAGCCTTGGGAGGCCTTGTTGGTCTGCTCCTTTATGTGAAGCTGCAGATCATCAAGCCGTTTCATACCATTGAAGAGCTACCCTATGCCTTATCCAAAGGACAACTGAAAGCTGGACTGAAGGAAAGCCGGAGCCGTTTCTTCGGTAAATTCATCTGGGGCCTGGACCTGCTTAGGGAGACCCTGGAATCTCAGCAACAGACCAATCTTAGCCTGGAAAAAGACCGGCAGACTCTCGTAGCCTCACTTTCGCATGAGCTGAAAACACCAGTGGCAGCTATTAAGCTGTATTCTGGTGCACTGGTTCAGGACATTTATGATAGTGAAGACAAACGCAAGGACTGCGCCAGATTAATCGGTCAGAAGGCTGAAAACATTGAAACGTTGATCGGAGAGATCATAACAGCTTCAGTTTCCTCACTGCAGAAAATCGAAATGAAGAACAGGGAGTTCTATCTGGGGGAATGGCTTAAGCGCCTGTTGTATTCCCACAAGGAACGGCTCGAATTGCTGAAAATTGAATGGACCATCGGTTCGTATGCAGACAAGCTGCTTCTTGGAGACCCGGATAGACTGCTGGAGGTTATGGATAACCTGATCGAAAATGCCATCAAGTACGGGGATGGTGAACATATCAGACTCTCCTTCCAGGAGGAGGATATGCGTCAGCTCATCTTGGTTGAGAATACAGGCACCCCGCTGACACCTGGTGAACTGCCTTACATATTCACAAGCTTCTGGCGCGGTTCGAATGCAGAAGGAAAGAAAGGGAACGGTCTGGGACTGTATATTTGTAAACAGCTGCTGCAGAAGATGGACGGTGATATTTATGCTGAAGCCACAGGTCATGGCATGCGCTTTGTGCTGGTGCTCCGTTACTAAGTCCTTGCTATTCTAGTCCCCGCTTTTACGGAAGGATTTTATATGGAAATTGGTAATATGGCGGAATAAGGCTTGTCCATCGCCGGTAATGACAAAATCCTGGCTCAGCGGAAGCACCATGGCCCGGTAAGGCTCGGGAATCCAGATATATTGGTGCACATAAGATGTTGCAATGAAGCCGCAATGCTCCCAGAAATGGACCCGCGCCGCATCGTCTTCCGTATTCCCAGCTTCAACCTCAATTAGAACCGCGTGAATGCGATGCTCCTGCACCGCCCAGTCGCGGATCATCTCCAGAAATTGTCTTCCCAGACCCTGGCTGCGCAGCTGGGTGTCTACGGCCATATAGTCGATGATCAACAACCGTTCTGCGGATGAACCGCTAAGACCTGAAACCGCCATCGCAGCGATTTTTCCGTTCTGGTATCCGGCATGCAGCCAGGCTATTTTTTTGTCCAGCATATTATGCAGAATATTAACCGGTTTGGCTCCGTGCGGAAAAGCTTCGCGGTAGAGCGGCTCGATTGCTGCCCATAGTGCGTCATCCCACTCCCCGTAAGTCATGAATTCAAGTGTCATTTCAGTCGCCTCCAGGATGATCATAGCAGAGCGGAGCTCATGTAGTAAAATCAGAGCCCCTACGTAAGGTTTTGCAACTTTTTCCAGTCATGGGCGTCCAATTTATAGGATTATTATAAGGAGACTATGCGAATGCAAAAATGGAAGCAGTCATTGGGCTGTATTGCTGCAGTCTTGGTGCTTGCCTTAAGCACCGGGACAGTGCATGCAGCCAAGGAAAGCGGGATTCTATTAAATGACAAAAGTACCACAATGGGCAGCAGTCAGATCATTGTGAAGGGGGCAACATGGGTCCCATTAAAGGAACTGGCCGGTTCTATGGGCTATGCGCTGTCCTGGAATCAGAAGATCAGGGCTGCTGTATTGATACGTCCAGGGCGTGAAGTGATCCTTAAGGCAAATTCAAAAACAGTGTCTACGAACAACACACCCTTAATGCTTGCGGAGGCACCGAATATTCTTGGTGACAAGTTATACGTTCACTTGGTATCAGCGGTAAGCGCCATGGGCGGCAAAACCTGGACCGATAAGAGCACAGGCAACATCATGCTCGTAGATGAACCGAGATTTACTTCTGCTTCCATTCAAGGCAGGACTTATTGGGTATCCCAGAAGAGCGGAGAAATCTTCCTTAGAGCATCATCTGACGGCAAGCCGGAGTCCATCGGTACCTTTCAACTGGGTGAATCGCCATATTCCCACTGGCTTCAGATCAAGAGTGCGGGGAAGGGGAGCGATCTGCTGCTGCTGATCGACAAGCACTACGCGATGTTCAGTGATTTCAGCAATGGCTGTCAGGCTCTCATCCAGAACGGAAAAATTGTGAAACAAATGAACTATCATTTCAGAATGCCCGCTTACCCGCATCCCGCTGAACTCCCGTCGGAACAGTTGTATATGACAGACGGAAAGAACGTTCAGTATCTGAATTCCGATGGCAGTCTCGGCAAGCTGTTTGAGCTGGAGAAGGGCAGCGGAAGAACTGGAGATTTCACAGTGGAATATGCGGCAAAAGATGTGCTGCTCGTTCGTGAATTGAAGCATGCCGGGCTGTTTGCCATCCATACATTTTCTGGTGAATTCACGAATCTCAGTGAGGAATTGATCAGTTCAGATGACCGCAAGGATTGGGATACAGCAGACGGCTCTGACCCGTATGTGGTGACCAAAATGCTGGCTCTAAAAAAGCGCGAAGGGAATGTAATGACCTTCACGTATACAGCCCTTCCGAACGGTAAAGTGAAGACGGTGGTATACACCATAAGCAAAGAGTGATTTTTACTGTCACTTCTGAGACTAGACCAAGCTCTGAAAAATGATCATAATAGAACAAGAATGTATCTCGGAACGGGAGGTTAATCAAATGAACTACCGTAAACTGGGCAAGACAGGTTTATCTATAAGTGAAGTCAGCTTCGGCACATGGGCCATTGGCGGCGATTGGGGCGTGAGCCGGGATGAGGATGGGCTGAAGGGGCTTGAGCTGGCGATAAAACAGGGGGTCAATTTCTTTGATACTGCCGATGTGTATGGCTCCGGCCATGCCGAGGAGCTTCTCGCGAAGGCAACCAAAGGCAAAGAGGATGAGATCCATATCGCCACCAAATTTTGCCGGGCGGGCGACATCCATGACCCGGAGACCTATTCGGAGCGGAAGGTAAGCGATTTCTGCGAGCAGAGTCTGCGCCGTCTGAATAGGGAGGCTATTGATCTGTACCAGATCCATTGTCCGCCCATTGAGATCCTGCGGGACGGAAGCGTGTTCAGGGTGCTGGACAAGTTGAAGTCAGACGGTAAAATCCGGCATTACGGAGTCAGTGTAGAGACCATCGAAGAAGGACTGCTTAGTCTGGAGTATCCTGGTGTAGAAGCGTTGCAAATCATCTTCAATTTGTTCCGCCAGCAGCCGGCGCTTACGCTTCTGCCCCGGGCAGAAGCTGCAGGGGCCGGAATCCTGGTGCGGCTGCCGCTGGCCAGCGGACTGTTGACCGGTAAGTTTAAGGAGAACAGCACCTTTGCTGCGAATGATCACCGGAATTTCAATGCCAACGGTGAGCAGTTCAATGTCGGGGAAACCTTCGCCGGACTGCCTTTCGCAAAAGGTGTCGAGCTGGCGCGGGAACTTGAATGGATTGTGGATGAACGCGGCAGCATGGCCAGAGCGGCTATGCGCTGGATTCTGGATCATCCAGCGGTCAGCTGCGTAATTCCTGGCTTCAAGAATGAAGCCCAGGTCATAGATAATCTCGCTTCTTTTGAGGTTCCATCCTTCAGCAACGTTGAAATGGAGCGGCTAAGCGCATTTTATAAGACAGAAGTAGCGCCGCATATCCGTGGAGGTGTATAGCCCTACTCTATGAAGAATGTAACCATTGGATTGCTCGCGCATGTCGACGCCGGTAAAACGACGTTTGCTGAGCAGCTGCTCTATCATACCGAGGCCATCCGCAGCCGGGGCAGAGTAGATCATAAGGATACCTTTTTGGATACCCATGAGATTGAAAAGACTCGCGGGATTACGGTGTTTGCCGACCAGGCTGAGTTTGTGCGCGGGGACACGCGGTACTTTCTGCTGGATACGCCGGGTCATGTCGATTTCTCGCCGGAAATGGAACGTGCGCTGCAGGTGCTGGACTATGCTGTAGTAATTGTTAGCGCTGTTGAAGGCGTGGAAGGCCACACAGAAACGGTATGGCAGCTGCTGCGCAGGCATGGAATTCCAACCTTCTTTTTTATCAATAAAACCGACCGCACCGGTGCTGATCCGCAGCGTGTGTATGAAGAAATTCACGACCAGCTTAGCGATGGGGCGCTGCTTCTCCCGGAATGGGAAGATACAGCATTGCCAGAGGAGCTAAAAGTCTGCCTGGCTGAACGCGATGAACGTATACTGGATGCTTATTTCGAGGGGGCCATGAGTGATTCAGATTGGCAGAAAGCTATGAGGTCCATGGTCAGGGAAGGCAAGATATTCCCTTGCATGCTAGGCTCTGCGTTGCTGGATCTCGGAATCGATTCTTTTCTGGACAAGCTGGAGTACCTGACTGCAACCGATTATGATGCCATCGGGCCTTTTGCCGGAAGAGTATATAAGATCCGCCACGATGACAAAGGGACCCGCATCACCTATATCAAAGCGCTGCAAGGTGTGCTCAAAGTCAGAGAAGAGCTGGCCAGCGTGCCTGCTGAAGATGATGAACCCGAGCGGATTACCGGAATCCGCAGAGTAAATGGCCTTAAATATACTACTGTGGATTGGGCAGCAGCAGGAGAGCTGTTTGCTGTCATCGGGCTGTCGAAGGTGAAGCCGGGTGATGGTGTTGGAGCTTTGCAGGACAGAAGAGACAGCGAGCTGGTTCCCACGTTAAAGTCCAAGGTCCTGTTCGAGCCTCCGGTTCATTTGAAGGAAGTTCTGAATGCCTTTCAGCTGTTGGGGGCAGAGGACCCATCCCTGAATGTGAGCTGGGATGTGACTTTGCAGGAGCTCCATATCCAGGTGATGGGCCAGATTCAGCTGGAGATTCTAGAACAGATTATGGGCGAACGGTTCATGATCCCGGTAGCTTTTGGTCCGCCAGAGATTCTTTACAAGGAGACGATTGCTAAGGCAGTGTATGGCTGCGGGCATTTTGAACCGCTGAAGCACTATGCGGAGGTTCTGCTAAAGCTTGAGCCGGGCGAACGGGGCAGCGGACTGAACTTCATCAACGAATGTCATCCTGATGATCTGGCAGTGGGTTATCAGCACCAAATCGGGCAGGTTCTGCTGGAGAGTGGACACCACGGCCTGCTTACGGGTTCTCCACTCACTGATCTGAGAATGACCCTTCTTAGCGGTAGAGCGCATAACAAGCATACCCATGGCGGAGATTTCAGGGAAGCGGCGTTGCGGGCGTTGCGTCAGGGGCTGGAGCAGGCAGAGAATATCCTGCTGGAGCCAGTCTATGACTTCAAAATTAGGATAGACCCCGGGCATCTGGGTAAAGTAATGACGGATATACAGCAGGCCAGCGGCAGTTTTGTCCCACCGGAGATGACAGAAAATAAAGCAGTGATTACAGGCAAGGTGCCGGTAGCCACTTTCATGAATTACGCAGTACGGCTGGCTTCCATGACTCAAGGGAAAGGTGCAATATCGCTAAAAGTCACCGAGTACCAGCCTTGCCACCAGACAACAACTGTGGTTGCCCTCAAAAATTACAATAAGGATGCCGATCCGGCGTATCCTTCCTCATCTATATTTTGCTCTAAAGGGCAGGCCTACTCGGTCCCTTGGGATGAAGCACAAGAGCATATGCATATCAAAAATGATTATCTGCCCGTCAGCTGAACTGCGGGGACAAGCTGAGGAGGAATACTTTGGTTATGAGTGAAATTATCGATAAGGTTGCCTGGATTCTGATCAGGGAAGGGCGTGTGCTGGGGGCGCGCTCCCATGGTAAAGATACTTATTATTTTCCCGGAGGAAAAAAAGAAGCCGGTGAAACGGATGTAGAAACGCTGATCCGGGAAGTGAAGGAAGAGCTGTCTGTCGATATCCTTCCGGACACAGTGATACCATTTGGCACTTATGAAGCGCCCGCTCATGGCAAAGCGGAGGGAATACAGGTGAAGATGACCTGTTTTACCGCCGGTTATACCGGAGAATTGACTCCTGCGACGGAAATTGCCGAGCTTGCCTGGCTTGCCTATGAAGACCGGGAGCGGGTTTCGGCCGTCAGCAGGATCATTTTTGACCAGCTCCATGAGATGAAGCTGCTGGATTAATAATTTTACAGCTACCTTCTGTTTGTTCCAGCCCGTTTTGAGCCATTTCCGGCTTGAGGCGGGCTTTGTATTGTCTTGAAGTGTAATCCTGATGAATGAAATTAGCTGTTCAGGACATATGTCCTTCCGTAAATGGGGAATATGTCTTTTAATGAAGACAGAGATGAAGACAGAGGAGAGAAGTTATGAAAGGGATTATTTTTGCATTTATCGGCGGGGCCTGTATTACCTTGCAAGGGGTGGCTAACGCGCGGATTAGTCAGGACATCGGTACCTGGCAGGCCGCAACTATAACACAGTTCACCGGATTCCTGATGGCGCTGATGATCCTGCTGTTCGTGCGGGATGCGAAGAAGCAGGGCTTCAAACAGGTCAAACCTTTATATCTGATAGGCGGAGCGCTGGCCGCCTTTGTTATTTACAGCGAAGTTACAGCGATTCAAGGCATTGGCGTTACGCTGACGATTTCTGCCCTGTTGATCGCCCAGCTCTGCCTGACCTTTGTGATTGATATTAACGGGTGGTTTGGTGTGGTGAAGCAGAAGATGCGGCTGCCGCAGTTTATCGGGATTGGTATGATGATTGCCGGTGTAGTTATTTTGAAATTCTAAGGGCGGTGCAGACCATGAAAGAAATTCTGGATTCGGAGCAGCTTCAGGGATATATCGCGGCATATTCTCTGGAATCTATTTTCAATGAACCGCTGAAGGAACATTTGCATCTGTACAGCTTTGAACAAGGGGAGCATATTTGCTCCAAAGGGGACCCTTCCGAATATTTATATGTTCTGGTCAAAGGTAAGCTGAAAATCTACACCACCACACCTGAAGGAAAGACGCTGATCATTTCATTCAAAACTCCGCTGGAGCTGATCGGCGATGTGGAATACATTCAAAACACGGAATGGATCAACACGGTAGAGGCCGTGTCTCCGGTGCATATGCTTGGCATAGAGTACCGCTGGTTGAATAGATACGGTAAGGATCATCCACCGCTGCTGCATTTTTTACTGGAGATTATCACCCAGAAGTTCTACCGCAAATCCAATTTTCTGAGCCTCAATCTGATGCATCCGGTGGAGGTGCGGCTGGCCTGTTATTTGCTGTCCATCTCCTATGATGAATCCGACCCCAACTTTACGGGGCATCTGAATACGATCAACCTGACAGATACCGCCAATTTCATTGGCACGAGCTACAGACATCTGAACCGGGTCATTTACAAGCTTAGTCTTGATGGTCTTATTGAACGAAATAACGGACATATTCAGGTGAAGGATAAGGCAGGACTTAGTGCACTGGCGAGCCGTAACATCTATGAGCCGAATGAAGTCACATCGATGAAAGTATCGTACACAAAGGGAATGGAGTGAGTATAAAATGTTAATAGGAATCCTGCTTGCGCTAATAGCCGGCTCGCTGGTGAGTCTGCAGAATATTTTTAACAGTAAAGTAAATGAGCATACCGGCTCCTGGTCTACTACAACTTTGGTATTAGGCATGGGATTTATCGCTTCGCTGCTGATGGGAGTGATTATGGAAGGCACCAACATGTTCACCCTGCAGCATATGCAGCCCTGGTATTGGTTCAGCGGTATGATCGGTGTTGGCGTGGTCATCTGTCTGGTACAGGCTACCCGGCTGCTCGGACCCACTTATGCGATTTCCATCGTGCTTACTTCACAGCTTGGCTTTGCGCTTCTGTGGGATTCACTGGGTTGGCTAGGCTTGGAGAGGGTGCCGTTCTCTATCAATAAGCTGATTGGCGTGATAGTCATTGTTGGGGGGATTCTGGTGTTCAAGTTAGGCAAAACGCATGAATCGGATAGCGAACCTTCGTCCGGCAAGCCGCAACAGGCCTTGAATCTGAAATGAGATTTCACAAACCATGCGATATCAACAATCGAACAAAAAGCGCGTATCCGTGTAGGCTCGGATACGCGCTTTTTCGCTCTTATATGGACAGGCCGGACCCGGACGGAGCCTTGCTGCCCAGGAGCGAGTGTTTCCATTGCTGATATACTGCCCATGCCTCACCGTTATCCAGCAAATGCTTACAGGTGTAGACGCCTTCTTCAATCGAATTGACCTTTTCGGCCAGATGCAGCCGGACTGCTGCATTAAGCAGCACCTGATTGTAAAAGGCAATGTGGCCGCCGCCTTGGAGCACCGCTTCCGCCGTCAACAGCTGCAGCCGGGGGGTCCAGTCCATTTCCGGCACCGGCGTTTCCAGGCCGAGCGACTCCGGATCGATAATATCCAGTTGCGCTGTGCCGCCGGAAACGGTATATACCCGGTTAGGGCGGTCGATGTATAGATCCTCTGACCCTTCGGCACCTTGTACGACCAAGCCTTTACGGTATCCAAGTTTGATAATGATTCTGGATATACGGTCAAACACTGTGTTGTGATAAATTCCATATACAATGTAAGGCGAGCAGGAATAGTCGATCAGCTTTTCTACCGTATTAAATATGGTACGCATACCAATATCCTCACGGAGATTACGAATGTCTGCTAATGGTGGACACCACTTTTCCGAATCCACGATCAGCACACCGCTCTTGCCGGCGGATTCAATCACTTCAGCTTTGCTAAGCGTACCGACCTCAATCCCGGTTTCCTGAATGATATCCTGCAGAGTGATTCCCCATTTAGGAGGTAATGAAGCTGAACCGTGAAGCGTGACAGGAAGCCCGGCTGCAGCTAACACAAAAGAGGTCGGAAAGGTAGCGGCAAAAGATTTTATACGGCCGTCATAAGGTCCTGCGCAATCCAATCCCTGTTGAACCGGTTCACGGTGGGCATATTTCCGGCAGACCATGACAAAGGCCTCCAGCTCTTCAATGCTCTCCAGCTTGATACGCTCTGCGATCAGAAAGGCACCGATCTGGACGGGAGAAGCCGTCTGTTTCAGAATCGACTCCGCTGCGGCTTCCGCTTCAATGTAGGTTAAGTCCCGGGCACCCCGTTTTCCCCGGGCGACTTCTTTTAGAATATTAATCATATGGATTCTCCTTAAGTTTGATCCTGCAGCAGCTGATACACCTTGACGATAGAAGTCGCTACATCAACCATTCGTTTGCGTTCATTCATGGCCTGCTTGCGAAGAAGATCATAGGCTTCGGATTCACTGATATTTTTGGCTTTGGAGAGGATGCCTTTGGCCATATCAATCCACTTGCGCTCCTCAATCCGTGATAGAAGCTGCTCCCGCTCCTTCAGCCATTGCTGGCGTTCGAAGCATTGTCTGGCGCTGAAATGAAGAATCCAGTGGATTTCCTGAGGCTGCATGGACGGGGACAAGATTCCGTCTACCATAATGTTATCTTCACAGGCAGCGGCGGATAAGGTTGAAGTTGATGAGGTGCACCACCATAGAATGGGAGCCGTTTTGCACTGCATCAGCGATGTTCTCCAGGTGTTGATCTCTGTAACCGGCAGATCGAGGATGGAGGCATCCGCATCTCGGATCATCAACATCGCCTCTTCTGGTGAAGCCGCCGCTGAGACCACATAGCCGCAGGAACGAAGCAGGGTATCCGGGCCTGTTGATGAACGCTCTTCTGTGACGTTCTCTGTCTTGTTATTCTGAATAATCAACAGGGAATGCATAGTTTGACGCTCCTTTTATATCGTAGTCACCGGTTGTGATGAACCAGCAGCAGCGTAGCCACGAAAGATAGATGATGTAATATTATATAACACAGAAAAGGTTGTTTTGTCGATAAATTTAAAAATTAAAAATTTATGTGTTAACAATATTGACGTAATTAGAACTCCTGTAGTATAGTCGGTTTAACAAATTCATCAAGTTTACGAATACAACGATGTATTCGCTTGAAGCGGCAATGGCGCCTGCTTTCACTTTTCGCAATCGGAAGATGTATGTTTCCGTGCGGAGTGAGGCGGGCTTTTTCTGTTGCTCACATGGAGAGGAGAGAGACAGATGTCAGATATTCGCAAAAAACTCGTATTGGTGGGCAACGGAATGGCGGGGGTACGGGCCATCGAGCATCTATTGAAATTATCCCCGGAGGCTTACGAAATTACCATCTTCGGCTCCGAACCGCATCCGAATTACAACCGGATTATGCTGTCCTCTGTCCTGGCAGGCGGAACCAGCATGGAAGAAATCGTCATCAATGATCTGGAGTGGTATCACAGCCACGGGATCCGTTTATATATGGGTCATACCATTACAAAAATCGACACGGTACAGCGCAAAGTAATCTCGGATCAAGGGGTGGTGCTGCCGTATGATGAGCTGATTCTGGCTACTGGCTCCAATCCGTTTATGCTGCCGCTGCCGGGAGCAGATAAGGAAGGCGTAATCGCATTCCGCGATATCAAGGATTGTCAGATTATGCAGGATACCTCACAAACGTACCGTAAAGCTGTGGTTATCGGCGGAGGGCTGCTGGGACTGGAAGCAGCCAGAGGCTTGCTGCATCTGGGAATGGAAGTATCCGTTGTACACATTCATCCCTATATCATGGAACGCCAGTTAGATGAACCGGCTTCCATCATGCTCCGCAAGGAGCTGGAAGAGCAGGGGATGAAGTTCCTGCTGAGTAAGCAGTCCGAAGCGATTCTCGGTAAAAAGAGAGTCAAAAGCCTGCTGTTCGCAGACGGAGAGGTTGCCGAGGCGGATCTGATCGTTATGGCTGTCGGGATCAAACCCAATGTTGAACTGGCGCAGAAGAGCGGCGTAGAGATTAACCGGGGCATCATTGTCAATGATTTTATGGAGACCAACATTCCTGGAATTTACGCCGTAGGTGAATGTGCCGAGCATAGAGGAATCGCTTATGGGCTTGTGGCTCCACTGTACGAACAAGGTGCGGTTCTTGCCAAAAGACTGGCGCAGGTCGCCACGGAAGGTTATTCCGGCTCTGTAACCTCGACCAAACTGAAGGTGTCCGGTGTCGATGTATTCTCAGCAGGCCAATTCATAGAACGGCCCGGTACCCGGGCCCTTAGATATCAGGACGAGATCGACGGGGTTTATAAGAAGCTGGTTATTGAGGATGATAAGCTGGTCGGCGCGGTATTATTCGGTGATACCGGTGATGGTGCACAGCTCTTCTCTATGATAAAGAACGGTGAGAATATTAAAGGAAAAGAAAAAGAGCTGCTGCTTGGTATATCCTCAGATGCACTGGCTTCTCCCAAAGGCAACCGGCTTGAAGGGATGGCCGATGATGAAATTATTTGCGGCTGCAACGGCGTTTCCAAAGGAGCCATTGCCGAAGCGATTCAATCCGGAGGCTGTACAAGTGTGGGCCAGATCAAGGCCTGCACCAAAGCCTCCGCATCCTGCGGAGGCTGCAAACCCCTGGTGGAGGGACTTCTTCAATTATATGCCGGAGATAATGTTGTAACGGTTAAGGAAGGGATTTGCGGCTGCACCACCTTGGGACGTGACGAGATTGTCGCGGAAATCAAGCGCATGGAGCTGAAGACCGTCAAGGAAGTCATGAATGTCCTGGAATGGAATAACGAAGAGGGCTGTCCCAAATGCCGTCCTTCACTGAATTACTATTTGGGGATGCTGTGGCCGGAAGAATATGTGGATGAAAAGGAATCCCGTATTACCAACGAAAGGTATCACGCCAATATCCAGAAAGATGGAACCTACTCCGTGGTTCCCCGGATCTACGGTGGGGTAACCTCACCGGCTGAACTCATGAAAATCGCCGAGGTTGCTGCCAAATTTGATGTTCCTCTGGTGAAGTTTACCGGTGGTCAAAGACTGGATCTGCTCGGAGTCAAAAAAGAAGATTTGCCCAAGATGTGGGAAGAGCTGGATATGCCTTCAGGACATGCTTACGGAAAGACGCTGCGTACTGTCAAAACCTGCGTGGGCTCCACCTTTTGCCGGTTTGGAACCCAGGATGCCATGGGCATGGGAATCAAGCTCGAAAAAGCATTTGAACGGCTGAATACACCGGGTAAGGTTAAGCTTGCAGTATCAGGCTGTCCCCGCAATTGTGCGGAAGCTACGATTAAGGATTTTGGCGTAGTAGCGATTGATGGCGGATGGGAACTGCACATTGGAGGCAATGGCGGTGTGCATGTGCGGGCAACCGACTTGCTCTGTGTGGTCAAAACCGATGATGAAGTCATGGAGTGGGCCAGCGCTTTCCTGCAATATTACCGGGAGAATGCCGGATGGAATGAGCGGACCGCGCAATGGGTTGAAAGGGTAGGACTGGACAGTATCAAAGCGGCACTTGAGGTACGGGAGGACCGCCTTGCCCTTCAGGAGAGAATCCAGACTGCGCTCAGTCTTACAACCGATCCTTGGAAGCAAATCGTGAATGAACCGGAGCTGCGTAAAAATTTCGAGCAACTGTCTGAGATGAAGACGGTATTGGAGGGGGAAGCCATATGACAATGACCAAAATACTGGTGGGCAAGGTGACGGATATTGATGTGAAAGGCTCCCGTATCGTCAGAATGGGTGACAAAGAAATCGCACTATTCCGCCTGTCGGATGGAGAAGTCCTTGCTGTAGAGAATAAATGTCCGCATAAAGGCGGAGTCTTGTCGGAAGGAATGGTCTGTGGTTCCAAGGTGCACTGTCCGCTGCATGATTGGCGTATTGATCTGCGCAGCGGGGCTGTGCAGGCGCCGGATCATGGTCAGGTAGTCACTTATGAGGTTGAAGTGGACAGGAGAAGTGGTTCCATCTATTTGACTCTGGAGGGAAGCCTATGATCCAGGGAAGTGTGTCTATTGTCGGAGCAGGTCCCGGTGACCCGGAGCTCCTTACCATCAAAGCCATGCGCAGAATACAAACCGCTGATGTAATTCTCTATGACCGGCTGGTGAATGAAGCAATTCTCAGCTACGGCAAGCCAGAAGCGCTTCGGATCTATGTCGGTAAAGCACCCGGGCATCATTCCATGCCGCAGGAAGCTATTGAGAAGCTAATCATTAAATATGCTACCGCAGGTAATCATGTCGTCCGGTTAAAGGGGGGAGATCCCTATGTCTTCGGGAGAGGCGGCGAAGAAGCATTGGCTGCAGCTGCTGCCGGCATCGATTATGAAGTCATTCCTGGCATCACATCGGCCATCGGTGCAGCAGCTTCTGCCGGAATTCCGCTGACTCACCGCGGGTTGGCTGCATCATTTGCGATTGTAACCGGGAGCCGCTGCCATGATCATGCTTCAGCTGCACACTGGGAGGGTCTTGTCCATAGTGTAGATACGCTCGTTATATATATGGGTGTTAGTACACTAAGTGACATCCGGCAACAGTTATTGAAGTTCGGGAAGAACCCGGCAACACCGGCTGCCCTGATCGAGAATGGAACGACTGCCCGCGAACGGACAGTGACAGGAACGCTAGGGAATATTGATAAGCTGGCTGTTGCGCTGAAAATTAGCAATCCGGCCCTTATCATTATTGGTGAATCTGTGGCGGTAAGAGATCAACTACTAGGGCTTCAGAAAGGTGTACGCTCCCAGATCGGCTAAAGCCGGGGGTGCCTTTTACCGGAGTGTCATAATTGAGGTGACCGCAATCACTGGACCTATAGGTTCAAACGGACTATACTTTGCAGAGATAACAGTGTTGTATTTTACTGATGCAAAGGAGAGAACGGTGAGATGCAGATTCAATTGGACAGAGTGACGACCGGACGCCTTGAAGAGAATCTAGGTGGTAAGCCGGGATATCTTAAGCTTTTCTACGATACCGAGGATTGTGGCTGCAATGGAGTTCTTGTAATCCAGATTGTAGACAGACCTAACGATACGGACATCGTTATTCAGAACGAGCCCTTCGTCTTCGTGTGTGACCGCCAGCAGGAATCTTTGTTTGATTCCACCATGACGCTGCAAGCAGAGGAGAACTATCCTTCCTATAAGCTTACTAGCCCTTCCGGACTGTTCAGTTCCAACCTAAGAGTTAAGGATCTCCGGTAAGTAAGGAGGGCCGTGGACCAGACAAACCGCTCTATATTAGAGCGGTTTTTTTGTGTTTGGGTGAGGATAGACGCAGAGGGTGCGGGGAATGGCAGTTTCAAGTATAATGGGGGCATCTGAAACTGGAGGCTGTGACGAAATGAAGCCGATTACAATCTTGATTGCGGATGATGAGGCGGAGATCGCCGATCTGATTGCCATGCACCTGGAGAAGGAAGGCTACCTTACGGTCAAGGCATTGAATGGTAGAGCGGCTATGCATGTTGTGCAAACCCAGCCGGTCGACTTAGCGATCCTGGATATCATGATGCCTGAGCTGGATGGTCATGAGGTCACCCGGCAGATCCGTGAGCAGCACCGCATGCCGATCATTTTTTTGAGTGCCAAGGCATCTGATTTGGATAAAATTACGGGGCTGGTCCTTGGTGCGGATGACTACATGACTAAGCCGTTCAACCCGATGGAGCTGGTGGCCCGGGTCAATGCCCAGCTTCGCCGGGCCATGCAGTTGAATCAGCCGGCTGCAGATACCCTATCCAGCCTGCAGGTTGGCGGACTGATCATTGACCCGGAAACGCGCACGGTTGCGATCTATGGGCAGACCGTTGAGCTGACTCCAAAAGAATTTGATATTTTGCACCTGCTTGCCAGTCATCCGAACAAAGTGTTCAGTGCAGAGAATCTCTTTGAACAGGTATGGGGCGAGTCCTATTACGACAGCGGGAATAC
Source organism: Paenibacillus sp. 22594 (assembly GCF_052044425.1). Classification (NCBI taxonomy): domain Bacteria; kingdom Bacillati; phylum Bacillota; class Bacilli; order Caryophanales; family Paenibacillaceae; genus Paenibacillus; species Paenibacillus sp. 22594. The sequence continues at coordinate 59,507 of NZ_JBQENA010000001.1, forward strand.
CGTGATGGTCCATATCCGTACCCTCCGGAAGAAGCTGGGCGAGGACCCTAAGAAGTTCATCAAAACGGTATGGGGAGTAGGGTATGCATTCAATGGCTAGACAACAACGCAGTTTCCGCACTAGTATGCTGATGCTGTTCGGACTCAGTATGCTGATCTCGGGACTTTTCACTTATCTGGTTTATAAAGGGCTCCAAATGTACTATCATAAGCAGGTCCTGGCAGAAGATGATATAGTACGTGTACGGGTTTTCATGAACAGGATCGGCGATATTAACTTTTTTCTAATTCTGTTTGTGCCGCTCGCGATCTTCTTTTTCTTTCTGCTGACCAAACGCTACGCTACCTATTTTGATAAAATCTCCTCGGGTATCCACAATCTCGCCAACGGTGATTTCAGTGCCCGCGTGGATATTACCTCGCATGACGAGTTCCAGGTTATCGCTGACGACATCAACCGGGCAAGTGAACAGCTGCAAAAGGCTGTGGCGAGGGGGGATTTTGCCGAGAGCAGCAAGGATCAGCTGGTGCTGAATCTGGCGCATGACATCCGCACACCGCTGACGTCGGTGCTGGGTTATCTGGATTACATCCTGAAATCCACGGATTTGTCAGCAGAGCAAGCGAGGCATTATACTCTGATTGCCTATACCAAATCCCAGCGTTTGGAGAAGCTGATTGAAGAGCTGTTCGAGATTACCCGGATGAACTACGGGATGCTTACTGTGGAGAAGAAACCCATTGATCTAAGCGAGCTGCTGTTCCAGCTCAATGAAGAGTTGTATCCGCTGTTTGAGAAGAACAAACTGGTTTCCAGGCTGCATATTACACCACAGCTGATGATTCCTGCAGAAGGGGAGCTGCTCGCACGTGTCTTTGAGAATCTTTTGACTAATGCGGCGCGCTATGGCAGGGATGGACAATATGTGGACATACACTGCAGGGCGGAGGATGGAAACGCGGTTGTTCAGGTCATGAATTACGGCCATTTCATTCCACCGGAAGAGCTGCCGTTCCTTTTTGATATGTTCTATACCGGTGACCGGGCACGCACATCGGATAAGAACAGTACGGGTCTTGGACTTTTTATCGCCAAAAATATCGTCGAGCGCCATGGCGGCACCATCACAGTAGAAAGTAGTATCACAAGTACCATTTTCAAAGTGACTTTACCGCTTAATGCTTGATAGGGGTATACTTTTAAGAAAAATTTAATTTTTAGGCCACTTTGTATTTAAGCTTTTCCCTATAATCTGGTCTTACACATGATAAAGGGAGATGCTTGCATTGAAGAAGTGGCTTTTTTTGTGCATTATTTTGCTGGTCATCGTATTCAGGTTTTTTCTAAAGGAAGGGCTGCCGGGACATAATCCCTCCATTACAGAGAATACGTCAGAAATATCCGCTTCTGGAGAAGACTCTGTCACCATAAAGATAGACAAAGCACAAATTCACCAGGGAAATCTCATTTTGGTCAATAAGGATTATCGCGTACATACGAAAGGTGTTTCCACTGATATCGTTGCCCTTTCAGAGCATGATGAATTGACGCAGGGCTTCGAACTGCTGGATCATTCCATCGAGCTGTCCCGGAGCGTAACCGAACGGTTCTCTAAATTGACTGAAGCGGCTGCCAGGGTTGGGGTGGAGCATTTTCGCATCAGTAGCGGGTACCGGGATCAATCGGAGCAGCGTAAACTCTATCGTGAAAAAGGAGCGGATTACGCGCTTCCTGCGGGTCACAGTGAGCATAACACAGGGTTATCGCTGGACATTGGCTCATCGCTTGGAGAGATAGCACATTCTCCGGAGGGGGACTGGCTGCAGGCCAACGCATGGCATTATGGATTTATTCTGAGGTATCCTGAAGACAAGACAAATATCACCGGGATTAAATACGAGGCTTGGCATTTCCGGTATGTCGGGCTGCCGCACAGTCTGCTGATGAAGGAGAAGAACCTGGTGCTGGAGGAATATCTTGCTGATCTGAAACAGCAGAAACGTCTGAAGGTTACAGTCGACAACCGAAAATATCTCATTCTCTATGTACCGGGTTCGGAACTTGGCAGTGTTCAATTGCCGGCTGGACATCCTTATGAGATTTCAGGAAACAACATTGATGGGGTAATCGTCACTGTAGAACTGAGCAAATGGGGGAAAAGATGAAGAGACGGAACCGGAAACTTTTGATACTGGGATATGCTCTTTACGTGTACCTGCTGATAAAAATTATTTTGTTCAAGTATGGAGCTGTGGATGTCCAAGTGCTCTGGCGTCAGCTGCAAAGTGTGCTGGAGGAGCCTGGGATGATTCAGAACCGGCTGGCATTTGCCAACTTTACACCCTTTGTTTCTATCAACCGCAATCTGGATCGGCTCTCGCAGCCCAATGATTTTATGAATTTGTTCGGGAATATTGCCCTCTTTATTCCGCAGGGAATTTTCGTCCGGCTATCGGGCAAAGGAAGCTTTCTCACTGCTTTTATTTTCTCTTTAGTATGGAGTGCAGCTCTGGAATGCACACAGGTTCTCTTGGCCATGGGCAGCTTTGATGTGGATGATCTTATTCTGAATGTGCTCGGAGGCCTTATAGGATATGCTATTTGCAGGATATACCCTCAACCTGTTGTTCTTCAAAAAAAATCATAAGAAATAACGCAACAGACTCAGCATAGGAGGCAAGCATGTGAAAATTATCGGAATTGATATAGGAACGACCTCCATAACGGGTTTGGTCTATGATTTGGAAGACCGCAGGGCTGTGCACTCTATCACTGAAAAGAATTCGGCGCACTTGCATGTCAGCCGGGAGGACTGGGAACGTCTGCAAGATCCCGCAGTCATTCTAAATATAGTGCAAGGTATCCTATGCAACTTGTCGGCAGTGGAGCCGGAGGTCCGGGGAATTGGCCTGACCGGACAAATGCACGGTATAGTGTATACAGACGCTGCCGGGAAACATCTGACCCCGCTGTATTCCTGGCAGGATGGCAGAGGAGGTCTGCCTTACGACGATCAATTTACAGTAGCACAGAAACTGAAGGAGAGCACCGGCTATCCAGTTGCACCCGGCTACGGACTGGCAACTCATTTATATAACCTGCAGCATGACCTTGTCCCATCCGAAGCAGTCAGCTTCTGCACCATTGCCGATTACGTTGCCATGAGACTTACCGGGCGGACGTTGCCGCTGGTTGATCCCACCCAAGCTGCAGGAATGGGATGCTACAGCATCCCTGAGGGTGATTTTGACAAAGAAGCCATTGCAGGGTTAGGTATAGGTATAGACCTGTTGCCGAAGGTAACTCCATCCGGAACGCTGTTGGGATTAACCCGGGAAGGTATTCCGGTATTCACTCCTCTCGGAGATAATCAGGCGAGCTTTCTGGGTAGCGTGCCATTTGCTGAAGAATCAATGCTGCTGAACATTGGCACTGGAAGCCAGCTCTCGGTTCTGATGAATCTTCCGGGTATCGCACCTGAGGGTTTGGAGGCACGTCCATATCCAGGAGGCGGTGTGCTGATGGTCGGAGCCGCACTGAGCGGCGGGAAATCCTATGCGCTTCTGGAGAAGTTTATTCGCGAGCTTATAGAGGCCTATACGGGAGAATCCCATGGAGATATGTACACATTTATGGATAAATTACTCGGGGACGGGCAAGCGTCCACTCATGGCCTGTCTGTGAACCCGCAATTTCTGGGGACGCGGCTGCATCCTGAAGCGCGGGGAAGCATAGAGGGGATTACACTGGACAATTTCACTCCGGGTCTGCTGGCCCATGCTTTTCTTCAGGGCATGGTCGATGAGCTGTATGCTTTTTATAATCGTATTGAGGAAATGAGTTCTGAGAATCACTGGACTCGATTGATCGGCTCCGGCAACGCGCTGCGCGCAAAACCGGCTCTGTGCACGAAAGTGGAAGAGCGGTTCGGACTGCCCCTTACCCTTAATTCAACTTCAGAGGAAGCTGCTATCGGAGCGGCCTTGTGCGCGGCAGTTGGCGCTGGAGAGATTGGAAGCTTCAAGGAAGCCGGACAATACCTTGGATGAAGTCACGGTTCACCATGGGTAGCGAATCATCTGAAGCTCTGCGGGAACTGGTGAATGATCGCATTAGTGATCATATCCGCCATAACCAAGGCTTCCTTTTCGATTTGGTCATACAGTTGCACGCTTTGTTTGTAATCCTTCTGCAGCAGAGTTACCGCTTCTGCTTTTGTTAATGCAAGATGATGATAGAACATCTTTCTGAATTCCTCTTTGGGGAAATACGGATTGAGGCGGCTGAGAAATTCCACAATCTGGTCTGCATTGGTATACCATTTCTTTTCTGCTGTGGCTAATGCTGCTTGATCTCCAGCTTTTGCGGCTTTTACAAGGTCGACAGCAATGACTAAATGCTCCTTAATAAGCTGGGCATATGCATCACCTGCTGCCACGCCATAGAAAGGCTTAAGGGCATCGCCCATATCCGGCGCGTTCTGCAAAAGACGGGCTACAGTATCATCTGTGTCAGGCAAAGAGAAAACAATGCTGCGAATCACCATACGGGTCCATGCCACATGCTGTTCCCAGAGTGACCTCATCTGATTATTGAGATCAACCTGCGCTCTGCTCAGGCATTCCGACGCTGCCGCCACGTACATTGGCATAGGTTGATGCATGTCATTCGGATATCCCTGGGCGGGAAAGTAGGGTCTCCAGTAGTACTGCATAGAATTTCCTCCTTAACGTCTTTAGCATATGTTCCTTGCACCAGCTTCGTACAAACTGGCTGCGGAAGTATAGGCTTAGAGCATGTATACCGTATCTTATGGTATATCCGCCCAAGTGGTTCATAAGAAATTATATAAACTGAATTTCAGATAATAGGCGGGAAGAAGTGAAAAATGGAGGTATTATGAATAAACGAGAGAGAATTGAAACAGTCATTTTGTATGGAGTTTTCATTTGTTACATAATTTTTTTATTTAAAATATTTATTTTATCAAGAGTTTCTCTTGTGGATTTGTTAAATAGTCAGAGGACACTACAGAGGTCAATCAATCTCATTCCTTTTTATAGTATAAAGGAATATATATTTAGCAACTCTGCCACTATAAGAAGTTTCGCTTTTGCAAATGTGGGTGGCAATATAGAAATCTTTATTCCTCTTGGCACATATTTGTCATTATTCAAAACCGATAAAAGAGTAATAACCAATCTGCTATATATATTCTTAGTGAGTTTATTTATTGAAACCATTCAGGGGCTTTTTGGCATTGGAGCATCAGATATTGATGACATCATTTTAAATTGTTTGGGTGGATTCATTGGTATTTTAGGATATAAGTTTTTACTATTTATATTACGAGATTATAAAAAAGTACGTACTGCAATCACAATACTATCAGCAATAGGATTACCTGTTTTATTAAATATATTATTTGTGGTGAAATTGCGCCTCTGAATATACGTAAAAGATTAATCCACAGGACTGATAAAAGGCGCGTTTCCCCTCATCAAGAAGGGAAACGCGCCTTTTCCATTTATATTAGTCTCTTAGTGATTAAAGTACAGACAGCGTGAAGCGGAAACTGTAAGGACGGTTGGCCGGCAGGGTGAACTCATCGTGTGTTGGAGCACCCCAGCTGTCATCTCCGCCGACACCCATCTGTTTGTAATTGACTCGCAGTACGCTTTTGGCGGAAGGAGCCAACTTGTAGGTGTGATCGCTGGCTTCCAGCTCTTCAGGCGTCCAAGGGAGCGCATTGATTTCCATCGGCAAGGTGCTCTCCACATGAAATCCGTTGCCGGTTACACTCTCAGTAAGGGAAGCAAAGCGAACTCCAGTTTTGTTGCCGCATTCCTGGGGTTTGAGATAATTAACGAACTGGTCTTTTACCTTCCCTGTGTAACGTCCCAGCTTGGCTCCTGTCTGGCGGTCCCAGTAGTTCTCATGCGGGCCTTTGCCGTACCAGGAGATGGTATCCAGCTCCCCGTCCAGTTCAAAGAGCAATCCGAATTCGGGGATTTCCGGCAATGTATCGCTTCCTGGATTCAGCTCCTGTGAAATATCCACTGTTCCGTCCGGTGTAATCTTATATTGCAGCAGCAAGGTGGAAGCGGGCTCAGTACCCAGCAGGTAGTTCACTGTCACTGTGCAAAGACTGTCATCTGCGGAATAAGAGCAGCCGGTAAGGGTTCTGTTATAAGAAACATCCTTCCATACCGCACAGCGTTTATCGAGTCCATTACCCAGATCGTTGTCCGTTACCGCTCTCCAGAAATTCGGTCTTACCGGTGCAAGCAAGCGTTCCTTACCGGAAGAAGTATAAGAGAACAGGTCACCTGTTGTTGTATTGAAGGCCAGAGCAAAGCTGTCTCCCTGAACGGTAAGCTGATCCATCTGCTCCGTGATGCGCAATGTACTTCCAGCAGTGGAAGCATACACGGAGGGGCTTACTTCGACGTGAGGCGATAATATAAATTGTTCCCAGGCAATTTCATGTCCTGCTTCAGACCATGCTGTAGCGGCAGGCTGCGAGAAGGACAGAGTCAATACTGCTTCTTGATCGTTCACAAATGCGCTCTGGTCGTAAGGAATGGTGCATTCGGCCGTTTCCCCTGGTTCAGCAGAGACCTTCACTACACCTTCCTGAACAACTGCACCACCCAAGGCTACTGTCCATTTCAACTCATACTCAGCGATGTTCGTGAACAGGTAGTTGTTGCGGATTTCAAAACGGCCTTGAGCCAGATCTGCAGCAGTTATTTTCAAATTCTGATAGCATTTCTTAACCTCAAGCAGCTTAGGTGTAACGGTACGGTCAGCGAAGAGCAGCCCATTACCGCTGAAATTACCGTCATGAGGCGTTTCTCCAAAATCTCCACCATAGGCCAGATAGGAAATGCCGTCGGCAGTAGTCGTGCGGATAGCCTGATCAACCCAATCCCAGATGAATCCGCCCTGAATGATATCATATTGATCGAACAGCTCTGTGTATAAATGCAGACCTCCGCAGGAGTTGCCCATCGCATGGCTGTATTCGCAGAGGATGTAAGGCTTTTTCGGATCATTCTTCGCATATTCCACAACTTCCCGCGGCTTGATGTACATTGTGGATTCAATATCACTTGCTGCTTCCGACGGCCGGTAATGGAAGATGCCTTCATAATGAACGATCCGGCTTGGATCCGCTTCACGCAGATAATCATGCATCGCGATAAAGTTATCGCCTCCGAAGGACTCATTGCCAAGCGACCAGATGATCACGGATGGATGGTTCTTGTCTCTTTGCATCATGGAATTGCAGCGGTCAAGTACATTGGCACGCCATTCGGGTCTGCTGGCAGGAACGTTGCCGTCATGGAGCTCTTTTTGACCATATTGCCAGGAACCGTGCGTCTCCAGGTTTGTCTCATCGATCACGTAGAGTCCATATTCATCACATAGCTCATACCAGATCGACTGATTCGGATAATGCGAGGTTCGAACGGCGTTGATATTATGAGCCTTCATCAGCTCAATATCACGGATCATATCTTCTTTGCCGAGTGCGCGTCCGGTCTCACAGGAGAACTCATGGCGGTTCGTACCCTTGAAGACGATCCGTTTTCCGTTAATCTTCATCAGGCCGTCCTTAATTTCGAAGGTGCGGAAGCCCACTTTGGTGCTGACCGCTTCCTGCAATTCACCCTGTTCATTCTTCAAAGAGAGGACAAGCGTATACAGATTCGGCTTTTCAGCGCTCCATTTATCAGGTCCGACTACTGCTGCCCCGAGCTTCAGCTGCTGCAATTCACCATCTCCAAAGGAAACGCCTGCAGATACAGGAGCGGCCCACACGTTCTTGCCAGTACCGTCATATAGCTGCATTTCAACCGTAAAGATGCCTGCTTTTGTATTAAAATAATTCTCCACCTTCACATCAACGCTGAGTTCGGCATTGGCGTATTGCTCATCCAAGTCGGTGTGCACGAAAAAGTCGGCAATGTGCACAGGAGGGGCCGTATACAGATAGACATCACGGAAAATACCGCTGAGCCGCCAAAAATCCTGATCCTCCAGCCAGCTGGCATCACACCAGCGGTAGACTTCAACCGCCAGCGTATTCTCTCCTTCTTGCAGGTAGGCTGTAATATCGTATTCGGAAGGTGTAAAGGTATCTTCCCCATAACCTGCGAGCTCACCATTGACCCACACATAAAAGGCAGACTCAACGCCCTGGAAGCTGATATACACCGGCTGGCCCGCCCAATCTTCCGGCACTGTAAAGGTACGGATGTAGGAGCCTACAGGATTGTACTTCGTTGGGGCAAAAGGAGGCTTCAAATCCGGCTCGGATACCACCCACGGATAACGGACATTCGTATATTGAGGGTAGTCATAACCCTGAAACTGCCAATGGGAAGGGACGGGAATTTCGACCCAGCTGCTGCTGTCATAATCTGTTGAATAAAAGTCTTTGATGCGCTTCTCAGGTGTCTCTGCAAAAGCAAACTTCCAGTTTCCGTTCAGCAGGTGATAATTGGGCGAAGCTGCCCGTTCACCCTTGAGCGCCTCGGGGATACTTGGATATGAGATCATGGAGGCATGCGCATCCAGGCGGTTCAGCTGAAAAATCTCCGGGTTGTTATTCCATTCCGGGTATCCATTTGCAGGGGGCTCATAGGTAAATTTGTTGCGCACATTAACATCTCCTTATATTATTATATTCATATTATAAAATGCCAATACTTCAAGAGATATAAAAGAATATTCGCTTAAATATAACAATATGAAACAGGAGAACTGACATGGAGAGCACATTGATCTTTTGTGAAACAGAAGAAATTGAGGCACTGCCGCTGTATGCCACAACTATCGGATTCTGGGAGCATCAACCGGAAATGGAGCGGCCCTTGGGGTTCCCGGACTATCAGCTGCATCAGGTTCTTGAAGGCAAAGGGGAGCTGTTTCTAAAGGATAGACGCTACATTGTGGAGCCGGGGGATGTTTTCTTTCTGTTTCCGCATGTTGCCCATGCCTATGCGCCAATCAGCGCGGAATGGAGACTGTCCTGGGTATCTTTTAATGGAAGAGAGGCGGGAAGACTTCTGACGTATGCCGGAATCCGGGAATCGGGTCCGGGACGGCTGAACGATCTCTCACTACTGAATCCCCTGCAAAAAATGCTGGAGCTGTCCCATGGCAACAGTCTCGAAGTAAATATGGAACGTTCCAAGCTGATGTATGCATTGATGCTTGATCTCAAAGCACAGCTGTCGGCACCGGCAGGCGGACAGGATGAGCTGGAACGCATCAAGCCGGTGCTACAGCATATCGAACAGAATCTGCACCGGACACTGCCACTCAAAGAGTTAGCTGAGGTAGTTTCGATTTCTCCTCAGTATTTATGCCGTTTGTTCCAACGGACGCTACATGAACGGCCTGTAACTTACATTAACAAGCAGAGGATCAACCGCAGTAAGCAGTTGATGTTCAGCGGCAGGGAGAAGAAAATTTATGAGATTGCAGAGCAGGCGGGATTTGAGAATACCAGCTACTTCTGTGCGGTCTTCAAACGGGTCACCGGCATGCGGCCTGAGGAATTCAAACAGCTTCATGGGCTGGAGGGGTAAGCCTTAACGAAAATGAACCTTTCGACAGCTTCAGCTGCCGCTTGAACATCCGGATTCGAATTATCAATCTGCATGATATTTTCCGCAGGAAGCGGCCAAGCAACCGTTCGGCTTCCTAATGATGTGCGGAACATCTCCCAATTCCGGAATTTCCAATCATCCAGCGGCGAGTGCCTGCTTTCAATCCTTTCCCGGTACAACTCCGCGTTACCCAGGCTCACTAGCACGACCTTAACTTCAATTTCTTCCAAGGTCCGGCCAATCCGGGCGAGCTCACTACTAATCCATCCCGGATCTTCAGCTTCCTTGGTAAATGGACCCACCACAAATACATCAGTTTCCAGTCCCATATTGTCGAGCGCAGCATCCATAGTGATCCGGTAGCCCAGATCCCGGCATAACCTTTTATACTCGGCTGAGTCTCTGTCATCGGGGTCCAGACCGTGCATATTCATAATCATATCTGCAGCAGGCCGGAGCAGAATGTCCATATCCAGAACAGCAGCTTTACGGCGTGACGCGACCGCTTTGGCCAGGGTTGTTTTGCCGGCACCCGCCGGTCCCAGAAAAAATACAAGCTGGTTCATCTCTGTCACTCCTTATCTATAAATATCATCCCACTATCCTATCACGTTTCTATCGGAAAATCTTTTAGTCCGGACGTAAAGTCACTGACAGTCTGCAGGTGAAATGCTACCTTGTTGGTATAGTGAACTGGAGGTGATCTCTTTGGACGAGAGTAGCGATGCCCCCACGTATTCCTTAACCGGTGAAGACGGAGGAGCAGATCAATACTATACAGATGTTGCCGTGTTTACCGATGAAGTTCTGGAGAAATTGCATGAAGATCAGTCTATATCCAAGTTCAGCCAGTATATCGCATTGCGAAAACTGGAAGCCTGGGATCCTAATATCTATGCGCTTGAATTGCTGATGATTGGCGTACTGTGGAATGTATACAGATCAAGGGCGACTGCGGGAAGTGTGTACATGGGTAAGCTGTTATCCTCACTGTACACGCTTAGAAGCCGGAGCCAAGAGGCGCGCCGAGTCGTAGACCGGCTTAAGGGGATTACTGGAACTTCGGTGTTGGCCCGGCGCCGACATGTGGATGAACGAATACAGCTGCATTCATTAGCCAAATTGCTAGGGTGGCTACGCGCCAGTGGAGAGTTTGAGCAGGAGAGCAGGCGGCTAAAGGTCTGGCTGGATTTTCTGCGGGGATTGCCGGAGAAGGAGAGCGAAGGCATATTGCAAAGGGCTGTTCGGAAGGCTGTATGGTTTGAACGGCGGAGTCTGGAATGTCTGGGCAGATACACCTCGAACGTAGACACTTATATTGAGAACAACTGCCAACGCCTGAGATGGCAGGAAAACCGTATTTTCTGTAGCAGGGAGCGGGTGGAGTACCATTTGAACATGGTAGGTGCTGAGATCATGAACCGGGTCTTTCATGACGGATTCCATGCGGCACCTGATAAAATAGTCTTTTTACCCATTTGCATGCGTAACAAAACTGCCGAGAACTGCCGGGCTGTACAGGAAGGACCGGGATATGTCTGCAGACGCTGCTCCAAAACCTGCCGGGTACATGCAGTTACAGTGATGGCCGAAGCCTATGGCAGTAAAGTGCTGATGATACCGCATGCTTCAACGGCTTTTGGTCATGAGCGTATACGTGTGGGAGAGGTTGGCATTATCGGCGTAGCTTGTGTGCTGAATCTTATCTCAGGGGGCTATAAAGCACGGGAAATGGGGTATCTGCCACAATGTGTGCTGCTTCACTATTCAGGCTGTGTGCTGCATTGGCATCGGGAAGGAATAGAGACCTCCGTAGATATGGAGCGGCTGGAGCGGAGTTTGCGGGAGGGGCAGACCTGAAGATTTCTTATTTAGTTTCTACTTCAGCTACATGAAAGGAGGATGTTAAATTGAATCGTCGTAAACTTCAACTGTTAATACTCGTAGCAGCCTTGCCGCTGCAAATTGTCGGATGTGATACACAAATAGCCGCACAGCCCGATAAGTCGCCGGAGGTGCAAAATACGAAAAGCGTTCAAAGCAAGGATACTGAAGCTTTCAAGGGCAGAGATTATATATTTCGGGAAAGCAGCACAACGTTGTTAACAGAAGCCAATCTCAGCAACATCGACAGCAGAATACTGGAGCTGGCCCGGAATGAGATTTTTGCCCGGCATGGATTGGTGTTTGAACGGGCCGACCTGAATACCTTCTTTGCGGGTAAACGCTGGTACAAGGCGGATAAGAAATATAAGGGTAGTTTAACGGAAATCGAGAGCCAAAATATCAAGAGGATTCAGAAATACGAAAAGCTGATTTCGGCAAACAAGCTGGAGAGACAATGGGATGTGGATTATCACTTTCTGGGATATCCGAAGAAGGATTCAACCGGACTTCAAAATGCCAATGTGGACATGAACGGTGACGGAGCTGTTGACCATATCCATATGACATTAAGCAAACACTTCGAGGTAGATGACGAATGGATTCTCATGGTGAATGATGCTACAGCGAAGATTTCTCTGTCTAATAATTCCATCCCCCATTTTAAAATCGTAGATGCCAATATCCAAGATCCGTATTTTGAACTCGCCTTGGAGGATACCAATGAGAGTGCACAGAATTCCACATATTACTATTATTACAACGGAAAAAGGCTGATAAGCATGGGGACTCTGGACGGGTTTACCGGTAATGCGCAAGCCATGGATGGGCAGGGAACCGCGGTTTCTCCGAGACAGGCCTATGATTTTCAGTGCTGGTTCTACCTTGAAGATTTTAAGCTGGACAGCAATCACTTGTGGAAAGCAGCTCCTGCAGATTTTTATCCGATGGAGCCGCCAACGCCCTGGGTAGCCAAAGTACGGTTTCCTATCTACAAAACCTCAGGGAAGCAGAACATCCTCAAATGGGTAGAGCCGGGAGAGACGGTTTATTTTCTGGGTGGTGACACTAAGAAGTATGGAAAGATTAAGATGGCTGACGGCACAATCGGCTGGATTCAGCTTGAAAACCATAAGCTGTCCGGGACGGATTCAGATATCAACGACTGTTTTGATGGGAGATTATTGTACGGGTAGCCAATTTGACAACTAAACCGTCCAGACGGTATAGTTACTTCAGGACGGTGATGAGTATGGATTCGCAAGCTCAAGAGAAAGAGAAAATCCCCAAACGAAAACTAATATTACTTGCTGCCGCAGCTGTGATGAAGGAACTGGGTGGAGAGCAATTGACTCTGGATCTGGTTGCCAAGAAGGCGGGCGTCAGCAAAGGTGGCCTGTTGTATCATTTTCCCAGTAAAGAAGCGCTGGTGCTCGGTGTAGTGGAGGAGATGACGAAGACCTTTGAGGCCGATATCGCCAGACGGATTGCGCGGGACAAGGAAGAAAAAGGAAGATGGAGCAGGGCTTATCTCGAGTCTACCTTAGATGACATTGGTATCGGTAATGAAATGGGTCCGGTACTGGCTTCCGCGCTCTTTTTCAATCCGGAATCTTTGAATAGTATCCGGTCTGCATATATAAAGTGGCAGCACAACATTGAGAATGACGGCCTTGATCCTGTAAAATCGACCATCGCCAGACTTGCGGCTGACGGCTTGTGGTTTGCGGAAATGTTTGGCCTTGCTCCCCCTGACAAGGAATTGAAGGAGCAGGTCCGAAACGAATTACTGCTCTCTACGAAGGAGGTGAAATGATGGCTTATTTGTTATTGGCCTTATCCATTTCCAGTGAGCTGCTCGGAACCTCGATGCTGAAGGCTTCTCAAGGTTTTACCCGACTGTATCCGTCCATCGTGACGGTTGTTGCTTTCGTGTGTTCGTTCTACTTCCTGTCGATATCGCTGAAGACAATCCCAATAAATACTGCCTATGCGATCTGGTCTGGACTAGGCACAGTAATAACAGTGATTATTTCGGTAGTCATTTGGAAGGAAAAGATTAATACGGCAAGTGTTGTTGGCATTGCCTTTATAGTCATCGGAGTGGTTGTCCTGAATCTGCTCGGACCGGGTCATGGTTCCTCTGATGATGCGTCCTATTCGAAAGGGCAAATTCATACAGTACCAGAGCAAAGAGGGCTACATTAGTCTCAGCATCCACTTGCCATTCATGCTGTTGTCCCGGTCATAATAAAAGCCACTTCAACAGCTGAAGTGGCTTTTTTGATCTTAGCTAACTTAAATTATGAACGCAAGTTCTTTAGGGCGCCGCTCCATGCGAGCACTTGATCAAGCATTGCATTTACGTTAGGTGTGTGGAGGGCAGCCGGCTTGAAGACAGAACCGTTCTCGAAGTCGGTGAACAGGGACAACAGTGGGTGTACACGAACATCGGCGACCATCAATTCACCAAGAATTCCGCGCAGGTGTTCGGCTGCACGAACGCCTCCAGCAGAGCCGTAGCTGACGATGCCCGCTGCCTTATTGTTCCATTCTTCACGGGCTGAATCCAGTGCATTCTTGAGTGCGCCCGTAAGACTATGGTTATATTCCTGTGCAATGAAGACGAAACCATCGAGAGTAGCCAGCTTAGCCGCCCAAGCCTGTGCGGGAGCATAGTCATCCGATTCTCCAAGGAGAGGCAATTTATAGTCGGCAATATCTACGATTTCATAGTTTGCATCTCCGCGTGCATCCGCAATACCTTTCACCCATTCGCCTACCTGCGGGCTCACGCGTCCTTGACGGGTGCTGCCCAGAATAATTCCGATGTTTAACGTTGTCATTTGATTTTCCTCCTAAGTAGTTGTATTTACTTCCCAATCTGCTGTGTAACTTAACGTATTTTTATTATAGCATATAACTTTTATATAGCAAGTATTAATTTGAAACCATAAAATTTGTATTAATCAAGCTCAATCTTGAAAACAACCGGTGCGTTGCTTGCAACAGTAGTTGTTGTAAGGATAAGTGCTTCTTCTGTTCTTTGCCAGGCGGGTTTCTCGTCGCAACCCAATATGCTGATATTTTTGATGATTCCCTGGAAATGATGGGATTTCTCTTTAAGTGACTGAATATGGACCTTACCTTGCTCAGGATACACAAGAACGGTGGCATATAGAACAGAGCCTTTGACCGTAAACCGTATATCCTCGCTCGTGAACAGCTTGGTCTGGCCATCAGTAAATTGGCCTTCCTGGATCTCTGTCGGACCTTCACCGAAAGTGCGCCAGTATGACGTATCATAGATGGCTTCGCCGTTGACTTTGAGCCACTCCCCAATCTCCAGAAGAATATTCTTGTCCTCCTCGGGAATGGAACCATCCGCCTTAGGGCCAATATTTAGCAGCAGATTCCCGTTTTTACTGACAATATCGACCAGATCCCTGATAATCTCTACAGCGGATTTGTAATCATTATTTTCGGTGTAGCACCAGGAATTCTTGGCCACAGCGGTGTCTGTCTGCCAGAAATAGGGCTTCAGCCCGGCAAATTGGCCCCGCTCCACATCGGGAACCGCAGCGCCGAACATAAAGGCATCATGCTTGTAATTGATCGCAACCGGATATCCCCATTCTTCACCTCGGTTGTAATAATAAGCGGCGAATTTCTTGAGATAAGGCTTGAAGGCAGCGGTATGAATCCACCAGTCAAAATAAAATACCTTAGGCTGATACTGATCGACCAGCTCGCAGCAACGGATCAGCCAGTCCTCCAGAAATTCCTCTGTCGGGGGGGAACCATATAAGTCCTGATGCTCCGGTTCAGGCATTGCCGGCCAGTAGAAATCTCCGGGAACGAGCGGTTCATGAATATCGGATGTGAATTCTTTTCCATGCGACATGAAGAACCAGTGCTCCGCACGGTGTGAAGACACGCACAGCTCCAGCTTCTGTTCGGCAAAGGCAGCCTTCATTTCACCCAGAAGATCACGTTCTGGCCCCATTTCGTACGTGTTATAATGAGAGAAAGCGCTTTTATACATCTGGAAACCGTCATGATGCTCAGCAACTGGCATAATGTATCTGGCACCGGACTGCTTGAAAAGCTGTGCCCATTCGGCCGCATCGAAGTGCTCCGCTGTAAATAATGGAATAAAATCCTTATAACCGAAATCTGTATGTTTGCCGTATACAGCCAGATGATGCTCATATTCCGGGGAGCCTTGAATGTACATATTGCGGGAGTACCACTCGCTGCCAAACGCAGGAATAGAATAGAGACCCCAATGAATGAATATTCCGAATTTTGCCTGCTCATACCACAAAGGAACCCGGAACTCACTTAACGAGTCCCAATTATCCTTGAATCTGCCACACCCAATCGTATCATTGATCTCCTTTAAGTAGCTGGCCTTGTCCATTATTGTTCCCATCCTCTCGAAGTTCTTGTACCGCTTTCATTGTAGCGGGGGTTGGAGAGAATAGGTATGTAGATGATTAACTTGTTGATGTACAAAAATAACCCTCTAAGGCGGTTTGTTATGGATAACCACATGCTGCTCACCAGCTATATATCTAACCTGAAGCTTGATTTAATTATGGCGGACTATAATCTGTGCAGTACGGATTGGAAGGACCTGGACTACACACCTGACTATAGCAAGTTTTATTTTATTTGCGAGGGTGAGGGCTGGCTGAAGATCGGGGAGCAGGAGTACTATCCCCAGCCTGGAGAGCTTTATTTGATGCCGGAGGGAGTGAAGCAATCTTATTCTTGTATCAGTAGCCAGCCCTTCCACAAATATTGGTGCCACTTCAGTGTAAGGGCAGGAGATATGAGTCTGTTCAAAATACTAGAGCTGAGTCATGTATGCAGCACCGTAGACCTCGATATTGTTAAGGAAATGTTCAGCAGCATTGTATTTCACGCCAAATCGAGTGAGATTTACGCCCAGCTGCTTGCCAAGAGCAAACTGATGGAGCTATTCGCCTATTACCTCAGCAAGCTGGACCTAAATGAGATCACCCTGAAAAATTTAACCTCCGTTGAAAAGCTAACCAAAATCCTGAATCACATTGAAGCCAATATTGAACAAAATATAACTGTACATGAGCTTGCCGAGATTGCACACATGCACCCCAATTACTTTATCCGCCTGTTCAAGAAGCAGTTAGGCGTGCCTCCCATACAGTACATCACACGAAAAAAGATCGAAAAAGCCAAGGAGCTACTCACAGCTACAACCAGCACCATCAGTGAAATCGCCGAGCAGCTCGGCTTCAGCGACCTGTTCTACTTCTCCAAGCAGTTCAAGAAGAATGCAGGGCTTACGCCTACGGACTTCAGAAAACAGATGCAGATGCTTCATTTCGAATAATTGACTCCTGCCAGCGAAATATTCCCTGGCAGGAGTTTTTGTTATGGGAACATCCTTTAACAGTGGTGGATGGATTTACCTTAGGAGAGTTTTATTAACTGTGACTAAAGAAATCTTTATTTTGGCACACTTTAGGTTATAGCCTCTCACCTGGAAACTGCAGATTTCATCACGGAGCGTTATTTCAAAAAAACTACAGTTAAGGATGATCAGGATGTGGTCAACTATCGTTTCTTTTATTCCTGATTGGAAAACATTTATGCAGGCGGCAATTACGCTAGTGTGTCCATTAGGAATTTATTATCTATACAATTCACTGTATTCCGTTGTAGGGAGCGGAAGGGCCTCGAAAACGGGAAAAGCTTCAGCTCCTGCTTCACCTGAGAAAATGGCTACTCAAACCAGTCCACAGCTTAGCGGGAATTATAATGCTGATCTAATGTCCATAAAACAAGCGATAGGCGAAAACAGTGATGTGAATTTTCGTGAATTTATGGTGTATGGGTTTAATGTACGAGCTGTGCTTATCTTTGTAGATGGCATGCAGGATGGAGAGATGATTAACAAACAAGTGATGCAGGTTTTGATGCAAGACCTCAAAGTTGATAGTGAGGCTATAACTTTATCCATTGTAAAAGAAAAAATTCTTCCGCTTACGGAGCTTAGTGAAATCAATGAATTGGAAAAGCTTCAGGAGAAGATTCTGTTTGGCTATACAGCATTAATCATAGAAGGGATGTCCACAGCGCTGTTGGTGGGATTACCAAGCGGGTCCATCCGGGCGATTACAGAACCAGTCTCAGAAGGATTGCTTCGCGGGCCGCGAATTTCATTTTCGGAGGTCCTAAGCGAGAATACCTCCATGCTGCGCCGCCAAGGCCTTAATAAAAATCTGGAGATGAAGCTCTATGAGGTTGGAAACTGTATCAAAAGAAAGCTGGTTATTGCCTATATTAACGATATTGTTAATCCTGAGCTGCTTCAGGAGGTTAAGGACAGGATTTCAAAAATTGATATGGATTTTATCGCTGAATCCGGGTATGTGGAGCAGCTGATTGAAGATAATTATATGAGCCCGTTCCAGCAGACTCAGAATACGGAACGGCCCGACCGGGTTATTAACTCTCTGCTGGAAGGAAGAATAGCAATACTGCTGGACGGCACTCCGTTTGCACTCATCGTTCCTGTGACCTTTAGTATGCTGCTGCAATCCCCAGAGGATTATTATGAACGATGGCTTCCGGGAACCATGTATCGAATACTGAGGTTTTTCACAGCCTTTCTGGCATTGCTGACTCCAGCTTTGTACATTTCTTTTATCTCGTTCCATCCCGGATTAATCCCCACTCAGCTGGCGATTACCATTATTGAAACCCGTCAAGGCGTTCCATTTCCATCCGTTATTGAAGTTATGATCCTCGAAGTGTCCATTGAGATATTACGTGAAGCAGGGATTCGGCTGCCCAAACCCATTGGACCAGCAATGGGCATCGTAGGGGGCTTGATTATTGGCGATGCCGCTGTGGCGGCCGGGATTGTTAGTCCATTCCTGGTTATCGTCGTGGCGGTGACAGCGATCTCTTCCTTTTCAGTACCCATGTACAGTACGGGCATAACACTCCGCATTTTGCGTTTTGTTGGCATGCTGTTTGCATCTGTACTCGGGATGTTTGGAACGATATTGTTTTTTCTGCTGATCATCATTCATCTCAGTAAATTAAAGAGCTTTGGGGTGCCTTATGTTACTCCCTTCGCTCCCATACGCTTTAGTGACTGGAAGGATCTCTACGTTCGCGCACCTCTGTCACTTATGAAACGAAGACCTAAAATGATGAAAACACAAAAGAATAAGCGCAGATCCTAGGAAGTAAAGGATGGGGGACATGAAATGTTTGTACGCTCTGCTGATAAAATCACAACAAGTCAGGCATCTTTATTCTTGACGAATACGGTACTGGGTGCGGGAATTCTGACTCTGCCCAGAAGTGTGACGGAATCGGCCAAAACTCCGGACTCCTGGATGTCCGTACTGCTGGGCGGGCTGATTGTAATGTTGGTTATTTTCGTAATGGTGAAATTAAGCCAGCAGTTTCCAGGGAAAACCGTTTATCAATACTCCAAACGAATTGTAGGTACATTACCAGGAGGTTTTTTAAGCTCGCTGCTCATTATTTACTATATTATCATCGCCGGATTTGAAATACGGGTATTGGCTGAAATTACCATGTTTTTTCTACTTGAAGGAACTCCCGTTTGGGCAATCGTCATTCCATTTATCTGGGTGGGATGTTATCTGGTGTTTGGAGGAATCAATTCCATCGCAAGGTTATATCAAATTATTTTCCCGATAAGCCTCTTTATCTTGATGATATGTTATGTGTTAAGTATCAGAATATTTGATATTAACCATCTGCGTCCTGTACTGAGTGAAGGTCTTATGCCTGTAATTAAGGGACTCAAGTCCACTGTACTCGTCTATACGGGATGCGAAGTAGTGA
Source organism: Paenibacillus sp. 22594 (assembly GCF_052044425.1). Classification (NCBI taxonomy): domain Bacteria; kingdom Bacillati; phylum Bacillota; class Bacilli; order Caryophanales; family Paenibacillaceae; genus Paenibacillus; species Paenibacillus sp. 22594. Next base: position 78,893 of record NZ_JBQENA010000001.1, read on the forward strand.
TGACAATTACAGCCTTCATGCAGCATCCTCAGCATGCGGTTAAAGCCATGTTAGCGGGGATTGGCATACCTATGGTCTTATACCTGCTGACTGTGATTGTGGTTGTAGGAGGCCTGTCAATAGATTCTGTGATTACGAGCACTTGGCCTACAATTGATTTAGTCCGCAGCTTTGAGATCTCCGGATTCTTTTTTGAACGGTTCGAGTTTCCGCTATTGGTGATTTGGATGATGCAAATGTTTTGTAACTTCTGCAGTTTTTTCTTCAATGCTTCCCTCGGGATCTCTCAGGTGTTCAAGTTAAAAATTGTCCCTGTGATCTTCGGGCTAATGCCGTTGATTTTCATCTCGACCATGGTTCCCAAACGTATCAATGATGTATTTGCCCTTGGTGATGCTATTGGAAGGATGGGAATAATATTGTTTATTTTGCTTCCTGTGATGCTTTCGGTAGTTCTGATCATTCGAAAGAAGGGATTGAAGCAGAATGTGTAAACTTAGGCCTCTCCTTGTATTGCTTGCAGTTACGCTCCTGATCACGCAATCCGGCTGTTGGAGCAGTAAGGAAATTGAAGACCTGAGCCTCTACACCGGTGTGGCTCTTGATACAGGGGAACAACCTTCGACAGAGCAGGCACTAGAGGATGAAGGCGGGGATTATTTTAAGAATAATAAGCTTACGGCGACTCTTCAAATAGTTCCCAAAAAATCATCTGGTGGTGCATCCAAGTCATCAGATAGCGGAAATAAGCCACAATATATCAATGTCTCGGAAACGGGCGACTCTGTGCTGGAGATTTTTCGCCAATTCTCGAATCGTCTGGACCGCCCGATCATTGGTCATCACCTGAAGGTAATCATTGTTTCTACACAGCTTGTGGAGCAGCACAAGATAGAGCAATTGATGGATTTTATGCTTCGTGACAACGATATCCGTCCCAGCTGTTTTATCTTCTTAAGTACCGGACGGGCCTCAGATACTTTTGTATTGAAAGATAAGGAGGATGTACCTTCCTTTCATCTCAGGGAAATGGTCCGCAACCGCTTTAGAACCAGCAAAGTAATGAGAGCCGTCAACTTATCAACTCTGGATGCTCTAATGCACTCTAAACAAAGCTTTGTGCTGCAAAACATTATAGAAGCTAAAGGAGATATCGAGTTGTCTGGGGCTGGGATCATCAAGGGGGAAACGGGCAAATGGATTGGGTCATTAGGCCAGGACGATCTGAGGAGTATTAACTGGATCAAAGGAGATGTCAAGGGAGGAACGATCAAGACGTACAATAATAACCATGAAACCATTACCTATGAAGTCAAGTCCGCAAAAAGTAAAATAACTTCAAAAATCACTGGAGACAACAAGGTCTCATTTCACGTGAATATAGAATCGGATGGACGCTTCATTGAAAATTGGGACCCCGAGCAGCGCTCAACCAAGGTAGACTCCCTTAAAGAGAGGGAAGAATTTTTTGAAAAGAGATTGAGCAGCATGCTTAATCATTTGATGCAACAGATGCAGTCCACTTATAAGGTGGAGGTTGCCGGCTTCGGAGAACGCCTAAGTATTGAACATCCTAAGGTATGGAAAAAGCTGAAGGATCATTGGGATGAAACCTTTAGCAAAGTACCGGTAACCTTTAGTATTAAGTTCACCATAACTGATTATGGGTCATTCAATAAATGAACGCCCTCAGCTTAAATAATTGCATAACAAGAAGAACCGGCTTTTAGAATAGACAACAAGTCTTTCAATCCTTATAATTGATATTGATTATCATTATCTATAATTGGACACTACCTTATGGGGTAGTGTTTTTTCAAGAAAATGGATTGAGGGAGCTGTCAAAGCGAAAACATATGAAATTAAATCGGAGAATCAGCACATGTCTATGGTTTATCACTGCGGCAGCGGGATTATTACTTACAATTTTCGTGTCAATTTCCTACGGTGCTAAGGAACTAACGCTGCAGACGGTGTGGTCGGCGGTCATTCAATACGATCCGGCCTTAACCTCTCATCAAATTGTGCATGAGCTCAGGCTTCCCCGTGTGCTTGGAGCAGCAGTGACTGGAATGGCTTTTGCGGTGGCGGGTGCGATAATGCAGGGTGTCACACGCAATCCGCTGGCAGACAGCGGGATACTTGGCGTAAATGCAGGCTCTGCATTTGCAGTTGCTTTGTGTTTTGCTTTTATGCCGGGTATGGGCTACTCGGAACTGATCCTATTTTCTTTCATCGGGGCGGCGCTGACCACTTTGTTTATTGTTCTCCTGGGCTCCGTAGCGAAGGGTGGATTAACCTCCATCAGGCTGACGATTGCAGGGGCAGTTATAGCGGCTATTCTCCATTCACTCAGCACTGGAGTAGCGATCTATTTTGAGCTGAGCCAGGATTTGGCCTTCTGGTATGCCGGGGGAGTAGCTGGAGTGACCTGGGAGCATCTGCGGGTACTTACACCCATAGTCCTTATTGTAATTGTATGTTCCATCATAATGGGGAGACCGATCACCTTGATGGCTATGGGGGATGAAACAGCGGTAAACCTGGGAATACATACGAATCGCATACGCATTTTCGGGCTTATTGCCGCTGTAACTCTTGCCGGTTCTTCGGTGGCGGTGGCGGGGTCCATTGGTTTTGTAGGTCTGGTTGTGCCACATATCGCCCGTCGGCTGCTGGGCGTGGATTACCGTGTATTGATTCCTTTTTCTGCACTGCTTGGAGCCATTCTGCTTGTTTGGGCCGATTTCGCCTCGCGTATGGTAAATCCGCCGCAGGAATTCGCAATAGGTGCTATGGTCGCTATGGTAGGTGTTCCTTTTTTCCTCTACTTGGCGCGACAAGAGGGAAGGGAGCTATAGGATGAAGAGGAACATGAAGGTGCTCGAAGGAAAAAGAGGGCAAACGGCACTCTTTATCAGTCTCAGCCTGCTGCTGCTCGCCATGGCCGTAATAACGGCCAGCCTGAACACCGGGACGATTTCCTTATCGCCAGGTACAGTGTGGAAGACGCTGCTGGGCTATGGAACAGCCCAAGATTCAATGATTTTGTTCGAATACCGGATGCCGCGGATCATCGTAACGATGCTGGCTGGGATCGGGCTTGGCGTTTCAGGTGCCGTATTTCAGGGGACTACCCGGAATACACTTGCAGACCCAAGCATACTTGGAATCAATACCGGAGCAGCGCTCGGACTTATTATCTTTGTGTCTTTTTTTCGCACAATGGAAGGTCCTATGGCGCTCTTGATTCCACTGTTCACCTTTGCCGGAGGAACCCTATGCGCACTGATTATTTTCATTTTCGCCTATGACCGCCACAGGGGGATTGTGCCGATCCGGTTGATCCTGGTCGGTATTGCGGTTGCGGCTGGTATTAGTGCGGTCACACTGCTGCTCTCCTTGAAGCTGGACGAGGATACCTATGCTTTTACAGCGCGCTGGTTAGCCGGAAGTGTCTGGGGGAGGGACTGGATTCATGTATGGACTCTCCTGCCATGGATTGTTGTGCTCGTACCGCTCATCTACAGCCGTTCCAAAGCGCTGGACATCTTCGTGCTTGGCGATGAAATTGCCTATAGTGTTGGCAGTCATGTCACCCGTGAACGGCTCTGGCAGCTGGGAATGGCCGTAGCACTCTCCTGTGCCAGTGTGTCGGTTGCGGGGGGAATAGGTTTTATCGGACTGATCGCCCCGCATATCGCAAGACGTCTTACCGGTCCGCAGCACCGATATTCCCTGCCTGTGGCAGCACTGATCGGCCTCGTGATTCTGGTTACGGCGGATACCGTCGGCCGGTCTATTTTTCGGCCAAATGCCATTCCTGCCGGCGTAGTTGTTGCAGCTATCGGCGGCCCATACTTTTTATATCTGCTATTCAAAACCAAAGAATGATTTGGAGGAATATACTCAAATGAAAAAACTAACTTTAACGCTTGTCTCCATACTGCTGCTTGCCTTATTGTCCGCCTGTGGCGGGCAATCTAAGGAATCGTCCTCTAACCCGGCTGCAACAAATATGCCAGCAGTGTCTGCTTCTGCCGAGCCTGCTGCGGACTCATTAATCCACGACCCCAACGCCCGAATCGCTTCTATGTCCATTCATATTACAAATAATCTGCTCGCTCTGGGCATTACACCCGTTGGCTCAGTAGTCGGCGGTGATGTGAAAGACTTTTTGCCGCATGTGGCGGATCAGTTGCAGGGCGTGACCAAGCTGGGGGTTGTTACAGACCCTGATATGGAAGCTGTGCTTGGCCTTAAGCCGGATGTAATCTATATCGATGATACTAACTCAGGTGAGGATCTTGACAAATTTGAGAAGATTGCTCCCACGATCTCCATTGACATGGACAGCGGAACCTGGAGAGACCATCTGAAGCTGATTGCGGAAAATGTGGGGCGCGAGAAAGAAGCTGAAGCCTACATCCAGGATTACGAAGCCAAAGCTGAGCGGGTCAGCGGACTGATCACTGAGAAGCTGGGTGCAGATGCAAAGGTAATGGCGATCCGAATGACAGCTAAGGAGTTGCGGGTCATGGGGACCAAGAGACCTCTGGGGCCGATCATGTTCGAGGATTTGAAACTTAACATGGCAAACGGAGTAGAGAAGATTCCAGCAGATGAGCCTTTTCAGGTGATTTCCAAGGAAGTGCTCCCGGATTATGATGCAGACGCTATTTTCGTTATTATCAGCACGGGAAAGCAGGCAAAGAGCAGCTTTGAAGAGCTGGAGAAGAATCCGGTTTGGCAAAATCTGAAGGCTGTCAAAAACAATCAAGTCTATCTGCTGGACGGGCAGAAATGGCTGGATTACTCTTCGATCGGCCAAAGGTTGGCGCTTGATGATGCGGAACAATTATTCAGCAAATGATAAGCTTCGCGGATTGGAGACATCAGAATATGATTGTGGAAGATCAGCTTTTACTTTGGAATCAGGCCTCTCTGAACATAGTGGATGTGCGGCGCATCGAGCTGCCGATCGGCGGGCAGCCACATATCTTCGAGCTTGTGGAAAGTACTCTGTTATACACCACACAGGGCCGTGCCCGGCTGCTGCTGGAAGGGGAAGAGCGGCTTTTGGAGAATGGGTATGTTTTCCATGCGGGTACAGGCGCAGTTCTTACGGTTACGGATATCACTCAAACATTGAGCTGTTATTGGGTTCAGTATACAGCCGCTTTGCCGCAGCCGTGCAGCCAGGATCTACTTGACTTACTGGAGCGTGCGAAGCCGTTTGAGAGACAATATGGCTTTGTCTCCAATCATGCCGCTCCGCTCTCCGCAACCTTGTCACGTATGGAACTGTTAAAGGAGCGACCGGGAGCGTTAGCGAAGCTACAGCTGAAATCGTTGTTTTATCAGTTCATGTGCGAGCTGATGGATCAGCTACAGCGTCGGAGGCTACAGCAGGTTTCACCGGACACTGTGCTGCATGCTGCCAAGTATATGGATGCAAATTATGCAGCACCGATTACCGTGGACACTCTTGCGGCACTGTTGGAATGCAGTTCCCGCACGATGCAGCGGATGTTCAAAAAAAGACTGGGACTTGGACCGATGGACTATCTGCTGCAGGTGCGCATGGTCAAAGCCAAGGCATTGCTCAGCCGTACAAATGCCGGACTTAAGGATATCGCCGAAGCGGTCGGTTATGCGGACAGCTATTATTTCAGCCGGTTATTTAAACGCTGCACAGGGATGTCTCCCAGCACGTATCGGGAATGGATGCGGCAATCCGGCGAAGATGAATCGGGTGCTACGGCTGTACCGGCAAAGAAGGATCTGCTGAATACCGCACTCCGCCGCTCCTTGCGGACGATTATTCATCTTAAAGGCGAACTGCCGCTCACGCGGTTGCCAGGGAGAATTGCTGTACTGGACCCACAGTTTACGGACCATATGCTGGCTCTGGGAGAACAGCCAGCCGGAAGCGTTACGGTGAGCGGGGATCTAAACGGCTTCCCAGAGTATCTGATCGGCAGCTTGCGCGGGGTGCAGACCTTGGGAACAAAGAATGAGCCAGATCTGGAAACACTGCAGGCGCTTGCACCCGATCTGATCCTCTGCACCGAGTTTCAAAAAAACATTTACGAAAGCCTTACACAAATTGCGCCTACCATTATGCTCAAGCGAAATCATGACTGGAAAGAAACATTGCGGATCATCGGGCGCATTGTGGGCAAGGAAATGGAAGCGGAGCAGATCCTGCAGCGGTACAAACTAAAAATCGGCAGGGTGAAATCAGTTCTGGCAGCCAAGCTGCATGGGCAGTCGGTAACGGTCATCCGTCCCCGGGATAATGACATCCGACTACATACAAGCGCACACCGTACTGCGGCAATTTTATACGGAGATTTGGGGCTGCGTCCACCAAAGCAAGCCGTTCACCGCCAATGCACCAGCTCAATGATTCCCTTGGAGGGCTTGCCGGAGCTGGATGCCGACCATTATTTTGTATTGACCGACAGCAGATTTGACAGCTGGTCGGATGAGGTTCAGAAAACAGCAACCTGGAAAAGTCTACGTGCCGTGCAGCAGGAACATGTGTATCCAGCCCAAACGAGCATGTGGATCGCTTATTACGGTCCGCTTGCGATGAATCGGGTTGTAGATCAGGTGGCGGAAGTGTTTCTAAATGCGAAATAGCCGATTTTCGACTTGGTCGCCATAATCCATTGAGGCTGTCGCAAGTATCCATTGCCGAGGACTGCTTGGGTCATTATAGTATTATAATGATGATGAATATCATTATCATTTAGATAAAGGAGAGGTTGTACTTATGCATCCGAAAATAAAAGCGGCAGGGGTTATCAGCCTGTTGGCATGTCTGGTTATGCTGCTAGGGGCGTGCTCTGGCCCTTCAAATCAAGGTAAGGCCAATCCAGAACCAACTGCCGGCATAAGCTCCGCACCGGCGGCGCCGATAACGATTCAGCATCTGAAAGGCGAGTTCAAACTTGAAAAAGTACCGGAGAGAATTGTTGTGCTGGACGTTCAGTACGCAGACGAACTGCTAGCACTGGGTAAGAAACCGATAGGCAGTGTAGTAGCCGGTACCGACAATGCAGTGCCCGAATATTTGGGAGATCAAATGGACAATGTTACTTTAATCGGAACATATGAAGAACCGAATGTGGAAGCGGTCGTTTCGCTGAATCCGGATCTTATCATCGGTACAGAGTTCCATGACAAGATCTATGAAGATCTGCAGAAAATCGCCCCGACGCTTATGCTTGAGCGCAATGAAGATTGGAAGACCGTAATGTTGAAGCTCGGGAAAATAATAGACCAGCCCGAAAAGGCCCAGCAGCTGATAGATGAATACAATCAGAAGGTGAGCGATCTAAAAGCCGCGTTGGCTGACAAGATGAAGGGTCAGACGGTTGCCCTGATCCGCCCGCGGGATAAAATGATTCGTATCCAAAACACAGCGCACCGAACCTCCCAAATTCTATACGACGACCTGGGACTGACTCCCCCTCCAATGGCCGTAAACAGCTCGGAAACAAGTTCGATGATCTCCATTGAAGTCTTGCCGGAGCTTGGTGCTGACCATATTTTCCTGCTTCAGGATGATACGAATAAGGAGCTGACGGCTGAATTTCAAAGCACCTCGCTCTGGAAAAATCTGAGTGCAGTTAAAGACAACCAAGTATACGCGGAGAATACCGCACAATGGATCGGTTATTATGGGCCTATTGCCATCAATCTTATTATCGATCAGATAGCCGATGCGCTTAACTGAGGACAAAAGGAGGGGTTGTGTTTGAATAAACAGTCCCCGCTATCGCAGGAAGAATGGTCTGAATTGAGCCAGTATTTTGGCTTGCGGAAGCAAGCCAGGCCTTGCAGCGCTTATTCGGTAAATGCTTTGGCCTTAAAGGATGCAAAGACCTGCTCTGCTTACCTGGACAGGCTCAATGTACTTCTGCCCTCCCCTACGAGAGCGGTTGCAGCCTCGCAGTTTGTAAAAAGGTACGCCTTCTTAAGCGCTGCCCCTCTGCTGTACACTATGACAGTGTACAATAAGGGACTGGATTTTTCGTCCGGAAACTGCTGGCTCGCAGCACCACCGGGCCGCTCCTGGCTGGAATATGTCAGTCTGACCGATGCAAATGCCACAATACCGGGAGCTGAAGGAAGGCAGGTTTGGCGCGAGACGGTGCTTCAAACACTGTTTGCCAGAAATTTGGGCAGACTTATCCAGGTCATGTCCAGAGTGGCCCATGTGCCCAAAGCCATACTATGGGAGAATGTGGCAGTTCGAGTGTTCTCGCTCTACGAGAAACGAATTGGCCTATTGGGGGACCAGCACGAGCAGGCCCGGGCAGACTTTCAGTACTTGGTTCATCAGGCTCCCGGCGCCTTATTCGGAGAAAAGCAAAATCCGCTGGATCGTTTCTATAGCCGCCCGTCCAGTCCCTCGCTCCCTGATTCGCCCCTGCGTATCCGTAAAACTTGCTGCTTTTACTATGAGATATCCAGTACCGCAGAATACTGCGACAACTGTCCGAAGAAGAAAAGCTAGGCGATGCCTGGATTATGTATTCCATTTACGAGATCACCTTTATACCATCGCCGCCCGATTCCCTGGGCGGTGCTTTGTTGTTAAGTCTTTGTTGTTAAGTTTTAGCACGGCTTATTGACTGAACACATGCCATGATCCCTGTAACGACTCGGCTGATTGGAACGGTGTTGGCTGCCAATCTGTGTATGAATAAGCTTCTGCGAATTCGAGCCGATGAATACCTGCTGAAAGCTTTTGTGGAAATTATGAACAGTTAGCGGGCAGAGAATTAGGAAGATACTTAGGAACGGGTATCGGTTGGACAGGGCACCGGCTATGGTCAATTCAGACATATCTGGCAGAAGGGTTTCGTGATATTATAAGTTGAATGCCTAATATTGGGGGATATAAAGGGGAATTGTGGATGAAAAAGTTGCTGCAGATGCTACTAGCCTTTAGTTTACTTATGAGTCTTAATGTTACACAGGAAAAAGGTGTTTCTGCGGCGGCAGGCAAGCAGGTATTTCGAATAGGTGTCGATTACATTCCTCAGGTGCTTGATCCTGCTTCGGCAGAGTATGACACAGCATCTTCGGTGGTAAAAGGATTATTCGAAGGTTTGGTTCGTCTGAATGAAGCTGGTCTCGCCGTACCGGGCATAGCTAAGTCATGGAAGATATCCGCTGACGGCAAAACATACACATTTACACTGCGTTTTAGTAGCCAATGGAGCAATCGTCAGCCAGTGAAAGCTTCAGATTTTGAATATGCCTGGAAACGCGCGCTGGCACCCCAGTCAGACAATGTGCAGGCATTTAAAATGTTCATGATTGCAGGTGCTGAGAGTTATCACATCGGCAAGCAGAAGGATGCCTCTAATGTAGGGATCAAAGCGCTTAATGACTATACGCTACAGGTAACTTTGTCCGAGAAGAACTACACTTTCATCCAGATGCTCGCGGAAAATGTCTATTTGCCGGTAAATGCAGTAGTTGCCAAAGCGAATGAAAACTGGGCGGCCAATCTGAAAACCGTGGTTACGAATGGCCCCTTTAAGATTGCTAATTGGGACAATCAACATGTGGTATTGGTCAAAAATCCTAACTATTATGCCGCAAAGGAGATTCTTTTCTCCGAGGTGCAATTCCTTGTTCCTGGAGCGGGAACAGCATCCGTTTCAGCTACAGATGCCTACTTGAATGGTGAAATAGATTGGCTGGGGGGCATAGGGACAGGTCCATTGGATTATTCGATATTGGACGACTCTACTTCCGAAAAAATTTATGAAGTCCCTACGGGTGCAACTTACTTCTATCAATTCAACCTGTCAAAAGCACCCTTTAACAATCTGAAAATTCGACAAGCGCTAGCCATGGCCATTGACCGTGAAGCGATTCATTATGGTACGCCAGCTTATGGATTCGTTCCGCTAACTATTCATGGAGCCAAGCAGCCGTACCGTTCAGAAATTTCAGATAAAAGATATTTTAGTGAAGACTTAATAACAGCTAAGAACCTTCTTCAGGAAGGTCTGAAGGAAGAAGGGTTGACGCGGATGCCTGATTTCTCAGTCATTATGAATGAAGGAAGTCACAGTATTATCGCGAAATCTGTCATTAACAGCTGGAAGAAAAATTTGGGAGTTACCGCAAGTCTAGAGGTTCAGAACTGGGAGCAGTTCCTCAATAACCGCTCAGACCAGAATTATACAGTGGCCAGAGGCGGGTGGACAGTAGACTATAATGATCCAGCCTCTTCTCTGGAACTGTTCACTTCCTGGAGTGCAGCTAACGATACGGGCTGGGGCAATAAGCAGTATGATAATTACTTGAGACAAGCAAGGCAGCAACCAGATCCCGCTGAGCGAATCCGATATTATGCAAAAGCTGAACGACTGCTCATGGATCAAATGGTGGTCATTCCGTTGTATTATTATACTTCAGATGTTCTGCATAAACCCAACATTCAGAATGTTTACGTAGATTATGACGAATCCATAGCTTTTACAAGAGGTTCTCTTAAATAATCACTGACTGGAGCCCGGTTGACTGCCGTGGCTCTTTTTTTATATTTTCCATGTTGAACTTCTGTTTGACAAAAGGCCTATATGCATATATTCTGGATATATTAAGTCCGTGATTAAACTTTATTTCGTTTACCCGGTAATCATGCCTGTGGTTTGCTGAACGAGTAGAAAATTTTTTTGGTACTATCAAGGAGTTAAAGAGTCTTTAATGTATTTAATAAGAACAAGAGATAAGGCGGGGGAAGGAATGAGAAAAAAACCTGGGATCATGGTCTCCTCTCTGGTGATCGCAAATTTCCTGGCACAGCTGATGCAGACGATGCTGAATACTGCACTTCCGCGGATCATGCTGGATTTGGGAATCAACGAGAACAAGGCGCAATGGCTGGTTACAATTTATTATCTGGTTGCAGGTATTACTGTGCCTGTTGCCGGATTTTTGATCGGAAGATTCACTACAAGAGCACTTTTCTTTACTTCCGTAGGGTCATTTGCCACAGGGACGCTGCTGGCTGCAATCGCTCCAGAGTTTGGTTGGGTCCTGACAGGCCGGATCATTCAGGGGATAGGAGCAGGCCTGTTGATGCCTCTGTTTCAGACTACGATTCTAAGAGTTTTTCCGAAGGATAAGATCGGTTCTGCAATGGGGCTAATCGGTCTGGTGATGGGACTCGCTCCGGCACTGGGACCGACGTTGTCCGGTTTGGTCGTTCAGGAGCATTCCTGGAGAATTCTGTTCTACGCTGTGCTTCCCATTGTGGTTGTTAATATGCTACTGGCTACAATTAGTCTGAAGAATGTAGGGGATACCCATCATGAGAAGCTTGATCTGAGATCAATCCTATTTTCAACCCTTGGATTTGCAGGATTATTGTATGGGGTGAATTTGGCGGGAGAACAGGGAGGTTCACATTTGATCACATGGGCAGTCATTTTCGGGGGGATATTCATTATTGTTATGTTTATCCATCGTCAGCTTAAGCTGGCCGTACCCCTCTTGGATTTCAATATATTCCGCAACCGGAGATTTGCCCAATCCTCTATTATCGGAGTACTGATGTTCATAGTCATGGTCGGGGTGGAACTGCTGATACCGCTGTATGCCCAGAATGTCAGGGGGTTGACTCCGAAAATATCTGGTCTGTTGCTGTTGCCGGGGGCTGTCCTCCTGGGTGTAGCCAGTATGGTCTCTGGCAGGCTCTATGACCGGTATGGTATACGGTTGATCATACGGGGAGGCTTTTCTATAATTGCCATCATTACGCTGCTCTTGACTTTGTTGTTATCATTGCAGACTTCAATGGTTCTTGTGGCCGCTATTTATGCGCTGCTTATGGTTGGCATCGGGTTCATTATGACACCGGTAACGGCCTATGCGATGGCAAGCGTTCCTGTCACCATGATTGCACATGCTTCACCAATGACAATTACCATACGCTCCTTAAGCAGTTCAATGGGTGGCGTGATGTTAATTTCCATAATGACTGCCTCGATGAGCCATAGTTCCATTCACTTCCCTGAGAGTATGCTCCATGGGCTGCAGGCCTCCTTCTGGACATTGACTGGGATCGCAGCAATTGGACTCTATATTTCTTTTAATCTGAGTGAGTGTAAGCCGAGCCAAGTATAATCACTGTTCAAAGCCGTGGAAGAATCGTCAAGTACGTCAAATTATACCCGGGTAATATTGATTTTTTATTTTTACCCGGGTATAATTGGTGAGGTAAGCAGAGAGGAGGTCAGCATGAATAATACCCCAACGCTTTTTAACTGCACGGCATTTTTGGGTATGAGAGTCGTCGCCAGTGGTTCGTTAGAGCACGTTGTTACTTCAGTGATGGATGCTCTGGATAACAGAGACCTCACACAGCTGTTTATATTCGACGATTCCACAGGGAAGCTAATTGATGTTGATTTTCGCGGGAGTACAGATGATGTTCTCAAACGATTAGGAGAACAGCCTGGTGACCTATCCGTTACGGAAGTGAATCATCAACCTACACGGCGGGTCGGTCGACCCAAGCTGGGGGTTGTATCCGGTGAGGTTACATTATTGCCACGGCATTGGGAATGGCTCAAGAATCAACCTGGAGGGGCATCGGTCACATTGCGAAAACTCATTGATGAGGCTCGCCATGCTGGAGAAAAGAAAAGCACTATCCGAGAGTCACAAGAAGCAACATATAACTTCATGACAGCAATGGCCGGTAACTTCCATCATTACGAAGAAGCTTTGCGGGCGATGTACGCTGGTGATTTGGATCGTTTTCACCACTTCATCGATGACTGGGTACCTGATATCAGAGACCATGTCAAAAAATTAGCCGCTAATGCATTTAACGAAGGGAACCAATAAATGAGAGCATGCGGAGTCGTAAATAAATAAAAAGGAACAATAGAAAATTGGAGGAGAAGACGATCATGAACATCCTGAAAGTAAACGGTATCGATTTGGCCTATGACAGTTTCGGTAACGAAAATGACGAGGCTATTCTCCTAATTGCCGGGCTTGGAACCCAGATGATCCGCTGGCCGGTTTCATTTTGTCGGATATTAGCATCGCGGGGCTTTCGCGTGATTCGTTTTGACAATCGTGACGTAGGTTGCTCGACGCACTTTAGCCATTATAAGACGCTGGATTTTGATGCTCTGGCGACTGCTCTCATGTCGGGACAGCGACCGGACATCCCTTACACTCTCGATGACATGTCCAACGATGCTATCGGACTACTCGACGCCCTTTTCATTGACCAGGCACATTTCGTGGGCAGGTCGATGGGCGGAATGATCGCCCAGATCGCAGCCAGTGAGTACCCGGAGCGGGTATTATCACTGACATCCATTATGTCCAGCTCCGGTAATCCCACCCTTCCGCAATCTTCCCCGGAGGTCATGGCGATGATGACTGCTCCGGCACCGAACCCGTTTGAGGATGAAGCAGGATTTTTGGCGCACAGCCTCACTTTTGCCAAACGCATCGCCGGCACCGGCTATCTGTTTGAAGAGGATTCTTATCGTGCGCTCATTCTTGAGGAAGCCCAGCGAGCCTACGATCCAGGCAGTGTCGGACGACAAATTGCTGCGATTGCTGTCTCCGGTGATCGTCGTCCACGGCTGGCGAGCATACAGGTGCCAGCACTAGTCATTCATGGAGTGGACGATCCCCTGTTCGTCCCAGCGTGTGGCGAGGACACGGCTTCTGCCATTCCTGGCGCCGAACTAATGTTGGTTGACGGCATGGGGCATGACCTTTCGCACCAACTGTACAAAGTAATCGTTGATGCCATAGAGCGAACGGCTCGCCGCAATTGACATGCGCATCCTGAATTGCAACCAGCCGGAGTCCCACATTGTCCAACAGAGCTTCCTAACAGAGACTCCATTTGAACGTATATGTGGAAACGATCGAAAAAGCGCCGGTTTCACGATAATATCGTGAGCCGGCGCTTTTTTTGTGGAGAGTTTTCATACAGACGATGATCGCATCATAGAAAAACGATCGATATTCTGCGAAAAGAATAATACGGGAAGGGATGTTTCAGGTTAAGGTTCAATCCCATAAATCAGCTTCCCTTTATGATAGATTGTGATATGATTATTCGCTGCATAGCTGGTAATGTCTGGTTTGAAGGAATAATCATCCCCTTGATTGTAATTTGTCCAATTATTTTTATGAATGCGGAATTGGATGTCACCGGTTGTGCCGGAAGCTGCAAGAGAGCCTGCGTTTGCCGTAAAACTGATTTCCGCATAGGTGTCGGCACCGTTCAATGGCTTCGCCAGGGGAACGATCGCTGTCAGCAGTTTTTCTTTTCCAATTGCAGCATAATCAAATTCTAGGGTTTGTGCTGTAAATCCATCACTTGTGTACCAATAGCGGATCGTGAGTTCATTTAAGGGAATAGGAGTGCCCGAATCGTTTTTGAGCTGCAGGCTCGCCCTGATTGAGTTAACAGTAGTCCCCGTTTCACCCACACGATAAAGGGATATGGCGTGCACGTCTCCCGGCCCCGGTCCCTCTCCCGGATCACCAGGTACAGAAGGAAAAGTAACCGGCTTCATGATAGGGTCAAGCATGGCTTGCTTGGGCTCATTCCACGAGGTCCAGTCATCCAGTAATAGCCCCCCGGTATCTCCACTGTTAGGATTAAGACTCCAGTAGGTCCAGTAGAGATTATTCTGGCCAATGTAGCTTACAAGTGCATTTTGCCATTTCCCTTCTACGGTGAGGGTATCTACACTGCGGCCGCCGAATTCACCTGCAAGAACTGGGGCGATTTGTTCCTTGCTGATATAACCCCAGGTATCATCCCACAACTTAGGCAGGTTGTTCGGGAAGTTGGCAGCACTGAACCAAGGCTGTGACGCTACACCGGGCCCGTAATCATGTGGAGAATAGACTACACGGTTCGGCTGGGTAAGCACGACCGGATGATTCCGCACACCTGATAGGTTGCCGCCCCACCAATAGCTGGTGGAGTTACCCTGCACGTTGGTTTCGACACCTTCGACGATGATCAGCCAGTTCGGATTCGCGGCAAGAATCGCATTTCCCGCACGCTCACTTGCCAGCTGCCAGTCTGTGGCAAGATTCCCGGTGCCCCAGCTTGCCGTGCCGTGCGGCTCATTATGCAGATCCGCCCCGATGACCGTGGGGTTACCCGCATAGCGCTCAGCCAGCATCACCCAGTCACTGATCCAACGGGTTTCGGGATATGCAGCAGTATACCACAGCGTCGATTGCCCTCCCGAATCCGGACGGTGGCGGTCCAGGAAGATCCGAATGCCGCGTTTCCCGGCTTTTTCAACCAGTTTATCCATGATCTGAATGGGCTTCAGACCCACGAGGTCTGGATTTTTGGCATAATCGATACTGTTGGCGGCAGAACCTGTATCCAACATCTGATTGCAGTAGGGCAGGCGGATCAAGTTATAGCCTTCAGCCTTGATTTGGTCGAGCACATCATCCATGGAACGTGACCACAAGCCATGCGGAGAATAATTTGAGGTTTCGAAGCCAAACCAATTGAGTCCATTGAATACTGCGGGGTTACCTGATGAATCCACGATCCGGCTGCCTGAAGTGTGATAATAACCCTCTGCACCTTGAGCCTTCATCTTTTGGCCCGGATACGCGTAGGCACCTGCCAGCAATACCAAAGCAACGAACAGCAAACCAAATTTCCTGAAACCAAACGACATTCATTTTCCTCCTCTTTGTCTTTTCGATGAGGTCAGACTGTATAGCATACGATAGAAATGTAAACGTATTCGTTAGAGCCAAGCTGAAAATTTGTAGAAATGGCGACATCATTATATCTTTCATACTACCTTGGAGCTGTACAACAAATAATCCCCCTCTAAATTTATGGCTGCAAGGTGACGATAATAATGTAAAAAAGCTTAATTTAGGAGAGAAACATCATGGATAATTTAAATGCTTTGGTATTAGCTGCGCCATTCTTCAAACAAATTCATTCCCAGGATATTATGATTGGGATCACCGACAAAGAAATATTCCATTATTATGCTCCCAGCAAGGTGCTGGATTTCGGTCTGAGCAAAGGAAGTCCTGTTCCTCCGGATGACCCTTCCCTCGGAAATGCGCTCGCAGGACGAGCCACAACCAACCGGCTGTCGCCTGAGCTGTATGGGGCTACTGTGATTTCTTCAGCCGTCCCGATTTATGATGGAGCAGGTGAGATTATCGGCGCATTTGCGATCGCCTATACCTTGGAAAACGAGGATAAAATGGAGCAACTGACCGGCAGCATTAATCAAATCAGCGGGCAACTGGTCGATATGGTTCAAAATGTTGCCGCCCAGTCTGAAGAGTTATCGGCTACCACAGCACAGATTCTTGAGAATTCACGAAAGACGGTGGAAGAGTCTAATCAGGTCAGCAAGGTAGCGGGCTTTATCCGTGAAATTTCTGAACAGACCAATCTTCTGGGGTTGAATGCTGCCATCGAAGCCGCGCGTGTTGGGCAGGAGGGGGCTGGCTTCGGTGTCGTCGCCACGGAAGTGCGCAAATTGTCCGTACATACGAGGGATGCGACCAAATCGATTGAGGATTCACTTAATACGGTTCAGCGCTCTATCCATCAGATGGAAAAGGAAATAGAAGCGATTGCCGCTTCTTCCTCTGAGCAGGCTGAAAGGGTCATCGAGTTCAGCGATGTTATTGAACGGCTTAACCAGACCAGCGTCGAAATGGCAAAATTCATTAATTCCATGATTCAGTGACGTCAAATTCTGTAAAAAAAATCCGCAGACAGGACTTAAAGTCCATAATCTGCGGATTTTTTCCCATTTCTAGACCTCAATGATAATGGGCAGAATCATCGGTCTGCGTTTTGTGCGTTCATACAGGAATTTACTTAATGTTCCTTTGATGGTTTCTTTGATGATATTCCATTGACCGAGATCTGCGGTGCTCATCTTCTGAAGAGTAGCTGTAATCAGCTGGTTGATCTCTTCCATCAGCGTATCAGAGTTGCGCACGTACACAAAACCTCTAGAGATCGTATCCGGCTCGTTCAGAATCCGCCCGTCACTTTGGCTTAATGTAATGACTGTAATCAGAATCCCATCTGCAGACAGCTGCCTGCGGTCGCGAAGTACAACACTGCCAATATCCCCGATTCCCAGTCCATCCACAAAAATTTGTCCAGCTGTGATCCGTCCGGTTTGGCGGACATCTCCGCCGTTTGACTCAACAATTTCCCCATTTTTTAAAATAAAGATATTCTCACTCTTTACCCCTACGGCTTCAGCCAGCAAACTGTGATGATGAAGCATCCGGTACTCCCCGTGAATCGGTATGAAATATTCGGGTTTCATCAAGGTCAGCATCAGCTTCAATTCCTCCTGGCTGCCATGCCCCGAGACATGAAGCTCACTGCGTGATCCGTATATTACTCGTGCACCCAGCATATACAGATTGTCTACGATCCTGGAAACGTTGCGTTCATTGCCTGGAATCGGATTCGCCGCGAGGAGAACGGTGTCTCCTCGACTGATCTCAAGCTGCCTGTGGCTGGAATTTGCAAGTCGGGATAATGCTGCCATAGGTTCACCCTGGCTTCCGGTACACAATACAGCGATCTTATCGCGTTCCACTTTGCCCGCCTCAGCCGTCTCTACCAGCATGCCCTCAGGGATATGTAAATACCCCAGTTCTTGGGCTACTCCAACGACATTGACCATGCTTCTGCCCAGCAGGGCGAGCTTGCGTCCAGTATGCTCAGCTGCGTCAACAATCTGCTGCAAACGGTGCACGTTCGAAGCAAAGGTAGAGATAAAGATTCTGTTCTCCGCTTTTTGAAAGGCTTCCTCCAAATGAGCGCCTACCAGCCTTTCCGATGGGGTAAAGCCAGGCCGTTCAGCATTTGTACTCTCCGATAAAAGAAATTTTACCCCCTTTTCTCCGATCGCGGCCATTTTATGTATATCTGGATACTGCTTGTTGACAGGAGTCATATCGAACTTGAAATCGCCGGTATGAACTACTGTTCCTTCGGGTGTATCGAAGACAATGCCAAGGCAATCCGGAATACTGTGGTTTGTTCGGAAAAAGGTAGTGGTGATAGAACCGAAATTCAGCGTGGACTCCGTATCTATGCAATGAAGCTCGGTCTGGCGCAGAAGCCCATGCTCCCTAAGTTTGATCTCGATTAAGCCGAGTGTCAGACGGGAAGCATACACCGGAATATTCAGTTGTTTGAGGAAATATGGGATGCCGCCGATGTGATCTTCATGTCCATGGGTAACTACCAAAGCCCTGACTTTATCTATATTACTAAGTAAATAGGCAATATCGGGAATAATTAGATCAATACCAAGAAGAGTCTCATCCGGGAATTTTGACCCGCAATCAATGACAATAATGTCTTCAGCGTATTGCAGAAGATACATGTTTTTGCCAATTTCATATACACCACCCAGAGCTGCAATCCACAGCCGGTCGCCCGTCATCTTCATGCTGATGCCTCCTTTATTTAGATAACGCATAGTATGGGTAATTCTTTGCAGGTTTATCCAGAGAGACATGAATTCATATATTTCGCAGGAGAATCTTTATACAATCTTAATGCTTGATCCAAAACCGTAATGCTATGCTGATTTGCCTCATGCTATACTTACAGTAAAACGATTTCAGCTGAATTAGCTACGGATAGACAGAAAGAAGGCATGGAATGGCAGTACGGGGAAAGCTAAAAATATATTTCAGCTATGCGGCAGGAGCCGGTAAAACCTGTGCCATGCTGAGTGCTGCCCGGGAAGAGCAAAAAGACGGAATGGATGTAGTTGCCGGGATCATTGAGAACCGGGACAGGCCGGAAACGGAAGCACTGCTGGTTGGTATGGAACAGATTCCTCCTCTGGAAATATCCCGGGAAGGAATTGACTCACATGAATTTGATTTGGACCGGGCGATCCGGAGACAGCCGGAACTGATTCTGCTGGACGAGCTTGCACATACCAATCCTGCAGGAAGCCGGCACAAAAAAAGATATCAGGATATGGAGGAATTGCTGCGTGCGGGAATTGATGTCTATACTACCGTTAATGTCCAGCATATAGAAAGCCTGCAGGATATAGTGGTATCCATCACCGGTCTCACCGTACACGAACGCATTCCGGATCATGTATTAGACAGTGCCGATCAAGTGGAACTGATCGATATTGAACCTGATGATCTGATCGACCGTCTGAACAGAGGGAAAATCTATCATGAACAACCTCAAGACCAAAATGCGGGCGGGTTTAGCCCGGAAAAGCTGATTGCGCTCCGCGAGATTGCCCTGCGCTACACGGCGAACCAGCTGAACCGGATTGCGCTTCAAATTAGCAGCCAGGAAGCTAACCAAGAGCATTACTCCAATGAGCATATTCTTGTTTGCCTGTCATCGGCAGCGTCAAATAAAAAGGTAATCCGTACTGCCGCGAGAATGGCTGAGGCGTTCCACGGGGGTTTCACGGCACTGTTCGTGGAAACACCGGAAACGAAGGGGCTCACCCAGAAGAATAAAACCGAGCTGAGAGCGAACCTGCGGCTGGCGGAACAGCTTGGTGCTCAGATTGCGACAACTTACGGGGAGGATATTTCAGGACAGATCGCAGAGTATGCCAAAACAAGCCGGGTCTCCAAGATTATTTTGGGCCGTTCACACTCTAAAAAAAGCTGGTTCGGTAACACTAATATCATGGACAAACTGGCTGCGGCCTCCCCGAATATGGATATTTATATCATCCCGGACACCCAGCCTGCCCTTTACAACAGATTTCCGCAATATAGGGTTTCGCCGCGGTTGTCACTGACCAGCACCTTCAAAACTTTTGGAATACTCCTGGTCTGTACTCTCATCGGCTTGTGGTTTAGTGCACTGGGTTTCAGGGAAGCAAATATCATCACTGTATATATACTGGGCGTTCTGCTAAGTGCGATGATTACCGAAGGACGACTCTATAGTGCCGCAACCTCTATATTCAGTGTGCTGGTATTCAATTATTTTTTTACCGCACCTTACTTTTCCCTGCGGGCGTATGATTCGGGATATCCGGTCACCTTTCTGGTGATGCTGGCAGCTTCTTTCATAACCAGTACTCTGACAATGCGGGTTAAAGAGCAGGCCAGACAATCAGCGAAAAAAGCCTTTCGTACCGAGGTACTGCTGGAGACCAGCCGCAAGCTGCAGCAGGCCAAAGATCCGGCTGCCATCATCAATGAAACAGCGCAGCAAATGGTTAAGCTTTTGGACAGGACAGTTATTTTTTATTCTGTATTGCCTGGTTCCTTGTCTGAACCTCTTATATTCCCCAAAGAGGATTTGGCTGCGGATCTGCAAATCTATACAAGCAACAGTGAGCGTTCAGTAGCCGACTGGGTCTACAAAAACAATAAGCGTGCTGGAGCCACCACGGATACTTTTTCTGCTGCTGGCTGTCTGTATCATGCGGTTCGCGGGGGGGACAGTGTATTTGCAGTAGCCGCCATCGTGATGGAGAACGAAGACCCGCTCGAGGTATTTGACAAGAGCCTGGTGATTGCCATGCTGGGAGAATGTGCGCTGGCGTTGGAGAAAGAACAATTGAATGAAAAACAAAAGGAAATCTCCATCCAGATTCAGCAGGAACATCTCCGGGCCAACCTGCTGCGGGCCATTTCTCATGACTTGCGCACACCGCTCACCAGCATTTCCGGAAATGCCGGCATTCTCATAGGGAATTCTGGTGTACTAAGTGAGGAGCAAAAGACAGGGCTGTATACAGATATTTATGACGATTCCATATGGCTGATCAATCTGGTAGAGAACCTGTTGTCGATTAGCCGGATCGAAAATGGAAGCTTAAATCTGAATGTTCAGGCGGAGCTTATCGAGGAGGTCATTGCAGAAGCGCTGCTGCACCTGAATCGAAAAAGCACTGAACACATCATTCGTACCGTTCTGAGTGATGAGCTGATCATGGCCAGAATGGATTCCAGATTGATTATCCAAGTGCTGATCAACCTGCTAGACAACGCGATTAAGTATACGGGAACCGGCTCTCATATCACCCTTTCGGCCAAAAGGGATAAACAAATGGTGGTGGTTGAGGTCGCTGATGACGGTCCCGGTATCTCTGATGAAGCCAAGACCAGAATATTCGATATGTTCTATACGGCGGATAATATCCGCGGGGACGGACGCCGGGGACTTGGCCTGGGGCTGTCTTTGTGCAAATCCATTATTAATGCTCATGGCGGCACATTTGCCGTACATGACAACTTCCCGCAAGGGACACTATTCCGCTTTACCCTGCAAGCAGAGGAGGTAAACGTTCATGAATAAACCTTTGATTCTCGTTGTTGAAGACGACAAACCGATCCGCAAGCTGATAACTACCACACTGGAGACACAAGGGTACAAATACCACACGGCTGAAACCGGTGAAGCCTCTATCCTTGAAGCGGTATCGGGGCAGCCCGATCTTATGATCCTGGATTTGGGTCTGCCAGATATGGATGGGGTGGATATTATCCGTAAAGTACGTTCCTGGTCCAATCTTCCCATTATTGTGGTCAGTGCCCGCAGCGAGGACCGGGACAAGATTGATGCACTAGACGCAGGAGCAGATGATTATTTGACCAAACCGTTCAGTGTGGAGGAACTGCTGGCCCGGCTCAGGGTGAGTCTGAGGCGCATCCGGTATGACAGTGAGAAGCTGTTGAAGGATGCCTCTGTTTTTACGAATGAGGGCCTCAAAATCGACTATGCGGCAGGTTGTGTATGGCTGGATGATGAAGAAATTCATCTGACTCCTATTGAATACAAGCTGCTGGGACTGCTCGCCAAAAATGTGGGCAAAGTGCTGACTCATAATTACATTCTTCATGAAATCTGGGGCAGCCACACGTACGATATTCCCGCCCTGCGTGTTTTTATGGCCACCTTAAGGAAAAAGATCGAGAGAACTCCCTCGCAGCCCAAATTCATTCAAACGCATATTGGCGTCGGATACCGGATGCTGCAGGTTGGCGATGACAACAAAGCCATTTGAACGGACATGTGTAAAAAGCGGAAGACCAAGGCTTATCCTTACAGCCTTGGTCTTCCGCTTTTTTTTGTATAGAAAATGAGCCTTATTATTCTCCTAACCTTAACGTGATCTTTATCTGCTCCGGCAAATCCTAATCCTGAATAAATGGCTGCAGTGTTACGCTGGAAGGGTAGTGAACAGCCGAAGAGAGAAGGAGTTATGTATGAATGAGTTTTTAAAAAATGCTGGTCTTATCTCCATCATAGCCGGAATTCTATTTGTTGTGAAAAAATTCTATGACCATTACTATTGGCAAAGCCTGCTTAGTGAGGAGCATGAGGACGATGAGAAGACGCGCCAATCTTAATGCAATCTTAATTCGCTGCCGGAATCTCTAATCCTTAACTAATGGCAGAAATGTTACGCTGAATTTATGAAAAAGAGAAAGAGATCAAAAGATGATAGTGAGAGGAGTGGCAAAGAACATGATGGATGTGTATATGGTGGCAGTTCTGGCGGTGCTTTTCGTACTCCTTTACGCCTTTGCACAGTGGTGCGGACATATGACTGATGATACAGGGGGGACGGAACAATGACGGTGGTTATTGCTGCAACCTTGCTTCTGTTTCTGTATTTGGTATATGCCCTGATTCATCCAGAGAAATTCTAAAGATTCATTGAATGATGCTAAAAGAGAGAGTGTCAACTTAAGGAGGGGCCTTCGTGGGTATTGTGCAAATTGCCGCAGTCATTGTCATACTGCTGCTGCTGGTTAAGCCGGTAGGAACTTATTTATATCATGTATTTTCAAATGAACCGAACCGAACGGACCGCATATTTGGCGGCTTCGAACGTGGAATATTCAAACTGAGCGGACTGAAGAACCGTGAGGGAATGACTTGGAAGAGATATGCCATCAGCTTCCTGGGGACAAACATTGTACTGGTAGTCTTCAGTTACTTGTTCCTTCGTCTGCAAGGCGCACTGCCGATGAATCCCAATGGAACCGGAGGCATGGAACAGTCACTAACGTTCAATACAGTCATCAGTTTCATGACGAATACCAATCTGCAGCATTACAGCGGAGAAACTGGTCTATCCTATTTCTCTCAAATGGCTGTGATTACAATGATGATGTTTACTTCAGCGGCGAGCGGCTTCTCCGTGGCAGTCGCTTTTGTGAGAGGCATTACAGGAAGAGATACTGTGGGGAATTTCTTCGAAGATTTCGTGAAATCCATCATCCGTATCTTTCTCCCGCTGGCTCTGCTGGTGACATTGGTATTGGTGGCGCTGCAGGTTCCGCAGACATTACAGCCATCTCTTCATGTAACAACGCTTGAGGGTGGTTCACAGCAGATCGCCATCGGTCCGGTTGCCTCACTTGAATCGATCAAGCACCTGGGTACGAATGGCGGCGGATTCTTTGGAGCCAACTCGTCCCATCCGTTTGAGAATCCCTCACCTTTGACGAATGTCATTGAAATCCTCTCGATGTGGACGCTGCCCGCATCCCTGCCCTATATGTACGGATTATTTGCCAAAAACAAACGTCAAGGCTGGATGATCTTCAGCGCGATGATGACCTTGTTCGTATTGCTGCTGGGCCTCAACTATTACGCAGAAACGGCAGGGAATCCGGCAATCAATGCCATGGGTATCGACGCTTCCCAGGGTAGTATGGAGGGGAAGGAGGTCCGATTTGGTATCGCACAGTCTTCTTTGTTCACTGCCGTAACAACGGCTGCAACTACCGGTACCGTTAATAATATGCATGACACCCTCACCCCGCTTGGCAGCATAACTCCGCTGTCCCTGATGATGCTAAATAATGTGTTCGGGGGCAAAGGTGTAGGTCTAGTCAACATGCTGATGTATGCAATCCTGGGAGTGTTCCTCTGCGGTCTGATGGTAGGGCGGACGCCGGAGTTCCTTGGTCGGAAAATAGAAGCGAGGGAAATGAAGCTGATCGCAATCGCAATACTCATTCATCCGCTGATCATTCTGGCACCTACCGCTGCCGCCTTCTTAACCGAGCTGGGTAAGGGAAGCATCTCGAATCCGGGCTTCCATGGAATGACGCAGGTGCTCTATGAATTCACCTCTTCTGCGGCCAACAACGGTTCGGGTTTCGAAGGGCTGGCCGATAATACTACCTTCTGGAATGTACTTACAGGGATTGTCATGCTGCTCGGAAGATATGTATCCATTATCGCCATGCTGGCGGTGGCCGGCTCCATGATCCGTAAGAAGCCCGTTCCGGAGACGATCGGCACGTTCCGTACCGACAATGGCCTATTTACAGGGATTCTGATCGGTACGGTGCTGATTATCGGTGCACTGACCTTTCTGCCGGTTGTGGTTCTCGGTCCGGTTGCAGAATATTTGACCTTACGTTAAGAGAGGGAGAACAAGATGAGTACCATACCTAAAAAGAAACTGCTGACCGGCCCTATCCTGCAAAGTGCGGTCAAGGACAGCTTCATGAAGCTTAATCCGGTGACCTTGATGAAGAATCCGGTGATGTTCGTTGTAGAAATCGGCACTATTATCGTACTGATGATGGTGTTGGCCCCCGGCTATTTCCATGCCGAAGACTCCATAGGCTTCAATATTACAGTGTTTTTGATTTTGCTGGTTACAGTATTGTTCGCTAATTTTGCAGAAGCACTGGCTGAAGGCCGAGGCAAGGCACAGGCGGATACCTTGAAGAAAACGAAACAGGATATTTCCGCAAACAAGCTGGTGGGCGGAGCTGTTAAGATCGTCTCTTCTTCGGATCTGCGCAAAGGAGATGTCGTGGTCATCAGCCAAGGAGAACTCATTCCCGGTGACGGCGAAGTCATTGAAGGCCTTGCTTCCGTGGACGAATCTGCGATTACCGGGGAATCCGCTCCAGTCATCAAAGAGGCTGGAGGAGACTTCAACTCTGTCACAGGCGGCACAAGAGTAGTAAGTGATCAGATCAAGGTTCGGATTACCAGTGATCCCGGTGAGTCGTTTCTGGACCGTATGATCTCGCTTGTCGAAGGGGCCAAACGCCAGAAAACACCCAATGAAATTGCACTCAATACCCTTTTAATCAGCTTAACCATTATCTTTCTGATTGTCGTAGTCACATTGCGTCCGATTGCCGCTTATCTGAATGTCGATTTGGAGATCCCTGTCCTGATCGCGCTGCTGGTCTGTCTGATCCCTACTACCATCGGTGGTCTACTGTCTGCAATCGGAATCGCAGGCATGGACCGGGTTACCCAGTTCAACGTGCTGGCGATGTCAGGTAAAGCGGTTGAAGCCGCCGGAGACATTAATACGATGATTCTCGATAAAACAGGCACCATCACCTTCGGGAACCGTATGGCCAGCGAATTTGTCCCCGTAGGGAATGAGAATGAAGCCGAACTGGCAGGGTGGGCAGCAGTCAGTTCACTGAAGGACGAGACGCCGGAAGGCCGTTCCGTGATTGAACTGATCAAAATACAGGGTCATCCTTATCAGGCCGGACTGGCAGAAGAGGCAGAAATCATTGAGTTCCGTGCCGAAACGCGAATGAGCGGACTGGATCTGAAGGACGGTCGCAAGGTCCGTAAAGGGGCTGTTGATTCCATGAAGCGCTGGGTCTCTTCCCAAGGCGGGCAGATTCCCGATAATCTGGACAAAAAGTCGAATGAAATAGCCGGTAAAGGCGGAACTCCGCTTGCCGTAGCCGTTGACGATCGGATATTCGGACTTATTTATCTGAAAGACACCGTGAAACCCGGAATGAAGGAACGATTTGATGAGCTGCGTAAAATGGGCATCAAAACGATTATGTGTACCGGAGACAATCCACTAACCGCTGCAACGATTGCCGCCGAAGCCGGAGTAGACGGTTTTATCGCCGAAAGTACACCGGAGAATAAGATTGAAGTCATTCGCCGTGAACAGCAGGAAGGCAAGCTGGTCGCCATGACGGGTGACGGAACGAACGATGCTCCTGCTCTGGCCCAGGCCGATGTGGGGCTTGCCATGAACAGCGGAACCTCTGCCGCCAAGGAAGCGGCGAATATGGTCGATTTGGACTCAGACCCATCCAAGATTATAGAGGTCGTAGCCATCGGCAAGCAGCTGCTGATGACCCGCGGTGCCCTGACTACCTTCAGTATTGCGAATGACATCGCCAAATATTTTGCAATCATTCCTGCTATGTTCACGCTCGCGATTCCGGAAATGGAGGTGCTGAACGTAATGGGGCTGGGATCACCAAGCTCTGCTATTATCTCGGCACTGATCTTTAATGCGATTATTATTCCGCTCCTGATCCCCCTTGCCATGAGAGGGGTATCCTATAAGCCAATGAGCTCAGTCAAGCTGCTGCGCCGGAATATCTTCATCTATGGATTCGGGGGCGTACTGGTTCCTTTTCTGGGAATTAAGCTCATTGATATGCTCGTTAGTATTTGGATATAAGCTTAATAGGGTTGTAAGATAGAGAGGATGGATCATGAATGAAGAACACTAGTTCTTATATACTCAGCATAGTAAGACTCAGCGCCATATTTATTATTCTTTGCGGAGTTGTGTATCCGCTGGCTTCCACAGCTATTGCCCAGGTGCTGATGCCTTCACAGGCGAACGGCAGCCTGCTGAAGAACAGTGCCGGCCAGGTTATCGGCTCCGAGCTGATTGGTCAGAGCTTCACCAATCCGGCGCTGTTCCATGGGCGAGTGTCCAGCATCGATTACAAAGCCGAGGCTTCGGGCTCGAACAATTATGGCCCATCCAATGCGGATATGCTGAAGCGCACCAGCGACTTTATCACCCAGTGGAAGCTGGACAATCCGCAGGTTCCAGTGAATCAACTGCCTATCGATCTGGTTACGAACTCCGGCTCGGGCCTGGACCCCGATATTTCCCCAGCCTCGGCTATCGTGCAGGTTCCCAGAATCAGCAGTCTGACCGGCCTTTCTTCGGATAAGCTTGAACAATTAATCAAAGCAAATACCGAGGGTCGCGATCTTGGCTTGTTCGGCGAAGAACGTGTGAATGTGCTGAAGCTGAATATGGCTTTAACTGAATTGTCAGCTGAGTAATCAGGCGCTTACCCTGTTCGTGTTCCACACGGACAGGGTAATTTATATTCCTATAAGGAGGCCAACCGGATGTCCCCGTACAAACGTAAAACTCCGGAAGAAATTCTGTATTCCATTTACCGCCTGCGCCGGGGCCGTCTCAAGATCATCATCGGTTCCGTCAGCGGTTCTGGCAAGACCTATCACATGCTGGAGGAAGGCAAGCTTTTGCAGCAGCAAGGGATCGATGTGGTGATCAGTGCTGTCTCGACGATGCAACGGGCGGAGACTGTTCAGCAACTGGTGAATCTGGAGCGCGTCCCCAGCCTTCACTGGATCAAGGACGGTAAGGAACAGAAGGATCTTCCTGTCGATATTCTGCTTCAGCGCAATCCTGAGGTCCTTCTGGTGGACAGCTTGGCCCACCGCAACCGGGAAGGAGCCCGTTTCGAGACACGGCTCGACGATATCCGTTATTTAATGGATCACGGCATTAGTGTGATTACAACCATTAACGTGTATGAGCTGGCTGGGATGTCCGAAATTATTCAGCAGAAGACGGGCATCTGCGCGGAGGAAACGGTTCCGCTCAACACGCTGGAGCTTGCGGATGAGGTGCGCCTGATCGATGTGTCTCCTGAAACCATATTAAAGCGTATTGAAGAAGGGGTTCTTGGCGGCGAGACGCCTCCGGCCCTGACCCGGCGCGGAAATCTCGGCGTCCTCCGTGAGCTCTCACTCCGTCTGGTCGCCGAGGGAGTCAATGATTCGCTGGAAAGACACCGGGAGGAGCAAGGGCTGATCGGCCCTTCCGGCGCCAGTGAACGGATTCTCGTCTCCACGCAATATCATTGGAACGGTTCGCTGTATGTCAGAAGAGGACAGCAAATCGCCAAGCGGCTGAACGGTGAGCTCATGGTGGTGACCTTCGTGCTTATGAAACGCCAGCTGACGAAGGATCAGCAGAGCTTCAAACGCGCGATCACCAAGCTGGTAGAGCGGGTCGATGCCCGTTTCGAAGAACTGTCCCTCCCAAGCCTGCGTCTGCTTCCAGCAATATTGGTGCGTTATGCCATCCAGAATAACGTCACCCGAATCGTCATGGGACACTCCAAAAAAAGCCGCTGGCAGGAAAAGTGGCAGGGCTCCATCGCCAACCGGGTCCTTCGGAAGTCACGGAACATCGATGTATTCCTGATGGCTGACAGAGCAGAGCAGGAAGGGGAACGGATATTGCCGATCAAACCGAGCTCCAAAGGGAAGGAGGAACCTTTTCACCGATTGACCAGCCAGGAGATGGAACAGAAGATTGAGCGGATTCACCGTGGAACGTTCAAGGTCTATATTGGTGCGGCGCCCGGTGTTGGGAAAACCTATAAAATGCTGCAAGAGGGGAATCTGCTGCTGACCAAAGGGATTGATGTAGTCATAGGTCTGCTGGAGACACATGGAAGGAAGGAGACCCAACGGCAAATCGGGCGATTGACCATGATTCCGCGGGCCCGCATTCAGTATCAGTCCTCACAACTGGAAGAGATGGACACAGACAGCATTATTGCCCGTCACCCGGAGGTTGTGTTGGTGGATGAATTGGCACATACCAATGTCCCCGGAAGTGTGACCAAAAAACGCTATGAGGATGTGATGCGGCTGCTCGATAACGGCATTTCCGTAATCACAACCGTGAATGTTCAGCATCTTGAGAGCCTAAATGACGCAGTGGCACAGCTGACGGGCGTTCGTGTCAGGGAAACGGTCCCTGATGCGGTTTTGAAAATGGCCGGTGAGGTTGAACTTATTGACGTTACGCCACAAATGCTGCAGGAGCGGATGCGCGAAGGGAAAATTTACGCAACGGAGAAGGTGAACCAGGCCTTGGAGTCTTTTTTTAAGATTGGGAATCTGATTGCTCTGCGCGAGCTGGCTCTTCGTGAAATTGCTGACGATGTCGATGAACGGCTGGAGGCATGGGACCGGGAGCCATCCCTGCGGGGCCCATGGAGCCGTCGTGAGGTCATCTTTGTCTGTGTCGATCTCGGCCCGCGTGCAGAGCGCCTAATCCGCCGCGGCTTCCGTATTGCCCACCGGCTCAAGGCAGAATGGTATGTACACTATGTTCACTGCGGAGGGCACCATACCCCCGAAGAACAAAAACGGCTGGAGTCACTGCGGCATTTGACGGAACGGCTGGGCGGGAAAATGGAAGTGGCTCTGGCGGGCAGCAGTGCTGTCGTGCATCAGCAGCTGCTCAACAGAATGAATGAAGTAAGGACCACCCAGCTGATTATTGGACACTCACGCAGGCCGCTGTGGCGCAGCTTATTCAAAGAAAGCTTCGTCCATTATTTGTTACGGAATGCAAGGCATATGGATATGCTGATTGTGGCGGACTTTGACCCGGAGGCGGCAGAAGCGGTAAAGTATTGACAGATAGTTTTTTTATCAAACCGACAAATGAGGTGCGTAATGCATGTATGACGAGCTAATGGGCCAGCTGGGAAAAGTTGATTATTGGGACCCTGGGCCGGACTGTACTCATGTTCATGTCGTGGTTGGCGATTCTTTTGCAGGTAGTATGAAACAAGCACTGAAAAATCTCGGGTGGTCTGACTTGCATAAGCTGATTATATTACGGGATAATTACGCGATCGGGCCGCTTGGCGGGCTGGATTCACCGGAAGGAAGGCTATCAAGAGAAAAATGGTTTCGTGAGCATATTTCACACGGGCTTGAGAGGTATACCGTAGCTGAATATGAAGACGAATATGCTGAGCTGCTGGGAATGCTGAAGCGCATTCCGCAACAAGCGGTGATTGTGTTATGGATAAGCCGCAGTGTACGCGAACAAACAGGGATAAGACATGCACTTTATTTACTACGTGGTACAGTTCATCGGATTTCCTTATATGATGCTTGTGAAATTTGTGAAGGGTTGTTCAATACCCCAGGAGCTTCGATCATTTATCGAAGCTCCGGGGAGATTCCGGCGGATAAGCTACGTGAAGCATTTCTGCGTATGGACAGCAACGGGCTTTTAGACAGTTCAGCGGTCAATCATATGCAGGATCAGTGGATACAAATTGCCGAAAAAAACGGGGTGCTGCGCATTTGGGAGGACAGTGGAGTCGTTGAAGTGGCAGCTGATTACTACGACAATTATCTTCTGGAGAAACTGGATTCTCTGAGACCGCCTAAGGAAGATCAAGGCTTTGTGAAATCTGCCCGCCTGGTAGGCGAGGTTCTTGGCTATTGTGATCAACATATCGGTGATTCATATTTCGAATATCGTATAAGACAGCTTATCAATGATGGTATCCTTGAAATCAAAGGTATTCCTGCGGCGATGAGATTTTACAGCATCAGACGACAGACGAGCTCAGTCACAGATTAATCTGAATAACCGCAATTCATAAGAAATCATGTAATGAGCTACATGTTACGATAAGACGCATACAAATCCAAATCTTAGACAGGAGGGATTCGCTTGAATCTTTCACATTTTCGTCTGCTGGTACCGGATGTATGTGAATGTTTTACATTTTACCGGGACATTATCGGTCTGAAAGTCCTTCACGGTAACGAAGAGACTCCTTATGCGGAGTTTCAAACAGGAAACATCAATCTGGCATTAGAGCCCCTGATGGGCAATGAACCACCCCAGGTCTTGCGGGAACACAAGGATTTCAGCATACATGACCGGGCAGCTCTTATTTTCAAGGTGGATAATGTTGATTCCGTATACGATCAATTGCGCAGCAAGCATGTTGAATTTGTAAAAAAACCTCACGACACGCCGGAATGGGGCCACCGCGTTGCCTACCTTCGTGATCCTGCCGGTACCTTAATTGAGCTTAATCAAGGATTGTAACCATTAATGAGCAGCACGCTTTTTTCAAGAGCATTCCACTTACCGCTTTACTGAAGGCCCGCCTGGAGTGGGTCTTTTTGCTGTTCTTTTTCTATGTAGGTGGAATTTTAAATATCGAATAACCCTCTGCCAATCAAGTTAGCCTTAACCGGATTCTTTCCGATTTCTCGTGACCATATAGACAATTGGCCGATATGGTGAATCTCATGGGCTATCACGTGCCGCATCACTTCGCCGTATTTATGGGCTTCCCGTTCACCTTCATCCGTGATATCAATCACAATGCGTTCTTCCAGACCATCATTCCACTCATAGACAAATGGAGCGATTTCCACATGGCAACGGACGGAAAAATCCTTTATTTGCTGTAAGCTGACCACCTCCTCGAACGGAGGGATCTCAATCGCTTTTTCTTGTATTCCAACGCATATCCAGCCATATTCAACTGCCACAATGTGATAAAGCGTAGGAAGGATGTATCCTAAGCC
This sequence comes from Paenibacillus sp. 22594, assembly GCF_052044425.1. Classification (NCBI taxonomy): domain Bacteria; kingdom Bacillati; phylum Bacillota; class Bacilli; order Caryophanales; family Paenibacillaceae; genus Paenibacillus; species Paenibacillus sp. 22594. Next base: position 110,358 of record NZ_JBQENA010000001.1, read on the forward strand.
GCCAGTGCGTTTTTTCAATAATTCTTCCTTGTTCACCGTACCGCACCAGTCCAACCAATCTTTGCGAACCTGCCAGTTATACTCGAATAGTTTCAACATATCGCAGCCTCCTATAAACACATTTCCCTCTCATCTGTCTATTCTTACCCGTTATTGGAGAGTTGAAAATCAGAAATGATTATGATAAGATGCCTGTAAATTAATGAACGGAGCTGAAGAGGATAATGTAGGATTTTCTTGCTGATCGATAGGAGAATAAAACCACTATAAGACTGGACTTCATGTTCAGCTATTGGAATGCGGTCGATATCGCATGTTTTATTTCTTATTAAGCAAGAAAGTTACATTTCCTTTCACTCAAACGGTAGATCCTTAATCAGTCCCCCGGGGCTTGATTTTCTGTATCTATTTGAGCTGCAAGAAATTAACTTTCTTGCGGCTTTTATTTTTTATACAGGAGGATCACTAAATGTCATTAATTAATGTTACCAACCTGACGTTTGCCTATGAGGGCAGCTACGATAACATATTTGAAAACGTGAATTTTCAGATCGACACCGATTGGAAGCTGGGATTTACGGGGAGGAACGGCAGAGGGAAGACCACCTTTCTTCAGCTGCTGCTCGGTAAACATGAATACAGTGGAACCATTTCTGCTAATGTAACATTTGAATACTTCCCATATCCTGTGCCGAACAAGGAAAATATGACCCTGGATGTCATTAGCGAAATCTTTCCGGATTATATTCACTGGCAGTTGATGCGTGAGCTTTCTTTGCTGAAGGTAGATGAAGACGTTCTTTATCGGCCCTTTGCTTCACTGTCGAACGGAGAGCAGACGAAGGTGCTGCTGGCCGCATTGTTTATTAAGGAAAACAGCTTTCTGCTCATCGATGAACCTACTAATCATCTGGACATGCAAGCAAGAACATGGGTCAGTGATTATCTGAATACCAAAAGCGGTTACATTCTGGTCTCTCATGACAGAGCCTTTCTGGATAACTGTGTAGATCATATTCTGTCTATCAACAAAACCAACATTGAAATTCAGAAAGGGAATTTTTCGAGCTGGTGGGAGAATAAAAGGCGGTTGGATAACTTTGAGCTGGCACAAAATGAGAAGCTGAGAAGAGATATTAACCGCCTTGCGGATTCATCCAAAAGAACAGGGAACTGGTCACACGAAGTGGAAAAGACTAAAAACGGGACCCGAAACTCCGGCTCCAAGGTAGATAAGGGATACATTGGCCATAAGGCTGCCAAAATGATGAAACGTTCAAAATCCATTGAGCAGAGACAACAATCGGCGATTGACCAAAAATCAAAGCTGCTGAAAAACATTGAAAGCTCGGAAACCCTGGAGATTGCACAGCTTCCTTATCATAAAAACACCCTTGCAGAGCTTGAACAGATCTCCATTTTTTATGGTGAGAAACAGGTCTGTTCCGATGTGAATTTCACGGTTGAGCAAGGAGATCGCCTCGTGCTTTCGGGTAAGAACGGTTCCGGCAAATCCAGTATCCTGAAACTGATTTGCGGCGAGGATATACAGTACACAGGCAGCTTCACTAAGGACAGTCAGCTCAAAATCTCCTACGTGTCCCAAGACACCTCGCATTTACACGGCAATCTTACGGATTACGCCCGCGACAATGGGATAGACGAGAGCCTGTTCAAATCCATCCTGAGAAAACTTGATTTCTCCAGAGTGCAATTTGAGAAGGATATTTCCACTTTCAGCGGCGGCCAGAAGAAGAAGGTGCTGATCGCCAAAAGTCTAAGTGAGCACGTTCACCTGCATATTTGGGATGAGCCGCTGAACTTTGTTGACGTTATTTCTCGGATGCAAATAGAAGAGCTGCTGCTGGAATACACTCCGACCATAATTCTTGTGGAGCATGACCGGGAGTTCTGCGGCAATGTCGCTACGAAGATCATAGAGCTCTGAGCTTGCTTTAGGAAGGGAAGAAAAGGGACTTATGAAGAAAGTCATCGTAATCGGTTCAGGAATTCTTGGGGCATCTACCGCCTATCACTTAGCCAAAATGGGGGCAGATGTCCTAGTCGTTGACCGTAAAGATAAAGGGCAAGCCACCGATGCTGCTGCCGGCATTATCTGTCCTTGGCTGTCGCAGCGGCGTAATCAGGCTTGGTATCGTCTCGCCAAAGCAGGTGCCCGTTATTACCCTGAGTTGATTGGACAGCTTCGGGACGAAGGGGAGACAGAAACCGGCTATGCTCAGATAGGTGCACTTAGTGTTCATCATGACATGATGAAAATCAATCAGATGGAGGAGCGGGCAAAATTACGCAAAGCGGATGCACCGGAAATCGGAGATATTACTCGGCTAAATGAAACACAGACCCATGATCGTTTTCCTTTGCTGGCAGAAGGTTATTCCTCCATTCATATCAGCGGTGCCGCCCGGGTAGATGGTCGTGCACTTCGCGACGCCCTCATCCGGTCAGCGCAGCAAAATGGGGCTGTCTTAGTCAGTGGGGAGGCCAGGCTTGAACATCTTGCAAACCATGTAACCGGAGTAAATGTCGGAGCTCAACACTTTTCGGCAGATCTCATCCTTGTATGTGCGGGTGCATGGGCCAATCTATTGCTACAGCCTTTAGGCATTGATTTTAAAGTCCATTTTCAAAAAGCGCAAATCGTTCACTTAGAGGTTCCGGACCGTCAAGACACAGATGCCTGGCCAGTAGTTATTCCGCCAAATGATCAGTATTTGCTTTCAATGGGACCACAAAGGATTGTTATAGGATCGACACACGAAAATGATATAGAAGGGTACGATAGCAGGATAACTGCTGGCGGAATCCAGGAAATTCTGAATAAGGGGATCGATCTTGCACCTGGTTTAGCACACAGCACATTTCTGGAGACGAGAGTCGGTTTTCGCCCCTTTACGCCCGGTTTTCTTCCTGTTATGGGGAGTATACCCGGCTGGGAAGGTTTGCTTACAGCAAATGGCCTCGGAGCTTCGGGTTTAACCATGGGCCCTTATCTAGGAAGGCAGTTGGCCAGGATGGCTCTTGAAAGGGAAATGGAAATAGATATCAGTGATTATGATATCCGGAATGCAGTAGATGAAGGCTGATGAATTGCGCCTTTCTGAATTCCCTGCTATACTTTTTTCGAAAGATAAGAATTTATTAGCTTCACGCTGTAAAGGTTCCTTATCTTTCTTGCAGAAACGTGTTCATCTGATAGGGGGTTGTACTGATGGCAAAACCGAATTGCTCATTAGCTAGGAAGTCCTCATGCAAAGCCTAATCCAGGGGCGATACTTTGCGTGAGGGCGAGAGAAGAGAACGATCCGATCGCCCATACTTGACTTTATCGTTTCTAATAACGGCTTTGCACCTTATGTTTTTTCAACAAAAATAAGGGGCTGAAGAGCTATGAATACACCATTTATTAGAAACCATCAATATAATGTCATTAAGAAACAAGCCGAATTTCTTCAGAAAACACTGCGATCCGTCGCGGATCAGAGCGTCTTGAAAACAGTAAGATATCGTACAGCAGTGAATATTATAGAAGCATTTTCTTCTCTGACAACAGAGCGGGAACACCTGCTGGAGCAAGTATCGAGCTTGGAAACAGCACATGAATTTCAGAGTTATCTTATTGCATTAGAACCCTTTCTGGAGCCATTTCCACCGATTACACTGAAGCAGATTCAGAAACTTTTCCCAAAGAATAAGAAGTTGAAGGTACCTGATCTGCAATCCATCGACTTTAGATATGTCACGTATCTGAGCTGGGTAGACATAGCCACGAACAAATTATACATTGTCTATCCATTCGAAGGCCAGTTCATCGGCATCGAGGGAAGAATTACGCCGACACACAAAAAAGGGTATTGTATGTTCTGCAACCGGCATCAAGAGCTTGCGTTCATAACGGTCAAGACGAAGCCTGCGGGTGCTTTGCCCGATCAATATTCTTCCATTGGCCAATACGTATGTATGGACGGCCATGCTTGTAACCAGAGTATCACCGATACTAGCTCGCTGGAGAAGTTCATTGTCTCCGTTCGTAAATAATTCAACTACGCGGTTGCCTTTAGAGGCAGCCGTTTTTTAATATAAATAATGTTCAACGATTGAAGAGGTTCTCTAGTGGAATACAAAGAATACAGTATGAGACTGGGATCAGGAAATGAAAAATAAGAACTGGTAAGTGTTTCTCTTATTACTTCTTCACAAAACCCGTATTTCTTATGGGCCGCCACTATAATACGACCTTGGTCACAGGAACGCAGAACGCTTCGGACTATGATGAGGATGTAAGTAACCGGAGCTTTATTGAATCGCAGCAAGCTACCTTTTGTATTCCGCTGAAAACCAATATGCGTCCCAACCTTGGGATTGTGATTTTCATCGGTATAAAGGGCGTCATGTCCTTGAAAGCTTCTTAAATCAACTGAAGCAATTTTGTGGAATCGCAACGCGTTACGAGAAGCTTTCTCGACATTTCTTGAACTTCGTTTATTTGGCTTCGATAATGATTTTATTGAAATAATTGGATTGAATCGAGTTTTAAAACACGCCCTAGTAAATAAAAAGAACGATGAAAAAATGCCTCTCGATTCTCCGATGCTGCATGCGGAGCTCGACAGGCGTTTTTTTATGCAAAAGTCAGGTGTCAAGTTCTGGTGCGACTTGTCCAATATCCTGCCCGAGTGTTATAAATTCAAGATGAACAAGTCCGGAAAAAGGAAGGGGCACATCCATGTCAGGGGCAGCACCACGGTCGAGGGTTCGTAAGTCGGCATACAAAAAGAAAAGTGGGAAGACGACCTTCGTTTCTGTTGTCTTTTTGTTGATCCTTCTGGTCGCTGCCTGGAAAGGACTGGCCTACTTCGGCTATGTGCCGGACGTTCCGCGAGAAGAAGAAGGCCGAATCATCGGCACCCACCCAGAGGTGCAGGCCAAAACGAATACTTTGGTTGCACAAGCGGCTGGCCGGGCATCAAGATTGTGATTACGTCGGATTTCCGCAGCAGCGATGAGCAGGATCGGTTGTTTCGGCAGGGGCGTGAAGATTGGGGGAGTATCTCCACCAATGCCGGGGGCGGCCAGTCTTATCACAATTACGGTTTGGCGATCGATTTTGCGCCGCGTGACAGATAAGGTGGCGTTATCTGGGATATGGAAGTGGATCGTAACGGCAACGGGCGCTCAGATTGGATGGAGGTCGTAGAGCTGGCGATGACGTTAGACTTTGATTGGGGCGAAGACTGGGGACGATTTCCAGATTATCCGCATTTTCAGATGGACTTCGGCTATACGCTGCGCCAGCTTCAGAACGGCAAAGTTCCGAAGGGCTCGCAGATCGAACCGTTCGTTCGAGGCTGAATGACGGAATTCGAATGAAGGGTATAGGCGTTTTGAAGTCTTTTTGGAATACGAGTATCGGAAAAAGTTATGCGCTGCTTGAGCTTGCTCGAAGCTTAGGCGTACAATAGAACGTATCGTTTTGACGCGAACAAGCAAGTTACAATTTTCACTCCGTTTTGTCATCTTTTATTTTCTTTGAACGTCTCCAGCAGGCGTATAATTCTAACGGTGTAAATAAACAGGATATGAAAGGTGCAGCAGGAATGCAAAATACTTCAGGCAAGACGAATGATGAAAGGAGTCAGGCGACGTTATATTCCCCGAATATTCAAGGACCCGGCAAGGCCGGGAAGCTGAAGGCCGAAAGCGGTCGACGGCATATGAACGGATTGGATGGCCTTCGGGCCGTCGCGGTACTCGCGGTCATCGCCTATCACCTCGACCTCGGTTTTATGCCGGGGGGATTGTTCGGGGTCGGGCTATTTTTTGTGTTATCGGGGTATTTGATTACCGATATCTTACTCTTTCAATGGCATAATACGGGCTCCATCAACCTGAAAGATTTCTATATCCGACGGGCAAGAAGGCTGCTCCCGGGCATGTTTGCCGTCATGGCTGCCATTATGATTTGGCTGTTATTCGCTGATCCGAGCCGATTGTCCGAGCTTCGCGGAGACATTGGCGCAGGGGCGTTATACATAAGCAATTGGTGGTACATTTTTCATAAGGTTTCGTACTTTGAAAGTTTCGGGCCGCAGTCGCCTTTAGGACATTTCTGGTCGCTCGCGGTGGAGGAGCAGTTTTATATCGTTTGGCCGCTGCTTTTGCTGCTGTTCATTCCATTGATGCAGAAAAAGGGGCCACTGCTGGTATTCGTTATCGGGCTTATGCTGCTATCTGCGGAAATGATGGCGTTGTTATACAATCCGGATCTCGATCCAAGCCGCGTTTATTACGGAACTGATACGCGTGCCTTCGCACTGCTGGCAGGGGCTGCGCTGGCAGTCGTCTGGCCAAGCCGGATGCTGTCTTCCACGATCAGTCTTGGCGCACGTATTATAATTGAGTTGATCGGGGCTGCGGCTCTGGCTTTCCTGATGTATGCAATGCTGACAGGAAGTGAGTATGATTCAGCGCTGTACACGGGAGGTATGGCGGTGCAAGCATTGGCTGCCGCCCTGCTTGTCGCTGCATTGTCGCATCCTGCGTCTCTGCTGGCTCGCGTGTTCGGGATCTCGCCCTTGCGTTGGATTGGACGGCATTCGTACGGGTTATATCTGTGGCATTATCCGGTCATTGTATTGACGACGCCGAGCGTGGACACGGGAGTACTCAATCCGCTTCGAATCGCGCTTCAACTGCTGGCTATATTCGTGTTGGCGGCTTTGTCGTTAAAAGTTATCGAAGATCCGGTCCGCCAGCATGGGTTCCGCGCCATCGCGTCCGTTCTGTGGAAACGCGGCAGACGCCGTCCGGGTCGCGTCGTGCTCTCCCGAACACTCACGCTTATGAGTGCGGCGCTGATTGTGCTTGCCCTGGTTCGACTGGTCGATGCGCCGGAGCCTGCGACCCAAGGTGTCGTGGCAGATCCTGCTCCGCAAGAGCAAGCGGCAGCACCTTCCAAGGAAACGGTGAAGAACGCGGAGCAGGGAACCAAGCCTGCTTTGATAAGCAGACTAGGAGCTTCAGTCAATAGCACCCTGCCTGCTCAACAGAAAACGAATAGTTCGGCTCCGGCGCCTTCGAAAGAAACGCGGAACCAGCAGCCGGCCGCAACTCCGGGTAAGGTGGCATACACGGTCATCGGCGATTCGGTAATTCTCGATGCCAAGCCATATCTGGAAGACAACATTGCGCAAGTCTACGTGGACGGCAAAATCGGACGGCAAATGTGGGAAGCGCCCAATCTGCTGTCGCAATTAGAGAGTCAGCAAAAGCTCGGGGGGCGCGTCGTGATCGAGCTGGGGACAAACGGCTCTTTCAATTCGAAAAAGCTGAATGAAGTGCTGGACAGCCTGCAAAGAAAGGAGCAGGTCTATCTCGTTACGGTGAGAGTGCCGCGCTCCTGGAAGCGTATTGTGAACCGTTCTCTGAACGAAGCTGCCGAACGTTACGACAATGTTTCACTAATCGATTGGTACGGCGCAAGCGCGGGACATAACGATTATTTCTCGGAGGACGGCGTGCATCTGACTTCTGCAGGAGCCGAAGCTTTTGCGGCACTCGTGGAGAAGGCGGTAGAGAAAAAGGAACTGAGTATGAAGTAGCGGTATGGCTTTGAGTTGGAAAGATTGCAATTCGATTTTTTGCGGAAATTCTTCGCTGCTAAAGCGCGGAACGATGGGGTAATCAGGTTGAGGAAAAGTCTGAAAAACCCGTCGTTCCGAGCTTTTTTCGATCCATTGCGCAAGGAAAGCGGAAAGGCCCAGGTGGAGCTGGCGGACCGGCTGGGGATCTGTTATCAGGCGGTAAGCAGTTTGGAACGGAGAGGAGCGATACCGGATATTTCGAAGCTTCCTTTATTGGCGGACAGCTTCGGCGTGAGTATCGACGACATTTTGAGCGGTGGACGCGGGGCGGAACTGGTACGGAAATTGTTGCGGGGCTGGTTGAAGAGACACTGCGACCGGGCGAAGTATCGGCGGAGGAATTTCGTGAGCTGGCACCGCTGCTGCCGTCCAAGCAAGCAGACGCCGTATTCGGCCGCACCGAGCAGCCGAGCGGGTTGAGCGAGCTGGTTGTGGTTGCGTATTTTATCAGCAAAGACGTACTCGGGGAATGCGCGCTGCGGGCTTTCGACACGGTGGCGTTATCGGAATTGGTTGCACTTGCGCCATTTTTGGAATCTGAGGTCGTGTCCGAGCTGGTCGGCGGAGCGATTCGATCTTCGGATTTCAAAGGCTTGGCCGCGTTGGCTCCGTTTATGGATCGGGATCGACTGGATGCGCTGGCGAGAGGGAGGGTATCCGGCGGCAGCAGACGAGCGGAATACGACACGCGGTGAACAAGCGGACGCCGCTTCTTCCGGTCCCGATCGGGATGCTGCGGTTCCCGTTTCGCCGTCCGCGACGAGTGATCCAAGAGCTTCGTTCGCCGATCCTTCTCGATGAGGTTATCGGGTTATAGGTGGCTGCGCAGAATTTCAAGACCTTTGCGCAGCTCGTCTAGTGACTAGGTTGACGATAAGGCGACGCGCACATGATGGTCGCACGACGCTGTTCCCACCAGAAAGCGCTCCGGGTGGAAGACACGCACGCCTTTTGCCAGCAGATCGCTCTCGAAGCGCGAAGCATGAACCGGATTCGGCAGAAGCAGCCAACGGAAAAAGCTGAGCGGATGACCGGAATCGTCCGGCTGGGGAAATTAGCTTGCAAACAATCGTTGGCGGATTTCGCCAGCGATTGTTTGTATGCGACAAACTCCGCTCCGCGCCCGGACGTGATGATCTCGTTGATGATTTCCGCGTCGCGCGAAGAGGTTTTGACGACGTGGTAGATAGCCCGCAGCATCCACTCGCGCATGACTTCGCTGAATAACTGTCGGAAGACAAGAACATAGTCCCATAAGGACCTGCGCCCAGCGCGGGTTTTGTATTCTATGGGATCAAGTTCTTGTCCTTTGCTCGGGACAAGAACTTGATCCCATTGCCGATTTGATAATTATCTAAATATGTCTTAAATAAGTCAATAAAATCGCTTTGCGGTGATTTTAAAAACAACAGGTAATTGTCTTGAGCAGAATAATAATTAAAATCAACATGATCCAATGTTTAGCTCCCAATAAGGTTCCCGAGCTATTCCTGTGCACCTGCGTCGAACGTACCACCCGGCTTCATCCGGATACAAGCATGTGCACTGGGCTGAAGTAGTGAGCCATCCCGCTGGCGGCGGTCGTATTGTCTGGCCTCATTCGGATGAATGGCAGGTGAACGGAACTGAAGTAGTTGGCAAGACCAGCCTGCGTCTAACGTATTGCCCGGCTCCGACCGAAAGGAACCAGGTTAGTGGAGTTTTAGCAACAAGCTAAGCACGGTTGTAAATGATCTTTTCTTCTCAGAAGCAATTCGAATTCATGTTATAAACCATATTGCTGAAATCGGAAATTCTCGCGGAATTTGCACAGGAAATCCCGCTCCAATGTCATTCTGAAACAGCTGAATAGATTGGGGATACTATGAATATACTTAGATATAAGACCATATAGGTTTGATAGCTACTGCTAAAAGCAGACTGTACTCATATTGAGTTGCAGTCTGCTTTTTTTTGAATATTATAATTGAAGCGAATAAAGATGATATAGATCTGTTACTATAGGTAACACTTGCATAATAATGGAGTTCTCACTTGAGTGCTCCACTTTAATGCATCCTTCAATTTTAGTGCGCGCCTCCCGCCGGGCGGCTTGGCTCCGGCAACAACCTGAAAGAAAAGGGCATCCTGGATGCTGCTTATCAACGGCAGCATTAGCAATGCAGCCGTCGATAAGCAGCAACTGTAGGTCACCCGCAGCCCTGCCAGGAGGAGAAAATCCCGGAAGCAGCCTGGACAGGAGCTTCACGATCCGGATTGCTGCGCCCAAGTCGCCCGCCTTTTGGCTCCGGCCAAAACCTGCAGGGTGTCATTTTGAAAGTAGTGTTAGGGTGATTTTGTTCTTTTAAGAGACGGCTGTGGGCCCGGGACAAGTTGAGCGTACCGACTACAATCCACACGGTCGTTCGGGGCTCCCGTCAAACTAAATCTTCGAATAAGAATCTTCATTGTGCTAATATGGAATTTAAACTAGGAACAAAGTAGTTCATGACCCTCACATCATAAATAAGCAACAATAATTAAAAAATAGACAAGCAAGGAGGTTCAATTTTAAATGGAACAAAAATATTTTCTTGAGCGAACCGGATGGGAGAGGGAAGAGCTATCTTTAAGAGGTTTACGTGATGTCGTCTTCTCAATTTTCACCGAATTAGACGGGCAAGATTATTTTTTTGATTTTCTTGGGGGAACCAATTCCATAGGCGTGACGTCACCAGGAAGGATCGGGTATGCTTTTAAAGCGTACACTCTACGTAAGATCGGTAAAGCTCTACCTAATCCAAGGGACATTGACAGCCATAAAAAGTATCAAGAAGCCGATTTATTCAGCCTGATAGAACTACTCTACGAAAATATTGTCTATCCAGAACATTGGGTATCTGGAGCTGCTCAAGATTTTTTTTGGTGCAAAGAAACTGGCGAAGACGAGTTTCGGCGTGAAGTAAATAAATGTTTGCGTCTATATGGAAAAGGGTGGGAACTGACGGATATTGGATACATACGAGAACTGACGGAAGATTATTATGTTGAGCTACTTGATCAAACTGCACTTTATGGTGATCAAAAGAATGTGGACAGCCGGATCCGATTTGCGAAAAAACAGTTTTTACAATATGGATCTGGATTGGAAGAAAAGAAAAATGCAATCCGTGAAATTGGTGATGCCTTAGAGTACATACGGAAGGAATTGAAACAGACTCTCCCTAAGGAAGAGGACGACATATTTAACATTTTAAATCGATTTGGAATCCGACACCATAACGATAAGCAAATGACCGAATATGACGCTTCCATTTATTACCCATGGATTTTTTATACATTACTTTCTTGCTTTGATGCTTTTGTAAAATTAAAGAGCCGTAGCCAAGGATATTAATGGTCATTTTATAAGTAGACTTAACCATATAGTGGATATATGTCGGAAGACAAGAACATAGTCCCAAAAGAGCCTGCGCCCTGCGCGGGTTTTCTGTTTTATGGGATCAAGTTCTTGTCCTTTTCTCAGGACAAGAACTTGATCCCATTGCCGATAATGGACAAGAACATGGTACTATTGCCCCGATTAGATTGATATCATCTTTGAGAGTGACGGAGCTGCTGGATAAAACTTTTCTTCATATATTAGGTGTGGCTACCAGCTCAGGCTGTACGCTGCGTACTTTGAACGGCGGGGGCTTCGATTTGGATGTATACGACTGGCGATTTCCCCCTAACTCGCCGGTCTCCAAACTGGATCTGTACATTCCGATTGAATGATCATCCTTTTTATTCGAATAGGGCCAGCGTGCTTGGATCAGTGTGTTGCTTGTCCAGCAGACAACAAACTATTTTCTGGAAGAACCCACCTTCCTGGGAAATGGACTATCTGCTAGCGGTGCTTCGCGGTTTTCCTTTGTCATCTGCACAAAACCCGTATTTTGTACATATGTACATAGGTTGATTTTTAGTCTCTTGCGTCCTTTAATAAATTTATTTTATCTATTCCCTCTTAGGATAACAAAAAAAGCTGATCTTCATCAAGATCAACCCTAGGTAAGTTCATAGATCATGGAGCCTTACACTTGCTGTTTTTTCTAGATTAAGAGGGTTTCGCAATTATTTTCCGGTACTCACGAGGACTTATACCTGTCCAGCGTTTATACTGGCGGCTGAAATGAGCAAGGCTCGAGTAACCGAGCATACCGGCTATACGTGTCAAATCCAGATTTGGCTGAAGGATCAACTGATTTGCTTCATGAAGCTTAAGCTCGGAGAGGTATTGGCGCGGCGATTGATCATAGACTTCCTTGAATACTTCTTGAGCATATCCGGGACTTATATTGAGAGAAGCGGCAATGTCTTCGATGCGGACCCTCTCACTATAAAGCGTTTCCCCTCCCATAATTATGGATTTAAAATGAATTTTTATTGATTCTGCAATTAGGGTCGCATAGTGGAGCCTTGTCGGAGAGATACTCTTCTCTTTATTGGAAGAAATACTAAGGGTAAGGATGCTCAGAATTTCAAATAATCCCGATTGAACTTTGAAAAGATCTGATATAGAGTATTCTCCACCGCGTTTAAGCAGGCAAATCCAGGCTATAGCCCCTTCTTTCAACCTTTCATTATCCTCTGTTCCCTTATGATAATAAAACCGGGTGCTGCGACTCATTTTTTGGCGGAATAAAGGATCATCCACGTTGAAATGAGCAACAAAATAAGTCAGTCCCTGCTCCCCCATACTTTGATTAACGTGTTTAAAACCTGGAGGAATGAACAGAATGTCACCTTCCTGCAGCTCATAGCGAATACCCTCCAACAAGGTATGTTGACTCCCCTCTAAAATATAGATCAGTTCGAAGGCATGATGCGATTCCTCCGGAACCAGCCAGCCCCTCTCGACCGTTTGCATATGAGCTCCAAAGAACTTTATATTCCAGTTTATTGACGGAAACCAACGAGTACCTGTTGATATATAAGACTGTAAATTTTCAAATCCCATGTAGTATCCACCTTCGATTAGGGCAATTATCCCCTTGTTTTGTCTAAATCTATTTTGGCCAATGCCTAGTATAATGTCCGTAATGCAAACAAAAATGATGTTCAGGCGAAAGGATGCGCCGAAATTGATTAATCTAATGATTGTTGACGATGAAGAGCGTGCAGGGGAAGGCATTAGAACCTTACTTAATTGGCAAAGCCTTGGGATAACCATTATTGCAGAAGCTCATGATGGTGCTCAGGCGCTGGAACAACTCTGCAAATTTCATGTAGATATTTTAATTACGGATGTCCGTATGCCGCAAATTGACGGCCTTACGTTAATTGGGAAAGTCAGGGACACTTATCCTCATATCAAATCTGTAATTATAAGTGGTTATAACAATTTCCCCTATATACAAAAGGCAATTACTCTTGGTGTCAGTGATTATCTTTTAAAACCCAGCAGTAGACAGGAAATCTCCGATACCATCTTAAATATTATTGCCGAGATCGAATATGAACGTCGTCAGGCGGATGATTTTAATCGTTTCAAGAGGGGATTTAGAGAAAATCTATGATCCAACCTTCTTGCCTTGGGAAGCCACGCTTTCTTGCGATGTCCGGAATACACAAAGTTCCCTTTGTACCGTATATCTCTATTCTTGGAAATTGAGAGTCCCAAACATCGAAACTTGTTATGAGTATACTGCTACCCCTGCCGGGGACCCGTAAGAATTTTTCTATCATCATTCATATGATTTGCCAGACAACTCACTCGAGCAATCGGTCCAAGTAATAATAATATTGCCGTTATATAGTAAGGTCCTACATCCATAAGCGGTCCGCCTTCCGGTTGATAGTTAGGATGAAACCATTCATGACTAGGACAAACTACGAATGCACTTGTACCAATCACATCTCCAATTAGACCGTCTCCAAAACCTTTCGTGCAGTTTGCAACCTTCCGCCCAAAAAGGTATCCGGTGCTGAAGCAACCCTTAACCCCTTCACCTTAGCTAAAGTTATAATATCTAAACCTTCGCTTAATGATACCGCCAGAGGTTTTTCCGTATATACATGCTTTCCCTCATATAACGCAGCAAGACTTATTTTTGCATGACTTTTGGAACCCTAAGATTTAATACAATATCGATATCGGGATCTTTAATAAGTTCTTCAATTGAAGTAGCTTTTTGGAATACTATATTCTTTTGTTTTCAGTTTCTTCCTGTAATTAATAAAAACCGTTGAGTCTAAATTTAATCTCAACGGTTTAATATAGAATCTATCTGGATACAGATTTAATGGAAAGAATGGATATCCCCCCGATGATCGAGAGAACAAATGACATGATAAAGATGGACGAGAAGCCAATCTGTGAGATCATAAATGCAGCAACTACTGGTGCAATAGCTTGAGTTACGGTATTACCCAAATTATAGATCCCCAAGAAAAATCCAACCCGTTCTTTATCAGGAATAACTCTCAAATTTAAAAGGTTGTCCAAAGAATTCCATACTCCCATGCCCAGACCAGCCATAAAAGCATAAATAATGATGCCGATATCATTCTGCAGGAAGAAAATACTTAGTGCTCCAATTCCTAATAAAATAGTGGATAAGCCTATGGGTAATTTTAATATTTTGAACTTATCTGAAATTGGCCCGGCAATGAAACCCATGGCAATACCAAATATCAACATTATAATATTAATTAACTGTATAGAATGCTGCGTGTTAGAGGTGTTTTTGTGTAAGAAATCTGTCATTATAAATAACAGGTAGCCTGTAATCGCAAAGTTACCAACGCCTTGGGAAAGCTTACCGATTAAGGCCAAATAGTAATCACGGCCAACCGACCACTTTGGAAAAAGAGTGGTTATTCCTTTTATCGAGAATGCTGTCTTTTTATCTGATGCCGGTACATCTATTTTCTCTCCCAAGTTTGACAGCTCACGGACAATAATGGCTGCAATCAATGTGCCGATGAACGTAATAATCCCAAAAATGATAAAGCCTAAACGGTATTGCCCTAAAAAGACAGCTGCGAATATGGTAAAACCATTGTTGCCGAGCGCCATTCCCAGTCCACCATAAGCCGATGAGGCTGTTCCTTTCCCCTCTTCAGGGGCCAGGTCTAACCAGGCTACCATAGGTGCTACGATAAAGTTTAGAGCAATCTGTCCTAACATCCAGCTTAGTAACAGTAACGGAATGGTAGTGGTTACTGAGGCCAAAATCATTGCCAGCATATAAACGAATGATCCGGAAATCAGCCAAGGCGTCCGTTTTCCAAAGCGGGATTGGGTACGGTCCGACAGATAACCGGCAAGCATATTGGATATGGCCGCAACAACCATTCCCAGGGCTGAAAATAAGGCTACGATTTCAATTTTGTTCTCTGCATCCAAATGCGTAATCATCGCTGGTAAAAATAAGCTTGCCATTGCAATATAGGGCCCAAGCCAGGAAGCTGGTCCTATGATTAAGCCTGGTACTAAACGTTTCAGTGGTATCGTGTTCATCTGAGAATTCCTCTCTGGAGCTAGTAATTTTTTACTGCATAGTAGTTAAAATCTGCGAATGAGTCATGCTGGTGAGAATCAACTGAACCAATGAAATTAAATAAGCCTGTAAATCCGCCAATCTCCCCCGGCTCCCCATTAACGCCTTCATCCGACAAATAGAGAACATCGATATTCTCTGCCAATACTTGCCAATCCCTATCAAGCTCGAAGCGGTAAAAGATACCCGCTATTCCTGAATTATAGATAATCTTCAACTCGACTTTATCTTCAGGTACTGAAATGTTATTTTTAACAAATTCGATGCGTTTCCCCAGTTTAGCCTGCAGTAATTTTAAAACAGTTCCCTCTGATTCTGAATGGGTCAAGTGGACATACATCCAATTATTCGAATCATAGTAAAGCCCCGTACCGGCAGTTTCCGAGTAATGGTCAGGATGAACTTCCACTTTGGTTTGAAGTTCATAATGAAATGAGGTTGCACGTGTTGCCATAATAGCCGGATTGACCTGCGAAAAAAGAGAGTTCTCCCCATGAATCCGTAAATACCCCGGGCGTTCAGTCGTATTCACCCATACAGCATCCTGCTCCCGGTATGGAGTCATAAAATGGATGGCATATTACCCGCGATTAAAATCATCAAAGACATCATGAGATAATCCGGCAGCTACCTTAACGTCTTCCATGCCCTCAACTTCCATCTTCGCCAAATTTGACCCATCATTCATTTCCAGCCAGCCATCCTCCGTCCACTTCATTTTTTGAATAGACGTTTCGCGCCCTAATGGATTTAAAAGCGTTCCTTCAATGGGGCGTGACATCAGATGAGCAATATACCATTCACCTGTCTGTGTTTGAACCAAGGAACCATGACCTGCTTTTTGCATAGTTGAATAGGGATTATACATTTCGAAATGCCCGGCATCCGGATTACCAAGTGAAAATAAATGACGCGGTGAGGAGGTAATAATCGGTTCCCCGGATGGATGCGGTTCATATGGGCCAAAAACACTCTCTGAACGGCCAATCTCCACACCATGTGCATAGCCGGTTCCGCCGGCAGCTATAATAAGATAGTATTTTCCGTTATATTTATAAATCTGCGGTGCTTCAGCACATCCGCGGCTTGTGAACCCCTGCGTTACCCGGTGCCATTTCCCGATAATCTTCCCATCATTTAAATCAATCTCAGCGATGACAATATGTCCGGGCGCTTGATACCCTTGACGCGTCTCCCATTCAAGTATGGACACGTAATGTTTACCGTCCTCATCATGAAAGATAGCCGGATCAAAGCCAATAGATGTAATATAGATGGGTTCTGACCAAGGTCCGTTGACATCTTCTGCCCACATTGCATAGGAATCCGAGTTAAATTCTCGGCCTGCCATATTTACCATGTGAGAATAGGCTAACCAGAATTTGTTCGTGGAGATATCATAGGATAAATGCGGCGCCCAGATACCAGCCGGTGTATTCGTACCGCGTAAATTGACTTCACCGTGATTTAATACAATGCTAGTCAGCACCCAGTTTGCTAAATCAGTTGATCTAAAAATTTGTATGCCGGGGTTCCAATGAAACGTGGACGTTGCGATATAATAAACATCACCGACTCTAATGATTGATGGATCTGGTGCCATCCCAGGAATTATAGGATTATTAATAATTGTCATTTCTCCGCTTCCTTTCACCGCCTGTTGTTTTGCTTAAGTTTAGCTGGTCGTTTTTTATAAGCGCTTTCTATTTTACGTCTTTACAATTTACCCTTATTTATAACGTTTCTTATTCCTTGAGCAATACATTGATACCGTTTTCCATTATGATTATAATAGATCCAAGTCCTGATATACTCACGTTAACTGCAGTAATAACGAAAGTGTTTCCTGTTGCCTAGCTATATTATAATAACTAACACCATCAAAATGCGATTGTATGATTACGGCTACATTTACCCAAATCAAAGGCAGGTCTTTAAAATTGGAAAATAATGAATTTGAATTCACAGGTGCTAAAACCCAACTCCTTCAGCGTATAGATTGGAATATACGTTTTTTTGGTGCACACAAACAGACCGTTCCTTTTGATTGGATCATGACTAAGGAATTCCACCATGCCTTTGAGATTTTAATTGTTTTAGATGGTGCTCAAGAAACAAATATTGATAATGAACAATTCATCTTAAAAAAGGATGATATTATTCTTATTCCTCCTGGCTTTGAGCATGCCAATAAATGTATCTCCACTAAATCTATGACCTATTTTTGCGCTCATTTTGATATAGACGAACCTTCCTTACGGATGAAAATAATGAAAAACTGTGATTGGGTCTACGAACCTTCCAATCCATATCACAGTAGGTTAAAAGAATGCCTTCAAAGATGGATTGATATTTTAGATGAACCCGATTTATCGTTCTCCAAAGCAAAGTTAAAAGCACAAATTGTCCTCTTTGAGTTATTGGAGGTTTTGTTGGATATCCAGCCATTAAACACGGATATAAGAACTAATCAATCAATGACAACTGCAAAATATGCCAAAGAGATTGCAGAGGCCATCAAGAGAGCCTTCAAAAAAAATTGTATCGAGGAAAATTCAGATTATACCATCCACATCCAACCGATTATTGCTTCTCTTGGGATAAGCCCCAATTATGGATTAGAAGTATTCCAAAAACTCTATAATATGTCCCCCCGTACGTATTTATCTGATTTAAAACTGCAGGAAGCAAAAATATTATTACAGCAGCCAAAAATATCATTAAATGAAATTTCAAGTCGTTTAGGTTATAAGAACCTCTCCCACTTCAGTAGACAATTTAAAAGATGGACTGGCGTTAATCCTTCGGACTTTCGTAAAAAAAACAATACTTAAACATCTGAAAGAACCTTGATATATCGGGTTTACCGAGTTCCCTTCCTTCATCTTTCAGTATGGTTCACCCCGAGACGGTTTAAGCTTCCTTCCAAATTAGGACGGGTCCCTTTTGCTAGGCGTTGCGGCTTCGTAGTAAGCGGGTTTACTAGGCGGGCAGTATTCAGAAACGGCCAGTTAATGATGTCCCGACTGCCCTCCTCTGCCGCTGAGGTTCAGCCCGGAAGCGTCTGGCGAGTCGTCCGCATAGTTACCTAAGTACACCACTCCGGTGAAGGCGTATTTCCCGGATTCAAAAGATCCCTGGCAATTGCTGTTCCGGCCTAAACTGATTTTGTCCCATTGGCGTAAATTCCTGCGAATTGCGGGGGAAGTGCCACCTCTGACCGCCGATAGTACGCCTTTCATTGGACACTGTCGCAGCTGACCAACCGCGAGGTGCCACGCATGAACAGCGAGAGCTGCGAAGCCAGAGAGGCACTCTCAACGTCTGGACTATCATACACAGCGATGGCACGAGGTATGCTGGAGTATTCAACGTTGGCGATATCCCGCTACCGCTGGAACTGGCGCTTAAAGAGATTGGCTTCAGCGGTGTAGCCTCCAGCACCGAGTTGTGGAGCGGGACGCCAGCCCAAGTTACCGCCAGTGTGCTTCAACCACTGAACCACCTCATGACGTACGCCTGTATAGCTTTTCTTAAGGAAAAGCCGGTTGACCAGATCCCTCTGGACAACCGGCTTTCTTATTCTGCAAATATAGAAGCTTATCTGTTTGGGAAAACCTTTTTTTTCGGCATTTCCGACTTCAAAGGCTACCGCCTCGTCATAACCAAGGCCTTTAGACTTCGTAATCATTTCTTCCTTGAGCTTGTTATATTCAGCATCATTTTTGGCAAAGACCATTTTCCAGGAATACTCTTGTGAGTGAAAAATCTATGAGATTGGTCAGAAGATGGGCTATTATGACACCACTCATTTTTCTATGGTGTTTGAGAATATAGTCGGTTGCTGGCTGAAGTCCGCAATCAAAAAGCTCGGTTTTGTATTTCAAGACTTTATGCTGCTTGATGGTCTGACCGTACAGGACAATATTTTGCTGCCTCTGGGAAATCAGCAAGGCCATGGAACATAGTGCAGACCAGCTCTGTGCCATTTTCGGGATCAGTCATATCAAAAGTTAGCTGAGTTTTGAGAAAGGTTGAGGAGGAGCATCGCAGTATCTACTGGGGTGCTCTCCTTTTTCTCATCTGTACTAATAGCCAGGAGGAATTTGAAATCCACCTGTCAATGTCTCGCATATTTCGGCAAAGTCAATGGTGATGTGATCCTTGAAATGCCCACTGATGATTTGGATTCCACAAGGTAATTCATCGTTAGAGCGGTTTAGCGGCAAAATCGTGGCAGGCAGCCCAAAGACAGTCGCCAGGATATTCCAGATTAAATGCTCGTTATATCCAGTCGCTCGTCCATTCACTTCCAGAATCCTTCTAGGTACCGCCTGCTGCATGTGGGGAATAGCCAATACCGGACTGATGGGCAGCAGCAGAACATCATATTCCTGAAGTAAGGAATTGATCACACGGTTATATTCCTGACGCAGGCGGTCCGTTTCCTCTTGTTCCCCCTCACTCTGATTCATCGCCCGGTAATAGTCCTCAAGCCCTTCGGGAAAAGCCTTCGTCACCAAACGGGATGCCCTCAGGCCAAGGGAGGCCAGACTTGCAGTCAGGCGCTGCCTTGAATTGAATGAGGTGCCGACAAGCCGTCCAGACAGCTTCATAGCCAAGTCGAACAACTCGTCCATTTGGATCTCAGGAGGCATTCCGTGGTGAACCTCCACCCCCTCCAGCCCTGATAAGCCTGCGGTAAAATCAGCATATCTGCGTTTAATACGTTCATCTATTTCATGCCCCGGAGCTTCAAACCAGGTCAGGACTTTAATCTTCGCTTGCTCCTTTAATGTGTTAGTGCGGAAATCAGGAGGGACAGGCACATCTACCCAGGGATCATACAGTACATCCATCATCAGCCGCAGATCCTTGGCGCTTCGGGCCAGTGGGCCAGCCGCCGACAAATCGGGTTCGCTTGGATCACCGGGAGGATTACCGGGAACATGTCCTCTAAGCGACAGCATTCCAAGACTGCAGCGATGGGCATATACACCGGTATAATGCGCAGGAATCCGCAGGCAGCCGATCAGATCGCTGCCGAATTCCACAGGCGTGCAATCAGACGCCAAAGCGGCTGCACTGCCGCCAGATGAACCCCCTGGTGTCAAGCTTGTGTTCCACGGGTTGTTGGTCGTGCCGTATAGATCATTATAGGTCTGCCAGTCTGCAGTCATTACCGGCACGTTGGTTTTCCCCATAACGATCGCTCCGGCCTGAATCAATCGTTGCACCGTGGCCGCATGTTCTGCAGCAATGTTATGTTTCAAATGCGGGGCTCCGGAGGTTGTAAGCATCCCGCTGACATTAAAAGACTCCTTGACCGTAAGTGGCAGGCCATGCAGTGGCCCATGCCACCGGCCTTCTTTTCTGTCCCGGTCCGCCTGATCCGCCTGGGCGTAGGCAGTTTCCCGCTGCTGCTGCACAACGGCATTGAGTAGTTCATTCACATGGTCCATACGGCCATAATAGTGATCCAGCAGTTGCCTGGAATTCACCTCACCCTGTTCAAGCAGCCGGATTACATCGGAAGCGGTAAGATAAGCTAAATTCAAGTTTTTCCCTCCCTGTATCCGTCCTATTTGGCGCTGTCGAGCAGTTTCGCGAACTTGCCCGGACTCATAATCTCGTGGGTAATATACGTACCATTAAGATACAGACTAAAGGTTGTCCAGACCGAGGGGGCAGCCTGTGCTTCTTCCCTGGTAGTAAGCAGGTGAGCCGTAAACGGGATGCCTTTCTCCTTGGCCACTTTCCGCAAATCCTCCAAAACGCCAACGGCAAAGGGGCATTGTGCTGTGTAATAAATACAAATCCCATCGCCTGAGGCTGGCGCAGACTTCACAGAATGTGCAAAAGTCGGCTGCTTCCCCTCATCGTTCCACTTTAGTACCGCCAACTCGAAATAAGGAGCTGCTTCATCGATGATTTGAAAACCCATATGCTCAAAAAAACGTTTGTCGCTCAAATAAGGCATCTTTTTCTTGCTGACAATATGGACAATACCATCCATGCCCTTGGCTTGAGCATCTGCCTTGCATTTTTCCAGAAGCTGTTTGGAATGACCGTTATCCTTGTGTCTCCCAGATACCCATAGGCAGTTAATATACATATAGTTAGGGGCATTAAGCGGGATCCAAGCCTTCTCAGCAGGCAAATATTCAATAAAAACCTTCGCCCGGTCATTCAGCCGGTAAAAAACCAGCCCTTCCTCCATCCGTTCACTCAGCCATTGTTTTTTGTCCCGGACCGCCTGCTCATATTGCTTCGCGCCCAGGGCACAGCAGATATGTTCGTGCTCAATATTTTCTTTGGTAATTTGCAAGTAGGTCATTGTGTCACTACCTCACTATTCTTTTTGGAATATCCGGGATAGCCAAACGTCAAACAGTTGTTTAGGGCTATCCCGGAAGAATATTTGCTTAGAACCCATGTTGGATCGAAAAGAAAGCTCCCTGCGGATCTTGCAAAGTGGCAAATGTCCCGCCACCCGGCACAGGAGTTGGGGCAATAACCACAGCAGCTCCCAAAGCTGCCGCTTGCTGAGTGACCTTCTCGCATCCGGGAACCTTGAAATATAATCCCCAGCCACTGCTCATGTTCGCCATGTCTTTGGGGATTTCCTTCATGCCGGCTACGTAGTCTGCTCCAACCTTGAACTGGAGATAACGGCCTGACGGAGTAGGCACTTCTTCCATTGCCCACCCCAGCAGTTCCGTATAAAAATGAGCGGCGGCGTTCAGATCCGTTGTATACAGCTCATGCCAGTCGATAGAGTACGGTTCGTGCTGAACGCCCGAGCCCAGGTGCTCTGCCGCTTCCCATAAGGCCACCATCGCTCCGGTAGGATCACGGAATGCACACATACCGCCCTTGTCCGCTATCCGTCTTGGGGCAATGAGCATTTCCGCTCCAAGTAGCTGGGCCCGTTCAGCCGAGAACCCCACGTCCTGAACAGCAATGTAGCAGCCCCAGAAAGAGGTCAACTTGGGATCACCCAAGGAATACATGGCAGCCACATCTTGTTCGTCCGATTGGAATACCGTGTAGCTGCGCCCATCTTCCATAGTTGTCGTTTGCGTGGTCCAAGGAAATAATGCGGTATAAAATGCAGCGGATGCCGCCGGATCACCGCTACCTAACTCGGCCCAGCAAAACGTACCTTCGTTATAATGCTTCATAGGTCTTTGAACCGGAGCTGAATTTCCGTAACCTGTTTACGGTAATCCTTCAGATCCTCATGCACATATACTTCCCGTGACGGTGATGTAAGCTGGACTCCTGTATTTTTAGCATATAAGTCCATTTGCGCCCAGACGTCACCCAGCGTATCCGGCGTTCCCTGGTGAACCACCGACAGGAAATAACCGCCTTCCAGCGTTTTGGTAACTATCGGAATCTTCTGGCCCTTGTACTCTATGGACTCGCCCTCCACAGCTTTGCTGACCGGAATGCAAAGCTCTGTGTCATGTCCCAGTTCATAATTCTGCTCATAATACAAACTCATGCCTTGACCATTGATTACATCTTTCACTTTGCTGTCCAGCAGGGTAAAGACCTTGGTAATTTCCTCGTATTGGCCGCGGTAACGGATGCTTGCAACCTGAATGGGGAAAACGTACTTTTTGACAACGGTGAATTCCGGCTTCAGATCCACTGCGGTTTTCGCCGGATTCCAGGTTATTACAAGCCCAATCGCCTCCAGCGCCTCCAATGGAACGAGGATGGCGGACTGATGCTCTCTAGGGGCTGTATGAAGAGTAATGGTCTGCTCGTTGACCTTCATTTGCTTGCTGCCGGGAACCAGTATTGCCGTCCGGGCAAACGTTGACAGGGTAAGCTTCCTTTCTTTGGCAGCCCATTGCAAATCTGCACCCAGTTCTTCGGAGACAGGCCGGATCGGTACGAGCCAGGTCTTGCCCTCCTGAACCGGTGAGGCCCCTGCAAAGGTAATCGGTGTGCCATTCCACGAGATCTTGATCCCTGGAGCAGCAGCCGATAAGGCAGAGCCGCCCGGACAAGCCAGCAGCGCAATAAATAACAGCAGCAAAAATTTCTTCATGTTCTATTCCCTCCTGAATTTAGGTTATTTATCGGCCTTGCCGCTGTTTGCCGGCTAACTGGGCCAGGGCGCTGCGCCGGGAATCGGCCCGTTCCCGCTCCAGAGGCAAGCCATCCTGCGGCGGGGAAGCTGCTTCATCTTCCAGCAGGAATTCACACAGCTCCCTAATCGTCGGATACCTGAATAGTTCTACCATTGTCAGCCTGCTTCCATAATCCTCCTGCAATTCACGGAAGAGCGCGACCATGGTAATCGAATCACCACCAAGATCGAAGAAGTTATCGTGCAGGCCAATATCCTGACGGTTCAGAACTTTGCGCCAGGCATCCGCAATCTGCTGCAACAACGGAGCTGATCCAGAGGGGAGTTCGCTAGTCGTCATAGCGGCCGCTTCATCGGTTTCCGGGAGCTGCGGCGCCAGAAGAGCAAGCGCTTTGCGGTCCACTTTGCCATTGGCCGTCAGAGGGAAATTCTCCAGCTCCTGTATAGCGGACGGTACCATGTATGAAGGCAATTTCTCTTTTAGATAAGCGGTTAGGGCTTTGCCGATGTCCGGTTTGCTCTCCTTGGCAGTGGTTTTATTGGAAGAATAGAGGTTCATCTCTTCCACCTGTCCAGACAAAGTCATCTGCTCAGGCGTAATCCCGCCTCCAAGCAGGCAATGCAGATAAACATCGTTACTACGCAGCCGGAACATTGGGCGGATGTGATCGAAACCCAGGGTACCCATTTGAATTAAGCCAATTCCGTTTTCAGGGCCTTTATCTTCCAGGAGCTGCGAGATGATCCCGGCTTCCATCATCGAATAGCCCAGGCCATCCTTCTGTCCATACATAGGGACGATTGCATCCATGCAGCCGATCAGGAAAATCTGGAAGGCCGAAGCTTCAAAAACTTCACGGTTCCCCGGCGCATGAATGGCAGCATCCATCCTTGGATGTTCTTCTAGCAGAACAAGCTGATGCTCCTTGCGGTTGTAATAATACAGCCCGCCAGGCAGATCCTCTACCGCTCCCGGCTTCAGATGGAAGTAGACCTGGACTGGATACAACCCGCCTGCAGAACCATATTGGAACTTGGGAAAAGGAAGACCATCGAAAGTCCTTTGTGACAGAGCGGACGTAAATGCCCCGAATTGCCGCCGGGAAATCGGCTCCTTCACGAAGCTGCGGTAGCTGCGCCGCCGCAAGAATGGAGCGTTGCCTTCCTCTGCATCGCCCAGACTGTAGCTTTTACCGGATAGATTATTTCGCAATGCGGGTTCATTCAGCTTGAACAACATCCGGTCCACTGCCCCCGTGATCAATTCCTGCCCGGCCATCCCCGTGACACCGTAAGCCTGTTCACGGTCCACGGTCACATAGGCGGACAACCGTTTGCGTTCGCCTTCCCCCTGGCTGATTACGGTGGCCTCCCTGATATAAGGATGGGATTTCAGGGCAGCTTCGATCTCGCCTAGCTCAATGCGATGTCCGCGTACCTTAATCTGCAAATCCTCCCGGCCCAGGAATTCTATATTCCCGTCCTCCACATATCTCCCGAAATCACCGGTGCGGTAGAGGCGCTGGCCGGTCAGAGGATGACGGATGAACCGTTCAAGGGTTCGCAGTTCATCTTGCCAGTAGCCCATAGCTAGGCCTTCTCCCCCAATATACAATTCCCCGCATACGCCAATAGGGCACTCCTCCATCCGTTCGTTCAGCACGTATACCCGTTGATTGGCGAGTGAACGTCCGTAAGGAATGCTGGTCCAGCCAGGCAAGACCTCCTGAATCGGGTAAGCAATCGACCAGATAGCTGCTTCGGTGGCCCCGCCTAATGAGACCACCTCAAGCCCTGGCTTCAACCGGCTGGCTGCTTGAGGCAAGCCCAGCGGGATCCAGTCACCGCTAAGCAGAGCGAGCCGTAGCGAGCCGCAGACCGGAGCATTCGTATCCTTGACCAGTTCGGTAAGCATGCTAAGGAGAGCAGGAACTGTATTCCAGAGGGTCACGCCTGTCCGGTTCATCAGCTCCAGCCAATGCGCAGGGTCCCGGAGATGATCCTTGTCCGGCAGAACGAGTGTGCCTCCTGCAGAGAGCATGCCGAAGATATCAAACACGGACAGGTCAAAGTTCAGCGCAGACAAGCCGAACATGACATCATGCGGTCCAACTTTATAAGTGTGAAGAATATCTTCAGTGGTATTGAGAACAGAGCGGTGATTAACCATGACCCCTTTGGGAACGCCTGTGCTTCCTGAAGTGAACATAATATATGCCAGGCGGTCCGCCGCCTCCGGATCCTCTGCTCCGTATTTGCCGTCGGGCTTGCACTGCTCATTAAGAACAACATGCATAAGCTGCGGCCAATCTGTATGATCCAAATGGGGCTGAATGACGGCATTTGCGACTTGTCCAAGCCGCAGAAGCTCAGCTATCCGGGCTTGGGGAAGCGAGGCATCCACGGGCAGATACGCGCAGCCAGCCTTGAGAATGCCAAGCACGGCAGCAATCTGCTCCCAGCCCTTGTGCATCACAACGGCCACCGGTTCGCCCGGAC
This sequence comes from Paenibacillus sp. 22594, assembly GCF_052044425.1. Lineage (NCBI taxonomy): Bacteria > Bacillati > Bacillota > Bacilli > Caryophanales > Paenibacillaceae > Paenibacillus > Paenibacillus sp. 22594. The sequence goes on from NZ_JBQENA010000001.1 coordinate 136,154, forward strand.
GGGCTCCATTAAGGATAAGCTGACCGGCAACGTAATCGGCGTAGTCATTCAATTCGGAATAACTAAGCTGCCCTCCAGAGGCGATAAGTGCCACTGCGGACGGACGCTGCCGTACATTGTTATGGTAACGCTCCAGCAGTGATCCAGGTGACGAATTAGGCGGCAGTGGCCGGGCATGGAACGTTGCAACCTCATGAAGACGTTCGCGGTGCGGCATCCTGCGCGAAAGCTCCATACTCAGGGGCAGTGGTTCATCCCAGACTTGTGCTTCCTTAGCCAGCATGTCCAGCAGCCCGCAATACGCAGCGAACATCTCGTCCAGCATGCCGGCCGGGAACAGTTCATCTACAGAATCCCAATTGAAATGCAGTTCCCCATCCCGTTCCAGCACCTGGTGATCCAGCCACACCTGAGGAGTCTGCGAGACACTGTAGCGATCCTCCTGCAGAGCCTGTGCGGGCTGGCCTTCGGCCACAGCCTGTTCCGTCTGATTCAGAATGCTCGTAAAGATTACGGGTACAATCGCCTTCGATGGCTCTTTGTATTTGGCCAGCAGCTCCCTTGTCACCCGCACACCGCTGAAATAGCGGTGATCCATATCCTCAAGCAGCCTGCGCTGATGGCGCCGGGCCCGGCTGATGAAGGCACCCGGTTCACGGTTGTCAATTTCCAGCAGAGTCAGGGAGGTGAAGTCCCCAATGACTTCGCCTACTTCGGGATGGATCGGCAGACGGTTGAATAAGGTCAGATTAAGGGCGAAATGCGCCTTGCGGCTCCATAACGTCAGCACCTCCGAAAAAGCAGACAGTAAAGCCACCGTAGAGGTAATGCCATAACCTTCCGCTCTCTTTTTGAACTGCTTCCAGTGTGGGGCGGAGATGACATGCTGCCGCCGTCTGAATTCCGGCTTCAGCACCTGGGACGGTTCCTTCACCAGTTCAAACTGCGGTCCCATCGGCAGGGAGTCCAGCCGGCCCTTCCAGTACGTCTCGGAGCGGCTGAATAATTCGCTTTTTTCAATCTCTGCAGCAGCCAGCACATAATCGCGGAAGGACAAGGTCAGCGGCTCGAAGACATGGGCTGGATTCAGGTACAGCACAGAGAGCTCGCGCAGCAGCAGCTCCAGGCTCCAGGCATCGGCGATTAGCAGATCGACGCTGATATGCAGCCGGACCCGGCCTTCAGGCAGCCGCGTCGCGCGGACATCAAACAGCGGCCACTGGCTGCAATCCAGCACCTGGTGCGACATCTCTTCACGAACGGACCGCACATGGGCGCTCCGTGCCTCTTCCCCGAAAGAGGCGATGTCATAAGAACGGATTGCATAGCCGGGAACATGAGGCAAAATCTGCTGCTGTCCATCTGGAAGAATTACTGCGCGAAGCATGTCATGCCGGTCAATCAGCGCTTGGAACGCCTGCTGGAACGTGTTCAGATTGAGGTCATCGACATCATTTTCAAAATACATATGGGTCGATACATTCCCAAGCTCCAGGCCCTCCGAACGGCCGATCCAGTAGGCCTTTTGCACATCGGTCAGTGGAAAGGGTTCATACCGCTCCGCCAAGGCAATCTGCACCTCAGGAAGATCGGTATACGCACTGATGCCTTGCCCGGATTGCTCCGCTGCCAATGCAGCCAGATCGTCCACAGTAGGATGATCGAAAAACTGCTGGAGCGTAATTTCCGTACGGAAGGTCTTGTTCATCACAAACAAAATTTGGGTCGCCAGCAGGGAATGCCCGCCCAGCTCGAAGAAGGTCTCTTGTCCATTCGTGATCTCAAGCCCAAGGCTCTGCTCCCAGATTTCTTTGACTTTCTGCTGATAATAGTTGTTGCTAGCCGTTCTGTTCCCTTGGCGGCTGTCACTCTCAACATCTGCTGTGGCACGCCCGCTGGAAGGGCCGATCCAGAATACACCACGTTCAAAAGGATAGGTTGGGAGCTCCAGCTTGTGTCTGCGTTCCCCTTCGTAATACAGCGCCCAATCCAGTTCAGCGCCTGCCAGCCATAACTGGGCAATTTCGCTTTGCAGCCAATATTGTCCGGGTGCTTGGCCTGCCGCTGCAATCTGCCCGCCGGTTTGGCTGGGCTTGCCCAGGTTCAGGACATAGACCTGCTCCACCTGTACAGGTGCTTGACCGGAAGTATGATCCTTGTCTTCGCTATAGACTTGATGTATAGCATCCTCCAAGGCGCATTCGCCCTCCAACACCTGTCTGGCCCAGTCTCCTATTCCTGCACCAACGATGGAAGAGGCCTCAATGCCCCAGCCAAGGAACAGGCGGCCAAGCGCCAATTGCAGCGCAAACGACAGCATTCTCCCGGTAGCGGTAGAAGCTTCAGGCGCAAGGGCGGACCGAACATAATGTCTCAGGTCGAGTGGATAAGAGCGGCGGATTTGGTCGGACAACTCGCCAATCAACTGCTGAAATGACGGATTCGATTCGTATAAATCGCGGGCCTCCTCTGCAGAGAGCACACAGTTTTGGGAGAAGCTTAAACAAACTGCCAGCTTGCCCTCCGTAGATCCCAGACGTGTAGTACCCGTTACACTCGCAGCCCTTAGCTGCTCCAGCAGATCGGTGCGCCCGCGAAAGACAATAGCTTTTGAAACGGCAAATACTGCCCGTCCTGTCTTAAGGGTATAGGCCACGTCGCTTAGATTAAGCTGCGGGTGTATTTCTATATGAGCCGCCATATTGGCGCACATCCGCTCCAATGCACTTGCTGTCTTGGCCGACAGGACCAGAAGCTCGCAGCGGTTCTCCGCATCCCCTTCCGCCTGAACCGGTGCTTCTGTCAGCACCAGATGGGCATTGATTCCACCTAGTCCAAAGGAGCTGACTCCGGCATACCGCCCATATTCCCCGGCATCCCAGTCAGCAAGCATATCATTCACGTAGAAGGGGCTGCTGTGCTCCTCAAGCTTGGGATTCGGTGTCTCAAAATGAAGACTTGCCGGAATTTTCCGGTGCTTGAGCGCCAAGGCTGTTTTGATCAGACCGGCTGCCCCAGAAGCCATCTCGACATGGCCGATGTTGGTTTTGGCTGAACCAATTGCGCAAAAACGGTTGGAGCGTGCCGCTGCGAATGCTCTACTTAACGCCTCAAGCTCAATATCATCTCCTAGCGGCGTGCCGCTGCCGTGTGCTTCAACGTAGCTGATTGCATCCGGCTGGACTTGGGCGATGCTCATGGCTTCAGCAATGACTGCCGCCTGGCCATCCACACCGGGAGCAGCGTAGCCGATCCGGTTAGCGCCGTCGCTGTTAATCGCCGATCCTTTGATTACGGCCTGGATCGTGTCTCCGTCACGCAGCGCATCTTCAAGCCTTTTCAAGACGACGATTCCCAGGCCATTGCTGTATACAGTCCCAGTAGCCTCTGCGTCAAAAGCGCGAATCATCCCATCTGCTGCGGTCAACCCCCCTTGGCGATGCAGATAACCCGGAACTTGCGGGAATTTGAGCGTCACACCCCCTGCGAGCGCGAGGTCGCATTGTCCGCTGAGCAGACTTTCACAGGCCAAATGCGTTGCTACGAGAGAAGTCGAACAAGAAGTCTGTACGGCAACGACAGGTCCGCAAATATTTAGGCGATAGGCAATTTGGGCGGTCATATGGTCCTTGTCGTTGGCGATCATGAGCTGCAAATCACTGACGGATTCGTTCCGGTCCCTGTCCGCAAGCAAGTGGTTAATCAGGTAGGTACTGGTGCTGACTCCCGCGAACAAACCAATCAGTCCGGGATAATTCAGCGGGTTATACCCTGCCTTCTCCAGTACCTCCCAGGCGCTCTCCATAAAAAGCCGATGCTGCGGATCGGTGATTTCGGCTTCCCTGCCGGTCAGCTTGAAGAAGGCTGCATCAAATTTCTCGGTGTCCTTCAGTGAAGTATTCACCGGGATCAGACCTTCGCTCCCCAAGCGGTTCAGGGGTTCTATGCCTGGTCCTGCCGGTGCGGGGCTTAGCTGAAGCGCATCCGTCCCACTAACGAGAAGCTCCCAATACTGCTCCACGGAATCCACCCCGGGGAACCGGCACACCATGCTGACGATGGCGATATCATTGCTTATATCCTGCTCCGACTGTTCCTTGCTCACTATTTTTCCTCCCTTATGTTCAAAATCATCTGCGGCGCGTCTGTCTTGCATGAAACCGCCTGTCCGCCCGGTCCACCGCTTTTTGCTCCATACCTGCAGGGCACTTGTCCACTGAAGCACTTCCGAAAAATTCAACCATCGCCGCGACGGAGGTATGCCTGAACAGCTCGACGATAGGAATCTCGCGGTTCAGCATCCCCTGCAGCTTCAATTGCATTTGAACCAGCTTAAGCGAATTGCCGCCAAGATCGAAAAAATGCTCATCCCTGCCGATATGCGGACGGTTCAGCAGTTCCTTCCAAATGGAGATAATACCTTCTTCCAGTACGGATTGCGTCGGTCCCACTGCGAGTTCAATCGTCTCAGGCAGAATGGCCAAAAGTGCTTTGCGGTCAATTTTGCCGTTGGGAGTCAAAGGGAATTCTTCGAGAATGCTTATACTGTAAGGAACCATGTAGCCTGGAAGCCGGGAGCGCAGATGGGAACGCAGTGCAGCCGGGTCCGGCAAGGGTTGCAGTTCCGAACCGAGAATCACAAAAGCGCGCAGACGTCTCGCGTCCTCCTCTCCTTCAGCAAGCACAGTAGCCTCTTGAACGCCGGGACAGGTCTTCAGGGTGCTTTCGATTTCACTTAACTCAATGCGGTAGCCGCTGATTTTGACCTGGAGGTCGTCGCGTCCAAGGAATTCAATGACTCCGTCTGACCCATAGCGGCCCCAATCCCCCGTCCGGTAGAGGCGTTCTCCGGTGATAGGCGACATGACAAAGCGCTCAGCAGAGCGGATCTCATCCCGCCAATAGCCGCTGGCAACGCCCAGACCGCTAATATATAACTCTCCCGGCACCGATACTGGACATTCTTCCATCCGTGCATTCAGCACATATACACGCTGGCCGGACATGGACAGACCATAGGGAATGTTGGTCCAAGCCGGATCGACAGTGTGAACCGGGAAGTGAATCGACCAGATCGCTGCTTCGGTTGCCCCGCCAAGCGCAATAACCCCGGCCTCAGGACTCAGGCGGCGGATGGCTCCCGGAAGAGTAGAAGGAATCCAGTCTCCGCTCAGCAGGCACAGTCTGAGGGAATCCAGCCGTACTTCAGATGCGGCATACATCAATAGCATGTTCATGAAGGCCGGAACGCTGTTCCAGACCGTAACCCGGTGCTTCTGCATCAGCTCCAGCCAGTGTGCCGGATCGCGCAGCCGCTGCGGCTCTGGCAGCACAAGTGTGCCTCCTGCCGCCAAGCAGCCGAAGATGTCGAATACGGACAAATCGAAGCTTAGCGAAGAAAGGCCAAGCACGACATCCTGCGGGTTCAGCCCATAGCTGCGGTTAATGTCGGTCAACGTATTAACCGCGGCTATATGGCTGATCATCACCCCTTTAGGCGTTCCTGTACTGCCGGAAGTGAATAAAACGTAGGCCAGCTGCTCGCCTATTCCATCCGCATGGCCTCCATATTCCGGCGTCTCTTCGTTTCCGGTGTTTACGTTGACCTCTATGGTCTTCATACCGGTAGTGGCCCAATCACCTACAGGGACAGAGGACTGGACCAGTACCACTTGAACCTGTCCGAGCTCCAGCAGCTCACCAATGCGGTAGGCAGGCAGACCCGCATCCACCGGCAGGTAGGCAGCTCCGGCCTTTAAGATCCCTAGGACCGCCGCCACCTGCTCCCAACCTTTTTCCATCACTACGGCAACCAATGTCTCCGGCTGTATGCCATACGCCACCAGCTGATGCGCTACAGCATTGGCAGTGCGGTTCAGTTCCTCGTAAGAGAACGTATATCCATTGGCAATGAGAGCCGTTGCACCAGGCTGGCTGCGGGCCATCCGCTGAAAGCCATGATGCAGGGCAATGTCCTGCGTCTCCTGTTTGTGTTGGTGTCGTGTGTCAATTTCTGCCAGTCTAAGACGGTGAGCGAATCCGGCTGAACCCGAATCGGCCAGCGGCAGTGCCTGCTCCCAGGCCTCTTCTTCTTCTGCCAAACGGCGCAGCAAGCTTCCATAGATGGCAAACATCTCATTCAGCACTCCCGGCGGGAACTTGCTCTCTACCGCGTCCCAATTGTAGTGAAGCTCGCCGTCCCGTTCAGCTACCTGGTGATCCAGCCACACCTGAGGTGTCTCCGACAGACTGCGCGCTTCCGTCTCGGATTCATTCCTCCGCTGGAAGATCTGATCAAATCCGGCTGTCGTCCCCTCCGTGCCAGACAAGTCCAGCAGGCTTGTGAACACTACCGGAACCGGTTCACTCAGAATGCTGTGGGCCATAAGCTGTTCTGTCACACGGATGCCACTGTAAAGGCGATGATCGAGATCGGTCCACAGACGCTCCTGGAGCTGTTGAGCCCTGCTGCCAAAAGGAAGAGGGTCACGGTAATCGACCTCCAGAAGACTGATGGTTGTGAAATCGCCAACCAGATGCTCCATTTGCGGATGCAGCGGGAGACGGTTAAACAGCGTTAGATTCACCAAGAAATGCGGCTGCTTGGCATACAACGCAAGCACTTCCGCATAACAGGCGAGCAGCAAAGCGGAGGAAGTTAACCCCCGTCTGCGTGCCGCCGCCGACAGCTTCGACCAGAGCCTGGCCGGCAGAACGGCCTTCCAGCGCTTGAATTCCTGCCGCGTCAAGACTTGAGAAACCGCAACAGGCAACTGCGGACCACCCGGGAGGCTGGAAATTCGCTCTTGCCAATAGGACTGTGCTATTCTGTAGCGGTCTGCAGAGGTTACGGACAGCAAGGAAAGTACATAATCACGGAAAGTCGCTTCCAGTGGCGGCAATTCGGCCGCTCCGGCATACAGCGCAGCCAGTTCATCCAGAATAATCCGAAAACTCCGCGCATCGGCGATCATTAGGTCAAAGCTGATATGCAGCCGGGTCAGTCCTTCGGGCAGCCGGGTCGCTTCAATGGCGAACATCGGCCAACTGCCGGTATGAATGGTCTGCGACATCACTTGACGAATGTCGTCTAGCCGCGCGATGCGCTCCGCTTCGGAGCAGCTGCTTGCGTCTGCCATTCTCACTGGGTATGGCGGGACTTCCTCCAGAATCTGCTGCAAGCCGTCCGGCATGATCATGGCCCGCAGCATAGGATGCCGCTTAATGAGCGCCTGGAAGCACTGTTCGAAACGTTCAATATCAAGACCCGCAAACTCCATCTCCTGGTAGACATGGGTGGCGGCGCTGCCATTCCGTCTCCCACTCCAATAGGCCATCTGCACTTCGGTCAATGGAAAGGGTTCAAAGGCTTCATGCGGCGACACTGTAAATTCGGGTAAATCCACTCTGGCTGAGCTTCCTGTCTCTGACAAAGATGCCACTGCAGCCGTATCCAGTTCAGTTGCCATATTGGCAATGGTGGAGGCGATAAGCAGCTCCCGGAGCGTCAGCTCTACCTCCATCCTGGAGCGGATTTCAGCCAGCAGCTTGACAGCGAGCAAAGAATTACCACCCAAATCAAAAAAATGATCGTATATTCCGACGCTGGTCAGGTTCAGCACCTCACCCCATACCTCGGCGAGCCGGATCTCAGTTGTGCTTCGCGGCGCTGTGTAACTGCGGGTTAACACCGCCTTGTCCAGTGGCAGCCGTGAAAGGAATTGCCGGTCTACCTTGCGGTTTGGTGTCAAAGGCAGCTCAGCAAGCTTAATGAACCGTGCCGGGATCATATAACCGGGAAGCACCCCGCGGAGTGTTTCCTTCCAGTCTGCTTCGTCAGGAATGGCCTCCTTGCCGGAGGCTGAAGGAGACGGCACCCAATACGCAGCCAGCAGTTGTTCTCCCTGTCCGTCGTCACAAGCGACCACGGCGCTTGCCGCAATCTCTGGCTGAAGGTTCAACTGCTGTTCAATCTCAGAAGGCTCGATGCGGAAGCCCCGCAGCTTGAGCTGCTGGTCTTTGCGGCCGAGATAGACCATTTCTCCTCCAGGCAGCAGCCGGACCCGGTCTCCCGTATTGAATAGCCGTCCTCCCGCCTTGTCCAGCGGGTTTATGATGAACTTCTGCGCGGTTAGCTCCGGCTGACGGTGATAGCCATCCGTTACGCCGTCACCTCCGATGTACAGTGTGCCTTCGGCTCCGAGTGGGACAAGCGCCAGCGCTTCATCCAGGACCAAGCAGGTTGTACGTCCGATCGGTCTGCCAATCGGGACTTTGTGCAGGAGGTCATCCGGCGTAAGCTTGTGGGCCAGAGACCATACCGCCGTTTCGGTAGGACCGTACAAATTCCATACCGCTTTACCCCTATGGAACAATTGTGCAGCAAGCTCCGGCTTCAGTTCCTCACCACCGCAGAGTACAGTCATGTGCTCCGAACCCTTCCAGCCCTCCGCCAGCAGCAGCCGCCACAATACCGGTGTTGCCTGCATAAAGGTCGGCTTATAACGATTCATATTCTCCATAAGCAGTCCTGGATCTCTGCTGCTTCCCTCCTGCGGGAAGATCACCGCTGCCCCAACGGATAATGGCAAAAACAGTTCGAGCAAGAAAATATCAAACGAGCATGTCGTGACAGACAACAGCGAATCCTCGGAAGTCATATGCAGCAGATCCTGGATGGCATATAGGAAATGGACCGCATTCCGTTGAGTCACGGCTACCCCTTTGGGCTGACCTGTACTCCCGGAGGTATAAATCATATAAGCGTGATGCGGTCTGTCAGATGTCTTGGAGCTAGATAGGACACCATTCGTTTGCCAACACAGGCTGCCTGGGCTGATGTCGCAGCAGCGATGGCCGCCGAACCGCCCGGCTTCCGCAGGATGATCTACCAGAATGCAGTCCAGTTCGGCGTGGCCCGCGATGTATTGCAGCCGCTGCTCTGGAAAGGCCGGGTCGAGCGGAACATAAGCGCTGCCGCTGATCAGAATGCCCAGGATGCCTGCCGCCAGCTCGAACGAAGGACGGGCACAGATGCCAACGCGACGGCCCGGCCCTGCGCCGGCTGAGCGCTGCAAATATGCGGCTAATCGCTCTGCGGCCCCATATAATTCAGCATAAGTATAGGAACGTGGGCCGCAGACAATAGCCACGGCTGACGGGCTGGCTGCGGCTTGCCGCTCCACCAGTGAATACAGTGTCGACCCCTCCGGGTAAACGACACCCGGGCCGATGCCTGCCTTACGCAGCTCCGCTTCTTCAAACGGAGAAATCAATGGAAGCTGCGGGAGCGTCTGCTGCACGTTTGCCGGCAAATGCCCAAGCATCCAGACATAGTTGGCGAGCAGTCCTTCTGCCATTCTTTTGTCATAGAGATCGGTGTTGTATTCCAGCATTACATCCAAATGGTGGAGATGCTCGATAACTTCCAGTGTGATATCGAATTTGGCAGAGGGCTGAGTCCACTTCTGTGGCGTGCAGACAGCACCGTCCAGTTGATCCAATGACATGCCGCCTTGCTGGAAGATAAAAAAGAGCTGGAATAAAGGCGAATAAGCCATGTCCCGGGGCGGATTCAATGCATCCAGTACATGCTCGAACGGAACTTCCTGAGCTTTCAGGGCTCCAAGCACTGTCTGCATGGTCAGTTGCAAGACCTCTGTGAAGCTGCCCGCTTCGCGGATATCCGTTCTTAACACCACATTGTTCACGAAGCAGCCCAGCATCTCTTCGGTTTCTTCCCGGCATCTTCCCGCCGTCGGAGTACCGGCCACAACATCTCCCCTGCCGGTGTATCTGTACAGCAGCACGTTGAAGGCAGCCAGTACAGTCATGAAGAGCGAGGATCCTGCAGATTTTGCGAGAACTCTGAGCGCTTCAAGCTCCTCCGCTTCGACCCGCAGCGTGCAGCTAGCTCCACTCGAGGTCAGCAAGCGCGGGCGCGAGCGATGGGAAGGAATTGTATAGAAAGGATCTGCGCCCCGCAGTTGCTCCTTCCAGTAATTCAGACCTTCTGTCAGCATCTCTGCCTGCATCCATTCTCTCTGCCAGCAGGCATAATCGGCATAGTCGTATACACGCTGATTAGGCAGTGGGCTCTGACCTTTGCATAATGCGTTATAGAGCTGCACCCATTCTTCTGTAAGCAATCTAAGCGACCAGCCATCCGCAACAATATGATGAATGACGAACACAAGCATGTGATCGTCCTCTGCCAGCTCATACAATCCGGCGCGCAGCAATGGCGGCTTGCCGAGATCAAACGGCTGCGTAAGCAGCGGCTGGGCCGCCAGTTCGACCTGGCGCAGCCGCTCCGCTTCCGATGCCCCTGTGACCTTGACCTGCAGCAGCGGAATGTTGCTGCCAGCGGCAATGTGCTGTTGCGGCTTCCCCTCTGTGGCGGTGAATGAGGTCCGGAAGCTCTCGTGCGCGGACGCCAGCAGGCGCAGGCTGGCTTCCAAATGCCCCTTCTTAAGAGCACCGGTAATTCGGATAGCCTGATGTAGATGATAACTGGAGGCGGTGCCGCCGAGCTGTTCCATCAGCCATAACCGCTCCTGGCTGTAGGACAACGGTAATCCCTTGCCATCGCGTGTTTGTTTTTCCAGTGGAATTTGCAGCACGGGAATGCCCCGTTCACGCATTTGCAGCCGAAACCATTGTTTTTGCTCAGGCGACAATGAGGATAAGGCTACTTGTTCGGCCATTACCCCTTCCCTCCGCTCGGTTTGAGTTTGTCCTCTGCAAGGCCGCTGGCGATCTCGCCACTGCTCATAGCAGCCATTTCCTGGAACAAACTTGCAATGGATTGCTCCTTGCGGGTCTCTCCGGAAGTGTTCTCCAGCACTTGAGCCATTCCGCTTACGGTCGGATGCAGAAATATGTTCTCGATGGACAGTTGTACGCCCAAAGCTTGCCGAATCCGGTCAAGCACCTGGGTGGCCAGCAGCGAATGACCTCCCAGCTCGAAAAAGTTATCATCTGCACCCACCGGTTGAATATGAAGCTCCCGTTCCAAAATCTCCACAAGCTGCTGCTCGATGCTTCCCTCCGGCGCACGGTAAGCTGCCGTTACCTTAGGCCGGGCATGGTGTGATCCGGTTTGACGTTGCTCGGGAATGGGACTGAACGGTACGGATATCCCGGATGCTTGTGTCCCTGCCGCAACCGTGGCATTTGAGCCGGATGGGGCAGCTTCGGGATATACCCAGTAGCTTTGCCGGGAGAACGCATATGTTGGCAGCGGAACCCGCCGGCGCGTCTCATTTCCGAAATAAAGCCCCCAGTCCAGATCTGCACCGCATACCCATAGGTTGGCTATGGCCTGGGCCAACACCCGCGTGTCCTCGTCCTGCCCGTCGATAGAACGCAAGGCGGGCACCCATACACTGTCTTCAGCCGCTGCCGGGTTCTGCCGCCCCAGACCACACAATGTGGAGCCTGGTCCTAATTCCACAAACAACCGGTTCCCTTCGCGCAGCAGGGCCCCAAGTCCATCCATAAAGACAACCGGGTCGAGAATATGCCGGGTCCAGTACTCGGGATCCGTAGCCTCCTCAGCCTTCATCCAGGTACCGGTAAGACAGGACATTATCGGAACAGCGGGTTCCTTTAATTCCAACTGCATCAACAGCTCACGGTAAGCGGCGACCATCGGCTGCATCAGCGGTGAATGGAAGGCGTGAGAGGTGGACAGTTTTTTATTAAAAATCCCTTCTTCCGTCAGCCGCTGCTCCAGTTCGGTAATGGCGGCCTCTTCTCCCGACAACACGCATAGACCTGGACTGTTGACCGCTGCCAGCGTAATTCTCTCTTGAAGATATCCGTTCACTGCTTCACGGCTGAGGCCAACGGCCAGCATCGCTCCTCTTTCGGTCCGGGACATCCACTCTGCCCTGCGGCAGACCAGCAGAACTGCGTCTTCAAGACTGAACACACCAGCAATTGCTGCGGCGGCGTATTCTCCCAGACTGTGGCCGATCATGGCCTGTGGACGAAGTCCCCGGCTGATCAGGAGCTGGGCCATAGCGTACTCAACAGCAAATAACAATGGCTGGGTAAGCGCGGTCTCGTTCACGTCCAGTGTTTGCGGGTGGTTCTTCACGGATTGCATCAATGGCTTGATATCCATCCCCGTCAGGCTTTGGATCTGCACTGCGCAGCGGTCGTAATAATCACGAAATACCGGTTCAGCAGCATAAATCCCTGCCGCCATCCCCACATATTGCGAGCCTTGCCCCGTGAACATAAACACCAGAGGACGGTTCCTGGAAGGACTTTCTCCCTGGTATACCGCTTGCGGGTCGGCCGCTTCCATTGCCAGGACCGCTTCTTCCTGCGTGGAGCAGACCACAGCTGCCCTGATCCCAAAAGCCTGCCGGCCAACCGACAGTGTATATGCCACATCCGCTAGTTCAGTCTGCGTCTCTTCGCGCAAATATTGCTGCAGCCGGGACAGATTACCAGCCAGGGAGGTCTCGGATTTCGCTGAGACCGGAAGGATATGCCACCCCGGCGCGGCTGATGCGCTGTACATACGTGGGCCTTCTTCAAGGACCACGTGGGCATTGGTGCCGCCCATACCGAGCGAGTTCACTCCGGCGCGGCGCGGGTAGGCTTGTTCGGGCCAATCCGTAAGCCCTGTATTTACGTAAAAAGGACTGCCGTCAAAGTCAATCGCCGGATTAGGGCGCTCATAATTCAGCGTCGGCGGAATTTGCTTGTGGTGCAGCATGAGCGTCGCTTTGATAAAGCCGGCAATGCCGGCGGCAGAATCGAGATGGCCTATGTTCGTCTTGACCGAACCGATCGGGCAATACCCGCGCTGGTTCGTGCCGAGGCGGAACGCTTGAGTCAACGCCTCTATTTCAATGGGATCTCCCATTCGTGTTCCGGTGCCATGCGCTTCAACGTAACCAATCGTCTGCGGGTGAACCTCTGCCAGCGCCTGGGCCGAAGCGATGACTTCGGATTGTGCGCCTACGCTTGGCGCGGTATAGCTGATTTTATCCGCTCCGTCATTGTTGACGGCAAACCCCTTGATGACAGACCAGATATGATCCTTGTCGCGGATCGCTTCATCCAGTCGTTTCAGCACGACAAGACCGTAACCGTTGCCCGGAACAAATCCGCTGCTGTTCTCGTCAAAAGCGCGGCAGTGCCCGTCCGCCGACATAATTCCTCCAGGCTCATACAGGTAGCCTGCACGTTCAGGCGGGCCAACCGTGATGCCACCAGCCAGCGCCATGTCACATTGATAGGTCAACAGGCTCTGTGCTGCCATGCAGACGGAGACCAGAGAGGTGGACGACGAGGACTGCACCGCCATAGACGGGCCTTTGAGGTTCAGGCGATAGGAGATCGTTGTAGCCATACTGTCCTTGTCATTGCCGATGGCTGCCTGCAAATTGCCGGTGGCCAGCATTTTTTGAATATGAGGATAGAGGTTCAGGAACAGATATGAGCTCATGCTTTTTCCGGCAAAAACGCCCACGGAGCCTCTGCATTCTGAGGATTGGTAGCCCGCATGCTCCAGCGCTTCCCAAGCACATTCGAGCATCATCCGATGTTGGGGGTCCATAAGCTCCGCATCCTTGGGATTGATCCCGAAAAAAGCGGCATCGAATGCATCGAGCTGGCCGATTTCCCCTTTGGCCCGGACATAATTCGGCTGACTCAGTATTCCGGGGTCAATGCCGGCCTCCTCCAGTTCCCGGCTGGAGTAATGGGAAATACACTCTTTCCCCTCGGTCAGATTCCGCCAGAAGGCCTCCAGGTTCTCGGACTGAGGGAACCTTCCCGCCATGCCGATGACCGCAATTTCATTTCCGTTATAAGGATACTCAGGATGACTCATAGCATCTATTCCTCCTTCTCTGTGGTGCTGCGAACCGCTACGGAAGAAGCTGTTTTCCGGTAACGGAGAAATGCGTTTTTTTGCTTCGCGGCCGTCTCGTAAATATCAGTCCCCAGAGCATCGCGCGAGCCTTCGCTGAGATATCCGGCAAGTGAACGGACCGTCGGGTATTTGAACAAATCCACCAGCGTCAGTGGAACGGGAAATTCCCGGCTGAGCCGGTCATGCACTTTGGCGAGCAGCAGCGAATGTCCGCCCAGATCAAAAAAGTTGTCTTCCACGCCAATCTGCCGGAGCTGAAGAATCTCCTCCCAGACCTTTGCGATGGTTTTCTCTGTGGCGGTCTGGGGCTGTTCATAGGCGGCCCCGTTACGGGCAAGGCTCTCGCCGGGCTGCGGAAGGGCAGAAACCTCCAGCTTGCCATTGGCATTGTAGGGAATACGCTCCAGTTGAATATAAGCAGCGGGCTTCATATATGAAGGAATCCGCGACTCCAGCCAATGCGTCAATTGCTGGCCGATAATGCTCGCTTGGCTGCGGACCGTATAGTACGCGAACAGCCGCAGGTTGCCTTCAAAATCGGGCTGAGGATGCACGGCCGCCTCTTCGACTTCCGGGAAAGCGCATAAATGCCGCTCCACTTCACTTAGCTCAATCCGGTATCCGCGAATTTGGACCTGCCGGTCGCTGCGGCCGATGAAGGCAAGCTCGCCGCCCGGGAGCCAATATCCGGAATCTCCTGTCTGAAGCAGCCGCTCACCCTGACGGAACGGATGGGGAACAAATGCCGCTTCGGTCAAGTCACGGCGATTCAAATATCCACGGGCCAATCCGTGTCCAGAGATGCAGATTTGCCCCTTCACCCCAATCGGAACCGGCCGTAGATGAGGGTCCAGCACATAGACTTGGTGATTGGCTACCGGCCTGCCCAGCGAAGCGGAAACGGCCTGCCCCCCATCCTGGCCGGGCTTCAGCAGCTTATACGTACTGCACACGCCGGATTCTGATAGTCCATACCCGTTGGCAATATCCATTCCGCGCAGCCTGTCCACATGTGTGGGCAGCAAAGTCTCTCCGCCGCTCAGAATGAGGCGAAGCAGGGAAGAGGCTCCGCCGTCGCTATTCAAGCGCCGAACCATAGAGGGTACGGTGCTGAGGATCGTAATGTGATGCCGCTCCATGTATGCCCGCAGCTTGCCCGGGTGCAGCACAGTTTCGGTATCAGGCAAGACGAGAGTCCCTCCGGCAGCCAGAATCGGCAGCGATTCCCCGATGAAACTGGCCGAAGCAACCGATGTAATGGGCAGCAGACGATCTGAGTCCGTCACCTGGTACGATGAAACAAAGGAGTGGACCAGATTGTCGATGCTGCGCCGCTCCAGAAGGACTCCTTTAGGGACCCCTGTCGAACCGGAAGTAAAGATGATAAAAGCAAGCGCCTGCGGCGATAATCCATTGTCCGGTCCCCGCTCGTCCTGCTCACCGAACACCGGGAGCTGCTCCTCCAGCAAGATTACCCGCCCGGGCGGGAGCGGCAGCAACGTGGAATGGACGGCATCACTAAGTGCATGCACGTCGCCAAGCTCCTCCACCATCTGCCGGATACGTTCCCGGGGCATCGCAGGATCAACGGGCACCACGGCTCCCCCTGCTTTGGATACGGCAAGTGCAGCCGCCACAAAACGTCCCGAGGAGGGAAGGCAGACGATCACCGGCGTCTCCGCGTGCAGACTCTTGTCCATAAGCTGTGCCGCAAGACGGTTCGCCCACTGGTTCAGGTCGCGGTAACTAAGTGCATGTTCTCCCTCAAGCACCGCGCAGTTCTCAGGAGTTTGGGCAGCTCTGCGCTCGATCCACCTTACAAATCCATGTTCCGGTACTGGCTGCTCTGTCTCGTTCCATGTCCGTAAGATCATGTTCTCTTCTGAGGCCTCCAGCAGATTGAGCCGTCCAAGCGTCTCCTGCGGATCATCCAGAGCTGCCACCGCCAGCCGGATAAAATGCCCGATCATTCGTCTCATCGTTGCTCTTGTGAACATATCGGAGCTGAATTCAAAAGTCCCCCGCAGTCCTCCGTCCTCCTCCCAGCAGGATACGGACAGATCATTCTGGGCAATTCCGATATCCAGCGGGACGGCTGACAAGCGGAGACCTTGCGCTTCCATAACGGGCATCTCCAGATTATCGAGCTGGAACATGGTCTGGAAGACGGGCTGTACGCTTCGCCCGCGGTCCGGGTTCAGTCTCTCGACAAGCAGATCGAACGGCAGGTCCTGATGGTCAAAAGCCAGCAAAGCCTCTTCTTGAACGCTCCTTGCATAATCTATAAAAGGCAGGTCGCCCCGCGGCTGCGTACGGACTACCACAGTATTCACGAACATCCCTATCAGCGGCTCCAGCTCGGTTCTTGTCCGTCCGGCTACCGGCGTGCCGATAAGCAAATCTTCTGCTGCACAGTATCGGAAGAGCAGCGTCTTGAAGACGGTCAGCAGGAAGTGAAACACCGATAAGCGTTCCTTCCGGCAAAAGCTGCCAATGCGCTCATACACGTCAGGCTCTATCCGAAACGATTCCATCCCTCCCAAGCCCGACATGGAGCTTGGCCGTTTAAAATCGGAGGGTATGTCCAGCATAGGGGGCGCGCCTTCCAGCTTATCCAGCCAGAATTCCAGATCCCGTGCATACGCCGTCTCTTCGCTCCGGTTTTCAAGCCACCGTACATAGTCCCGGTACTGGATCGCAAGCGGCTGCAAGTCTGGAGCTGTCCGGTCCAGCTCTGCTTCATACAGATGTGTGAAGTCACGAAGGAGAATCCCCTTGGACCAGCCGTCCGCTACAATATGGTGCATGCGGATGATCCAGATATGCTCCTGCTCACCCACATGCAGCAGTGTAAAAGAAATTAGCGGATCATGCTCCAGGTCTATCGGACTTCCCGCAATGCGTGAGATTTCGGCATGCAGCCATTCGGAAGAAGCGGCTTTGCCACCGCCCTCCGCTCCCACTACTTCAAAAGCTAAGTCTCCTGCGTGAGGACAGGCGCACGGTTCACCCTGGCGCAGTCTGTAATTTACGTTCAGTAGTTCGTGGCGCTCCAGCAGGGAGCGCAGTGCTGCCCGCATGCAGTCTGAGTCGAGTTTCCCTTCGATCTTCAGCACCGCGCTGTTATTGAAGGCGGCGCTGCCCGGATGCAACTGCTGGAGGAACCAGATCCCGCGCTGCGCGGGAGACAAACCGAAGGAACCAGACTCTCCTGTACGGGGAATCGCCGTGTGCCCGTGCCCCGGAACTGAAATGCCTTTTTTGCGCAATAATCTGTCATACAGCTCATTGTTTATCATCATTATTCCGCCCCCTTAGCTTCGTGCGGCCTTACCTCCGTGGATGGCAAGCAGGAGGCTCCGGTCTGCCTTGCCGTTTGGTTTCAGTGGAATTTCATCCATCCAGATGATCTCTGTCGGAATCGCATATGCAGGCAAATACAAAGCAAGCTCGGCGCGCAGCGCCCGCAGCTTGTCCTGTTCCGGAATGGGCTCCGCGTCTGTAGCCGCAACCACAAAGGCGGTTAGGAATTGTTCCCCGGCATCACCTATGCGCACCCCTGCAACAGCGGCTTTTACATGTTCAGCACGGAGCAAGCAGCTCTCCACTTCACCCAGCTCAATGCGGAGTCCACGCAGCTTGATCTGATCGTCCTCCCGTCCGGCGTACATGACCTCCCCCTCCATAGTCCATGAGGCGAGATCGCCTGTACGGTACATGCGCTGTCCGGGCTCATAGGGATTGGGCACGAATCTCTCGAGCGTTAACTGTGGCTGGTTCAGATATCCGCGTGCCAGACCCACTCCTGAGATATATAGCTGTCCCGTCTCTCCAATGGATGCAAGCGTTAAATCATCCCTCAGAATATACAAGCGGATGTTGTCAATGGGGCGTCCGATGGGAACTGGCTGGTCCAGAGAATCCCGCTCACAGACATGACAGGTGACATCAATCGCCGCTTCCGTAGGACCATATAGATTGATCAACTTCACTCCTTGTTCGGGCGGGAAGGTATGGTAGAACTGACTGACCAGCGGGACGGTCAACGCTTCTCCGCTGCAAAAGACATACCGCAGGCTGCGCAAGCGTTCCAGAGCAAAATCGCTGCCGATATATTCAAGGAACAGACGCAATACGGAGGGAACAAAATGAATGACACTGATCCCTGTTTTCTCGATATGTCGCACGAACACGCGCGGATCATTCTCCTTGCGCGGCTGCAGCAGACAGACCGCAGCGCCTGCGGTTGACCACCAGACCAGTTCCCAGACCGAGACATCAAACGTATACACTGTTTTTTGGAACAGGATATCTTTGCGGGTAATGGGAAAGGTTTTTTGCATCCATTCGATCCGGTTGGTCAAGGCATCATGCTCCACAAGCACACCCTTGGGGTTGCCGGTGGAACCCGAAGTATAGATTACATAAGCCAGATCACCCGGCTCTGGTCCGTCCGGCAGATTCGTCTCGGGCAGATCACGGTCTGCCAGTCTATCCAGCGGGACCCATTTTGCTGTTGCAGGCAGCACAGACGGACGGGAAACGCCTCCCTCCGTAACGACCCAGCCCGGGGCGCTGTCAGACAGCATGGTCTGCAGCCTCATAGGCGGACTCTCCAGATCCAGCGGCAAATATGCAGCTCCGGCTTTGAGAACACCGAATATGGCAACCAGCATGTCAAAAGAACGCTCAAGCATTAAGGCGACAATCGACCCGTTTCCGGCGCCGCTTGACCGCAGCGCATGAGCCAGCCGGTTCGCCGCACGGTTCAATTCCCCGTAAGTGTAGATGGCCTCCTTTACGTATACAGCAGGTGCGAGCGGCTGCTCCGCCACGCGTGCTTCAAATTGCTGGACAATGGTGGTGTCCTGTGGATAAGGCGCGGCGGTATCGTTGAAGCCGCGCAGCGTATGCAGCAATTCGTTCTCTACAGTAGGCAGACTCATTCCGGTTCCCTCCTTGCAATCGCAGTAACCTCATCTTGCCGCTCCACACCGGTCTTTTCCTTGATCTGCAGCCAGCGAAGCTCCCGTTCACTGTCCGGGATACGCTTATCTTCAAACACAGCCTGCAGCATGGATATCGCCAGGGCAACATGCTCTTCTCCAAGCACTATTTCCCCTTGATCAAGCTCATGCTTCATCTGTTTGACTTGTGTATACAGCTCCAAAGACGGCATATCCGAGGTATCAGCCTGGTTATTATTGCGTGTCGTCATGGCATGGGTTAGACACATGCTTATCGCTTTAAGCCGCAAATCTGCGGCGGGCGGGCTTGTCTCAGCCTTGTGCCTGGGCACAGGCGTGGCGGAAGAAGCGGCGACGAGATTTCGGATCGTCATCCGGTCCAACTTTTCATCATGGGCATACACACGGGTCTGCTCAGAAATTTCGGGCATCAGTGTTTTGAGAATGTTTTGCGGACCCATTTCAATGAATGTCCGAACACCGTTCTCCAGCAGATACATGATGGAGTTCTGCCATAGCACCGGTTTGTATAGCTGCTGCGCCAGCAGCTCCTGCATATCCTGGATAGATGTATAAGGCCGTCCAGTTACATTGGACAGAAGCTGACAGGCCGGAAGGCTCCAGTTATATTTGAGCAGCTCCTCCGTCATTTCCGCCGCTCTCGGCTGCATTAGAGCACAGTGATAAGGGGCGCTGCCGATCAAGTGGCTAATCTGTGCATAGGTGGATGCTTCCGTGACTCGCTGCTCCAGCTCCGCAAGTGCAGCGTCTTGACCAGAAACTGCGATCTGGCTGCGGGAGTTATGGCAGGCAATGCTGACCTCCTGCCCCTCGGCTTGCAGTTCCAGGCACAGCAAAGCGACTTGTGCAGGATCAACCGATTTCATAATACTCATAGCGCCGCCCGTGGCTTCCATAACCTCTTCCGCCAGCCGTGCACGGAAGCGGACCAGCATCAGCCCGTCCCTGAAGGACAAGGCACCGCTGCAGATCAGTGCGGAATATTCGCCCAGACTGTGTCCCGCCATGTAGGCTGGGAGCGGTCCGCCTTGCTCCCGGTATAGGCGGTAATGGGCAACACTCGCGACACAGATGGCCGGCAGCATATGCCCGATCCGGTTCAGCTTGACCGTGCTGCCCTCCATCATCAGCCGGGATAATTCAAACCCGAGAATGTCATCTGCCTCATGCAAGGTATCCTGCACCATGCGCGAGGATTCATAGAGGCTCCGCATCATTCCTTTATACTGGGCCCCCGATCCGGGGAATAATAAAGCCAGGTCTGCTTGATTGTTCATCCGATCCTCACCCTTCTGCCAAAGATGCGGCATAGTGTCACAAACGGAAGGTGCGTGCAATTTGCAGCTCATGCATCTGTGAAGTTCCCTCAATAATCTCCATAATCTTGGCATCCCGGTAGAACCGTTCTACCGGATTACCGCTCATACAGCCTGAAGCGCCGTGTATTTGCAGGGCATGATCTGCTGCATGGACAGCCGTTTTGGAAGCATGGTACTTGGCGATCAAGGTCTCTGTGATAGCAGCCGGATCACCTTGCTCCCGCAGCCTCCCAGCGGCGGCACACAGCTCGCGGGCGGCTTTGGTCCCGGTAATCATTTCGCTGAGCATCTTCTGCACAAGCTGATGCTTGCGGAGGGGTTCACCGAACTGGAACCGCTCACCGGAATACTGGATGCTCTGCTCCAGACAGGCCTGTGCCAACCCGACGCTGCCGCAGGCGGTGGTGTAACGGCCTTCGTCCAGCGCATAATTTGCCACATGAGTGAAACCGAAGCCGATTTTGCCAACCAGATTCTCCACAGGCACACAGCAATGCTCAAAGGTCAGCTCGGCAACCATATTGGCCCTCAGCCCCATCAACCCCCGCAGCGGATCAATCTGCAAGCCGGGAGTTCCCCGTTCCACCAGTACAGCGACCCCGCGCCCGTTCAGGCGGGCGAACACCAGGAACAAATCGGCGATTTGCCCGAGTGTGATGTACTTTTTGCGGCCATTCAGGATGATTTGGCCATCTTCCTGCACGGCTTCCGTCTCCAGCTTGGCAATATCGCTTCCCACCATCGGTTCGGTGATTGCAATCGCCGGGATTACTTCGCCGGTCGCAATAGCGGGCAGCCATTTATGCTTCTGGGCTTCCGACCCAAACCGCGCCAGCGGTTTGCAGACCATGCCGAACACAGTACAGGCATTCTGCACTGAGGCATATCCGCGGCCCAACTCCTCATGAATGGCTCCAAGTGTGGCGTAGTCGGCGGCAGTTCCCCCATATTTTTCTGGAATCGCAAGGCCTGTAAGTCCTTCGGCTGCCATCTCGGTGAAGAATGCCCGCGGAATCTCCTGCTCCTGATCCATCTGGACGGCCTGCGGCAGGACGTGCGTGTCAACAAACTGGCGGATGGTAAGGGCGGTAGGGACGGTGATCGCTTTTAATGGCGTAGTCATCAGATTTCAGCTCCCGTAGGTTGATGGCGTTCAATCAGAACTACCAGATCGCGGACCGTCTTGATATTATCCATATCCAAATCCTCTTCTTCCAGCTCCAGATGAAAGGTCTTCTCGATGAACATAATCAACTGGATCATGAACAGGGAATGCACCAGGCCCAGCTCCAATATGTTATCGTCCTCCTTAAGTTCCTTGGTACGCAGCGAGCGGGTAAGAAATGAAGTCACCTGTGCTTTGATTTCCTCATGATTCATAGGGATCAGCCTCCTGTAATCAATTGTAAGAATAAAAACCCTGACCGGATTTCATACCGTGAAGCCCGGCATCGACCATTTTTTTGAGCAAGGGACAAGGGCGGTATTTACTGTCGTTATAACCTTCGTACAGCACATCAAGTGACTTGAGAATGGTGTCCAGACCAATGAGGTCGGCTGTCTGCAAGGGGCCCATCTTGTGTCCGAAACACTGTTTGAACAAAATATCAATGTCCTCCGGGGAAGCCACCTGCTCCTGCACCATGAAGATGGCCTCATTGACAAAAATCATCATCGCCCGGTTCGTCACAAACCCGACCGAGTCGTTAACGACTACACTTTGCTTGCCGAGGGTTCCCAGCAGTTCCTGCGTCATCTGCAGTGTCTCCGGGGTGGTATGGTATCCCTTGATGACCTCAACCATAGGTTTAAGCGGCACCGGATTCATGAAATGAATCCCGACAACCCGCTCGGGGCGTTCCACCAATGCAGCAACCCGGGTGATTGAAATCGCCGACGTGTTGACCCCCAGAATGCAATCCTTCGCGCAGACCCTGTTAAGCTGTTCGTATACCGCCTGCTTGATTTCCCAGCTCTCGGTCACATTCTCCACCACGAACGAACACGCAGCGAGCGCTTCGATCTCTTGGGTGAAGTGAATGCGGTCCAGCACCACCCCTGCACGTTCCCGCGGGGCTACACCGGTCATCATTTTCTGAAAACGAAGACTCTCCAGGATCTTCTCCCGGGTTCTGCGCATCTGCGCTTCGGATACATCTACAACTACGGTGTCGTACCCCCCTTGAGCGAAGACCTGGGCTACACCGCTTCCCATCACGCCTGAGCCTACAACGCCAATCCTCTGTTCCATCGTTCTTCCTCCGTCCTGAATTCTGCTCACTGTACACCTTCATAGGTCAGCCGTTGATATTCCCGGTAAGCATCTGCAATGTCCGCTACGGTTCCGGCATCTCCCCACTCGCTCACCAAGCTGTGGATCATCCCTTCCACCGTTGGATTCTCCATCACGGTACGAAGCGGCAGTTCGGTGCGAAACACATCCTTGATTCGTGACAGGAGTCGTGTCAGCAGCAGCGAATGTCCACCCAAATCGTAAAAATGGTCGTCCACACCCACCGGATGTACGCCAAGCAGTTCGGCGATAATCTCACAGATGATGGCCTCCTGCTCCGTCACTGGAGGTTTGTATACTCCAAGATAAGCCGGGCGCTCGCGGCTGCCCGCAGCATCGTAAGGATGGGCGGAGAGATGGGATTCCGCCGGAAGCGGCTGTCCCTCTGAGGCGATCTTCAACCGGAATTTTGGAGGCTGAGCAGAGATGATAGCCCGGCTAATTTGTCCCCGGATCGGCCACAGTTGCTCATATAAGGCATATTCCTGTTCCCGGGTAATGCCCGGACCCGGGGCTGCCGTGCTGCGGATGAAATCCCGGCTCAGCGACAGCCAGGGGATATTCGCACTGCCCGCAGCTTCCGCAGCGGCATCAAGCACGCCTGCTGCCGCTGCAAGTTGGGTGAGGCCCAGTCCGCCAACTACGGAAGATAAGGAAGATAATAGCCAGCCAAAACCGATCTCAGCACCGCAGCTCTGCAGCAGCTTGTTCAGTTCCTGGAAGGTGCAGGGCTCCGGAACCTTGAGGTTCGCCGCCGCAGACAATGCCGCAAGTGTCCGCCATTCCAAGGCTTGCAGCTCCGGTTCGTATACCACCCCGTTAATCCGGCCGCAGATTCCAGCCGCTGCCGCAATGGCCTGGCGAAGCTGATCTGATCCGAGGCCTTCGGAGGCTATGACCTCCACACCAGGCCGGGCTGCCAAAAAGCTGCGGATCAACTCCGCGCCACCAGCGGGAGAGACGACCAGATAAACCTCCCCGGGTGTTGCTGCCGCTGTTTCGGAGAAGTTAGCAGGCCCGCCCAAATGAATTGGAGCGGTAAACGGTTCAAAAGCCTGCACCAGCCGCGTCCCGCCCCGGTAAGCGGCTACTATCGAAGTACCGGAGGGCGACATGAGCTCCAGCCAAAGCTTGTCTGTCAGACGTCTTTCGGGTTCCTCAGGCTGGAAGTCAACCAGCCGGCCCTGCCAGCCGGGCTGCTCCTGGCCCAAGGTCAGGAGCGGCCCCAGGATGGCCCGTCGTTCCGCCTCACCTCCTCCTGCTCCGAAGATCGTAAAGATCCGGCTGGCCGCCACCGTTAACTGGACTTGCGCTCCGCAGAGATCCTTATCCAGGGCAGGGACTAGATGAATGAGCGACAGGTATCCGCGCTCGGCTGCTGCTGCTCCCGTCATCTCTGCAGCGGACGGAATTCCGGGCTGCGGCTGCTCTTCCAGCATCCAGGCATGGAGAATGCGGTCGATGACAATGCCGTCCCTTCGCAGGTCATCGGCGAGCCGCTCATAATCCCCGGCATGGACCGGATTGAGCTCGATCAGATCCGGTGCGAGCCGTCGATACTGCGCGGCAGCCAGCACCTCGATACAGCGGTCTCCCTGTTCAACAAGCCGTTCTTTACATCGTTCGACTGCTTGGCCTTCTCCCTGCAGAATGAGCCAGGTTAAAGGATGCGTACTGGTATTGCTTGGTGCGTCCGAGAGCGGCTCCTGCTTCCATTCGGGCAGATAGAGCAAGGAAATGTCCGGCTCCGCCGTTGCCGCCCGGAGCGGCCCTGAAAGCGTTGGCCGAGGCAGATAGGTCTGCCGGTCAAAGCTGTACATCGGCAGGGGCAGCCGCCGGCGGGACTGCGGCGGATAGAGCTGCTCCCACTGGACGGGTACCCCGGCCAGCCATAGCTGGGACAAGGTCTGCACGAAAACGCATGCTTCACTTGTTGCTGCCGTGGCCCCCAGGCTGGACAACACCAGCCGGTCACTTCCGGCCTGAGCTTTCGCCAGACGGCATAACGTCTGGCCTGGGCCTACTTCAAGGAAGACATTGTCCCTATTAGCCAGACAGCCGCTGATCATCGCCGAGAAGTTCACCGTCCCGCGAAGCTGCGCGGTCCAATACTCGGGATTCACTGCCATCTCGCTAGTGACGGGTTCCCCGGTCAGACAGGAATAGAACGGCAGCCCGGGTGTATTCAGGTGTTTGGACCGGAGCACTTCGCCGAACGGCTCCAGAATGGTATCCATCCGTGCAGAGTGGAACGCGTGGGAGGTGTTCAGCCTTGCCGTGAAAATCCCCGCTTGGCTCCACTCCTCCTGCCGCTGCCGCAGCTCTTCTTCGTCGCCTGAGAATACGCATAACTCCGGCTGGTTAATCGCTGCGAGCGATACGTCAGCACTGACATACCGGCCTGCTTCAGATGCAGGAATAGCTGCGGCTAGCATCATTCCACCAGGGGCGGACTGCATCAGTCGTCCGCGAGCCACAACAATATCGAGAGCATCCTCAAGGGTGAAAACCCCGGCGAGTGTTGCCGCAACATATTCCCCGATGCTGTGTCCCACCATATAGGAAGGACGGACACCAAGCTTCATCCAGGCACGGGCAAGCGCATATTCCAAAACGAACAATGCGGGCTGAGCGAGCCAGGTCTGGTGCAGCTCTGAATCAGAAGAAGTGCCGGCAAGAATCAGATCTTCGGCCTCCGCCAAGCCGATATAGCGGCGGATATCAAGGCCAAGCTTTGGCTGCAGCAGCTCCGACAGCCGGTCCACTTCCTGGCGATAGGACAGATGGCGCTGGTACAATTCAGCGCCCATCCCCATGGCTTGGGAGCCTTGGCCCGTGAACATGAACACCACAGGACGGTTGATAATCTCCTGGGAAGAACGAATAATTCCAACACCGTCAGACCCTCTTAGAAGGCGGACAGCCTCTTCCGTCTGCACCGCAGTGCAGGCTAACCGGTATTTGAATTGCCCCCGTCCCATTTGCAGCGTGAACGCAACATCGGCCAGCGGTACGCTGCTTGACATATTCTCTAAATGATCTGCCAATTCGCCTTGCATCCGCTCCAGGGCAGCAGGGCTTTTAGCCGAGAGAAGCACAACAGCCGGAAGCTCCGCCGGCTCACTGAGTGCCCGGATAGGCGGCTCCTCGAGAACCAGATGGACGTTGGTGCCGCCAACACCAAACGAACTGATGCCTGCGCGGCGCGGCAGCTTTCCTCTAGGCCATGCCACGGGTTCCCGGCTGAGGTAAAAGGCCGACTTCTCCATCTCCAGCAGCGGATTGGGTTCAGCATAATTGGCTGTCGGCGGAATCATCTCCCGTTCCAGAGACAAAGCGGTCTTGATCAAGCCGGCAATCCCGGCAGCGGCATGAAGGTGTCCGATGTTGCCCTTGACCGAGCCGATGGGCCGGTGCTGGCTCTCCTGCCCGAACACTTGCTGTAAGGCGGTAAATTCAATCGGGTCACCGACTTTGGTGCCGGTTCCGTGGGTTTCGATGTAACCGATGGTATCCGGTTCAATATCCGCAAGGTTCCAGGCCGAGCGGATGACCTCCTTCTGGCCCTCCAGGCTGGGGGCAGCAAAGCCTACTTTTCGACGCCCGTCATTGTTGCTCGACGAACCTTTAATCACGGCATAGATATGGTCGCCGTCATCTATAGCTTCCGAGAGGCGCTTGAGCACCACGGCGCCCGCGCCTTCTCCGAATATGGTGCCATCGGCCCGGCTGTCGAAAGGGCGGCAAACGCCACTTTTGGAATAAATAGTGCCCTCCTGGTAGAGATAACCCGACTTGCCCGGCTGCTCCAGCGTCACACCTCCGGCAACGGCCAGGTTGCAGTCTCCAAGCAGGAGACCCTGGCAAGCCAGATGGACTGCTGCGAGTGAGGTTGAACAGGCGGTGTACAGGGTGTAGCTGGGTCCCGTCAGATTGAGCTTGTAGGAGATCAGTTGGCTTAAGAAATCCTTGCTCGACACGATGCCCGACTCCAGCACATCTTCTCCGTCTCCGTGGCGGGACAGATGATCACTCGTCCATTTCAGGTCGAGCGGGGCCCCAGCATACATGCCGATTTGTCCTTCATAGCGGTCGGGGTGATAGCCCGAATTCTCTAGCGCATGATAGACAATTTCGTGGAACAGACGGATCTGGGGGTCCATGTTCTCGGCTTCCCAGGGGGCATATCCGAATAAAGAAGCATCAAAATCGTATACGTTGCCCAGGTAAGGCTTCGCTTTGACATAATCGGGATGGTTCAAACGTTCTGGAGAAATCCCTTGTTCCCGAAGCTCTTCGAAGCTGAATTGGGTTACCGAGGAGACGCCTTGTATCAGCAGATTCCAATACTCCTCGATATTATCCGCGCCCGGAAATTTACCGCTCATGCCAATGATGGCAATCTCAAGTCCGGTCTCTGCGGTCTCTTCACTCATCACGTCACCTTCTTCCCTTGATGGACTCCAGTGTTTTCAGGCGGCTTGCTTTTTTTTTGCGGTCTTCGAAATCTTTGAGAACCTCGCTCTTGTCCGTCTGGTCTTCCCTGTCAGCGAACAAATAGGCATCCAGCAGATGAATCGTCGGGTACGAGTACATTTTGACAATCGACGTATCTTTGACGGACAAAGCATTGATTTGGGCATTAATCTGAATCAGATCAAGTGAGCTTGCTCCCGCTTCGAAAAAATTGTCATGTAGCCCAATCGCCTCCAGGTCCAGATAGTCCATGAACAGTTCTGCCAGCTTCTTCTGCGTCTGCGTAAGCGGTGGTGCATATTCGGTGCTGCTAGCCAGCCGTTTCCGCTTGTGTCCCGCAGGAAGATGCCTATTAGCAGGTCTTAACCCCTCCGGCGTGTTGGCCTCAAGTAAGGAATACCGGGTGTTCAGGTCTGTCGTCGACAACAGCCACTGAACGGGAGACAACTCTGCACTCATGACTTTGGATAAAATATGCTCAAGCACTTCCATTCCTTCAGCATTGGTCATTCCACCCTGGAGCTGCAACATCTCCGGCTTTTGAGCTGCAGCGTGTTCCTGAGTAATGACGATTTTGCCGATATGCTTGGCCGATGCCATATACCGGAAAGCCTCTTCCGTATCTGCGAACCGGTAGGGGATCACAGGCAGCGGTGTATAAGTGCCGTCTTCCACATGCCGGGCAATCTCGCGGAAGAGCCTTGTGTAGCCTGGCAGGCCGCTGTCCATGCTGATGGCTGACACAGAAATTCCTTTCTCGAAAATCCGCATCCCCAGATTGCTGTTCTCCATAATGTCCTTTACGCCCATTTCCAGAAATCTGCCGTGCGGGGCCAATAGGGACAGCCCTTTCTCGACAGCCTCTCCCGTCAGGGAATTCAGAACCACGTCTACCGCTCCGGCAGACTCACGGATTTGGCCGGCAAAAGCAAGATCCCGAGAGGAGTACACATGGGAGATACCCAGTGAACGCAGGTAGTCTCGTTTCTCTTCGGTGCCGGCCGTTGCATAAATCTCCGCTCCAACCCACTGGGCGATTTGCACGGCTGCCAGACCCACGCCGCCTGTTGCCGTATGAATCAGTACTTTCTCACCCAAGGAGAGCTGTCCACGGATAATCAGCGCATAGTAAGCCGTCATAAAGGCAATCGGTAAGGTTGCCGCTTCAGCAAACGATATCCGGGAAGGCTTGCGCACCACCGAGCTTGCCGGCACTCGCGCGTATTTGCCCAAGCTTGCTCCGGCTATCGCCATCACTTCATCTCCAGGCAGCCAATCGGTTACCCCTGCCCCCACCCTCGTTACCGTTCCGGCGCATTCCAGGCCGAAGCTGAAACCATAGGTATCCGGCAGCTTGAGCACACCGAGTGCATACAACACTTCCTTAAAGTTCAGGCCGTTAGCCGCCACTCTTATCTCTACCTCATCCGGTCCCGGAGGCATCCGGTATTCAGACAGGATATGCAGGCTGTTCAGTTCACCTGGTACGGCTAATCCCAGCCGGTAATTGCCGACCGCAGGCAACGTTCCTTCGCGTTCCAGCGGCAGCTTGTCTGACAGCGACTGGTCGCGGACTTTTCTCATGACATATTCTTCAATCTCCATGAGTACACTGCCTTCCGGATCGGTAATGCGGCAGGTATACGTCCGAGCTTCCTCACTTTGTTCCCCTTCTTGCACAATGGTGCAAATATTAGCAGGAAACGGCCGGAGAATCTGAAGGTTCTTATACGCAAAAGGCAGGTAAGCACGGCTGTCCTCCGTTTGTCCGCTTAACAGGCTCGTTGCCCGGTCCATCAGAGCGGGATGAACTCCGAAATCAGCCGAGTCCCTTGCCAGATCCTCTGGCAGTGACAATTCGGCAACAGCTTCATTCCCGTTTCGGAAGACCCTGCGCATGTTGTTCCAGTGAGGGCCATACTGCATGCGTACCTTCGTGCCCTCCCCGGATTGTTCTGCTTCTGCAGGAACCGTCGCTGCCAGTAGGCAGTTATGAAGCTTATTAAGCTCTGCGTGGCTGAGCGTCC
Source organism: Paenibacillus sp. 22594 (assembly GCF_052044425.1). Lineage (NCBI taxonomy): Bacteria > Bacillati > Bacillota > Bacilli > Caryophanales > Paenibacillaceae > Paenibacillus > Paenibacillus sp. 22594. The sequence continues at coordinate 165,154 of NZ_JBQENA010000001.1, forward strand.
GATCAGTCTGCTCTTCCAGGCGCTCCGTGCAGCCTTTGGCATGTTGTATCCATTCTCCTGCCGCTCCTATGGAGGACATGGAGAATTCCCAGCCGCTGCTGTTTTTGGACCATACGGTTCTTAGCTCACACACCTCTTCGACCACAAGCGGCTGAACAAAAAACAGTTCTACAATGTTCAGGCCTATTTCGCCGGTTAACTCTTCAAACGATGCCCTGAGAATCTCTACATAACCCGTACCCGGTAAAATGGAGGAACCGAGCATCCGGTGGCCGTCCAGTACCCAATGATGCTCTGCCGACAATCTGGACACATAAACCGTCTGCGTCTTCCCAGCCGCCTCACTTCTGGAGGTCAGCAGCGGGTGGGTGATGCGCAGCGGAAGGTCCGTATGCCCTTCTTTAAAACCTGGGGTATCCAAATCGTCTTTGTCGGAGCCGTTATACCGGTTCACAGCCTGAGCAGCCATCCCCGTCTCCTTCCAAGCATCCCAATCCATGCTGATTACGCGTATTGCAGACGATTCCCCGGCATGTGCGCGGGCGAATCCGTCCATAAAGGCATTGGCCGCTGCGTACCCGCTCTGCCCGAAAGCACCGAACGTGCCGCTGATCGAAGAGAACAGCAGGAGAAATGCCGGCGGCGGCTGCATATCAGCCAGCACTTCATATATGGCTGTGGTACCTGCGATTTTGGGCCGGAGCACCGCTGCGATTTGTTCTCTTGTTGCGATGTGGATCATGCTTCCATCCGGTACTCCTGCGGCATGGAATACTCCGTCCAGCGGGCCAAAACGCTCCGCCACTGAGCGAATGACGCGTTCCATCGATGCTCGGTCAGCGACATCGGCATATTCCACATGCACCTGAGCTCCGCTCACACATAGCTGCTCCAGCCGATCCTGAACCGGATGCGGCTTGCGGCTAACCAGCACAAGCTTGGCCTGATATTGACTAGCCAGATAATCGGCGAGCGCAAGGCCGATTCCGCCAAGGCCGCCAGTGATCAGGTACACCGCACCCTTGCGCAAAGCGCCGGACGGAAGGGTTCTCCGGGGAAGGGGCACCCGGATGAAGCCATGTTCATATCGGTGTGAGGACCGCAGCGCCTGCCTAGTGGGAAGCGGGCAAGCCTTACCCTCCGATCCTTCGAAAGGCAGTGTCAGCAGAAGTCCGGGATTCACGGCGGCGGACTCCTTATCGAGATCCAGCGTATGAACCCGGATATGCGGATACTCCAGCGGGATAACGCTGGCTGCTCCAAGCAGGGTAGCTTTTAGCGGATCTACAATGTCGTCCGGATGGACCCGTTCCATTTGATTTGTGACCAGCGTAAGCTCCAGCGGCTTCCCTTGCACGGCTACAGCGGCCGCACGAACCAGTTCCAGCACACTGTACAGGCAGCGGTTAAGCACCTCTATGCCGGCAAGATTCTCCCTGTTCCGGCTGGACGCTACTTGGGCCTGAGCCAAGGTATCGGCTTGTTCCAACCCGAGACTCCACAGATGAATGATCCGTTCGGGCGGCTGTATCCCGGCTTCGGCAAGCACATCAAACAATTGAGCATAATGGGCCGGGTTGCCGGGATCAAGGGTGTACACAGCAGCAGACTCACTCTGAAAGGTCCCTTCGGGGTAGACCATGATCCAGCGGTCCCCTTGCTCCTCCAGCAACGCTGCAAGCTGGTCAGCGAGAAGGCTCCGCCCAGTGAACAACAGCACCGTCTGTCCGTTTCTGGCAGGACGTTTGTCTTCTGAGCGGCCCTCTTGCTCACTCCAGTCCGGGGCATAAGCCCATTCTGAAACCGGACGTTTGCGGGAAAGCGAGCTGTCCGGTTGGATATTCTCTGCCTTCCCCTGCTGATATTTCCAGTAGTATTGCTTTTCGAACGGGTACACCGGCAGGGAAACCCGCCGTCCTTTGCGGTTCTCAAATACTTTCTCCCAGTTGATAGCCACTCCGCTCATCCATAGATCGCCCAAGGCCTGAAGCAGATGGACACCTGCGGCCTGTGCCTCGGAGGCTTTGGGTACTATGCTAAGAATCTTACTATTACTGCTAATACCCGGATTACGGCGGATCAGTTGACCCAGCGTCCGGCCCGGGCCGACTTCCAGAAATACAGGCTCAAGCTGTTCCGCCAGCGTTGCTACGCCTTCCGAGAACCTAACGGTTTGCCGGACATGATTCACATAGTATTCAGGGTCCACTGCTTGTTCGGCTGTGATAAACTCACCCGTAACATTGGAGATATACGGAATTTCCGGAGCCGCCAATTTGATTTTTTGGAGCGCTTTGCTGTAGGGGCCGAGCATCGGCTCCATCATCGCGGAATGAAAGGCATGCGATACCTGCAGACGGAACGGCTCGTGGCCGTTTTGCCGCAGCGCGGCTGACAGAGCACGAATGGATGCGGGCGGTCCCGAGATCACAGTAAGTTCCGGGCTGTTGGTCGCAGCCACGGACAGATCGGGCCTTTCGCCCAGCAGTGGAAGCAAATGTTCATGCCCCAGGCTGATGCTAATCATCTCGCCGTGCTCCATCTGCTGCATTAGCGAGGATCGGCGGATCACCAGCCGGATGGCCTCCTCCAGTGTCAACACGCCTGCGATGCAGGCCGCCGTGTATTCACCGAGGCTATGCCCGATCATAGCCGCCTGTGAGATGCCCCAATTCTGCAAAAGCCGGGCCAGCGCATACTCCACCATGAACAGCAGCGGCTGGGCAATTTCGGTCTGGTCGATAGCCTTCAAAGCCGTAGACGGCAGTGTTGACCCTCCCGGGTCCGGCCCCTGCTGCGGCAGCCAGATGGACCGCAAATCGGTCGCCAAGAGCGGTGAGGCCAGCTCCAGACAGCGATCCATTTCACGCCGGAATAGCGGCTGCGTATCATACAGGTAACGTGCCATTCCTGCATGTTGGGTTCCTTGGCCCGGGAATGCGAATACTACATGCACGGCCTCCCGGATACGGGCGATGTTGCGTGTTCCGCTCTGGCAAGCACGCAGGCCGGCAGCAAGCTCGGCTGCATCTGCGGCAATCAGTGCCACCCGGCAATTCAATTCTTGACGGCCTGTATTCAGCGTATAGGCGATATCTGCAAGCTGCTGCTCTTGACCTTCTGCCGAACTGAGATAACAGAGCAAGTCTTCTGTTTTTTGCAGCAAGGCTTCTTTTGTAGCAGCGGATAATAGGAACAATTCCGGTGAGCCCTCACTCCGGTTCTGTTCGCTCCCATGATCTGCCTCGACGGAAAGCGGGGCCTCCTCCAGTACGACATGCGCGTTGGTCCCACCGATTCCGAAGGAGCTTACGCCGGCACGGCGCGGAGAACCTTCCGGCGGCAGCCAATCCTGAAGCGTGGCATTGACATACAATGAACTTTTGTCGAAGCCGATGGCTGGATTTGCCTGCTTATAATGCAAGCTGGGAGGCAGCTGCCTGTGATGCAGTGCCAGCACTGTTTTGATGAATCCGGCAATTCCCGCAGCAGCATCGAGATGTCCGATATTGGTTTTGACGGACCCGATGGCTGTTCCGGTTCCATTGGAGGCGGGGAACAACCCGGACAAGGCTTCGATCTCAATGGGATCACCCAGCGGGGTGCCCGTTCCATGCGTCTCAATGTAACTGATGGAGTCCGCAGAGACAGCTGCGGCTTCCAGTGCAGCCGCCACAACCTCCTGTTGTCCCTTTACACTAGGTGCTGTGAATCCAGCCTTGCGCGTTCCATCGTTGTTAATCGCAGACCCTTTGATCACAGCGTAGATATGATCGCCATCCCGAACAGCCTGATCCAGCCTTTTCAACACCACAAGACCCGCACCGTCGCCACTGACTGTCCCTTTGGCATCTGCATCAAAGGCTTTGCAGTGTCCATCCGGTGATTTAATCATGCCATCCTGGTAGGTGTAGCCTGATTTCTTGGGTACTGAGACCGACACCCCTCCTGCCAGCGCCAGATCTGATTCTCCCCGCATCAGGGAATTACAGGCTAAATGTACCGCTACAAGTGACGAAGAACAGGCGGTTTCAACGGTTAACGACGGACCTTTCAGATTGAGCTTATAAGAGATGGGCATGCTCAAGGAATGTACATTAAGATTTGCCGCCCGCCAGCGTTCTGTATCGTCCTCCAGCGAATCGAACAGACGGTTCACCCAGTTCAAATGGACCGTTGCGCCCACAAATAAGCCAATGGCATCCCGGTACCGCATGGGATCGTATCCGGCATCCTCCAGGCTCGCCCAGGCGAGTTCATGCAGAATGCGAAGCTGCGGGTCCATAAGTTCGGCCTCTTGCGGACTGTAATGGAACAACTCGGCATCGAAGTATTCGATATCCTCAAGCATCCCCTTGGCCTTCACATACCTGGAGTCACGCAGCAGCGTCTCGGCAATTCCGGCAGCGCGCAATTCTTCATCGGAAAAGAACGAAATACTCTCCTTCCCATCCCGCAGATTGCGCCAAAAACTCATCGGATCGGCAGCACCCGGGAACCTTCCGGCAAGTCCGATAACAGCAATATCGCTTGCTGTTGCGGAACCAGCTTCCATCGGCTGTTGCTCTACTTGGGAGGGAACAGCCATATGACCGGTGTCGTTCTTCGGGCTCCCTTCGGTTTGCTTAGCCGCCATATGCGAGGCGAGCTCTCTGACCGTTGGATATCGGAATAAATCGGTTACCGACAGCTCAATACCAGTGGAGGCCCGCAGCTTATCGCTGATACGGATCGTCAGGAGTGAATTCCCGCCGATATCAAAAAAGGGGTCATCCAGTCCAATCTGTTCCACCCCTAATGCTTCCTTCCAGGCTTCCAGCACCGTGATTTCCATAAAGGCCAATGATTTTGCAGGTGTACCTCCGATGACGGAAGAAGGGAACGGCAGGTTGCACAGCGCCTTCTTGTCAATCTTCCCGTTGATCGTCAGCGGCAGCGCAGCAAGCTGCATATAACGCGTAGGCACCGCATAGGATGGCAACCGTTCCAGCAACGCTTTTCTTAGCGAACCTGCTTGCAGTGTGTCACCCGCTACAAAATATGCAGCCAGCTCCTTCTCCCGATCAGATGATTGAATAACAATAACCGTACAGTCTTCTATTCCGGGCAGCCGGCTTAATTCATGTTCGATTTCTTGCAGCTCAATCCGGTAACCCCGTACCTTCACCTGATTGTCGGCCCTGCCGAGAAAATCAATACTTCCATCGGGAAGCCATCGGGCCAAATCCCCTGTTCTGTACATCCTGTACTCTGGAAAAAGCGGATCGGGAATAAATTTGGCTTCGGTCAGCTCAGGGTTGTTCAGATACCCTCTTGCTACGCCTTCCAGCCCGACGCATAGTTCACCAATCGCTCCCACAGGCAAAAACTGTTGATCCCGGTCCAGGATATAAGCAGTGGAGCTTGAGACAGGTCTGCCGATCGGGATTCTGGACTCATATTCCCGTTCAATCGTAAATGTGGTGGACAGCACCGAATTCTCGGAAGGACCATAGCCATTGACGAGTGTCAAAGCCGGGCAGGCCTGTCTCACCTTGTTAATCTGTGTTGGCGACAACGTATCACCACCAATAATCAGATAACGCAGGGAACGGAACAGCGAAGCATCCACACTGGCTAATTGATTGAACAGCGGTGTAGTCATCCACATCAAGCTTATTTTCTGCTGGAGCAGCGTTTCTTTTAATACCTGAGGCATCAGCAGCTTGTCCTGAGCCATCAGGTACAGTGACGCTCCATTCAGGAGTGCCCCCCAGATCTCGAAGTTGGAGACATCGAATTCAAACGGACATGTCGGCAAAATCACATCGCTGGTACTGAAATTCACAAACTCTGTATGCTTTACCAGCCGCATGATCCCTCTATGCTCGATCATTACGCCTTTGGGCCTTCCGGTTGAGCCGGAAGTATAAACAATGCAGGCTAGACGGTGTCCGCCATATTGCGGAGAAGGGAATCTGTCCAGCGGTGCTGGGTCTTCTTTCTCAAGGATATCTTGATAACATAGCGTTTCTACATTCATGGATTTCATATAAGAAAGCCGACTGTCCGTGTCTGACAGCATAAGCCGCATTCCTGAATCTTCGACCATGAACCTGATCCGCTCTTCGGGATAATCCGGGTGCAGAGGCACATAAGCCGCCCCGGATTTCAGAATCGCGAGCAGTCCCATGATCGTCTCCGGGCTCCGCCGGGACTCGATTCCAATGCATTGCTCCGGCCCGGCTCCATAACGAATCAGTGCAGCGGCTACCCGGTCAGACATCCGATCAAGCTCAGCATAGGTCCACTTGACTTGCTCATGAATGATGGCAATGTGCTGGGGATGGCTCCGTGACATTTCAGTGAACCACTGCGGAATAGATTGTTCCCGGAGCAGCTTCAGGGGTTCGGCGGAGGACAGCAGTCCGTTCATTTTTAGTGCGTCAGGTTCCGCGATCCTAATGTCTGACACCAACGCCTCTGGCCGCGCGACAAGATTGTGCAGCAGTTGTACAAAGCACTGTGACATCTGATTCACCACAAAATACTCATAGCTTTCCTGGTCATAGATGAAGTCCATTTCGAAACCGCTGCTCTCCCGAATGAGCAGAGTAAGCGGATAATGAGTATGCTCTGCCATTTCAAAGGCGCTAATCGACAAGGGGGCTTGCCCGGTTAGGCCTTCCGGTGTGGAGCCTGCCATCGGCTGCTCCAGCAGCACCTTATCCAGCGGATAGTTCTCCATGACCAGTAAGGTATCAAATAACTCCTCCGTACCTTGAATCCCGGCGTATCCCCGGATCTCGGACAGACCGGCCATTTCATATGGACGCCTGGCTGCGATTGCTGATTGAACGCCCGCGAAATACTCCTGGACACTCTCCCTCTTTCGGCTGGAAAGGCGCAGCGGCACCGTATTGATCAACAGCCCGACTATACGCTCGATGCCGGTAAGAGTAACGCCCCTGCCGGATAACGTTGAGCCAAATACAATATCATCGACGTGTTTGAACCGCTGGAGCAATATGCCCCAGGCACCATTCATCAAGGTGGCTACTGACATGCCATTGTTTTGGCAAAATAGCCGCATTCCCGCCGCTGCCGTTTCCGGTATGTTGAGGGATACCCGTTTGAATCCCGAGCGCCGGGGTTTGTAGAACGGCTGTATCGTCTGCTTTATTTCATAATCCCGCAGGTAACCGGCCCAATATGCCGCTTCCCGCTCCGGTTCGCGTGAGCTTTTAACAGCAGCTAGATAAGCCTTCATTCCCGGCTTTGCCGAAGGGGACACTTCCTGATCTTCAGCGAGTGCCCGATAGGCATGAAGCCATTCTTCCAGTACAATGCCGAGACTCCAGCCATCCAGCACAATGTGATGGTACGTGAGGAACAACCTGCATTCCCCGTCGAACTTACATAATACGATTCTTAGGGTTTCCCGGGTCAGGTCGAAACGCATCGCACGGTTCCGTTTGCCAATGATTTCTGCAGTTAGCTGCATCTGTTCTTCCATGCTCTTCGTCTGCTTCAGAGCCTCTTGATCTTCACTGGAAATGACGGTCTTAAATTCATCAGGGATAATTCCGCCCGTGAAATCATAGATTTCCGGCAACGGTTCGCAGACCCGAAGCACCACCTGCACAGGTGACCGGAGCCCCTCCCATTTGAAAACAGACCGCAGTGCGTCATTCGCACGGTAGACAGCGAGCCAGGCCTCATTGAACAGCCGGTTATCCACCTGTCCCTGCAGGCTAAGGACAAGGTGCTCCATGTATTCACTTTTGGATTCCCCCTGCAAATAATGAAACAGCATCCCTTGCTGCAGCGGCCGCAGCGGCCAAATATCCTGGACGTTGTTTTTCTCAACCTTCATCTCGGGCCTCCTCACTTATGAACGGCAAGCGCATCCTGAATGGCGGCGATCACATCATCCTGCCGGTCATGAATAAAAAAGTGGCCGCCGGGCAGATTTTTGATCACCATGCTCCCGCTGATATACTGCTCCCACTCTCTCCCGTTCTCCGCAGGCATCAAGGGATCATCGGTGCCGAGCATGACCGTGCAATCCACCGGAAGCTTCACGCTCCGGCCGTTGCCGGCATATAACTCATAGATTCTGTAGTCCGCTTTGATGATCGGCAGAAAAACTCTCATTAGCTCCGAGTGATTAACCAGTTCCTGAGTGGTACCGCCCAGCTTGATGATTTCTTGAAGGAATAGCTCGTCCGGCAGTTTATGCAGTTGCTCCTCTCCATAACGCAGGTGCGGGGGATTACAGCCGGAGAGGAAGACATGTACCGGAAGCGCTTGTCCGCTCTCCAGGAGCCGCACACTCAGTTCAAAAGCCGCCAGTCCTCCCAGGCTGTGTCCGTACAGCGCATAAGGACTCCCCTGAAGCTGGCTGCCAATATGCTGTACAAGATCGTCAATCAATTCCTCCATACTGTCGCATAGTTTGGACCCGAATCGTTTGCCTCTGCCTGGAAATTCAAGGGGTACCACTTCGATATTTTCCGGCAGCAGGGTCCTCCATTTCAGGTAAATGGCCGCTGAGCTGCCGGAATACGGAATTGTAAAAAGCTTGATAGTCATAAGGAGGCCTCCTCTTGAATCACTTGCGGCAGTGCCCTGCGATTCGTTTGCACCTCTGGTTGTTGCGGGAACCACATTTTTAACAGTCTTAGGGCCGGGAACATCGTTCCTGTGATAGCGATCAAAATCATAGCCGGGACTATCGTAAACGGTGCCCAGACGACAATAAATCTCCAAGGATAGCCCCAAAAAAGCAATTTGGGTATATACCAGGCCACGCCCACGATAAAAGCGGCCAGGATAACAAAACCGGATGTTTTGACGTATAGGGCGAAAGAAGGTTCCCTGCGCATCCGTCTGCCATTGCGGATCAAGCGCAGATCCTTGACCCACACGTAGATCATCCAGAGACAAAGAGCCGCACAACTGATGATAATGATCCGTCCTGCGAGATTCGCCGTGTCCATAGTATCCATTGGTGCAGCGGCAGGTTTCAGATCTTGCTGCAAGGCATACAGTCCCTCGCAGATGGCGTAAGTCGCCGTCGTATTCCGATTCCCCAGGACAGCAACTCCGATTTGTTTTACTGGATCAAACAAGACGTAAGAAGAGAAATTGGGATTATTGCCCCCGTGTGAAAAGAGGGTATGATCTCCTTTGTTAAATACAAGCCAGCCTCCGCCATAGCGAAAAGGTGTCGTGTACGGAGGGGTTTCTGTTGCCTTGACCGTTTCATCGGGAATCTGCGCATGGGCAATGGCTCCCCTAAGCTCTGGAGGCGCTGCTGCCGGGTTCATCTGTAGATTCAACCAGCGGGCCATATCCTTAGCGCTTGATAAAATGTAGCCTGCCGGTACATTCCCCCGGTAGACGGGGGCTTGATACTCTCTATTGCCGATAAGTCCAGGCTTGTAGCCTTGGGAGATTTCCTTGCCACCTTGCAGGATGGCTCTTCCTGCGGATGTTTGTTCTAAACCCAAAGGCTGCAAAACTTCAGCGGACATATAGGATTCATAGGACATCCCGCTCACAGCTTCAATAATCGCGCCAAGCACATCATAATTTCCGGTGGAGTACAGAAATTGGGTCCCCGGTTTATACCAGAGCGGGTTCTCGCTTAGTCCGCGCACCGTATCCTGGAGTGCGGTGTCTTTGATGGACGGATCAATCAGTGCAACGGAATCACTGCCCAGTCCGCTGGTCTGGTGGAGGAAATGCCCGACTGTTGGTTCGGCAGCCTCCCCCTTCGCTTGCAGTGCCAACCACGGCAGATAGCGGGTTACTGGCGCTTCCAGGTCAACAAGCCCTCTTTCAACAAGCAGCAGCAGACCGACGCCGGTGAAGGCTTTACTGTTGGAGCCAAGTTCGAACAAGGTGTCCGGGGTTACCGGTATATTCCGGCTGGCGTCTGCCTCGCCATACCCCTTAACATAAGTCTTGTCACCGCGAAGCACAGCTACAGAGACACCGGGAAGGTCCATCTGATCCATTAGCCTAAGCACATATTCGTCGACGGACTCAGCCGAAATCCCGCTGCCGGCAGAATTTGCCGAAGCTGGCGGCAGCGTAGCTACGCCAAGCAGAATACAGGCACAGAGCATTTTGATTAGCAAGCGGTTCATGTCATCCCCCCTGTTACTTGAATAACGAATCCAATTCCTCCTGCGTCATATCCACCGCATCAAAATCGGCGGGTGTCCAGTTTGGCTCCCTCTGAACCGGCGGCTCTGTGAGAAGTTCCACAAAGAGGGCTTCATACCGCTCCATCCACTGCTCTATGACCTTGTCCGGCATACTGGAGGGATAACTTAATTCCAGATACAGTCTGCGCTTCAGAATATAAGCGTTGATCTCCAGTACGAATGGTGTTGAATTGTCTTCGGCCATATCCGGTCCTGTTGGCTCATTCAGAACACGCAACAGCCCATCCTCGTAATCCTCCTGAAATTCCCCAAGATAATTGAACAAAATCCGGGGAACAGCCGGTGTAATCTGCCCCAATCCATAAGCCAAAATGCCATATCCCAGACCTTTGCGGGGCACCGCCCTGAACTGTTGGAGGATGTTATCCCTCCTCTCGATTACACCTGTACCCGCCTCAACCGTAATTCTGACCGGATACAGACTGGTGAACCAGCCAGTGGTACGCGAGAGATCAATTTCAGGGAACAAGGGCTCTCGGCCATGTCCTTCCAGCCAAATGACCTGCGTCTGCCAGCCCCAGGTATCATGAAGTGCCAAGGCAAGGGCAGTCTGCAACAGCTCATGGGGCTGCAGACCGTTGATCTGCCGGCACTGTTCAAGCAATAGCCCCGTTTCAGCAGGGCCGAACATCAGTGTACGAAGCGCTCTGCTCTCACGACTACCTGGTTGCCCTAAACAACAGCAATGATCATCCGGGAGGTTGTAATTTCCGCTCCAATATTCCCGCTCCGGCTGGACCAGCGGTTCAGCGCGTTCGCTCAGCGCCAGCGCCCAGCGCTTGAACGATGATGTTTTGGGCAGCCACTGGCGTTCTCCCCGAAGCAATCGTCCCAAATCCTCCATAATAATCCGCCATGAGACACCGTCTATACAGACATGGTGAACCGCCAGCAGCAGACGATTAGCCCGTCCCGGCTCCATAATCAGACAGGCGCAGAAGGGGAATTGATCCTGCTTAGTAAGGCGTATGCCTGCCTTCAGTGCGGAGGTATATGACAGGAACTCTTGCTCCCGTTGTTTAGGATCAAATTCGGTCAAATCAAGTACATTTAGCTGGAACTCACACACAGAAAGGTCGTTGTTATAGGATAGCTGCTGCTGTACAGAGTCATAATGCAAGCGCAAGGAGTCATGCTGCCGGACCAACTGCCTTAAACTGTCTTCAAGGGTAGGCGTGGCAACATCTTCTCTGATCTCCAGCAGCATCGATTGTAGATAGTAGTCTTCATTCTCAAGCTCCCGGGAGAAAAACCACGACAATATCGGTGTCAACGGGACGATTCCCTCCGCCGGACCCTGCGGCTGAACCTCCTTATCTTCCGTGAGATGCAGCAGCATTTCGCTAATGAGGGGATGATCCAGAATGTCTGCCGCGCTGAGTTGAAGTCCTTGGTTTTTGAGCAGGCTTGAAATCTGAATCGCTTTGATGGAATCCCCGCCCAGATTGAAAAAACGGTCCTCCAGGCTGATTTCCCTACGCTCCAGAACGGTCCGTAGTGCAGATAAAAGGCGTTCAGTCTGAGTTCCTCCTTCGTACTCCTGGACCTGATCTGCGGCGGCATTTAAATCTTGTGCAAGCAGCCTCAGATTGGTCTTCCCATTAGCAGTAAGCGGAATCTCTGTCCTAAAAATGATGCGTCCCGGAACCATGTATCCAGGCAGGATGCCTGCCAGACGGCTGCGGATATCGAGCGCTGTAAGCGAACCTCCGACAATACAGGCGACCAGTTCCATGCCGGGGCCTTCACCCTCCGTCAAGACAACTGCATTACGGATGCCCTCCATCTCCAGCAGATGATGTTCAATCTCTTCCGTCTCGATTCGGTAGCCTCTAACCTTAAGCTGGGTATCGCAGCGGCCGATATATTCCATCACTCCGCCTTCACCCCACCGGACCAGATCCCCCGTACGATACATCCGGTTGCCCTTGTTCACTGAATCCGGCAAGAATCGTTCCGCCGTCAGCCCGGGTTGATGGACGTAGCCAGCCGCAACACCGGGGCCGGAGATGTAGAGCTCTCCCCTCGCGCCTGGAGGCAGCGGCCGCAAATCCCTATCCAATATGTATAGCTTCGCATTTGCAGCAGGTACTCCTATAGGAACCGCCGCTCCCTTGTCTGCTATGGGATCATAACGGTGAATCATACAGCCTACGGTTGCTTCCGTTGGCCCGTATTCGTTATAAATAGCCAGTTTGGGCCCGTAGGCTTGCTGAACGGCTGCCGCAAGGCCGGTCTTGAGACTCTCCCCGCCCACAATCAATGTCCGCAAGGCAGCATCCGGCCTCCGTTCTTCCCCCATAAGCGCAAGATGGGACGGGGTAAGCTTGATTACTGTAGCTCTGTTCTCGCTCAGAATCCGGCTCAAGGTATAGTCCTCGCCGCTGGAGGGGTATATCCTCAACTGGGTGCCGCTGACCAGCGGTACGAACAAGGATGTCAGCGTTAGATCAAAGGCGATTGAGGAATAAAAGGCGAACACTTCGTGTTCCGAGGTCAAGTATTCTGCTGCTGCCCAAGTGATATAGTTGGCCAGGTTAGAATGAAGAACTTTAACCCCTTTGGGCGCTCCTGTAGATCCCGAGGTATATAGGATGTAAGCCGTACTTTCCGGCCTCGGCCTCATCTGTTCCCCCGCAGACAACGGCCTATGCCGGAGCAGATGCCGGGGATTTCGCGTTGGAATAGGCCAGCCGGAAGCCGGTTCCTCTGGCAGATCGGTCAACAGGCAGATCGCTCCCGAGTCTCGGAGTATATACTCTGCTCTGGCGGCCGGAACTCCGGGGTCAAGCGGCAGAAAAGACGCACCGCACTGAAGAATCGCTAGAATTGCAATGACCAGTTCAGGAGAATGATGCATCCGTACGCCTATAACGCCTGACACTTGCGGAAATTCTGCGGTCAGGGCTGCCGCAAGGCAATTAACCCGCTGCGCCAATTCTGCAAAGGTCAGCTTCTCATCTGCACAGCTCACGGCAATCCGATTCGGATGGAGCCGAACCTGATCTGCGTATAGATCCATAACCGACTTTTCAAGTGGATAGTTATGGATAGAATGCCGGTTGTAATGAATCAAGGTTTGTTCCCATTGCCTTTCGGTAGACAGTGTCAGTTCCTTCAATGGGAGGTCTGGAGTATGCACCATCTGGTTCAACACATGCAGGAGACATTCCACCAGCGTTTCTGCCTCTTCCTTGCCAATGATCTGAGTCTGGTAGTCCAGAGTGAACAATAACGTGCCATCCTCGGACCAGTCCTTGATCATCAACTGTACGGGATAAGCCTGCTCGCCGGAGTAGAACTCCTCATTGCTAATCATCATGCCGTCCATGGTTGTCAGCAGGTGGGTATTATAATAATTCACAGCGGCCTGGTATAAGCTGTCATGACCTTTTTGTCGCAACTGAAGATGCTTGGCAAGGAGATCGAACGGATACTTGTGATTGGCAAGATTACGTGAATATTCACGGCGTACCCGCTGTAAAAATGTCTGTATGGACAGGCCTTCCTTAAGATGGAGCGCCAGCGGCAGATTGCCGGTGAACATGCCAACCGTTGCCTTGGTGTGTGCAGAGCGGTTGGATACGGGGATGGACAGAATTAGATCTTCTCTCTGGTAATATCTCCCTAGTACCAACCCGAATGCAGCAGACAAAAATAGGGGCAATGACACATTAAGCTCTGGCAGGATACGGGTAATCTGCTCTGTGGCCTGCTTGTCGAGCAGGCGGGTATAGCGCCTCCCCGCCGGATCAGTGGCAGTTTTGTCAAACAGCGGTTCGGGAAGAACGTCAAATTTGCTCTCCCAGAATTGTTTGTTGCTCTGACAGCGCTGAGAGCTCAGGTATTGACTTTCGAGATCAAGATAAGTCAAATAGGAGGGTTCGGACACGGCACAGGCAGAGATGTCTTCCCTGCCCAGTGATTGATAATGTCCGATAATTTGTCTGGTCAGCAGATCCATTGACCAGCCGTCGCAGATGATATGATGGGCTTTCAGGAGGAAACCATTATCCTGCTCCCCCACCTTGAAGGTAGCGATGTGGTATAAAGGAGAATCGAAAAGTTCAAATCGTTTTGCCGCCTCCACCTTTACCCACCTCTCATATGCCGCCTGGGGATTGGCGTATGAGCTGAAGTCGTAGCGGGGTAGCGGCTGTAGCGAAGCATCCGCTACATATTGTTGCGGTTCACCGGTCTGTGCCCGCAAACGCAGGCGCATGCTATCATGAGACTGAATGACATTCTGGATCGAAGTTTCCAAACGGGGGAAGTCGAGCGTTCCATGAATACGGACACAGCCACCAATGTGATGTACGGCTGTCTGGGGATGAAGGCATTCGGTATACCAAATTCTCTTTTGGGGATGGCTTAAACGATGCAATGCCTTATTCACAAGATCCATGTCAGTGTCCGCCTTTCGCAGATATAGAGTTCAATCTCCAGGATTCAATGGATTCGGCTAATCGGGCTATCGTCTGCTGCTCCAAAAAAACTTCAAGTCTAAGCGTCACGCAAAACTGTTCACATATATGTGCATGCAAGGAAGCTGCCAGTAGTGAGTTGCCTCCCAGTTCATAATAATTGTCGTTGATTCCGATCGGGGCCACCCCCAGATACAGCTCCCAAGCTGCGACCAGATCCCGTTCAACCTCTGTTCCTGGTGCGATGTATCCATCCAACTGCTCTGGCCGCAAGTTGATGGGTTCCGAAATGGGTTGAAGCGGTCCAGTAGTATCAAGTGCAGAATCTTCACACTCCACCCAGCAGCGTGTTCTTTCAAATGGATAGGCAGGCAATTCAATGCGTCGGCGGCGTTCCCCTTGATAATAAGCCTTCCAATTGACGGGGCATCCTTCCATCCAGACTTTGCCGAGTAGAAGGTAAACGCTCTTCCAAACTGTGGTTCCATGACTTTCTGAAGGTTCACCGAGATTCATAACAAGCGCCAGCCGATCTTTTACATTCTTACTGTTGGTCTGTAATGAGGCTCCGTCTTCCAGGGCATCCATCAGATACGCTGTCCAAAAATCGCTGCTGCTCCACTCCGTATGAGTCATCGGGTCCCTCCCCGGCGGTGCTGCAAGTGGAACCTTTATCGGCCCCGTTTTCAGACTTGAGACACGTTGCCGGTAGCTTCGGACAAAAGTACCCCGCGCCTCACCCGAAGCTGCGAGTGCGGCTGTGAAGGAGCTGCCAAGATACAAAGCATCCGTATGAGTCAGGAGGCCACAGGCATAAGCGGCGGCAAATAAGCCACTGCCCGTACCTTGGCAGCCCGAGGGATGGATTCCCCAGCTCTCCCAGAGTTTGAATAAGGAGATCTGTACGGTTAATGCGTATGTGGCTTGTTCCTGCAATGCCGAATTTCCCTTGCAGAACCCTTCCTCTGCCAGTTCCTTACCCTGCACGAAGTTGTTGTAGAATACCGGTTCCTCAGCGATCCAATGCCCGGGCTCAGGAGCATCGAAATTGGATAGGTCCGGGAAGTGGAACAAGGGCATGCCCGCAAGATCGGGGTTATCTTTCTTGCCAGTCTCCCGTTCCATCCATTCCGTCTCACCTCCGTAGCCGTATAGCCAAACTGCCCGGTGCTCAAACAGCTTCCGTCCGGTTTGCAGTGTATAGGCTGCATCCGCTAACAGTTCTTCTGAAGATGAGCTTAGAAATTGCTGCAAGGATTGCTTTTGCCTCTTGAGCGCCTCTGCACTTTTGGCGGAGAGGACGAACAATTTGCTGCGCCGTAAGGAAGGTTCCCCCGGCAACACCGGCGCTTCTTGCAGGATAACATGTGCATTGGTGCCTCCAAGCCCAAAGGAGCTGACCCCAGCCAGACGCCGCTGATTGGGGCTGCTCCACTCCAGCGGAACAGGATTTAGATAAAACGGGCTCTGGCCCGTCATTAACCTGTCGTGTGGTGTATCTGCGTGAATAGTGGGTGGCAGTATCCTCTCTCGCAGGGCCATAACTGTCTTGATTAACCCAACAATACCTGCGGATGGCCCCGTGTGGCCGACGTTAGATTTAACCGAACCCAAAGCACAAAAAGCGCTTTTTCCAGTATGTCTGGCAAATACCTCATGTAGTGCCTCAAGCTCAATCGCATCTCCTAGAGGAGTGCCGGTACCATGAGCTTCTATGTAACAGATGTCGGCGGCGCTTACGCCTGCGTTCATCTGTGCGCGTTCAATAACCTGAATCTGACCTTTGACTCCGGGAGCAGTATATCCGGCTTTGAGGGCTCCGTCATTATTGACGGCAGAACCTTTAATAACAGCATGAATGGTGTCGCCATCCTCAAGGGCATCACTGTATCGTTTCAGTACGACGCAACCTGCCCCGTCGCTGTACAATGTGCCGGTAGCCTGCTTATCGAACGCCCGGAGATGCCCATCAGCGGACAACAACCCGTTGTCCTGATAGAAATAGCCGTTGGCTTGGGGAATGCCGAGTGTTGCACCTCCGCATACCATCATGTCACTGGAGTAAGTGAGCAGACTCTCACAAGCCAAATGTACAGCAACCAGCGAGCTGGAACAGGCGGACTGAACATTCAGCACTGGTCCGGTAAGGCCTAGCTTGTAGGCGGCCATCGTCGCCGCATGGTCTTTCTCACTTGCGATCTGCATTTGGAGTTCAGAGGCTGCTCTGTTGCCATTGATAAGCGGCAGCAGGTTGAACATTTGATAATAGTTCGCGTACACGCCCGCATACATCCCGATAAGACCGTCATAGGTTCCCGGATCATATCCCGCTGCCTCCAGCGCTTCCCAAGCCATCTCCAGAAGCAGACGATGCTGTGGGTCCATCAAGGATGCCTCTCTTATGTTGAAATTAAAGAAAGCAGCATCAAAATTCTCAATGTTCCGAATGTTGGTGTTTGTGCGGATAAAGTTTTGCCTTCCCTCCATCGCTGCATCTTCTGCTACATCCTGCGAGGATATGTTGGCAACCACCTCTTCCCCACCCAGAATTGCTTCCCAGAACTGTGAAACGGTATCAATGCCAGGCAGACGGATGGAGAGGCCAATAATGGCAATATCCGCCTTGTTATCTACACATTCATTCTCCAATGACATAATAACACTCCCGTAATATTGCTTTTATTCAATATTATTGTAGTATTAAAACTGATTTTGACGAGGGCTTGATAATACCAACTATACTATGAAAATATTTAAATATATACCAATCTTTAGGACTATATAACAATAAAGATAATTAATTTAAATTTAAGTAAATTAATGGAATCGTGTATATATCTGCAGCATTCGACGTCCTATTATGTCGTAAGTTGCCAGCAGTTCAATAATGTGCAAATTTCGGAATGAGCAATTAGTACCAATTCAGGTATGGAGTGAGTTCAAATAATTATGCTAGAATCGTATAGTTGTCCTGTTTAGAGAACGGGCTTCATATTTCACAACATTCACAATAACGAAAAACAAATTAAAATCTCCTAAGACAGGTGTTGTTTATGTCCAAAGTTCTTGCTTTTAAGCTCCCGGAGCAGCTAAGTCTGGAGAGCTATGCTTATTTTACAGCTCAGTTATCGGAAGCCCGGCGCGCGCGTCTCGCCCGGTTTTTCCATAAAGAAGATGCGTATCGTTCTTTATTTGGCGAGATACTGGTGCGGTACATCCTCTGCAGCCAGCTCGGTCAACGGAATGGCAATATTCAATTCGAGGAGAATCCATTCGGCAAACCGGGGGTGTCTGGGTTGCCTGATTTTGAGTATAATGTGTCTCATTCAGGAGATTGGGTGTTAATGATCTGGGGAATGAATGAGGGTTCTCTCGGAGTAGATATTGAGCAGATACGGCCCATAGATATTCAAATAGCAGAACGGTTTTTTTCTGTGGAGGAGAGAGAGGCGTTACAAGGTAAGTCTGCCGGGGAACGGCTGGATTTTTTTTATGACTTGTGGACGTTAAAAGAAAGCTATATCAAGGCGATTGGCACCGGGCTGTCCCGGCCGCTTGATTCCTTTACGGTACAGCAGCGTGAAGATGGCAGCTTTAATCTGATCACACATGCGGAATCAATGTACTTACAGACCTATTCTATCGCCCCAGACTACAAAGCCGCTGCTTGTTCAAGCTGCTGCACACTGCCGGAAGCTGCCACTTTTATTAAGCTAAGTGAGCTCTATGTGTGGTGAATGGATTTCATATTTCCATCACCTGTCCGGTCATTCGGTATCTCAATTCATGGCTGGTTGGCTGTCGTTACTAAACACAATCGAGTAGGAGGGGGCAGCAAGCCCCCGACCCTTCACACCACCGTACGTCAGACTGTCTAACAATTATTTAAAAATCTTCGTTTTCGGCATAAAAATTGAAGACATTTGTCGAATCTCTATATCCAAGGAGATGAGCGTGTATGCCTTATGTCGAAGGTGAAGATAGACATCAAATTTATTTATTGCCAAATACGTTGAATGACTTTGTCGAAGAAGAAAGTACTGTCCGAGTCATTGATGCTTACGATTGGTCCTGGAAGAATTAGGGTTTCGGGTTTTTTCAGGTACCAAAGCGGGACAAAAATCTTATCACCGGGAAGATCTTCTCAAGCTCTACCTCTTCAGAGACCGAGCTCATTCGATATATAAGATGCACAATGATTATCTGAGCAAAATAGCATGAATCCACATTTTAAAGAGTACTCAGCTTCTATGCGGAACACATTCTTGTCCTCCGACAATAGAGATTATTGTCCAGTTATATGTTTGTTCTCTTACAATTGTTTGTTGATTGATAATTGACACAAAGTTCCTTACTAAACGCTATATTCGTTAAAAATTCTAGGAATTGAGCGGATCTGATTTACGTATCCAACGCTTTGCAACCAGTATCAATAAGGGATTGATCGGCTGCTTAAAATAGTGTTGTGTGAATTTCTTTATATTATTCTTTTACTTTTGTAAGTACACCATCTTTATTCTCGTATTTTCTTTTTTCATTTTTTTCCATTTTATTCACTATCTCTTCTTCCAAGTTAATTCCTAGAAGTTCCGAAAGTCCTATTAAGTAAAGTGCAACATCAGCCAATTCTTCACCCAAATCGTCTTTCTTTTTCAGATAAGCCTCACAAGCTTCTGATAATTCGCCATATATAAAACAAAATTCTTGAAAAATATCAGTAACATTAAATCCTTTCGCAATTTTATTCTGATAAACTCTTTTTTGTAATTGTAATAAATCAATCATTTTATTCTCACCTATCCTATATATAATTTTTATTTGCAAAAGAGCATGCAAGGCGGCCTATTAAGTTCTCCGTATAGCAATGATTTCAATGAAGGAAAGCGTGTTCCCTCCTTTAATGAACTCCGAAAGAAGTGAGTTGCATTAATCATTTCTAAAACATTTAATCACATCCTTTATTCCATTTTAAGTAATGTAAGCTGCGTTTCTCCCAACGCCTGTCCCTTGCATTGGTGTAAGGACGTTTTTTTCATCAGAGGAAGTTGGCATATACATATAATACCTGCCGTATCCGGAAAATAATTTTTAATACTGGGTAGAAAATCTCTCGACAATGGACTGACAATGAAATAATAACCTAAAGCAGGAGTTGTTCGTCTTAATAAACCACCTAAAGCTGCACTGACAAGTGTTGTTAATGTTAAATAGCCTGTTGCACCTACTAATGTTTCTATCATTGTGTCTACTTCTAATCCTAGTGCTGTGTCTCTCATCATAATAAAAGTATATAGTACACCTGATGCAGCAATAATAAATGCGACAGGTATGGTTATAATTGCTAATGCCAAATGCTGCGGCTAAAACTAAATTAAGAATGAATGTACCCATAAGAGTGCGCCATATCAATGGCAATGTAACTAATTTATCCAGTTCAGCACCAAGGATTTGTGTTATCTTCCTACTAGATGAGACAGTCATGATGCGATGCCCCTCCTGTGGAATACAACAATTGCAACAATGAAAAGAACGACTACCCAAGTAAACATGACTAAACCGCCTGTGAACGGGGTGTGAATTCTGTCGCTCATAGACATAAACATATCAATGCCAGCCCGATCTGGTAAGTAAAATGCCAACTTTGTAACCTTAAAAAGCAGGACACTAAATGATACAACAGATGAATTTATCATGAGCACAGCAAGCGGGATCATGGAATTCTTTGTTAGAACAGTAAACCCAAATGCTAAAAGAGCAGTGTATATCCATTCAAAAAATCAACTTTGTGTAATTTCAGGTCCGATGTATCAACATATCAATATGTTTATTTAATCATCTAATCAAAAATAGTACCATGTTCTTGTCCACCGACACCAACAACCAATGACATGAATTTTGCTTTACGTTAATACATATAGTCCTCACAATTTCTTGTGTCACATGGGGTTTATTCGTTTAGTTAAATTCTACCTTCATATTAACTCTGGAAGACAATGAAAATAACATTCCTAACAAACCAGTATCTAGCATAGAGATAAACTTAAGTTATAAAGTCATTCGCTGTTCACGTTAAAAGCTAAATTTTGACAAGTTATGATGCTATACCTTATAGTCCCTTAAACAGAAAACCCGCGCTGGGCGCGGGTTCTTATAGAACTATGTTCTTGTCTACCGACAATGGTTTGCCAATGACATAAAGTCGCCTACACAAATGGCACAAAGTTACCTCGCCGCTTGCGGCATTCTGCTTTTATTTAGGAAAATACAATACAACCGTTAGATTTCCATCTTGATAATAAGCGTTAATATATCCCTCCATACGTTCTGTAAGAATTTTTGCGATTGATAATCCTAATCCTGTCGAGCTTCTGCCGTCTTCAACGGTATAAAATCGATCAAACAGCCTGCCCACCGTAACCGGAGATAACTTTTTAGCGGAATTGGTAAAAGTGATTTTCCCATCCCCATGTAAACTCACCTTCAAATCACCATCACTATACTTAATTACATTGCTTAAGATGTTTCCCAAAATACGGCTGAGGGCAGTGGGATCAAGCGACCGGTGAATCGGTGAATCCGGAAGCTCGATTTCCGGATCAATTTGCCGTGTCTTAAATGCACCGTAATAGGATAACAAACTTTCTTCCAGCGCCCGGTTCAGGGTCAACTTCTCATAGCTTATCTCTTGCACCGAAGTGATCAATGAATAGCGGAAAAGTTCTTCGGTCAGCTGCTTTAAGACCTCAGTCCGATTCTGAATTTGATCAAGATACCGCTGTACGGATTCCGACTTATTCTCCCCTTCCAGTAAATCGAGATAACCGTATATTGCAGTTAAAGGGGTGCGCAAATCATGGGATATATTTGTGATTGCTTCCTTCAATTCAGTGTCGCCCTGCTGATAACGGTGACGTTCTTGGCGCAGCAAACCAAGTTGGGTGTTCAGGTTGTGCGCCAACTGCTGCATCTGTCTGTCACGGCTGGAAATACTAATCAATATATTGGTATCGGATGTGAGGATATCGTCGATTGAGTTCTTTATTTCCTGAGTAGACTTCCGTAAAAGGTACACCTTCCCTACAAGAAATACAATGATTAACACGAATACGCCGAATAAGAGCCACAATCCGATGTTCATTCCACACCTACTCCATTATTTTATGTCCTTTTTACGGAATCCTAACAATCCAATAACTGTGGTCATAACTGTAATTGCCAGAGAATAGACCCACATCTGGATAAAATCCGTTGCATTCCCCATAGCAATTTGATTGGCTTGACCTGTCGGCAGGAAATCATATAAGAATTGATATACTGCCTTTTTTGTGCCACGCGGATAACTGGGGTTCGCCACCAATTCCTGTACATACTTCCCTGTATCCGTAAGTGTGTCAACTGAATAAAATTCCTCTGAGCTGAGCCGACTCTGAAGCTGGGTTGCGGCTATAAGCAAAACAAAAAATGCGATCAAGGCAGTCACCGCCACCGCGGCTTTATTCTGAAACAGCATGCTCATCATGGTATAAATAGAAGCATATACCAGTATTAATAATACACTGCTTATTAGTAACAGCAATATCATATTCCAATCCGCCTCAAAAGAAGCAAGTACCGCAATGCCGCCTACCATAAGAATGACAATATAGACTAGGGCAAGAATCAGTCCCGCAACAAAACAGGATATTAAATTGGACAGATAAAGGTCACTTTTTCGATGTCCCACGATCAGCTTATTTCTCATCGTACCGTCACTGTATTCCGTTCCCAAAAACAGACTTATAAACGTAGCCAGAGCTCCTCCAATTACAATGTTAAAAAGAAAGAGTGGCAGTTCATGAAGCTGCAGACTAGCTTCGCTCATTCTTGTTTCTCTGTAGATAATGAACAGTATTGCACTGGCAAACAGCATCATAGCCACTGTGCAAGACAGGAGCGTTCTGCTTTTCCGCATGCGTGAGAAGTGGGAAGATAACAGCTTATTCAACTTCGCCACCCCCGGTTAGACCGATAAAGTAGCTTTCCAAGCTCTCATCCTGCTCGCTCATAGTAAAGACTTCGCAATTATTTTTTGCAAGTTCCATAACAAGGTCGGTGACGCTCACTTTTCCATACATAACGGCTTCGTTTTGCGTACGGATTATGTATTCTATTCCCCGCTGGTCGAGCACTCGGGCGAGCACACCCGTGTCCGACACTTTAAACCAGGTACATGTCCGACATGCTGCGTGCAATTCCGCTGCACTGATTTCCTTAACCATTTGCCCTTGATCAACAAAACCATAATGAGTCGCCAATCTGGATAGCTCATCCAGAATATGACTGGAGATTAGAATAGTGATTTGCCGTTCCTTGTTAAGTTTCAAAAGTAGCTCACGCATTTCAATGATACCCTGTGGATCAAGTCCGTTGATGGGTTCATCCAAAACAAGAAAATCCGGATCCCCCGCAAGAGCGACGGCAATACCCAAACGCTGGCGCATACCGAGCGAGAAATTTTTTGCTTTCTTTTTTCCTGTATCCCCCAGTCCCACAAACTGCAACAGTTCCGGGATATTATGGAACGAAGGAAGTCCTAATACACGATATTGATCTCTGAGATTGTCCTCCGCAGTCAAATCGAGATAAATCGACGGCGTTTCCACCACAGCACCCATACGACGGCGGGATTTCACTATATCCTTAGCGGTGTGTTTTTTACCATACAGCGTATAGTCTCCTGCCGTTGGCTGCTGTAAACCACAAATCAAACGAATGAGCGTTGTCTTTCCGGCCCCATTTCTCCCTACAAAACCATAAATTGAGCCTTTGGGCACTTTCATGGTCAGCCCATTCAAAGCTTTAAAATTCCCATATGACTTTTTTAAGTTATTGGTTATTAAACAATAATCCATTAAATCGCCTCCTTACTACTGATGTATGGAGTGTATCGGGAAATAGTTAAGAAGGTAGTAAAGAAAACAGTAAAGAAACAGTTAAGATTTATGCTCAGACAGCTTAAAGCCAATTCCCCATACGGCCTCAATGTATTCTTTCCCGCTGACTTCACGGAGTTTCCGGCGCATATTGCTGATATGGACCTTTAGAGAGCTTTCCATACAGTCAGGTGTATCCATACTGATTCGGTCAAGCAGAACTGATTTTGCTATCGCTTGCGTTGGGTTCTGCATCAGAAGTTTGATGATTGCAAATTCCGTTTTTGTCAAATGCACTGGATGGCTCTTTACGCTTAACGCATGAGAGGTCATGTTTATCGCCAAATCGCCAAAGGTCAGGACGGAGGCATGGTCACTTCGACTACGAAGCTGAACGGTAATTCGAGCCAGCAATTCTTTAATCTCAAAGGGCTTGGTTATATAGTCCGCGGCGCCGCCTAACAGAGAATTAACTCTATCATCAATCCCGGCCTTGGCACTGACTACAATCACCGGAATCCCTTTTAATTCAGGAAGCAATTCCTCACCGGATCGTCCAGGGAGCATCAAATCAAGCAACACCAAATCCGGTGTCCACTGCTGAAATAATAAGATTGCTTCTGTACCTGAGTAAGCCCGGATAACATCATATCCTTCACGGGTCAAAGTTTCTGCCAGAATATTTCCGATATGTTCATCATCTTCAATAATGGCGATTGTTTTCATAGAATCTGCCTCCTTGTACAAGGGTATGGATATCTTGTTTTATTATGGTAGACTATAGCGATCTCTTCAATTCAATATAGCTACGTTCTCTTATTTTAAAAAACCCCCTTTAGATTATTACATCTAAAAGGGTAAAGCGATGTGTCTATTCTCAACACGCATAGCCTTATATTAACGGTTGGAGAAATCTGTGTGCTACCAGACGGCAATATTGAGCATCGCGGATCGTACGCTGTACGGCTTGATATGCCGATGGTGTTAGTGCCATCTATGTATCTTTATATCTACTCCTGAATCGCCGGGTAGAAACAGATTTCTGAGACAAACGAAGATAAAGATATCCTTGATGAGATTAATCACTTGGACAATCTAGGCATCAAAGGTTTAGGTCCCGCGTCAGCTAACATCTTATATTTCCTTCATCCCACCTTGTTCCATCTTTATGCATTTTTCATTGACACAAATGTTCCTACATAAAAAAAGAAAAGCCTGAAATAACAAGCTTTTCCCAAATAAGTTATGTTGACAACCACCCTTTCCATGCAGCAGATACAAGATACTATATTTCTCTTTGGGGTAGTATAAAAATCATCTAATAATTCTATTTACAAAACAATCTCAACCGGACTGTCGTCAAATAGTTCAAACGGACCGGGTGTTACATTTTTTTCTGAGCGCAGCTTATGATAGAAGTCGTGGTCGAAACGGTAAGAAGATCCATCCGGTTCCTCGTAATACATTTCGGCGTGATGGCTTCTACCAAGAAGCTCAGTGGTGACTACCGTAGGCGCTGCACCTCGCAATAATTCAGGGCTTTGAACATGCACTTTTACCTTGCAAGTAGCCGGATCGATATCGATCTCGACCCCGCCTTTGACATACACTCTTGCATTTGACTCATGACTACTCGGCACCGCGCCTTTCAAATACAGATTGCCCTGTATCGTAACGGGGAGTGCCATTTTATCGGGCTGAAATGGCTTTCCGGATTCCTTTATAGCCGCAATTTCTTCCTTGGTATATTCCCACCACTGCTTTTGATAAGTACTTGGGTAATCGTTGTAGCCGCCCAGTCCGGCAGGATAAAGGTAACAGCGGGAGTTGTCTGGTACACCGTCCATCACCGCGCCTTCGCCGTAATCCATATCCTCCCTTGGCGTGAGCGGAAGATGCTCGAAAAAGGTCATAGGCAGCGGCTCTTTGCCCGGATCGTCATCCCCTATAAATAGGTTATTGTAATACCTGTCGTCGCCGCCCGTGATGTTGCTGTACCCGGCAACCGCTGTCTCATGAGGCATATGGTAGGGAGTATAGCGGGTAAGTTCGGAGCGCACTACAAATCTCCCGGTAAACAGATTATGAACAAACGCACCGCCTTGGGCCATATTGCGGAAGTTCATTGGCGATAGGAACAGGTTATGATCCACCATATAAGGGCCGTGACAGACCTCGACAAAGAGATCCTCTGAAAGATTGTCGTAAAAGGTATTTCGACTAATGCGGATGCCTTGTGCCTGCCAATCCAGCCAAAGTGCCCGGTAAGAACTATAGATGACATTCCCGCTAATCTGGGTATCCAGTGCGGCATGGAGTTTGATTCCCCCCACTTCTGCTCCGTGAAAGATGCGCTTATGGTGAATATTATAAATGCGATTCTGGTAGATCTGGCTAAAAGCACCACCTAAATGTCCAACGATTCCAGCTTGTTCACAATCATGAATTACGTTGTTGCGGACAACATGGCTTCCGATATGATCCTTATGCCAATCCTTGCGTAGTGCACGGAAAATAACCTCCTGCTCCCGTTGTGTTCCACCTTTGATGGGATTGTCCGAGAATTCATTCTGCCCTGTAGTGATTTCTTTGCCTAGGCTGATACCTGTACATTTGGACTCGCTGATCGTGTTATTCTCAATAATCCAGCCTTTACTCCAATGGGGACCTATAAGCCCTTCTTGCAGAGCCGTTGGCGGGGCCCACTGGGGTGATGCCTGGCGGAGAGTAAAGCCCCTGACGGTAATATAGTTGCGGCCGGTCTTCTCTGGCCAGAAGCAATAAGGGCGCACATTGATTTCCACATTCTCTTGCCGGGGGTCCTTGCCTCCGAAGTTCGCCCATATGGTGGTTGTAGTTGGGCTTACTTCCGCGTACCATTGCATCAAAGAGTCCTCCGAATATTTGGCCTGCGGCCAAACCTGGGGATTGTGCAGTTTGTTAACGCTATCACATTCATATAGGGATTTTCCGTCAAGATACACATCCCCCAGATGCGG
This sequence comes from Paenibacillus sp. 22594, assembly GCF_052044425.1. Taxonomy (NCBI): domain Bacteria; kingdom Bacillati; phylum Bacillota; class Bacilli; order Caryophanales; family Paenibacillaceae; genus Paenibacillus; species Paenibacillus sp. 22594. The sequence goes on from NZ_JBQENA010000001.1 coordinate 191,706, forward strand.
CTCGAACGCACCTTCAAACAACCAATCACCATACAATTTAGTCTGATAGGGGTTGCGGATGACAAACAGACTGTTTGGCACCTCCGTCCTCCAGACACCGTCCCCTTCGTCTTTCCAGTCAGCCACAGGCTCAGCACCCGTGATAACCACTTCTCCATCCCCGGCAGACTGGTATACAATCCTCTCTTCCTTTGTTCCTCCATTGGCCGGGTTAACCCATTCCCTGTAAACACCGGTATGCACGGTTATGATATCTCCCGGCTCCGCTATAGCCGCAGCGCGGGAAATACTGCGGAAAGGTTGTGCCTCCGTACCCGCCGCTTGATCGCTTCCATGAATTGCAACATGATATTCCACTAGATAACCACCCTTTCCTTTTATGTCCTCAATAATCATTTTAAGATCACCTAGAAAGTTTTTTTACCGGGAAGTAAACTTGATAGGGTTCATAACCAATATCGCGAATTCTTCTCAGCTGAATTCCCGGATCCTGATTGGCCGTCTTGAAGAAATAGCGCCAGCTGCCCCATTCCCGTTCATTCTCCATCATCAATTCAGAGGCAACATCCTCTTCTGTTGTAAAGAGAATCCTTTCATTCTCACAAATACCAGCCAGTACTTCAGGACCAAAGCGAAACGCTCCTGTCTGTTCATCGTCCGGCAGAGGAAAGAAACGGATGCCGACAGGCAGAATGATGCTGACGCGATCGCCGTCCCTCCAATTCCGCAATATGGTGTAGAATGCATTGTGATCCGCAGATTTCCCATGAAGCTGATCGTTCACATAGATAACGGCTTCTGACATGATCCAGTCCGGAATCCGGAAATGGATTGCGAACTCATTATAAGAGCCGGTATGGACTTCGAAATCATACTTTTTATAATCAGGCAGATTCTCGTGAAGAGCTGTGATCTCATTCAATTCCTGCTGTCCTGCAGTATTCGAAGAGTTCAGCATGCTTCCACTCATATGATCCTGAGATTGATGAATTCGGACATTCTCTCCGTTGATCTCTGTTGTCAGCTCAGAATGGAAATACTGGCATACAAATACATCATTGTGATCCTGATAATAAATGCCTCTGTTTAATGCTGCATTTGCTTGTACCATCGTTCCGTGGCAGCAGAAGAAGCTATCGGTCTCCGAACTCCAATCCTTCCGTAAGCCTGCCTTCATCGGCAGAAAATAAGTCAACAGCCCTGATTCGGGATTACCGTGCTTATTGCCGGTCAGATGATATTCCTGGTAATAGGCTTGAGCCATAATACCATTGTACAAATTATATTCGATATACTGCGCATATGCCGGATCTGATGTATGTCGGAAGAGAAACTCTGCCAGACGAATCATATTATATACAGTACAGTGCTCCTGATTCTTATCACCGAGGCGTGCCTTGATCTTCATTTTGGGCATCCACACTTCACCCGCAGTATTCCCGCCAGTTGCCAGAGTTCCTCTTTCTGTGACAGCACATCTCCAGTAGGCAGTGACAATGTCCATCCATCTTTGTTCGCCGGTTACTTCGTAAGCTCTGGCACAACCGAGTACTTCAGGAATGGTTGTGTTGGCATGCATGTTGGTCAGAGGGTCTTTGTTTTCCAGTAACGGGTGAAAAAGTCTGCTGCGGTAATAACGCTCCAGCAAGGTAGTGTATTTATCATTCCCTGTAATATGGAGCAGGTCCGCCCAAGCTTCAAGCATACCGCCTGTCTCCATGTCCAGAATGTCATCGAATTTCTCTCTTGTGAAGGTACTACTCCATGTGGCGAACCAGTCTGCAAAACGATCGGCCACATCGAGTGCCTTTTGACTGCCGGTAAATTGGTACATATCCACAAGTCCCATAAATAACTTATGGATATTATACTGTGGAGCCCATATCCCTTTTCCTGTTGCGATCCAATGTAAATATTTCTCTGGGATAGGCCCAGCCCATTGTCCGCCATTATCTTTCTGGCATTCGGCAAGCTCGTCTACTATGAGATCCGCTTTAAGTTTGAGTTCCAAATCACCAGTCTCATGAAACCGCATAGCCGCGGCAGACAGCCAATGTCCCAGAAAATGTCCCCGGATCTGACAAACTGGAGTTTCCCATCCCCCATGTGCATCATGTGGAATATCTCTGCCATGATATCTCCCTGCTTCTACTTTATAGTTAAACAGGAGATTATCATTCGTCAGTTTCATTAAATACGCCCTGTTTGCTTCTTCCCTGCGTTTCAAATCACCATCATGAAGAACGACATGTTTGCCCTTCAGTTCTATCATCGCCTGCAGCCCCTCAATTGAGTTGGATTTATCTTGATTCGGTTGAATCTTTCGTATGACTTAAAATATCTTTGATTTTACAATGAAATTATAAAGCAGCGTTTCCTTCAATCCAATGATTAATACTAATATATAATTGATCCATACTGATTAATAAAGCATGCTTCACTTGTATGAGCATTTTGCATAATTCATATTTTGATTCAAAGTCATGGTTTGGCACAGCGAAATCTCAGTATTGTAGATGACCATAGGGTCAAGCGTTGTAAAAAAAACGTCCCTGGAACTCCGTACCTGGACTGATTCTTGTACCTATACCAGATCTTGAATGCAGTAAGGGCAAAAATGAAGATGTAAAGAAGACGCCTCTATCTCCACATTGATTTGTGGTGAGAGGCGTCTTTTTTTCTGTATTAATGATAACCATTCGATTCCTTTTTCGTTAGAATATTCATAAGTTGAAGCAGTGCCTTGCAGCGGATTTACATATTGCAACAGACCGTTATTTCAGCTTCTCCTTTAAAGCCTTTATCGGGGAGCATTTTCACTGTTATCTGGAGGGAATCCGGATTTCCCATGCCTGCGGCCTACTGATTTCGGGCAATGAGCCCGTGCTGAGCCAAGAACTGAGGCCTACCAACCTTTCCTAAAGGTGATTGAATCCGTATCATCAAATTCTCCAACTGAAGACTGTCGAAGGTTCTCTGATTGCTCGCATGATGCCCAAAGGCTTATTCCCCCTAGGTTTCATTGTTACGTGATTGCAACCTGTCAGAAACAGAAACTATAAATAGACTTCTATACCAGATTCACGACTTTCATTGGCCGCTTCCAGAAAACGAATGATCTGAAGCGTTTGTTCAGTATCTATATCAGATATGCCTGTTATAAACAGGTTCATAATTTTCTCCATCAAGCTGGCATAATACGGTTTCGGATGGCTGGATATATCGATAAATTGTGTTTTCGTGTTCTTATGCAGCAATGCTCCAAATCCGGTGTTGCCTTTGCGGTTCCCGCGAATCGTACCGATCATTCCATTCTCCCAAACACCGGTAATGAGGTCGTGATCGCCACTTGTGATAGCGGAAACCTTAACACAACCTGTTCCCAACGTTCTAAATAACATCTCAGCCGAATGAACTCCATACCAGAATAGCCCAGGTTGAGTAGGTTGTATGTCAAGCGGACCATAACAATCCACGCCGATAATGCTGCAGCTATCCGCCTGCAATAAAGCTTCTGTTAATCCTTCAGCATACCGCAGCGCAGAACAGCTCACCAGCGGAACTCCATGAAGCCGTGCCAATTCTACAATTGCTTTTGCATCTATGGACGTAACAGACAGGGGCTTATCAATAAATACGGGTTTACCATAAGACGCAACACGCCGGAATCCTTCCAGATGCACCCTCCCATCGGCCGACGCAAGTAGAATCGCATCACATTCTTCAGCTACGTCTTCCGGAGTCTCAACGATTTTCACACCGTACTGGCTGCGTAATTGTTCCGTATACCCGGCAACACGAGAATAACTCAGCTCAAAATCCGCGGAACCCCCTGGAAATGCAATGGTCACTTCCCCGCCAGGCACATGATAGGCATCCTTCTTATCATTTAACAATCGGGTGAATGCCAGAGCGTGAGAGCTGTCCAGACCTACAATACCTACCCGAATGGTTTTCATCTTTCGCACTCCTTTAGATCTATGCTGGACCAGTTCCCTGGTCAGCGGCTGATTCATAGCCGTTATATCTGTCTGCTTTTATATTGCGTGGGCGTAAATCCGGTGTAGCTCTTGAACAACTTGCAAAAATAGCGGTAGTCGGATATGCCGATCGCCCCGGAAACCTCATAAATTTTCATCGTCGTCCGCTCGAGCAGCTCACTCGCCTTTTCCATCCGTACCCGACTCAAATAATCCGATACGTTCTCTCCAACCTCTTGCTTGAACAACTGACCTGCATAGGAAGGATGCATGTGAACAAGCTCAGCTAGCTCGCCCACCTGCACATCCTCTTGATAGTGCTCACGGATATAACGGCACATGAATTGAATTTCCTTACGCACAGCAGCAAGCGGCTGGATGCTGTTCTCCAGCCCTTCCTGAATGGCGAGTATCGTTCCTTCCCACCATGCACAGTAATCTGTCCATGTCTCCAACCTGTCGATCCGGGCTAAACGCGGGTTGATTGATGCTGGCAGCTTCAACAAACCTGGATGGAAGATCTGCTTGGTTAAGCGCAGTAAATCAGCCGGATGTACCGCAGGGTCCGAGGGCTTCATCATCACAGAGGCCGCCTCGAGAAACATACTGGCATCCTCTCTCTGCAGCGCCTTGACCACGCCAGCAATCCAGTCCCGCGACAGCTCCGCATCCATTCGCTTGAATGCTGCAGCCTCCTTACCAACGATGGGCGAACCGGGATTATAGAAATACGCAGCCAGTCCATCCAGTCCTTCTCGCATAACATCAGCAATCTGCCTTATAGATAAAGGCTGTTTGCTTAGTTCTCTTACCTTCCCAACTTGAATAAAGCCTCTGACAGGCTCAAATGGCTTTAAAGCCTCAAGCACGGTCAACGCCATCTGGTTCAGCTGAAAGCCTTCGAATGGTTGCCGGGAACCGATCAGCAGACATATACGGTTTTGACCGATCGGCAGCATGATCAACGGGTTGTCTTTACCGGTCAGGCGCTGGTCCAGTCTCATTTCCAGTACTTCACCGAATTGACTTTGAAGCTGTCCATGTTCTACTTCAGTGTGATGTTCAATCTCCTCGATATCCGCAGGCTTGTTCCAGCCAAGAGTCAAACTCGCCAAATAACGGGCTTTCGATATTCCTTCGAACCATTCCTCAGGCATCGTCAGGACATAGCTGCCTCCATCGTCAATCATCAGACGATCCGTCCACTGACGTTTATTCGTCCAATCTTTTTCCCGTTCGAGCTTATTCCGCATCTCAAGCTTCTGATGAACATCCATCTCCTGCTCAATTTCTTCGGCTACCTTGCTGCAGGCCTCCAGAATCTGTTCGGGTGTCTGGGCCAGCTTGATCAAATAATTGTTCACACCGAGCCGAATGGCTTGCTGCGCGAATTCGAACTCCCCATAGGCGGTCAGGATCACGATTCGAATCCGCGGCCATCTTTTTCGCACATAGCCGGCTAATTCGAGCCCGTTCATCTTCGGCATGGTTATATCCGTCAGCAGCAGATGGGGCATATCCCGCTCGATCATCCGGATGGCTTCTTCTGCACCCGAAGCTGCTCCTAGAAACATAAACCCAGCATCAGACCAAGGAATCCGTTCTGAAAATCGTTCACGAACCCACTGCTCATCATCCACCATTAGAAGCTTCAGCATGCCGCAACCCCCTTCTGCATTAGCCCTCTATTCCCCATTTTCTCCCGCAGGGAGCTGAATGGTAACCAAAAGGCCTTCATCCGGTTCTACCTGAAAATTCAAACCATACGGATAACCAAATGTCATTCGAAGCCGTTCCTGCACATTGCGGAGTCCAAGATTGTTCAGACCTTTGGAAGGATTAGATGTTTCCGGTTTTTCCATCAGTGATTCAAGCCTCTCTAATTCAATACCCGGTCCTGTATCGGAAACCTCAAGAATCACAAGACCTGCACTTTCATGTTTCCCAGTCACAATGATGTGATTTACTTCATCTTGATTCAGGCCGTAGAAGATACTGTTCTCTACTAATGTAATTAGTGTCAGCTTGGGAATCGGTGTACCCCAAATGATCTCCGGCACGGCAATGTCCATCTCGAACACAGGGCCATACCTGAGGTTCATAACCTGACCATATCTTTCTAATTGCTGCAGTTCATCCCCGACCGTCACAATATCTCCCACCTTGTCAGTGGAGTATTGCAGCAGCCCCATGAGTGAGCGGATCATCTCAGCCATTTCTTGAGTTTGCCCGGTCTCCCCCAAGCAATATATGGCATTAAGCGTGTTGTTTAAGAAATGGGGATGAATTTGTGACTGGAGCACTTTGAGCTCATGATGCCGCTTCTTCTCCTCCGCTTCCCGCAAATCGTCAAATAACGATTGAATATTGTCCATCATCCGGTTAAAGCCGTCACCAATATGCGTAAACTCATCATTACGCTTCAGCTTGATCCGGGCTTCCAGATTCCCCAGTGCCGCCGCCTTGAACTGACGTGTAATGGCTGTTACCGGTTTGCGGATGTAGTTCGTAATCCATACGGATACGATTACCGCTAACAGGATGGCAATGAGAAGCACAAATTCCAACTGATGTTTAAGAGAATCTAATAATGGAAAGGCTTGGGACTCCTCGATCACGGAGAAGATGACCCAGTCCCAGCGATTCTGATTACTGCTAAGTACGGTATAGTTACCAAAAGAAGTATGAACTGTGTTATAAGAGGACACGCCTGTTTGGGTTAACGAACGCAAAGCCTCTTTCATTTCCAAATGATCCTGATAGGTTTTCGGATATTCGAGATACGTATTCGTTGATAAGTATTCTCCGGTATGCGTGTACAGATAAATACGGCGCTGCTCGTCTTGGATGATCCGTGGCCCCGTTAGTGCACTTAAATTGATGTCTAACGCAATGACTCTGTTCTTATCGATTTGCTTGGCAACTGTAATCACGGAGCGTTCGTTGACCGGATGCGGGGGACTCCACCAGAGGCCCATTTTACCCGTCTGAGCTTTAATCTCCTTGATCCGCTCCGGGGGAACGAAAAATTGATAACCATAGGGAGAGCTGATGTGTACTTTGTCATTTTCGATTAAATAAATCCCATGGATCTGTTCCTGATGGTAGATCATGATGTTATCTATCAGCTGCGAATAATCATCTTCATTCATTGTATTGTAGAGAACTGGTGTGGAGAGAAAAATGAGCTGACTCTGCAAAGAGTTCATCAAGGTTTTAATATAATCTTCAACCTGTACAACAGAACCTTGAAGTACTTTATTATTGTTCTGCCTGATGGGCTCTGACAACCGTTGATATCCAAATAAAGCGATGACCAGAAACAATACGATAACGGAGAGAAAGGTGAGGATGAAAAGCTTGGTACTGACGCTGGAAGTGAATCGTCCCCTTGTGCGTAAATGAATCATACAAGATCACTCCCTTATCAGATGCCGACTCCATGGAGGAAGGGTACAGCAAAGCCCCCGAGTATCGAGGGCTGTCGCTTTTAGCCATTATTATAGCATGATCATTACCCCTTAACCGAACCCAACAAGGCGCCTTTGATAAAATATTTTTGCAAAAACGGATAAATGACCAGAAGCGGCAGTGTCGCCACAACCACTACAGCCATTTTAATGGTTTCCGGAGGCAGCGCATCCAGAGCCAGCGAATTGACTGACAGCTCTGTACTCACATTCGGTGTTTGAATCATGCTTCTGAGCACGACCTGCATCGGCATAAGCGTCTTATCTGAAAGATAGAATATCCCTTTGAAGTATTCATTCCAATGCGTAACTCCATAGAATAAACCTATAGTTGCCATAATAGGTGCCGATAGCGGAAGCACGATGCGAAACAACGTAGTAACATCACCGCAGCCATCCACCTTAGCCGCCTCCTCGATTTCCGATGGAAGATTCTCAAAATACGTTTTGACGATTAACAGGTTAAAGGTAGATACCATGCCTGGAATCACAAGCGCCCACACTGTATCGTATAAACCGAGACTCCGCACCAAAATGTAAAGAGGAATAATACCTCCGCTAAAAATCATTGTAAAAACAAGCCCCATGAGGATAAAATTCCGACCCGGCACCGACTTTTTAGAAAGAGGATACGCCAGCAGCGTTGTGACGGCCATATTCAATACCGTGCCCACTACAGTGATGAATACCGTTATTTTTAGAGCTTGGGGGATACGCGCGCTGCTGAATATTTCTTTATAGGCTTGGAAGGTAAAATGCTCAGGCCAAATGACGAATCCGCCATTCTTCATGACCTCGATATAAGGAGTTACTGAGACAATTGCGACGTAGTATAGTGGAAACAAAGTAACAAGAGCGAACAAAGCCAGAAACGTGTAAATCGCCCCGTCAGCAATCTTATCTCCCCTGGACTTCTGAAGTGAGAACATCCGATACCCCCTCCTTTACACGCATGCAGCCTACCATATCCCTGAACCTCCTACTTTCTTGGCCAGCTTATTAGCGCCGATAACCAAAATGAGTCCAACCAAAGATTTGAAAACCCCCATTGCTGCAGCAACACCAAACTCCAGGCGTTCAAAGCCGTAGCGGTAAACCCATGTATCCACAATGTCTCCTACGTCATATACCCGGGCATTCAAAAAGATAAATACTTGGTCGAAGCCTGCATCCAATATGCCGCCGATTCGAATAATCAGCAGGAGTACGAATACATCCCGGAGACCGGGCAACGTAATATGCCAAAGCTGGCGCCAACGTCCGGCTCCGTCTACGACGGCAGCCTCGTATTGTTCCTGATTAATGGATGCCAGAGCCGCCAAATATATGATCGCTCCGAATCCTGTGTTTTTCCAAATTTCTGTAAGCACCAGCATCGGCCTAAAAAAATTCTTGTCTGCCATTAGATCGATTTGTCCCCAGCCCATATCACGTACAAATGTACTTATTAATCCGGAGCCTGGAGCTAGAAATGAAAAGGCCAATCCATATACAATAACCCAGGATAAAAAATAGGGTCCGTAGGTGATGGTTTGCACCGTTTTTTTGAACCAGCGAACTCTCACTTCATTCAGCATAAGTGCGAGTATCACATCGGGAACCATGTTCCCTATAATTTTGTAAATACTGATCAGCAGCGTGTTTCTCATGATTTGCAAGAATTCAGGATTATCAAAAATGATCCGGAAATTGTCAAAACCGACCCAAGAACTACCCCAGATCCCTTTCATTAAATTGTAATTTTGAAAAGCAATCAAGGTTCCCGCCATGGGTACATAGTGAAACAGAATATAATAGAGCAGTCCCGGTAACATCATGAGATAAAACCATCTGCTGCGGTAAACGGAGCTTAATTTACCCTGCCTCCAAGGACGTGGAGCAATCGATTTCTTCTCCCGCACAGCTATGGGTTCCGCCGCCATCCCCATCACCTCCTAGCTCAATCTTTGGTGGAAGGCAGAAGGAAACCCTTGATCGGTCCAGGCTTCCTCCGCCAGCTTGAGTTCCTATTTTTAAATCTATTTAAAATCGTTAAGCTTCTTATCTTTGAGCGCCGCGTTCAATTGATTCGTATATTCCGTAAAAATCTCTCTACCCTTGAACTTGGTCATTAACTCTTCACGATATTGCGGCCAGTTCTTACCGCTCTTGTCTTCCAGTACAGCTTTGATATGGAATTTACTCATTTCTTTACGGAAATCCCCGATGTTAATGCCGGCAGGAGGAATCAGGCTCACTGGAGGCAGAGCATCATGCTTAGGATAATCTTCAATCGTCTTCAATATGGCGTAGTCATGCTCGGAAATTCGGGGGTCCATCAACTCTAAACCCAGAACCTTTGGTTCATCCGGGGTAAACACGCCATATACATTCAACCAGTTGCCGGCTTTGGCGATATCCGTATCGTAAGCCTCCACATTGAGGGTAACCTTGTTGCCGGATTTCGTATAATGCTTCCCTTCCTGACCATAGTGAGTCAACAGGAACCCTTCCTCACTAGTCAGCCAATCCAGAATCTCCAAGGAGCGCTTGACTTTATCCGGTGATTTATCTGCCGTCGTTTTACTGATCAGAATTGTGTTTTCAGGTACATTATTCTTCCACATGACTGGTTGATCCAACGGATAAATCGGCTGCCAGTCCGCTTCCGGATTAAGCGCCTTCGTCCGGTTTTGCAAGCTGGTCGGTACACTATCCAGTGCCATGGTTTTGTCACCTGGTGAGAAGATCATTCCGACTTTACCTTGAGCGGCTTTATCAATGTGTGCAGGACTTTTGTTGAGGAACCAGTCCGGATCTACGATTCCTGCCTTATTCCATTCCACCACTTGATCGATAACACCCTGAACCTTAAGATCCGAACGGTTATCTACAAAGGTGTTGTCAGCGATCATGAAATCGGCAACAAAGCCGTTATTCAACCATTGCGGGAAGTCTAGCGGCAAGCTTTGTCCGCTTCCTGCAGCAGTGAAGCCGTAAGTATCCTGCTTCCCATTTCCGTCCGGATCTTCCTTAGTGAACTTAGTGAGGACATCGGTCAATTCCGCGAAATTAGTAGGGGGATTCAAACCCAGCTTATCCAGCCAATCCTGGCGGATATACCAAGATGCATATGCATTCCGCTGGAAAGGCATGATGGCACGGGTGAACTCACCTTGCTTGGGTTGAAAAGCTTCTACCTCTTCCGTGCTCACCCATTTGTAGTAGTTAGGCATGGTCTCCGGGGTGAAAAAGGAACTTAAATTAGCGGTAATACCGTCCGAAATGTATTTTTGGGACTCCGTACCTGCAGCGATAAACAGATCCGGTGCACTGCCTCCGGCCAAGGAGGCATTCAGTTTGTCGTGGTACTCTTTGCCTATCGCCATATAGTCAATTTTCAAATCTACATTAAACTTTTCTTCAATAGCTTTTTTAACGAAATCTTTATCCGCTGAAGGCAAGGTCACATTCGCAAGAAACCCGTTAGCAACTGACCAGTTCAAGGATAACTTCGCCGATTCTGGACTTCCCGCACCATCAGGCGATGTAGTTGATGTTTCGTTTGCTGTGTTCTCGCCAGCAGCACATGCCGTAAGCGCTAACATAGCGCTGAGTCCTAGCACGAATAATTTTTTCATTCGACCAACACCCTCCTCTTGTATGATGTTCGCCATTTGTTTCGATGACTTGAATTTATTATAGGCCCCGGACAGGGTTGGAACTAGCAGACCATTTCAAGAAATAGTAGTCTATATACAGAAATATCACATTTATCACACTGGTCCAGATGGCAATTCCCTTCCATTTATACTATAATGTAACCCAGTTAGATACCAAGACAATACACTAGAGTTTTTCATGGAGGTTCAACATTAATGGCCGCGAAGCCTAAACGAACAACCTTTCGAACTAGGCTTGCAGAGATGGTCTCAGCCTTGCAGACGGACATCATAACAGGAGTATTAAAACCCGGTGACTTCCTGCCTTCCGAACTGGTGCTTACAGAGAAGTTTCAACTTAGTAAAAACTCGGTTCGCAAAGGGTTGGATCAGTTGCTTGACCTGGAAATGATCGAAAAAGTGCCGCGGGTCGGTACACGCGTTATCGGTACAGGCCGTAACGAAAAAATCATCTTGAGATTCGGTTATTACCCAACGCTCACCCTGGAAGCCGATTTATTGCATCTGGTGGGAGTGTTCGAAGGGCAGTTTCCACATATTTCTGTGCAGATGATCCCTCTATCGCATTCGTACTTTTCACAGGACGCGAAAGCAGCCATGGAGAGAGACGCTCTGGACTTGATCACTTTAAATATGCAAAGCTATGAATCACTTTCTGAAGCCGCACGGGTCTCCGACATGTTGGAGCCACTGGAGCGCAAGACCAGTACATATCCCTTCCTATCTGGACCATTTACTCAAGACAAACAATTGTATGTGCAGCCGTTTATTTTTTCACCGGTCGTGTTGTGTTATAACCTGGAGCATTTCAGGGAAGCTGCATGGCCTGAACCGGACAGTGGCTGGAACTGGAGCGATGTTCAACAGGCAGCACTAGCCTTAACACACAAACATGACAGGATCGGCATATTGTTCCATCTGCAATCCATCAACCGTTGGCCGCTTTTTTTGCTGCAAAACAAGGTCGTTTTTGAACGGGATTCGCTGGGGAAGCTGGTGGTTACCAATGACAATTTCCGTCAGGCCCTGCAAATCAGCCTTGGATTATTTGAAGGAATGAACCCGGACACTGTCTATATGTCGGAGAACGACTCGGATGCCGAACGGTTTTTCCTGCAGCAAAAAGCTTCGATGATTGTCACCAGCTATTTCAGCCTGAACCATTTGCGTAAAGCTGACTTCGCTTATGACATTGCTCCACTACCCTATTCATTAGAAGCAAAGACTCAGCTCTTAATCATTGGTCTTGCGGTCAGTACATTGAGCAAGCATAAGGAAGCGGCCCGGACCCTCTTGGATTTTCTCATCTCGGACCAGGCACAGCTGCACATTCGCAAGAACACTTTAAGCATTCCTAGTGTCAAAACAGCGGCAGAATGGGCCGGGGAAGAAACGTTGACAAGGCCTTCCCGGTTTCCCATGTACCGCGATATCATCCCAACCTTCAGTTTTTACAGCGATATGAATATTACTTTCCGCGAACTTGAAATCATGCGGCATATTCTTAAACTGTATTGGGCACGTCTCGATGATTTTGAGACCGTTTGCCGACAGCTGAAGCTCTCCCTTTAACTTACAATCGCGAAATGCCGACGCCCCATCTGTCTAGGATGGGGCGTCGGCATTCTGTTCTATCCTATGGAATCATCGGTAGTTTATACATTTTCGTTACTATAAAATGATGGTACTGCCAAACCACTTCTGTCCAAGTGCCTCATAGAAAGGAATACTTTGGGTATTCATGCCCTGCCAAATCTGGAGTGAGACGACTTGCTGTTGTTGTCCAATCATCAGCCTGATCGTGTAGGATACTCCGTTTTTGTCCTTAGCCTGACCCTGCAGAAAGACGCTATCGGATGTCGTAACCAACCAATGAATCTCATCCAGCTCCAGATTCAATCCTTTGGGCTCTACATGAATCTTCAATATCCGTTGTGTTGATTCAGTATCCAGCCCCCATACGGCTTCGATATGCACTTTCTTCGCAACACTGCCTAACTCGTCATTGCCTTCGGCAATAGCGAACCACCCACCTACTTCCAACCCATTATCGCTTGGGCTATGAACAGCTAGTATAGCTTCTGACTCCGCTGCCACATATCTGCTATTCGTCAACAGCCCTGTCTTTACCTGATATAATCCCGCGGGAAGCTGTACATTTGTTGTTACATTGCCTGAGACATCTGTCTCATATACGTTCTGGATCACCGGCGTTTGGTATGCCTCTAGCGTTGCATCCGGTTTCATCTTCGAGATCGTAAATTGAATGGGCAGCCTAGCTATAGATCCTAACTCTTGATCATCCTCCTGTGATACATGAGCTGACAGATTAACTATCCCTTCCGAGACAGCTGTACTACCTGAATAAGCAACAGAAGCTGTTTCGCGTTTTACAGTCAGGCTGCTTTTCCTTTCGCTTGCTCCGATAAACAAGTTGGGTTCCCCTTGAAAAACAGCACGTATATCATACACAGCCTCTTCTGCATTCTCCGGTGCCTCTTGACTTACTAAATAGGAAAAAGCTGCAACGCCATCAGCATTCGTTGTAGCATTACCTTTTACTTCTCCTCCGACTGAGAACTGTACGGAACGATTTTCTAGAGGTTGCCCTTGAAGATTCGTCAGTCTCGCTCTCAAATTCGCGGTATCGCTGTAAGTGGCCTTCGATACGGTATCGAGAGTAAGTGAAGTTCCCTGGTAAACAGTAACTCCGATAATGTTCGTTCTGACGGTCTTCCCACCTAAGCTGATATCAGCGTAAACGTTTGCTGTCCCCGGCTTTAGTGCTTTGACCTGCCCATACACCGCAGACACGACAGTAGGGTCGCTGCTTGTCAAAGAAACTGTACTTCCAGCCATGATGGCAGGCAATCCATTGGCTAAAATGCCGGAAGGGACAACCGGCTCAGTTTGCCCCTGTTCCAGCTTAACTTTCGCCATTGTTATTGAGGCTTGAGCCAGCGGAACTGGAAGTTTGTATAAATTCGGACCAGATGCATAATAGATGCTTCCGTCCACACCCAAGTCCACGAGGTTCGTTGATGTCTCTACAAGCTTACGTGATTTCATAGAGATAGGATCGACAACCGTTAAATAACGTGCAATATTCGTATACAACAGTCCATCTTGTCCCCAGCGTAAATAAAAGGCCCGCCAAGGGCTTCCTCCGCTCGCTTTCGGGTAAAACAGTTTGCTTTTCATAACCTTATTCGTATCAGGGTCTAAAGCATAAATCGCATATATATGCCCGCCTTCCTCGTCACTTCCCCAGGCACCGCCCCATAACATTCCATCGGGACCAAAGGACAGTCCGCCAAGCAACCTTGGAGACGTCAAGCCTGGAATTACGGGTACAAACTCATCGAGTTTGGTTGCTGTCGCTACATCCCATTTGAACAGCTTGGCTGACGTTGCCGTCGGTTTGGAGCCAAGTCCTCCTTCAATGGATGTACCGCCAAAGACAACTCCGTTGTTATAGGCAAGTGCTATGATACTTTGATCTTGAACGACATTACGAGTTGACGTCCATGTATTCGCAGATTCATCATAGGTGGTTAAGCTACCGCCCAGACTCCCGTAACCCGGTACAGTTCCGATGAATAACTTGTTATCGCCGGAAGCCATCGCATAGGGGCGATCTTGCCCTTCCGGAATCGTTTTTATGAGACCGGGGTTATTCGTTGGCAGCGTCCCGTAGTTATAAGGCTGATTTGAATCGTAACGGTAAATCCGTGCTCCAGAGTAAGCGCCAAAATAGGCTTTTCCGTTTAAGAAACCAATCTCCTCTATTTGATGCGGAGAATCAAAATTTGACATCTGCATATCATATTTCTGATTGGCTTGATCGAATATACTCAGACCATCTATGAAACCGCCCAGATACAGCTTTCCATCGGGTCCAGCTGCGAGACTTTGAATATTGACACCGTCTTTTACCACAGGGACTTGGCGGGTTATGATTGAATTGTCTGTTGGATTATACAGGGTATATTGTCCATTCTCGTATAAAGCGGCTAATACTTGAGTGCCGTCAGGTAACGTGATCCAGTTCACCGCTTTAGTCCCCGTTTCAGGCAGCTTGATCATTGGAGCAACAGCCTGAACGGAATTGGTCCCGACATTATATGTCCATAAGGTGTGTGAATATTTATTATGGTAATATAGCAGATTTGAATTATAAGGTGACGGAGGAGATATTTTGCCATCAAATGCCTCCAGCGAACTATTCGCCACATTCTTTATCACCTCATAAGTCTGACCATGCACGACGGTAAGTGAGGTACCGTGGGTAATGTATAGAAGTCCATTGAAGGGAGAAATGTTGTGTACAAAATCGTCAGCCCCAGTGAACGGCATAGGGATCTCAATCTTTTCCCCAGTGGTTCTGGAAACACGCATTAAGTGTTTTTTTGAGCCAATTCCAACGTATAGGTACTGGTCCGTAACCCCGGCTCCCCGTGCGTATTCCTCCTTATCGTGCATGCTGCCCAGATCTTTAAAACTGCCGTTGGCAATATTGTATGAGAATACTTTAGATTTTGGGTAGGTGGAACCATAGATGAGCCCATCTGAACTTGCATCCAGATCCCATACGAAATCATTAGTAAGATTATTCCCGATCAGGGTGATCTTTTGGAGAATAGGATCGTATTGCCAAAAGCTTTGATTGGCTGTAGCGGAAAAGTAGACTTTGTTATCTGAGCCGACCGTTACCGCCCAGGTTTCTGTTGTACCGGGAACTTGCTCGGAAAAGTTGACGTGTCCGGTAACCGCATCTACAGCATAAAACGTACCAGGGGCACCGTTGGCCACGAAGTATAATTCCCCGTTTCCTATTGCTCCCCCCAAAGTGGTTCCCGAAAGAGTCGCTTTACCCAAATTAACGGGTGAGCCATACGTAAACGGCAACGTCAGCGTGTCATTCACTTTCTTCGTAAGGGAAATGTCGTCAAAATAAGCTTTACTGAGCGTAGCCGCACCGGAATACAACAGGAGTTTTGCGGTTGCTGCATTAGCTGGTGCTATTCCCTCAACTTTTAGGGTCTTCCATATATTCAGAGGACCAGTATAAGAAACGGTAGATTGCCCTCTTTCAATTCCTGATGAATCATAGAATTTGATGTATAAAATGACACCGCCCCCGGATATCAATTTAACATTCGCCATCGCTTCATACAGGCCGTCTTCTTCTATGGATATCGCCGGGGTGATCACAGCAACGGGGTTTGAACTGCTGGTGTCATTAATGAGGAGACTGGAAAGTCCGCTGTTCTGTTCCTCCTTGCTTATCGATACAGAGCCTGTTGGTGTCCCCGGAAACAACCCCCATCCAGGAATACTTGTGCCGGAGATAGGATCTTCAAATCCCGGATTGAGGACTGTCAATTGATCCGCCACACGATAAAACCGCGCCTCATCCGCATAAGCAGTCAGGGTAGTACCCGATGAAGCATACACAAAGACCGTCGCAAAGGCTGCTTCCGCAGGAGCAATACCCTGAACTCGAATATCCAGCCATTTGTTTAACGAAGGAGCGGCCAGGTTAAAAGTCGCCTGCTGGTTCAATGGCTTCCCCAAACTGTCATGCCAGCGGATCCAAAGAGAAGGTGTTCCGGTATAGTTTTCAATATACAGTTTTACCGCTGCCTCATATGATTTTCCGGCTGTAACGGCCAGCTTTACGCTCTCCGCTCCAAGGGCTCCAGCCACAGCTCCGGTCCTTTCTATTTTTAAGCTTCGATTGCCTGCAAATTTGACGGTTTCAGATAAGGAAAGCCCTGAAGGGATACCAGCAGAAAAATAACTCCAACCCGGTATTTTACCTGCAACCAGATCTTGTTCAAATCCGGAATTAACCACGGGAATATCTTCTGCAGCCTCAGCGGCCTGAACGTTGGCAGGCAAGGATAAAACGAAGCAGAGCAAAATTAATAATCCTGACAGCAGCCATCTGGAAAACGCGGTTCTTTCAACCCTGGAAATAACCATTCACATCATCCCTTTCCATAATCAATGATGACACCCAGTACATCCCGCGGTGACTCGCTTAGCATTTCGTAAGCTTCAGTCATGGATAGTAACGACAATTCATGTGTGATAAGACTATGGATCGAAATCCGTTGTTCAGCGAGTAAGCGAATATACTCCGCCATATTGCGTCCTTCCGTCCAACGCACATATCCAATCGGATAATCAACACCCTTACTTTCATAACTTTCGTGATACCGTCCAGGCCCGCCAGCACGTGAAATGAGAATTTGCGCCTCCTTGGCAAACATTAACTCCCGGTCGAAATCCATTTTGACATCGCCTACAATAATGATTTTGCCTCTGTCGCGAATCCAATGCAGTGCCTGATCGATTATACCCGAATTGGCGCCATTAGCGCAGATAACGACGGCATCAACACCTTGATGCTGCTCTAACGAGACGACTGCTCTGCTTACATCTTCCACTTGGTCATACACCTGTGCCCGGATGGCTTCCGAAAGCTTGCTGCAGCGTTCTGCCAACAGATCAAACCCAATGACCCTGTTCCCCGATATGTCAGCAATTCGGCCTGCGATTTGACCTAATATCCCGAGTCCAACGACAACAACAGATTCCCCAAAACGTAAATCGGCTTGCCGGAGTGCATGAATAGCAATCGCACCAAGCCCGACAAACGCTGCTTCCTTCGATGTGCATGTGTCAGGAAGCGGGACTACTAAATGCTTAGGCACAGCCAACATCTCCGCATGCTTGGTATATGGAGAACCGTAACAAGCGACACGCTGCCCTTTCTGCACATGAGTGACACCCTCCCCGATGTCCCTGACCACTCCCATCGCACTGTACCCAAGTTGAATGGGATTTTCGGATTGGAGGTTTTTCAGAAGTAGCTCCGTTCCCGAGCTGATAGCAGAATAGATGGTTTCTACACTCACGTAATTTGCCTCAACTAAAGGGTCATCAATATCCAAGATTTCAACCTTGCCTTTCAAGGAAATAACAGATTTCATTTCAGCCCTCCCCTCACATTGGTTCATATCTGGTTCATACTTAAGATGTTATGAGATAACCTTAGTGAAGTCAAACATTATTTACGCATATATGTCCAAATTTCGAACAAATATTTTTAGATAAGCATTAAATATGAACCAGTTATATTTCGGTTAGCTGTTCTTGAAGGGTACATCTCCTTGTATGTATCTGCGCACTGTGCATATGCCGGATCTGATGTATGTCGGAAGAGAAACTCTGCCAGACGAATCATATTATATACAGTACAGTACAGTACCTTGATTCTTATCACCGAGGCGTGCCTTGATCTTCATTTTGGGCATCCACACTTCACCCGCAGTATTCCCGCCAGTGGCCAAAGTTCCTCTCTCTGTGACAGCACATTTCCAGTAGGCAGCGACAATGTCCATCCATCTTTGTTCGCCGGTTACTTCGTAAGCTCTGGCACAACCGAGTCCTTCAGGAATGGTTGTGTTGGCATGCATGTTGGTCAGAGGGTCTTTATTTTCCAGTAACGGGTGACATGTTTGCCCTCGAATATAAAATTGATCCATACTGATTATTAAAGCAAGCTTCACTTGTTTAAAAAAATGTTATCTGCCCAAAAGGCGTTACAAATTTCATATTGAAAGACATGATATTTAACATAGTTTGAGCATGCTCACAGTCACATCGGGAAAAACTTAACTGTGTTAAGTTATAGCTAATTACTCCAGCGGAGTTATTCTAATGTCTACAACTTATGAAAGAGGTGTGTAATTGAAACTTCCAACAATCCAATTCGGACATATTAAATCCAGAGTTCCTGTTATTCAAGGTGGAATGGGTGTAGGCATATCCTTAAGTGGACTAGCTGCTGCTGTAGCCAATGCAGGCGGGATCGGCACCATCTCTGGTACAGGGATCACTACTGAAGAGCTGAGAATGCATATTCGCAAAACAAGAGAACTCACTAATGGAATTGGCTATATCGGTGTGAATGTACTATTCGCAGTGAAGGACTTTGCCGAAAAAATGAAGGTTGCTTTGGAAGAAAAGGTTGACTTTATTATTTCCGGAGCCGGAATTTCTAGAGATATTTATTCTTGGGGTAAAGAACATGGTACTCCTGTCGTAACGATTGTTTCATCCGCCAAATTAGCCCGAATTTCCGAAAGACTTGGTGCCTCCGCAGTCGTTGTGGAAGGGTTCGAAGCTGGGGGCCATTTAGGTACAGACAGATCCATGTTTGATATCCTTCCTGAAGTCTTAGAGGCCGTTTCGATTCCGGTTATTGCTGCGGGTGGGATTTTGACAGGGGATGATATCGCAAAAGCTCTTCGGATTGGCGCATCTGGTGTTCAAATGGGCACCCGATTTGTGGCTAGTCATGAGTGTGATGCTCCCTTAGCCTTTAAGCAAAAGTATGTAGATGCTCAGCAAGGAGATACTGTCCTCATCAAGTCTACAGTGGGTCTAGAAGGAAGAGCGATTCGGAATGAATTTACGGACCGGATCAGTGATGATGCCAAATTAAAGATAGTCAAATGCTATGATTGTCTAAAGGTTTGTTCACATCGCTTCTGTACAATGGAATCCCTGCTCACTTCCCTTAGAGGAGATGTTAAGAACGGATTGGTTTTTGCTGGGTCCAGAGTTCATGAGATTAAAGAGATTTTGTCCGTACAGCAGATTGTCAACAATTTAATGAATGAGTATCAAGGGGCATTGAACCCGACCACTTAAGCTTGCGATTTCTGAGCGTAATTCTTGTCTTCTGACATCGAAAAAATGTGTACCAATACAATAAGCCGATCAGAAAAAGATCGGCTTATGATTACATAAAGTCTCTGACAGATTCAAATGGCTTTATAGCCTCAAACGCTGTCAACGCGATCTGTTCAACTGAATGCCTTCAAGCGGTTTCAGACCCAGCTTGTTCAGCCAATCTACAATCCATCAATCGGTCTGTGTCTGCACATAACAAAAAATCCGCACATAGTGCAGATTTCAATAAGCACATATTCGCCTCTACAAGATCAACTACTTCAAACGTTTCCCTTCATTTTTTCAACATTTCTATTTAACTGAACTAATATTTTCCTCAGCATGGTAAGCTCTGTATCACTAATATCAGTTAATAGTTCCTCCGCAAAATGCTCTTTCTCCTTTTGTGAAGTTTCGATTAATGCGCTTCCTCGATCCGTTAATTTAACCAGAGTTATACGGTTGTCCCCGTCTTTTTTTCTTCTTGCTACGATCCCGTTATCTTCAAGCTGTTTGAGATGTCTAGCGACAGCTGCCTTGTCCAGGGTCACTTTTTTTTGTAAGTCACTTTGACTGATTTCGATCTCTTGATATATTAAAGCGAGTATTTCAAAGCGAGATTGGCTGATGCTGATGTAAGCATCGAATGTAGTGTTAATGGCGTTGTTTACACCATACATTTGGTATAACAGCGTGGCTTTTTGTGACCAATCTTTGCTCAAAACCATCCCATCTTTCTTAATCGTTTTTTGTTACTATAGGCTTGCAATGTAATAGACAATATACAACGTAACTTCTTTACAAGCAAGTCTGCCTAGAGCCACAACGATCCCTCTTCCTGAATATGGGGGTGAGTTCATCCAAACCTAAAAGCCCTCTCTCCGGTGAGAAAGGGCTATCCTAAAAGTTGAAGTCGTTCAGAATGTGTAAGTGAATCTTTTTTATTCAATCAGTATACTGCTAGAGTGCCGTCGTAATTAATGACCTGTTTATTGTGATTTTTTTCATCCAAAACAAAGGAAAGGATAAATTCCGCAGCTTGAGCAGTTGTTTTCACGAAGTCTCCTGTCATATTACCATTTAAATCTGTTGAAACCGCTCCAGGCATCACTGAAAAAATCTCTACAGGTATATTCTCTTTCTCAAAGCTCATTCCCCAAGACTTAGTCATGACATTCAAAGGAGCTTTGGATGTTTGATAGGCAAATGCATTGAAATAAGGTAACGGCTCAATAGGTATACTGATATTTTGAATAGTGCCTTTATTGGCTATCAATAGGGGGAGCAAGCCTTTTGAAAGTGCAAAAGGACCGATAAAATTAACTTGATGAGTTTCCTGCAGCTCTTCAACCGCAAATTTCCATCCAAATTTATGCATATCACCTGGAATACCGGCATTGTTCACCAAAAGCGTCAACTCAGGGAAATTCTGCTTAATACTTGTTACTGCATTATCAATACTCTGCAGGTCAGCAACATCCAACAATACCAAATGTGCATCACCAAATGCTTGGAGGGCAGTTACGGCTGTTTCTCCCCGCTCCTGATCGCGTGCCCCAACCAAAACACGATACCCCGCTTTTAACAATTGCTTTGCAATCTCAAATCCGATACCTTTATTCGCACCAGTTACTAATGCTGTCTTTGTCATCTGTTATTCTCCCTCTTCTACGGGCAGTCTTAAGTTCACTACTCCGTAAACTGTATTCCTTACTTCCGGCTAACTGAAGCATATCTGTTGATGTGTCAACGGTTGATCTATCAACAGTTTATGATAAATTTTCTTTTATAGCAAGCTATTTTTTAGAATTATTTAAGTTGAACCTAAGAAAGAAGTTATGAATTTTAAAGCCGATCCTTTGGGGGATCGGCTTCATTTTAATCCTTAATTTTGTCTGTTCTCCACAGATTTCATACGGTTTTGATCGTCAGGCAGCCGGTCTTTACTGTTTTCCTGACCTGCTTCTACTTCACCGTGGCCGGAGACAGCCCGTGCAAAATTTGTGAACTGTCTTTTTTCCTCATCCTGCTCGTGCTTAAGCTTAAGAAGCTCCTGCGGATCCTGAGTTGTCATAATGTTTAACCTCCTAAGAAATCGAATCAATGTGTTGATTCGCACTACAGAAGTTTTCCATTATATCGCGGAGCTTATGCAAGAAATTCAAAAACCATAATCTTATTAAAAAAGGAAGAAGGAGATCCATCTCGAATATCAAATCGGACAACTAAAAATTTGATAACAGACAGGAGTTGGATACAATGATAAAAGGTTTCGGAGGAATATTTTGGAGAACTAAGAATCTTGAAGTTGTGAAAAACTGGTACAGCAAAGTGTTGAAGATTGAAATAGACAACTGGAATGGGACTGTGATTAAACCCCAATCAGGAAATGAGACGATCTTTTCTTTCTTTACTGAGAATGACAGTTCTTTTCCAACCGAACAACAAGTGATGCTGAATTTCCAAGTACATGATCTCAACGAGACGATTCAACATCTTGAACAGATAGGTGTACCGCTTGCCAAGAATATTGAGGTTAGTGAATTTGGAAAGTTTGTTTGGATTGAAGATCCTGAAGGCCGGCTGATTGAACTTTGGGAGAAATAATTACTTCTTATTCAAAACTCAGAGTGAGTATTTCGATATACCCTTCTGTTCCATTCACCCGAATTCGCTGCCCATCTTTGATCAGTTTGGTAACATTCTCCACTCCCACAACTGCCGGCAAGCCATATTCACGCGCGACAACGGCTCCATGAGTCATGAGTCCGCCAACTTCCGTGACTAGACCTTTTATAGATACAAATAGTGGTGTCCATCCAGGGTCAGTATAGGTGGTGACTAATATATCACCATCATCCAGATTGGCATTGTCCATGTTTAAAATGACACGCGCTCTTCCTTCTATCACTCCAGTAGATACGGGTAAACCTACAATTGCATTAGCAGGCATATTTTCCCGTTTGTACTCACCGGAGAGTGTTTCACCCTCTGAAGTGATGACACGTGGGGGAGTTAGTTTTTCATAAAATTGGTACTCTTCTTTTCGTTGGCAAATGATCTTGTAATCCAGCATATTTGTGCGCACGACATCCTGAAGTTCTTCAAAAGTGAGGAAGTATATATCTTCTTTATCATGGATAACGCCAGTTTGAACGAGTTGTTCGGCTTCTTTCAGTAAAGCCTGCTTATAAACGAAGTAGCGGCTTACCATACCGTATTTTGGATATTCCCGGTAGCCGATGAAATTCCGGATGATGTCGATCATTCGTTTTGCCTCTTTGGCTTTTGGTTCACCGTCCGGTAATTCTTTCAGTCGATCTAATAACTCTTGTTCTTTGTTCAATGCTTCCTGACGCCCTTGCTCAAATTTCAGATGGCCGGCGTTAGGCTCAAAGTTCTTGATGTGATTCAGAATCAACGGGACAAGGGGAAGTGGGTTCTCGCTCCAACGCGTTCTGGTAATATCGATTTCTCCGGCACAGCGCATTCCGTATTTGTCGAGATAAGCATGGATTGCGTCTTGGGTTTCCTGCCCGCCCTCAAGCTTTACCAGTTCATCCAGAAAATTAGTATCTTTTGCATTATGCAAATAATCAATCACTTCTGGATAAGGACGAATCACATCCGCGACATCCATTAGTGCAAGACCCATTTCCGAAGTGATATTGCTCTGCACAGATTGAGAAAGCGTATCTGCTGCGTTTTTTTCGCCTAACCACTCGTTCATGTTTTCATTGATCCATGAGGTAGCATTTATAGCAGCCATAAACACAGCCGTACTTTGCGGGTCAAATAAGATCTTCCTTAATTGCTGGATATCTTCCAGAATAAAATCAATTAAATTAGAGCCTGATTTCGTTTGGATATTTTGTTTTAGCTCTTCTATCGATGTTTGACTTCGCTTAATCAAATCAGGAACGATTGCCGGATCGATTTCAGTTTGTGGCTGAAGACCCGCAGACGGCATCCCTTTATTGTTTTTAGTGGGACTCAAATCCTTATTATCTGTGGGGAGCAATTGAATAAAATCACGCTCTATTAGGGTCATGAGGGCGCCCTGTATAAGCGGATCGGATCCAAGATTATTTAATAAAGTTTCCCTGCCGACAGGCGAAGACAGATGCTGTGTGATATCCACATATAACCTTCCACCAGCTTTATACCTGGGTCCAAAAGAGGTTAACTGGAATAAAGACATTCCCAGTGGTTTTAAGGGATCCGTCATCATTTGTTGATGACCTACAGATACATAGACGCGATTGTTGTGATCGTTCGTTTCAGGAATCGGGTATAACGTAGTAATTGGCCGGCTCTGGACAATATAAAAAGTATCCTCGGCCAAACACCATTCGATGTCCTGGGGACAGCCAAAGTAACCTTCAATCTCTCTTCCGATGCGTGCCAGCTGTAAAATTTGTTGTTCAGTAAGTGTTTGAACTTTTTGCCGAATAGGTTCAATCTGCCGGGTTTCTGTTCCGCCTTCTTTTAATCCATAGATGGCCAACCTCTTGGTTGCGATTCTCTTCTCAACGATTTCCTCTTCCTGTACTTTATAACCATCGGCAGATACCAAGCCCGAGACCAGTGCTTCTCCAAGCCCAAAGACCGCATCAATGGATAGCAGTTTCCGGTTAGAAGTAATCGGATCGGCGGTAAATAATACCCCTGAGGCCTCCGGGTATACCATTCTTTGCAGGATAACGGATAAATAAACTTGACTGTGGTCAAATCCATTTTGTATCCGGTAGATTACGGCCCGCTCCGTAAATAGGGAAGCCCAACATTTGCTGATATGCTGCAGGATTGCATCAACGCCGATGATATTTAAGTAGGTGTCTTGTTGACCGGCAAATGAAGCATGCGGTAAATCCTCAGCAGTCGCACTGGAACGTACCGCATAAGCCTGCTTTTCTCCAAGCAGGGAGAGATAGTGAGTAACTGCGGTCACAACATCCGGGGGGATTTCTGCTTCCATGATGATTTGTTGAAGCTTCCGGCTGATTTCCCGAATTTGATCCCGGTCTTCAACATTTAGCATGGTTAGTTTACCCAATAAAGAATGATACATTTCGTTTTGTTCGATGGCTTTTTGATATCCCACTGTTGTAACACAGAATCCTTCGGGTACCTGTATTCCGGGCAGTTTCGATAACTTTCCTAAATGGAGCCCTTTTCCCCCAACAAGTAGAAGCTGGGTATCATCCACTTCCTGAAAGCCGATAACTAATGAACTCATTCAAGATCTCCCCTAACCATTAAATTGAGAAAAAAATTTGACAAGAGTTTGACTGCGTGGTATATTAATAATATAAGATACCTTTACTATGCTAATACATATTAATTTTGATGCAAACCGATTATATCATCGCGTCTGTCTAGATGCAATGTTAAAGAACCTGATGAATTTCATCAGGTTCTTTTTTTGGTTATGTGGCGTACGAAATCCTGCCAAGGCTTGCATGTATTCATTTTACTCACTCTAATATTCACCTTTTATTACAAAAAACGAACCCCGGATGGTTCCCGCCAGTTTTGACTTCTGTCTGGCAAACTTAAACTTCCCTTCTAACTCCTGTGGTACATCCATCCCCTCAGATAGCTTAAAACCTACAGCCCGCTTCTTAGGGTCATCCACCGTATACATCACGTTGAGCGCAAGGCCATCCTCATAAAAGACGTAAGCAAACCGGATATTTTCCACTTGAAAACGTGATGTTTCTAATGGCTTGGCTGCAAAAACAATATCACGTTCTTCCTTCAAAATCCGGTTCACATAATCAAGAGTATCCTGGCTCTCACTGGCTGGTACAACCTCGAATTCATGTTTGTATTTGTTCATGAAGTAACGGGCTTCATTAGCACGTAAGCCTGCAAGTGTATCAACTACAGGTGAAGACTCCAAGCCAACTGTTGACACATTTGTAAAATCAACGGTGTAGGACATATCCATCCCTCCTTTTATGTTCAGATTATTTCCTTACCACAGGGATCCACATTTCACCAACAACCAAGCCGTCCCGCTGCCCCATCTCCACCGATGCATTTGGTCCCCCGACGTAGGCGAAATCCTTGGCTTCAGGCAAGGCTTGACCAAAGGCAAGACCTGCAAGCTTATTGTTCAATGCATCCGCCGTCTCCGCTTCCCCTTTAACAACCAGATAGTCTCCCTTAGGAAATTGGATCACTCGGGCTTCATCTGGTGCTGCTGCCTCGGTCATAACACCGGCATAATGCATCATTTTGTTATTCACCGCTTCGTTCACAGCAAAAATGTAGTCATTCGCAGCTATGCCTTTTAGATAATCAAGCCTTCCATCTTGACTGACGGCCTGCCAAAAGTCTGACTTCTCCTTGTTAATGCCAGCATAATCTGTGTAATCACTCTTAAGCTCAGTTCCTAAACCTATAACAATAAAGCTGTCTTTTTCTTCAAGGGTATAATCTGCCATATTCAAAACCATCCTTTTTTTGTGGATTCATCAAATGAGTTGTCTTCTTCACTTGATAAATATATGATAGCCTTAAATCATGTCAAAAAATGATACTGTTTAGGAGTTCCCATGAAAAAAGTTGAACGGATCAATATCATCATGAGGTATATCAACAACCGCGCCCACTTTACCATTTCTGAAATCATGCAAGAATTTAACATTTCCCGTTCGACGGCTATTAGAGATATCAGAGAAATTGAGGCCATGGGAATGCCGCTTGTCGCTGAAGTTGGAAGGGATGGGGGGTATTTTGTCATGCGCAACTCTGTTCTTCCCGTTGTCCGCTTTACCGATGATGAGGTCAAAGCGCTTTTTATTGCCTTTATGGCCACAAGAAACGGGCAACTCCCTTATCTAAAGAGTCGACAGTCTTTATCCGAAAAACTACTGGGCCTCATTTCAGAAAACCAGCAAGATGATCTTTTTCTTTTAAATCAAACCTTATTTTTTGAAGGGACCAACCCTAATAATCCTGACTTGCTTGATCTTTCCGACCTCCCCCATCCCATGCTGGAAAAACTAATCCAAATCCTCCTTTTGGATAGTTATTTATTGATTACCATCGAAGAAGAGAAAGTCATTACGTCCTACCCCATTTATCTCATGCACCTTTATCGTGAAAAAAACCTTTGGCTGATTGAAGGCTTTGACTTAAAAGAAGAAAAGAAGAGGATTTTTCAGGTCGACTATCTCACCAATATTATCCCCTATCCGGAGAAAAATAGATTAAGCAAGAAAAAGATTCTCGAAAAACTTAGGAAACAGGAAGAAGAAATCAACCTTGTGCTTGAACTTGGTCCAAAAGCGATTGCCCAGTTCAAAAAATACCATCCATTTAAAATTTCAATTTCCTATACGAATCCATACCAGACCACAGCCATTCTAAGGACTTATATCCATGTAGATAAACCTGGAGAATTGTCCGAAATGACAAATTGGCTACTTTTCCTGGGTAGTGACGTTAAGGTTAGGGAACTGCCAGAAGAAGTCTTAGAAGGTCTACAGGAGAGATTATGCTTCTATTCAACCGGAAACAATTCCAACAATGCTAATGATTGAATCTGTGTCCACAATGTCTTCCTCTGAATGCGCATATTTTTTGAAAACACGCTTGTGTAGGCCAAACATCGCCTTGTATTGCGTACAGATTAGGAATCCATGCTTACGGAGAATTCTTGCTGCTTTATTGCTGTGATACCCAGTGTTGGACAGAATGATTACACCATCATCCGGGGATAGATCGTGTTGCCATACAAAAGGAAGGCGCCCTAAAGATATATTTATTGAGCCGGAAATATGTTCTTCCAAATAATCCGAAGCATCTCTGACATCAAGCATTTTCAAATTTAACCGTTCTTTTGCTTGCACCCAATCACGAGCATTAATATAGGAAAGTGAACGAACGGGCCATATCTGGCGCAAGAACCATAAGACCACTGCTCCAGTCAAAAAGTATATAAGTGTTATCATATCGTCCTGTCCTTTCATTAGCGGCTTTAGTCACGCACCAATTCATCCGTCCAAGCATTAAGCCCTCCCGTCATGTTCACAACATTAAACCCCTTTTCACTCAGCAACTCGCAAGCCAGGCCGCTCCGGTTCCCGCTTCGACAGATGACAATGGTCTCTTGTGCCGGATCAAGCACATCTTGCCGTTCCAAAAGAACTCCAAGCGGAATATGTTTGACACCGGCGATGTGTCCTTCCCTCCATTCTCCAAGTTCGCGAACATCCAACATATTTAGGGACTCCCCATTCTTGAGCTTTGCTGCTACCTTCTGGGGAGTGATTTCTTTAGAAATCTTGAATGCCATGTTAATCTCTCCTTTATAATATTCTCTAAAAACGTATACCCCTACGGGTATTATAACATTATTAATACTTAACACAATAACTTCTCCGTAAGAATTAGTTATAAAGAAAGAATCTGCTATTTCCGTAGCAGATTCTTTCTTTGTGATCCTTTATTAGAATAATGGCAGCAGCGCTAAGTCCGCTTTCGTGATTATTCATTCTCCATCGTGCTGATGTCAATTACAAACCGGTAGCGGACATCGGAAGCCAGGACGCGTTCCCAAGCCTCATCGATTTGATTGGCGGAAATCATCTCAATTTCAGGAGCAATGTGGTGTTCCGCACAAAAATCAAGCATTTCCTGTGTTTCGCGGATACTGCCAATCATGGAACCGGCAAATGACCGGCGCTGACCGATAAGTGAGAATACGTTAACTGGCAATGGCTCCGCTGGAGCACCAACATTGACGAGAGTACCATCCAGCGCCAATAACGAAAGGTAGGAACTAATATCAATCTTTGCACTCACAGTATTCACAATGAGGTCGAACGAGCCAGCCAATTCAGTAAATGTTCCCGGATCGCTCGTAGCATAATAATGTTCCGCGCCAAGCTTCAAACCGTCGTCCTTCTTCTTTAATGATTGGGATAAAACAGTAACTTCTGCCCCCATGGCATGTGCGATCTTTACAGCCAAGTGTCCAAGCCCTCCAAGTCCAACTACAGCTACCTTTTTACCTGGCCCTGCTCCCCAATGACGCAGTGGCGAGTACGTCGTGATGCCCGCACACAACAACGGAGCTGCAGCATCCAGCTCAATACCGTCGGGAATTCGCACCACGAAATCTTCCGTTACGACAATATGAGTGGAATAACCACCCTGTGTAAATTGCCCGTACCTGTCGATAGCCCCGTAAGTACCTGTCATTCCGCCCAGGCAATACTGCTCCTCCCCTTTATGGCAGTTATCACATTCTCTGCAGGAATCAACCATACAGCCAACCCCGACACGGTCACCGATAGCATATTTTTTAACTTCTGAACCTATCTGTGTGACAATCCCGGCGATCTCGTGCCCAGGAACAAGCGGATACTCTACCGGCCCCCACTCGCCACGAGCTGTATGAATATCAGAATGGCAAATACCTGCGAACTTAATCTCTATCAGGACATCATGCGGCTCTAGATCCCTGCGCTCTATCGTGGTCAGTTTGAATGGCCCTTCTGGACTGAATGTAGCACGTGCATTAACCTTATTCATAAATACCCTCCTGCAAAGTAGTATCTAAGTAAAATGGCTACAACACTCAACATCAGGGACAGGATTCCCACCCATACGACATATTGTGTACCCATACTTGATATAAACAATCCACCTACAGCTGCACCAGCAGTTGTTCCTAGGTTCGCAGATGTTAAGAACAATCCATTAGCAAAGTCAGGGGCTTCTGGAGCTGCAGAACTAATCCAATATTGATTGAAATTCCCCCCGATCCCTGCCAGTACCCCCCATATTGCAGTGAGGATTGCCATTGGTATACTAAACTGACCGACCAGGAACAAAATAATATAAACGGTCCCTAAAACAAAGGGGAAAATCATGACTGATTTGTTCGCATTTTTTGCAAGTAATCTCCCTGCTGCAATGTTCCCGAGAATATTGGCCCCACCGAACAGAATTAACATTAAACTGATTGAATTTGCAGACATATTTGTAACCGTCTTAAGATATTCAGCAAGATAGCTATACACACCAAATACGGCTGAGTTCAATAAAATAACAGCTATAATAGATAACCAAACTATTGATTTCTTTAATACTCTGATTTGAGATCCGTAAGTAAGTCTTTCTTGAACAGGCAACGATGGTACCAATAGTAGTGTTGCGATAAATACAATAGCATTAATAAGTGCAAAGAACGCCAGCGCCATTTCAATCGAAGCGGAGTTAGCAATGAAACTCACGATCGGTACACCAGCAACCATACCTGCAGATACACCTATAAAAACTTTAGAAACAGCTTTTGGGGCATCTTTTGTGTCAACAGAGCCTGCAGCTACTGTAAATGCCAATGAACAATATATCGGATGAAAAAAAGCTGGAATTACTCTAGCAATCAATGCAATGGTGAAGTTACTTGTAAAGATAGATACGATGTTCCCAAGCAGAAAAACGCCAAGCACAAGCAGCATGACCTGCTTCCGGTTGATCCCCGAAAACAATAACGGCATTGTTGGGCCTGAAACAGCAACGGCCAGGGCAAAAAAACTCACCAACCACCCTGCCTTGGATACACTCACACCCAAGTGGGCAGCAAGGGAAGGCAATATCCCTATAACCCCCATCTCAGTATTTATGATACCGAATACACCTAAGGTTAATATGAAAACCAGCATTTTATTTGGTTTAGCCAAAAAAACACTCCTAGCTTAAGTTATTTCGTGGTGCCAATCATGATCGCCTCCCCCTTTCATTTTTATGCATAATCAAAATAGTTTGTTTAATCAACTCATGTCCATTATTATATAAGTAAAAAGTCTATGTTCAATGATCAAAAAGACGTGATTTGTTGATTTATAAACAAATCTATCAATACTATTCATGATCTAAGAAAGTTTGGTGATCATTTACGATGGGAAAAGTGGATCGCAGAATTCTCAAAACCCAAGAATCTTTAAAAAATGCTGTGATTGAACTCATGACGGAGAAGAATTTTGATGATATTACCATTCAGGAGCTGGCAGACCGGGCAAATGTCAACCGAGGAACTATTTATCTTCATTATCAGGACAAATTTGATTTGCTGGATCAGCTCATAGAAATACACATTAATGAATTAGGGGAGATGGATGCCTGGGCATGTGAGTTGAATTGGGTCGATGCTCTTGTACCTTATTTTGAATATTTTGAGAAAAACTATTTATTTTTTTCAACGATGCTAGCAAGTAAAGGAACGCCATCCTCTTTTAGGACGCGGCTTCTTGCTTCTTTTATGAAAGGATTCCAAGGTGAGATTGACAGGGAAAGTGATAGGAACGCTGATTTAAGTGATGATGTTATGCTGCAATATGCAGGGACAGCGTATGTTGGAGTCATCGAATGGTGGATTAGGAATGGGATGCCGTATCCGCCGCATGAGATGGCTAAGCAAGTCGGGGCCCTTTTAGAGAGAAGCCTATAATCCATGTACTATACAATCTGCCCAAAAGCGTTTAATATTCACTTTAGCCAATTATAAAGTTAGCTTTGATTAAGGGAACCTATCAGGAGAGGGAGTCATTAGAGATATGCTGGAGTCAAACATAACCAATCTATTGAAAAAAACGCTGAGGGCAAGTATCGATAACAAGGAAATCGCCGGCGCGAACTTTATGGTGATCAAGGACGGCAACGAAGTCTTTTATCATGAAGATGGCTTGGCCGACCTCGAGTCAGGACGCCCTATTTCAAGAAATTCGATCTTCCGTCTATACTCGATGACAAAGCCGGTAACTGCCACATCCGTCATGATGCTCCTGGAACGTGGCGAAATCGATTTGTTCGATCCTGTAAGCCGGTATATTCCGGGTTTCAAAAATCAACGGGTTGAGAAAAACGGCGCACTGGTACCCGTCAGCCGGGATGTCACCATTCATGACTTGCTGAATATGACATCGGGACTGGTATACGGCGGAACCGACACAGCCGGACAGCAGACAGAGATATTGTTCCAGGAACTGGGCAGCCGCTTACATGGTGACAATCCAATGAACACACTTGAATTCGCAAACCGCCTGGGTCAAGGCCCCCTTTCGTTCGAGCCGGGAGCTTACTGGCAATATGGAACGTCGGCGGATGTCCTTGGCGCCATTGTGGAAGCGGTTAGCGGCATGCGGTACGGGCAATTTTTGAAAAAAGAGATATTGGAGCCGCTGGAAATGAATGATACCGGTTTCTGGCTGTCTGAAGAAAAAAGAGACCGTCTTGCGAAAGTCTATCAGGATGACAGTGAGGGCGGCTTGAAGGTGTACACGGACAGCCATCTGGGCATCAACCACCATATGAACTGTGAACCTGTATTTGAGTCGGGCGGTGCGGGACTAGTCTCTACCATTGACGATGCCGCTAAATTTACAACAATGCTTATGAAACAGGGGAGCTATAATGGCGTTCAATTGCTTAAGCCTAGAACCGTTCAATATATGACTTCGGCTAGTTTGACGGATGGTCAGCAAAAAGGCTTTGATACTTGGCATTCATTGCAGGGGCACAGCTACGGCAACCAGATGCGCATCATGACCCAGACCGGGAAAGCCGGTTTTATCGGGAGCAAAGGTGAATACGGCTGGGATGGCTGGCTGGGGGCATATTTCAGCAATAGTCCGCAAGATGGTCTGACCGTACTGTTTATGGTCCAGAAAAAAGATGCCGGAACGATGGCGATTACGCGTAAGCTGCGCAATATCGTCTTCAGCAGCTTGTAAGGGCGCCTCCCTACATCAATCGCGTTACCACTTGGCATTCTTTCGGTTCGTTTCAATGACTTCAAGAAAACGGTCAGGGAAATTAGTATATACCCCGTCCACACCCCATAGATAGGCTTTATTCATGTTGAGCTGGTAATTCACTGTATATGGCATCACTTTGAGTCCGGCCCGCTTCAACTGCGCCACATAGGCCGAAGTGATTCCCTGGAAGTTGGGGCTAATTCCGACAGCGTAGGATTTCACATCCTTCAGAAAAGATGCTGAGACTCTCACCTCGGAATAATCATTCCAAACGAGTTGATAGAGCGGAATTTCCGGATTTATTGTATGAAATTTACGTAAACTGGCTCTACTGAATGAATGAATGGACACCACATTCTCCAAATCATATTTCAAAATATATTCGTTTAATAAGGATTCAATATTAGTCTCATTAGTTGAGTCCTTGATTTCAAGGATATAGCTGATATTTTTCCCGAAAGTGTCGAATACCTCATCAAGTGTGGGAATGGGTGTCGCTGCATATTTCTCTCTGGCAAACATCGGATAGGCTTCATTGAACCATGAACCTGCGTCCAGGCGTCTAATCTGTGCTAATGTCATGTTTCTCACATACCCTTTGCCATTTGTTGTGCGATTGACAGTCTCATCATGAATCACGACAGGAATTTGATCTTTGGTTAAGTGAATGTCGAGTTCAATATAATCCGACTTCATTTCAAGCGCCAGCTCAAAGGCAGGCATTGTGTTCTCAGGAGCATATCCGGAAGCGCCGCGATGGGCAATTGTAGATACGTTATCCGGAGGATCAATAATTTCTTTAACTTTAACCCGAATGGACGGGGAGTATGCGTACAGTACCACAAACAAGGAAATAAACAATAAAACATGTATTCCGATAAAATAAGCTTTATGCCTGAAAATCTTCATCATTCCGTTGTCCCCATTTTCCTATAACCCTTTAATGACGTAAATATTATCTTAACAGTTCAAATGCTTGAAATCCACTGATGCACTTGTTCAAATCTTCAGAACACTCTGGAGGTCTGGAAGATATACAGACATAAAGACCCTCACCTCAATACAGGTAAGGGTCTTGCATATGCTTCCTTGTGTTATTTAATATCCTTGCCGGTAAAAAGTGATACCCTTGCTTTAACCAGCTCGGTATATTCCTTCTCCATTTTCTCTGCTCCAACTTTGTTCAATTCGTCGAGGAATGCATCATATATTTTGTCAAAGTCTGCTGGGCTAGAGAGAATGGCCTCCGGAATACGTTTGTGGACAATATCCTGGGTCTTTTGGTAAATCACCTGATAATCTCCATCCGTCGGAACTTGCATGTTATACAGTGCCCCCCATTCTTTGACAGGGAACTCATCCTCGGCCGGGAACAGATCCTTCCACGTTGTCGCTTTATATGCCGCTAATGCTTCCTTCTCAGCATCCGAGTAACTCGCGATGATCTGTTCCGGGAAGTTCGTAGTATAGTAATTGCCTGTTGAGTCCTTAACACCATCTCCATAACGGACTCCGAAAATAGTATACAGATCGATGCCCGTCTGTTTCCCGAAATTGGCCGAATCATTCACCTTCTGATTGCGGATCTCGTCCGGGATCACTCGTACTCCATTCTCGATATTGTACTGTTTGCCTTCCACGCCCCAATTTCGCAATACCTGGCCTTCATCAGAGGATAACCAGTCTATGAATTTGATGGCGCGGACCGGGTCTTTGCAGGCTGTAGTAATGCTGATACCATAACCGTCAACTCCGATGGCCTGCAGGGTGTTCTCTTTGTACTGCTCACCCATAGTCACCGGAAAATGACCATACGTATATTCATCTTTACCTGCAGCCTTCAGAGCATTTTCAGCATCTGCATACTCCCATTCTACAGAAGTGAGACCGAGTACTCGCCCACTGGAGATTTTTGATTTATACTGATCATCCTTTTCTACAAAAGAATCCTTATCCAGCAGTCCTTCGTTATACATATGATTCAGCCAGCGGAAGTAGTCTTTTTCTTCCGGACGTTTGTAGTGCAGCATGGTTTGATACGTTTCCGGAACCACATAGTATTCACCGTCACCTGCACCCCCCGTAGTCGCCGCGGCTTGATTGGTTACGGTAATCATACTCTTCCAGCCATCCGCATTTAACAATAACGGAATCGTCGGCTGCCCATCGGTTGTCGGATGTTTAGCCACATATTCTTTGAGGACGCTTTCAAATTGCTGAACGGTTTTAATTTCCGGATATCCTAATTCTTTGAGCACACGAAGCTGAACTTCAAAGCCGCTCGTAACGTCAAAATACTGCTGGTCAACACCTGTGTTGGTGGGTATCGAATAGATGGCCTGGTTTTCGTTGCTGTATTTCATACGGTTCATATCCTTGCTCATGACCTTTTTAATATTTGGAGCATATTTGTCGATAAGATCCGTCAAATCGATAATCGCTCCTGCATCCACCAGTTTGCCAAGCTCTCCTTTGGCGTAGATGATATCTGGAAAATCCCCGCTGGCAGCCATTAAAGAGATTCTGTCTCCTCCGCCGTTGCCCACATCAAATTCGGCATTAAGGGTTACTCCGGTTTTCGCGGTGATTTCTTTCCCCACATCATCTTGCATTTTATTCCAGTTCGGATTCGCATCCGCTCCAAAAAATGAAAACGTAATCGGACTGGTATCACTGCCGGTACTGTCATTTGCGGTATTCACAGAATTGTTTTTCGAGCTGCTGCAGCCCGCAGATAGAAGGAGTGCACTTGCTAAAAGTGCTATTCCGCAGGTCTTGGGCAATTTTTGAATCATGGTCATCATTTCCCCCTTTTGGTGTGTTGCGAGTGGCTGTTTTCGTCTTTATTTTAACTTTTGGTCCTAGTGAAAACCTTGATAATCAAGTCACGAAATAGCATAATATAGACATGAACAACAATGGATTGGGTGGTATTATTTTGAGCAATGTATATTTAAACTGGTTTACGACCGATGAACAGTTTCCATTTTTCATTCAGTATGGAGGACATGAAGAAGAAATGTCCCTCCATAAACATGTGGATTTCTCTGAGCTGGTCATCGTATTAAATGGTCATGCTACACATATCGTCAACAATGAAGAATCATTTATCAAGAAAGGGAATGTATTTGTCCTGAACGGCGGGACCCATCATGCCTACAAGGCCCCGCACGAATTTAAGATTTGCAACATCATGTACAAGCCGGATATGTTGAAGTCTGCCGGACCGGATTTACGGTCCTTGGATGGTTATCAGGCGCTTTTCATTTTGGAACCGTTCTACCGCAGCATTAATCCGTACAAAAGCAAACTGAACATGTCGATAGCCAGCCTTGAATATGTCACAGCTTTAGTTTCGGTTATGATTAAAGAATATGAAACGAAGCAACAAGGTTATCAGACCATGCTCGCTTCCAGGTTCATGGAGCTTGTTGTTTATCTGTCCAGGCAGTATGACCACCAGGAGAACGGCGTAGCCAACAGTCTGATGCATCTGGCCAGTGCAATTTCTTACATCGAGGACCACTACCTGGAACAAGTGACTCTGGAGGAGATTGCGTCCAAATCAGACATATCCGTCAGACATTTAAACCGGATTTTCCAGTCGTATTACCGGACGACACCCATTGCTTATCTTCACCGGCTGCGTTTGGAACGTGCCTGCACACTGCTTAAGCAGACAAACCGTTCCATTACGGATATTTCTTACGAGTGTGGTTTTAATGACAGCAATTACCTCACGCGCCAATTCAAAAAAAGCTTCGGCATGACCCCGAAAGCATTTCGTAAAATGCAAGAATCATAGCAGCTGCAGACAGAAAGAGCTGATCTGCACATCACCTTTGAGGTGCAGATAAAGCTTGCACCGTTCCGAGAATACAGTTTCCGCAGGTGTAAGGAGGTCTGTGATCAACCGGGATGGAACCTCACACTCTACAGTCGTCCATGCTTGGATACCGCCAGTTGGCAGAATTGGACAGACCGCTATAGGATCACCAGCAGGAGAATCAAGTGTCAATACGATCTCCCCGCCTTGGATGTTCCCGGTAACCCTGGCCATGAACTTCACCGGCCATTCGTTTAGATCTACATCATGAAAAGCAATCCAGCCGCTGCCTGCAACGGGGCGGATACTCTCTCCCCCTTCCCGGCATTCATCCAAGTAAATGTTCTTATAATCATCATAATTAACCGCTTTAACCCATTCTCCAAGTGAGCGTGCAGGGATCTCCTCGCCTTCTACATGCAGTGTAGTCATCGAAAAAATCTTAGAAGAGGATGACCCGGCCATGAGCGTATACATCCCCTTCTCCACACAATACCGCTCGCGGGTTACGTCCCAGAATGCCAGGTCATTCACCTTTATGGTGAACTGAACGGTTTTGGATTCTCCGGGGAACAGCTGCATCCGTTCAAAACCGATGAGTGTTTTTATTGGACGTGTGACACGCGGGTTATCAGCCCGAATATAGAGCTGAACGACTTCATCTCCAGACCAGCTTCCCGTATTGCAA
This sequence comes from Paenibacillus sp. 22594, assembly GCF_052044425.1. Taxonomy (NCBI): domain Bacteria; kingdom Bacillati; phylum Bacillota; class Bacilli; order Caryophanales; family Paenibacillaceae; genus Paenibacillus; species Paenibacillus sp. 22594. The sequence goes on from NZ_JBQENA010000001.1 coordinate 228,856, forward strand.
ATCAGGATAGAAACTAGAAATGTCTCATTCTCATAAACAACCTCACAGCCGGCAGTCAACTCACCATATTTAAAGTCTGTATAGCTCAGACCATGACCGAACGGGTATAGAACTTCTTCATCGAAATACTGATAGGTACGTTTACCTTTAATAATGTCGTAATTCATCAGATCTGGTAGTTGATCCATAGAACTGTACCATGTCATGTTCAATCTGCCTGCAGGATTATATTCGCCAAAAAGCACATCGGCTACGGCATGTCCTAGCTCTTGGCCGGCATGCGATGTGAAAACGATTGCCGGGACGTGTTCATTTTCCCAATGAACCGCAAAAGGATAGCTGCCTATGATAACGACAACGGTCCTTGGATTCACGGCCCGAACCGCTTGAATGAGTTCATGTTGAGCAGGTGGAAGTGTGATATCTGGCCGGTCAACCGTCTCTTTACCATTGATATAAGGATTGTTGCCTACGAATACAATCGCCGTCTCTGCTTCTTTTGCCAACTGTATGGCTTCTTCCAGCCCTTGGTTCACGACCTCAATGATAAATTCACTTTGACCTTCAAGAGCTATTAAACGCCCATGGGCGTCGGTGACAACTGGTTTGTCATCCCATGATTTCATCGTAAAGGAATCCTTTTCCAGCGCTTCAAATCTGAATGTTTCCTTGACGTACCATCCTCCCACTGCATCTGCCGTTGCGGTCAAACGTCCATTTTCGCTTACAGTAACCAATTTATGGATGTCCATTGCCCGCAGTGTAAAACTACCGAAGCCCCAGTCGCTGCACTCAAACACAGCCGCTTCAGTTGCGATGTTGCCATCTGCCGCTAATACAGCAGAATCGTTTCCATAATCACGCAGACACACATATTTCCCGCTGGTGGCAGTACGGATACGGATTTGATCCATTCCCGTTGCAAACAGAACCTGACGATCCTGTATTTTTTCCGAAATACCTTGGAGCTGGGTAATACGATAAGGTGGCGTACCGCTATAAGCATCAGTGAAAGCTTCATCAGCCAGCGGTCCTATTACTGCTACAGAATCCAATATTGTCCATAGCGGGAGTAAACCATCATTTTTCAGCAAGACAATGGATTCCCGGGCTGCTTCGAGTGACAAAGCCTTATGCTCTGACGAGCACAATTTCTCCTCCGGAACATGGCTGTATGGATTTCGCTCTGCAGGATCAAACTCACCCAGACGGAACCTTACACGGAACGTGTTTCGCAGTGCATGGTTTAGGTCTTCTTCTGCCAGTAATCCCTGATCCAGTGCATCACGCAGCGCTTGAAAAGAGACCGGTTGATCATCCGTTATATTATCAATACCAGCTTTGATCGAGCCTGCTACTGCTTTTGCATAAGAATCGGCGTAGTGATGATCTGTCACCGTTCCCAGAACATCCCCGGCATCGCTAACGACAAAGCCGTCCATGTTCCACTCGCCTTTGACGATCTCATTCACCTCATGATTCAAATTGCATGGAATTCCGTTAACTCCGTTGTATGCAGTCATTATAGATGCCGCCCGGCCATCCCGGATGGCTGGTTCAAATGCCTTCAAATAATACTCGCGTTTATTACGCGGGTCGATACTGATAGATGCGCTGCCACGGTTCAATTCATTATTGTTTGCGTAAAAATGCTTTAATGTTGCGACTGCCTTGTAATAGAAAGGGTCGTCTCCCTGAAGACCTTGGACCAGACTGGTTGTTAGCCTTCCCGTCAAGAATGGATCTTCTCCATAACCTTCTTCGGTGCGGCCCCATCGTGGATCCCGCTCCAAGTCTACCGTTGGCGCCCAAATGGTTAACCCATTAATGGATGAGTTGCGCTGATAGTACACCCTGGCCTCATCGCCAATGACGGAACCGATTTTCTGGAGCAATCCGGGATTCCAGGTGCAGGCAAGCCCTATGTTCTGGGGAAAAACAGTTGCTTCTCCCAGCCAGGCTACCCCATGCGCTCCCTCCGTGCCGTGCTTGTACTTCTGCAAACCAAGACGCGGAATGTCCGCCTGGTACTGGCACATGAGTTCTATTTTCTCATCCAGAGTAAGACGCATGACCAAGTCATCGATCCTCACTCGCAGGGGCAAATCCAGGTTCTGAAAAGGAAATTGTGTTGCTGCTCTGTACATCATCTAATTCCCTCCTATGGAAGCATATATCCTAATGGAATGGCTCATAATCGAACCAGTCAAATGATGCAGGAGCGGGGATTTGTGCTTCCGAGATTGCATACATGGCGGCCATTACTCCCACAAACCCGCCGGCAACTTCAGTTGAGAGAAGATGCGTTTCTCCCCATCCCATTTCTATTTCGCCCGTTTGTGAAGATCGGAATGAAGCCACAAATTTCTCAGGCAGCGCTTGAAACTGGAGCTCAATCGCTCCTTCGGGACAATCGCGTTGCTCTATCATCTGCATGGAGCCGACTGTCCGCCGGAAGATCACCTTCTTTCGGCCCTGAATGAGTTTTATAGCCAGATCGTAATGATGCTCTTCATCCATATACATTGTTAATCCCGCTTCTTCTCCGTCATGCTGTGGTTCGAACTCCAGTTTAGCCACAACCCTACAGGAAAAGTGACACAGCCGGCGTCCTACAAAAGCAGGAGTCCCAACCTCATCTAAGGATGCCGCTTGTCCATAGAGAACAAGATAACCCTGGCGTTTCGTCAATGACCAGCTCCCCCCAGCAGGGTTGCGCAAAAAAGTCCACATCATATCCAGCTTTTCATCATCGAAATCGTCTCTGGGCGGCTTATCCGGCCACAACACTCGAGGAAGCTTCGGAGCATCCATGACTGGTTCAATATGCGTATTATTGCCTACAACGGGCCATCCATCAGATGTCCAGTCCAAAGGTGCCAGGAATACCTCTCTACCCAGATGATGTCCCATAGGGTAAGACACCGTTCTTATCCCCAAGCACACAGCCCACCAAGTTCCGTCATGAGCTTCAATTAGATCCGCATGCCCCGTTGCATGTATGCCGTTTCCCATGCTTCGATTCGTAAGAATCGGATTATGGGGGCAAGGTTCAAAGGGTCCAAAGGGATGAGCACTTCTTGCAATCGTTTCCATGTGTCCGAATTCGGTCCCCCCTTCGGCGATCATCAGATAATATAGTCCGTTGATTTTATATAAATGCGGACCTTCGGGATGAGCCCCCCCAGTACCTTTCCAAATCAAGCGGCTTTCTGAACGTCTGCCTCCGGTCTCCATATCAATCTCGCATTGATAGATGCCGTCGCCTTCAACACCAGTCGTTGGAGACTGTAAATATACGCGGCCGTCGTCATCAAACAAAAGAGAGGGATCGATGCCCTTCTGGGCAACTTGTACGGGCTCCGACCAGGGTCCTTCGGGGTTTTGTGCCTTGACAAAGAAACTGCCGCCTCCGCTAACATTGGTGGTCACCATATAAAACCAGCCGTCGTGGTATCGGAGGGTCGGTGCGTAGATTCCGCCTGAACTCCATGCGCCTGTTAATGGGAGCTGTTGCTCTGTGGTGAGGCAATGACCAATCTGCCGCCAATGAACCAGATCCTTACTATGAAAGATAGGGACGCCTGGAAAATATTCAAACGAACTTGTGACTAAGTAATAATCTTCGCCCACGCGGCAAATACTGGGGTCAGGATGAAAGCCCGGTATTACGGGATTGGTGTACTGCATAAATCCGCACTCCTGTCTATTTTTTATACAGATTCAAGCACTCTGTTCACTCCAAATTGTAGTACACTTTCACTTAGCCAAACCTTCATTTTCAAGTCATAGGAATAGCATGATCTAGTCATTGCACTTGATAAAAACACAAAAAAAGAAATCGCCCTGGAGCGATTTCTTTTCAGTCCCGAAATGACTTAATGAAAAAAGACCGCCAGCGCACTCTCCTGGCAGTCTTTCTTTCCTTACAAAGTAGTATGCTTCTCTTCATATTCGCTGGACAATACCTTAAGCGATTTGATTTTACCATGGGGATGCTGTTCTTGCTTTCGTGACTTCCAGGCAGCTTCTTTCCTTCTCATCTGGTGAGCCATACAAGAATCCTCCTCGGAAAGCTGAGATGTATACTACATCCTTATGATGTCGTTCCCAGGCTGCGTTCATTCATTTACTGAGCTCCAACTATTGGATGCGGAATATAAAGTTCTTCAAGGAATGAAACTTCTTCCGTGGATAATTTCACCGACAGAGCACCAGCTGCATCTTCGAGTTGCGATAGCTTCGTCGCGCCGATAATAGGAGCAGCTATAGATTCTTTCTCCAGCAGCCAGGCTAGAGCAATATGAATGCGGGGTACGCCGCGTTTTTCTGCAAGTGATGCCACACGTTCAATGATCAGGCGGTCTGCAGCTGCACTAGAATCGTATTTGGCTTTTTGAATGAGATCGGTTTCGGATCTATGTGTGCTTTCCGACCAATCGCGGATCAGTCTTCCTGAGGCCAGTGGACTATAAGGTGTCACAGCAATATTGTAGTCCTTGCAGAGCGGCATCATCTCCCTTTCCTCTTCCCGGTAAATGAGATTAAGGTGATTTTGCATGGATACAAAACGAGTCCAGCCATTGTTCTCCGCTACGTGTAACGCCTTTTGAAATTGCCATGCGTACATGGCAGAAGCGCCGATATATCTGGCCTTCCCGGACTTCACTACATCGTGCATAGCTTCCATAGTTTCTTCGATTGGCGTATGGTAATCCCAGCGGTGAATGATATAGAGGTCTACATAATCTGTCCCTAGCCGCTTCAAGCTTTTGTCGATTTCGCTCATAATAGCCTTACGCGACAGCCCCGAACCATTTGGACCTTGATGCATGCGTCCCCAGACCTTTGTAGCCAGAACAATTTCATCCCGGTTCGCATAATCCTTTAGAGCCCGTCCAATAATCTCCTCACTGGTTCCGTTTGCATAGACATTCGCTGTATCAAAAAAGTTAATCCCGAGCTCAAGAGCTCTTTTTATGATAGGACGGCTGTTATCCTCATCAAGAACCCATTGATGCCATCCTGGCAGTACATTTCCAAAGCTCATACACCCCAGACAAATCCGCGATACGTCCATTCCTGTATGGCCAAATTTGATATATTCCACAGGTCTAACCTCCTCTTTCCTACAATTCATCAAACCATGCATCATCGACGGCTTCGAACCAATCCGTGGATCCTGGGGTCATAGCCAGGTGCACAAACCAGCTATCCTTTGTCGCACCATGCCAATGCTTCACGTTAGGCGGAATATTGACCACATCACCAGTTGTGAGTGAACGGGCGGGGTTGCCTTCTTCCTGATACCAGCCATTGCCGCCTGTAACTAACAGAACCTGTCCAACCTGATGAGCATGCCAGTTATTGCGGGCCCCTGGAGCAAAGGTTACATTGCCGATCACGGTATTCAGAGGCGCTGGATCTGTAAATACCATTTGCAGATAAGCGTCACCCGTAAAATATGCTTGTACCTTCTCTCCTAACGGGAAAATGGTACTATTGCTGAGTTGTTCATTTTTCATTATTATGTCCTCCATTCTGTTAATAGATGAAATCATGGGAGTCTTATTTTCATTTTGAATGGATACTTAATGTGTTCATGTCTATTATTATAAAGATATTGAGGACCTTGCCTATTGTTAATACCCTACGATTTGTTCATTAATGAACGAAATACTAAAAATTGATCATTTTATATTATTATACAATTGTTTATTATTATAAATATGTACAGAATAAACAAATGAAAGATTGGAGAACAATATGCCTAAAGTGGATAGAAGAATCCTTAAAACGCAGGAAGCATTAAAAACAGCAATCATTGAATTGATGACTGAAAAAAGTTTTAACGATATAACCATTCAGGACCTTTCGGATAAAGCAAACGTAAGCCGCGGTACTATATACCTTCACTACATGGATAAATACGATTTGCTGGATAAACTAATTGAAATTCATATTAATGAACTCCAGGAAAGATGCGAAGCGGCAGCGGATCTGGATTTTGTAACAGGGTCCGTGGTTTGGACGGAATACTTTGAGCGTAATTATGCATTTTTCTCCACGATGCTGGCGAGTAAAGGTGCGCCCTATTTCCGCAGCCGGTTCCTGGAATTTCTTATTGAAGAGTTCCAAGCAGAAGTGGATAACACTAAAGGGAAAAACGAAGGGTTACATAAAGATCTTGTTGTTCAATTCGTGGCTTCCTCATATGTGGGCGTAGTCGAATGGTGGTTTACGAACGAAAGACCTGTAACCCACCTAGTACTGGCAGAACAGTTGGGAACTTTGCTCGAAAGAATTTGTGAGTAGAAAAAAGCCGCCTACAGAAGGTGGCTTTTACTTCATAGATGATTCGCTAAGGTATACACGAATTACAATATCCTGATCATGATTGCCGAAACCGGCTCCATAGAGCGTCAATCCGCCTACATTTACGGAATCCTCTTCAACCGCGAAACGAAGGGTCCAGAATTGTTCCTTCAGCTTGATATCATCAACAGTTACATCCGACATCCACTCTCCATCTATAAACGTACCTAAAGCGTCAATGCGGATCGTCTTCAATAGTCCGTATTGATTCACATTCCGATGCCACCATTTCGGCGTATATATTCCCCTGGCGGCTCGTCCGAAGTCTGCCGGGCTTGTCCACATTCCAAGTGTGACACCGTTAAACGTGAACCGGATGTCCGATGGCCAATAATCTCGCAGGCCCGGCGCTTCAGAAGCCATTTCCATCGAAATCTCGATAGCCTCTGGCGTTTGATCAGGAAGCAGATAGTTAGGTGTTTTATACTCAACGTACCCCCTCCCGAACCACAAAATGGCAGCGTGAACCCGCTCAGGGTCAAGAAAGTAGCGCGGATCGTCCCAAACTCCGATTTCTTTCTCGTGCGTGCCAAGTCCGCATGTAGGATGGACTTCAAATGCTGTATAATGACCGACTGAAATGGTTTGTTCTCTGCTCCTCGTGGTTCGGCTGACGGATGGCAGCTCGATCTCAATGCTTTTTTGTGTAAGGAAGCACATTTTGTGCGTACCTCCGTTTAGACGTACCCTGCGGCTCCCGATTAATCCGGCTTGCTCGAGTTTCCGTATGTGCATGGTAACGATGGAGGGGCTAAGTTCAAGCATAGCCGCAATATCTTTTACATTCCTTTCATTATCGGCAATCAAACCCATAATCCGCCACCGTACTTCGCTTGCCAGCGCTTCATATAGTGCCATGAATTTCGGTTCCCCGTTCGTTTTTAACATGAACAATCTCCTGACGTTACATATTGAAATCATATATATATTAATTTAATAAATTTACTACCAACCTTCAACCCTCCTCCATTGAAAGTTTTTATCGAATGGTGTTTAATTTTCTTAGCAGCAAGGCTAGCTGAATTCTTACATATATGAATTTATAATGAGGTGGATAAAATGAAATACAATAATCCGGTCATCAAAGGGTTTTACCCTGACCCCAGCGTATGCAAAGTAGAAAATACCTATTACCTGGTATGCAGTTCGTTTCAGTATTTCCCCGGTGTTCCGATTTTTGAGAGCCAAGACCTGATAAATTGGACCCCAATCGGACATTGCTTAACCCGGAAAAGCCAGGTTCAGTTGGGCAGTGTAAGCAGCTCCGGGGGTGTCTTTGCGCCAACCCTTCGTTACCATCAAGGCCGATTCTACATGACGACCACAAATGATACTACACGTCAGAACTTTTATGTCTGGACTGATGATATTTATGGCGAATGGTCTGAACCTATCAATGTCGATCAAGGGGGAATCGATCCGGATTTATATTTTGAAGACGGAAGAACGTATTTCATGAGCAATGGCACAGATGATTACGGAGTTGCTGGTATTGTCCAGTGTGAAATTGAAATTGTATCCGGCCGCAAGCTGTCTTCAAGCCGTTCAGTCTGGCAAGGTTCAGGCGGACGCTATCTGGAAAGCCCCCATCTATACAAAATAAATGGACAGTATTATCTGATGGCAGCTGAAGGCGGTACGGAATATGGCCATATGGTCACTTATGCGCGGGGGGATTCACCTTCCGGCCCGTTTGAGGCCTATAGGAATAACCCTGTTCTGACCAATCGGAATTTAGGCGGTTACGAGCTTCAAGGCGTTGGCCACGGTGATCTGATCCAGGACCACGAAGGGAATTGGTGGCTCTTGCATCTGGGGTTCCGTCAGACGGGTCAGTATCTTACTTATCACCACTTGGGACGTGAGGTATTCCTGACCCCGGTTACTTTTGGCGAGGATGGATGGTTTACGGCAGGTCATAATGGTACCACTCTATTATGTTTCGAGACCGATCGTATCGCGGGTACCATCCGTCAGCAGGAGAAACAGCTCTTCACGTTCGAGAACACCGATTGGAATCTGGACTGGTGTTATCTCCGGCATCCGGTTGCAGAGCATTATATGTTGGAATCCGATAAGATTAAGCTTAAAGGGACTGGTGTTACGCTGGATGTTCCTGCATCTCCGACCTTTATAGGCATTCGTCAAAAAGATTTCAACGCGGTTATTTCATGCGATATTAGCCTAACCGGTGGCGAAGCTGGCATTACAGTCTATATGGACGAAAACCACCATTATGATCTGGCATTGCGCGGACATCAAGGTGGATACGAGATCATTGAACGACTGAATATCGGTGATATTAAATCCATTGAAAGAGCTATAGATCTGGACCGAAATAATCAGGCTACATTGGTTATCAAATCTACCCCTACTCATTATCACTTCTACGCTCAAGTCAATGGGATAGAGACCCAGCTTGGAGCTGCGCAAACGAGATACCTTTCCTCAGAAGTAGCAGGAGGATTTACAGGTGTACTTATCGGCTTGTATGCAGTTGGAGAAAAGCCTGATTCCCACGCTGTTTTCACACAATTTAGCTGTGAGTATTTTAAATAAAAAAAACAAAAAGGCATCCGCCATGAGAGCGGATGCTTTTCTTACAATAGGAATCACTCGCTCTTCCAGTTCACCCTTCCACCACATCCGCTCGCAGATCCGTAGCAATTTGAATCATTTTGGGAACGATAGCATCGTTTGAAATGGCTACATACAAATCCCCCATATACAGCCGGAAAGGAATCTCCATATCCCCAAGTTTCCACATAAAAAAATCACCATCGATGGACATGATGCTATCTGCTCCTTGAATGGTAAGAACCTGCGAGTACGAAAAGTCAGGTGAGGATGCAAAGTATTGTTTGCACTCTTCCAAAGAGATGCTTTGCTCCACATTGTTTTCTTGCATGGATCGGGTTATACGAAAACGCTGATTCATTAATCTGCCTCCTCTTCTACAAAGCCATATTTTCTCACTTTCTAAGCCCACTGTCAAAACCATGCTTGTCCACGCTTGTCAGAATGTCAATCGATGCCTGGCTCCAATGAGTGACTGGAAACAGTCATGGTGCGGGAAGAAATGCTCCACCTGACCTGCGTAGCTAAAAAAAGGTGTTGGAGCGCATAACGCGATATTTTCATGCAAGTCAAATGGAATCTGATGCTGTATAAGATCTGCGGAAAGTATAGATTAAAAGCGGATTCAAAGGTCTCCATATAAGGCACACAGAAGAAAGTAATATCTTTCATCCGGTATATTAGAGCGCTATAAAGCAGCGGCAATCTAAGACTGGGGGGTCCCGTCTAAGGCTGCCGCTGTCATGCGTTCTTCCAAAAAAGCAAACCGGAATATTTGCCGCGGACGGCCTCTGGGCACTTTTTCCATACTGCTATTCTCTACCAATCCGTGATCCGACCATTCTAGAAGCAGCCGATGGGTACTTCGGACTGTAATGTTGAATAACAAAGCCAGTTCTTGAACATTATAGTCTTTCTTCCCTGTGCGGGCATAGTTTACGAGCAGCCTGCTCAAGTAAGTGGAGGACATACTGGCATTCTCTGTCTTTCTCACCCATTCAGGATCTATCAGTTCCAAATCATTCAGCAAGCCATCCGCCATCTCTAATGGACCAATGATCCCCTTATCCTCTCTCACGATGAAACAAACGTTTCCATTCCCTTCTTTGGATTTGCGCAGAGCCATTCTTGCATTAGAACCCGCTTCATTGGCCGTTCTGCCGAAGCCTACACCGATACTTAACGTTAATTGATAGGTTTTATAGATTTCGGAGGCCAGCGGAACTCTTTTGTATCCTGCAGTCTCTTGTTCGAATATCCCTCTGGTTGTAAAAAATAAATATTCGTCGCCTCCGAGATGTGTAAGATGGCCTCTTAATGAATCCACATAATCCAGCAGCATCCGGTGAATATTGAGCTTTAACTTTTGAATGTCATTTTCGGATGGATGACGTTCGATGATTTTTGCAAAGCCATCCACATTAATAAGACCCACGACAATCTGTGACTCCTTGCTTTTCCTCGCATCTGTGGATAAAAGTGCTCTTTCTAACGCGACAACGATATCCTGTGTGGTAGGGACCATCCATTCATTCGGAATACCCATCGCTGTTAATTCTGCGGAGACAGAATGTAATCCCGTAAGTGCACCTGATGTGATGCCCTTATGAAAGTTATCCCGGTGAAATCCCACAAGCTGCTCTCTTGTCGGGTAGTTTACGTTGTCATAGCAAATCATCTCCAAACCTTCATCTCCGATTTCTTCCAAAAAGCGTTTGGCCATCATTGGCGTAAGTGTATCTGCGCTAACGGCCTTAGTAGTGGCTTCCTTTATTCCTACCTCTCTTTGAATTTTGTAAAAAGCTTTATATAATCCTGTTTCGTTATAGCGGATATAGTGAACGGGTATTGCCGATTCTACTTTCTCCAATACATTACGATAAGGAACGGGGCCGCATAATAACAAAACATCAATTTCATGTTTGATAACATCGGCTAAACTTGGTGTTTCCAGTTCATCTCTTGAATATCTGACGACTGGTTCCAGGGTAGGGAATTTCTTAACGGCTAAGATGATCCTGGATACCATAGCTTGGGGGCCGATAATGCCAATTCTGATGCCGGCACGCTCACTGCTGCGGATGTCTTCTCTTTGAAATGGGTTCATTTCACTCATGGCCGTTTTCCTTTCGCATAAAGATTCTTCAGGATGACACGTCCAGTAGGTGTGGCGGCCAGACCTCCCTTGGCAGTTTCCCTGTGTGCCTCCGGCATGGAGGAACCCACCTCAAACATGACCTGAATCACTTCATCCGTAGGAATGGCACTGCGCATGCCTGCCATGGCCATATCAGCAGCAGCTAATGCTTGAACAGCACCAAAACCGTTTCGCACGATGCAGGGAATTTCGACCAAACCGCCGACGGGATCGCAGATGAGGCCCAAGCTGTTCATTAAAGCAAGGCCCACAGCATGGATCGCCTGATCCGGTGTACCTCCCCTTAACTCTACCAAAGAGCCTGCAGCCATCCCGACAGCGGACCCCACTTCTGCCTGACAGCCCCCTTCCGCGCCGGAGACAAAGGAATTATTGGCGATTACATAACCTATAGCCCCAGCACTGAACAAACCGTACACCATGTGCTCATCCTCCCAGCCAAAGCGTTCCTGACAGCTTATGAACACACCAGGAATAATTCCGCAAGATCCGGCGGTAGGTGTCGCCACTATGCGTCCCATAGATGCGTTCACCTCGGACACAGCCAGTGCATAGGCCATGGCAAGGCTTGCCTCATTGCCTAGAGAGGCATGGCCTTCAGCGCGCCAAGTCATTACCCGCTGAGCGTCAAGTCCAGTCAAGCCGCTGCGTGAAGTGGTATTTTCGGTAAGGCCTTTTTTAACGGATTCCTTCATGATGCCGTAATAGTCGGCCATCTTGGCGAACTCCTCCTGTTCAGAGTGACCTGATTCCGAGCTCTGATCCTGCAGCATTAGCTGCCCGAGGGTCAATCCGTTCCTTTTGCAACGATCTGCCAGATCTTTCAAAGAATTCGCAATCATGCCTTCATCTCCTTCTCCAGCTTATATATATCTACAATAGATAACTTGCGCACGAACGGCAGACCGCCTAATTGGCTGATGTGCGATTCATCCAAGGCTTGATCGGTCTCAAGTACAGTTAAAGCCTCTCCGTTACGGGCCTTTCGGTCCAAATCCATATAGCCGATATTCGTTCCAGTCGTATTCATTATCTGTGTAATCCCGGCAATAACACCACTCCTGTCGTCGTGATAGAGCAGCAGGGTCGGATACATTCCTGTAAATGAGACGTCAAAATCATCCACACACTGAATCTTAATGTTTCCCCCTCCGATGGAAGTTCCCTTCATCCGGACTGACGTTTCCTTAACGGTCACTTCAAGTTCAGCCGTGTTCGGATGACTTGTACGTCCACTCCCCCTGCGGAATGTCATCTGCAGACCCTGCTGCTCCGCGTACCGCAGCGCTTCTGGAATTCGGGAATCATCTGTGTTCCATCCCAGCAGACCTGCGGTTAATGCAAGATCTGTCCCGTGCCCCAAGCCAGTGTCAGCGAAAGAACCATACAGTGTAATAATCGCCTGTTCCGGCTGCTCACCCAATAACATCCGGCCTACCAACCCCAAACGGACAGCCCCCGCTGTATGAGAGCTGGAGGGACCGATCATCGACGGGCCAATGATTGAGAATACATCCTTGAACCGCATAGTCCTATTACTCCTTTAACCAAAGCTCAAGGCCATCTGCAACGAAATCATCATCATTAAGATGCGGATATGCATTATAGACGCGGTCAATCTCTTCCGCCTGGCCTCCGGACAGGTCCTCCTGCGGATTTAGACACCAACGGCCTTCCAGCAAGCCTTGTCTACGGAGCACCTCATGTATTCCGGGGATACATCCGTGGAAATCATGAGCCGGATCGAAAAACGCAGCATTGCAATCCGTCATTTCAACGTTTAACGTCAACCATTCCTGTGAAAACTCCTGATTTCTCCTTACCTTCTTGATCCTCTCCAACAGATCCACTGCATTTCTGGTCCAAAACGCCCAATGACCAAGCAGACCGCCAACGATTCTTTTTGTCACAATCAGTCCGTCAATGGAGAAACGGTACTCTGTAAGCAGATCGTTCACGATATTATCGTCATTCCCGGTGTAGAGAGCGATTTCATCTCTCCGGTTAGAATGACATACCGCCCTTACTACATCAAGTGTCTGATAACGATTGAATGGTGCCATTTTAATGCCAACTACTCCCTTGATTTCGGAGAACACCCGCCAGAACTCATAGCTGAATGTCATTCCGCCTACAGAAGGCTGCAGATAGAATCCGAACACCGGCAGTACTTCTGCCACTGCACGGATTCTCGTCAGATGTTCTTCTTCCGACAAGCCGGGAAGCCCTCCCAGGCTCACTAAGCCGATATCATAACCGAGTCCGGCTGCAGTCTCTGCTTCTTGCAGAGCTTGGGTCTGAGGACCGCAAATCCCCGCAATCTTGAGAAAAGGTCGCTGTAGGTTCGCCCGTTCCACTTCTTCAGCAGCCAGGCGGAGAACTGTCTCAAAGAGACCATACTGGGGATCACGAATCTCAAACTGCGTTGAGTGCACTGCAACAGCGATGCCTCCTGCTCCGCTTGATATATAGTAACGGGTCAGTGCCCGCTGCCTCCTAACATCCAGCTGCCGGTCAGCCGTAAGCGCGAGCGGATGGGCGGGAATAACCAGGCCATCATGCAGGGCAGCGTATTGTTCGGAGGTTAAGCTTTTTGGCTGTACCATGATTTAGTAATTCCCCTTTCTTTCCTGGAAGTGAGTCGGTTTATTCAAGGTCGCTCCTCCCTCTGCGACCCAAGCAGCAGTCCAATCGATCATGTCACGAAGCGATACGCTAGGGTATCCGAACAACTGGTGGCTCCTACCGGCATTACTCAGCAAAGCCGTAGCGGCTTCTGTACCTGTAAAGGTTGGCTTCGCACCCAGACGTGCGCCGAACTCTTCCGCAATCCAGCGAATCGAGACGGTTTCAGGTCCTGTTACATTCAGTACGGCTGGAGGGGTGGAGCAAATCCTCAGCGAACGAAGGGCAATTTCATTGGCATCTCCTTGCCAAATGACATTTACATGCCCCATGGTAACATCGACGGGAGTCCCGGCATGAACTGCTTTTGCCACTTCCAAAAGTACGCCATACCGCAGATCAATGGCATAATTCAGCCGGTAGACGGCCATAGGAATCTCATATTTCCGGGAAAAGTGTTCAAACACCCGCTCCCGTCCCAGGCAAGATTGCCCGTATTCACCAATTGGACCCGTCAGGTGTTCCTCAGATGCTCCACCCTGGATTAATGGAGTTAGGGGATACACATTACCCGTAGAGAAAACAACAATCCGTGACTCACGAAATTTCTCTGCCACTCTTCCGGGCAAGTAGGCGTTCATTGCCCAGGTGAAATGTTCATTCCCTGCTGTCCCGAATTTATTACCAGCCATATACAAGACATTCCGGACCTCTGGCAGCTTTTGAAGCTCAGCATCGTTCAGCAGATCGACGGGGAACGTCTCAATGCCTGCCTGCTCCAGCTCTTCCCGCAGACTTGAGTCCGATAACCGGGAAGCGCCTAATACACGTTTATTGCCTCCGGCTTCTTTTACGGCATTAACCGCAAGCTTACCAAGGGTTGGACCCATTTTACCTCCTATCCCAAGCAGCAGAATATCCCCGTCTAATTCTCTAATATCCCGAATCAGCTCATCTGAAGGTGTGGTCATTCCCACTTCGAGTTCCTCAATGGTTTTCATTAATCTTACCTCCTGTTCCATTCTGAATATTCTTTTATTCATATGATAACTAGGCTTGGGATTAAAAGACAACGACTATAAATAGTCTTTAAATCTCCGTCTCCGATAGACAAAAAAAGCACATAGCATCGGCTATGCACTTTCTTGAATTCCACTTCCGTTTAATCCCGATATAAAAATGTCCGGGTCCGCTCCAGCTGCGGGTTGCCGAAGATCTCCTCCGGTGTGCCCGATTCGGCGATTTCCCCGTTGTCCATAAAGAATACGCGGTCTGCCACATCACGAGCAAAGTTCATCTCATGTGTGACGATAATCATCGTCATGTTCTCCTCCGCAAGCTGGCGGATGACACGCAACACCTCGCCGGTCAGTTCGGGATCCAGCGCCGACGTCGGCTCGTCAAACAGCAGAATGTCCGGGTTGAGCATAAGTGCTCTGGCGATAGCCACCCGCTGCTTCTGCCCGCCCGACAGCATGGAGGGGTACACCTCTGCTTTATCAGCAAGTCCTACTTTGGAGAGCAGTTCTCGGCTTTTAGCGGTTATATCCTGAGTGTTCTCCCGCTTCAGCGTTCTCGGCGCAAGTTCCAGGTTTCCAAGTACAGTGAGGTGAGGGAAAAGATTAAAGTGCTGAAACACCATGCCCATAGCTGAGGTGATTCCCCTAATGTCCGCACCACTGGCGTATTTGCCGTTCTCCACGAGCGGCTTGCCTTGAATAAAAATGCTCCCGCCGGTAACCTCTTCCAGATGCACAAGACTGCGGAGCATGGTGCTTTTTCCGGAGCCGGAAGGCCCGATGACCGCCACTACTTCCCCGGGTTTAACATCAAAGGTAATCTTTTTCAGCACATCGAGGCTGCCAAAAGATTTCTGCAATTGTTTTACTTCAATCATACTACTCATAGCTAAACAGCCCTTCTACTCATATTTGAAACGTTTCTCCAGAACCTTGAAGAACAGCGTAAGCACCAGTGTCATCAGCAAATAAATTACGCCCGCTACTACAAATGGGGTCACTGTAAAATCACGGTTCACCGCCGTTTTTGCAAAATTCAACAGCTCTGGTACGGCAACTGCATATAGCAAAGCAGTATCCTTGACCAGGGTAATCGACTCGTTGGCTACCGCAGGCAGTGCCACACGGAACATTTGGGCGAGAATCACCTTGCGCAGGGTCTGCCATTTGCTGAGCCCGAGCACCTTGGCCGCCTCATGTTGCCCCTTATCAATCGACAGCATCCCGCCACGGAAAATCTCGGCAAAATACGCACCATAATTTAGGATAAACCCAAGGCTGGCTGCGACGAAACGGTCCATGACCAGATACTGCCCAATCACGGGAATCTGCGGCAGGCCGAAGCAGAAGAACAGCAGCTGCAGCAAGAGTGGTGTTCCACGCATGACGTAGATATACGTGTGTGCGATCCAGGCCAGTGGCTTGAGGGCACTTTTGGCCATCAGTGTGACAATCATCCCGAGTGGAATGGACAGCAGGATCACAATCAGGAACAGCAAGACGGTCGTCCGCGCTCCCTCCAGCATCGGCCCGGAAATTTTAATAATATAGTCAATATTCATGTCTTTCACCCGACTCCTAAAGGAAACAATCTAGTTAAGTACTTTATTTTCTCCAAACCACTTCGTTGAGATTTCAGCAGCCGTTCCGTCACTGTTCAATTCATCCAGAGCCTTTTGCAGCTCAGTCAGCAGTGCTTCATTGCCTTTCTTAATCCCGATGCCGTATTGCTCAGGAGCAAGGGATTCATCCAGCAGCTTGTAAGAGTCCGGTTCCTTGGACATATAATATCTTGCCACCACTTCATCAATGACCACTCCATCCAGGCGCCCCGACTTCAGGTCCGTCAGGGCAAGCACATTATCCGTAAACTCGGAAACACCAGAAAGCTTGGCCTTGATAGGGCTGGCCTCCAGGGCATCGGCAGCCGACGAAAGGCTTTGCAGTCCGACTTCTTTTCCGGCAAGATCATCCAGCTTCGACAGCATTGAATCCGCCAGTACGACTACAACCTGGCTGTTCTCCAAATAAGGTTTGGTAAATAAGACCTTCTCCTTACGCTCGTCTGTTATGGTGTACCCGTTCCAAATCATATCAATGCGTCCGCTGTTCAGCTCCGATTCCTTGGCTGACCAGTCTATTGGCTGGAAGGTAACCTCTTTGCCCATTTTCTCAGCTGCCGCTTTCGCATAATCAATATCAAAACCGACAATTTCATTGTTATCATCTCTGAAGCCCATCGGTGCAAACTTATCATCTATCCCGATCACCAGCTTGCCATCCTTACTGCCTGAACTGGAGCAGCCCGCAATCACAGCAATAGCCATTACAAGTAATAATACCAATATTCCTCTTCTCTTCATCTCTCAAATCCCCCTAGTAGATAACACATTGGATCATGTGCTTTAGTTCGTTAACACGTTATCAGTTTATCATGATAACATATCATGTGAGTTGCGTCGATAGAGAAGAGAAACACTTCTGTGTCAATATAAATCAGCAAACTGTTTCTCCGGATACAGGATGCTGATAGATGATTAATGTTTCCCACAATTTAGGAAGGATTCTATTGACATAGTGAAAAGCCCCCCGGCTATGCCTAGAGGGCTTCTCTTTTATTCTTCTCGTATATTCTTTAGTTATTAATGAACCGTATCCATCGTTCTTCCATGTCGTTCACGCGAGTGGACTCATGGGAATGGGAAGCTTCCTCAATCTGTGCATAACTCCAGTCACTCTTCGCCGTATCGGGCCAGGTGGGCTCGAAGTCACCGGTAAGTCCTCCCCGCCGCAATACCTTGTTCATGGCTACTACGGCTTCCTCCCGGGTCAGATTATCATTGGGATGAAACTTACCATCCGTACTTCCAATCATGATGCCTTCGGACTTAAGATCTTCTGCGGCAAATTTAGCCCAATGACTTGCCGTGTCGCTGTAGGTCAATGGCACTCCGATACTCGCAGTTTTGCCCTGGAATGCGAGAATAACCGCAGCCATCTCTCCCCTGCTGATGTACTTCTGGGGATGGAAGAGCCCATCGGGATAACCTTTCATCATTCCCGTATCCTTCATGACTTGAATCCCTGACGACGCCCAGTGAGTTGTCGTCACATCCGGGTAAGGCTTGACGGTGATCTTCCCCTGCGCTGTTCCGAGCAATCGTGTCAGTATAGCAGCCATTTCAGCCCGTGTGATGGGATTCCCTGGTTTGAAAGTACCATCCGGATATCCGCTGATGTACTTATTATGGATGATACTGTTCATGATCTCGAGTGAGAAGGATTCAAGGCTTTTGGACTGAATTGTACTGGCGGTTGTCGGAGCCTTGTATTCAATCCGGATGAACATACCTGCCGCAATGGACTTATCCAGCGTCAGAACCAGGCGGTTATCGCTGGTAATCTCGGCTTGCTGAACCTTAACCGGTTTGCCCGCTATGGTAACTGTTAGCCCTTCTGTAGATAGGGGCCCCTCTGCAAGCACCTGATCCAGCTTCAGATCAAGCTGTTTATCCGTCTTACTGACGGTACCTGTTATTACTTTCACCTTGCCCGGGGACACCGGGGAAGGTGAAGCCGCTGGAGAAGCTGCGGTTGGTGCCACTGTTGGTGCTGTTGTCGGTGCTGTTGTTGGTGCTGATGTTGGTGCTGCTGTTGGTGCTGCTGTCGGTGCCGTTGTTGGTGCTGCTGTTGGTGCTGTTGTCGGTGCCGTTGTCGGCACTGGATCAGTGACTTGGAAGAAGGTAAAGGTACTGAATTTATTTATCGTAAACTTCAATCCGGTTGCGACACCATTGGTAGTAATGATCTGGCCAGGAATGGAATCTGCCCCCGTCCCTCTGACAATAGACACTGAACCATCCGAGTGTTGGATAAAGACGCGTAGAGAATCAAGATACTGCTGGCGCTGTGCAGATTCGCTTGGTATCGGGAGATACGTCAAAGGCAGTGTTACCTCGGTTGCGAAGCCCGAATAGTTAGTTTCAATTTCACGCGGTATATCGAGCATTTGGATATTTTTGCTGGCAGCCTCCGCTTTTACCAGTGTATTCTGCAGAGTTTCATTAAAGATCGTCTGGCGTTTCGACTCTGCCCGTACCGGAACAATCCGGAGGAACAGATCAATGCCGGAATAATTCGCCTGAGTCACGGAAGCTGCCGGGAGCCGGACAGAACCTTCAGCGGTTGTAAGTTGAACTGCCTGATTATTAAGCTTGTCCAATGCATCTACAGGAATCTCCATGGTGATTTCATCGGAACGATCAGAGGAATCCCCATTCGGCTTATCATTAAACTGCATCTCAAGATCAGAACCGGCCCCGATGAACTGCAGCAGGTTATCCATAGAAGCAGGAGATACAATCAGTTTGTCAATACGGCTGCCGTCCGACAGGGTAGTACGGTTAATCAGAACCGGTATTTCCTTGTCATCCACCATAATCTTGCTGTCTTTGCGTTGACTTGTTGTTTTGGTTTCCGCAACATTGGTGCTCTTGACGATTAGCAGAAAACTACGGGACAAGCTCATGGTGCCTTTCTTGACGGTAGCTGTCAGTATGACGCTTTCGTCCTCTGCCTGACGGTTAACAACTGCCTTGAATTCCCTCCCCTCTGCACTACCCCATTCAGCAGGAGCATTTTCAATGGATATTACCGTTGGCTTGTTCGACGACCAGGTGATATCAGTATTGTATTTTCCATCCTTGAGCAGGAATACAGGCAGCGTTACGCTTTCCCAGATGTCGCCTATGCTGTAGCGTATCCAAAGGCTTCGCACAACCTCCTTCAACTGATTCTCATTAAAATCAGCGACGTTCACGATTCCCGTTGCCTTAACAGCTGCAGTATTGTCCAGTCCTTCAGGAAAAGGACCTAAAGTACCTGTAAAGCTATATGTTGCAGCTAGGTTGCCATCGTACACAGGGACGGATTCATCGTCCCAAGTCACTGGGACCGCCGCCGTACTGCCGCCCTCCAAAGTGACCTCAACCGTGTTGCCTAAAGCTTCCCTTGCCTTCAACTTTGTAGTAGAATACGGCACATTTACGCTGACGTCCTTCGCTGATACTATACTTGTTGTACCTGAAGGCAATACGTAGACTGTCCCGCTTCCGGTAATGGAATTGTTGTTATTCACTCCCTCCGGCAACGGGCCAAAGGTTCCTGTAAATACATAAGGTCCGGTCACTGAACCATTATAAACCGGAACGGAATCAGCACTCCATGTAATGGGTACCGCGGCTGTTCCGCCACCTTCAAGATTGACGGTGACTTGGGAACCAAGTGCACTTTTAGCACCCTCAACTAGGGTACCGTATGGCACATTTACATTAAGATCCGAAGCCACTGAAGCAATGCTCTTGGTGACCTGCGGCAGAACCGTCACTGTACCATTAGGTGCAGTAACGTTCTTATTATTATTTATGCCTTCAGGCAAGGTTCCGAAGGTTCCTGTAAATACATAAGCTCCGGCCACTGAGCTATTATAAGCCGGCACAGAATCAGCACTCCATGTAATAGGCACCGTGGCTGTTCCGCCACCTTCAAGGTTGACGGTAACTGAAGTTCCAAGTACGGCTAGGGCGTCAGACATCATTGTCCCGTACACAACGCTTACATTAATGCCGGCCGCTGAAATAATGCTTGCCGTACCGGATGGCAATACTGTTACTGTGCCGCTGGGAGCAGGAACTGAGTTATCATTGTTGATCCCTGCCGGAAGCGTGCCAAATGTGCCAGTGAACACATATTGTCCGGGATTGGATCCGGTATAAGCCGGTGTCGAATCTTCACTCCAAGTGATAGGCACAGAAGCTGTTCCTCCACCCGCCAGATTCACAATAACACTCGTCCCCAGTGCAGCTTTAGCGCCTTCAATGGATGTCCCGTAGGGTACACTTTCGCTCACATTAGCTACAGAAGCAATGCTCGCATTGCCAATCATAAAGGATGTGGAGGCCGATGCAGTGTTTCCTGCCTCATCCGAAGTAGTTGCTTCTGCGGTATGGCTGCCATTTATCCAATCCGCAGACGGCGTATAGCTCCAATCGCCGTTTTCATTGGCCGTCACATTAACGATGACCGACTGATCAAGATTCAAACTGATCGCTGCATTAGGTTCTGATATGCCAGTAATTGGATCACGGACATGAATATGTGAGGCTGCCGGAGGACTGCTAATCGCAATAGTAGTGCTAGTCTTCACATGTGCGTGCAAAGAAGCTTTGATTGCATTATTGTTGTCTGCCGATGCGGTGACTGTGTAGTTCTTACCACTAGTCAATATAAACTCTGAAGGCGTTTTCACCGACCATTTGCCGGAAATAACCGGTATATTGGACCAAGTGTAGGATTTGGAATCATCACTGTCATCGGTGATTGTGACATCCACAGCTGTATCCGTTGATCTGCCGCGGAATACCGGATCGGTAGTCGTCAGATAAATGTATGGATGTGATCCGTTTTCAATGCTGACATCCAGCGCACTGACTCCGTAATTGACAGTGTTGCTGACCACTTCGGTGCTTCCATCTGTAGCAATGGCTTTGAATGTATGATAGCTGTTAGCCGGTGTCGCCGTTAACGGCTTATCGATGCTGATCGTCCAATTTCCAACCGAATCAGCGATAGTCTGCCGGGAGAGCACGTTGTCGATGTACAATTTGACGGTTTCACCCGGATTTGCTGTTCCTTTAATATCGGGCATGGTAACATCGGATCGGGTATTATTTGCCGGTGAATTGATTGCGATACTGCTTTGCAGGAATTTAATAACCTGAACCGCTTTGGCGTTGGCATTATCTTCATCTACAGCGACAATCTTATAGGTAGACCCTGGTGTTGGTGTATTTCCATTTATATAACTTATAGAAGATGTCGACCAAGCTCCCGGACTTCCAGTTACCCCAAGTCTCATAGCTGAAGTCAAAAGGGTCTCCGTCGCTAAATCAGAGCCTGATAAACGGTAGATGGAGAACAGTACATTTCTGTTACCGCTTGCAGAACGTACAAAAGTCCCTGCAAAGCTGCTTGGAAACTGATATGTGGAGTAACTCGGGTTTCCTGTGATCGTCACCTTGGAGGCTCCGATTCCGGTGAGTTGAGATGCAGTAGCCGGATACCCCTTCTCGTTAACCACGCTGGCTGTTACCAGATAGGAAAATCCGGTTGCGATACCTGTAATCCCAGATATGGACCAGGCATTATTGTTGACTGTTGCAGTTTTGGTGACTGCTGCACCATTACCGGATGTAGGAGTAATAGTTAGGGTAACTGTCTGTCCATTGACCACGTTGGCTGTGGTTCCGGCTACAGACGTAGGGAAGCTAGTATATGCATCCAGAAGTGCCGGCGCAATTGCTATATTTGGACGATAGATTCCGAAAGGAGCCAGCTTGGCGTAGTCGCCGTAAGCTTCATCCTGCCCATCCTTATTGACCACAGCCAGATTAGCCGATTTAGAGGTAGCGAATGCAAATTTCAGAATGGAAGCCGACGTAATTCCTGAATCAATCGCTGTTAAGCTAGCCACAGGAATCTGAATGTCGAGAAAATAATCACCGTTTGTATCCTCAACCACCCGTGAGCCTGGTACATTCTTTCCGGTGTTGTCGGTCTTATTCAAAGCATGAACCACTGAACCGTTGCTATTGGATATATAAATGTAATCCTCATGAGGCGATTTACCGTTAAGCCCAATGACGGCTTTGGTCGCAGTACCGTCAGATACCTTCACAAGCCAGACGGAAGAGAGATATCCTCCTTTATCATCCCGCGGGTCCCCTAATAATCTCATACGAAAAAACAGATTCGAGCCGTCACCCGCTACGTAGAACGAAGGAAGATCACCTGCACCCTTAGATAGCCCGCTCATAAAATCAACATCGTCCGGACTTATTCCGGGCTCGTTGGCCGGGTCATTAATTATCTTCCCGGTGCTGTCAGTATAAGCGGTAAAACTGGCAGGCCATGGTTGAACAGGGGCATTTTCCACCTGTAGCGATGGCGCTGCCCAAGTGATTGAAGTCTGCGGTATAACCGTCATGCAAAATAATAGAATTGCCAGATACATAGCCACTTTTGATGATGTTTTCTTGTTCCTCATCGTTCGACCTCTCTTCTGTGGTGTGATGTATTCATTCGGCATTGTGATATATCTCATAGACTCAGAGATATTTACAGAATCTCACAATTTTCTATAAATTACAATCACTATTCGACAAACAGAAGCAGTCGCACCTACGGTGAATGTTTGAACTTCGGGCCGCTCAGATCCCACCGTTCCTTAGTTGAATTAAGATAGTTCAGACATCGACCGAAAATATTCCACAACCACCTCACGGAATTCCAGAGCTGCCTGCGAAATGTAACGGCTTTTGTGCCATAATAAAGCGATTTCCCTTACCAATTCGTGATCGTCCACTTGAATATAGTGGATATGTTCCCGTGAGTTCCGTGCACTGTTTGGTATGAAGGCTATACCAATTTCCGCTTCCACAAGAGCACTTAACCTTGCAGGTTCGTCTCCCTCATATACATATTGGGGTACAAATCCAGCAGATTCGCAAACCGCGTCAACTCTATCACGAGTCCCGTAGCCTCTCTTTACACCGACAAACCATTCATCCCGTAGTTCTATCAAGGATACCTTTTTTCGATTTGCCAGGTGATGCCCCTTAGGTACAGCGACAACGATCGGGTCCATGTATACAATTTGACATTCAATATCTTCCCCTTGTACCGGAGGTGAAGACAAGCATACATCTACCGCTCCACTAAGAAGAAGTGCAACCATTTCCTGCGTGGCAAGCATTTGTACATGAAAATGAACAAAAGGCCTCTTTTTCCGAAACTCCCTAAGGATATTGGGTAGTGTGCTTGCGGCGGTCACCGCCAGTTCCAGGGTCCTATGCTCCAGGTTGGCAAGATCCTTAATCTCCTGCTTGCCCTGTTCCAATTCAAACAAAGCCCGTTCTGCACGGCGGAGAAATCTGTTTCCGAACTCATTCAACCGCAGTCTTCTTCCGGTCCGGTCAAATAAGGGAACCCCCAAATCGTCCTCCAGGCGTCCAATCGTTTTGCTCAAAGAGGATTGAGTAACGTGCAGACTTCGTGCAGCTTCAGTAACATGTTCCAGTCGAGCTACGGCGATAAAATATTGCAATTGAAGAAGTTCCATCTCTCAGCCTCCATTCATTCCCTCAGGTCAATGAAATCATAACATGAAATGCGTTGGAGTAAATACATGATGTCAAGTATGATAGGTTTAATACAATACAGGGAGGAACTCAGATATGAATTCACGTAGCTGGTGGTTAATGATTTCCGTGGGACTGGGTATTCTCTTGAATCCACTTAACTCTTCGATGGTTTCGGTTGCGATTCCACGGCTGCAACAGGTGTTTCAGCTAGATTTCACACAGGTTTCTTGGGTTATTTTTTCTTTTTACATAGCGAGTGCTGTCGCTCAACCCGTCATGGGAAAGGCCAGTGATTTATTTGGCCGCAGAAAAATATTCCTTACCGGGTTATGTGTTGCCTTCGCTGCCTCATTCTTAGCTCCACTGTCGCCGAGCTTTGGGTGGCTTATCGTATTTCGTATCGTGCAATCCATTGGAACAAGTATGATGGTTGCCGTTGGAATGGCCATTGTGCGAGTTCATATCACAGAGAAGCAAGCGACGGCACTATCTGTTTTATCCATATTCCTATCCGGAGCAGCAGCCATTGGACCCTTTGTTGGCGGGGTAATCATTCACTGGTGGGATTGGCATGCTATCTTTTTCGTCAATATTCCGTTTGTGGCGGCGAGCTTTCTATTGGCCTGGAGGACAATTCCTAAGGACGATCCGCCAACAGCCATCGCAAGCAACATGTCTTTTCGGAAATGGGCACAGGTGATTGATGCAACAGGTATCCTGCTTTTCACAACGGGTCTGGTTGCACTACTCGTTGGTTTACTGTCGGCAAAATCATCCGGGCATATCTCATGGCTAAATATTACTGTCGGACTGATGGGTCTCTTATTCATTTGGGCTTTCGTCCGGCACGAGCTGCAAACGGCCTCGCCTTTTATTCCCTTGCGCACATTTGGGCATTATCCTGCAATGACTTGGGTCAATATTGAATTCATGCTCGTCAATGTATTGTATTATTCGGTATTTTTCGGGCTTCCTTCCTATTTGCAAACGGTACGTCATGTCAGTGAATTCCATACAGGGATTCTAATGTTAACCTTAGGATTGTGCTCACTAGTGGTTTCTCCGCTCGCAGGACGTTGGATCGATCAATCGGGAGCAGGTCCGGCACTCTTGGTGTCCGCCATATTAATGACATTGGGGTCCGTTTGGATCGTATCATTGGATCAAAATTCGCCAGTGATCAGTGTGTGTGTGGCTTTAGCTGTTTTCGGAATAAGTAACGGGCTGAATAATGTCGGTATGCAAGCAGCCCTGTTCAAAAGCTCACCGAAAGAAATAATCGGAGTAGCGTCCGGTTTGTTTAATACATCCAGATACCTTGGAACGATTCTCTCCTCATTGTTGATAGGGATCGTCATGGGCGGAAAATTCAGCTTCGGGGGATTCCGGGTGCTTGGGCTGATCCTAACAGGCGTTGCCTTGTCCTTGGTTGTCATGAGCCTGCGTCGCCGGAGGTCAGGGCAAATGCAAGAGTAGGATACATTATTCGATATTAAGCCCTTAACATTAATTCTCCAGTATGGAGTTTTGGAGGCTTTTGGAGAGGGTTTTAACCACTAAAAGATAAGAGTGGTCGATCATAGCAAATAGATCAGGCTCGGGTACAGAACCATCGAGGGTTATTGAATTCCAGTGTTTTTTGTTCATATGGTAACCTGGACGAACGTTTTCATACTGCTCTCTTAGATTATCCGCAATTACAGGATCACATTTCAGGTTGATAATGGTGTGCTTCTCAAGATTCTCAAAAATCAGAGCAAACATTTTGTCTTGAATTTTAATCACCAAGGGCTCAGGTCCGAAGGGGTACTCCTTGGTTGCCCCTTTTTTCTGTACACAGTATTCAATTATATTCGTTTTCATTGTGCTCTTCATCTAAGCAACTCTCCTCTACCGAACTTGTGTATTCTATTATAACCGATCCAAAAAACATACCCAACTATAACAAAACGAGCCTTTCTTCAAGAAGAAAGACTCGCCATGTATTCGTTATTCCAGCCCGTGCCGGCTCCTCTGCCGGTTGTGGAAGGTTACAATGTCCCGTATCCCCGCCTGCTTCAGAAGTTCGAGCTGCTGATCCGTATAGCCGCCAAGGTCTTCAGGAAAATGAGCATCGGTGGAGGTCGTAAAAAGCACGCCTTTGGCCGCCAATACCGCCAGGAAAGCCGGGCTTGGGCACATCTCCTGAATCGGATAACGGTACACCATGCCGGCGTTAATCTCTGTGGCTGTATCATGTGCAATCAGCATATCCGCAATTCGCTCATACGATGACAGCAGCCGTTGCTCGTCGGGGCGATAGTTGAAGGCTTTGAGGTTATCAAGGTGGGCAACAATATCGAACAAGCGAGAAGTGATCGCATTTCCGACGATTTCGAAGAACCGGGCGTACAGTGCTTCCAGATCGAATTGTTCAAAATACGATTGCGTCGCTGGATTGTCAAAGCCCCAGCCATCTACAAAGTGCACTGAGCCGATAACATAGTCATACGGCTGTTCCGCCAATATACTGCTTAGCTCCAGCTCGCAGCCCGGAAAATAGTCCGCTTCGATACCAAGCCGCAGCTCAATACCCGCATGCCGCCATTTCTCCTGTTGGGCCTGAATGCATCGTACAAAATCGTCCGAATCTGCCATGCACACCTGGTCCAGCCATTCCCGCTGCAAACGACCTATCCAGGTATCATCCAGGATCATATGCTTTTCATAATAGGCTTTATATTTCGTGAACCGGTACAGATGATCAACGATACCGACAGTATGAAGGCCTCTCTTCTTGGCTTGCTCCAGATACAGGTCCAGCCACTCTGTAGTAAAAGCTCCGCCCGATATGCGCCGTTCCAATAGACGGAAGCTCTCCTCCATCCAAGACAGTGTATGTATCTGCTCAATGCTGCCTTTCATAGCTGTAAGACTCTCGAGCGTACGTTGCAGCCACCTTGGTGAATAGGGTCCTTCTTCCAGATGGAGATGAAAATCTACCTTCATTTCGTATACCCTCCTGTTGTCTCTATCCATGCTTAGGCTACACTACACTGCCATCCTCCAGCCTGATCCAAGTCTCGAAACGCCGCTCCCCTTCCAGGAGTTGTATAACCCGTGCGCCGCGTTGCAGTTTTCCGTAAGTATTATGCCCGGTTACCCGTCCGTAGGCCAACGTTATCCCGTGCAGCACGCCTATGTAATCATTATCATGATCGTGCCCGGCGAAGGCCGCCATCACATCCCCCGCTTCCAGCATCGCTGCGAACCAGCCGCTGTTCACTTTGGAACAGCAGACCATTTCGCCTTTATTCCCAGCTACACTCCCTGATTGCCACACCTCATTGTACTCAGGAATCGGAATATGCATAAACGCCAGAGCAGGCAGTATTCCGCTGTTTCTCTCACGAATCTTAGCAGATTCCCGGGAATACCATTCGACTTGATTGGGATGAATCCAGGCATACCCTCCGATAGCAGCAGGCGCATATTCACCCGAATCCACGAAATACAGTGCCGCCGACTCCCTGTCTCCAGCGCGGCTATAGAGAGGTAGCACATAATTTCCAGTACCTTGCACCTCTTCCGGGCCCGCTTCAGCTACACATAACTCATATTCCGTCAAAATCGCCTGGAGCTCTGCCCGTGTAACCCCCTTCTCCGTATCATGGTTGCCATAGATCACGGCAAACGGCGTCCCGGCCTGTACCGCTACCTCAATAACCCGCCGGAAGGTGGCCTTAGGGTCCACAGTATCAACGCTGTAAATCAGGTCACCGCTGAACACAACCAGATCCGGCTGTTCGGTTTCCAGGATGCGCTGCATAAGGACCAGCGTCCGGGCATCGCGCTCCGGCTCGATTCCATCCTGGAGATGGATATCGGTAAACTGCACCATTTTAAAAGTTCCATTCGCGTTAAAGGAAAGACGTCGTTTATTCATGTTAAGCCTCCTGAAATCCGGGTGATCACTTTTGTGATCCCAAGTTGTTCTTTTGTGCTTTTTCGTTGTTTTATGTGGCTTTTATTTTAAAATAGCACTAATGGACACGCGAACGCAAGTACTTTTTTTCCACGTAGGGTAGTTATAGCGTGAAAGACCTTCTGCGGCGATACTGGAAATCTTGTTTGCAAGTGTTTACCGTGATGAGTTAGGGAAATCAGCAGTGTGTGCTTGGAATCACTAGATAGTGCCATGAAGGGTCGTATATTTATAGAGTCGGGGAAATAAAGCATTTATGATACAGGAGGTATGTAATATTGAAAAAGTATATTCCTAATCAACATGGGGCATGGGCTATGCTGATTCTCCCCTTTTTGTTAGGGATGGCAGCCTCACGGGCACTATTCCTCCATATTCCTTTGTTCATTTGCTGGCTGCTGATTTATTTATTCATCTTCCAACTGCTGCAAGGGGTCCGAACGAGACGGTTTGACAGGATTCTCAAGCCGCTTAAATTGTACGGCCTGTTGCTCCTCCCTTTTATCATTTATCTGGCCGTTGCCGAGCCTCATCTTCTCTGGTTTGCACTGCTGGCACTCCCTCTTTTTGCTGTAAATCTGTATTATGCCAGAACCAAAAACGAACGGGCGCTTCTCAACGATATCTCAGGTATTCTGCTGTTCTGCCTGATGCTGTTTCCCGTGTTTTATATTGGCGGAGGGACAAGCTGGGAAACGGCTGCCGAATTATTTATTCTGGCATTCCTATATTTCGTAGGTACTGCCTTGTATGTAAAAACGATAATTCGTGAGAAAAATAATCCGCAATATTATTACGCATCGGTAATATATCACTGTCTATTCCTGCTTACGGGAGTATTGATGTTCCCTTCCTTAATCTTCCCCCTGTTGATTCTGCTGGCACGCGCAGCGGGCCTTCCAAGAACCAAGATTACAGCCAAACGGACCGGAATGCTGGAAATTGTCTTTTCAGTCATGTTGTACATATCAGTGATTGTCTTATATTTCTAACCATACCATATCTCCTGGGAAGCAAAGAAGCGGACTCCGATTGCCGGAACCCGCTTCTTAATATTGTGATACCGCTACTCTTCGATCATGTCGTGATTCCCGGCCCCCGGGGGAACGATGGGATATACATTAGATTCTTCGGTAATATCAAATTCCATGATTACTACACCCTTGGTGTGAAAGGCTTCTTCAATCATATACTCTGCTTCTTCCAAGCTCTGTGCCCGAAAGCCATGAGCGCCAAAAGATTTGGCTAATGCCACAAAGTCCGGTGAACTGATGTGCACTGCAGAGTACCTACGCCCAAGGAACAGCTGCTGCCACTGTCTAACCATACCCAGATATCCATTCTTGAGAATGGCAACCTTCAGATTAATCTCCAGATCAACAGCGGTCATAATCTCCTGCATATTCATCTGGAAGCTTCCATCTCCTGTGATACAGATGACATCCCGGCTGGGGTAAGCCACTGCGGCACCGATGGCTGCGGGTAATCCATAACCCATTGTTCCAAGGCCTCCGGAGGTTAGAAAAGAACGCGGTTCGGTAAAGTTATAATTTCTGGCTGTCCAGATTTGATGCTGGCCTACATCGGTTGAAATAATGGCACTCCCGTCTGTAGCTGCATCAATACATTTTATTACATCCTGCGGAGTCAGTTTCGCTTCTGGTTGTGGAGTAGATTTAGAAGAACGCTTTATCCACTGCTGAATTTGTCTCTCCCAGGGGGAGTGGTCACTCCTATGTATTTCTTCCATCAATCCGGCAAGCATCTCCGAGATGAGTCCTGTTATGGATAGGTCCACATTGATATTCTTATTCAGTTCAGAGGAATCAATATCAACTTGTATTTTAAAAGAACCGGGGGAGAATGACTTGCGGTTGCCTGTAACGCGGTCACTGAAGCGGACCCCAAGACATAATACCAAATCAGCTGCCTGCAATGCTCGATTAGCAGCTACAGTTCCGTGCATGCCCACCATACCTAAATGCTGGGGATGGTCGGAAGGCAAGGCGCCCAATCCCATTAATGTGCTCGCAACCGGAAGGCGAAACCGCTCCACAAACTGTTTCAACCATGCGGGCGTATCCCCCGGCATACAGCCACCGCCAACAAGGACTAAAGGACGTTCAGCATGATTGAAACGCTCTGCCGCAAGCTCAAGGCTGTGGGCAGGGATTTGTAAATAAGGCTGATAGCCGCGGATATGTACGGGTGGATGAGACATTTCACTGTACAGCTTGTCCGCCACTATGGCTGTCATTATGTTCTTCGGCAGATCGATCAATACAGGACCTGGACGGCCTGACGTGGCCAAATAGAAGGCTTCATTTACAATCCGCTGAAGATCGCCAACTTCCCTAACCATATAATTATGTTTAGTAACCGGCATCGTCATTCCGTAAATATCTACTTCCTGGAAGCTGTCCAGACCGATTAATTCGGTAGCCACCTGACCAGTAAGGATAACCAACGGAATAGAATCCATAAACGCTGTTGCGATTCCGGTAATGGCGTTGGTTGCACCAGGCCCGCTGGTGACGAGGGCAAGCCCTGGACGCCCCGTAGCCCTTGCATAACCGTCTGCAGCATGAACAGCCGCCTGCTCATGTCTTACCAATACATGCTGTATAGCTTTACAATCAAATAGAGCATCGTACAGAGGAAGCACGGCTCCGCCAGGATATCCAAAAATGGTTTCGACGTTCTTGTCAATCAATAGCTGAATCAGCAGTTCTGCTCCGTTCATGGGTGACCATCGACTCCTACTTTATTAGTCATACAATTATGTGTGTCCCAACCCGTCAGCCACCTATATAAGACATACTTATCTTGTTCCTGCTGGCTGCACTTTGTTCCTGACGCTCATCGGAATACTTGTCTCCGCGCAGCTCCCACACGTCCTTTATCACGTTCAACAGAGCACTGTCGTCAGCTCCGGTGCGAAGTAAAGTCCGCAGATCCGTACCCTTGGATGCAAACAGACAAGTATAGAATTTACCGTCAGAGGATAACCTTGCCCGTGTACAAGAAGAGCAAAAGGATTCAGATACCGAAGTGATAAATCCGACCTCTGTCTGACAGTCTTTGTAGCGGTAACGCTGAGCGACTTCCCCATGGCTCGCCAGCCCCAAAGCCTCAAGCTCATAAGCACCTTGAAGGCTTTGGAGAATATCCTTTTTGGTTACAACTTTTGCGAGGCTCCAGCCATTGTCATTTCCCACATCCATAAATTCAATGAAGCGAAGCGTTATGTTGCGTTCCTTGAAATAGGCAGCCATCGGCAGGATCTCCGATTCATTAACGCCTTTTTGAACCACCATGTTGATTTTGATCTCAAAGCCAAGGTCGCGGGCTTGATCGATATTTCTCAGGATAAGAGAAGGTTTTGTCCCTCTTCCGTTCATTTTTCCGAAAATCTCCGGATCCAGCGCATCCAGGCTAATGTTCAAACGCCGCAATCCTGCACTGTACAACCCTTTAGCCTGCTGCCCAAGGAAGACACCGTTAGTGGTCAATCCGATGTCCTCTATTCCATCTATAGACCGAATTCCTGATACAAGCTCGTTAAGATTACTCCGCAGCAACGGCTCTCCCCCGGTCAGTCGGATTTTAACAACCCCCAAGGATACAAAGAGCTCACTCAAACGAAGAATCTCCTCAAAAGACAGCAGCTCGCGGGTAGGCATAAAGGTGTAATTGTCACCGAATATTTCCTTAGGCATGCAGTAGGTACAGCGAAAATTACAACGGTCAGTTACCGAAATCCTCAAATCCCGGATGGGACGTCTTAGTTGATCGGTGATTGGTGTCGTTCTCATACGCCCTCCTTTTATCGCTAGTGACCTCCCGCTTATTTCTGCGTAATATCGCTGAATGTACCGACATAACGAATATCCGTACCGGTCTCATCCTTGACAGCACTGATATTCAGCAGCTGGAGATACTCTTCACCATTCTTCCTTCTGTTCCAGATCTCACCCTGCCAAACTCCCTTTGCCCGGATTTCACCCCACATGTAACGGTAAAAATCTTGTGGTTGTCTTCCTGATTTCAGCACATTTGGCAGTTTGCCGAGTACCTCTGCTTCCGTAAAACCGGTAAGCCTCGTAAATGCAGGGTTAACGCTCTTGATAACACCCGAAGCATC
Organism: Paenibacillus sp. 22594; assembly: GCF_052044425.1. Classification (NCBI taxonomy): domain Bacteria; kingdom Bacillati; phylum Bacillota; class Bacilli; order Caryophanales; family Paenibacillaceae; genus Paenibacillus; species Paenibacillus sp. 22594. The sequence goes on from NZ_JBQENA010000001.1 coordinate 260,918, forward strand.
TGTAACAAGAATTCCCTGTGCCGTAGATTTGAACACTTCAGAAGTAAGCGCCAGGCGATCGTTGTAATATAGCCAAATGACAAGGACCAGACTCGCCAGAGCCACTTGCGAAAGCAGCATGAACCCGATCGAATATTGGCCTGTGATGGAAAAGATAACGGAGAGCATAATCGGCGGGAAGAATCCGCCCAGCCCTCCCATCATCGAGACAATCCCATTGGCAATCCCGGCCTGCTTATTGAAGTAGAGCGGGACTAATTTGAATATGACCCCATTGCCAATCCCGGCACTGAAGGCAATAGCCAGGCATCCAACCGTGTACAGTCCAATAGAGGGCAGAAATGCTAACAGGATTGCTGCAACAGTATAAATACTGAAGGTTCCGATGAGCAGAAATAAAGGCTGGAATTTGTCTGCCAGCCAACCGCCAACCGGCCGGAAGAACGTGGCAACGGCAATGAACCCTGCTGTACGCATACCTGCATCCACCTTTTCCAGTCCAAAATTAGAAACCAGAAAGTTAGGCAGATAAATGGTAAATGCAACAAACGATCCGAACGTAATGAAATAGAAGAGTGAGAACAACCAGAGCTTCTCGTTGGCAGCTACCCCTTTGATCTGTTCAATAATGGGTGTTCTAACCTTAGGCTCGTGGCGGTCTCCGAAAAAGAAATTAAGTGCAATAAATACCAGCAGAAGGATCAGATACAGCTTCACAGCAGTAGCCCACCCATAATGGGCAGCAACAATTGGAGCAGTGAATGTGGTAAGGGCCGTGCCCAAATTCCCAACCCCGTAGATCCCGTTCACAAACCCATGCTTTTCTTTCGGAAAATACTTGGGCAACGAGGTGACCCCTACGGAAAAAACTGCGCCGCCGATCCCTAAAAACAATCCGCCAACAATCAAGTCAATATATGTGGTGGCATTGCTAATATAGAAGACGGGAAACAGCAGCAGGATAAAGCTGACCATAAAAATGATACGCGCCCCGAGAATATTTGCATAATAGCCGAGAGGAATACGCAGGATTGAGCCTAGGACTACGGGAATCGCCGTGACCATAGCCAGTTTTCCGGATGGAATAGATATATCCTCGGAAATAAAAGGCATTAGGGATGAAATAATTACCCATACCATAAAGCCTACGATCAAATTCAGGGTTTGTAACGGCAACTGCAGTTTTTTAATCATTCCACTCACCTTTTCCGCCATTTTTATCTGCTGCGTGTATGAATTCACTTCCTGTCCTTATTGTATCTGCCGTGACTCTACCACTGATATAGGGGAGTCCCCTGTCCCTGAGAGGGTATTCCCTGAAAATAAAAAAACAGCTTCACCATCCCTATGAGGACAGTGAAGCCGTATGCAGATTTCATGTAATGAGCGTATTCATTCTAGAGAAAAGCCGTTTATGATCCAGCTCGCTCAGCTGAGTTTCAGCCATTGGAAAAATGACCGCTTCTTCTTTGACTAAATGAACGGTTAATATTTCAAAAGCCTCTCCGGCATCCTTCACGGCGGATATCATCTTTGCCAGCGGCAACAGTTCCAAATCGCCTGCCGTATGGTGAAGGAAATGACCCAAATATCCATCGATCTCCACATGCTCTTCCTGAATACCAACCAGCGGCCCTTGTTCAAAACCTATGTAGCTTCCGAGCAGCGGGAAAAAATGTTCTTCTTCTTTTTGTGTATGCTTGGCAAGCGGAATCTGAAAGTCCAGAATGAGCCTCCGCAGCTCCCTGATTCTGCGCCTGGCTTCCTCTTCGCCCGGCAGGTCGTCTTGTTCAAAAGAAAGAACAATCATATGCCATTCTTGCATCAGAAAGGACAAGTAGCGGTGCTCGTTCTCTAGAATGCGCATAGCGGGTAATGTAGCGGACAAACCGGCGGAATTTGGCATAGATATCCTCCAATCGGTGCTTAGAAATCCAGCAGCTTTTTTTTCAAGGCATATTCGACCAGCTCGGGCCGGCTCTTCAGGTGTAATTTTTCCATGATCTTTGATTTATGGGCTTCAACTGTCTTCACGGAGATAAACAGCCTTTCAGCGATCTCTTTATTTCCGTAGCCTTTGGCGATCAGCGGCAAAATCTCCAGCTCCCGCTTGGACAGCAATTCAAACGGGTCTTCTGAAGCGGCTGTTTTGTCCTTTTTAATAAATTCACGGACCAGGGAGGTAGCCAATTTGGGGTGAATATAGGTTCCTCCCTGATGGATGGTGCGAATAGCCAGTAAAAGCTCCTCATCCGGCGCACTTTTCAGCACATAACCTGACGCTCCGTTCTTCAGGACATGGAACAGATATTCTTCATCATCATGCATGGTCAGAATCAATATTTTGGTATCGGGGTAGTCCTCCTTGATTTTGCCTGTAGCAATTAGTCCGCTCTCCCCGGGTGGCATGCTAAGATCCATGATCAGGATATCCGGCCTGCATTTTGCTACCAACGCATAGGCTTCAATCCCGTCGGCAGCAGCACCAATGACTTCGATGTCATCCTGGAAATTCAGAATCATGGCAAAACCGCTGCGCACAATGGCATGGTCGTCTGCGATAACGATCTTCATCCGGTGATCATTCCTTTCCACTTCCATCTCCGACAGGAACTTGAATGAAAATCGAGGTTCCCATTCCCGTCTCCGTCCTTATGCTGAAGCTGCCTCCTACTAATTCTGCCCGCTCTTGCATGCCGTATAATCCCAGTCCGGTGCCAGTCGGCTCATCCCCTGGACTAAATCCGATACCTTCATCTTCGATCGTGAGCTTCAGCATTCCGTCCTGCTCGGTAAGTTTGACTTGGACCAAGTCTACCTGTGCATACTTAAGAGCATTGAGTACAGCTTCCTGACAGACCCGGTACATCACAGTTTCTATTTCACTGTCATAGCGGTTCTCTGAGAGATCGGATTTAAATTCTATGATGAGACCATAGATTTGCTCCAGCCGTTTAAAGTGTGAGCGAAAGGCTGCTTCGAGTCCGAAATCATCGAGAGCAGCCGGGCGAAGCTCCACGGAGAGATTGCGGATATCGTTCAAGAGCCGCGTCATGGATACTTCAGTCTGCTTCACCTTCTTAAGAATGTTGTCATCAGCGGTCATATACTTAAGCACCCGCAAGTCCACTACAGCGCTCATAAGCTCCTGTGCGACGCTGTCATGCAGCTCACGGGAAATCCGTTTGCGCTCATTCTCTTGGGCTTCAATCACATGCTTCATCATTTTATTCTGATAAAATTTCTCCTGGGTCTTGAATTGTCTGGTTAGATCCCGCAGCATCAACACCCGGATTCCATTCTCAGAATCTATGGTGTGAAAGCTTGCTGTATAGGGGACAATCCCTTTATATTTTGTCTCAAGGTAGACCTGGTAAGAGGTGAAATCTTCGGATTCCGGCGTATGAAAAAAGCAGTTGAGACAGGTGCGGAGCTCCTGGTCACTGGTATAACCCCTGCATGTACCGCAGAGGGCAAGGGAATTCCCTTGCTCCAGCTGGTTCAGAAAGTCACTGTCCACAATACTGGAGGCCGCCGGATTCATTGCCAGCGTCTTTCCTTCCCTGTCAAAAAAGAAGATAGCCTCCCTGCTGTTCTCGAACAGCTTCAGCATCAGAATATTTAGTGAATCCATCCCGGTTGGCAGCATCAACTCAGCAACAATTCCTTCCCGTTCAAGTCTCCAATACCCTTACGTGCCGTATTCTCCAGGTCCCTCAGCATCATTTCATTAACCTGCTGAATTCCCCGGAAACCGCCGAGAAGCACACCAGCGACGCGGGCATCATTCCAAAGCGGTACTGCCCCGATGCTTTGCAGATTCTCAGACTTAACTATCGGATAATTAAACAGCATTTCTTGCTGTACCTGCTCTTTTACTGAAGAGAGTAAAAACGACTTTCCGGTCTTGAATACTATTCCCGCGACACCTCTTCCCGACTGAAGAACAATCCGTTTGTAACGGGAATTCAGATTGCCGGAGGCGTACTTCCATCGGATGACATAGTCATATTCTGCAGGGTCGGCAAGTGCCAACGACATGAAGTCATACCCTAGTGCTTCACGGATTTGGTCCAGTTCCAGCTGATAATCGACCTTGTTTTTCATCGTTTTCTCTCCTATTTGAACAGGGAAAGAAGTGCTCACTTACTTTCCATTAATTCGATTTATGTCTTCTGTATAGAATATAACTTCTGCCTACATAATTCAACGGAACACTCCATACATGAACAAGCCGGGTAAAGGGCCAAAATGCGAAGATGGCGAAACCCGACAAGACGTGAATTTTAAAAGAAAGCGGTACAGTTGTCATTAACGAAGGATCAGGTCTGAACATGAACAAGCCGCGGAACCATACGGAAATGGTCTCCCGGTAATCAAATTCAGGCTGTACGGCATTGGTAACAAGGGTGGAGTACATGCCCATAAATACAATGAACAAGAGCAGAGAATTCACAATCAAATCAGATGCGCTGCTAAGCCGCCGTACATTCTTAAGCGTAAACCGGCGCGAGGTAAGAATCAGCATCCCGGCAAGGGTGGCTATTCCAAAAATCCCACCGATGTATACAGCCCCAATGTGATACGTGTGTTCACTTACACCCACAGCCTCCATCCATGATTTCGGAACAACTAGGCCGCCAATATGCCCGAAAATAACCGGAATAATCCCAAGATGAAAGAGAATACTCCCATATTTCAGCTGTTTCTTCTCGATGAACTCACTGGATTTAGCCGTCCAGTTGAACTGGTCTCTCCGGTAGCGGTAAATATGCCCGACGATAAAAACTACTAGGCAAATGTATGGAATAATGACCCATAAGAATTGATCGAACATATTCATTGACTGAATGCCTCCTGTTCGATGCAAGCTTTGAGTGTTTCCCGAAGTCCCTTCACCAGATGAAAATACGGACTTTCATTTTTGTCCAGCGCCTGGAGCAAGTGGTACGTACCATCCTCAAGAACCGCAATCAGCATCCAGAAATTCTCGGGTGCCCGGGGATCGTTACACCATTCAGCTGCATATAGAAATTCACACATGAGCGGCAAATAATCCGGCAGCTCCCCTTCCGGCATTTCAAGGCCGTACATTTCATACAGCATTTTCAGTTTCGCCAGGATTTGACCGCGCTCCTTAGCATCCTCAAACTTAAAATAGGTCATATAAAGTGCACAGTCCCGCTGAAAATCAAATGTTGCTGCATACCGTTCCTGGATTTCATCCAAACTGTAGCACTGCATGAGCGACCCATACCTTTGCACATGATCGTAAGCCGGATGCCCCACTTCGAACGCCTCATCCTGAAAAGATTGTTGAAAATCCTGCTTTTCCGGATACATCAGCTGCAGGGCATAGTACCCGAAAGAAGGCTTGAATGTATACAGCTTCGTTAAGTCAATCACGCCAAATCCCTCCGTAGAAGTTCTCTTCGTATAATTCCTTGGCCGTCTTCGACTCCGAACCGGCAGTATTTGACGGACCGCATCCATCGCATCCCGACCCTGATGACCCGAAGGAACCCATGTCTCCCATCCGGTTACCGTAACCTGCTGAGCCTTGGGCACGGTAAGGATTCATGGTTTGTTCCTTATGCGAAGTCGGAATCACGAAGCGGTCCTCATATTTGGCAATAGCCAAAAGACGGTACATCTGTTCCGTCTGCTGTGCGGTCAGGCCTACACGTTCAAGACGGCTCGGATCGAAGGGCAGATTGGCTGACTTGGCACGCATATAGGAGCGCATCATAGCCATCCGCTGCAGAGCTTCTTTTACAGTCTGCGTGTCACCCGCGGTCAGCATATTGGCCAAATACTGAATCGGTGTCCGCATTTCCTCGATCGCCGGAAAGATCATGTCCGGATTCTTCAGAGAATCCTTCCCTTCAAAATAGTTCATAATCGGGCTGAGCGGAGGTACATACCATACCATCGGCAGGGTCCGGTATTCCGGGTGAAGCGGGAACGCCAGCTTGTGCTCAATGGCGAGCTTGTAGACCGGTGAATTCTGGGCGGCTTCCAGCCAATCTTCTGAAATCCCGTCTTTTCTGGCCTGGGCAATGACTTCAGGATCATGAGGATTCATAAACAGATCACATTGAGCTTTGTACAGATCTTTCTCATCCGGTGTCGAAGCAGCCTCAAGCACCTTGTCTGCGTCGTAGAGCAGTACGCCAAGATAACGGATACGCCCGGTGCAGGTCTCTGAGCATACCGTTGGCAGGCCGGCCTCCACACGCGGGAAGCAAAAGGTGCATTTTTCCGCTTTGTTGGTTTGCCAGTTGAAATATACTTTTTTATAAGGGCAGCCTGTCATACAGTATCTCCAGCCCCGGCAGGCCTCCTGATCCACCAGAACAATGCCGTCCTCCTCCCGTTTATACATCGCACCCGATGGACAAGAGGCGACACAGCTGGGATTGAGGCAATGTTCACAGAGACGCGGCAGATAGATCATAAACGACTGTTCAAAGTTGAATTTGATCTCCTCTTCAATCTTCTGGATATTGGGATCAAGGGGTCCGGTCACGTGTGCGCCGGCCAGATCATCCTCCCAGTTCGGCCCCCACTCCAGGTCCATCTTCTCGCCTGTTACTGCTGAATGGGCGCGCGCCACAGGTGAATGCTTTTGTTCCCCCGCTTCCGTCAGATGCTCATAATTGTAAGTCCAGGGTTCATAATAATCCTTCATTTCCGGCATGTCCGGGTTATAAAATATCTTTCCGAGCGCAATCTTGGACAGCTTGTTGCCGGATTTCAGCTCAAGATTGCCTTTGCGGAGCTGCCAGCCCCCCTTGTAGAGTTCCTGGTCTTCCCAACGTTTCGGATATCCGATGCCCGGCTTTGTCTCCACATTGTTAAACCACATATATTCCGCACCTTTGCGGTTTGTCCAGGTCGTTTTGCAGGTCACGCTGCAGGTATGACAGCCTATGCACTTATCCAGATTCATCACCATTGCCACTTGCGCTTTAATCTTCAAGCCAGTTAACCTCCTTCATTTTTCGCACCGCTACGTATACATCACGCTGGTTGCCGATTGGACCATAGTAGTTGAAACCATAGCTGAGCTGTGCGTAACCCCCAACCATCTGGGTGGGCTTAAGATGAATTCGGGTGGGAGCATTATGACTGCCGCCACGCGTATCTGTGATCTCGGAGCCGGGAACTTGAATATGCTTGTCTTGCGCGTGATACATGAACATGGTGCCTCTAGGCATCCGGTGGCTGACTACGGCACGGGCAGTGACCACGCCGTTCCGGTTATAGACCTCCAGCCAATCATTATCAGCTATACCGTGCTGCTCGGCATCCTCGTTATTGATCCACACCGTTGGCCCCCCGCGGAACAGGGTCAGCATATGCTGGTTGTCCTGGTAGGTCGAGTGAATATTCCATTTGCCGTGCGGCGTTAAGTACCGGAGGACAAGCGCATCCTGTCCGCCCTTCACTTCTTTGTCGCGCGGTCCAAATACCATGGGCGGCAAGGTGGGTTTATAGATTGGCAACGCTTCACCAAACTGCTGGAAGATCTCGTGATCAATGTAGAAATGCTGCCTGCCTGTCAATGTCCGGAACGGTACAAGACGTTCAATATTGGTGGTAAACGGTGAATACCGGCGCCCTTGTTTGTTGGAGCCGCTGAATACCGGTGTAGGAATCACTTCACGGGGCTGTGCGGTGATGCTATGGAAGGTGATTTTTTCCGCAGCCCGGTCCGCTGAGATATCTCTTAACACTACGCCGGAATCCTTCTCTGCTTGTGCGTAAGCTTTCTGGGACACCCGGCCATTGGTTGCGGAAGACAGATGAAGAATCGTGTCCGCTACCTGGCGTGCGGTTTGAATTTTGGGCAAGCCGTCTTTGATCGAATCATCATAGAAAACTCCGTTTAGACGCTTCAGCTCTTCATATTCTTCAGCCACGGAGAAGCTGATGCCGTGTGCGCCTGCTTTGCCGGTGATCAGATTAGGTCCAAGTGAAATGTATTTATCATGGATCTTGGTATAATCCCGTTCCACAATACTCAGATTCGGCATCGTTTTACCGGGAACAGCTTCCACTTCACCCTTGGCCCAGTCTTTGACCAATCCCATCGGCTGAGAAATCTCACTGATCGAATCATGGGCAAGTGGTGTGGCAACAAGATCTTTATAGACACCCGGCAGCTCTGATTTCGCCATTTCCGAGAAAACCTCCGAGAGCTGGCGGTAAATATCCCAATCCGAACGGGATTCCCACAGCGGATTGACCGCAGGGTTAAACGGATGCACAAATGGATGCATATCTGTAGATGATAAATCCGTCTTCTCATACCAGGTTGCCGCCGGAAGAACGATATCTGCATACAGCGGCGTTGTCGTCATCCGGAAATCCAGCGCGACCATTAGATCCAGCTTTCCTTCCACATCCTCCCGCCAGACGATTTCTTCGGGCTTCTGCTCTTCATTCGGCCGGGCAAGCAGTCCATCCGAGGCGCCGAGCAGATGCTTCATGAAGTATTCCTGTCCTTTCGCAGAGCTGGATATCAGATTCGAGCGCCAAATAAACAAGGTCCGCGGGAAGTTTTCCGGTGCGCCCGGATCTTCCACGGCAAAACGGGTCGTTCGTGATTTGATTTCCTTCAGCGTATGATTGATAATCTCAGCGTTGGTTTTCTTACCCTGCTGAGCGGCTTCTTCCGCGAACAATAGACTGTTTTTATTAAACTGCGGGAAGGATGGCAGCCAGCCAAGCCTTGCCGCAAGCACATTGTAATCAGCGGGGTGCTGGTAGGCTACCTCCCCTGCTGTCGGTGACTTGAGCGAATCGGTACCACTCTCTTCGTAACGCCATTGTTCTGTCGCAAAATAGAAGAACGACGTAGCATTCTGCTGCCGGGACATGCCCTGCCAATCCTTCGCGAAGGCGATGGTAGACCATCCCTCGATCGGGCGGCATTTCTCTTGACCGACATAATGCGCCCAGCCACCGCCATTCACGCCTTGAGATGCCGTCAGAACAACAAGGTTAAGGATGGAGCGGTAGATGGTGTCACTATTGAACCAGTGATTAATCCCTGCTCCCATGATGATCATGGAGCGTCCGCCGGTATCGATGGCGTTCTGGGCAAATTCCCGGGCAATCTGGACCACGACACTGGATTTCACACCTGTAATTTTCTCCTGCCACGCAGGGGTATAGTGCGAAGCGCTATCGTCATAATCCTTGGCGTTGTGAAGACTCTCTATCCTGCTGATACCATATTGACTCATCATCAGATCATATACGGTTGCGCCGTACCGCTCCGTTCCGTCGGCAAGCCGTATTTTCATTGCCGGAATCATCCGTGTGAATGTACCATTCCCCGCTTGATCGAAGTAAGGGAATATAATTTCTACCCACTGCTCAGCATGACCATCGACAGATAATGCAGGGTCAATCTTCGTTCCATCCTCCCGTTCGAGAATCAGATTCCATTTCTTATCCGTCTCCCAGCGCTGCCCCATCGTACCGTTAGGCACAATCAGCTCCCCGGAACCGGAATCATAGATCACAGGTTTCCAGTCCGCATGAGGAGAAGAATCACCGAGATCGCTGGCACGCAGGAAACGGCCGCCCTTTAAGGATTGCTCATGAGGGTCCAAGAGGATGATGAAGGGCATGTCCGTAAACTGCTTGGCATAATCCATAAACATAGGTTCTTTACGTTCATTATAGAATTCCTTCAAAATCACATGAGTCATTGCCTGTGCCAATGCAGCATCGGTACCTGGATTAGGTGCGAGCCAGTTATCAGCAAATTTGACGTTCTCCGCCAAATCCGGTGCTACGGATACCACTTTGGTTCCTTTATACCGGACCTCGGTCATAAAGTGGGCATCCGGTGTCCGGGTTAACGGTACATTCGAGCCCCACATGATCAAATAGCCTGCATTATACCAATCTGAGGATTCAGGAACATCTGTCTGCTCGCCCCAAATTTGCGGAGAAGCCGGAGGCAGATCAGCGTACCAGTCGTAAAAGCTGAGCATTTGTCCGCCAATGAGCGAGATGAACCGCGCACCCGAAGCATAACTGACCATCGACATCGCCGGAATCGGAGTGAACCCGGCAATCCGGTCAGGCCCATATTTTCGTATGGTATAGATTAGCTGTGCCGATATCAGACGAAGCGCATCGTCCCATGCAACCCGGATATGACCGCCTTTTCCCCGGGCTTTTTTATAGAGATCCGCTTTCTCCGGGTCTTCCACGATACTTGCCCAAGCATCCACGGGGTTGTCATGCTCCTGAAGCGCTGCCTTCCACAGCCGCCACAGCTTCCCTCTCATATAGGGATATTTCACCCGAAGCGGACTATATTCATACCAGGAAAAGGTAGCACCTCTGGGACAGCCCCGGGGTTCGAACTCCGGCATATCAGGTCCGCAGGACGGGTAGTCAATCTGTTGATTCTCCCAGGTAATAATTCCATTCTTCACGAAAACCTTCCAGCTGCAGGAACCCGTACAGTTCACTCCATGCGTGGTGCGGACCACTTTATCATGGGACCAGCGCTGGCGGTACATATCTTCCCAATCCCTATTCTTTTCCTCCAGAATGGACCACTTCCCGGAATAACTTTCAACAGGCTTAAAAAAGTTCAAGCCGAATTTTTTCTTCATCGCTTACAAACACTCCTTTGCAGAATGAAGGACATGGAAGAGTCCGACTCACTATTCATTCGAATACCTCCATTATGGAGGCCCCCGGCCGGAGTTCCCATTAGGGAATGTCCTATAGTCCCGCGGGAAATCCCTTGATTCCGCAAAAAGTCAAAAGCCCTCCTTTTGAGTAGGAGAGCTTTAATATTGTTATGGGAATGTATGCTATATCAACTGTAGTTAGGGAAATCCCTCTTTATGTGCAGGGGATGTCCTAACCGGAAAATTCACAGTGGTCTTCTATGTTATACTGAGAAAAAAATTGGGGAGGATATACAATGGTAGGACCTTCATTACGCCAATTACACGCCCATCATGCCATACATCAAGGCGGACTGTCCGGTGCAATAGCTAAAACTGAAGAAGTCGAGAACCTGCTGGAGGCACGGGAATTCGAAGTTGCACGTCAAGCGGCCGATCACCTTGTAGAATATTGGGAAACGAGGATACTGAGTCATGCCGAAGCAGAAGAAGAGGGATTCTACCCGGAGATGGCAGCGAATAATCCCGGTTTGCAGCATGCAGTAACCAAGCTGACACGTGATCATGAGCTGCTCCGGATGATCATTGCAGATATCAAATCCATGCTTGACGAAGATGGACTCACACCGGAGGTGATTCAGCAGTTTCATGCTCTTATCGTAGTGAATGCCATTCACAGCAGAGATGAGGAAAGACTGCTGCTGGAGGAGCCCTCTCAATAAATACTATCCGTACCGGATTCCATGTGAGTATCCGCAACCTCTTTATGAAAGATAGCCTGAAGATCATGCTTGTTCAGCAGTAAATCAGCAAGAGTATATTCACTGAGCACCTGCAAATAGGCAGACAGTGCTCTGCCGAGCACACCTTTTAATCCGCACACCGGGGTAATCGGGCAGCTGTTGCCGGCAGGGTTAAAGCATTCCACAAGGTGAAAATCGTCCTCCATCCGGCGGACAACTTCACCGATGTTTATCAGTTCTGGCCGTTTGGCCAGGCGTATCCCCCCTCCTCTGCCTCTTACCGCTTCGATATATCCTGCTTGTCCGAGCTCATGGGACACCTTCATTAAGTGATTCTTGGATATATGATAAGCGTCGGAGATGTCTTGGATGGTCGAAAGCTCGCTTTGCTCTTTAGCCCCGAGATACATGAGGATACGCAATGAAAAATCAGTATACATGGTAAGCCGCATTGATTCCGCCGTCCTTTAGATGAAGTATGTGATCTTTGTTGCAAATGATACCACAAATAGTGTCCATTTTGTTAAAGTGGTATTTTAAATATATCTTTTAAAAACAAAAGAGTATATATTAAATTTGTAATAATGAGAGGAGTGAACGGTCATTTTATCCACACAAACACGTGAAATCGTCAAATCCACAGCCCCTGTCTTAGCGGAACATGGAACAGCCATAACTACGGTGTTCTACCGGAATCTCTTTGCGGCCCATCCTGAGCTTTTGAATGTATTTAATCATGCCAATCAGGCACAAGGCCGGCAACAGACTGCCCTTGCGAATGCAGTATACGCAGCTGCAGTTCACATTGACAACCTGGAGAACATTTTGCCGGCAGTCGTCCAGATCGCCCACAAGCATGTCAGTCTTGGTATTAAACCGGAGCAGTATCCGATTGTCGGTGAATTTCTGCTAAAAGCCATCAAGGAAGTGCTTGGAGACGCGGCAACCGATGATATCCTGAAGGCTTGGGAAGAAGCTTACGGTGTGATCGCAGCTGCCTTCATTGGGGTTGAAGCAAACATGTACAAGGAAGCGCGCGAGCAAGAGAACGGGTGGAACTTCTTCAAACCGTTTACCGTCGTCCGCAAAGTACAGGAAAGCGACAGCATTACTTCTTTCTATCTGCAGCCAGCTGACGGATCAGGCGTACCGGAGTTCAAACCAGGGCAGTACGTCTCTGTTCGTGTTCTGATTCCAGGTGAAAAATACACCATGATCCGCCAGTATAGCCTCTCTCAAGCCTCGAAGCCGGACGAGTTCCGCATCTCGGTGAAACGGGAAGCAGACAATGATCCGAATGGTGTTGTCTCTGTCTACCTCCATAAGCAGGTAAACGAAGGAGACACTGTGGAAGTAAGTGCACCTGCCGGAGAATTCCTGCTGGATACTACAAAAACCACACCGGTGGCTTTTATCTCCGGCGGTGTTGGAATCACGCCTATGATGAGCATGCTCGAAACGGTTGCAGTGTCATCGCCCGAGCGCCCTACTGTATTCCTGCATGCAGCGCGCAATGAATCACTTGCCGCTTTTGGTAATGATATCGAGAAGCATGCGCTGAACATGAGCAATATCAAATATAAAACCTTCTATTCAAGCGGCCCGGACGGCCAAATCACTCGAGAAGCATTAGCGTCGTACGTTGATCCTGCTGGTGATGCCTATGTATGCGGGCCGGTTCCTTTCATGGAAGCCATGATCCGTGAACTGCTGGCGATAGGGATGAAAGAGGATCAGATCCATTATGAGTTTTTTGGTCCGGCCATGCAATTAGAACAAGCCTAGTCACACATAATAGAAAAAGAGTGCTCCGGAATTTAGATTCTGGCGCACTCTTTTTTCTCTATACTTTTCAGTCAATGTATTTCTCCAAGGAGGGCCGGTTCCGGATAATCATCCGCTTATTGCCGACTAGCTCAATCAACCCCAGGTCTTCAAAGATGGCAAATTTCCGGCTAATGGTTTCCCGGGTAACCCCAACGTAATTTGCCAGCTCTTCACGGGACAGCGGGAGATCGATATGGATCTTGCCGCCACGATTTTTACCATAGACATCGCTGAGCTCCAGAATCATATAGGCAATCCGGATTTCCGGGTCCTTGGTAGCAAGGCTTTGCGCCAGATTCTCGGTATGGGCCAGCCTTTTGGTTACCGTACTTAGCAGCTTGAACGCGATATCCGGATTCGCCATAATCAGCAGCTCCATATCTGTTTTGGTCAGCATGCAGATACGGGTATCCTTCAGTGCATAGGCACTAAAGTTGCTGAGTTCATCGCTGTTAAAGATACTCAGCTCACCAAAAAAATCACCTGCTGTCAAAATGTGCAGGATTTGTTCCTTTCCCTGCGGGGTCATTTTGGACAATTTCACTTGCCCTTGCTGAATAATGTATAAGGTATCCGTCGGCTGTTCTTCCAGAATCAAGGGCTGACCCTTGGCGTACTTCCGGTGGATAATCATCGCACTGACCCGGGAGAGATCCGCATCAGAAAGGGAAGCGAAGATCGGTACTTTTCGGGTGCAGGGCTCTGCAGCATTTTGGCAGGAATGTTCCGGCATATCGGGTCTCTCCTTTATCTTATTCTTTATGAGATGGGTGAAAAATGGCTGGTATCTTCGCCGCAGACCGGACAGACCCAATCCTCAGGCAAATCTTCAAAAGCAGTGCCCGGTGCCACATCCTCATCGGGATCTCCCAACGCCGGATCATAAATATAACCGCAAGGTTCACATACGTATTTTTTCATTAGGTTTATCTCCTCTTTTATTAAGTTCAACTTCTTTAGCTTTGCAATCTACGCTTAACTTCCGCCATCACTTCTGAAATACTTCGGGAAAGATCGATGCCTTCCAGTCTGCAGCCCGTCTCAATAGCGGATTTAAAGGCCAGTGAGGCCGCTGCACCTTCCCAGGAAACAGCGCCGGTCATTGTGTTATCTTTCACAAATATCTGCGTATACACCCCGTTCTCCAGTGCGGACACACTCTGGTCACATCGTGCTTCGTCGATGTCTCCAATCGAGAATAGCGAGATTCCAAACGCATTAAAGAAGGTGACCGGAACAGCTTTGCGGTAAGCAACAGGTTCAGCAGCCGCCATATTGTTGCCGGCAATACGTCCCTGCTCCATGGCTCCTCCCCACAAACCTTCCACATGTCCGTTCATTTCCGCTATATCTCCGGCCGCATATACATGGGGTGCACTGGTCTCCATGTTGGCATTCACGACAATACCTGAACGGGTATCAATCGGTGTGTCCTTAACAAGAGTGGTATTCGGCACAATCCCAATTGAATAAACTACATGATCACAGGCAATGGCAGAACCATCGTCAAGCGTAATTCCCGTAACGGACTCCTCACCCGTAATCGAAGTCACACCGGAATGCAGAATAACGTTCACGCCGGATTGTTCCAGGGTGTGCTTAAGCATCTTCGAAGATGTCTCATCCAGTTGCCGGGCCATTAACCGCGGAGCCGCTTCAACAACCGTCACTTCATAACCGGCTTCGTGTAAGGCCCATGCCGTTTCCAAACCCTGTACACCTCCGCCGATCGTAACGATACGGTTGCCGCTTTCGAGGCTCGATTTCAGTGAATCAGCATCTTCCATATCCCGGATCGTATGGACATTCTTCAGCCCTGCACCTTGCACAGGGAGTACACGGTTTCTCGCCCCCATGCAGAGCAGAAGCTTATGGTAATGGATAACTTTGCCGTCCGCTGTCACCACCTGCTTCCGGTCTGTATGAATGTTTGTTACCCGGGTAGAGGTTTGCACAGTGATGCGGTTGTCTTTATACCACTTTTCCTTCTTGATCAGCACCTTTTCACTGTGCAAATCGGTGAACAAGCCTTTGGTCAGCTTAATCCGGTTGTAGGGCAAATGCTCCTCCTCACCCAGAATGGAGATTTCCGTATCGGGGTCCTGATCGCGGATCGCCTTGGCGGCATGAACAGCAGCCACTCCACTGCCAACAATAAGATAATGTCGATTCATGATCTGCCCCCCTTAATAAGAACTGAGCAGAAGATCAGAGACAAATTCCGCAGCATTTTTGATTTTTTGTACCTTATCGGGTGCCTTCGGCGAGAAACGGACCCGTATCGGGAATTCGATGTGAATCATCCCTGTTGTTTTGATGACATCGGAAGTACTCTGTACAATCATGTTCGTAGCGTTCAGATAATCCTGGATCACTTCGATCGCTTCCCCGCTCCAGCCGTACGAGCCAAAGGCCGCTGCCAGCTTGCCTTCCAAATTCATGTTCTTCATCTCCTGCAGGATAGGCTCCAGGTTACCGATCATATCAGCGTATCTGGTGGAGCTTCCAATGAATACGGCATCGGCAGAGGCAATGCTGCTCAGAATATCCGCCGCAGTGCTCTTGTCCGCATCCCATACTTCCGTCTCAATTTGATTTGCCTTCAGGCAATCCTGCAGGATATTGGCCATTTTCTTGGTGTTATTCTTGAGCGTGGTATAGACAATTACAGCCTTTTTGCCTTCTGTTGTCTCACGGCTGAGTACATCGTAGAGATCAATATATTTACGGATATCCTCCCGGATCAAGAACCCGTGAGAAGGTGCAATCATCTCAATATCAAGGTCTTGGACGGCATCGATCAGCGTTCTGACATATCTGCGGTGCGGGTGAATAATCGCACTGTAATAACCTTTGAAATCATCCGTGATGTCGAATCCGGCTTCATCGCTGAACAGCTTCTCCACCGCAACGTGGGTGCTGAAAATGTCGCAAGGGAAGAGGATTTTATCTTCCACACAATAAGTAATCATGGTCTCAGCCGTATGAAGGTACGGAGTCTCCTTGAACAGCAAAGTTTTGCCGCCGATATCCAGTGTATCC
This sequence comes from Paenibacillus sp. 22594, assembly GCF_052044425.1. NCBI lineage: Bacteria > Bacillati > Bacillota > Bacilli > Caryophanales > Paenibacillaceae > Paenibacillus > Paenibacillus sp. 22594. Next base: position 277,197 of record NZ_JBQENA010000001.1, read on the forward strand.
CCGTCATTTACAACCAGGAAATTCCGGCTGTGGAGCTTGTACATTTCCTGCAGCTCCGGCACCGCAATCGCTGTGCAGACAATCGTGGCATTGAGGGCTCGTGAAGAAAGCGCGGCCAGCCCCCCGGAATGGTCGGGTTCGGTATGGTTAATTACGATATATTCAATATCCATAGGGTCTATGATTTGGCTTAAACGCTCCGCATATTCACGTCCGAACTCCATATCTACGGTGTCAATCACTGTAGGTTTACCCGTTTTTAGCAGGTAGGAGTTATAGGTGGTTCCTTTCGCCAGGATCAGTCGATGAAAGGGTACCTCCCGGTTGTCTATTTTACCAACCCAATAAGTATCTTTGGCAATCTTGTATTCTGTGTTCATCTGCTTAGCCTCCTGAATGATAATGTTTATCAGCAATTTCATTCTATATCGGAGACTACACAAAAAGGAGGATTTCAATCACATTTTGAAAGTTTCAAAATCCATCTATTCATACTATAAATATACACGATTGCGGCCATAGGATTATGCGTATGGTCACTTTGCGTGTCAGTAACGTTTTAATATTTTATCGGCCTCTTCCCGGATCCGGCAGCGGAAAGACTCCGGTTCGAGTACTTCCACATTCCCGCCCCAGCTAAGGACATAAGGCAGCAGTTCCTCTGGATGCCGCACTCGAAAGGTGAATAATAGACCGTCAGTTCTCTCTTCCGTCGATTCCATATAAAAATTTCCGGTCTCCAAGATTCTATCGGCTATCTGGGGGTTCACCCGAACCAGCACCTGTAGGTCCCGGTCGTCCTTTTGGCGGTAACGGCTCAGGTCAAACCCGGGCGGTACAAGAAACGGCTCATCGAGCACCGCAAGCTCCGTCATCCGCGACAACCGGAAATGGCGGATATCCTGCCGCAGGTCGCAGCGTGCGATCAAAATCCAATTCCCCTGAATGAAGATCAGTCCATAGGGAGCAACCTCACGTCTGCTCTTCCGGTTTCCGTCAGATTCGGGCATTGTTTTCTGATATGTGAAGCTTAGTTTACGCCGCTCAAGAATGGCTCGCCTAGCTTCTCCGAGATAGTCCTTTTCCTTAAGGCCGGTTACCGGTTCTCTGGCCTGAAGAAGGCGCATCGTTTCCCGTACCCGCGTGGATTCAAAACGTACCGGCTCCGGCAGGATCGCCTCAATTTTGCGACGGGACGTCTTAGCCACGCTGCCATAAAAGGAATCCAGCCTCTGTTCGATGAAATCCGTCCCCATAATCAGGGCTACGGCTTCTTCGGCGGTGAAGCCGACTGGCGGCAGGAAATACCCATCCATCAGGGAATATCCCTGCCCGGGGGCACCGACTATCGGAACTCCAGCTTCGCTCAGAGCCTGAATGTCGCGGTATATCGTCCGTACGCTCGTCTCGAATTGAGCAGCCAGATCTTCCGCTCTAAGCACCTTGCTCCGCTGCAGTTCAAGTGTGATGGCGAGCTGCCGTTCGGTTTTATTCATGTTCTCCCCTCACTGCTTCCTTAATTTTAGCGGTTTCGGCTAATGATATAGTCCAATAAATGCTTTAGAAAAGTGATTTTGCGAGGAATCGCATCCAGTGCTTCCACAGCGTGGCAATAGTGATCCCACATCTCGATTCTGGCAGCTTCCGGACCAAGTATAGATACAAAGGTCGAATTATTATTCTCCACATCCATACGGGTGTTTTTACCAAGCAACTGATGATCTCCCTCCAAATCAAGCAAATCATCTTTGACCTGAAAAGCAATGCCTGCATGATAGGCGAATGTCTTCAAGGCTGCGATTTCCGCAGGCTGCACCTCAGCAAGAATGGCCGGCATCACCAAAGAGGCTTCAAACGCCAACCCCGTTTTATAAAAACACATCATATTCAATTGCTCCAGAGTTAATGTTATACCTTTGGATTGCAAATCCATCACTTGCCCCATGCACATATCCTCTGCCCTTTCAGCCGAATATCGCATCAGCGCCAGCACGGTTTGCGGATTGTAAGCCTTCAGTGACGCTTGTTCCTGAATGGCCTTCTGGATCAGATAGAGACCCGTTAATTCTGCTGTGGCGCTATTATGAACCTGATGCAAGGTTGGCCGCCCTCTGCGGGTTGATGCATTATCCTGGGAAGGCAGATCATCAAAGATCAAAGATGCGGTATGCATGAATTCCAATGATCGGAGCAGCGGCTCAATTGCAGCAGGCTGAAGTCCATACACCTCGACCCCGAGGACCCAGGTCAAAATAGGCCGAATCCGCTTCCCATCTCCGGTCAGACTATAATTTGCAGCCTCAATCAGCGATTCCTTCATCGGAGGAATTCCATCCGGCCTGGGAATCTTCAACAATTCGTTAATTTGATCCCTCACCGTGTGAACGGTACGCTGAAAATCTTCTTTTTCCTTCCGGTTATTCTTCAAATCGGTATTGATCTGGTCCCGCAGCAGCTTGTCGAAGAAATCCACATGATCTGCTTTCCGGACCATTTGCTGCACGAGTTGATTGAATTCCGGATTCCCGGAGGCAAAAATCCCCATAATCTCGTTATACTTTTCTGTGCCGATGCGTGCTTTGCAGCGTTTGAGTCCGTTAATTGCACGGTCCAGAATGACCTCAAGGGTCTTCGAGTCGGAGTGGTATACATTATGGATCAGATGGGAGATCACCGTCCAGTATAATTCATAGGGATTGATCAGATCCAAACGCTCATTCCGGTATTTCAAATAGTAGGTATACGGGGTTACCGCTCCGTCCTCCATATCGTCAAACATATCTGCAAAATCGTCAGCCAGCTGATTGTAGATACCATAATAAAAGGTCCGCTCATCAAACCCTTCATCCGCTTGTGCGCCAATTACGGAACGGACAATTAACCGGGAGGATGAGGATTTTATAATGATAGGGATATAGAGCTCCTCGTTGCTGTATCCCGTATTTGAGAGCTCCTTATTGCGGTCTATATCCTGGGAATGAAAGAACACATACGATTGCTCAAAAAAGGTTGTCTCTGTCTCTGGCTTCTGAAGACTCTTGATATATTCGAACGCATTCGTTAGCTCTGCATGGACATATTGAATGATCTCCATGTTTATTCCGGGCCACTCGTTAAGCTTCGGCACAACCCCAGTTAGAAGTGCAGTTCGTATCATGCTGGAGTATTGTTCTTTCTCTGGAGCTGTTAGAACCCTAGAATCCAGAAGATCGTCAATAAAAGGATACGTCAAACCATAGGAATAGCCGATCCGGATCGCTTCATCCAGTCTTCGGGTACGTTCTGCGGACGTTGTATTCTCATCCATATCTTCTACCACATGCAGGACGACCCCAACAATGATTTTGATTAGTTTGCGTTCAGCTTGATCGGCATCCATTTCCTTTGGAATATGAGTGGCGACATTCTTAAGTTTCTCTATCAGCCAAATGGCCGTGGTTTCTATACCTTCCTTCTGGGCCCATCGGAAAAATCCGGCTACGCTGATGGATTCGGGACGGCCCCCCTTTACAGTAGTATTGGAAGGAACCAAATGATTCTTCGTGTCGGTGATTACCTGCTGAATTCGTGCCTTTGTGCGGGGATCGTCAAGCGCTTTCCCTAAGTCTCTCATATAAATATAGGAAATGCTTCGATCCAAATAGTCATCTAATTTACCGTTATCATTCAGCCATGCTATATATTTATCATTGTCCCGGGAATCCGCATTTCTCTTCCCCCGCGAAAAAAAAGACAGCCATGAATTTTTATGAATATGGTTCCTTTTCCACAACTGAATATCTTTGGTCAAAGCAGGGACATACGTTTTGTCCTTAACCTGCATATTTAGGGATGCAAAATACTGAGCCGCCTTATGCTCCGCCACCCTGTACACCGTCTCACCCTGATCCGTAATCTTCTCATTCATACGCATTCATTACCTCTGCTTAAATTTTTTATAGGTATCCTAATCATAACCCTAATACGGGTAGAAATCTTTTTGGTTACACAGCAAAGAAACCGCCCTTTTGATAAATGGAGGGATCACCCAACCATTTCTACAAAGAAGCGATTTCTCACTGAAGCTATCGTTGTTCTGATACTGGAATTACAGTTCTGACGTTTCTTGATATGAAAGGATGTTACCGGCCCGTGTCCTGAAACCCATCTGTACGGTCATAACTCAACTTCTGCTGTAGGATTACGGCCAGTTCTTCAGCGGTATCATAGACGATTGGACGGATATCTTTGACTTGTACCCACAGTTTACCGGCTTCACTGCTGTGCACGGTCCAGATCACCGGGATGTTCAACCCAAGCGCGTATCCTGCTGTAAAATACACTTTTGGAGAATGACCGGTCAAGTCCGCGATCATCAATTTGCTGTCCCCGATACGCTCAAGAGAATAGTTGTCCTGATTCTGATCTTTTTCATCTAGAAGCAAGCGCGGCAAATAACCGAACTGCTCGATTTTCGGCAACAGCATTTCCAGCCACTCTGTGCGCTGATCCTCCTCATCCGGAAGAAGGACGAAGCATGGCTTTAATTTCTTTCCGCCAGCGTTTGCTGCGGCCTCGCTCCATCCCTTGTCTGTAAGCTTAAAGGTCATGCCTTCCCGGATGAGCAGCTGCTCGCCGATCAGTTTATCAATGATATATACCAGCTCTTGCAAGTTGGGAGAATACGTCAGGTTATAACTGCTGGAGAGTGGCTGAATGACAAGCGGTTCTCCCGGTCCTTCGGAATGTCTGTACAAATATTGAATAAACCGGTTCCCTTTGTCTTCAATGGTCACAGGGATTTTTGGGGAATTTGCAATGGATTCCAAATCGTCTTTGGATAGTGTAACCTTTACACCACAATCGGTCATTTCCCGGATATAAGCCGACACGATATGAAGCATATCGCGTTTCTTTTGATGCGGGAGTGAAAGAATAGCTTCGTAGCTGTCCCTCAGCAAATCATAGAACCCGCCTGGCGAACAAGAACAACCTTCATATCTGTCATATTCACCTTCAGGCTTCACCGGGACCATCTCATCACAGAATAAACAGTGTTTTCTATTCATGATCATACTTCACCTCTTAGTCCATACTCTCTCCACCTTATCAATAATCTATGGAAAAGTAGACAAGAAGATATTTCCTGCAGCTTCAACAATACCTCCAGGGAGGTCATATCTTCCGAACTATGGACCGCCTCCCTTTTGAATAACTAAAAGCCTCTCCGCTTAATGATTCAAGTGTGTGATATTCGCGAAATCGAGTAAAACAAACTTTCCCCTGTGACATCTTATTTTCGTTATAGAGCATTCTGCGACCAAGTTACTTTGCTCATCTATAAAGTTTGGATGTCTGCTATTGAGTTCTTCACGGGTAAATTCATTCACCAAAAAATCTGTAATCACACCGCCATGCGTCACGATAACAAGACATTCCTGCAGATGTTGATCTGCTAGCTCGAGCAAACATGAAGCAAAACGCTCCCCTGCCCTTCTTGCCGAATTACCATTAGGTGGTGAAAGGTCCCTTTCCTTTGTGCATTGATTCCACATATCAACAAATTCCTGAAATGTTTGTTCAGGTAAGTCCCCCCAGTTAGCCCTCTCCCTTAATCGTATATCCTCAGTTAACACTTTTTTTGTTGTCTCAGATATTATCTGAGCAGTATGTTTTGCTCTATTAAGCGGACTACAAACAATTCTAGAAAAGGGGACTTTGCAAAAGTGTTCTGCAGTAATGCTTGCTTGCTCTAGCCCTTCAGAAGAAACGAAAACATCACCAATCCCTGTTTCTTTTTGCGCGTGTCTGACAAGGTAAAAGTCAGTACTCATATTACCCACCTTCCCACAATGAATTTGTTTCGATATATATCTAATTAGATACTACGTCAATTTAAATGTTTTGGAAAGGTTTTTCTGACTATCCTCCCGAAGGATCTTAATACTCCACGTAACACCAGTCTTTCAAGTTGATCCTGCTCAAAAAACGGGGGTGTCCCAAGCCAAGTTCATTCATGGCTTTTGAAACACCCCCGTTGGTCTGTATTTTACTGAAGCAGTTGCTGAAGCTGAGATACCTCCGCACGGTACTGTGGCTTGAAATCTGCGGATTTCATGTAATTCGTCAAGCTGGATAAGAACTGTCTGCCCTCAGGTGTATCGCTTACTTTGTCCGCGTCAAGAGCACAGATCAGGAGATTACCTGCCCCGACGCTGCACTCCAGCAAGAAGCCCAGCTTGTGATTGCGCTCAAAGTTGTCGATGGTCTGCACAATAGGACTCCACGAACGGTCGAATCCATCCAGGATAATGGACTTCGAATTCTGAATGATGTTCCACCAAGAGTAAGTGGAATATTCTTCGCACGGGAAATCACGGAACACAGGATGGCTGTTGTCAATCAGCAGACCCATTGTACCCACGGGTACCGGCTTGTTCATGCTCTCGGATATTGAACGGAACATGGGGTAACACCAGAAATCCGTACAATAAAAACCTTCAACAGCATTGTGGAGCAACTCCGGCTTTGGCATGAGCAGCACATTCTGGCCTTGGTCCAGCAGGGCCAGCGCTTCCGGTGATAGTTCCTGGAAGACATGTACATCGTCCAGCACTCCGTTGCTATTTTCCGGATATATCCACACATCATAGCTCTTGCGGATATCAGTACCCGCTATCCACAAGGAAAGAACGGCTTTCGTCATCTGCACGACCTCAGGAAGAGCGATGGATAAATCACAGATATCAATGTAATTTGAACCAGCTGGTACCCCTGCTTCGGAACTGCCTGCCGCCAGTGTTCCCTCTTCTGTATTCAACTCCCATTTCAATAGAAGCATATCCGGTGCACCGGTCCGGTACCAGGACAGTTCAACATGAGCGTCGAAATGTTCCCTGGAGACATAGTTATACTTCGGAAATCTTGCCAACAGGACTGCATCACTGCAGAAAGTACGCCATTCCTCAGCGGAAACAAGTCCCTTTGAATCCATGAAGGCATCGAGTACCCCTACCAGCGCCGTTCCCTGGCCACTGAAATCCTGCAGATCCAGAAGCTGGAATCCCGCAAGTCTTCGGGTACGGAACGCAGCCTCAAGCTCCTCTTTGTAGCAGGCCACTGCCAGCTGTCCAGAGCATTCAAAATATTTCGCCGCGAGATGGCCCAGTCCCTTGTCCTCCAGCCGGCTGCGGAAGACTTCAAAATTATTGGCTTTGAGAGAGCCTGTATATTTACTGATTTCTGCATAATTCGGATAAGTCGCATATTGACCAATCTCGTGGGAGACTACCGGAATTCGCGGAATCCATTCACCGGATGCGTCTCCGATCTGCACGGTCTTGGCTTCAGTACCGTATTGGATTTGAATGGTATCTCCCGTTGCCGCTACTGTGTCTTCCCCGCGCACAGCGGGCGGTACGAATTGCTCATCATAATCCTTCATGGTGCCAGGCACATCCGTCTGAACATGTCCCAGGGGAGCATCACACATCGCATAAGAGCCTCTGAACAGCCGGTCTTTGGAAAACCGCACACCACAGAAGAAATCTTCATGCTCCAGGACTTCCGGAACAAACTGATGGTTGTTGGAGCCCTGTGTATACAGATGTCTATCGTCGAATGCCTTATAGTCTTTCAGAAAGGAATCAATCTTGGTTCTGCTGCCCCACAGTTCGTTACCGAGCGACATCATTACGAAGGAAGGATGGTTGCCAAATGCCCGTAGAATGGCATATCCTTCGCTGATCAGATAGTCTTGCTCGGCTTGATTATGGCCCTCATCCGTTTTTTCTGTGATCGTTCCCCAGAACGGCAGCTCCGGCTCCATGTAGATACCGAGCATGTCTGCTGCGGCAAAAGCTGCCTCTGGCGGGCAACAGGTATGAAAACGATAGTGATTAATACCGTAGGACTTCGAGATGCCAAGTATTCTGAGCCATTCCTCCAGATCAGTCGGGGCGTATCCGGTTAATGGGAAAATCAGACCGTCGTGCTTGCCGCGGAGAAAGGTTTTTTGTCCGTTTATCGTAAATTTGTCACCGCCGGTCTTGAATTCCCGGAGTCCAAAAATCAACTCATGCTGATCAGAAGCCTTTTCTCCTGTGCCGCTCAGGTCAATGCTTATCTTATAGAGATTGGGTTCAGAATCACTCCAAAGCAGTGCATCCGGCCCCAGGCCGTAGCTGACCCAAAACTCCCCGCGTGAGATGTTGTACTCCTGTACGGCTCTAGTTTGAGCAGTCTGACTATTGAAACTAACGGCTGATACTTTGATCACGCCTGTATCAGCGCCTTCAAGGGTGGCTGTGATTCGTACGGAGCGTGTGGACACATCCGGATCAAGACGAATGCCGCTCAAATAGGATTCGCTGTAAAATTGCAGTTCAATACGTCCCGTAATCCCATTCCAGTTGGTCTGGGTATCTTTAGATGTTAAATGCCCGCCCTTTGTCGGATAATCCGTATTGTCAACCCGGATAGTGAGAGTGTGATTACCTGAGCGGAGCTGTCCTAGGTCGTACACATGAGGGGTATTCAGACTGTCACGGTTGCCGATCTCCAGACCATCCAGCCAGACCGTGGTAAGTCTAGTCCGTTCCAGATGAAGCATACATGTTTTACCGGTAAGCGCTACCGGAATTTCGAAGTCTTTTGAATACCAGGCCTGTCCTTCAAACAGGTACTCATCTGTGAGAGCGTCTACAAGTATATCCCCGTTCTTCGGTCCCTTAAGGGCGTGTGACGTTGTGCCCGGAAGAGAGATGACATCAGCAAAAGGCATTGCTAGTCCTTGTTTTGTCTTATCCAATTGCAACTTCCATTCGCCTTCCAGGCTGATCTTCGTCTGCATCATATCACTCCTAATATATTCTCTAGTCTCTCTCTTTCTCTCTAAGTGTGCCGGTTTCCTGCAAGATTACAATACTGTTATAAAAAATAGCACAAACAAAAATAACAATTCAAACAGATTTACAGAATAGAAATACTTGACTAAAGGCATCGTTAGCTTGTTAAAAAACAAAAAACCAACAGAGTCTGGCTCTGCTGGTTAAAGTTTGTTGTCAGTATAAAATATGACGGGTCAGACCAAATCTGATTCCTGTGCCCCAGTGATCACGGAAACAATGCTTTTCCGGAGCTGATCCGCGTTTTTCACCTGATACGGGTTAGCATTGTATATAATTGCATCTGCGATAAACCCTTTGGCAATTCGCCCTAATTCATTGCCACTGCCCAGAATCCCGGCAGCACTTTCTGTAGCAGACTTCCACGCTTCTGCCCGGCTCAGCCCGTAATCCATTAATGTATCAAGCTCTTGCAGGTTGTAACCATGCAGTGCAGGGGTAGCGTAATCCGTACCGAATCCTAAACGGACTCCTGCTTTTTGGGCATAGCCAATAGCTTTCGAATGGGCTTCAGCAGCACGCGCAGCCCGATCGCAAATCAGCGGGTTCAAGGCCAGTACACCTTTCGGATCAGCAGCAATGCGGTAAATCGAGGTTGTGGGCACATAAGCTACTTCAGACTCAGCGAGCCTGCCAGCCTGCTCCTCACTCATGAACATTCCATGCTCAATGGATTCTACACCCGCTTGAATCGACCAGTCAATCGTTACTCCTCCCCATGTATGTACCAGCACCTTTTTATGATGGGCATGCGCATTGCGGACAATGAAGGCGAACTCCTCTTCCGAGAAAATAGGATCAACCACTTTCTCGGTAGGTGTGCCAAGTCCGCCTGTCGCCAAGATTTTTATCCAGCCTGCTCCTGTAGCAAAGATATCAGCCATTCGAGCTTCCAAATGCTTAAGACCGCGTGCATCCGCTGCCCCAATCATATCGCTGCTGGTCTGCACCCGGAGGGGCTGCTGATAATGCTGGACCAGATGACGCACCGTGCTTGGCAGAATCCCGCCTGCATCGCGCGTTGTCGTGACACCCGTCCGCAAAGTAGCTGCGAAGGCTTCAGCCTGCATCGCTACAATCTCAGGTTGATCGCGTTTCAATTGATCGGCGTGGTCAAAGTCTGTCCAGGCAAGATGCGTATGAAGGTCTATCACACCAGGACTTATCCATAAATCCTGGCCCGGCTGACTTGATTCTTTAGGATAGGGACCAGCCTCAACTATCGAATAGAACCGTCCATCTCTAATCACAATATCGAATCGTTTATCTTCAATACCTGCTATATTTATATTTCCTAGTGACAGCAGCTTAGGTTGTTTTTGGATCATGCTCATTCTCCCCATACCCGCCGGACAGCCAGTAACGCCTGCTCTGGGTCCTGATTCAACAATTGTGCTAGAAGCGTTATAGCTTCCTCTACGCTGTTCCGTGAAGCATTCTTTCCAAAGTGGTTAATCCGCAGAAGCTTGCCGAATAGTCCCCCGTCTCCGGGAGCCACGATGCCCACGGGCTGATGGATCAGCAATTCCTGCTTCCCCGAGATCCTGACGGTTGTAGTCAGAGTCGAATAATGGCTGCTGTCCTTTTGCCACGGCTCAAGACCCAAGGCAGTGATTCCTGCTATTGCAGAAGCTGCGGCGCTTTCATGCCGCTTAATCACTTGTTCCAGTCCTTCTTCTTCGATTCGTGTTAGCGCCAGGATCAAAGCTTTGGCCTCCAAAACAGGTATGTTGGGTGGAACCCGTAACGGAGTAGCCCCATCCGGGGATGGTTTCAAATCCAGTAGCGACAGGATGGAATTGCGGGGGGCGATTTCATTCGACTCAAGAAATTCCCAGCCGCGTGGAGAAATACTGACAGCACTGACGCCATTAGGTCCAGCCAAGGCTTTTTGGGCACCGATTACCGCAAAGTCTACGCCCCATTCATCTACGGGGAGAATCTCTCCCCCGACCGCCGATACAGAATCTGATACTGTAATCAGGTTGAACTCTTGTGCAAGCTTAACAATTTCTCTAACGGGATTTGAACCGCCTGTAACCACTTCAGCGTGAACAAAGGATAGGGCATCTGGCTGGTACTGTTCAATTGCTTCTGCGACCAGGGCCGCTGTAGCGACTTCATCAAAGGGGACTATAACCTCAGCAACTGTTGCTCCTCCCCGCTCCAGCCATTGTCCAAATAATCTGCCGTAAGGGCCTGTAACCACATTTACAAAAGTACGTCCCGGTGCAGCTATTCCGGTAGCGACCGCCTCAATTCCCAAGATAGCCTCACCCGGAATAATAACCGGAGGATGCTGGGTTGATAAAAGTTTGGAAAGCAATTCAGTAAGTGTATTGAACTCTGCCAATGAAAGCGGCACAAATCCTTGATGTTCCGGGTTCATAATAACCTCCTGGTGTTATTTGTTTTTGGCATTTTCGGAACAGCTGACAAAAGCTCGCGACTATATTCATGTTCCGGGCGGATGAAGAATTGGTCCTTGGGACTTTTCTCCACCAGCTTACCTTGCCGCATGACTGCAACCGTATCGCTAATGGCGTGAATAACCCCCAGATCATGGGAGATGAACAGCAGCGAAAGATTAAGCTCAGCTTTGAGCGTATTGAACAGTTCGAGCACACTCCGCTGAACAGACACATCGAGTGCGCTCGTCGGCTCGTCCGCAATCAGAAGGCTTGGTTCCACACTTAACGCACGCGCGATTGCGATCCGCTGGCGCTGGCCGCCGGAGAATTCATGTGGATATTTATCAAGTGATCTGGCTTCCAACTGAACACGGGCCAAAAGCTCTTGGCATCGCTTCTCAACCTGTGACCGGCCCACGATGTTGTGAAACAGCAGCGCTTCGGAAAGAATCTGCCGGATTGAATGCTTGGGATTCAGCGAGGCATCCGGATTCTGGAAGATCATCTGAATCTGTTTATGCTGAGATAGGCTTCTCTTCTTCCGTAATTCTTGAGACCCCAGCATGATCTTCCCTTCATCGGGTGCAATTAGTCCGGCAATCACCCTTGCCAGGGTGGATTTTCCTGAACCGGATTCTCCGACAAGCCCAAGCGTGGTATGCTGTTCCAGGTTTAGACTGAGTTTATCCAGAGCAGTGAATCCGCCGTAACGGACGGTGAGGTTTTGAACTTGCAGGGCCATATCCATCAAGCCCCACTCCCTTCAAGCTCCGGCACTGGAAGCACTGAATCGATCAGCATTTGTGTATAGGGGTCCGTTGGGTTCTGTAAAAGATCCAGTGTATCTCCGTGCTCTACAATCCGGCCTGCTTTCATCACGTACAATTTGGAGCACAGGTTAGCTGCAATCGCCAGATTATGGGTAACAAAGACCATAGCAAACCCCAATTCATTCTGAAGGTCGGTAATGGTATCAATAATTTGCCGTTGAACCGTAACATCCAGTGCCGTGGTTGGCTCATCACAGAGAAGAATGCCTGGTTTGCAAGCCAGGGCCATGGCGATCACCACCCGTTGGCACTGACCGCCAGACAGCTGGCTGGGATACCGGTCTTTTTTCTTCAGAGAATCAGGCAGACCGAGTCTCTCGAGCAGCTCCAGCGCAATGATGCGCGAAGCCTTCCGGTTGACCTGCTGCCTGTAATATACGACTTCTGCCAGCTGATTTACCACCGGACAGAGCGGATCGAGCGCGCCTCTAGGGTCTTGGAAAACCATTGCGCTGCTCGCCTCGCTCTTAATCACACCTCCGTTCTGTGTAACACCGCGCGGCAGCAGCCCCAGAATGGCCCGCAGTGTAAGCGATTTGCCGGAACCCGACTCACCTACCAAACCCAGACTTTCTCCTTTTCCGAGCGAGAAACTGACGTTATTCACTAATGTTTCTTTGGATTTCGCCGCCAGCGACAGTCCCTCCATTTGCAAAATCGGATGTGTAGACATCATTTTTTCCTCCAAATATCAGCCAATCCATCCCCTACAAGAGACAAAGCGATGCCTGTGTACACTACAGCAAATCCCGGAACTGCAGATAGCCACCAAGCTGTTGTAATGAAGGGTTGTCCGTCAGAGATCATGGTCCCCCAGTCCGGAGTTGGCGGTGCAATGCCGATACCCAGATAACCGAGTGTAACAATGGCTACAAGCAAACCAATCATATCGGTCATCAGGACAACAACCGCTTGAGGCAGCACATTGGGCAGCAGATGGCGCAGAATAATTCTTACCCCGGGCAACCCTAGTGTCTGTGCGGATGCTACCCATTCCTGCTCGCGGAAAGACGCGCTCAGACCTCTGACGACACGGGCAAACACGATCCATCCAACCAGCATAAAGGTGATATAAATCCCCCGTTCTCCTGCCCCGCTGGCAAAAGCCACAATAATAACGATCAGATAAAAAGGAAAGGCGATAAAGGTATCCGTGAGCAGCGTAATGATGGTATCGATCCATTTCCCGTAATAACCCGCCAGCATCCCCAGAAATACACCTGTACAGAATGGGATGATTTCGGCCAGCACCATGATTTTCAAATCCGTTCGTGCAGCATAGATCAATCTCGTGAACAAATCACGTCCCAGCTGATCGGTTCCGAGCCAATGCGCTGCGGACGGAGGTTGTAAAAATGCGCTCAGATTCTGCCCCGAAGGCTCATAAGGACTTAAGTAAGGGATAAACACGGCCAGGATAATGAGCACTGCAAACATCATGCTTCCCACAAGAAGTGAGGGAGTATTCCATATTCGTCTGAAGCTGCTAGCTGTTCTGCCGCCCTCTTGCAATGGTGGGTCTAACCTTATATAGTTCATTGTTTTCCTTTCGTTCTGGGATCAAGCCACCAGGAAATGATTTCAATCAGAAGACTGATGATCACAACAGATAGGGCACAATATAGAGCTATGCCTTGAATGACCGGGAAATCCCGTTTCGAGATCGAGGTAAACAGCAGGCTGCCAATGCCCTTGATACCAAACACCTGTTCAACGACCAGTGTACCGCCGATCAGATAGGAGATGTTCACCCCAAGCAGCATCAGCGTAGGAAGAGCAGAATTGCGCAGTACATGCTTGAACAGAATCACCCTGCCCGGAATTCCGGCAGCCCTCAGCGTAACTACAAAATCGGATTCCAGCACTTCAAGCATCTGCGCCCTTAACGACCGGACAAGCGTAGGGATCTGTGAAAAAGCAACAGTTATCGCCGGGAGCGCAAGGCTGTGCAGGGCTCCAAGCCATCCTTCCCCCACTCCGCCGACAGGAAACCAGCCGAGCCTTACACTAAACAGCAGAATCAAAAGAATGCCAACCCAGAAGATTGGCATACCCAGAGTGATTGCAGGAAAAATACGGATCAGATGATCCAGCAGCTTATCCTTATGAGTGGCTGCAAGTGTAGCAAGCAGAAGCGCTACGATGATTGCCAGCACACAAGCCATCAGAATGAGCAGCAAAGTAATAGGAGCCCGCTGAGCGATCAGCTCTCTGGCAGAGGTCCCTGTAACAATTGAATTTCCGGTATCACCTTGGGTAAACAGTGTCTTCACAAACCGTAGGAACTGGTCCCATAAAGAGAGGTCAAGCCCGAGCGTATGATGCATACTCTCGAGCGCCTCAGGTGTGCTATATTCTCCCAGAATCATTTTTGCGGGGTCTCCCGGCACGATGCGGATGATGAAGAAAACTGCCGTCATCACGCAAAGGATCACGGCCAGTGCTCTCACAAGTGCTATTAGTAGCCACTTGTGAGATGCATTGCCTCCTGTCCGCCCAGTTAACGAAGAATTAGATTTCATCATTTGCTGATGCTGACCGCATCGAACCGAACACTGCCGTTAGGTAAAACAACCAGACCCTGGACGGAAGAACGGGCACCGATCAGAATATCAGGATAATACAGCGGAATGTATGGTACTTCATCGGCCAGAGTCTGAAGCAGCTTGGAGTAAATGTCCGCACGGCCATCACCATCCGCTGTTTTCTGTCCATCATATAAAAGCTTGGTAACTTCATCATTCGTGTAATGTGTCCAATAAGATTTACTGAAGCCTTTCGGGTCAGTCTGGAAAGCAAGAATGGAGTTAGCTTCCGGAGAGTCCGCTTGTCCGCTGTTCAGCATAGCCGCGAAATCATAAGCGAAAAACCGTTCACGGAAGGTGGCGAGTTCAATCGATTCAATCTCGATCTTGATGCCAATCGCTTGCCCTGCAGCCTGAATAATTTGCGCCTCCTGGGCTCTTGTACTGTTGCCTGAAGCAACAAGCAGTTTTGTACTGAACCCGTCAGGGAAGGCAGACTTGGCAAGTTCTGCTTTGGCTTCATCCACATTGAAGTTCAGCGCTTTAATCGTATCATTTGCGTTATAAGGTATCGTTGGAGGCAACAGGGAATTTGCAGTCTGTGCATAGCCAAACGTAAGTGCCTTAGTCAAGCCGTCACGGTCCAGCGCGAGCGCCAGGGCACGGCGGACATGCACATCCTTGAAGTGTTCGTCGAGCGTATTGAAGAATAGCTGCTCGGTCACCCAGCTCCCGTTGGTAACTACTGCTGTGTCAGAGCCGTCCTTAATCTCATTGGCATTCTGCAGGGCCAAGGATTCAATCGCATCCACTTCTCCCGCCTTCAGCTGGTTAATCGCCTGGCTGTCATCTTCAATCAGCTTATATACAAGCTTATCAATATTGGGCTTGCCTTCCTGCCAATAGTTCGGATTCTTGGTGAAGGTCAAATCACCAGCAGGGTCCCAGCTCTCAACTACGAACGGTCCCGTACCGACCGGTTTTTTGAAAAACTCTTCTTCGGTGACTCCGCCGAAATGGTTCGGGATAATCCCGTTCGAGAAGTTGGACAGCTCGGAGATAAAAGGTGTATAAGGCTCTTTGAGCGTAATAACCAGCGTTTGGTTATCCTGTGCTTTGATCGTAGCCACCTTTGCCGAAATCGCCAGTGGGCCTTCAACCTTCAAATGCCGCTGCAGCGAAAAAACCGCATCTTCAGCAGTTACATCCGTACCGTTCGAGAACTTCAAGCCGTCACGGAGAACAAAGGTATAGGTCAAGCCGTCTTCACTGATGCTGTGAGACTTGGCAAGAAAATCCACTATTTCGCCCTTACTGTCAAAAGCAACGAGGGATTCAAACACTTTATCAATCGCAAACGCATTGTTCGATGTAATTTCATTATGCAGATCGAATGAAGTCACCGCAGCAGGCCGTCCATAGACAAAAGTGCCGCCCACAGCGGGTTCAGCAGCGCCTGCACTCTGAGTTGGAGCCGGACTGGCACTCTCCTGAGCCGCATTTGTTGAATCAGCTTTATTATTGGAGCCGGAGCATCCTGCTAACAATACCAGAAACAGAACTGCCAACGTCCCTATTCCAACCGACTTTTTAAAAGATGCCTTTAACTTTGACACGAGTGACCCACCCCTTCTGATAAATCTTATGTGTTTAGTATGGATTGAATTATGGATGAATCATCCTCGTCTGTCAAACAAAAAATCAGATCCCGGCTGACAATAGATCTAATTTATCCATTGCAGGAAATGAATTCGTTTTTATCTATATTTCCAGCAAGGACGG
Organism: Paenibacillus sp. 22594; assembly: GCF_052044425.1. Taxonomy (NCBI): domain Bacteria; kingdom Bacillati; phylum Bacillota; class Bacilli; order Caryophanales; family Paenibacillaceae; genus Paenibacillus; species Paenibacillus sp. 22594. The sequence continues at coordinate 293,630 of NZ_JBQENA010000001.1, forward strand.
CTCCTCCAGGAGCAATGAAATTTCATGCAGCACACCCTGTTCATTATTGCTCACCGTGTGATAATTGACTACAGCTTTAACTTCCGGCGAAGCGTTGTCCATTGCATAACTATATTTGCATAACTTCAGCATTTCAATATCATTACTGCTGTCTCCAAATGCCGCGCATTCCTCAGGCCGGACGCCATAGCGCTCCATCAGACGTTCAAGCCCTGAGGCCTTGTGGCAACCGGGAATGATCAGGTCAATACACTGATGGCCACTGGTCACAGGATCTACCATCCCCTTGAGCTCTTCCATGAGCAGCGGCAGATATTTTTTAACACCACCGGCTGTCCAATCAGGAGTGAGTAAGGAAAATTTGAAAATCTGGTCGTTTACCTGCTCAAATGTGCTTACCTTCTGCAATCTCGGATAATAGCGGCACATGAGCTCATAGAAATCATCACTGGCGTTTTCGAGCACATAAGCCCCCTCCACTCCGCACATGACTGCCGAAATTTCCTCATATTGACTCAGCTTCTTCACGATCAGCCTTACCTGATCCGGTGGAATTTTACCCGTAAACAAAACTTCTGTCCCATCGATGACATAGGCACCATTCTCTGCAACATAAGCGAGCTCATCCTGGATGTCTTCAAAGATAGATTTTAGCTTATAATACTGGTTCCCGCTGGCTACCACGAAATGAACGCCTTTAGTCTTCATAACAGCGTACAGCTGTTTGAACCATTTCTGATTATAGTTTTTTTTGTCATCTAAAAAGGTGCCATCCATATCTACTGCAATTAACTTGATGTTCATTGTAAATTCTCCTCATGTAAGTTTATGTTGTCTCCTTTACTGTAAATTGTGAAATGCATTCCATGTCAAGCAACCTACAGACTCGAATTCACCTTACTCAATAATCTCATCAGTGTTTCCGCCTCTTCCGCAGTAAGGTTATCCGTGATGCTTTTTTCCACTTCGGCAAAAATCTCATTGAACTCTTCGACTAGAACAGCCGCTTTCTCCAATAGATATATTTTTTTCTGCCGCTCATTTTCTTTGGGGATCACGCGTTGGATATATCCTTTTCTCTCCAGGCCTTGAAGCATGCTGGTGATGCTGGCCTCCTTACGGTTGAAATGCTCCGCCAGATCCTTTTGGATCAGACCGTTCTCCTGATGTTCCGCAATATAGCCGATCATTTGCCCCTGCTGTGCATTCATGCCCAGCTCCGCTAATCTTTCATCTGCCTGTCTTTTCTTTTTCAATCCAATTTCCCGGATCAAATCTGAAAATGGCGTGTTCGAAGGTTGTTCACTCATGGGAAAACTCCTTTAGCTATATATAGTTAGATATCTAATTATATGAACAGCATATACTTCATCCTTCTAACAGTCAAACAAAACAGGCCATTGATCATTTCTGATCACTGACCTGCAATGCCAGGTGACTTGCCCAACCCGCGTATCACTTATCACTCGTTCTATGACGCACTGGTCAGCTTTCGCACAACCTCTTGGACGTACTTGCGTTTGGTAATGATGTAGAAGCTGAGCTGAAATAGGAAATAGATTGCGATCACAATCGTAGTGTTCTTCATGAATTCACCGAGGATATCGGAGCCGCTCATGACATGGGTGACTAGATAGATGAAGGAGTAACCCAAGAGGCTGCCCAGAAGCAGGGGTACAAAAAAGGTTATGAGCAGCTCTGCTGATACCACCGTCCGAATCTCCCTGTCACTGATCCCGATTTTGTACAGCTTGCGGAAAAAAACAATGGCATTCCCTATTTCGGTGTATTGCTTGAAATACAGCACCATTCCACCTGCCATAAAAAACAAAACGCCGACAAGAGAGGTTATGAACACAAACAGCGAATAGTTCTTTTTCAGCTCTTTATAGGCATCTATTTTGGAGGAGACCGCAAACCATTTGCCGCTTCCATCCTTGTCTGTTGCCTTCAAAGTTTCCTTCAGCCTCTGGACGATCCCTTCTGTACCCTTCCAGTCTGTAATGTTGATCCCATAATGGGTACCTATTGCACCGCCGTCTACCTTAGCCGCCATGTCCTTGTAATCCTCATTACTGATTACGATGCCTGAGCTTGTGGGATAAGAGCTTGCTGTTGCAAACCAATTGCCATGGTAGGAGGACTTCACCTTAAAATCAAAGGTTTGGGTACCATCGGTGAACTCAATCGCTGCTCCCGGGTCAATTCCATGAGAACCCGGCTCCCATGCCGTGATAATATTTAAAGCTTCTCCTGCCCCCACGGTTACCTTCTCGCCTGTTAGTAAGTTGTACCTATCCTGTGAAATAATTGGCTTTGACTTCAGAACATCGTATTTGTCGCCTTCCAGATTCATTTTCAGATTCAGAAAGCTGGTTTCTGTGATCGACTTGAATGGCTCGCCGGACTGCTTCATCATCTGTTCCAGCTGTCCGCTCCTCAGTGTGTGTACACCTGTTACCGAGATATACTCGATATCATATTTATTCCGCTCCGCAATACTTTCCGACAGCTGCAGCAATGAGAAAGGTGAAGCTACGAGAAAAATGGTCACCCCGCTGAGAATACTTAGGATAAACATCACGCGCTTGTTCTGATTGAATTTGTGATTAATTTCGGTGATGGAGAGAATGTGACGGTAATAGAATTTCTTATTCTTCAGGAAGCGGATCAGCGTGTTCCCCAGATGGGCAATGACCATGTAGATACTGGTGAAGCTCATCAAAATATAAGAAATGATCATGAACGGATTCGTATTCAGGCTCTCGTGATTGGAGATCAGCACCAGGAAGAGGATCGAGGCCACAACCAGCCCCACGCCTGCCAGCCCCAGTATAGTGTCATTCTTCTTCGCATGATTATCCTGCATACGGGAATCCTTCATCAGATCCGCGATATCCAGCTTGCCGACTTTTACGCTTGATATCAGCTGTGAGGCGGCAAAAATCACCGTAAAAACAACCGCAGTCACTACAAAACTCGCCGCACTAAGGGAATACGAAACCTCCTTCAGATCCAGCAAATCAATTGCCACATTCTGAAACAGCCGGGAAAAAACCGCTCCTGTGATGATCCCGACGACGAGTGAGGAAACACTGATGATCAGATTCTCCAGCAGAATAAGTTTCTGCAAATCATTTTTGTGCATGCCTAGTGACATAAAGATGGCGAATTCTTTGCTTCTCGCTTTGATAAATGAGGAATGTGCATAATTGATGAAAAATACTGAAAATAGCGTCAGAGCTACCAGGCTCAAGATCAGTACAATTTGGATCACATCCTCCGCCGTGCCCTCTCGAATACTACTATTGAACAGCAAGGCGGCATAGAGGAAAAAAATCGTGATTGCAAAGGCACTGCACATGAAATAGGAGGAGAAATTCCGTACATTACGTTTGAAGTTCTTAATCGTGACGTCTCTAAAGGTCATTGCGCTCTCCTCCGATGATCGCCAGACAATCCAGGATCTGATCGAAGAACGCCTTGCGGACCCCGCTGCTGACAATCTCCATGCAGATCGCCCCGTCTTTGATGAAAATGATTTTTTTGCAGAAGCTAGCAGCGAAGGCATCATGGGTTACCATTAGAATGGTGCTCTCACGCTCCTGATTCATCTTGGCGATGCATTTCATCACGGCACTCGAAGATTTGGAATCCAGGTTGCCTGTAGGCTCATCTGCGAAAATAATATCCGGATCATTGACCAGCGCCCGGCTGACCGCGACTCTCTGCTGCTGCCCCCCGGAAACGTTATAAGGATATTTGCCGGCTATTTCGTTGATACCGAACAGCTTCATAATCTCCTCGCTTTTAGCTTCCATCTGCTCTTTGTCTTTCTTGTCAAGAATCATGGGCAGCATGACATTTTCCTTCAGCGTCAGACTGTCCATCAGATTAAATTCCTGGAATACAAAGCCGAGATGCTGTCTGCGGAAAAGTGACATTTCATTTTTGTCCAGGGAGGTGATATTCTTGCCGCCTATAAAAACCTCACCGTAGCTCGGCTTGCCGATACCGCTTAGGATGTTCAGCAAAGTGGTTTTCCCGCTGCCGGAGGGTCCCATAATGCCGATGAAATCTCCCTTTTCGACCGAAAAGCTGATGGAATCGAGCGCTACTGTCGAGTTACCGCCGTTCTGCACACCATAGATCTTCTTGACCTCTTTGACCTCCAATACTACGCTCACCGGTTCATCTCCCTTTTTATTCTGGGTGTATTGAACGATATATCTTCATTGTAGAAGTACTTGTGAGCAGTATCCATCCATTTAAGTTACGCTTTCTTTCAATTTTGAAAGGTAAGCAATCTGCACCTCTGTGCCCTGATTTACTTCTGAGGAAATGGTGAGGCGATGACCCAGCTTCCGGGCAATTTCCGAGCAGACATAGAGGCCAATACCTGTCGCCTGATGGTGGGTACGGCCGTTTTTTCCGGTAAAAAAGGGCTGGAACACCCGCTGCAAATCCACTTTTTCGATGCCGATGCCTTCATCGCGGATGGACAGCACAACCTGGTCGCCACTCTGCTTAATATGGAAGTGGATGGATTTTGCCTCTTCTCCAGCATCCGAATATTTGATCGCATTGGTGATGATTTGCTCCAGCATTGCGTGATTCCATTTGCTGTCCGTCATGATGATTACGTTCTCCTCTTCGCACTCGATTACGGGATAGATATTGTTATATATGTATTGATTCCGCTTGCTGTTGATCAGGGCTCTGAGCGATTCCAGCAGATGGATGGGCTCCGGGTTATAATCACGGGTGAAATGCTCCAGCCGGAAGAACTTCAACATCTGGTTCAGCATGCTCAGGATTTTATCCTTCTCTTCCCCGATATGCTGCAAGGCAAGGGTATGGCTGGTAGCGTTCATGTTGTAATTCTGCAAGATGAGGTCGACGACCGACAGCGGGGTTTTTAGATTATGTATCCACTGCGAAATGAATTTATGAGTACTGTCAGCCTGGGCTTTGATCTCATAAATCTGGTCCTGGTAGGTGTGGTGAATGCGGTGAATCATCGAAATGATGGACTGCTGTTCACAGGAAAAGTCTTTTTCTTCAATCTCAATATTCTCTGATAACCTCTGGATCTCCCGACGGGTAGAGACATATTTGATGAAGCGGAAGCACATGAACACGATATAGACATACACACTAATGCTGAGCAGGTACATAAGCTGGATATTGCCGCTAATATAATGATTGCAGTATACAACCACCAGAAGATGGCTGATAAAATAGACAAGCGTGAACGAAAAATAATCACGCATAAAATCCCGAAACAGCTTGATACTCACTGGCGTGTCCCTCCTGCCATAGCCGAATCAAAGATATAGCCTACGCCTCTTTTTACCTTGATAACATCCTGGAAGCCCAGATTGGCCAGCTTGCTCTTCACCCGGGTGACATTCACAGTGAGCGTATTATCCACGACGAAATGCACATCGTCCCACAGCTCCTCCAACAGCTCTTCCCTGCTGACGATCGTATCCTGCTTTTCCATCAGCTTCTTCAGCAGCTTGTACTCATTCTTGCTTAACTCTTGAACCAAACCATTGCAGGAAATACTAAAATTGCGGTCATCCAAATGTATTGGCAGCGGTTCTTTCTCTGGTTCAGGCTTGACTGCATATTCCCCGTAATTCCGGCGCAAAATCGCCATAATCTTGGCCAGCAGCACCTGAATGTTCAGCGGCTTGACGATATAATCATCTGCACCCAGCTCCATGCTCAGCACCTGGCTGGACTCTTCATCTCTGGCGGAGATCACAATGATCGGCACCGTAGTTATTCTTCTGAATACCCGGCAATAGTAGAATCCGTCATAGTACGGTAAATTCAGGTCAAGCAGCACGAGATGCGGCGATTCCTGCTCAAAGATCCGCTCGACTTGCAAAAAATCTGCAACCTCCACTACTTCATAGCTGTACTTGCGCAGAATATCGGTGATCAGGGTTCTGATTTTGCTGTCATCCTCGACGATCATGATCTTGAACAATTCCGTCACCTCCGGGCATCAGCGCCTCTAACTGTTGCAACAGCCGGGTCTCTCCCATCTCTGTCATCGCTATGGAAGGAAGCACGATGGTAAAGACATATGTACTTCGAAGTACTGTTATGGCTTTATATGAAGGGAAGTTTTTGAATTGGGTGATGACATTTTGTTCTTTCCATACGCATCCCTTAACTTCAAACAGCTCGGTTGGAACTGTAAAACCGGTCTGAATCACTTTGGACATCGCTTCCTTTACTGTCCAGAGCAAAGTCAGGAAAGCGGGAGCCTGTATTCCAAGTTCATGTAGCAGTAATTGCTCCTCCTTGGATGTAATTCTCGCTATGGAATCCATGGCCTTCTCATCTATGAGCTCCATATCAACACCTAATAAAAGGCGAGGGTCATAATCAATTGCCGCACCCATGGTATCGCAATGGGTAATGGTGATCTTCCGGTCACTTCCACGTATAAATGGCTGACCCATGACTCCATGATCAACTACTATATCATTGAGATCATCATCGGCACGAGCGACTGCCATTTTACAAGCCAGCTTACTGAGGAGATAGCTGTTACGTCTTCTGGGGTATTGGAAGCTGATGTATTGATCCTTTTCCGCCTTGCTCAGATAATCCAGTGGTCCATCCTCTGGAGGCACGGAAACCACACTAATATTCAACCCATACATTCCTTCCGGACCTTCTAGTTTAAGCTCAGCTTTCCTTACAATCCTGGTGAGAAACAGCTTGTATTGCTTTTCAAAAGTTGCATACAGCATATCTGTGCCCCTATTCTTGTTCTCAAGTACATTTCGATTTTTTTACCAGAATACCCCGTTTGAATCTACTAAATTATCATCTACCCTCTTCTGAAATGTCAATGAATGTTTATGCTGTATAATGTTGAATTCCGGCATAAAAAAGCCTGCAATTATCAATTGCAGACTAAAATAAAAACTATGTTTTAAAATGCCAAATTCACGGATCCATCTTCATAAATATCTACTCTTTGGGTGCAGAGAAGCATGCCAAGCCCATTGGCTGTGCCCTTATCTCTTAAGTCCTTTTGCCGGCGTTCCCATATGTCCCTGTCATGAATAATGTCGTAGAGATAGTATTTCTTGGAGTTGGCAGCATCCATTTCCTCTACAAAGATGAAGTCATCTGCGAACAAACTGCGAAACCAGGTTGCCGCCTCTTCGTGGGAGGCAAATGTGGGTAGATCCGCCTCAAAACGTTCCTGCAAATATTTCTGTTTCAGCCTGCCAATTCTAACATAATACTCATCAAGCGTTTGTGGAGTAATCATATCCAAGCCTCCTCTACTTCATTCAGAAACTTTTGATCAAAATATCACGTTAATCCTTTAGGTGATATGACATTCTTCATGAGGTCTGCCGGGTGTTCATCGCTGTACATGTAGGGTATTGTGTAATATAGAATATACAAATGATCATAGGGAGGCTATATCCTTGCAAACTACAGATTGGATCCCGATCGCCGCACTTACTCTCTCGATACTATTGATGTTGAGAGTAATGACCCTTAGCAGGAGGGTTAAAGATTTGCAATCACAGCTGGATCGGATCGATAGCCGCTCAGGAATGGGAGGAGGTTTGTTCAAGCCAAATATGGAACCACCGACACCGCTGTATGTGCAGAACATGGAATTTGCTCCGGACCTGGAGAGAAAGCTGCATCTGCTGCTGGCTGAAGGTAAGAAAATCCAGGCGATCAAGGTGCTTCGGGAAGCGAGGAATTTATCGCTGAAGGATGCCAAGGATTACGTTGACCATATGGACCAAGGCAGATAATTACTTAACCAATGAAGACAAGAACCGGCTGTGCTAATCCCTAAAGGGACAGTACAGCCGGTTCAGTGTTAACGTATATAGTTATCGAGGGCCTTGTTCAGATCCTCCAGCACCTTCTCCTGATTGCCGTGGTGTACAGCTTTGACCACACAATTCTCCAGATGGTCCTTAAGCAGCAGCTTTGCCGCCTTATCCAGCGCTTTCTGAATCGCTGCGATCTGCAGCAGAACCTCCGAGCAATCACGGTCTTCGGCAGTCATTTCCTTGACGGCGCGGACATGGCCTTCAATCCGGGCCAGCCGGTTGACGATTTGCTTGCGGTATTTATGCTCGTAATCCTCGTCATGAATAAGCCCGCCTGTTTCCTCTACCATAATTACACCCCAGCTTATTTTGTGATTATCACCCGGTTATAGAGTGAACTTAAGAATCTAACGGCTTGCCAGCTAGAGGTATTATAGCAAGAATAGATTCATAGAGACAAATAGACCTATCTGAGCAGCCGCAATCCGCTTAGAATGACAGCCAGAGTACTGCCTTCATGGCTGACTACACCGGAAGGCAAATTAATGCCGCCTGCAAAGTTGGACACCACCAGAATCAGAATAACAGCGAGGGCAAATGTAATATTTTGCTTAATGACCCGGCTGGTGCGGCTTCCCAGGGAGATGGCATACGGGATTTTGGCAATATCATCCGTCATCAGCACAACGTTAGCCGTCTCCAGAGCAACATCGCTTCCTGCTGCTCCCATCGCAATTCCCACGGAAGACGCCGCCAGTGCAGGGGCATCGTTCACACCGTCTCCGACCATCGCCACTTTCCCGTACTTCTCTGTCAGCTTGCGGATCACTTCCAGCTTCCCGTCTGGCAGCATTTCTGCGTAAATCTCTTCAATTCCGGCTTGTCTGCCAATAGCCTCAGCGGTAGGTGTGGCATCTCCGGTTAGCATTACTACTCGTTTATTCATGGCTTGAAGCTGCTTCACTGCCACAGCCGCGTTCGAACGGAGTGTATCTTGAACAGCCAGAATGCCCGCATATCGTCCTTCCAATTCAACGAATACGACCGTTTTCCCCTCAGCCTCCAGCGCCTTTACTTCAGAGAGCAGTTCCTGATCCATTGCGGCTTCCAGAAGCAGGCTTCTTTTCCCTAGACGGCAGGATTTACCGTTCACCAACCCGCTGACCCCCATTCCGGTTACCGCCTGCATTGCAGTCGCCGGTTCCAGTGCAATCCCCTGTTCTGCCGCTTTGTCTACCACTGCTCTGGCAATCGGGTGCATGGACAGATTCTCGAGTGAAGCCGCTAGACGCAGCAGTTCGACTTCTGTGAGGCCTTGCGCCGGACGAATATCCGTTACCTTTGGACGTCCTTCGGTCAAAGTACCTGTTTTGTCAAAAACCACTGTGTTTACATTCCCAATCTGCTCCAGGTGAACTCCACCCTTGAACAGTACGCCTTTACGGGCAGCGTTGGAAATCCCTGATAGAATCGCGGGCATAATAGAGGAAACAAGTGCACACGGGGAAGCCACCACTAGGAAAATCATCGCCCGGTAGATCGTAGCCTCCCAGCTCCAGTTCAACAGATAAGGCGGCAGCACCATCAGCAGCAAAGCGAGTACCACGACACTTTTAGCATAAATCCCTTCAAACCGTTCAACAAAAAGCTGGCTCGGCGGCAGCTCGTTCTTCGCTTCCTGAACCATATGTATAATCCGTGAGAGGAGTGTATCCTCAGCCGCTTGAGTCACCCGCACCCGCAAGGCACCTTGTCCGTTCATCGTGCCAGCGAATACAGTATCATTCAGCGTTTTATCTAAGGGAATGGACTCCCCGGTAATGGTGGCCTGATCTACTGCGGAGCTACCTTCGACAATCGTACCGTCACAGGGAATCCGCTCACCGGGACGCACCAGCACGAGGTCCTTCTTTTGCAGCTCAGACGCTTTGATCCGCACTTCCACGCCGTCTTGAAGCCGCACAGCTTCTTCAGGCCGGTACTTCAGAATCGCGGCGATGTCCTGGTTGGTCTTCTCCATAGAGTAATCCTCCAGTGCTCCGCTCAGGCAAAAAATAAAGATCAATATAGCCCCGTCCAGCCAATAACCAATGCTCGCCGCACCTGCAGCCGCAACTACCATCAGGAGATCAACGTCGAGATCCTTCTCCTTAATCAGCGTTTCCAGTCCCTCCCACGCCTTGCGGTAACCGCCGACGGCGTAAGCCAGGACGAAAAACACAATCGACCAAGCTCCTTGCCCGTTCCGCTCCAGACTCCAGGCCAATACTATCAGCACCAGACAAGCGGCAGCGATGAGTATACCTCCATTCTTTTCCCATACAGCCTTCCAAGAGGCGTCCTTGTTTTCGTTCACGTACAGGGTCTCACCCATTCCATTCACTCCCTAAAAGTATATATAATGAGAACTGTTCTCATAAATATATCCCCCCGGGGGGCATATTGTAAATGACCTTTCAGCGAGAAGTTGTGACAAAAAAATGACCTCTGAATAGTTCAGAGGCCCCTCAAAGGTTTCTGGGTCAAATGTCTTTCTTAACGAAAATCCGCAACGAAATCAGATAAGAACAATACAGCAGAAATATGTAAGCCACGCCGCCTATAGCCCACAATAGGATATGGCTTGAGGTTTGCGGGTGAATCCAATCGAGCAGAACCGGAAAACGCTTTGCCAAATGAGAAGTAGCGGTGATATTCAACATGATCAGCATGATAAAGGCAAAATTTACGATCTGCATCCCTTTTTGTCCCAGCCAGTAGTACAGCGGTAAATAAAAGGCTGCAAGTACCGGGAAGGTTGCAATAGTCAATAGTAACTCTCTCCAGGCAACCGGTTCACTAATCTGCCCAGTTAAAACTCCGGCGAGATAAAGCAGCAGCGTGCAGATCAGACTGATGATAGCATACGGGAACAGACTTAAATATTTGGCCAGCACCAGCTGATGGCGGGGCACCGGGAGACTGATCTGAAACCGCTGATTGTTATCCTGCACGTCCATAGCGCAGGCATTCAACAATATCAGCATTGCCGGAAGCAGGGCAAATACCGCGTAGGCATCAACATTCGTAAAACCCATAATGATATAGTATGGAATCAGCAGCAACAAAAACTTGCGGACCAAGAAGAAGTCCTTACGGATCAAATAAATGGAGTTACGCATGTGCTTCACTTCCTTTTACGGTAAAATACATGATTTCCTCCAGCGTAGGGATCTCACAGATGGCGGTATCCTTGAAGTAGCGTTCGCCTTCCGCACGGTTACCGATCAGTCCTTCGAAGCCTACGGCTGTCTCACGAATACCAATGAACCAGCGCCGGACATCCCGGTCAAGCAGTTCCCTCCCGCCTTTGACCAGCAGATATTTCTCCGTAAGAGATTCCTTCATCTCGTTAAAAACCAGCCGTCCGTCATTGATGAACACAATATAATCGGCAATACGGTCCAGATCCATTGTGTTATGTGTGGAGAAAAGAATAGACTTCTTCTCATCCTGGATGTGTTCACTAAGCAGCTCCAGCAGTTCTCTGCGGAAAATCGGGTCGAGCCCCGAAGTAGGCTCATCCATAATCAGCAGATCCGCATCGTGGGACAGGGCAATGGCAAGTGAGAATTTAATTTTCATCCCTTTGGACAGATCCTTGATCTTCTTATCCGGCGGCAGCTTGAATCTCTCCTGGTACTTCTGGTATACATCTTCATTCCAACGGCTGTAGAACGGAGCTATAATTCCCTTCATTTGTTTTACAGTTAGACGCTCGTAATATATATTTTCATCCGATACATAGCCGATCCGGTCCTTGATAGCCGCCTGATGAAGCAGATGGTTCTGCCCGAATAGCTGAATTTCACCCTGATCCGGATAGACCATCCCCATGATCATTTGGATCAGGCTTGTTTTGCCCGCCCCATTCGGGCCGATCAGCCCTGTGATATACCCTTCCTTAATGCCGACCGTAATATCACGCAGTTCAAACCGGTCATAGCTTTTACTTAAGCCTTCCAGCTGAATGACCTCACTCATTCTTTCTCCTCCTCATAGAGCAGTTTCAGCATTTCCGTAAGTTCCTTATATTCCATTCCCAAAAGCCTGCTCTCGTCAATAATCTCTTTCAGCTTGCCTTCCATAATCCGCAGCCGCTGCTCCCGGATGAACTCCTGATCTGCACCGGATACAAATGATCCCTTCCCGACGATAGAATTAATCAGACCCTCCCGCTCGAGCTCCTCATAAGCCCGTTTTGTGGTGATCACGCTGATCTGCAGCTCTTTGGCTAGCTGGCGGATGGATGGCAGCGGCATCCCGGTAACCAGTTCACCCTGAAGAATCAGCTGGCGGACCTGACCCGCTATCTGGGCATAAATCGGCTCGCCGGATGTACTCGATATCAATATGTTCATGTTGCGGCATCAGCACCCTCTGTAATTACTGTAATTATTGTATATGTGTAATATATACACTATTTATTTGCTTGTCAAGATTCTCTCCAGTTAAAGCATGAGGTATCCTGATACCTCTTTATGGGAAAAGGTATGAATATGAGCTTTTATCAGACTTTTAACTGTTCACTAACGATTGGAAATTATAGTAGATCTAAAAGGGGTTAATCCTTCCAATGCGCACAAAATGGTTCAAGCTGGGCTACGGGACTCTGATTGTTGTCTTCATTCTGCTGTTGATGCCCAAATATTCGTATAATGACCCTGACACATTCTGGCATATTGAACTCGGCCGTTACATGATTGCCCACCACACCGTACTGCACCATGCTATCCATACCTTTTACAGTGACAAGCTGCCCTATATTCCCCATGAGTTCGGATTTCAGCTTCTTATTGCTCCTTTGTACCAGGTATTCGGGTGGCCGGGAATCTACCTGTTGACTGCCATTTGTCTGTTCTGGCTTATTATGGGACTGCTCCGTTTAGGGATGGTTTCGCGCAAAGAACTGGGCCTGCCTGAAGAACATCCGCTCTTACTGCCTTTTGTACTGCTGATTACCGGCTGGATCTATTACAACTATTTCAAAGGGCGGCCGCAGATGATCTCTTCCGGGATGATTGTGTGGTTCTTCGTGTACTTGCGGGAATTCCAACTGAAGACAAGTCTTAAAAATGCCACTGTGATGTTACTCCTCTCCTGTGCAGTAGCCAATATTCACACCGGAGTATGGCTGGTGATTGCAGTGTTCACGGGCATGGCTGTGCTGGAATCATTGCTGGAGAAAAAACTAAATTCACGCCGTGCCGCAGTATTCATACTGGTCTGGCTCTCCGGGCTTTTGAATCCGGCTGGCGTAAATAGCTTGCTATATATCTTCACCGTAACCCATAATCATTTCAACATGCTCATCAATGAGTGGCAGCCGATCCAGTTCAACCGAATTGAGAATCTGCCCATTCTGCTGCTGTTGTTGTTTTTTGCGGTAACCCTTCCCTTTTCGCTCCACAAAAAGCCCTTCCGCTTCTTCCTGATGGCTGGCATTCTCTATTTGGGGGTAACCAATTTCAAGCAAAACCTGTTTATGTGGCTGTTTATTCCTTATTTCGCAGGCGTTTTCTTCGAAGTGGTACCGTATTTCCGCAGCCTGTCCCTGCGTCTTGACCGGAGGGCTCTGGTGTTTTCGCTGGCAGTAGGCCTTTCCCTTAATATCGTCTGTATTTTTATCGTACCGCCGGCAATCGATGCTAGAGCTTATCCTGTGAAAGAAATGGACTATGTCCTGGAACATGCGGCACAGGGTGTCAGACCTAGGGTGCTCTCCAGCTATGGATCCTCTGGTTATGTCATGTACCGCGGTGGTGACGTGCTCTGTGACGGAAGGCAGGACCCTTTTATCACCGAAGCCTCTGCCGGACCGATGGGCTGGACCGCTTTTGAGCGTTCCATGTACGGTTTCTCGGAATACCTTCCCGATATTGTGAAGTTCGACCATCCCGACTATTTGATCGTCAAAAGTGACAGCTCCACGCGGCTTTATCAGGAATGGGTTAAGGCCTTTGGAGCACCGGTCTTTAAAGGAGACTATGGCAGTGTATTTTCGTTATGAGAGGTTGCAGGAAGCACCTCCTCCGACTCCATGCTGAACAGGCATAATCCGCATCAAATAGAGGGAATATACCTGTTACTTTATTATCTATTGGCAGCTTGTGGAAGAACACCTATTGTTGTATGGACAAATGTTGCAAATAGGGCAAACCTGTTGTAGCCTGACAATAGTGCATCTCATTCATTACATAAAGGTGGACCGGCCATGATTCCTGAGCATTATTCCTTTACCGCCGGCTTTAATCTGCTCCCCGAAGAGCAGGACCTTGCCGTTCTGTTCAGCGGTGAAGGCCAGCCATATCCCGGTCATAAAATCGGACCATCCGTTCATGATTATTATCTGATTCATACGGTGCTGGAGGGTGAGGGCTGCTTTCAGAGCAGCACTGTTTCTCAGCAGTGCAGGCGCGGGGACACCTTCGTGATCTTTCCCGGCTCCCTTTTCAGCTATCAGGCGGATGAACGTAACCCGTGGCATTATGCCTGGGTTGCACTGCAAGGCACCGGTGTATCCGGGCTGCTGTCCGATATCGGCATTACAAAGGAGCGGCCGCTGCTGCAAACAGAGAATACCCTGGAACTACGCAACTTGTACGAACGGATCCGTCTGTGCTTCCGGCAGTCTGCTTATCCACGGCTGGAGAGTCTGGAGGCTTCTGGATGGACGCGGCTCCTGCTTCACCATTTCGGACAAGACAACCTGGCTATCCTGCCTGCCAGACCCAAGGAAATGCCGGAAATCATCGACCGGCAGATTGACCAGGCCATCCGCTGGATCTCCCTACAGTTCCATCAACAGATCAGCATAGATCATATGGCCGCTACGCTCGGTTACCATCGTGCGCATCTGTCCAAGGCTTTCAAACAGAAAACAGGCCTCTCCCCCAAGCAGTATCTGCTGAAGATGAGGATGGACAAAGCCAAAGGTCTGCTCTCGGGCTCCCTCACCATTGATCAGGTAGCTTCGTCTGTCGGCTTCAACGATGCACTGTATTTCTCCAGGCAGTTCCGCAAATTCAGCGGCATGTCACCCAGTGAATACCGCTCCATGCTGCGGCAGGACTAGACTGTACGTACCTGTTAAGCCGTGCGTTCTTTTCTCCGGCGCACCAGCCAGAGAATGATAAGAATAACGACAACACCGCAAATGATATAACTCACAGGGCGCATGTACTCCTCAACGATTGTCCAATGGTCTCCGAGGCGATATCCCAGATACACCAGAGCGATATTCCAGGGCAAGGAACCCAGAGCAGTAAAAAAAACAAATTTCCCGGGTTTCATCCCGGCAATTCCGGCGGGCAAAGAAATGAAGGTTCGAATAAACGGCATCATCCGTGTGAAGAACACCGTACCCTCACCGTAACGGTCGAACCAGCGCTGAGACTGCTCCAGGTGGCGGGAATTAAAGAGAATATACTTGCCGTACTTTTCCAGTAACCTTCTGCCTCCATGTGCCCCCACATAAAATGCCGCAATAGACCCAACGAGATTGCCGAGCACTCCCGCGGCCACTACCTCCGGAAATGACAATGCGCCTCTGGCAATCAGTAGTCCGCCGCTAAGCATAATGACCTCGCTGGGAATGGGAATACAGGCGCTCTCCAGCACCATCCCGATCCAGATTCCCCAAATTCCCAGCGTATTAACAAGATTCAAAGCGGCATCCGTTATAGCGTTCAGTAATTGGTGCATGCTATCCCTCCTAATCCTACCTTATTGCTCTTATCACACTTCAGAACCTTTAATGGTCATGAAGCTTCTCTACAACGGGAAAAGACAGCGTGACTGCCGTTCCCTGCCCGGGTATGCTGGAGAGCGTTATGCTGCCGCTGTATCTCGCGACCAGGCGCTCTGCAATGGCGAGCCCCAGGCCGCTTCCGCCTTGTTCCCGGCTTCTTGACTTGTCCACGCGATAGAACCGCTGAAACAATAGGGGCAAGTCCTCCTCCGGCACTCCAATACCACAGTCTTCTACACGGATGTGAAGCCGGGACTCCTGCACAGCTCCATTTATCGTAATGGTCCGTGTAGCTCCCGAATATTTAACAGCATTATCCAATAGAATAAGCAAAATCTGCTCCAGATGATTCGGCACAATATGGATGACCACACCGTCTATCTCATCCAGATTCTGATTGAAACTGAAATCGGGATGCAGCAAAGCAAAGCTCCGCAGGGTGTATTGAAGGGTATCTCTGGCTATGCAAGGAAAGTCGTATTGCTCCCTGCTCTTCTCTTCTGCACGTGTAAGCTCCAGTAATTCATTGACAATCCCTTTCAGGCGGCTCAGCTCCTGCACCGATACATTCAGCGACTCTTCAAGAATCACCGGATCATGTTTGCCCCAACGGCTAAGCAGTGAAATATGCCCTTCAATGATAGAAATCGGTGTCCTTAATTCATGGGAAGCATCTTCAACAAACTGCTTTTGGCTATAAAAAGAAGCTTCGAGCTGATCCATCAGATCATTAAAAACCCTGGCAAGCTGAGCCAGCTCATCATTGCTGCCCGAGATGCGAACCCTCTCCTGCAGCCCTTTTTGCTTAATGCTGGTCATCGTGTCTCTTAACGATTGAATGGGCCGCAGGAGCTGCCGGGACAAAAAAACTCCCCCTATCCCGCTGATGACGATAGCACCCAGCCAGCCGGCGATCATAACACCCAGCAGCATATCACTTAGCTGATCAGAGCTTTCCAGGTTGTTCACGATTTCTATAGTTCCGCTGAACCTGGAGGTTCGCAGCGGACTTCTGACGATCAGAAGATGTTCTTCTTCATGCCAAATACTGTCTGTGGTTGTCTTCGTTGAAACTTGCGGTTTCACCCACTCCTCCGGCAGTTGAGCAGATACGGTTAATACCGGATTTCCATAAGCATTCAGAATACGGATCATCTGATGGCTCCCGTTGATGCTCTCAATAAAAGAACGGCTGCCGGCGATCCCCTCAGCCGTTTCGTTCTCTGCCCGGAAGTACCCTTGAATCTCCTCCATATTCTTATGGAGGGCAATCTGCTCCTGATGCAACATCCAGCGGTTAATCACAAAATATTGCACCCCGTTGTAACCCAGAAACAGCACACACAGCAAAATAGAGGACCAAATTGCCAGCTTCCAGCGGATGGACAGCCGCGACAGCAGTGAGGTGACTCTTCTCATTTACGGATCACATATCCCAGGCCGCGCAGAGTCTGCACAACACTGGGTTGTCCGGGTGAGTCGATTTTCCCTCTCAAATAGCTGATGTACACATCTACCACCTTCATTTCTACATCCGTTTCATAGCCCCATACTGCCTCCATCAACTTCTCCCGGGTCATGACCCGGCCCATGTTCTGCATCAATACCAGCAGGATATCGAATTCGCGCTTCGTGAGCTCAAGGGCTTCCCCGGCTTTGGTAAGGGTCCGGCCCAGCGGGTCGAGCTGAAGATCCTGGCATACCAGCAGATGCCCCTCCAATAGAGAGCCAGCTCTTCGCAGTATCGATCTCATGCGCGCGAGCAGCTCCTCAATCGCAAAAGGTTTGGCGATGTAATCATCGGCACCGCTGTCCAGCCCGTTGATTTTATCGGACAATCCGTCCCGGGCTGTAATGATAATGACCGGAGTCTGCTTCACCTTACGGATGCGCCGGCAGACCTCAATTCCGTTAAGGCCCGGCAACATCAGGTCCAGCAATATTAAATCCCAGTTTTCTTCCTCTGCCAGCTTCAGACCGTTAATCCCATCCTGCGCCCGGGTAACCGAATAAGAAACATGCTGCAGCTCCAGTTCAATGAAGCGGGCCAGATTCTTTTCATCTTCAATTAATAGTATTCTGTTCATATGCGTTCCTCTCCAGGTGAAGCAATTCATTCATTCCCTTCTATACAGATACAACTAAGTGTACCTCTCCTTTCTTAAAGAATCATTAATTTATGAATTAAGTGGCGCTTTATCAGTTGTGGACTCGTAAAAATTATCTATGCATATAGTCAGATTTACGCATAACAAAAAGGAGCATTGGGGGAAATGCTCCTTTTTGTCTTACATCTTCAAGTTGGTTGCTGTGATCGCTGGGCCCAGATTGAATCCCAAACTTATATCTATAATTTACCATCAAAATTACATAAATACAAGTAATTCCTATCTATTCCATGGAAAAGCTTTCATCAGAAGTCCTGTTCGTTTATTAGGATCTCTACATAATAGCTACAGAGTCATTTGGGTGTGATGTTCTTGTGTAGCTGCCTCATAACTGGCCCTTTGCAAAATAGAATGGACCACGGCCGTCTTCCCCTCGCAGTAAGCATCGATATTATATCGGAACTGTTCGGCCAGACCCAGCTTCACTTGTTCATATTCCTCGGCAGCCGATGGGTTGGCCCGTAAATAGTCGCGCAAAATAATATGTTCCAGATAACCGTTACCGTCCTTTGGACACACGTACAGATGATATTTCATGAAGCCGTCTTCCTGCTCCCGCTTGAATGCCTCCCTGCCTTCGACACCGAGATTGCCTTGATGAACATATCCATATTGACTTAACCGCTGAACGATCTCCGGGAAAACCTCATAGCTCTCCATCACCAAATCTATATCGATGATGGGTTTTGCCGACAATCCCTCAACAGAAGTGCTGCCGACATGTTCAACAGCCAGGATAAGATCACCGGTTATTTCAAGCAGCCATTCGCGCAATCTGCAGAACTCACTCTTCCATGCAGGATCATATGGAACCACTTCAACAACCTTTGTTTTTTTAGCGATGCTCATCACCCTCTTTACGTTTCTTAATAGACCAGCATTGTATTGCACAACTATTATAGCAGGATCTGTCAATTAAGATCTCAATGCACTTTTTTGCCCTAAGATAGATAAGATACTGGGATAAAATACAAAACACCGTCTCATACTAAGCTTGGAGAGATGGAGGTGAACGTCATGCCCAAAAACAGCGCCGATCCCAAACACGACCGCGCCAATAACCGTGCGGATAAGAAAAACAATCAGCAGAATCACGATCATCTCACCGAAGAACCACAAATGGTTAGCAACAATAAAGCTGCAGATTACGTGCCAAGCTTAAATGGTGTTACCAAAAATGAAACTTAGTTGACGGAAAGGCTGCACCTCGTTGCTCTTGGACGAAAGTGCAGTCTTTTCATGTAACCATGTGGAATTGACTGCCTGGGACAGGAGTAATAGTCTATGTTCGAAAGTCGTAGGCTAAGGAGGAATATGGGATGCTGTTACTCCTATTTGGAGCTTTAACTGCACGGGGATTAATCACATTAGGGAATATTGTTGAGGTCAAATGGAGGGTTTTATAGTAATATTGAAGAAATGCCCGATTTTGGATACTCAAACCGGACAGGAGGTGAACACAAATGATCCAGTACGACAGGATTATGGAGAAGCTGCGCATGAATCCGCTGAAAAATGTCACCCTGCTAAAAATGCTCACAGCACACCGTCAAGTGATGGACAGCTATCTTATCGAACAGGTGGACAATTGGGGTATTCTGCTGCTGCTGCCGGCTAACGCTTTCGCATATGATCTCAGAGCTTATCCCAATGCCAACACTATCGTGCTCTTGGATTACAGCAGCCCGGAACTGCTCCCGGCATTAATTGACCAGTTGCCCAAGGATGCCCGGCTTGTCTTCAAGCTTCAGGATGAATATAGCGTACTTGCACTTTCTGAACACTATCCGCTCTATAAAACCCGCTGTTTCTACTCCTACAGTACAGCAGCCGCTCATTCCTTTGCCGAGGACAGGGATACGGTGCTCAGTGAACAGCCGGATGAAAGACTTTATCCGTTGTGGGCGGCAAATGGCTACTCCAGTGACGAAATCGGGCATTATTTTGCGGAAGGTGCTTTTTCCGTATCTCTTTTTGAAGGCAAAATTCCGCTGAGTACCTGCTTTGTTTTCCGTAATGAAGAACAGATCTGGGAAATCGGGGGGGTACATACCGTTGAAGAAGGAAGGAAAAAGGGATTGGCGAAGCGTGTGGTCCGCACAGCATTATTCCATACCCTGCAAAGGGGTTATATTCCCAGATACCAGGTTCAGGACAATAATGTCGCTTCCATTCGTCTGGCGGAGTCTTTAGGTCTCCCGCTTGGGGTGAAGCTTACACACTGGATTAACTACATAGAGCAGCCGATATAAATAAATAGAACAAAGAGCACATCTCCGGTTGGAAAATATTATATAATACACTGGAGCAATGGTTCACAAAACACATAAAAGGAGCTATCACATGAGTTATCAACCCCCGCCATTTGGAAATCAGGAATATTACACACAGCCACCCGCGCCTGCCAAAACAAACGGAAAATCCGTTGCCGCCCTGGTGCTCGGAATTTTATCGATCGTATCCCCTTATATTGGCCTGATCTTCGGGATTATTGCCATTATTCTCTCCGCGATTTCGCTCAAAGAGATCCGCACCCGTAATGAACAAGGCAGAGGGATGGCTATTGCCGGGCTGGTCTGCGGAATTGTAGGCACTATTATTTATGCCGTTATTATTGCTATCGTCGTTGTTGCAGTTATTTTCTTGAATGACTACGATGGCGGCGTTAATGCGTTCAACAGCTTCAACAACATCTAACCTGCCCTACGCAACTGCATGATATAAAAAGGAAGCTGACACCGGTTTCGAAACCGGCATCCGCTTCCTTTTTATTTTGTAGCATAGGCGGGGTGATTATTGCGGCGGCGTTCCTTTGCTCATCAGAATATTGATATTCTGCTGCTGGCGATACTCAGTAGGGGTTGACTGGTACCGTTTGCGGAACATCTGGGTGAAATGCTTCACGTCCTGATACCCCACACGTTCGGCGATCTCAGCCAGTTTTAATTTCGGATTAAGCAATAGCAGCTTGGCCTGCTCCAGCCGTAGCGAAGTAACATACTCTTTGTAGCCCTGCCCGGTTTTTTGCTTGAACAGCTGACTGAAATAGGCCGGATTCAGGAAAACTACCGAAGCCATTTTTTCCAGGGACAGGTCTTCATAGAAATGCTCCTTGATATAATGAAGTGCCACATCTATCGCCTTCTCCCCACTCCCCTTCATCGGTTCGAGCTCTAGAGCTTGTGAAGCCGAGGCTTCTCTCATCCGTTTGACGACCTGAGGAACTGTATTGAAATCATAGCTGAGGCCGGAGTGTATCATTTGAAAAGGGATCTTTAAATAGTGTGTGAGATGGTCCTTGACCTCATCCTGAAACTGCTGAATCGTGGCATCCTCCCGCAGGGTAATGAGTCCAAGCAGACTCTGGCGGTCATAGCTGACAACAAATCCTCGCCCGTGCTGTTCAATAAGCTCAGACAGCACATTCTCGACAATGAAATGCTCCAGCCGTATGCTTTTGTCCTCCGAATCCAGCTGCACCATCACCATATAGAAATGCTTATAATCTTCGATAAAGGGCTCAATGTCCAGATTTCCGATATCGAGTCCTGAGGCCAGGCGCTGAAAGACGCCTTCCCTCAGAAACCGCAGGCTCGCTTTCAGCCTCTCTCCCTGCCGTGAGATATCGTTGTCCTGCTCAATTTCAACGGTGAGATTAGTAATGATTTCAAGCAGCTTGCTTTTGCCGATGGGCTTAAGCAGATAATCCCTCGCCCCGAGACGTACCGCCTCCTGGGCATAGGAGAATTCACTGTGCGCCGAGATCACGACCCATTTCACGTAAGGGTATCGGCGTTTGGAAATCTTCATGAATTCAAGTCCGCTCATCCCTGGCATCAAAATATCCGTCAGAACGATGTGAATCCGCTGCTCTTCCATAATCTTGACGGCTTCTTCCGCCTTAGCCGCCACAAATACCTGATGATCCGGACTGATTTGTCCGATGGTTCGAATGATGCCTTCGCGTATTACTCTTTCATCATCGGCTACAAGAATATTCACGTGATGTTGTCTCCTTCCAACCTAATCGGCAGTACAATGGCAACCTGTGTCCCTTCTCCGGGAAAGCTCTGAATATGCAGGCCATATTCCTCTCCGAACATATGCTGCAGGCGGCGGTGCAGATTCTGCAGTCCAATCCCGCCTTTGCCGCCTTCTTTGGGACTATCCCCGTTCAGAGATTGAAGCAGGCGCTCCAGTTGCCCGGCAGTCATTCCATCGCCGTTGTCTTCCACAATCAATTGCAGAATGGAATCCTCTTCGCGTGTGTACACCTTCAGAATACCTTGGCGGCTCAGAGATTCCAATCCATGCTTAACGGCGTTCTCAATAACGGGCTGCACTGTCATCTTCGGAACACGGATGTTCAGCCAGCGCTCGTCGATATCCATGACAATCTGCAGCCTTCCTTCCAAGCGAATGGAAATGATCTTCAGATAATGTCCAATCTGCTCCAGCTCTTCACGCAGAGTAACCTCTGCGGCATCCTCCCACTGACTGCTGTACCGGAACATCGATGACAGGGAGAGTACCAGCTCGCCCAGCTGCTCATTTCCCTCTTCATCCAGCATCCAGTAGATCATATCCAGTGTGTTGTAGAGGAAATGCGGATTGACCTGGGACTGCAGGGCATGCAGCTCTGCATTTTTTTCACTGACAGAAGACAGTTTCACGCGTTCAATCAGTTCTTCAATCCGCCGGACCATCCGGTTAAAGGAAGCTACTAGGATATTAATCTCCTGATAGGAGGACACATTGACCATTCCCCGAAAGTTCCCGACCTCCACCTGCCTCATTTCGCGGATCAGCTTTTTTAGCGGTGAGGAGATCGTCTGAGACACAAGAGACGCAATTAACGTCGAAACGATAATCAGAATCGAGATGACAATCAGCAAATAGCGTTTCATCTCTTTCAATTCCACATTGAGATCCTTATCCGGTGTAATACTCATTACCCACCACCCGGAAAAAGACAGCTTGGAGGCCACCACAAGTCGTCCCGCTTCCTGCTGGACATTTTGATTCTGGAAACTCTGCAAGGAAGGCAACGTCTCCATCACTGGAGCCGGGTCTGTTGCTGAGGTCACAAACCGCCCATCCTCTGACATCAAGTACACCTGGCTGTGCGCGCCCAGCTTGAGGTTCTCCAGAGCGTCAAGAACCGGCTGGGGATTCGTCTCATAGAGAACAATACCGATCGGCTTATGCTCATTCAGATCATAGATTTGCCGGCCAAAAGCAAACACCGGGCTATCCTCCACCTGGTCGATTAACGAATGCTGATATACGCCGAGCCAGACCATTTTACCGGATGAGGCTTGAAGCTGTTTGTACCAATCCTGACTGTGGTATTTCGGATCGACAACATTCATATAGTTCCCGTAATTATAAATCTTGCCCTTGTCTGTAATGACGTGAATGCCCACCAGATCATCCCGCGAATAAAATATGGAACCGATAATATTGGTGATGGTCTGCTCATTAATGTAGGCTACCGCCGGTTCATCCGTTGTTTCATTAATCAATCGAATCATCTCGAAGTTGTTGCTGAGTGATTTGGACAGAGAATCGTACCCTTTGTAGAGCAGGCTGAACAGCCCGGCCGTCTGGGAGACGTTCTTTTGCGACAAATCACTGATCTTCTCATGCAATTGCACGGTAGTCCGGTTATAGTACAGCAGGCTGACAATAAGCAGAATACTGGACATGCAAAAAAGAAACAGCAAGAACAACCGATGATGGATGGAATGAAAGCCGCTTTTCATAGGACTCTCTCCTTTCAACACCCTGTCCTGCCGTTTCCTATTATAGATCTATCCCATTTTAATTGGCAACGATGATTAGCCTTTAACCGCTCCTGCAACCATACCTTTGGTAATTTTGTTAGACAGGAAGAAGTAGATCAGGATAACCGGCAGCGCACCCATGACCAGGAATGCCCCGATGTTGCCGTAATTTACGGAATACTGGCTAACAAACGTGTATACCCCGAATGGCAATGTTTTTAGCTTCTCGGAGGAAATAAAGGTTGCCGCCAGGATGTATTCATTCCAGATGTTGATAAAGGTCAGGATACATACGGTCATTACCGGCGGAATAGACACCGGAAGAATAATGCTGCGGAAGATCCGGTATACGCTTGCTCCATCAATAAATGCTGATTCCTCTATCTCGTGGGGGATATCTCTCATAAACCCGGAAAGAATGAAGACTGCTATCGGTGTGGAGAATGCAACGTAAGGCAGGATCAGCGACAAATGAGTGTTCAGAACGTGAATGTTCTTAAAAATAATCATCAGCGGCAGCAGTGTCGCCTGCATCGGAATCATCATGCCCATCAGGAAGATCGTCATAACGATATTGCCGTATTTCCAGCGGAAACGCGAGATGGCATAAGCCACCATGGAAGCCAGCACGATAACACAGATCATTGTAATGCCGGTAACGAACACACTGTTGGACAAGTATTTCAGATAGCTGCCTGAAGTATAGGCTTCACTGTAGTTATGCCATTGAAAGGTTTTGGGGAAGGAGAAAAAGCTGCCATCCATAATTTCTTCATTGGTCTTCAGTGAATAGAGTAATAACCAGAGTAAAGGATACAACTGGGTCACCACAGGAATTGCGAAAAGAAGATACACGATTCCTTTTTTGAATTTTCGCATGATCGCGCACTCCTTTTCTAATTGAATTTACGTTCAATTCTATTGAATATGGTATTGATAAATCCGGTAAAGACCAGACAGACTACAACCAGGAAGCTGGCAATCGCACTGCCGTATCCATACTTCAATGACATAAATGAGCTGTTGTACATATGTGTGGAGATAACATCGGTTGCATGAGCCGGACCACCGGCGGTCATAACCATAACCAGATCGAAGGCCTGCAGGGAACCGATAAACGCCAGTACAATCGATATTTTAAAGATCGGGACGATCAGCGGAAGTGTGATATAGCGATCCGCTTTGAATCCGTCCGCCCCGTCAATTTTGGCCGCTTCATAAAGCTCATCCGGAATATTCTGCACCCCTGTGTACTGAATCAGCAGATGATAGCCGAAGAACTGCCATAGGGATACGAGATAAAGAGCGAACATCGCAATTTTGGGCTCGGTCAGCCAGTTGTGTGTCCAGCTGTCCAGTCCCAGAGAAATCAGAACACCGTTGAGCATACCGCCCATGGATGCCGGGTTGTAGATTGTTTTCCACAATTGTCCAATGATTACGACAGAAAGAATAACCGGTGTGAAGTAGATCGAAACCAGTGTGTTTCCTTTTTTGACATAACGGTTAAGCAAAATAGCCATTCCCAGGCAAAGTGGAATTTCCAGCATGGAAGCTACGGCATATAGCAAGGTTCTTCTTACAGATGGCCAAAACACCGGGTCATTGAAGAACATATCTTTGAAATTGCCGAATCCGACAAATGTGGCAGACGTAAGTCCGTCCCATTTCAATAAACCTGTATACAGTGAAACCAGTATGGGTATAAACACAAGGCACACGTACAAGAACAGACACGGCAACACGAAGACGGCTATTGTGCGTGCTGGCACCTTCAGTACTTTCATCTTTCCCGCCTCCTAAACAAGCAGATTCTTTGTCTATAGTAGATGTTATGTTTCATTGATAAATTTCGGTGCGAAGAAGCCAGGTTCAGCTTGCTTCGCACCGAGAGTGAACGATGATTGTGACTGCTTATTTATTAGCTTCGAATGCGGTTTGATGTTCTTTGGCTACCGCAGCGGAATCCATTTTCTGCACGAACAGGTTCTGGATACTGCTCAGGTGCACCTGCGAGGTGGCCGGATTCATCGTGTTGTCGAACGAAAGGTCGCCGCCCTTAACTTGGTTGAACAGACCCGCAATGGTAATCGCCAGATCGGAGTAACCGGCTGCTTTCAAATCGCCGTCAACCTTTTGACCCAAACCTACAGCATTTTTCAATTCAAATTGTTTCTTAGGCAGATTGCTGGCGAAGAAGTTGAGGAAATCTTTGGTTTCCTGCAGGTGCTCGCTGTTAGCAGATATTGCGAATGCACTTCCTGGTGCAAGCATGAATTGGTTAGGGTCGCCTTTGCCGTTAACTGTAGGGAATTGGAATGCTCCTACTTTACCAGCTACGGACGAAGCATCAACTGCGCCTGTTTCCCAAGATCCGATAACCCACATAGCCGCTTTACCGGATTTGAAGATGTTACCGCCGGCATTGGCGTCGATGGAAGTTGCGCCGTCAGGGAACGCGCCCGCTTGAACCAACTGTTGGAAAGCATCTACTGCTTCTACGAAAGCAGGATCTTCAAAGGTTTTCTTGCCATCCATTACGTCCTGCAGGAAGCCGGGGCCGCCGTTGGTACGAAGCAGGATATTCATGAACAAGAAGGAGCCTGTCCAGGAATCTTTTTCACCGATTGCCAGTGGGGTAATGCCCTTATCTTTGAGGATTTTTACATCTTTAAGCATTTCTTCAAAGGTAGTTGGTGTGTTAGCGATACCAGCCTTTGCGAATAAATCTTTGTTGTAATAAACCACTTCGATGTTATTACCATCCGGCAGCGCGTATACATTGCCATTAAAACTGTAGTAGTCCAGCAGCCCCGATTGATATGTGTCTTTAAGTCCGTTCTGGTCCAGCATATCGTTCAGCGGAGCGAACAGTCCGGCATCTACAAACGGTTTCATTTGTGCGGCTGGGTTAACGATTGTGATATCAGGTACTTCTTTGGAAGCCGCTTGGGTTTTGAGCTTCACTTTTTGCTGGTCCGTGTTCAGCGTGTCCAGTTCAATCTTGACATTTGGATGTTCTTTTTCATACTGAGCACTCAGCTCATGCACCATTTTGTAGGACGGTGTGGTTGGATCGGGATAAATGTTCTGGAAGGTGATGGTTACCTTCTTGTCACTCTTCGTCGTGTTCGTTGCTGTACCGCTGTTGGTGCTGTCAGGTGCTTTACTTGCCGCTGCGTTATTCTTGCTGTTGTCGTTCGAGTTGCCGCATGCCGCAACGCTTAAAGCCATTGCTGCAGTTAGTGCGACGGTAAATGTTGTCTTCATTTGTCTGTTGACCATGAATCAATGCCCCCTGTGTTCGTGATAGGTTTATTATCTTCTGATTAAGCGCTTCCAACAAGGTGGGAACTGCAGAAATAAGGTTTGTTTTTTCTAGGTATACCAAAAAAATACTCCTGCGCTCAGCAGCAGGAGTTGTTGGGATTTCAAATATATTCATTAACAGGTCTTGCTATATATAGCATGGACAGGACTTCTTGCTGATTCAGCACGTTTTCTTTATTCCGTTCTCCCCCACTGTTTCAGCACCTCTACCAGCCCCGGAACATCCAGCCCATCGAGCGAAAAAGCTTTTCGCAGCAGTTCATGCGGAATGAATTCATCGTATTTGCCAAGGTACGGTGCTTCATCCGGCCCCAGTAGAGCGATCGGATTCGATGCAGCGGTGGCCTCCGCGATAATCTCCTGCTCCAGAGTCTCAGCATCTGTTTTTCCGGCAACAACCATATAATATGGCTCCATGGGGGTTACCGAACGTAATCCCAGCGGGCCTTTGAGATTATTCTTCAGCAGCCGTTCCAGGGTGCGGAACTGCCGGCTTCCGGCCCAAGGGAGAATGAACATTGAATCTCCGCCTGCAGGAAGCACAGAATGCTTGAGCAGCCCGCTCTCCTTGGCCAGGCGGCGGGCCCGTTCCAGTCTCGCGGCTGCACTGGGTGCCAGATAGGGGTACAGCACCGTAGCTCCCAATACTTCACGAATCTTTGTCATAATGCGGGTATGCACATCCCCACCCGCGCCTAGCCATAAGGTATCGACCTTACCGCGCGAGCCTTTGACATACACGGCCTTATGGCGGTTGTCTACCTCTTCAACCTTCCAGAGCTTGCCCGCAAGTGTGAAGCAGTATCCTGGCGGCGGCACTGTGGTGATCGAACCGATCTCCTCAGTGCCGTTATAGACCACATGCTCCTCGTCGTCTTTGAATACGGCATAGAACCGGAAGTTATTGACGATCTTCTCCCCCGCCAGCCCGATCAGCAGACTGCCCTCATCCATGGACTGAATATGGCCCATGCCGATCATATATTCCATGAACGCATCATAATCGGCAGGCTCAATACTGCTGAACGAAGGCAGGCTAAGCACCGATGCCTTTAGATCCTCCGGCTCCGCTTCGCCCATACTTTTCAGGATGCTCATCGTCTGATGGTAGAGCAGCCCGACAGGAAGCTGCCGCACGACCAGCGGCTCGACCCACTTCTCGCGGACATAGAGTTCGATGACCGCGATCGCCCGCAGCAGCGTCCACGGCATCCGCGCAGGAAGCTGCGCCTCCTCGTCCTCTTCCTCCGGCGTGACGAAGATCATCTCCGAGGCGGCATCTCCCCTGCGCCCGGAGCGGCCCAGCCGCTGCACGAAGCTGGCGCAGCTGTAGGGGGCACCAAGCTGCAGTACGCGCTCCAGCTCCCCAAGGTCAATGCCTAGCTCCAGCGTCAGCGTAGCTGCCGCCACCGCCGGACCACTTCCCTGACGGAGCGCAGCCTCCGTCTCTTCACGCAGCATCGCGGAGATGCTTCCATGATGCACATGGAACACATCGCGCTCCCCCCGCTTCGCCGCAAGCCGCCGCATCTCCAGGATCGCCTCCTCGGCATCGGATCGGCTGTTCGTGAAGATGAGCGCCTTCTTCGAATGTGTATGGTCATAGATGAAACCATAATACGCCTGGCGTGCCCGTTCCAGATGTTCGGCCTGCACCTCGTCCCGCGCATCCGGGAAGGAAAAATGCTCTACACTAAGGCGCAGCTTGCGCCCGCCCTGCGGTGCGGAGACCTCCACACTTTCGTGGGTACCTGCGGCCAGCCATTCCGTTACGGATGCGTAGTCGCTAAGTGTGGCAGATAGACCGATCCGCCGCGGGTGGCAGCCCGCCATCCGGTTGATCCGCGCAAGCTGGCTGAGCACCTGGATACCACGGTCCGCTCCCATGAAGGCATGCACTTCATCGACTATAATGAAGCGTAGATCATGGAACAGCGCGGGAATGGCGTTGGGACGGTTCATCAGCAGCCCCTCCAGGGACTCCGGTGTAATCTGCAGGACACCGGAGGGGTTCTGCATCAGCTTCGTCTTGTCTGCCTGGGGTACATCCCCATGCCAATGCCAGACGGGAATATTCCCTTCGCGCAGCAAATCATTCAGCCGGGTGAACTGATCATTGATCAGTGCCTTAAGCGGCGCTATGTAGAGAATACCTACCGAAGCTGAAGGATCTTCATACAGCTGGGTAAGCGCCGGAAAGAACGCCGCTTCCGTCTTGCCGGAAGCTGTGCCGGAGGCTATCAATAGATGATGCGGTGTATCGAACAGCACGCGACAGGCATCCACCTGGGCCTCACGCAGTGTCTCCCAGCGGTTTTTATAGATAAATTCCTTAATAAACGGAGCCAGCCTGTAAAACGGATTGCTGCTCATAGGTCAAACTCCGCCAGAAATCCGTCCAGCTCGTTCTTCTCTGTTTCAGCAGGCTTTACAGTCCGCTCGCCAACAAGCTTCTCGAACGACATTTCCGGATGCTGATGCAACGTATGCAGCAGGTCCATGAAATCGCGCACCACCTCACGTGCGGTGAGCAACTCTTCCGCACCCAGACGGCCTACGGCCTCTTCCATGAAATGTACGAGCTGCTCCTGCGTAAGCTTGGCCTCATAACCATAGTGAAGGGCATGAATATCCCTCAGCTTTTGCAGCAGCACCAGAATTTCCTCGTGAGAAAGCATATCCAGTGAAATAATCGGTCCGGTAAAATTATTAAGACCCGTCCCGCCATAACGTCCGGCTACAAGCCTTGACCGCAGCGCTTCATAACTGAATAACCCGCGGCGTCCGTCTTCGACGAATTGCGGTGTCCCCCCAATAAAGATCCCCAGCCGCTCCGCCTTGCCCTGCATGGTATCGTTGAACATGGTCAACAACTTCTCGTAATTGCTCTGGCGCGAAATACTGTTGGTAATTTTGTATAAGTTTACCCCTTCGTCAATGAACAGCAGCAATCCTTGATATCCGATGGCACCCGTAAATTCCGCCCATAGCTTCATATAATCATACCAGTTGTCATCGTCGATAATGACACCTACGCCAAGCGCCTTGCGCGCTTCGGTACGGGTGGCGAACTCGCCCCGCAGCCAGCGCAGGGAATCTTGCTTAAGTTCATCATCGGCAAGCTTATGTCCGTTCCAGTAAGCGGCTAATACCTTGGCAAAATCAAAACCGTGTACAAGCCCGCGCATTTCCGAAGCCACAGTGTATATTCTCTGTTCCACCTCTTCACCGAGCTGCGGGGCGTCCGGGCCATAGCCCTTCTCCTGCATCACGGCTTGCTGCAGGGTAACGATCCACTTCTGGAGGATCATCTCCAGCGCTCCGCCGTCCGGGCGTGTACGCGTGGACAGATGGCTCATCAGCTCTTTGTATGTAGCTAGGCCCTGCCCTTTGGTTCCTACCAGACGCCTTTCCGGGGAAAGGTCGGCATCCGCCACTACAAAGTCCCGGTCCATGGCGTAGTTGCGGATGATCTGCAGCAGGAAGCTTTTGCCGCTGCCGAATTTACCGGTAATCAACTTAAAGGCTGCGCCGCCTTCGGCGATATTTTCCATATCACGAAGTATGGCCTCGACCTCGGGCCGGCGGCCAACCGCGATATGCTCCAGACCAATACGCGGAACAACTCCCGCTGTCAGTGAGTTCATCAGCGCAGTGGTCATCCGTTTTGGTATCTTCAGTACACTCATCAATCATTCACCCCACCCAAGTATTGCAGCAACGGCATAAATTCCTCATTCAGCTCTTCTTCATCGATCAGCAGATCGCCCAGAAGATCCATCGCAGTCTCATTGATTCCGTCGAACAGCAGTTCAGTCATCGTTCCACCGGCCGTAGCCAGATTATTCACCACAGTCATTCCTTTACCTTCTGCCAGAGCACGAACGACAGCCCATTCAAGCGGAGTCAGCGCAGCAGCGAACTGCTGTAAGATTGCATGAGTACCATTATCCGCATCTGGCAGAGCCTCAGCCATATAGCCGCTTTCTTCTATAACAAAAGAAGCTTCGGAATCCGCAGAGCGGTTCTCCTCCTCAGACACTTGCAATTCTGCGAGTCCCGGCATCTCCTCGTCAACCTCTGGACGCCGATCCAACATCAGCTCGTTTTCATCTACCGTAAGCAGTGTCCGCACGATGTCGGAATCGCTTTGAAGCTGCTCCAGCTTCCGGGGGTCAATGATAACCGCTGGGCCCTTTTCCTTCTGCTCTGCCTTCCGGAATTCACGCTGCAGAAACCGGGTGACCAAATCTTCCATATCAGCATCAACCTTTACATCTTTTAACCTGCCCCGGTAGCCCATCAGCGCGCGCAGCTTATTCTCCGTCAGCCGGAACAGCCTGGTGATCAGACTGCGTAGTGGAGGAGATTTACTGATCCGCACCACTGGCACAAGTACAGAATAGCCGTATAACGAAATGTCGTACACCGCACTACGGAACAGATAACGCTCCCGCACGACTGCCGGACCCGGAGGGAACATTCCGATCAGATTGGAGCCATGCTTGCGGGCTACGTATGCATCAATCAGCGCAACCACCAGCGGGATATAGCGTTCTGCCGCCGCTTTCCCTTCACCTGCATAAAATTTGGATTTGCTGATATCGTAATCCGACATGACAGTCAATACTTCAAAAGACAGCTGCTCCGGTGCAGAGGTCAAACAGCGCATTAGCTCAAGCTCCGCCAGATCACCGGCAAGGCCACGCGAACGGGCAACTATGCCAGTCAGGGGCACCTCCAGATGATGAACGAATGAGAAATCTGCAATCCATCCACCCAGGTATTGATCCAGTCTTTTATATTGATCCCGGTAAGCTTCCCATAACAGATTGAGCTGCCGGTATCCTTCCTGAGGCTCGTCCCAGCCCACACCATTGATCAGCTCATAGACATGGAGAAAGATATAGGACAGATCCGTCTTTGGATACCTGCCCTTTCTGATCTCATCCCGCCAAAAGAAATACCATCTGCTCTGCGCTCCGGTCATGTGCCCATAGGTCGGCCAGTAGCTTTTGAAAGGAACAAATAGCGCTGCTGCTTCCTTGTGATCCGCCAGTTCCCTGGCCCGGACGACAAACTGGCTCTCTGTTGTAGTTACCGGTTCCTGAGTTTCTTCCATATCCCATAGCTGAAGCTGTACTGTTGACTCCTTCGGAGTCTTTTTCTTGGGTATGACTACTGGTGCCTTGGGAACCCCGGCCTTTGATGAAGCACGTGGAGGAATCGGAACATTCTGTTCTGTGCTCTCCCACACTAGCTCCGTAAAATGCGGCTCTTTCCCGTCTCTTCTCAAATCTCCCACCCCCAATCCGGTCTTACGAAAAAACGGTCCTGTTCACAGAAGTGAAGGAACCGTTTGTGTTCTTCTGGTATGAAGTAACGCTGTCTGCATCTTACTATTAATATTAGCATTCTTGACGGATGAACATCAAGCCTGCCACTGAAGATTTGGGACTAACTGAGCTCCATCCCTTTGGTCTCTTTGCCGAGGAACAGTACCGCTAGCGCACCGATGATAATGGTCCCGAAAAAGATCATGAATATCGATCCGATTCCTACTTCATTGCCAACCATTACTCCCACCAGCGTTGGTGCGATGATCCCGCCGATCCGGCCAAAGGAAGTCGCAAGTCCTGCCCCTGTTGAGCGGATGGCTGTCGGGTACAGCTCCGGTGTGTACGCGTACATCCCGCCCCATGCGCCCAAATTGAAGAACGACAGGCAGATCCCGGCAGCCATCAGCATGCCCTCAGTATTTGAATTTCCGAACCATGCAGCACTGACCGCAGTGAGCAGAAGATAAATCACAAGCACAAACTTGCGGCCGAATTTCTCGATGAAATAAGCTGCTGTGAAATATCCCGGCAGCTGTGCCAGCGTCATAATCAGTACATACTCAAAGCTTCTGACCAGACTGAAGCCTTTGATTACCATGACTGTAGGCAACCATAGAAACATGCCGTAATAGGAAAAAACAACCGTGAACCACAAAATCCAGAGCATGATCGTCGAACGCCGGTATTCCCCAGACCAGACGGTGGCAATGCGGCTCCGCAAGGGTACAGGAGCTTTCTTTTGGATCTCCGCAAATCGTGGAGAGTCATCAATCGCCCGACGCAAGTACAATGCATAAAGGGCAGGTACGGCACCAATGGCAAAAGCCACTCTCCAACCGTAATCCGGAATCACGAAATAAGCGATTAACGCCGAAACGATCCATCCGACCGCCCAGAAGCTCTCCAGCAGGACCACCGCCCGGCCTCTTTCCTTCGCAGGCATACTTTCCGAGACCAGAGTTGAGGCTACAGGCAGCTCTCCGCCAAGTCCAAATCCGGCGATAAAGCGCAGCACACACAGCATGGCATACCCGGCGGCAAAAGCCGATAATCCGCTGGCCAGTGAGAAAATAAGGAGTGTCCAGAGCAGAACCGACTTACGTCCGAAACGGTCAGCCAGAATACCTGCAGCCGCCGCGCCTACTGCCATACCTATAGAATTGATGCTCGTCAAATATCCGATTTTTTCCGGTCCGAGGCCCCATTCCTTGGCAAGTGCCGCAACCACAAAAGAAATCATCCCCACATCCATCGCATCAAACATCCAGCTAAGACCCGCACTGAACAGCAGTTTTCTTTGCTTCGGATTTTGCAGCAGCGACATATTATTTAGCATTATGCACCTCTTTCCTAAGTCCGACTAATCCCCTGGTATTTATTACTTGTTTCACTTACACATTCTAAGATTGGCGGATTCAAAAATCAAGGAATAAAGCTGCGTTGCAGTATTGCCGGGCCAATGCCTGGAAATAGCAGGTCTGTACGGAGATGGCCGCAATCATTAGCATATTCCGTACGGCATGCCGCTGGGACCTTGTTAAATGGTTCAAACGCTGCATCATATGATCGAGCGATACCTTAAGCACCCTGTCCGCCTTAGATGAGTACTCCTGTTGCGCGTTGCGGTCAGCGATCCCCTGGATGGGCATCACAGGACTGCTCTTAATATCCTCAAACAACTCCGCATAGGCGTGATATAGCTGTGCGGGTTCGACCAGATCATCATCGTCCCGCTCCGGGGCCAGAAAGAGCATCCGGAACAGCTGGCGGATACTCTCGAAATCAAGCGCTGCTTTCAGGTCATCGATCATTAATAGAAGCGCTGCCTGATTAATGGAATATTTTTTACCCTCCCTGGGCGAGCCCAGATATTCTTTGAAATCGCGTTTCACCCAGTTCTGCATAGAAGTAGCAGAAAGTGTAGAATACTCAATCAGGTGGCCCAGTGTGGCGATTTCTCCAAGGGACAGCCCCTTTACATTTCCGCCTTTAATCAGCTTTTGTAGAATGGGAGGAATCTCCGTCGACAGAAAAGCCGGGAGCGAAGCCCCCTTTTCCACCTCTTCATGATGAAATTTTGACCAGGCAGCCTGCAAAATATGCAATGGCTTCCGTTCCACTGCTCCGTTCAGAGACAGCAGCAATTCCGACATCTCGATCCGTGTGAGCGTAAAAGCTTCCATATATGGCACCCCTTCGCCATTTGATTTTCCATTGAAAAGTTCGTACAATGAGTTCATATGAACTCATAATTTGAGTATAACCTATTTTAACGACGAGAGGGATGGTAAAGATTTTATGGGTATAGGACTTAGTTTGACGCTTGTGGCAATTTTGATTATTTTAACCGCATTTTTTGTAGCGACGGAATTTGCATTGGTACGGCTGAGAGGCAGCCAGATTAGCCAGATGGTGCTGGAGGGCAAGAAGAATGCCCTGGCGGTACAACGGGTTGCAGCTAATCTGGACGGCTATTTATCGGCTTGCCAGCTGGGGATCACGATTACGGCACTGGGAATCGGGGCTTTGGCGGAACCTGCATTTGAGCAGCTTCTGATTCCACTGTTCGATCTTGGCAATATCAGTCACAGTGTGAGTGAGCCCATTGCTTTTGCACTGGCATTCATTATTGCCACATTCCTGCATGTCGTAGTCGGTGAGCTTGCTCCGAAGACTGCCGCAATCAATATTCCGGAGAAAATCGGTCAAATTACCTCACCGCTGATTATTTGGTTCTACAAAATATTATACCCGCTGATTTGGCTGATGAACGGTTCTGCCAACCTGCTTGTCCGCATGTTCGGGATGAAGCCGGCAAGCGAGCATGGAGATGCACATAGCGAAGATGAGATTCGTCTGATTCTCTCCGAGAGCTATGAGAGCGGTAAAATCAACAAAGCCGAATATGGCTATGTGAACCGTATCTTCACCTTCGATGAAATGCTGGCCAA
This sequence comes from Paenibacillus sp. 22594, assembly GCF_052044425.1. Taxonomy (NCBI): domain Bacteria; kingdom Bacillati; phylum Bacillota; class Bacilli; order Caryophanales; family Paenibacillaceae; genus Paenibacillus; species Paenibacillus sp. 22594. The sequence continues at coordinate 328,828 of NZ_JBQENA010000001.1, forward strand.
AGAGATCATGGTGCCTCGGACAGACATGGTTTGCCTGTTCACCGACCATTCCCTGAAAGAGAATTTAGAAATCATCCGTAAGGAGCAATACACCCGTTTTCCGGTAGCTGACGGCAGTAAAGACAACATCATCGGAATGATTAATACCAAACAACTTTATTTGCAATACGACAACAATCCGGACTTCGATTTCAAAAGCCTTATTTTACCGCTTCTAACCGTGTCTGAAGTTACTCCAGTGAAAACACTGCTGACCCGCATGCAAAAAGAGCGTGTGCATATCGCCCTGTTACTTGATGAATACGGCGGTACCTCCGGTCTGATTACCATCGAAGATATCCTCGAAGAGATTGTCGGTGAGATCCGCGATGAATTCGACGGAGACGAACGCCGCAATATCGAGAAGCTGAGTGATTTCCATTATTTATTCGACGGCAATGTCTCTGTCCTGGAAATTAAGGACCTGACAGGTCTTGATCTTCATGACGATGAGGTAACCACGATTGGAGGATGGCTCTACAGTCATCTGGAGGAACCTGCAGTTGGTAAAAGCGTGACCCATGAACATGTCAAGCTTACCGTCCTCGAAATGAACCGGCACCGGATTCGTAAAGTTGAGATTGAAATCGGACAGCCTGGATCGGATAATCAGTATGTGTAACCGGAATAATTAAACACATTAACTATAGCAAAAGGCGCTCCGGTTTGGAGCGCCCTTTTCGTGTGGAGAACAGCCAATGGATCAGAGGTATCATTTCTTCATTATATATTTAATGTCGTTAATCACATGTATTATTTAATGCTATTAATTATACTCTCGTTTCTCTTAACATCGGCATATCATCAGTATGTTCCCATCCGGGTCCTTGAAATTGAACCAGTGATCATGCTCAATGTCAGTCAGCAGCTCTGCCCCGGACTCCTTGACAAAATCATAGGCCGCATCAATATCCTCAGTGTTCAGGTGGAAGGAAGGAACCTTCAGTACGGCTTCGGTTGTGAAAATCCTGCTGTCCAGAACAATACCGGGCCCTTGCATTGGAACCACGTACAAATGATCGAACAGCACTTCGCCGTCAAGGGGAAGCCCCAGTAAACTGCAATACCAGTTTTTCGACCGTTCAATATCACTTACCGGAATGAAAACAGCACCAATCTGATTCAGAATCGGACTTGTCACAGCCAGTATGCCTCCTCTATATAACTTCTAATATAATTGGACCTCTTAACCATTTCGATAAAATATGTCAATTCCCTCCCCCTTTAGAGGACGGATATGAATATATGGTATAATCTTGTCAAATTTCAGCAACCTGTGTGATACTTGTCGTCTGTGAGATCTCCCCGGTTAAGAGCGATAACCTTCCCCTCATCCATCTGCCACATTTACATCATGGGATTCGGGCAGTATTGGACTTTGCTTTGGTTGGCAAGCTCATCCGTCCCATGATGCCTTCTATGTGATTTCTGTTCGTCAGACCGAGGGTTTGCTTCCGGCTTCCTTCAGATTCCGCCTCACGCTGGACACCCTTGCCTTCAGCTAACAGTTCCTACTGCCAAGCCTGTAGCGGACTTTCACCCCCAAGTTATCGCCCATGCCGGGCGCACCAACAAAAATGCGACCCTTTCCGGCATCACTCATGCCATTAAGGGTCGCATTTATCATTTACTCTTCCTCAACCTCTTCCGGAATCTCCTGGGTGTCCAGTGCCGCATCCAGCAGCAGATTGTAGACATCGTCATCATTTTCAAGCAGCGCATCGGTTTCCAGGAACTGTTCCTCACTACCCGGCTCACCCGCAAAGCTCAGACTGTAATCCCATTCCGTGCCGCGTTTGCTGAAAAATGTGATCTCATAAGGGGAACTGTGATTTTCAAGTGTAAAGACTGTTCTACCTACGAAGCTTCGATCCTCTTCGCGTTTCATTTCTGCTTTTATGATATCCACGTTCATATCTTATCTTCCCTTCATCATATCCTAACTTCCCCTTAGTATATCATGAGATGAGAGCATTTCCCTACCTAATGTAAGCCAATTGACTTTTTTCATCCGGCGGTTAATAATTTAATACTAAAGACTAAATCAATCGAAAATGGAGGAAATCGCAATGACCCCACTGCAAACTCAGCTCAGTAAATATGCGGATTTGGCGGTTCAAATTGGTGTTAATGTTCAACCCGGACAAATTCTCGTCGTGAGCGCGCCAATCTCGGCTGCAGAATTCGTTCGTATGATTACATCCAAAGCATATGCCATCGGCGCAAGCCAGGTAAAAGTCAACTGGAGTGACGAGTTCATCACCCGTCAGCAATTCGAGCATGCCGCACCGGAAGTGTTCACGAAGGCACCTACATGGTTCGCCGGAGAAATGACCGAGTTCGCTGAGAATGGAGCAGCTTTTCTTCATGTCATCGCAGAGGACCCCGACGCTCTCAAAGGCATTGATCCGGAGCGGATTGCGAACTTCCAGAAAACCCGCGGAGCGGCACTGACCAAATACCGTGAAATGCAAATGTCCGACAAAGTCAGCTGGAGCATTGTTGCCATCCCATCACAGCCATGGGCAGATAAAGTATTCCCTGAAGTTCCGGCAGAAGAACGTATCAGCAAGCTTTGGGATGCGATTTTCCACACTGTGCGCCTGGACCGTGAGGATCCGGTTGCTGCCTGGCAGGAGCATTTGGATACACTTGAACAAAAAGCCAATGTCCTGAACGCGAAAAAATACAAAAGTCTTCATTACATAGCACCCGGCACAGACCTTAGCATCGAGCTGCCTGAAGGCCATCTGTGGGCTCAAGGAGACAGCATCAATGCCAAAGGTCATTCTTTTGTCGCCAATATGCCAACTGAAGAAGTATTCACAGCCCCACTCAAAACCGGTGTGAACGGAACTGTAAGAAGCACGAAACCGCTTAGCTACGGTGGGAACATCATCGATGGCTTCTCTATTACTTTTGAGCAGGGCCGGATCGTTTCTGTAAAAGCTGAAAAAGGCCAGGAAGCACTGGAATATCTCATCGGACTGGATGAAGGAGCAAAATATCTAGGCGAAGTTGCCCTGGTCCCTCATAAATCTCCAATATCCGAATCCAACATCCTGTATTTCAATACTTTGTTCGATGAGAATGCCTCTAACCATCTGGCCATCGGTACAGCTTACGCTTTCTGTCTTGAAGGTGGCAAGGACATGAATCAGGAACAATTGATTGAACGCGGTTTGAATACAAGTGTTACCCATGTCGACTTTATGATCGGTTCACCTGAGATGGACATTTATGGAATTACCGCAGATGGCACCAAGGAACCTGTATTCCTGAAGGGAAACTGGGCGTTTTAACTGAAGCTGAACAGAGAGATCGAGAGGAGCTTTAACTATGCTGAGTTTCAAGCAAAAGCTGGAGAATTACGCACTATTGACTGTAAAAATCGGAATTAACATTCAGCCGGGGCAGACACTTGTGGTCAACGCTGACATTGCCTCTGCTGAACTGGTACGCCTGGTTGTACGTCAAGCCTATGAAGCCGGGGCAAAGCTAGTCAAAGTGAATTATACGGATGAACTTGTCACCCGGACTCGTTATGAGCTAGCCCCTTCCGAAAGTTTCCTCGAACCGCCAAAATGGCAGGCAGATGAGCTGGAGGATCTGGCACGCGGCGGAGCGGCCTTCCTGTCGATCGTTTCGACAAATCCAGATTTGCTGAACGGCATAGATCCCGTCCGTATTGCAGACAATCAGCGTACCGCAGGTCAGGCTATGATGCCTTACAGGGAACTGCTGATGGGCAACCATGTCAGCTGGAGCATTGTGGCTTACCCTTCCCCTGTCTGGGCAGCCAAGGTATTTCCGGACGCTTCACCTGAGCAGCAGGTAGATCTGCTGTGGGATGCCATCTTCAAAGCGGTCAGAGCAGACCAGGAGAATCCGGTTGAAGCCTGGAAGCTCCATCTGGGAGGTCTGAAACAGCGCTGTGATGTTCTAAATGCGAAGAGATACCGCAAGCTGCACTACACCGCCCCGGGTACGGATCTGACGCTTGAATTGCCTGAAGGCCATATCTGGTGCCAAGCCGGGGCTGTGAACGGTCGCGGAGTTCCTTTTCTCGCTAACATTCCAACAGAAGAGGTATTTACGGCTCCGCTTAAGACAGGGGCGAACGGCAAAGTCAGCAGCACCAAACCGCTGAGCTACAGCGGTAAGATCATCGACCGGTTCACCCTCACACTTGAAAACGGGAAAGTTACAGACTTTACAGCCGAGCAAGGCCAGGAAGCTCTGGCGTCGCTGCTGGCGATGGATGAAGGCTCCGCTTATTTTGGCGAAGTTGCCCTGGTGCCCTACCACTCTCCTATCTCGGAAAGCGGAATTCTGTATTACACTACACTCTATGATGAAAATGCTTCCTGTCACCTGGCTATAGGTGCAGCTTATGCCTTCACCCTGGAGCAAGGTATTACAATGAGCAAAGAAGAGCTGGCAGAGCACGGGATGAACCAGAGCCTGACACATGTAGATTTCATGATGGGATCGGCAGAAATGAATATCGATGGAATCACGGATGAAGGTATTGCTGAACCTATCTTCCGCAACGGAAATTGGGCTTAATCCAAGTTTATCGATAGCTTGACATTTCCATTTCTAACACGTAACACCCTGGAGTTTCTCTTATAAAAGAGGGCTCCAGGGTGTTTTTTTGCTTAACTAGCTAGATTTAATGATATAAATAGTCCATTTTTGAAGTATTGTTCAAAATATTTTCACAATATTGTTGAATTTTATTCACAATTATGTCACAATACAGTTAAGGATTCTATTTCCAAGGAGGTTGTCCCGATGAAAGAATCGTTATCCCACGACATGGAAACGGTCAAACCGGATCGCTCGGAAGTCAAAGCTCCTACCGACTCAAGCATCGTTGCTTCCAATGCCATCAAATACACGGCTTATGTCATGCTGTTTTTTGGATTCCTGTATTTTCTGATTGCTTACCTGGCCCCCATGCTGTAAGAAGCTGATTAATTATATATGCTCCATGGAAAGCGCTTACGGCTGATATCTTCCTTTAGGGGAAAGATTCAGCCGTTTCTATTTCTATTTACCAGGACAATACTTTTCCTAACCACTTCACTGCACCAGGATGCCAGTCCTGTTCCATACGCGATCGCAGCCATGTCACCGCTTCTTCTCTCGTGCCTTTAAATGCCGGTATCTTATAATCAGCCATCCAGTGGCTTACCGTTTCAAACGAAGTGCTGTTCCAGCCATTTTTCTCTCCAGCCGCATTATGACGCTCCTTAACTCCTGAAATGACAATGTCCAGTGTGCCTTGCAGCTCCGTAACGGCATTGTCAAATGCAGTCTTTTTCTCCTTTGCCTTCATATCCGCCAGCGTACGGAGTTCACGTGTCTCAATCCCCTGATTGTCGCGGATGATCTGTAGTAAGGTCAACGCTTCCCTGCTGCACAGTCCGCTATCATAACGTTCCTCTAAGGAATGCTGGCTGCCCGCAGCCGCCGCGTAAGCCGGGAACCATTCACTGGAGACCAGAATTGCCTTTTTCCGAATGAACTTTCCGTATGCAGCCACACCTTCGCCAGGGAAACGGGCACGCCAGGACCATGGATCCAGCTCAGTATCCGTATGCCAATTCTCAGCCAAGGTCAATCCGGTCACGGAGGGATGCTCCGGGATGAGTGAGGCCAGCGGCAGGATGCCCAGCTTGCCAATAACCTCTTTCATTTCCTCATAAGTCGTGACTATTCCTTGCTCTTCCACTCTGCCCACGAATATTACCTCCTTAGATTCAACTTGTTACCCTTTGATTCCTGATCTACTCGCTTAAGCTCATGCAGCGGATACCAGCAATGAATGTGCTAATCAGCCGGTTTAAGCTCACGTTTGTATCCAGAGGCATGCCAAATCCTCCCTTGTTCTCCAAGGCAGCGAATCCGTGCAGCAAGCTCCGCCAGCCCCGGACCGCATGTAATTCTCCCTCTGCGCCAAGCTCATAGCCGGACAGCACTTCAATAATTAATGACAGTACCTGTTCGCTCGCCTTCTTCAACTCTGGATTTCCTTCCTCTGGCGCCCGCAGCGTGGTCTCATACAGTCCGGGGTGCTGCCTGGCAAAGCCAATATAAGCCTGTCCCATAGCGTGTACAGCTGCATCCCCCTTCAGTCCATCCGAGGCAGCAGACAATGCCGCACAGAGCAATTCAAGGCCGTGTACAGCAAGCAATGAACGCAGACCCTGAAGTCCGTTAATGTGATTATACAACGACGGTGAACGTACGCCCAGCTTGGCTGCGAGCGCAGCCAAGGTCACTTCTTCTATTCCTTGCTCATCGGCAATTTCCGCAGCTGCCAGTACTAATGCATGTGTGTCCAATCCAGCTCTGGGTGACATTTAGTTCCCTCCTTTCTTCTGCATGCTGGCTTGGTGAATCGCGAACTTCATTTGTTCGCCCGGTGCCTTCAGCAGATTCCCGTGTCCTACTGCTAGCAGCTTCGGTGATAGCTTAAGGAGCTTCATCGCACTTTCCAATGCTTTGGCTTTATTCCAGGTAGCCATCGCAGGGAAAGGAAACAACGGTACAACCGTTCCCGATACAGCTGTTCTGCGAAAGGTCTGAAAAGCATCTCCAACCACAAGAGCGCCGGTACGCTGATCCAGAAAAGACATCGAACCCGGTGTATGGCCCGGTGTCGCAATGGCTGTTAACGACCCTATAGCATCGCCCTCCCGCAGCAGGATATCCGGCACGGTGGTGATTTTAGCTGGAACACTGCCTTTAATTGGCGTCTGCAGTTCGTCAGCCCTCAAAGATCGGTCGCCCCTAAGCAAGGCGGAATCTCTTTCAGAAATATACACAAGCGCTGCCGGAAGCCGCTTCTTCAGTTCATCCAACGCTCCAACATGATCACCATGGGCATGTGTCAGTATGATGCGCTTAACCAGTTTATTCAGCTTAACAGCTGTGTCCATGATGCCCTGAACACTGAACGGCATCGCAGCATCAATTAACGTCAATCCATCCTCTTCCTCTACCAGGTAACAATTCACAGGAAAGAATCTGGGCATCCAGGTCAGCTGCAGCAAATGGCCTTCTTGAGTTAATCTCATACGAACCCCTCCAAAACTAATATTATTAGTCATAATATAAACTAATGTAATTAGTTTTTCAAGTGTTTATGCTCAAATATAGAGAATAACTTTTTATTTCATATTTGTTATTTAAAGTCTACTTTTTCAAAACCTTATGTGGTATCATTCGTTTTATATAATACAAGCGTATTAAAAAAGGAGGCTTGCAGCCATTATGAACCGATTCAAATCTGGGAAAAACAAAGTAAAAAGCTCAGGGAAAAGGCTACTGCTGTTTGTTTTATCTGCAATAATCCTCCTAATAGGTTCAGGATTCTTGTACGAAGCTATAGCTTCTAATATTGCTAAAAAGCAATATCCGCCACCAGGAAAACTGGTAGATGCAGGTGGCTTCAAACTGCACCTAAACAAACAAGGTTCCGGGGGTCCTACTATTATTCTCGAAGCAGGAAGCGGCGAGACCAGCTTATCGTGGAGGAATATCCCTGAAGAGCTGGCTAAGATTGCAACAGTGGTCAGTTATGACCGGGCTGGTTATGCTTGGAGCGAGTCATCCCCCAATGAGCGAACCGGCGCAAATATCGTCCGAGAGCTGCATGACGCGCTTATGAACGAAGGTTTACCCGGCCCTTATCTGGTGGTTGGCCATTCCCTTGGCGGAATGTACGCTCGTCTCTTCACTGAGACCTACAGGGATGACGTCCTGGGTCTCGTACTGGTGGATGCGAGACCGGAGAATGATGAACGGAAGACAGCATCTATTCTGAAATCAGAGAACTTCGCCGGGAATCCATCAGCTGCCATGCTCACCGTATTGAAGCGTTCTGGAGTTATGCGGTTGTTCCAGAACAGCCTGTTGGCAGGTATGGTTGCGAAGGAAGACCGGGGCGAGTTCATTAACGTCATATCTACACCAAGCTATTTTGCCGCCAAAGAGCAAGAAGGCGCCATGGCAAGTTCAACCGAGGATGCTATCCGCGGGCAAACCTTCGGCGCTCTTCCGGTGCGTATCATTACCCGGGGGCTTCCGCAGGACTATGCTTCATTCGGATTTTCCGAAGCAGGCGGCAAGCAGCTTGAAGCGATCTGGCAAGCCGGACAGCGCAGCATGCTGAACCTCTCCACAGACAGTGAACTCACTATTGCTAAACAAAGCGGCCATATGATTATTCATGATCAGCCGGAGCTAGTCATCGAGACGATACGCAGCTTGCTCTCTTTGAATTTATAGCATTGTGCCAAAATAAAATTCCAGCTTCTCCCGCGAGATTCTGTCCTCTCCCCGCCAGTTGGCAACAGAGATAAAATCACTATCTCCGCCGCGCCCCGGCCGGGGCTCTTCCTGCGGCACCAATATTCCCGCAAAACCCCAAATCTCCATAAGCACATCGCGTTCCTGCTTACTTGACGGGAACAGGTCTTTCCAGCGCTTCTCCAGTTTACGTGCCGTATCGCCAGGATCACACTCTTCCACTGCTTCTATCAGGCGTCTGAGGATTTCCAAATCTGCTCTGCTAATGCTGAGTTCTTCTTCTCGATTTAACAGTTCAAGGTCCAGCCAGCAATATAAAAGCTGGTTAAGCCGGACTCCGCCCCATTTAACCCTTTCAAAGTTAAGCACATTCACGTCTGCATTTATATAGTTCTTGTCGGACATGATTTTAACCGCGTTACAATCTCCACAGCAACTATAACTGGCTCTCTCCAACGGGTGCTGTTCATAGGTATGAAGTTCCAAGCCGGAAGTCAGTGCCCAGCTGGACAAAGCACTCCGTAAATGAACTTTCCGCGTAGACAGGCTATGTACAAAAGCTGTCGCTACCCGTTCTTTGGTGACGGCGCTATCATGAAGCTCTCGAATCCGCCGCACACATTCGTCATGTGTAATCGTAACCGGATCAAACATCAGTCCATGGCTTTTGGCATATTCAAAATCTTCACCAGCATATATAGCAGGTACATTCTTCCATCCAGCCGAAGACCAAAAGGTTGTCTGTAGAACTTTCTTGGCTCTTTTATCCATATTCATACATCCTTCCATCTGATTCATACGTTTCAAGTTAGCACTATGCATTGGATTCAGTCCAGGGGTTTATCAGCAAGCCTCTTCCTCCCAAAAAATATCATAAACAATAAAAAAAACAGATACAACTCCTTCTGCAGAAGGGGTTATACCTGTTTCTGAATTCCTGGCGAATCAGCCGAAGCGGCCCATGATATACTCTTGAGTCATTTGATTCTCAGGGTTGCTGAAAACCTTCTCTGTCTTGTCGTACTCCACCAGTGAACCAAGGTAGAAATATGCTGTATAATCTGAGATCCGTGCAGCTTGCTGCATATTGTGTGTAACAATAACAATCCGCAGCTCCTCTTTCAGTTCCTTGATCAGCTCTTCGACTTTACCGGTAGATACCGGGTCAAGGGCAGATGCAGGCTCATCCAGCAGGAGAATCTGCGGATTTACCGATAATGCTCTGGCAATGCATAGACGCTGCTGTTGTCCGCCGGATAATGCGAGTGCTGAATCCTTCAGACGGTCCTTGACTTCGTCCCAAAGAGCCGCGCGGCGCAGGCTGCTCTCCACAATTTCATCCAGAGCCGCTTTGCCCTTGATCCCGTGATATTTTGGACCAAATGCAATGTTCTCGTAAATCGACTTGTAGAAGGGGTTAGGCTTTTGCCAGACCATACCGATTTTTTGGCGAAGCTTGATTACATCTGTACCTGGAGCATTGATGTCCACACCATCGATCCAGATGCTTCCCTTCGTTGTGGAACCGGAGATTTCATCATTCATACGGTTAAGCGAACGGAGAAAGGTCGATTTGCCGCAGCCCGAAGGGCCGATCAACGCTGTAACTGTATTCTGTGCAAAAGGAAGACTAATCCCTTTTACTGCCTCATAAGTGCCGTAAAATATGCTTAAATCCTCGGTTTGGAATGATTCGCGCACCACTGGTTCCGCTATACCCATCTCATATTCCTCCTATTGATCCATCGTATACTTGCTATTAGCTCATTCTTTTAGAAGCAGTAAGCTTGCGGTAAATCAAACGGCCGAAGTAACGGGCAGCTAGATTGAAAATAAGTACCGTAATCACAAGCACTGCCGAAGCTCCCGCTGCGATCTGTATGGCATCCGGGGCCAATCCTTCACTGTTAACTTTCCAGATGTGCACTGCCAGCGTTTCTGCCGGACGGAAAGGATTCAGCGGTGAAGTCGCGCTAGCCGGATTCCAGTTGGTGAAATCCAGACGTGGGCTGCTCATGCCTGCTGTGAACATCAGCGCAGCCGCTTCCCCAAAGACACGTCCCGCGGACAGAATGGTTCCGGTGATAATGGTTGGCAACGCGACTGGAAGCAGTACAGTAGTTACAATCTTCCACTTGGACAACCCAAGGGCAAAGCCTGCCTCCTTCTGTTGCTTCGGCACTGTGCGGAAGGCCTGTTCCGTAATCCGCACCATCAGCGGCAGGTTGAAGAAGGTAAGAGCCAAAGCACCTGAGACCAGGGAGAACCCGAGGTTAAAGGTGTTAACGATTAGCAGGAGACCGAACAACCCGACAACGATCGAAGGAAACGAAGACAATACCTCTACGATCAGACGGATGAAGTTGGTCAGCTTGCCTGGGCGGGCATATTCCGCCATGAAGATCCCAGCTCCCAGGCCTAGCGGCACAGTAATGATTAGGGTCAAGACCAGCAGGTAGATGGAATTGAACAGCTGTGGCCCGACGCCTCCGCCTGCGCGGATCTTTTGCGGTGCAGAGGTCAGGAAATCCCAGCTGATATGGTTAAGGCCCCGGATCAGAATGTATCCCAATAGTCCTACCAGGATGGCTACAATAAGTAATGCGAAAAATACGATAAGCGCTGTGGCAATTTTGTCTGCAGTTCTCGGCTTCAAATTTTATTTCTCCTTTCGAGCATTCTTACGAGGAGGACAAAGACAAAAGTCATCAGCATAAGAACCAGCGCCATACTCCACAGCGCGTTATTTTGCGGTGAGCCCATCGTCGTGTTGCCCATACTCAGTGTAATCACACTGGTCAGAGTCGATGCGGATTCAAAGAGCGACCGCGGCACGAAAGGCGCATTCCCGATAACCATTTGCACAGCCAGGGCTTCTCCGAATGCACGAGCCATCCCCAGCACCACACCTGTCATAATCGCAGGGAACGTAGTCGGGAGAATCACACGGGCTATGGTCTGCCACCGGGTGGCACCGAGCGCAAAAGAGGATTCTTTCAGATTTTGCGGCAATGAAGCCAGCGCGTCTGCAGCCACGCTTGTAATGGTCGGCAGGATCATGACCGACAGGACAAGCGCGCCTGCAGCAACCCCGATGCCCTGACCAGGGAACGTATTACGCAGAAAAGGAACAATGACACTAAGACCGACGAAGCCGTACACGACAGATGGAATACCGGACAACAGCTCGATTACCGGCTGCAGCAGCTTTTTGCCCCAGCCAGGGACAATTTCTGTCATGAACAGTGCAGCGCAGATACTTAGCGGACTTGCAATCAGTGCAGCAATCAGCGTAACCAGAAAGGAGCCGGCGATAAAAGGAAAAGCTCCATACGAAGGCGTGTCCGCTTCAGGGGACCATTTGGTGCCAAACAGAAATTCAGATACTTTTACATCTCCACTGGTGAATGTGGATATTCCTTTGGATGCTACAAAATATACCATCGATATAATGATGACAATCAATAGCAGTACACAGAAGGACATATACGCCCGTCCAATAAAATCTTCTATATGATGTTTTTCAATCTTTGTTTTCTTTGGTTTTGCCCTCAAGATGCTCCCTCTTTCTAAAGTGAAAAGAGAGGCAGAAGAAATCCGCCTCTAATCACTTGAAGTTCTAATGGATGATACACTTGAATGTTTTGTTATGAATTACTTAGTAGTTACTTTACCTGCTACATCACGGGAAACCTGCATTTTCACAGCCGGAATATAACCCAGTTCCACTACATCACCGTTATCGTTCTGCACTTCGTCAGACACCATGTAATCGAGGAATGCTTTTACTACCTCAGTTGGTTCGCCGTTAGTGTACATGTGCTCATAAGCCCATACCGGATATTTACCAGAGATTACATTGTCAACAGACGGCTCAACACCATCATATTTTAATGTCTTCACGGAATCATCAAGATAAGACAGAGCCAGGTAACCAATCGCTCCCGGAGTTTCTCCGATTATTTTCTTAACCGTACCGGAGGAGTCTTCCTGAATAGATCCTTGAAGATCTTCTGTTTTGGTTCCAAGTGCAAAGTTTTCGAAGGTAGCCCGTGTTCCGGAACTGCTTGGACGGTTGATGATCTGAATCTTTTGGTCTGCACCGCCAACTTCTTTCCAGTTCGTTACTTTACCTGTGAAAATATCTACAAGCTGCTGCTTGGTTAACGTATCTACACCTGCATCCTTATGAGTAACTGCTGCGATGGCTACAACCGCTACCTGATGGTCCACAAGCGCTTTTGCTTTTTCAGCATCGGCATCCTTCAGTTTTTCTTCTGCAAATACATCGGAGTTACCGATATCCACTTGCTTCTCAGCTACTTGAGTAAGACCTGTTCCGCTTCCTCCGCCTTGTACCTGAATATCAACGCCTTTATTGGTTTCCATGAACTTCTCAGCTACCTGTTCAACCAGCGGCTGCAATGCTGTAGAGCCAGAAGCCAGAATAGAACCGCTCAAGTCTGCGCCGCTGCTCGTTTCTGTAGGTGCATTCGTAGCAGCTGCATTTTTTCCACCATTATTGGTTGCTGCATTGTTTCCTCCGTTGTTGTTGCCGCATGCCGAAAGTGCTACTACACTTGTTAATGCCAAAGCCATGACCCACGTTTTTCTAAATTGCATTTTTTTGTCTCCTCCTGAGTGTTTTGTATAGCCTCTGCTGCCGTGAATGTACAATAGACATGTCCACCGGATCAGCATCCGCTATGCTTTGTGAGTATCTGCTACTGGTTATCTGCTTCATACAAAACTCACCTTTGGAAGCATCAGACTGTGTCCGTGTCACATCTGACTCTTCCTATTCTAGAGCCCGTTCGTCAGAGAAAAGTATTAAGTATGTAAAGCGGAGGATAAAAAACGTAATAGAAATTGTATAACGCTATAGATATAATCTATATTAAGAATAAAATCCTTTAATGAATCCCTATTTTTGTGGAGGTACATGATGAACATTGTTAAGCTTCAAATCGTAGTCCTGATTGAGAAATATAAAAAAGTAACCGATGTGGCAGCCGAAATGGGCTTAAAACAGCCAACCGTTTCCTTTCATATGAAAAGCCTGGAAAGCGAGCTGGGTACCCCTCTTTTTCAATACCGCAGCGGACGGGTGCTGCTTACCGATGCGGGACGCACGCTGTATCAATACGCATCACGGATTGTCGCACTTACGGCTGAAGCTGAACGAAGCATCAAACAATACTCCTCACTCTCTTCCGGTCATCTCGAACTCGAAGCAAGTTATGTGCCAGGTACTTATCTTCTGCCTAATTTGGCCTCGCAATTCATCCGCCAGTACTCCGGCTTGGATATTACGCTGTCCGTGCAGCCGGATACTGTTATTCGTGAGCGATTGCGGGGCAGAGAAATCCAGCTTGCTGTTCTGCATACCTATGACGGGCAGGACAGTTCCTTTACAACCCGTACGATTGCCCGCAATGAGGCTGTTATTGTTTTTTCAGCAGGACATCCTTTTGCGGACATCCAGAATATTTCGCCTGATCAGCTTGTCCTGGAGCCATGGATTCAGCATGAGACGGGTTCTTTTCTACAAGGAATTACGGATGAATGGGCTGAGCGGAACGGTGTGAAGGTATGGGGTCATGCTGTAGTGAATTCGCCCGAGGCGCTGAAAGGAATGATTCGTAACGGAGGAGGAGTGGGGCTATGCTCTAGGACCGGGATTGAGGCTGAACTCGCTGCCGGGTTATTATGCTTCATACCGCTGCCAGGTGTACAGCCCGAGCATGGTGAATTCGCGTTGGCATGGCGGAAAGATTATACCCTTACCCCTTTACAACTTGCGTTTGCAGAGCTGGCCGCCGGACTTCCAGAAGAAGAATAATTCAAAAAAAAGTACAGCCCCTTGAGACACTGTTACAGCGTCTAGGGCTATACCTGTTGGTTAATGGAGACTACTGTATTTTCTCCGCCACAAGGGCAAATGTCTTGGGAATTCCTGCATCAAAAACTTCAGAAGATAAATTGGGCTCTTCGGCTAATTCCCGGATGATCAGTCCGCTTCTGGCCGCTGCTGTCACGATCTCACCCAATGTCCAGCGCCGCCAGTATACAACACTGTGTTTGTCTTCTCCCGAAGATACTCCGGATGAAGGCAGATACTTGGAGTAGGATACCTTCTTTTCCTCCAACGTAGTGTCAAAATAATCGCCGCTCACCTTGTGCTTACGGATCTTGGCTGTCGATCCCTTGGAGGAAATCAGTTTCGTCGTAATGGGATGGAAATCACGCAGCACGAACCGGCCACCGGGTGACAACAGTCTGCACACAGTATCCATAAATGGGGCCAGATCCGTAAAGTAATGTACAATTCCCATTTCAGCAAAGACAATATCATGCGAACTATCCAGCAGTTCTTCCGGCAGCTTCAGCACATCCGACACGATGTATTTAAGTTGAACTCCAGCTGCTTCAGCGAGTTCGCTTGCATAACGGGCGTTAGCTTCCGAGAAATCGGCCACGCTCACGTTTGCTCCCAGTAGTCCCAATGCTACGGCCTTCATACCGTTAGAACCCATGAGATTCATTACTTTCTTATCCTGAATTTCGCCGAGGTAGCCCAGAAGAGGGTAGAGCTTGGCAGCAGGATCTTTCATGAGCTTCGCCGCAGCTTCAGCAGGAGTGCCGAAACGGGCGGTCCAGGCGGAGTAGGTATCCTCGTTCCACAGCTCTTCACTGGAAGGAACTACTCCTTGTCTATCTTCCGGATCGTTAGGTTTTGGTTTTGGAAATTGTTCATGTTCATTCATGGATAGAAACCCCTTTATCTCTATTAATAATCTATTAGGATGCGCTGGGAAGGGATTCCTCTACCCTCACCGCTTTTTTGCGTCCTGCATATAAGTATACAGCGAGTCCACTCATTACCAATACTCCACCGGTCCATTGCAGCCCTGTCAACTGTTCACCCAGGAGTAAGAATGCCAGAATGCTCGCCCCCACGGGTTCACCCAGAATATTCATCGATACTGTAGTTGCTGAAGCATACTGCAACAGCCAGTTGAACAGAATATGCCCGAATACGGTGGGAATCACAGCTAGCAGAACAAAGATGCCCCACTCCCGCGGGGGATAATCAAAGAATGGAATGCCAGAGAGCAAATTATATACGCAAAATACGGCTGCCGCTGAAATAAATACGATCAGGCTGTAAAGATAGGATGGCATACGGGCCACAAGCTTCTGTCCAATCAGTAAATGGCCGGCAACCGCAACAGTACCGCCGATGGATAGCAGGTCACCTTTGAGGTTATCCGCAGAGAGACCAATATCTCCCCAGCCGATAAAGACCACACCGATTATGGCGATGCTCAGACCCAATATAGCGGCAGAGGTACTTCTTTCCTTATACAGTATGTAGGCTCCCAGCATAATAAATACAGGCTCCAGCGCCATAATCATAGTTGAACTGGCCACAGAGGTATACTTCAGTGAACCCATCCAGAGTAAAAAATGCAAAGCCAGCATAACGCCAGAGATTCCCAACATGAGCCAGTCCTTACGGCGCAGCGCAAATGCCGCCCCGCTGTATGGCCTGGCAAAAGGCAACATCAAAAGCGAGGTGAAAAACAGCCGGTACATACCTTGAACTGAAGCTGGAGCATCCGACCATTTGATGAAAATTGAAGAAAACGAGATGGCCACAATTCCAATCAGCATCAGAAGCGGGATAGGAACGGGCGGCTTTTTTGAATTCACGGATAGCTTCCTTTCACGTTAGATAAAACTCACTATGTTAATTTATCGCAGAATGAAGAAAATTGCAGCCTTTTTCACAATAAATAAGCAAATAAAAAAGCATGAACTCCGCTACCCGGAAGAAGTCCATGCCTGTATTTAAGAAGATCCTTATCGTGACGCTTATGCTCCATACCTAAGGTTTAAGCACAACCTTGATACAATCCTCTTCCTTCTCATTGAAGACCTTGTACGCATGTTCTGCTCTGCTGATCGGCAGCCTGTGCGTAATTATATCCGTTGGATCAAATACATTTTCTTTAATCATTGTATATAAAGCCGGCATGTAGTGAATAACCGGAGCCTGTCCCATCTTAAGTGTAATATTGCGCTCAAACAGATGTCCCAGCGGGAACATATTATAGTTAAGCCCATACACACCGATCAACTGGATCGTTCCGAACTTACGCACGACCTCTGCTGCAATCCTGAAAGCTCCAAGCGAACCCCCTTGCAGCATCAGTGTGGTTTCCACCTTTTCCACCACTGTTTTTTTGGCATCGAGACCGACGCAATCAATGACTACATCTGCTCCACCGCGCGTAATTTCTTTTAAATGGGACTCAATGTCCTTCACTTTCTCAAAATTGAAAATCTCCACATTATTGGTCTTCTTGGCATGGTGGAGACGATACGGAACATGATCCACGGCAATCACCCGGGAAGCCCCTTTGATCCATGCAAACTTTTGAGTCAGCAGCCCAACCGGCCCGCAGCCCAGAACAATGACTGTATCTCCTGGTTTGACGCCGGCGTTCTCAACACCCCACCAGGCTGTCGGCACGATATCTGAGAGAAACATCAGCTTCTCATCTTCCATCTCTGCATCCTCAGGTACGACAAACGGGCCAAAATTGCCATAGGGTACACGGAGCAGCTCAGCCTGACCGCCGGCAAACCCGCCATACGTATCTGAGTAGCCCAGATAACCCCCTGTATCCTTGGCATCGTTAGCATGATCACATTGGCTCTCCATTTCATGACGACAGAAGTAGCAATGACCACAGGCTACGTTAAAAGGAACAATGACACGGTCGCCCTTTTTCACCTTGGTGACCTCCGGACCCACGTCCTCCACGATTCCCATCGGCTCGTGCCCAATAATGTAATCGTCATGCATTCCAGGGATTTCTCCATTATAGATGTGGAGGTCCGAGCCGCAGATGGCTGTAGAGGTAATGCGGACGATGATATCATCTTTTTTCTCAAGCTTGGCATCAGAAACTTCTTTGACGGCTACTTTCTTCTTGCCTTGGTACGTTACTGCGATCATGTATGACCACTCCTTCGGATGAAGAGATATGAACCAGCAGGCAATAATTCCTTCAAGCCATACTATGTTATGCCCCCAAATCCTTCAGGTTTATCCATGCAGCAGCGGAGAGTACATCATCAGTGCAACATTCTCGGTAACCGCTTCATCGGCCACCAACTCGCCGTCAGGCGTCATTACCTTGCGCCGGATGCGGTTACTGCGGATGTATCCTCCCCACGGTTCCAGACTAATCACATGATCCGCTTCGTAAACTTCATACTTATAGAGTGGCTCGGCATCACAGCGCCATTCCCCATATAAGTGAGTGTCATCCAGCCACAGTCTAAGCTGATAGGTTTCTTCGGTCGGATTCAGGAGCTGCAGATCCAGATAATTATAAGCACAAGTCGCCCCGCTGCCAAAAGGCTGAGTCCGTTGTTCATCAGGAAATACATCGTAGCTGTGGCGGTGTCGTTCCGTAACACAAAGCGGCGTATGCAGAGTCATCCAGTAGATGAGATTGGATAATTGGCACAAGCCGCCCCCGGTTCCGGAACGAAATCCGCCGTAATACAGAACCATCCCATCAAGGTAACCTTTTTGCCGGGTCGGCTTTCCGATGTTCTGCCAATAAGAAAATGTCTCACCTGGGCGTATCAACAGACCATTTAGCTTCGAGACTGCAAGCTTCAGGTTTGTTATTTTGTTATACTGCAGCTGCATATCGACATTCCGCAGACTGCGTAGCAGTGGAGTTGCATGACTGGCGGAGCGATACCGAAGGTCTTCTGCAAGATGCACCTTGGCTCTCTGCTTCCGTTGCATTACCCATTGTCCGTATCTTTTCCAAGTAAAATACTGTTTTCCGGCAAAAAGTCTCAGGGGGGAGCGCCGGATTGGCTTCATGGCTGCTTTGGCGGTATCCATTAGAATTCCACCGCTTGTTCCTTCTGCAGCTGGGCAAATCTCCCTCCAATGACCGAATTGTGATGTTTTACAATTTCCCCGCCGCTTAAGCTTTCATTGTCAAAGGTACTATGAGCATCCTCAACCAGCACACTGGAGTATCCCATGCTGTATGCGCGTCGGATAGTGGTATCCAGACAGAACTCGCTTTGCATACCGCAGATCACCAGGTTGGTAATGCCTAGTTCCTGAAGCTTTTCATGCAGATTTGTCCGGTGAAAGGCATCCCAGGTAGGCTTCTCGACAATCAGCTCACCTTCCAGCGGGGTGACATGGCGGCTGATCTGCCAGGTTGGAGTCCCCTTAGTGTATTCTTGATCTTCAGTATGCTGAATATATACAACCGGAACGCCTGCTGCCCGTGCTTTATGCAGGAGGGAGACGATTCTGCCCGTCACTTCCTCTTCCTCATACAGCTTCATGTCTGGATAAGAATACATTGCTTCTTGAACATCGATGATAACTAACGCAGTAGAATCATTTGCCATTGGATAATCTCTCCTCATTCATATAATAATAACGAGTCCTATATCTACGCTAAAAATTATACCAGAACAGGAAAAGATACGGCTTCATTTTTGTAACAGTTGCTTCCAACTTGCGGATATCCAAAAAAAAACGGACCTCTGCAGTGCAGAAGTCCGGCTGAATATCCAGTTTATTAATTATTTCCCCCGTTTATTATGCCAAATAAGTGCATGCAGCTGCGGAAGCACCCTCGCCTTGTTCATCGCTGGATCGGCAATAACCAGATTGAACAGCCATTCCAGCCGCCCCAGCAGACGGGCCGAGATGTCTCCCTCTTCCGTAACATCCTCGTTGCCGGGCTGCAGGAAAATCGGTACCCCCGGATAGCGGGTATGGATGCTTTTCGCATATTGGTAATCCTCATCATTAAACACAACAACCTTCAGACTGTGGGCAGACTTGCCCTGGGTCTTCAGTTTGTTCATAATGCTATCAAGCATGTCCCAATCGGTCTTCATCCCTGAGCTTGGCGGCTTGGGGCTGATGGTAAGCACATCCACATTGTAGAACCAGTCCTGCCATCTGCTGCCCTGCGTTTCAATGGCTGCCTGAATCCCGCGCTCGTGAAGCAAATCGATGAATGTGCCCACTCCTTCACCAATCAGTGCAGGGTTGCCCCCGGAGATCGTCACACAATCAAAATTATCCCCGGCAAGAAGCGTGAGCTCATCCATAATCGCCTCAGGCGAAAGCATCTTCACTTTATCCTTGGCCGATCCGTCCCAGGTAAAAGCGGAATCACACCAGCTGCAGCGATAGTCGCAGCCATAGGTGCGGACGAACATGGTTTTGACACCAATAACCGCACCTTCACCCTGGATCGTTGGGCCAAACATCTCAATTACCGGCAGCTTACTCACAGTCACAGCCTCCATACAGGCGGTAGGATGGCCCCTCATCAGGAATATCCGCTGCCAGCACTTCCGCCCAGGAGGTTGGGGTCTCCCATAGCTTAACAGAATACAGCGGAAGTGAGGCCTGCTTCAGGCGGTAGGCAATATAAGCCGACATATTTTCCACCGTTGTCCGGAACGACAGCAGTGCCACCTTCGAGCCCGTGTTTACCAGTGTCTCCAATACAGGCTCATTCCCCATAGCCAGGAAAGCGTGATCCAGATGGTCCACCAGACTCTCCTGCACCGTTGCCTTGATGTCGCTGAAATCAATGACAAACCCTTCGTCAGAGTGTCCCTCTCCTACCAGCGGTTTGCCCTTCAGCACGACCTCCAGCTTGTAGGTATGGCCGTGCAGGTTGCTGCACTTCCCTTTGTGGCCAACCAATTGATGAGCGGAGTCAAAAGTAAAGATTTTGCATACAGATACTTCGCCCATCATCAGGATACGACCTCATTTCGTTCCGCTTCATATTGGTCTAAGCCACGTTTCCGCAACAGACAAGCCGGGCAGGTGCCGCAACCGCTGCCAATAATTCCGTTATAGCAGGTTAGCGTATGTTCACGGACGTAGTCAAAATATCCAAGCTCGTCGGCCAGCTTCCAGGTTTCTTTTTTATCGAGCCACATCAGCGGTGTATGAATGACGAACTCGTAATCCATGGATAGATTAAGAGTGACATTCAGTGATTTCACGAATACATCCCGGCAGTCCGGATATCCACTGAAATCAGTCTGGCATACTCCGGTAATGATGTTGGCATACCCAAGCTGTTTGGCAAGAATTGCTGCAAAAGACAGGAACAGAAGATTACGCCCATCCACGAATGTACTCGGCAGCTCCTCCCCTTCTCCAGCGGCAATTTCTATATCATCCCGGGTCAGCGCGTTAGGCGCCAGCTGATTCAGCAGGCCCAAATCAAGAATATGCTGCTTCACATTGAATTTCTTGGCTATTTCCTTGGCGACCTCAATCTCCGCAGCGTGGCGCTGATTATAATTGAAGGTCACCACTTGAACCTCTTCGAACTGCTGCAATGCCCACACCAGGCAGGTTGTGCTGTCCTGGCCACCGCTGAATACGACTAATGCTTTTTTGTTCATCGGTTAATGTCTCCTCTCACTTGCTCCGGATTAACGGTTGTCCACTTTCTCTGGATACAGGTCATGATTGATCAGCCGGTGCTCGGCCATCGCTTCATATTTGGTTCCCGGACGCCCCCAGTTGCAGTAAGGATCGATGGAAATCCCGCCACGCGGGGTGAACTTACCCCAGACTTCGATATATCGCGGCTCCATCAGGGAGATCAGATCATTCATAATAATGTTTACACAGTCTTCATGGAAATCCCCATGATTGCGGAAGCTGAACAGATAGAGCTTAAGTGACTTGGACTCCACCATTTTTTGCTCCGGAATGTACGAGATGTACATCGCGCCGAAATCCGGCTGGCCGGTCACGGGACACAGGCTCGTAAACTCAGGACAATTGAATTTCACAAAATAATCGCGACCGGGGTGCTTGTTATCAAACACCTCAAGAATGTCCGGATCATAGCCGAATTTATAGGTTGTTCCTTGATTCCCCAGCAGGGTAACCTCCTGCATTTCCTCTTTCAATCTGCCTTCTGACATGACAAAAAACCCCTCTCTTTTCCTCCGGAAGTTAACCGGAACTGGAAAGAAGAACGAGTTTCGAAAACTTGGCTCTACTAAGAAGAAACGCCTCCCGCCCAATTTGAACGGATGTTTGCTTGCTGACTGACAGGCGCTGTCTTTTTGCGCACAGCATAACAGGAAGAGAAGCACAGGCGGCTGCCTACACTTTTCCTGGACCCCTTGATTCCGGGATGATTTATGCCAAAACGGTCTTAGTTTTTTATAGAGGGAGTTTGCGAACCTCTCCTGTGCTCAAGGCCCAGAATTCTTCTTTATAATATTACTAGCGAATTGAACTATACCATGCCAGGCGGTGGGTTGACAACCCTCACAGATGATCCAAAATCAGTGAACAGAGCATCCCCATCGCGGCAACAAGTCCGGTCAGCGGTCCGCCTTCCTCATAAGCTTCCGGCATCATGCTGGAGGACACCATAGAGATAATTCCTCCCCCGGCAAAAGAGGCGATCAGCGCCGTCGTAGCTCCGCTGGCATGATCCATGAACAAGTATCCTGCACCCGATGCGATGGTGGATATCAAAAGAACGCCGAGCCATAGTAAGACGATCTTCCCCCTACTGTAATTGTCCTGCTTAAGTCCTGACGTACTGGACAATCCTTCAGGAATATTGCTGATGAAGATAGCAACAACCAGTAGCATGCTTACCCCTTGACCGGAGATCAGACTAGCACCGATCATAATCGATTCCGGAATAGCATCCAGCACTGTTCCTGCAAAAATAGCCATACCACTCCCCTGCACCTTCGTACTGCTATTGTCTCTGACGGATCGTTTACGTCCTGCACCGCCTTTGCGCGAAATATACCAGTCAAACAGTGTAAACACAACTGCACCGGCTGTGAACCCGATAATAGTCGGGATAAGTCCCCCCTCATTGGCCGAATCATCCAGCAGTTCATACGCAGCCGCACCAATGAGTACCCCTGTACCGAAAGCCATAATGAATCCAATCAACTTTTTCGGAATCGGCAGATATAACGCCAGCAGCGCACCAAGCAGCACCGCAGAGCCGGAAATGGCCCCCCATAACAGAGCACTCCACAATAGACTCACCTCCCTTAACTAAAATAGTTCAGATATAAATAGAAGTGCCTGATAGTAGTTTACACTTGAAAAGAAAATTAAAATCATCTGCAGGTCCAGCTAGATTTATATTTATGCCATGTATTATTAATGTAATTAAATTATGTTTCACCTTCACCCAACTGAATCAGCGTGACAGAAGAATGGATTCAATTTCGAAGAAAAGGGTAACTTAATTCTATAATCTCCTTGATAAGGATGGGATCAACTGATGGATCAAAGTGTACAGAAATTAATGGATTGGCTGACCGCCCAAGGGGGCGAAACCCTGGTGATTGACAAACAGGAGATGAAAGACCTGGACACCGTCCACTTCAATCTGGAAACTGTGGATTATCGTGATGCCGTAGATGTCATTGATGAATATCTGGATAGTGCACTGATTCTGCGGGGCACAGGCAACACATTGAACAGGGACGGCGAGCTTGTACCACTGCCCCAGCTGAATTACGAGATCGCTGTCAGCGGGCTTCAACTGGATATAGTTCATGACGGTCAGGTTGAACTGCGGACAGACAGAGCCAAATATTCCATCTCCAAAAGCTGAATACACCCATTCACATGTAATAATGCTCCATACAAAAAAAACAGGACGCGGTGTATAAACTGCGTCCTGTATCATGTTACTCTTCTCCAATAATCTCAACTTCCGTCTCCAGCTCTATTCCGAACTTATCCTTAACCGCAGACTGAACATGATGAATCAAACCAATATAATCCTTGGCCGTGGCATGATTGGTATTCACAATGAATCCAGCATGCTTGCGCGACACTTCGGCTCCCCCGATTCTTGCTCCCTGAAGCCCGCTCTCTTGAATCAACTGCCCGGCAAATCTTCCGGGAGGGCGCTTGAAGACACTCCCGCACGATGGATATTCCAGCGGCTGCTTGGATTCACGCTGGTGAGTCAAATCGTCCATGGCCGCCTTGATACTCACAGGATCACCTGGCTGCAATGCAAATCGGGCCTCCAGCACTATGAATTCGCCGCTGGCAAAGACACTTTTGCGGTAACCCCATTCCAGTTCGTCACCTTGGAGTGTCACTAGCCGTCCCGCTTTGCTGATGGCAAGTGCGCTTTGCAGCACATCCTTGACCTCTCCGCCGTATGCACCAGCATTCATGTATAGTGCTCCGCCTACAGTTCCCGGAATTCCGCAGGCGAACTCTAAGCCTGTAAGCTTCTTCTCTAAGGCAAATCTGGATACTTCGATGATCTTTGCACCGCACTGGGCATAGAGCAGATTGTCCCTTAATCCCATTTCGGTTAAGTCAGCTGTCTGCAGGACAATCCCGCGGATTCCTCCGTCACGGATAATGACATTCGATCCGTTACCCAGAACGGTCAACGGGATTTCATTTACACGGGCATATGTAACAATGGACTGAAGTTCCTCGTATGTCGCAGGTGCTGCCAGGATGTCAGCCTGACCTCCCATACGTGTGAACACATAACTCTCCAGCGTCTCATACTGCTTCACCATGCCTGTTGGAACCAGCTGCTGCAGATCCTCATATATTTTGCTGATATTCATGTTCTTTGCTCCTTTGACTCTATAAAAATATTGTTCCTTGATTCACTATAAGAGCGAGCCCCGTTGTTTATATGCAATAAAGTTAAGGTGGGATTTAACCAGGGCAACCACAACTTTAACAACGAACAGGCTCCCTTGTCAATGACGGGAGCCTGTGGCCAGCTGCATATATAATCATTATGAGTCACATTTCACGTTTATAACCTATCCTTGGCGGAGGCCGCGTTCTTACGGAATTCACACTGCTTTGTATGCCGCCAATTCATAAGGCAGACAGAGTGGCACTCCCGTCCGTGGATCAGGAACAATATCCGCTTCAATCCCGAACACTTCACGCAGTACACTTGGCGTCATTACCTCAACTGGTGCCCCTTCACTAATCACATTTCCGGATTTGATTGCTACCATATGCTGGGCATAACGGGATGCATGATTCAGATCATGCACCACCATAATTATGGTTCGGCCTTCTTCCTGGTTCAGCTTCTGCAGAAGTTGGAGAACCTCCAGCTGGTGAGCCATATCAAGAAAAGTTGTCGGCTCGTCCAGGAAAAGAATATCGGTCTGCTGCGCCAGAGCCATCGCAATCCAGGCCCGCTGGCGTTGTCCTCCAGATAGACGGTCAATTGGACGGTCGTGGAACTCTTCCATACCCGTCACAGAGATCGCATTTGCGATAATGCTGCGGTCTTCAGAAGTAAGCGTACCAAAGCCCTTCTGATGTGGATAACGTCCGTAGCTCACCAGCTCGGATACCGTAAGTCCGTCTGGTGCAGTGGGATTCTGCGGCAGGATCGCCAGTTGCCGGGCTACTTCTTTGGTAGACAGGTTATGGATCGACTTGCCGTCCAGCATCACGCTGCCGCTCTTGGGCTTCATGATACGTGCCATCGTCTTAAGAATGGTAGATTTCCCGGAGCCGTTAGCCCCCACTAGTGCTGTGATTTTCCCTGTCGGAAGAGACAGGTTCAGTCCTTTGACAATCAATGCCTCCGCATACCCAATACTTAACTGATCTGTGTTCAAACGTTCAGACATCATCATCACTCCCTAAAGTTTTATAGTTTCACAGGGATCTCGTCTCTCAGGTAAAGCACATTAAGCACCGTACATTTATTAAATCCTGTATATGTAAAATCTAATGGGTTCATCGGTTTGACGCTTTCGCCACGTCTCATTAAATGATATTGATTCTCATTCTCTATGTCAATAAAAATATTTTCCTTTTTGGCGTTACCCGCTGTTCTTCACAGATGCTCTGTTAGGTTTTCTAGAGAAATGCCCCACTTTCCATCACAATACTCTACTTTATGAATACTAGTATAAGATGCCGGAAATGCTTTACTGCTTTTGTTCGTCCATTCTAATCCATTCAGAATATGATAGATTATATTTATTACTCCACCATGTGTAACAACGATTACATTTTCAATCGGATTGGTGCTTAATTGTTCTTCACATAATGTTGATAGTATTTCTTTTATGCGGGTTAAAAACTCAACTGGACTTTCTCCGCCAGGATAACGTTCATCCATCCGTAAGCCTGAGAAATACAAACCCGGGTATCGTTCATCCACTATTTCATTGGGCATGCCAGCTATAACACCATTGTTCGTTTCTCTCCAATGACCGCTGCTTTCAACTGGTATTTCCAGTATTCTAGATATCTCATTTGCTGTATCCAACGCCCGTTGTAAATCGCTGCTGATGATACGATGAATATGGAATGTGGATTGGTTTTGCTTAAGATAAAGCCCTAGCTTCTCCGATTGTCTGTACCCCTCAGCTACGAGCCCCCTTTGACTCCATCCGCCACGAAAACCTTCATCATCTTTCCCATGCCTAATAAAATATACGGCCATCTGCATCTCCTCCTTGAATGGTTCTGAATATTCCTAATCATACCATAATAAAAAAGCTGCTCCCGAAGTATACGGAAACAGCCCTGCTGATGAAGTTCATCTATTTATTTGTGCAAATGATAAGGCACTGTCGCTATTACGATATCTTTTTGATTCATCAGATAAGAACGGATGAACAAGCTGGTCTGATTATGCAGAACCGCCTGCCACCAATGCTTGGTAACAAACTGTGGAATTAGGACTGTAATATGATCGGTTGAAGCGGTCTTCCACTCGACTGTTTCAATAAATTTGACCAGTGGGCGCAGAATGCTGCGGTAGCGGGAACGTAGAACAATCAAGCGCACTCCCGGATCCCATTCCTCCCACTTCTGTTCCATCTTGTTAATTTCTTCTTCATCGAACCCAACATAGACGGCCACCACATTATCCGTTAAGGACTTGGCATAGCTGATCGAATGCAGTACAGCTCGTGTCACACCCGAGACAGGAACAACCACGGTGCTTCCTTTGATGCAGGGTTTATCCGTTGCAGGACAAATACGCAGCTGATCGGCAGTATTGAGGTAATGGCTGTGTATACGGTGGAACACGAACATTACAACGGGCAGGAAGATAAAAGCCATCCAGACACTGGAGAACTTCGTAATAATGAAGATCAGAGTAATCGTCAGAGTAGTTAGCATCCCCACCGTATTCACGGTAAATTTATTCTGCCAGCCTTTAGGTTTGGTTTTATACCAGTGCACCATCATCCCAAGCTGGGACAGCGTAAACGGAATAAATACACCCACCGCGTACAAAGGAATCAGACTTTCAGTATTTCCATGAAAAGCAGCCACAAGCACGGCCGATAATACACCTAGAAAGATAATACCATTCGAGAAGCCCAGGCGGTCACCACGGACCATAAATGCATGGGGTAAGTACTTGTCTTTGGCGAACATAAACGCCAGCAGCGGGAAAGCGGAATAAGCTGTATTGGCAGCCAGAAACAGAATTACAGCTGTAATCCCTTGAATGAAAAAGTACAAACCGCCACGTCCAAAAGTGGATTCAGCAATTTGGGATACAACCGTAGCTTTTGCATCCGGTGTAATTCCGTACCAGTAGGCAAGCAGTGTAATTCCGGTAAACATACTTCCCAGGATAATTCCCATCAACATCAAAGTCTTGGCTGCATTTTTCTCCGCAGGCGCCTTGAAGTTTGGAATGGCGTTCGATACAGCCTCTACCCCTGTCAGAGCCGAACAGCCGGAGCTGAAAGCCTTAAGCAGTAAAAACAAACTTACATTCGATACCGCTGCCCCTATCTCAGGAACATTAGCATGGGCTCCGCCAGTAGCATATTTGAATACCCCCGCAATGATCAACACGAAGATGGAAACCACGAATAAATACACGGGAATTGCAATGAAAGATGCAGATTCCGTAACGCCCCGCAGATTGACAATAGTCAAGAGCAGAATAACGGTTACGGCGATTAACACACTATGATTATGAAGATTTGGAAAAGCGGATGTGATCGCATCCGTACCCGCCGACGCACTAACCGCAACGGTCAGAATATAATCTACCAGGAGCGATCCGCCAGCAAGGAGTCCGGTAGGAACCCCAAGGTTGCTCTTGGCTACGATATAAGCGCCTCCGCCCTGCGGATAAGCAAAAATGGTCTGACGATAGGATAAAATCAAAATAGCCAGCAAGCCCAATACGGCTAATGCGATTGGCAATGAGTACCAGATAGCGGTGAACCCTGCGGCCACCAAGACAATCAGGATTTGTTCCGTTCCGTAGGCTACAGACGAGAGCGCATCAGAAGACAGGACAGCCAGCGCTTTTACCTTGGATAACTTTTCATGATCGAGTTCGTTCGACTTCATCGGACGCCCGATCAATAGTCGTTTTACCTTGCTTACCATTGTAGTAACAGTTCCTCTCTTTGCTTACGTTGAAACGGTAGTACCGTGCGCTGTTTTCATAGGTGGATTTCATAAATGCAGGCACAAAAATAAGCATACGGAAATGATCCGCATGCTTATAGCATCGTCATTATCCCACCATTGCTTACGAGGTTAGCTGGCGGATTCGGGCTGTGGTAGCCCTACGGTTTCGGTCCTAAAGACCGCTTCCCGATTCACCCCTTCGGCACTAAGGCCAATGTTGGTTCCCCCGTTTTTCCATACGGAAAATTCAGCGCATATTCAACTTCTCACAAGGTCTAATGATAGTCTACAATGCGTCTTCCGTAAAGCGGTGAAAAAAATGAAAAAAGAATGAAAAAACATCCAATTTACGCAAAACCAAGATAAGAGATAATGCGATCTTTCATTCTCTGCGATTATCCCGTCATCACGTGTTTTTTCAGGGTTTTGAACCCGATTTGTGTCTGAAATTTCAGGAATGATTTGTGCTCTAAATTCTGCAGTGGTTTTGCCTACTCTACTGTGTCCTCTTTACGTCCGGTCCAGAGCAAAATCGTGATTAGAGCAAAGGCGATCAGTGCAAGCAATGGAATCGTAATGAACCCGAAATAATTCAGATAATCTTTATTGCAGGGTACACCAATCGTACACGGGAGCACCTTGCTGAGTGCGGGAATCTTCTGCTCGGCATAATGATAAATAGAAATGCTGCCCCCAATAAGGCTTAATGGAAGTACATAGGGAATAATTTTTTTGTCATTCCGGTATGTAGCTACTCCCAGGAGAATCAGCTGCGGATACATGAAGATACGCTGGAACCAGCATAGCTTGCAAGGCTCGTACTTCAGTACCTCGCTTAGATACAAGCTTCCCGCTACAGCAATAACGGACACAAACCAGGCCAGATAGAGACAGTGACGTCTGCAGAACGTAGAGAATTTCATCACTCGGCCTTCACTGCTTCGGAAGCGGACTTAATCTGTTCCTTAATGGCTTCCATGTTGAATGGCTCATCTACTTTGTGTCCATTGATAAATACAGTAGGCGTGGAAGTTACTCCTGAAGCCTTAGCAAGACTGGTATCACTTTGCAGCTCACTCATATAGGTCTTCTCCTTGATATCCTTACGCAACAGATCCAAATCGATAGGCAACTTTTCTTTCTCTGCCAGGCTCACCAGAAAATCCTCTGTAGCCCATTCGGCGTTTTCATCCCCTTGATTGGCATAAATCGCATCGTAAAACGTCCAGAAAGCATCACTGTTCTGATGGTATACAGACAGGGCTGCCAGGGAAGCTGTCTCGGAATCCGGACCGATAAAGGCCATATTCACGAAATATATAGCAGCCTTATCCTGATTCACATATTCCTGAGCCAGCTGTGGCTTGATGACACCTGCAAAATTGGAGCACGCCGGACATTTGAAATCACCGAATTCAACGATTTTAACGGGAGCATCCGCTTTACCTAGTCTTGGCAGTTCGCTGTAATTGAAATCAATTGCTTTGCCTGAACCTGCATTTGAAGATGAATCCTTCGACGCTAGTATAAAAAGAAGGGTGAAAATAACCACTACAATGGCTACAGTGCTAATAATCAGAATTCTCGTTTTCTGCTTCTGCTGTTCCTGCTCTGCCCTACGTTTCTCCGCTTTACTCATTTGGGGAACCATGACATTGTTTTTTTTAGATTTGTTCAAATGAGAGTTCCTTTCTGTCCCGGCGGGACTGTTGAAATGATGGTATTTCCTTTAAAATTATATAATTAAAACTCTCACATTGGCAAACCTTCATTCATACCACCTCAGACATTGTCAATTCTTTATGACTTGCAGTAACCTTGAACAGCTCGTTAATGCCAAGGATGCCGTTAAGCGGTGTATGGATCTAACGCATAGCCATCATTCCGCTGTAATGCAAATTCCTAAGGGTTTTTTTGTATAAAAAAAGACACAGCGCCTCTCTTGACGCCATGTCATGGATCAACTTCTATGATTTTATCAAGCCCCAGCCTCTTCAGCCAAAAACTCGACTTTCATCACTTTAATACGGGATATCCGTTTATTATCTGTTTCTTCAACCACAAATAAATGACTATCAAATTCGAATGTCTGGCCTTTTTGCGGCGGGTTTACTTCAAGCTTGGAATACAACCAGCCGCCGATGGTATCATAATCATCCGTTTCCATATTCAGCCCCAGCCGGTCGTTGATCTCTTCAATCAGCATCAAACCGTCAATGGAGAATTCGTTCTCCCCCACCATCTCAACCCCAGGGCGTTCCTCGTCAAATTCATCCTGAATTTCTCCGACGATCTCCTCCATGATATCTTCAAGCGTAACCATGCCGGAGGTGCCGCCGTATTCATCGATCAGAATTGCGATTTGCGTCTTCGCACGCTGCATTACTTTGAGCAAAGCGCTAATCTGAATCGATTCCGGAACGGTAAGAATGGGACGAATCAGTTCGTTGTATTTGGGTGCATTGTCCCGGATCAGATCCTTGATATGAATAAAGCCCAGAATGTGGTCCTTATCGCCGTCGCAGACCGGATACCTTGTACGCATCCCGTCAAAGGCAACTTCCATATTTTCTTCAACCGTCAGATTATTGTTCAGACAGATCATTTCTGTACGCGGAATCATAATTTCGCGTGCCATCGTATCGGCAAACTCAAAGATATTATCTACCAAGGTCATTTCTGTATTATCAATCAGTCCGCTCTTGTTGCTCTCCTGCATAATGATGCGGATTTCTTCCTCCGTATGTGCTGTAGCCAGCTCCGAGGCAGGCGATAAGCGGAAAATCCGCAGCAGACCGCTGGCCAGACCTTTAACGATCCAGATGAAAGGATACATGATCCGGTAAAAAACATTCATCGCACCTGCGGTTAACAGAAGTACCGCTTCAGCTTTGTTCACAGCAATGGTCTTGGGAGCAAGTTCTCCGAGTACAATATGCAGAACCGTGATGAACATAAAAGCAATAATCAGCGAAATCACATACACTGAAGTTTCGCCAAATCCTAGGCTTGTTACAATGGGTCCCACAATCGTGGCGATCGCCGGTTCTCCCAGCCAACCAAGTGCCAGAGAAGCAAGAGTGATGCCAAGCTGACAGGCGGACAGATAACCGTCCAGATTGTGTACGATATTACTTGCTGCCACTGCTTGTTTACTGCCTTCCTCCATCAGGGAATCTATGCGTCCGCTTCTTACCTTCACCATCGCATATTCTACCGAAACAAAAAAGCCATTTAACAGAACCAGCAAAATAATAAGACCTACTTGTAATATACCGGGTAAAGGGTCGCTCAATTTATACTCCTATCCACCGTCTCCACGATTCAGGCGGATAGGCCCACCTCCTTCGTTTGTTCAAAATGTCGGCTATTGCCGCAACAACAATTCCTTTCTGAATCAATTTCCCAATGTGTTCATCTCCTGACTGGAATCACGAATATAAATATACACATTATTATAATATTACTTTGCATATAAAAACAGGTGCGAACAAGTGTAAAAATATCATTTTTGTTTGCGCTGTATCAATAATAGGAATTCCGCGAAAGAATGATCCTTCTTCTACCTAAGGTTAAATCTTAAATACCCTCTCCGTCAACCTCAGTAGACCGGAATGCTAAGAAACGGCAACCGCCCTTTGTAAAGGCGTTTTGCCGTTTCCCTGTTACACTAGTGATATGCGTATTGTCTCGTTAACGACAGTTGCGTGTAGTCGGAGGATTGCCAATCGTACCGGGGTATTGATAAACAAGCGGCTCTTCAAAGGTAGCATAATCGAAGTTCACCATCAGGAGCACAATGCGCTGTCCGGTGGCTTTGTCGCTGATTATAATGTGGTCACGGCCTGCAGCTTCCAGAACCCCTGTATAGACCTTGGCGTTCCAATCTTTGTTATTCTCGTATGTGAAGTAAAAGGTGCCGACTTTGCCCAGATTCAGCCGGAAAATGTTTTCGATGTATGATTGCTCATAGACTGGAGCGGTAGTCGATACTACGCTGCCGGTTGGAGTCATTGGGCTGCCGCTGGTGACTTGGGGAGGCATTCCGCTCATGGTACCCATGTTGCCCATTGTGCCCATAGTGCCCATGTTTCCCATAGTGCCCATAGTACCCATGTTACCCATAGTGCCCATAGTACCCATGTTACCCATTCCCATGGGGCTCATGCTATGCATGCCGTTCATATTATTCATGTTGCCCACATTGCTCACGTTGTTCATATTGTTCATTGCACCAGAGGGATTGCTGCCAATCGTATAAGTAACGGGACGGTAAGGTTGAACGATCATCTTTAAAAAACCTCCTAGTTATTGTTGGTGTGCAGGCTGATTCGGACAGCCTAAGGTAAGCTGAAGCTCGTTCTCAAGCTAACTGTCACTGAAGGAAGGTCTGCCTGGAGTAGAACCGCACTTGAGCTGCGGAAGCGAAGCGCCGAAATTTCCGGCTGCATCCGCATCCGCCAACCTGAACGGTCTAGTATACTGAAGGACAATCCGCGCTTGTAGGAGTGTAAAAGCAGTGTGCTTTGTACCGGCCGGTATTCTGTTGGTTGTACCAGGTCGCCGGGCAGTCTCCGACAGGCCGGAAAAACCAGAGGGCATTGGATGCTGGCCTGGTTCGTTCACCCGCGATGGCACGTCTGGCGAGACGGATATCGGATTCCCTGGCACGCTGGTAGAAATACCCCTTCTGCGGCGCTTCGAAGCCACCAGGGCTTTGAAAGACCATGTCATTCACATTGCGGATGTTTTTGAAATCCAGACAGTTGCCTAGTATCCGGTTGACGCCAACATTGCCGACCATTAGCATGCCAGAATCTCCATCCTCCTCGGCTTCTGCCCGCATCAACCGTGCAAGTACCCTTACATCCCCCGAGTTTGCTTTAATTACGGCCACTCTTTCTCCTCCTTAGCCTACACTTTCTCAACTGCTCGCTGTATTGTATGTGCATTCGCCTAAGAGGTGACTGCTGCGCCCAATTTTTTCCCTTTTCCCGTTTAATGAATCAATCGATTATGGCTCGTAGATCATGGCCTGCGCCGATTACGCTGACTGTTCTGTAAAGGTTTTTCTTGTTCGGATCACTCCCATATGTAGTTATTTTTCACATCATACAAATATCCCCTTGTTCCTCGAACCGGAAACAAGGGGAATCTATAGTATACGCCGCTATTCTGTAAACAACTTACATTTCCCCTATTCTGCTGTTGAGTAATGGGGCTGCCGCTGAAATCCCTGGTATCTTGTACCCTGATAAGTCAGAATACCCCTGTCTCCCTCCGCACTCATGCCGTATTCATTGCCGTCTACTCTGAACTCCATCCGCACGCCGTTCTCCAGCTCATAGGTCAAATAATAGGTGGTACTGGTGCGGCTGTTATTGCTGTCATCCTGTTGCTGTTGCCGGAGTTCACTGCGTTTGCTGACGATACGGGCAGGGATGGTCAATAGGGGCGAGCTGTTGTTCCGGCTCCACACAAGCAGCCCCCTGCCTGCAGAAACAGCGACAATACCAATCACCACAGCAAGAAAGATCGGTATTACCGTCCCCGTAAGATCAAACATCCAAGCTGGATCCGGGCCTATTCCCATGACTTAATCCCCCTTATTCCCCATGTTCTCCTGTTCCCTGCCAGGATACAGGCACTTCTGTACATGTATATGCCCCAGGTATTCCATACAGCATTACAAAAACATTATTTTCGATGATCTATCACTGCAGACAAGTCAAAAAGACCACTCAGCTCTCTTTTAAGAGCTTAGAAGTGGTCTTCATTAACGTTGATCTGGCTGCTTCGATTAAGCGTGTACGAGATCCAATAATTGCTTAGTTTCATCTGTTTCTTCAGGAAGCATTCCATTGTCTGCCCAGCAAGCTTTGCATTGTTCTTCTGTTTCACACAGGTGTGCATCATCACAGTTGTAGCACAGTTGCAAAAGGTTTCTGGTTACATAATCCGTTTCGAAAGTTTTCATTTTAATCTCTCCTATTCGGAATGAAAGTTTGTGAAAAAATGAACTTGTTCTCTATGTGTTAAATATATCACAGTATTATTCGTTTGTCATGTGATTTTTTTCACATTTTTAAAGAAAATTTTAAATAAGATTTTTGATGCTTTATTTTTCATAATCGAAATCTATCAAATAAAGAGAGCCCAACAATCCAAAATTTGATTGTTGGGCTCTCCTCATATTCACGATCTGGATTTACATTACCCGCCAGCTTAACCCTCCATTAGTGGTTTGCAGCAGGATGGATTTGCGGTCTTCCTTTTTCTCAATCAACAGCCAGCCCACCTCGGTGGAAACGAACTGCAGCTTCACAATCTCCGGATACTCCGCTAGCTTCGATTGCAGCACACCACTGGCAGGAAGGGCCGTCCAGGTCTTGCCCTGATTCGTTGTCTTATACAGTACATCCTTCTTCAGGGTCCAGCCAAGCTGTGCGTTCAAAAAGGCAGGCGCAATATGGCGGTTGATCCCCGACTGCGCTCCCAGTCCAAAGGTCACAAATTTCCAGTTTTCGCCCCCATTGGCTGTGAAATAACCATTGTAGGTAATACTGCCTTCCTTGTCCTTTTGGCAACCTCCAGACATCCATCCATTCAGACTGGCCTTGTCAAAAAAATCAGGCTCCCCTGTGATCACCCGGTCACAGCCTCGGAACTGTTCATTCACGAGAAATTCCGGACCCTGATTCCAGGTTACTCCACCGTCTTTGGTCATAAAGATTTTGGGAAGTGCACCGGTCTGCAAGGTTACAAAACCATGTCCAAAGTCCTTGAATACCATCCCCGTAATCACACCTGATATCGGGATCGTATTATTTGGCAAGTTAGGGTTATATTGCTCGTTTTGCATGACGAGGCTCCAGATCGCTCCGCCATCGTTAGTAGCATACAGCGCTTTGCTCTCTTTGGTGGCTTTTGCATCCCAGGAGGTCATCAGCCAACCGTGCGCAGGGGAATTGAAATAGATCGAAGAAATCGCATTGGCATCAGGAAAAGATGAAATTTTCCAGCTGCTTCCCCCATCCGTCGTTCTTAGTACAACCGTTTCCGTATGACCCGACGCGCTGCGGATGATCCATCCATTACTTGGGTCCGTGAAGAATATGTCTTTGCCATAGACAGGATTGGACAAAAACTGGACATTCGAAGACGGCGAGATATTGCTCCATGTCTTGCCGTTATCCATTGTCATGTATATCCGCAGCTCATTTTTGGTTACGCCCCAGGCTAGCCCTACAGCATCATTCAACAGCCTGAAATCCGTCAGACGGGTCTGAATCTGATATTTCGGTTTACTTTTTTCATTGTCGATATTATGGGCATCCGGGGTAATTAGCGTAATCGTCTGCCCTTCTTCCGGCGCTTCCGTCGGCTGTGGGGGCTGGGAAGGTTCCGGAGTAGGAGAAGAGCAAGCAGAGAGTATAAGCAAGGTCAGGAGTACCGTAAAAACAGCTCCTAGAGCCTTGAAACCTGTAATCTTGAATGACAAAGCCCTCTCCACTTCCTTCAGTAATTATTTGTTCTGATTCAGATTACTTCTCTTGTAACCGTATACCGCATAGATGATTAAACCAATGACCAGCCAAATTACGAAGCCGATCCATGTGTCTCTGCCTAAATTATACATCAAATATCCACAAGCCGCCGCACTAAGCAAAGGTATAACAGGCACCCAGGGAACTTTAAATCCTCTTTTCAAGTTCGGATGAGTATACCGGAGTGTGATTACACCCAGCGAAACGACAAGAAAGGCGAAAAGTGTACCGATACTGGTCAGGTTAGCCAGACGATCCAGCGGGACAAAACCAGTGACCACAGCAATTATGCCGCCTACCATCCAGGTGCTGCGTACCGGAGTATGTGTCTTCGAACTGACCTTGGATAAGGTCTGCGGCAGAAGTCCGTCCCGTGAAATCGCAAACATCAGACGGGTCTGGCCGAACAGCAGCACGAGCAGAACTGTAGTCATTCCGGCAATAGCCCCCACGGAGATAAGCCCGGCGATCATATTCTGGTCCACAAAACGGAGCGCAAAGGAAACCGGATCACTAACATTCAGGCTCTGGTAAGGGACAATCCCGGTGAGCACCAGCGATACAACGATATAGAGCACCGTACAGATCGCCAGGGAGGAAATGATCCCAATCGGCAGATCACGCTGCGGCCGTTTCACTTCTTCTGCTGCAGTAGATAAGGCATCAAAACCGATATAGGCAAAAAATACAGTAGCTGCGCCATTGACTACACCATGGAATCCAAAGGGCATAAAGGGCGTCCAATTCTCCGGTTTTACATAAAAAACACCGGTAACAATAAACAAAATGACCACCGTCAGCTTGATTATTACCATTATGGCATTAAAGCGGGCTGTTTCCTTGATTCCCCTGGTCAGTAGGAAGGAAATCAACAAAATAATGATAATTGCAGGCAGGTTGATAAAAGTTCCTTTGTCCGCATTATAAGCCCCGGAGAGTGCAGTGGGCAAATGCAGGCCAAATCCGTCAAGGAGACCCTGGAAATATCCAGACCACCCGCTGCCTACCGCTGCTGCTGCAACGCCGTACTCAAGCACCAAATCCCAGCCCAGAATCCAGGCTAATAGTTCCCCGAAAGCCACATAGCTATAGGCATAGGCGCTGCCGGATACCGGAATCGTGGATGCGAATTCTGAATAACACAGAGCCGACAGCACACAGGCAATGCCTGCCAGCACAAAAGAGAGCACTAAAGCGGGTCCCGCATGCTCTGCCGCCGCCACTCCCGTCATTACAAATATACCGGTACCAATAATCGCCCCCACACCAAGCATGGTTAGATCCAGAGCACCTAGTGTCTTGCTGAGCTTGTCTCCTCCGACGCTTGCCGGAGCGCTCAAAGGCTTCTTGCGGAATAAATCCATTCGTTCATTCTCCCCTGTCTGCTATATAAATAGATCATGCTATAAAGAAGCGGCCAAGCTAATGACCAGATAGCCCCGATAAATACAAGAATCGTGGAAATACTAAGCATTACTGTCTCCGTTATTCCAAAATCCTTGTTAGTCTGCCCATTTTCGGGTAATGGATTAAAAGCGGACCGCTTGAAAACACTAACCTTAGCGCTTATGATGGATAAGATTGGACACAAAAATTTCAAAAACTCAGGAGGAGATGTAGCAATGGCCCCCCCATTCAAACCAAATCGTGTCGTAGTGATCGGCACTGGTGCAGTTGGCACCACTACGGCCTACACTTTGCTGCTGCGCAAACGCATGCAGGAGCTGGTTCTTATTGACGTGAATCATCAGAAAGCCCTTGGTGAAGCGCTTGATATGAACCATGGCATGCCATTTGTCGGTGGCGTGAAGCTCTGGGCAGGAACCTATGAAGATTGCCGTGAAGCAGATATCATTATTGTGACCGCTGGCGCCTCCCAAAAGCCGGGTGAAACCCGGATTGATCTGCTACGTAAAAACATCTCGATTTTTAAAGATATTATCCAAAAAATCACGAAATACAACCAGCATGCCATTCTGCTGATCGCAACGAATCCAGTGGATATTCTGGCTTATGCCACCCTCAAGATCAGTGGTTTCGACCGCAGACGTGTTATCGGCTCCGGAACAGTGCTCGACAGTGCAAGATTCCGGTATCTGATTGGCCTTCACAAAGAAATTGACCCGCGCAGCATTCACGGACAAATTATTGGTGAGCATGGTGACTCCGAGCTGCCAGTATGGAGTCTGGCCAACGTCGCCGGGATTGATCTCGGGTTTGACGAAGCCGAACGCCAGGATATTTTTGAGGACACTAAAAATGCCGCTTATGAGATCATTGATGCCAAAGGTTCAACCTCCTATGCGATTGCTCTGGCACTGGATCGGATCGTAGTTGCCATTCTTAACAACGAAAGTGCCGTGCTTAACGTCTCCACGCTGCTTAACAATTATAATGGAGTCTCCGATGTTTTCCTGGGAGCCCCATGTGTAGTTGACCGTTCCGGCGTACGTGAAGTACTGGATCTGCCGCTCAGTGAAGAGGAGAAAGCCCTATTCCAGAAATCCGGTGAAAAGCTGAAAAGTGAAATCTCGAAACTGGAACTATAGACTGTACTCTGGGCATTCCGGACTATTTCCCCCTTCCATTAGGGAGGAGATAGTCTTTTTGGCATATCCTTGCTTGCTGTCCTGCAGACCAAACTTCGGGACCGGAATACAAAAGAAACCGTCCTTCCGGTCATGGAGAATAACCCCCACTACTGAAAGGACGGAGTATCTGATACCAGTAAATATAACATGAATCGTCATGTCTGCCAATGAAATAGATCCTTGCATATATATGATGCTAATATTATTGCGGCATACTGATCTGCAGTCTGGACATCGCTTCTTCCTTCTCCCTGCTCGTGATATGTGTATATACGGTAGTGGTCTGGATAGACGAGTGTCCCAGAAGCTCCTGAACGGTCCGCAAATCTGCCCCTTTGCGCAGCAGCATGGTTGCGAAGGAATGGCGCAGCTTGTGGCTGGAGTAGGGTCTGCGGAGGGCAGCAGGTACTTCACTTTGGAAGCGGCCAAAGGTGTCGGCAGCAATCCCCTGGATCCCCCGGATGGATAATCTGCGCCCTTTTTGAGAGATGAACATGGCATCCTCCTTACTTCGCCAAGGCTCAAGCCGGTCTGTCAGGGCCTGTTCCAAAAAAGGGGCCAACTCCACAGGCACCGGAATATTCCGCCATTTGCGGCCTTTTCCGAATACTCTAAGTGTAAGGCGTTCGGCATTATAGTCGCTCAGATTCAGAGTGTGAACCTCCCCTACCCGCAGTCCCATGTAGGACATAAGCAGAAAAACCGCCAGGTTTCGGCTCCTGTACTTCCCTTCGACAGCAGACAAAAACCGCTGTAATTCATGCTCCTCCAGATAGACCGGCTCACGGTTTTTCTCCGTCTTGGATTTCTTGATGCCCGCCGCAGGATTTGCAGCCAGCAATTCAAGCTCCATCAGCGCCTTAAACAAGCAGTTAACAGACGCATGCTTATGGTTACGGGTTGAATCGCTGACTCCCCGCTCGCGGACTGAGGTTAAGTAGGACACAATATGCAGCTTCTTGACGGTCTCCAGACTTTTGCCGTTCAGACTCACCAGAAACTCCCGCACATCGGCAAGATAGGACTTCTGTGTATATGGGGTAAAGCCGGCATCCTTCATCCAGATTAAAAAAGCATCCAACTCTTCTTCATAGTCAGGCTCTGGGTGGTTCATGTCCAATTTCCCTCCCGTGTTCGTACCAATATATTCTGCCATAGATTATCTTTAGGAAATCAAGAAGTTAATAGATGAAATTTATCATGGTCTGTTTCCCCGGTTCTCCAGGCAGCCGCATGATTCTCTACAATAGACAGGAATTCTGCCAGAGCCGGTGATTTCCACTTTTTATTATGGTACGCGGTTTGGGTAGCTACCCGCTGCGACTCGTCATTCCAATGAAGACGGGCCAGCTTGCCTTCAGCCAGCTCACTCCGGACCGTAATCAGGGGTAAAAAAGAAATGCCCAGTCCAGCCATCACGCATTGCTTAATCGCTTCTATACTCCAGAATTCCAGCTTCGGATCGGGGAACACACCGTGACTGTTCAAATGCCGCTCGAACAAGGTACGATAGGTGCATCCGGTTTCGGTGTGCAGAATAGTTTCATCCTTCAGATGACGCGGCAGAACCTCATCGAGATTCACAAGCGGATGACCAAGCGGAGCAATCAGTGTCATAGCCTCATGAATAAGCGTCTCGGTATGAAGATCCTTATACTCCGTCTCGGGCTGCAGCAAAAACACCAGATCCAGCTCACCGGAGCGGACAAACTCGGTTAGTTCCCAGCAGGCGCCAGGCTTCAGTGTGATCTGCACCTGAGGATACTTTCCGCGGAATTCCTTAATGATGCCAGGCAGCCGAAAAGCAGCCAGAGACTCAGGTGCGCCAATCCGCAGCGCTCCGGTCAGTTCGGTCTCCGAACGCAGCGCAACCTCAGCCATAGTGTGCATCCGGGAGATCTCCTGGGCATACGGGAGCAGACGGCGGCCAGCATCCGTGAGGATAATCTTTTTACTGATACGGTCAAACAGCGGCTGGCCCAGCTCTGCTTCAAGCGCCTGGATCTGGGCAGTAATGCTGGACTGTGCATAATCCAGTTTCTGGGCGGCACGTGTAAAGCTGCCGGTTTCGACTACGACCAGAAATGTAAACAGATGGCGTGATTCCAGGGAGACTCCTCCTTCATGTTTAATGATTATCTATCGGTTTTACAGATGGATGTTATCTGTTAATTCCGTTTTTCCAATGGATCTATTATCTGATACTCTATATATAAATACAAGGAAAGCAGGCCATATTCATATGAAAGAAACTTTACAACGCAATATTGGAATGCCGCAGGCCATTGCCCTATATATTGGGGCTGTGCTGGGTTCAGGGGTTCTGATTGTCCCCGGACTTGCGGCTGAAATGGCTGGGCCTGCCTCTCTTCTTGCTTGGGGATTTATGACGCTGCTGATCCTTCCCTTAGCTCTGTCCATGGGTCTCCTATCCGCCAAATTTCCGAATGCGGGGGGAGTCTCACATTTTGTCACACTGGCATTTGGCCCAAAGGCGGGCGCACTGGTTGGATGGTTCTTCCTGATGTCGGTCCCGATCGGAGGCCCCGTCGCCGCATTAACCGGAGCTGGTTATATGACGGCAGCTATGGGCTGGGGTGACAATGCCAGAATTGCTCTGGCTGCAGCCATGCTGGGGATTGGACTGGTTACGAACTGGATTGGAATGCAGGTAGCCGGGAAAGTACAGATCGCTGTGGTGATTGCCATCGTCGCTGTATTGGTTTTTTCATTTGCCGCTGCACTTCCCCGGATGGAACGTGTCCATTTCACACCGTTTGCTCCACACGGCTGGATGAGTGTCGGCCAGGCGGCAGCCATATTGTTCTGGTGCTTCATCGGCTGGGAAGCCGTGTCTCATTTGTCTGAAGAGTTCAAGGACCCGCAACGGGCTGCGGTCAAGGGAGTCACCATCGCCGCCATTATTGTGGGAGTATTGTATTTCCTGTCCGCACTTGCTACTGTAGGTACCCAGAGCTATCTGAAGGGCGGAGCCGATTCCTCCCTGGTCTGGATCATCAGCCAGCCGCTTGGCTCCTGGGGCGGATTCATCGCCGGCTTGACCGGGCTTTTCATCTGTACCGCGACTATTATCGCTTATACCGGCGCCGCTTCGCGAGTAGCCTTTTCACTTTCCAGGCAGGGCTATGCCCCTAAATGGATGGGTCGTATGTCGAAGCGATATCAGACCCCCACCGGGGCCATAGGCTTCCTGCTATTGTGCTTTGCCATAGTGCTGTTTCTGTACGGCAGTGGCCTGCTTTCGATTACGACGCTGATCCAATTTCCAAATGCTACTTTCATTTTGACATATATCGGGGGCTGCGCAGCGGGAATCCGTCTCCTGAAAGGTAACCGGACGGGTGTTGTGATTAGTTGGATATCATTCGCCGCAACAGCGGGTGTGTTTCCTTTTACCGGCTTAGCGATTGGTTATCCGCTGTTGATTACTGCCCTCTTCTTCCTGATTGTCTATACCAGAGCGGATCGCAATAGAGCCCATCTGGAGCCGAATGATTAGGATACCCTCCTGTATAACAAACAGGCCGCAGCGACCTTGGTGACAAGGACGGATGCGGCCTGTTTGTTATACAAGCTTACATAATCTCTACGGCGAAAACTGCCGAAGTCTGATTCAGCGTATATTTTCCATCTTCAGTCAGCCAGGTCGCTTCATATAGATAATAGTATAATCCTTTCACTTTAGGCGCATCAAACACCCCATCCAACAAATCGACCGGAAGATATACATTATTTTCTCTAATTTCTGAAACATAAACTTTAGCAGGCAGTGTTTCGTAGTTTGGCTTAATGGTGATCTGATCTCCCGGATCAATAACTGTGGGGGGCTCACCGTTTAGCATGGCTCTGCCACCCACATAATCAGCACAACCCAGCATCTCCCAGCAATAACTGCTTTGTACTACATGCACTGAAGTTATTGGTGTGCTTACTATGGGCAGAGGAGGCTGGCCTGCTGGTGTCAGAGCTTTTGATGATTATGGGATTGGTGGCGCTGAGAGAGCTTCTAATGAATTCGGGTTGTCTGCTGGCTCCGTTGTTCTTGTAGATATTGCCTCTAAGTCTACTACATAATGCTCCGACTTCTCTGGTGCCCCTTTAATTGAAGGATCAATAGCTTGATTTGCTGTATTGCCCACAAACATCAACCCAAGAACCAACAAACCATCCGGCTGAAATATTTTATCAACATATTCACCTCAGTTATAAGACGAGTTATCCAATAAAAGGTTGCTAATTATCTATATCAAGGTTTATTTTACAGTTCATTGACACTTGTAAAACCCCAAATAGAAGCTGTCCCTGCCGTTTCAGTAAACGAAAACTTGGTTATGAATGAAAAGAGACTGCCCAAAATGGGATAGAAGGAGACGATTGACCATGCCAAAAGATAATAAAGTCATTCTCGAAGCCGCGGCGCGAAAATTTGCCGATGACAATGCCGAACCTCCATTTCTGCCTGACTTGGGACCTGAAAAAGGACGCGAAACAGTGAATACAGTGCAGTCCAGTGAAATTTACAAACCGGAAGCAGATCTTCAGGATCTTACCGTGCCCGGTGGACCCGGAGGTGAAGTTAGTGTACGTATCATCCGCCCAGTGAACACTTCAAGTGAAACTCTGCCTGTCATTTTGTATATTCATGGTGCAGGGTGGGTCTTCGGCAACAGCCATACCCATGATCGGCTGATCCGCGAGCTGGCAACAGGTGCTGGAGCAGCCCTCGTATTCCCTGAATACAGCCTCTCTCCAGAAGCAAAATATCCTACAGCTATTGAGGAGATATACGCGGTACTGACCTGGATTGCTGATCATGGATCGGAATATGGCCTAGATACAAGTAAATTAACCGTAGCTGGCGACAGTGTCGGCGGAAATATGACCGCTGCCATAACCTTGA
Organism: Paenibacillus sp. 22594; assembly: GCF_052044425.1. NCBI lineage: Bacteria > Bacillati > Bacillota > Bacilli > Caryophanales > Paenibacillaceae > Paenibacillus > Paenibacillus sp. 22594. Next base: position 371,752 of record NZ_JBQENA010000001.1, read on the forward strand.
TGGCCAAGGAGCGGGGCGGCCCTGCGATTTCCAAGCAGCTCTTGTTCTATCCGGTAACGGACGCTTCCTTTGACACCGAATCTTACCATCTCTTTGCTGAAGGCTACTTCCTGCAGCGGACCGGGATGAAATGGTTCTGGGATCAATATACAAGAAGTGAGGATGAGCGTGCACAGATCACGGCCTCGCCACTTCGGGCCAGCCTGGAGCAGCTAAGTGGACTTCCAGAAGCACTGATTATTACCGGCGAAGCCGATGTCCTGCGCGATGAGGGCGAAGCCTATGCCAATAAACTGCGGGAAGCTGGTGTTTCCGTAACCGCGGTCCGCTTCCAGGGAATGATTCATGACTTTGTGATGCTGAATGCCCTGGCTGAAACTAACGCCAAAAAAGGCGCTATCCTGCTGGCTACCAGTTGGCTCCGTCAATAGGTCCGGTTTAGCGTTTACTTGATTAATATACAACAGCAAACAGGCCTGCAATGGATATTCTCCGTTGCAGGCTTGCTTGTTTTCATGAGATTACATATTCTACTGTCCATATTCACTCAAAATTTGCGCGGTGCATTGAACTCAGCCGCTTTAATCAGCATTTCCTTCATTGATCCAATCCAACGGCGAGCGATAGTTAAGTTTACATAATATTATTTATGTTATCTAGTCTATTCCATGTCATTCATTCGCAAATACTCCCCTATTCTCCGGGCGGCTTCCACAAGGCGCTCTTCCTCTTCTACCAGTGCAATTCGGACGTATCCCTCCCCTTGTTCCCCAAAGGCGGCTCCAGGAATGACTGCTACTCCTGTTCCCAGTAAAAGGTCGTGTGCGAAGCTGTGTGATCTTCCTTGGCCTTGTCCAGTGTTGTAGGCATCAGGCAGCTGTGCCCAAATAAACATAGTCGCTCTGGGCTTCTGGACCACCCAGCCTTGCTGAGCCAATGCCGCTATAAATATATCCCGTCGCCGTTCATACAACGGTGCAACTCCCTCATTCTCCCCGGCTTTCATCGCCATCTCCAATGCAGCTACAGCTGCTTCCTGGATGGGGTCGAACACACCATAATCCACATTACTCTTAAGCTCCTTGAGCGCCCCAACCGCCTCACGGTTACCGGTCATGAAGCCTATCCGGCAGCCGGCCATGTTGAAGCTTTTTGAGAAGGAATGAAATTCAACAGCAGTATCGTGCGCTCCCGGCACCTGCAAAATGCTAACCGGCTTATACCCGTCAAAACCCATTTCCGAATAGGCCAGATCGTGTATAACCAGCACATTCCATTTACGGGCTAATTCGATTAATTTCTCCATATATGTAAGATCGACTGTTGTAGATATCGGATTTCCGGGAAAGCTGAGGAGAATAAAAACAGCCTCCTGCCATACCTCATCCGGTATGCTGTCCAAATCAGGAATGAAGGCATTCTTCTCCAGCAGCGGCAGTGTCCAGGCTTTCACCCCTGCTATCGCGAGCGAACCGGAATAAATAGGATACCCCGGATCAGGTACGATAGCCAGATCACCCGGATTGCAGACGGCAAGCGCCAAATGTGCCAATCCATCCTGTGAGCCCATGAGCGCCACGATTTCATCCTCCGGATCTACCGTTACGCCAAACCTTGCTTCCATCCAAGCAGCTGCCTGTTTCCTGAATGCCACACTTCCCCTGGATGATGGATAGGAATAGCTGTTCTCCCTAAGTACAGCTTCACTCAGAACCTGACGTATATGTAGAGCGGGTGCCTGGTCCGGACTGCCGATTCCCAGATCGATCACATCCATACCGGACTTTGATGCCTCCTCTTTCCATGCTGCCACTTCTGCAAAAATGGAGGAACCCAGCCGGGACAGTTTGTCTGATCTCCAGCTTCGTTTGGAACTGCTAAATGTCAACGAGTCCACCTACTTGTTTTTGAATCATTATAGCATGTGCAGGAGAAGTTGATTTCTAAATTTTTTGCGGTACTCGGTGAATACATATAATTGTAAATTTTATTCTTAAATATTATTTTATACCTTTTTCCTTGATGTATTCGAGTCGTACAAGTGCCTTATTTCATAAAGAAAATCGATCTCATCTAAAACAGCGTATAATTTAAGTTATACGCTGTTTTTTTTAAGCTATTTAGTTATCTTTTATATGTTTTTTATTTGTTTTTTATTGACGTTTACACATTCTGCTTCAATATCTTCTTTCTAATTATCAGTACAACTGAAAGCAGTACAGACAGCAAAAAAAACAATAGGATTCCCATCCCTCCAATAATATCCCCAACGGCAAATACATCATTGATTCGTACGGGAATCATAGCCGTAATGAAAATCACCGGCATTAGCCCAAAGATGACCGGGACAAGTCTAATCTTAAACACCTGCGAGATCCCCAATGCAGCATTAAAGAAAAAACTGCTAAAGATGCAAAACATCTGCATCATCCAGATCACCAATAGAGGGAATTCGAAGCGTTCAAAAAAGAATCCAGTGATCTCAAGGCTGCGCACTAAATCAATAGTAGGCCAGGTACTCGTGATCACTGAATCAATAGACAGACCTCCGATAACCATCACCACAGTGAAGATGTATAAGATCATAGGTATGGCAATTCCCGTTAACATGGCTTTGATCGCATGCTCTGGATGCTGCATAAAGGCTGTGATAACCATCACCACTTCACATCCCGTAAAGACGAGTACTGTGGATTTCAATCCCCTGATTACAGGCAAAAGACCTTCGCTCAGTACAGGACGCAAATGATTAATATCAAATATTCTGATACTAAGGACATAGCACAAGATCAAGATAAAGAAGCTTATGGGGAAAATAATTTGATAGACTCTGGCGATGGAATTGATTCCTCCAAACACGAGGTAGGCCCCAATCCAGATGAATGGAATGATGATTGCCCATATGGGTGTTCCTTCGAGCAGGAAAAAAATCATTATTTCTCCTAATACGCGATTCTGAAATCCGGCACTCAATAGAAAGTATGAAATTAATAACAATGATAAAAATCCACCTGGGTACCCCCCTACGATCCGTTTGGAGTATTGATAAATGGTCTTGCCGGGAAATTGTTGGCTCAATTTCACCATTATCACAGCAACCAGCATTACAATAATCCCGCCGAGCACTACAGACATCCATGCGTCCGGAGTCTTGACGGATTCCGCCACATCTCTGGGCAAAGTGAGAATCCCCGCCCCCAGTACCGAATTCGTCAAGAATAGCGATGCCTGTCTTGTAGTGATTTTATCATCAGCGCGTACAAACATTTTCCCCCTCCTCCCATTAATTCTTTAGGTTCTGCGTCATTGGATGGAAACATCAAACTTTTGCCTCTACTGCTTCCGGGGGATAAGTAGCGGAAAGAGCTACATAAAAGTAGCTCTTTCTGAATTTATTTACTATTTGATTTTAACTGTCTGATTTATATCAGAAAGTCCTTAATTTCATATAAAACATATTCTATCCATTAACATATGATTTATTCCTCAATCTCTGACACGCAAATAAGCTGTATTCAAGCATTTCTTAACAGAGCTCTACTATTTCGCAGCAGCCAAAGATTCCCCGTGGAACCCTGCCCTCTGCCTGGGCATAAGATAGCGTATCAAGAGTGAAGGTGGAATCTGCATGTCTAAAAACAAACGCGGCAAAGCACTATGGCGTACTCCGTCCCGGAGCAGAGGAACATGTCCGATCTGCGGCAGCACGCGAATCAAGCTTTTGTATTTCGGTAAAGGCCTTTCTGGGGAGAAGCTCACCGTCTGTAAAAAATGCGATGGCAAGCAAGCGGTTTGACAAGGTCCACCCAGGGTCTATCTATTCTAAAGTATCGGCGAAAAAATAGGGAATGCCGTAATTGCGGCACTCCCTTTTCTTTTGGTGTCTTGGCAAGAGTTTGAACCGGTGTCTGATAATCTCCATGTACGCGACGAATGGACAGCCCCTTTGCCGCCAACTGAGCCTGCTTGGAAGCCCGGACCAGAAAAATGGCTCTCACCTTTTTGAACCAAACGGGCGCCGAAATAACCTCCAGTTGCTCCTGCACCCAAGAAAAGAGAATCTGAACCTTTAGTGCGCTGGCTTGATCCACAGCTTGGAGATATCCAGGAAGCCAAATGAGCTGGTATGCAAACCAAGCAGGCTATGATTGAGCTGTGCTCTTTTGTTAACATGAGAACCATATAGAAGCCAGCAGTGATCCCGGATGATTCCCTCCACTTTATCCAGCAGCTCAGCCCGTCCCTCATCGTTTAATTGTGTAAAGTTCTCCAGTTCCCGGTCCAGCATAGAGCTTTGGGCAGGCTCCAGATTGGCGTGCAAATAATTAGCTTTATTCCTAAAAAAATTAATCAATCCCCATTGCCAGTCATCCTCCAGAATTTCCTCCGCCATAATCAGTTCCGCTGAGCTGAGCGCATCTTTGGCATGTGATTGGATATAGGACTGGAGCTCAATACGCAGCCCGATTTCTGCACCGCGCCGTTTAAGCCAGTCTGCTTCTTCCAGGTCTTTATGAACCGTGTATGCAAGGAGGATACTCTCGCCTTGATAACCACTGCTGGCCAGCAGCTCGCGCGCCTCTTCCAAAGAAGGCTCCGTCCACTCCCTTTGACTGCTCTTCCAAGGCAGGAAGCTGTCTGCTGGTGTAATGCGGTTGCCTCCCAGTTCCCTTACGAGTGCCGCTTGGTTGTATAGGATTCGCAGCGCTTGCCGAAAAGCGAGCTGATGATGGACACCCTTTTTATGGAAATTCACCAGCATGTACCTGCAGCCCAAAGCCGGGTAGTTAATGCTGTTCGTCACGGAACCCTCCGAAGGGAGCTTCATCCGGTTCGCACCCGGCAGCTCATAGTGACGTTCATTCGGGCCGTGATCCGGCACAAACCAAATATCCACCCGATCCAGATGCGGACGAATCCCGTAATATTGTTCAAATGCGCTGAGCACCAGCACATCTTCATTCAAATCGCTGATACGGTAGGGTCCAGTTCCGATGAGTTCCGTACGGATATCCACATCAAAGGGAAGAATGCTCATGTGCATGCAACTAAACAAATGCAAGAAGAATAGATTTGGACGACGAAGCTGGAAACGAATGCAGTGATCCCCCTCTACACTCACCTGCTCGATGTCCTCATAGTTCCAGATGGCCGGACTGTCCAGATCGAATAAACGCTGTAAGGTTTCCTTAACATCCCGCGAAGTCATCACTCTTCCATGATGGAATCGCACGCTTTTACGCAGAAAGAATACCCATATCTTATGATCCTCACTGCATTCCCAAGTGTGAGCCAGTCCCGGAAGAAAAGTCTGGGTTGAGGCGTCATAGGTGACTAACGTACTGCATATTTGCCCCAGCAAATAAGCTTCAAAAGCCGTAATCACAAAAGCCGGGTCCAGCTTCTCCAAACGGCGCCCACGCATCATACGCAGGACATCCTGCCTGGAGGCGGTTTCCGCTTCACTATGAAAGCCCATCTGTATATTCAGCGAGCTGAGCAGCCGTTCCTTTAGCGTTTCATTGGCTTCAGTGACACTGATCAATTCGATGGCTTCCTTTATCTTTCCTTTTCCCATCAACTCCTGAAAATTATCCTCAATAGCCTCATCAATTCCCCGCAAAAAAGTCAACTCCGAAGTATGGCCTCTCCCGCGTCCTGGCTTCCAATGAATAAATGCATTTTCTTCAAGCCTCCGCAAAATAAATTTCACGTTACGGGGTGTACAACACAGGGCGGCGGACAAGCTGTCTATCGTTACAGGAATAGGCTCATGGATTCTAAAAGGAATGTTAAACGTTCTTGCTAAATGTATAAAGTGTGCGGTGTTAGTATCCATTGTCTTTGCTCCTCTTTAAAGGTGAAACACATCGCATAAATCTTACACTTTTATTTCCCCCTTTTATCATTACAATTATACACAAGCCGTTTTTTATTTCAAAGCAACATAAATAAGCAATCCCCAAATTCATCACGAAGATTAGGAGATCCACGATCACATGAAACAGCATTTGCGGCACATCCATCCCTTGGCCTGGACTATTATTATCGGCACGATGTTCGGCCGCCTCGTGACCTCGATGAGTATTCCTTTCTTATCCATCTACTTAACCCAAGTTCTCGGTGCATCACACTCGCAAACGGGTATAACGGTGGCCGTTAGCTCATTGGCAGGTGTGTTGATCAGCTTCTATGGCGGATACATATCGGATATCTTTGGGCGTAAAATCGTCATGCTGGTCTCTGTATTCGGCTGGGCCTGTGTCTTCTTCGGTTTCTCATCAGCGCAGCATATCTGGGTGTTCTTCCTGGTGAATACGCTGAATGGCCTATGCCGTGCCGTATTCGAGCCAACGTCACGTGCACTGCTCTCGGATATCACCCCTCCGGCTCATAAGCTGCTGGTCTTCAATCTGCGGTATGCTGCAGTTAATCTGGGTGTTGTATTCGGCCCAATTATCGGTTTGCAGTTAGGCTCTGCTAAATCCACCTTCCCGTTTGTCATCGCCGGAGTCGTCTACATTGCTTACGGAATCGTGCTGTTTTTGCAATTCTCGGTCCATCGGGCCAGCCTGCCTGTCCGTTCGGAAGCACGCGCTCCACAATTGCGTGAAGCTCTGGCAGTCACCAGCCGGGACCGGGTATTTCTGCCAGTGCTGCTGGGGACCATCTTTTGTGTACTGGGTTATGGTCATTTCAGCTCTACGCTGGCCCAGTATCTGGCGGTCGATACTCATTTCTCGAACGGCAGTCAGGTCTTTTCCTACATGCTGTCGCTTAACGCAATCACCGTATTGGTCGTTCAGTATCCGATTGTCCGCACGGCAAGCAAATTCCCGCCGCTTATTCCGTTAATACTGGGGAATATTTGTGTGGCGCTGAGCCTGCTGCTCTTCGGGCTTGCCGGTGGAGTTGCGCTTTTAATGTTCAGTGTGGTATTGTTCACAATCGGTGAGGTCCTGCTCTTCACCATGATGGATATGCTGATCGACCGGATTGCCAAGCCTGAATGGAAAGGCACGTATTTCGGCACGATTGGCTTCAATAACCTGGGTAACGTAATGGCTCCTATTCTCGGAGGCCTGCTGCTGGATCAATTTGGCGCCACTAATGGCCCGGCTGTATTTGTTCCGCTTGCTTTAAGTACAGCACTGGGGCTTCCTTTCCTCATTACTGCTCACAAAAGACTGACTGCCAGAGAGCGTAAAGAGGCAAAAATCAGCTCGCAAAGTGCTTGACTCCACTTGAACCCCCTCCAAACAGCATGAAACAAGACCCGTGTAAGCAAAGGCGCTTAGCGGGTCTTGTTTATTGGGAATAGGGTGTAACACATACCAGAAGCAAGTCTATGATTATTCTGCATAAAGGGTTTACATAATATATAATATATATCCTATAAATATCGCAATACTTCTTTTAAGTATACACCTTCTGTAGTGATACAAGCTGCTCCTTAATATATTTTCTGATTGCCGGAGGATGTACGATTTCTGCTTCATTCAGCAGATTCATGACCTGTCTGCACGCGGATTCATAACTGTACAGATTCAGCGTGAACTCCATGTACTCATCCATTTCCAGTGCTCCGACAATTTCGAAAGGCTTCATCCACTGCTGCTGGTCCTTTCCGGTTCTCACAACGACAGGATAGTATTCCTCTTGCTTACAGCTTTGCTTGAAAGACTCACTCCCGCGCAGCCAAAATTCCTCCAGAGCGAAATCTTCAGGGATCATGTAATTGCCTTCCATCACTTCAACTGAAATGATGCGCTCGCACTTGAATGTACGAATAGCTTCTGCTAACTCGCAGAAAGCCGCCAAGTACCACTCTCCTTGCTTCACAATCAGTCCATAGGGCCGTACATTACGGCAAGTCAGTTCCCCATTTACTTTACGGTATTGAACCTGAATACACCTGCACCTCCAGACCGCAGACCGAAGCTGCTCCAGACAAGGGATCTCCGTCCGTTCGTCCCACCATGGAGTGTTATCGTAATAAAACCGGTCTTTGGCCTTGCGGATATCCTCCTGATAGGCAACCGGTAATGTATTTTCCAGCTTCAGCAGCGCATTCCTAAGCTTCAGTCCGGATTCAGTCCATGCGTCAAAAGAAATACCCATACCCGTCAAATACAGGTTAATTACCTCCTCCCCGTGCAGCTTTTGAAGATTAACGGTATATCCCTCCATCAGAGAAATCCCGCCACCCGGCCCGGTAGTTGTAACCATGGGGATTCCCGATTCCGCCAAAACATCAATGTCCCTATATATCGAGCGCACAGAGGTTTCCAGCGCTTCCGCCAGCTCCTTCGCCTTCATTTTTCCCCTGGATTCCATCAGTAAAAGGATTGCAATCAAGCGATGCAGCCTCATTCCCAGCCCCCTAATACGTTAGTAAAAGAATAATTTTTGCCGTTATCACACTATTCTCGCCACTCTGATGTCAACAATAGAAGTGTATGCTGAATGTATCAGAGAGAGGAGCTGCTGTAAATGAATATTGGCATACTGGGAACTGGATTTGGAGCTTATCATGCAAGCCTGCTGACAAAAATGGAAGGCATCGACCGGGTTATCATCTTTGGGAGGAATGAAACCAAGCTTAATCAATTAAAGGAAGAGCTGGGGGTCGAAATCACTACCTCCATCAACGAAATCCTATCGGATGCCACACTGGATGTGATTGATATCTGCCTCCCTTCCGGTTTGCACACTAAATATGCTATCGAGGGGCTGAAGGCTGGAAAACATGTGTTTTGCGAAACTCCGGTTTGTCTGAGCTGTGAAGATGCTGCAGACATGCTGCAAGCGGAGAAAATCTATGAAAAACGGATCATGGTCAACCAGTTTATCAAATTTGATCAGGCGTATTCCTACTTGTACGAGGCAGTGCAGAGCGGGAAATATGGTAAGCTGCTTCACATATCCTTGAAAAGAGAAACTGCACCGTTATGGGGCGACCTTGGCCTGAGTAAAATCGCTCCAAATCTTATGATTCACGAGTTGGATATGGTAAGCTGGCTGCTGGACAACCCTCCGCTCACCTCAGTTCGGGGAACCAGCAGCGGACAAGACGGGCAGGCGCTGGTCCACGCGGTTTTTGATACACCAGAGGTTTCAGCAGAGATCTTAGTCACCTCACAAATGTCTGCTTCGTATCCGTTCACTGTTGGCTATGAAGCCTATTTTGAACAAGCCAAGCTTGAGTTTCATGAAATAGATTATCCGGACGGCAAGATTGATGCCACACTGTATGAATATGGAGTTTCCGGGAAACAAGAGCTTGTACTGGAACAGAGTAATCCCTATGAGAAAAGTCTGCGCTATGCACTCCATAGTTTCCGGGACGGATCAGCGTCGATAATCTCATTGAAGCAAGCTGTACATGCCGTAGAAATTGCTTTTGAGATAACCCATAAATTGTCTTGAGATACAGAACAAATAAGGAAACCAGGCACCCCCACCCTTTTTCCGTTTTTTAGTATTGCTGGATCATCTATTGTTGCGTTCAGGCAGTGTTTGGTGGGAGGTGCTGCGGATTTGTTTTACTATTGTGAATTATTCATATGTTGAAATAAGGATAATAGTTTCCGGAAATCTTGATAGTTCGGCTTGTCGATTACATTCTCTTTGGATTAGGTTTACGTATTTATTGTTATGTTAACTATATCGTTTTTTTATCATTAAAATATTCACTTTACCCCTATTTCAAACGAATCCCCTGAGTTCATGGTCTTTTCTTTGCTATAATAAGGAAAATAATGATTGGGAGAGATATATTTTGAAAGATGACGAAGAGGAAGATGCAACCTATGTGGAATTCACGGGCAAGCCAGTTCCTAATAAGACTGATCCCCCCTACTCCCGTCACAGGAAAGAACCCGAAAATATAATCTGGCACACCGAAACTATGAGTGTAGACAGCTTTCATGAAGCACATGAATGGATAATGAGCGGACCTTACAACGAGATTGGATATCTCTACACCGGCTACATAACAACGAATTGGATGCTGGCCCATGTTCTTGTATATGAACGGACTTGGCGGAATACAATTTCTGATCCTCAATTTCTGGTGTACACAAATTATGAGTATACCAGTGAAGGCATACTGTACAAAGTTTGGGTCACTCCTGTATCAACGGATGGTGTACAAGAAGCTAGACCTGAAGAGCCCTAAAGACTTATAGATAAATTCCTGATTCACTGAATTAAAATATAGTTAACATATTTATTATTATGTAAACTTACTATGCAGGATTTGCTCCTATGGGCTTTGACTTGCATAAAATAGAAAAAAGGCACACCGTGCTAATACGGTATGCCCTCTCTTCATTCCATTCGTTAATCGATATTCGCAACCTTCCACTCCCCTTGCTTGTTGCGTAGCAATGAGATCGTATAGCTCTGGTCGGCCTGATAGCCTTCATCCGTCATAAACTGATAGCTAACATTAAAATTTGCCCGCTGCGTACCTTCAGCAGGTATACCCTCATAGGTCATCTCTGTAAAACGGTACGATGTCGAGTTATTGATGAAGAAGTTGAGGTAGTCTCCGGTTTCCGGTGAGTACATCGTGCTCATAAACTTTTTTTTGTCATGTGAAACTATGGCCTGGAGACAGATCATGACCTCATTCAGCATTTGTCTGTTCTCTTTGCCCCCTCCAACATTAGGCTCCTGAATAAAAACTCCGGCAACCAGCGGTGTCCGTTTCTTCATGTATTGCACTTCTCTCAGGATATCTATGAACAGGGGTAGAAGCTCTTCCCGCTGCTCTGGTGTGGTTCGGATTTCAGCTTGATAGATTTGTTCTTTGTCTCGGATTCTGAATACATCTACCCTGCTGTTTCCATCGGAATAGCCGCCCTGGTATTCCTTATATTGAAGCAGAGCAGCAGCACCATCGGCTATTTCAGGTTTATTTGCACCTGCCGGAGCAGAATCATTTGTCTGAAATTTCCGAAATGAGATCCAGTTCGCCTTGTCGCTAGTCCCCCACGCAGTTCTGCCGTTCATTTCAAAACGGAGAAAATTCTCCGGCATAAATACCGCCAGCGGCAAATTCCGGTCACTGGAATAATCGGCCTTCAGCTCCCTTCCTCCAGTCGTATAGGCCCTTCCGCTTCCGTCATATTCAGGCACTTCGTCTTTGATCAATGAGACTGATTTTGCCGCAGGCAAAGAAGTTGCCTCAGCGGTAGGCACAGTAGCTGCAGATGCAGAGGGAGCGGAACTTACTTGTGAAGGATTTACTTTTGACTCCTGAGTCTGAGAATTTGTATATCTGCTGCAGCCTGTACTTATCACAGCCATAGCAGATATACAACCTATCCAAAAGATTTTTTGGATGCTGGACATGAACAATCACCTCAATAACCAGACGCTGGAAATCTCTACAAGTTGCACTGTATCGAACTCTTTGCTGCTTTATGCCCACTGAAAGAGTTGTAAATTCAATTCTGTTTGGTTAAATTATTTATTCACCCTATTAATACTTAATGTACTGAAGTATTGACTGGGGTTCCCCAGCTTGGGATTGAAGCGTTCTTTGAATTCACCACCTGTATAGGAACCGATGACCCGGTGCCAGAAGTTGCGTGCAGGAGTATTGGCGCGAATCTGCGATACCTTCCAGTCACCAGGGAACATATCGAACAACCGGTGTGCTGCCCATGTGCCTACCCCGCTGCGGCGGTATTTTTGCATCACAAAAAACTCTGTCATGTAAAATTGCCCCTCCGAACTGCGGAGCAGCCTGTCCACTAGGGCGAAACCGGCAATTTTGTCGTCCACCGTAAATAAATAGGCGAATTTATTGTTTCCGCTGTTCCAGTAAGCCTCCAGGCCGGGATATGGCGGGAACGTGCCGTCACGGTCCACCTCAAGCTCCAGATAGCGGGTAAAGTCATATAGATAAAACTGCATCAGCCTGCTGATGGTTTGGCGCTGCTCTTTGGGAACCAGCTCGATTCCAAGTTCCATGGGGTCACCTCTGAGATTCACTTTTATTACACATTCTATAACTTTGTCCCTTCAGGAGCAAGGCAGGCCCCGTATAAGAGCTGTGAATTCCGGCCAAAAGCCACGAAACATGATAAAATAGGATGAGCCAGAAAGACTAGTCCGCTGAATACCAGCAACCTTAAGGCAGGTGAACAAGTTTTGAGCATTCAAAAAAACACTGACCGCACACATCTCGATCAAAAAGTAGTTCACATGCCCTGGTTTGTGCAACAGTTCATTGACTACAAACGTCCAGATCTCTCACCCTCTACCCTGCTGGAGTACATCCGCGACTATGAATCGTTCTTCGGTTGGCTTCGTGGAGAGGGACTTACCCAGGCCGCCAGCCTGGCAGAGATTACTTTGCTGGATCTGGAGACATTGCATATGGACAGTATCGTCGGTTACCGCCTGCATCTGACAACACGAGCGGATGGAACGAATTCCAAAGTTACCGTCTCGCGCAAGCTGTCTGCCCTTCGTTCATTATTCCATTATTTAAGCCAAATTGCCGAGGACGAGAACTTCTATCCTTTGCTCAAACGAAATGTAATGGCCAAGGTAGAGATCAAGCGTATTCACAAACCTAAGGATACCGCCGCCAAGCTCAAAGGCAAAATTCTGGAGGACGAAGAGCTGCTGGAGTTCGTAGGGTATATTTATGAAGGGTATGGGCGCGATGTTGAAGCAAATAAGCAAGCCTATTATTCGTTTCAGCTCAACCGTGAGCGAGATGCCTGTATCGCCAGCCTTATTCTCAACTCCGGCCTCCGTGTCTCGGAAGTGGTTAACCTCAATGTGGATGATCTGGATGTGAACAACAAGCTGCTGTATGTCTACCGTAAGGGTCACAACGACGAAACTTTCAAGACACCGGTCTACTTCCGGGAGCAAGCCAAAGATGATCTCTCCCTATATCTAACGCTGCGCCAGTCCCGTTACAAGACGCCCAAGAAAGAAAAGGCGTTGTTCATTGCCCTCCCTAACGGAAGTCATGAAGGTAAAAGGATGACCAAGCGTGCGATCCAAGAGATGATTATCAAATACGCCAAACGGTTCGGCAAGCCGTATCTTACGGTGCACAAGCTGCGTCACTCCTTTGCCACGGACTATTATTTGCAAAATGATATCTACAAAACGAAGGAACAGCTCGGACACGCTTCGACAGAAACAACCGAAGTCTATGCCCATCTTACAGACAAAACGATGTCTGAAGCGATTGAGCGGCGTCTGGAGAGCTGAATACCCATCTACGGAGGGAGTTATTGTCTCAAATGTTTCATCATATGGATTTACAGTCCAACTGTGAAAATTGCTTTGGCCTTTGCTGTGCTGCATTGCCCTTTGCCGCATCAACAGATTTTGCGATTAACAAAAATGCGGGCCAGCCTTGTCCCAATCTTCGGGATGACTTCCGCTGTGGAATTCATACCGGGTTGAGAGCACAAGGATTCAAAGGTTGTACAGTATACGAATGCTTCGGTGCAGGGCCCAAGGTTTCCCATCACACCTTTGCCGGCAGGGACTGGCGGGCGGCGCCGGAATCAGCGGCTCTAATGTTCGAGGTCTTCCCGGTAGTGCGTCATCTTCATGAGCTGATGTACTATCTGACCCAAGCACTTGAGTTACCGGCCGCGGGGCCGATTCACAGCCAGCTCCATTCCGCACTTGAGCAGACTACGCGGACGACTCTACTACCGGCCGAGGCGCTGCTGCAGGTGGATGTGCCTGCTCACCGTGCAGAAATTAACGAGTTGCTGCTGCGGACAAGCGAGCTGGCACGTGATGCCGCTAGGCGTCAATTGAAGAATGTCCCCAAACGACCCAAAAACTATGGTAGAGGTGCCGACCTGATCGGGGCAAAGCTCAAAAAATCCGATCTGCGCTGTGTTAGCCTGCGTGGTGCTTATCTGATTGCGGCAGACCTTAGTGGTGCTGACTTGAGGGGGGCCGATTTGATTGGCGTTGATTTCCGCGACGCGAATCTCTGCGGGGCCGATCTCACAGATACCCTCTTCCTGACCCAATCCCAGCTCAATGCTGCAAAGGGCGATGCGTTAACCAAGCTTCCTGACGCACTTGCACGTCCTGAACATTGGGCTTGATTGTAAACCGGATGCAGAACAGCGGCCTCGTGCTCCTCTTATTGGGAGCCGGGTCGCTGTTCTTTGTGACGGAGATCTATAAGACGTAACTTATCCGGGAGCTACTGCACTATCGGTCTTCTGTTATGAATTTTTCATATATTGAAATTTTGAAAATAAGATCGTTGCTGCCACAAAAAGCTGGCTATCTCTGTCTTGTCGTTAATGTCAAATCGACGAATACCCGGATTTTGCAGCAGAGAAGGATGATCTTGAATTGACTCCCAAACGGCCATTGCAATAATATTGCTCGTCCCGTTAAGTAAAATAAGGTCCACTTCACTACGGATCAGTACGATTTTGGGGTATCGTTCCTGTTTGAATCCCTCCACCAGCACAAAATCATAGTCTGCAAAGGATTCGATCAGTTCTTCCAGGCTACGTCCCCGTTCCTGAATGACTGATGTCCGTACCCCGCTTGTGATAGCGACCGCTGAAGCTCCAGCCTTCCGCTGCTTCCAGGTATCCGTTCCCTCATGATCTATCTCAAATTCATGACCGTCATGTTTGATTACCGCAACAGAACAGCCTCTCTGCCGCAAGAGTGGAATCAAGTCGCAGATTAGGGTTGTTTTACCGCTATTTTTATATCCGACAATCTGACACACAGCAGGCCTGCTCATTTTATTCGTTAAGCACTTTAGCGATTGCTGTCTACGCCGCCTCATTTTAGCTGCCTCCTACCTTTTATGATCCAGCCATACTCTCCAAACCCCGAATTTCCCCGGGCAGCTTAAGCACTTTCACGGAATCCCCTGCAGACAGGCCCCGTTCTTCCGGTGGAATCACAATTAAACAGTCACTGTCCTTAATCGTCACCATGACCGATGATTCGTCTATGTTGGCCGGAAAGGCGTAAAGGCGGCCCTCATGGATCTCCAGCCTGGAACGGACAAACCGGGTGTAGTTGTTCACTTTGGAATATTCTGCTCCTAGCACTGCTGTCCATTCCGGCAGAAAGGGCTGAACGGATCCCTGCATTTGTAGGATAACTGGACGAGCGAATAAATGAAATCCAACAAAGCAGGCGCCTGGATTACCTGACAGTGCCAACAAGAGCGTACCTCCACGCACGGCCGCCGTTGTCACACTTCCGGGACGCATGGTTACCTTATTAAACAGCATGTCACCGCTGTTCTCGCGGATCAGATCACCCATGATATCATAGTCCCCGACAGATACCCCTCCAGTGGTAATCACCAGATCGTAGCTCTCAAGTGCCATCTGCACCTTGCTTCGTGCCAGTTCAATATCATCCACTATCGCTCCAAGCATCACCGGATCTCCGCCGCTCTCCCGGACCAGTGCTTCCAGCATTGGCGAATTGCTGTTGCGTATTTTACCTGAAACGAGCGGTTCATGCACTTCAAGCAGCTCTGTTCCAGTTGCAAATATACCTACCTTGGGTCTACGGATCACCTTTACAAAGGGAATTCCAAAAGCGGCCAAAACCGCGATATCTCCGGCCTTAATCATCCTTCCTGCAGGAAGCACAAGCTCTCCTTCTCTCAGCTCAAAGCCACGCGGAGTGACATTCCGGCCCGCCTTTTGCGGCTTGCGGATGCCTACCTGGAGGATACCGTCTAGTTCCCTGCTCTCCGTAGCTTCAAGCATCACAACCGTATCCGCTCCCTCCGGTACCTGAGCTCCTGTCATTATCCGGGCAGCTGTCCCCCGACGTATATCGACAGAAGGCACTGCTCCGCATGGAATGTTGTCCACAATGTCCAGCCAGACCAAGTTCCCTTCATCCATCTCTTCAGTATCGGCTGCAATAAGTGCATACCCGTCCATACCTGAACGGTAAAAGGCCGGGAACGGATGTGGCGCATAGACAGGTTCAGCCAAATAACGTCCCGGACTTTGATATAAAGGCACTTCTTCTGTATCAAGCACCTTCGCATATTCAATGATCCGTGACTGGGCTTCCTTAACCTGGAGCGCTTTACGATGAAATTTAGAATGTGTTGCTTCCTCTCTGCTGTTCATATACACCCAACCTCTTCTGTACCGTATTTTCATTGCCCGAACAAAGCCGCCGCTATTCTAACCTATTTTAACATGACAACCGGTGACGCGATATTTGTTCAACTGTCTTACCTCAAAAAAACAGATGCCCCCACAAAAAATGGAGGCATCTTGTCATGATACATATGAAAAAAGCTAGGATTAGACACTTGGATTAGGCATCAGGCACGGATGACCTTTACATCTCCCGGGATCACCTTTTCGCCCTCGTATAACATAAACCGTCCATTCTGCCATTCAACGCGGAGGAGACGTGATTCATCGGACTGGTACTGCCAGACATGCTGTTGACCGCCGTTCATGTAAGGAGTTTGACCTGTCACTGACGCATATCCCTCATATTCCTCTTCCAGATAATACGTATAATCGTCAAGTTCCAAGGTTGCTGGCACCTCGGCAGGATCATCCAAACGCCCGTCAATCGGCTGATATAATGCGTACTGCAGCTGCTCCCGTTCTTCTATATGCAGATAGGCAATACGGCTGCCGTCACGCAAGGTCAGAACTACAGCATTGCGGCCGCTGGTTTGCGTACGTCCAGTTACCTCATAGGTCACCAGCGATACCTCGCAAATATCTCCGGCAGACAGGTTCAACATGCTCTTGGGTACAGCAGGTGCCTCAGGTTTGGAGAAGATATTGCCAATACGTTTCCATATACTCAAATAAATCATTCCTTTTAAAGGTTTTGTACACACGCATGATTTTGAATATCTAAGACTTCAGCCCTTGATAAAGGCCGCTATGATCAAAGCACCGGTCACATGCAGCGAGCCTGCCAATACACCGTAGCCTATTTTGCCCAGCATTGTACCATGATCCAGGTCGAGTTTTGCCCAGCGGAACAGGAGCAGTCTCACTACTTTTTCCAAGAAGAATAGCAGAACAAAGGAAACAATAGAGACCACCAGTGCATCTCCCAAACTGTTCGTAGAGGCAATGGAGGACGAAAGAATATAACCTTGTGCCAGCAGTTTAAGCACAAACCGCATGGTAACCGCCATATTTCCTGCCCGGATCTCTTCCAAATCGTTATAACGGGTAAAGAGCGAATCCACGTACATCAGCACACACAGCAGTACTGAGCCGCTCACCGTCCATACCACCATGGACACCAGAATGTGGAAATCCATTGTTTAGCCTCCGATGTTCAGTTTGCCTGCCCTCACGGGCAGCATAGAGAAGGCGAAGGAGAAACGTTCTTTCTGTCTCCCCTTCGCCTGTGGACACCAGCCTTATATTGCGGCTTCTGCCAATATGTTATTGTTGTTTGTCGTACTGCTTCATCAGCGCAGCCAATTCATCTTCAACCGCCTGATCCTTGCCCAGCTTCTCGAATTCATCATCCAGCGATTTGTTGCCGGAGCTCATTTCGTTGCTGGCTTCCGCCTGGGCTTCCGCCTGCAGCATTTTGTCTTCCATGCGTTTCAGACCGGCTGAAGCAGAATCAGAGCTGAATCCGCTCATGGCTTTGTTGATTTCGGTTTGTGCCTTGGCTGCATTGTAGCGTGCAACCAGTGTCTCACGTTTGTTCTTCATCTGGGTAAGCTGTTTGCGCATTTCCTCCAGCTTGCCGCGCAGATTGTCCGCAGAGGCCTTGTTCTGATCGAAGCTCGCCTTGTATTCCACAAGCTTGGCTTCCGCAGCCTTCTTCTCTTCCAGAGCGCGGCGCGCCAGGTCAGCATTACCTGCCTGAGCGGCAGCATGCGCCTGTTGATTGCGTTTGTTCACGAGAGCTTCCTGTTCTTCATAGAGCTGCTTGAATTTTTTCTCAATGGCGATTTGGGCCGCTACAGCTTTTTCTGCGTCTTCCAAATCCTCAGTCATGTCACGAATGTATTGGTCCGTCATCTTGACCGGATCTTCCGCTTTGTCGATAATCGCATTCACATTGGACATCGTTAAATCACGTAATCTTTTAAATATAGACATGGTTCATTCCTCCAAAATAAAAGTGAGTTGCTCATTTGTTATCTTTTACGCAGGAAGTGCCATTATCGTTTCAAATTTTGCCCAAATAAATATTGATCGACTTTAAAATTTACGATTTCCACAACCTGTGCTATGCCTTCTTTAGTCAAATGGTCGTAATGAATGCCCATTACAACGGTAACCGTCCGATGAAGTGCAGTAGCAACACGCATTGCAATCGACTCACTGATCGTATGCTCTTTGTGATGAGGTACCGCTGAAGTTGTTACTTTGACGTCACCTGCATCCAAATAAGCGGTACTGGCTGCGCCGATGTGACGGGCGCCCCCGGTAATCAGCAGCAGCAAATCACGGCCGACCTCAGTGGCAGACAGTTCAATATCACCTGGGTACAGCTCTGGAGAAGACATAAGTTTCTCCCCTTTTCCATTATATTAACCATTGCTCACAAAGATATCTCAGGAAGAGAAGACTTGATCCTTCATACTTGAAATCAACTAGATGATGCCACGGATTTCATCCAGTGACGAAATGCTCTCCTCTATCATAAACTGCTGCAATTCTTCAACAAGCGTACTGCCTGCGCGCAAATTCATGAAGTTATACGTTCCAACCTGAATTACTGTTGCCCCGGCCATAATAAATTCGATAATGTCTGTAGCCGAAGTGATTCCGCCCATGCCGATTACCGGAATGGTTACCCGCTTCGCTACCTGGTTCACCATTCTCAGGGCCACCGGCTTGATCGCAGGACCGGACAATCCGGCATATAAATTATTAAATACGCTACGGCGTCGGCGGACATCGATCTTCATTCCAGAGATCGTATTGATCAGTGAAATGGCATCCGCGCCTTCCTCCTGGCACATTTCAGCCATTTCAGCGATATCCTCAGCATTCGGAGATAGTTTTACAGCAAGCGGCAGCTTGGTTGCGGCTCTAACGGCACGGACAACTTCCTTCGCAGCTGGTGTTTTGACACCAAAAGCGATCCCGCCTTCCTTAACGTTAGGGCATGAAATATTCAGCTCAATCATATCCACTGCAGGTTTACCGGCAGCGCTTCGCACATCGGCGTCACGCTGAATCAGCTCCGCACCCAGCACATAATCAGGAAGAGTGTTGCCTCCCAGGTTTACCAAACGGGCAGTATCCAGTGTCTCCCAGTAAGGAAGTTCCTTGGCGAGAAATGCTTCAACACCTGGATTCTCCAGTCCTACACTGTTCAGCATGCCCGAAGCCGTTTCAAATACACGGACACCAGGATTACCGGCTTTGGCATGAAGTGTAAGACCTTTGCCGGAGATGCCTCCCAGCAGCGATACATCATAGAGCTTGCTATATTCACGGCCAAACCCGAAAGTTCCGGAAGCCATGATAATCGGATTCTTAAAGTGCACACCTGCTATATTTGCTGTCAGATTAATCATGGAAGATCACCTCCTCCGCAAGAAATACCGGTCCGTCAGCACAAGCCTTGCGCTGACCGTCACGGCAGGAAACGCTGCATACAAGACAGGCCCCGATTCCGCAAGCCATGCGGTTCTCCAGGGACAAGTAGACATTAGGTTTCTTGCCAGCCGTTTTGGCGGCTATGCCTTTCAGCTGAGCCGCTTTGAGCATCGGATGCGGTCCGCAGACAAAAATATGGTCATATCTGGTAAAATCGACGTTGTCAAGCACCAATCCTCCCACATCGACTGTCAGCTCTGCAGCCAGAGGACGAAATGCTTCTGTACGAAACGTTTCACGGCTGAAGCCCAGGTAAATATCGCTACCAGGAAGCTCTTGGGCACAATAATACAGAGGCGCGATCCCAATTCCACCGCCTACCAGAGCAACCTTTCCTTCAACCTCAGGAAATCCGGTGCCAAAAGGTCCCTCAAGCTCGACTGGATCTCCGGGTTCCAGCCCAGCTAATATCTTCGTTCCCTCACCCACCACATGATACAGAAAATCCACGCCATCGTCGTTCACTTGATGTATGCTTAGCGGTCTGGACAGCAATGGAAAGGCTCCCCATGCCCGCAACATGTAGAATTGCCCCATCGTTCCCCCGTGATCGCCTTCAACCCGAAGGTGATACACTCCATCCGCCAGCCGTTCGTTACTAATCACCGTCGCCAAGTTATCAAGCTCCTTCAAATTTAATCTTATTAACCATGCCTTAGAAGGAACTTAAAATCTGTGATAAAGTTCACATTCGTAAGTGTCTATTTCCGCTTCCAAACTCCGCGTTCGTATGGCTTAGGCACATTAGCCTTGTCTACACCGCCAAGGGCTTCCTCGGCGTGCAGTGCCCAATACGGATCACTTAACATCCCCCTGCCTACGGCAACAAGCTCTACCTTTTCCTCAGTAACAATGGACTGCGCCTCTTCATAGGATTCAAGGCGTCCTACTGCAATTACAGGGATCTGGAGTCCGCTCCGGATGTACTCTGCCAGATCAACCTGGTAGGCCGGTCCTGCATTGGGTCCACCATTTGATCCAATCGGTCCTTCACCGCCTGAGGACACATGGAACATATCCACTCCAGCTGCCTTATAGCGCCGGCAGAATTCAAGAGCGTAGGATTCATCATAACCGCCTTCTACATATTCCTTGGCGGAGACCCGCATAATCAGCGGCATTTCAGCTGGGAGTACTTCCCGCACCGCCTGGGTCACCTGTTCCCCGAACAGCATCGGGTCTGCACCATATTCATCATCTCTGACATTGGTCAGCGGAGAGTGGAACTGGTGAATGAGATAACCGTGTGCTCCATGAAGTTCAACGGTATCAAATCCGGCATCCACGGCCCGCCGTGCACCTTCACGGAAGGCTGCAATCAGTTCAACGATTCCTTCTCTAGTGAGCGCCTGCGGGGTTTTGGAATTGGCGTCGAACGGGATAGCTGAAGGTGCAACGGGAGGATCGGCATCCAGCGCCTTACGGCCAGCATGTCCTAACTGAATAGCTATTTTGGCGCCATGAACATGTACAGCTTCAGTCAGTTTCCGGTACGCTTCAATTTGTTCATCACTCCAGATTCCTGTATCTTGATTCGAAATCCGCCCATCCGGATGGATACCCGTCATTTCCACAATAATGAATCCGGTGCCGCCAATGGCACGGCTGACGTAATGAACGAAATGCCAATCATTTGGGGTTCCATCCTGCTTGACTACAGCGTATTGGCACATTGGAGGCATCACGATCCGGTTTTTTAAGGCCAAAGCCTTTAACTCATAAGGAGCAAATAAATCCGGCATTTCTATTCCTTCCTTTCCGTTGTTCACGTATTCAATTTCGGGTAATTCTCCAATTTAGTATACACGTATTTTCTGCGCCGATAAATCATTATCACAAGCCCCAAGATCCAGCATAATTCAATCTGCAGAAGGGGATAACAAGACAAGCAGAATCATTTCCCGGGGATTCCATTCTAGTTTTCAGATCAAAAAAGGAGGCGTGCCTTGATGAAAAGCCTGCAGATGAGCCGGAAACTGCTCATTTCAGCGATTGTCTGCTTCAGTCTGCTCAGCCCCGCTTCCGACGGAGAGCTTGCAGCGGCCTATCCTGAGATTACCGGCTTGTTCCCACAGTTGGACAGCGGTCAGAGACCTGCAGCAGAGCCCGAAGAAGATCAGGCGATCCCCGCAGGCTCTTCACGTACAGCATCCCAAAAACGGGCGGAAACCCTTACCCTCAGCCAATTGCTGCGCAAATATCCTGAAACGATCAAGACCCAAGGGCCTCGGCGCAAACATATCGCACTCACATTCGATGACGTGCCGGACCCCCGTTTTACTCCACAAGTGCTTGACGTACTGCGCAGGTGTCATGTTCACGCGACTTTTTTTGTCGTGGGCAGCCGCGCAGAGAAGCACCCGGAACTTGTGGCCCGGATGATTAAGGAAGGCCATGCCGTCGGCAATCATTCCTATAACCATCCGAAGTTTGGTGAAATCAGTGTAAATGCTTTTAGGACCCAGATTATCCGCACTGAAAATATCATCAATACGATGGCCGGCTATAAGCCGCGGCTGATCCGTCCTCCCTATGGAGACATCAGTGAACAGCAGCTGAAATGGGCCAAAGCCCATGGGTACAAGCTCGTGAACTGGAATGTAGACTCCCTAGATTGGAAGGGGCTGCCGAAATCCCAGGTACGGAACAATATTATCACCCACGCCGGCAAGGGCTCCATCATCTTGCAGCATGGCGGCGGAGGCCGGGGCAGCAATTTACGGGGAACAATTCAGGCTCTCCCTGAAGTGATCAACATCATGCGCAAACGGGGTTATACCTTTGTAACCGTCCCACAGATGCTACAGGTCAGTAAAGAAAAGTAAATAAGAAACTGAATATTAAATAGCCCGGAATCTATGATCGAAAAAAAAGGAAACGAGGACTGCCGGGCTTCGGCATGTTTCGTTTCCTTTTGAGTCTTGGGTCTATTCAATCACATACAGCTGCACATATTGGAAACCAAAATCTGCAACAAAGCTTTGACTGCCAGGGATAAAGATGTCAATGCGGTTCCCTTTGATCGCACTTCCCATATCAGTTGCAGTAGCAAGAAATGCTTGCTTGGGTAACCCAGGATGGGAATACCCGGTTACCAATACCTTGGTTCCAAGCGGGATCACACTAGGGTCCACAGCAATTGTACCCAGCTTCAGCGGATTGCCAAAATAGTCAACTGCGCCCCATTTGCCATTCTCGCTGGCAGCAGAGGAATAGGCTGTTGCTTTCACCTGAAGTACTTGGCCGTAGATGTACTCTTTACCCCAGGCTTGAACTGTGTTGCTCTGCGGTTCTACACTTAAGAGTGACACTCCTGTTGATTCCTTAGCTGAGGGTTCTGCAGCCGCAACATTCTGTGTTTTGAGAATGCCCGGAATTGAGAGCTTAAGGCCCGGATAAATATTACTCGCTGGAATATTCGGATTGGCATCCATAATTTTATCCATGCTTATTCCATAATGATTCGATAGAGTATAATAGGTGGTAGTATCCCCTGCGATATGTATACTGTCTGCCTGGACGGGTGCGGCTTGCATCAGTGTGCTGATTCCAAAGGCTGCAGCGAGTGCTGCAACGGCTCCAAATTTGATTTTCATTAGTTCCTCCTTCATTAGTAGCGCAGTCAGACCCGGGGGAAATCCCCATTTATGCTGCTTCAAAATAACTCCGGACGTATGTACGTTTGCTTATGCCCTGGTGTTTGTAAAACTAACAGTTATTAATATATCACAATTTTGTAACCTATGCCTAAGAAATTGTTACCAATTTGACAGAAATGGAGTTTTGAAGCGTTATCATTTAATTTATAATTAACATATCTTTCATAAAAGCATCCGAAAATTCATTATTTTGTTGCAACTTCTGAACATTTTCGCGCAAATTTTACACAGATTTAACATTTCTCCCTTGAGCAAATAGTAGAATGATAGAAGACAAAGACATTGAAGCACTTGGAGGGTCTATGAACGTGAATGCAGAAGAGAAAAAGAACATCCATACCAGCCCAGCAACAGCATATTTGAACCGTGATCTTAGCTGGATTGAATTTAACCGGCGTGTACTCCAGGAGGCACAGGATGCGGATAACCCGCTTATGGAGCGGGCCAAGTTCCTGGCGATTGTCTCCAGTAACCTGGATGAATTCATCAGTGTCCGTGTGGCGGGGATTCAGGATCAGATCCGGGCAGGCTATACAAAAAAAGATTTTACCGGTTACACCCCCTCCGGCCTTTATAAGCGCCTAATCAAAAGGGTCACTAAAATTATTGCCGATCAATACAGAACATTCCGGGATATCTCCCGAAGTCTGCACAAAGAAGGCATCGTGTTTGTAAATTACGAGGACCTTACGCAGGCGCAGGAACTCTCGATTGAACAATATTACCGGGACATTATTTTTCCCGTACTGACTCCAATGGCCGTAGATCAGAGCCGTCCATTCCCACTCGTTCACAGCCAGTTTATCTATCTTGCGGTTGTGCTGACACGAAAGGATAGTCTGGAAGAGGACCCTTATTTCGCAATTCTGCAGATCCCTTCCAATTTGCCCAGATGTATTCCACTTCCCCACCGTTCCAACAGCAAAAAACGTCAGTTTGTGTTTATTGAGGATGTAATCCGCCATCATATCCAGACTTTGTTCAGCGGTTATGATCCCGTGGCCGTTAGTGAATTCCGCTTAACGCGAAATTCCGACCTCACCATTGATGAAGAAGGTGCGGAAGACCTGCTGGAGGAGATTGAAAAGGAGCTGCGCAAACGGCGGAGAGGTGTTCCTGCCCGCCTGGAGGTGCAAAAAGGGATTCATCCATATGCACTGGAGCAGCTGCAGGCTGAATTCGAGCTTGAGGATTTCGTATTTGAGGTTGAAGGTCCGCTGGATCTCGGTTTCCTGCGCGGTTTTGCAGGCAGTCTGAAGGGCTTCAGCTATCTCCATGATGCTCCTATCGAACCGCTCTATCCGGCTGAATTCGATGAGAACGAGGATTTCTTCGAGGTGCTCCGGGAACGCGATGTACTGGTGTACCATCCTTATGAATCCTTTGATGCGATGACCGACTTCATCATTCAGGCTTCAGAGGACGAGCAGGTCATGGCCATCAAAATGACGTTGTACCGCGTCAGCGGTAACTCTCCACTGATTACAGCTCTGGCCAATGCCGCTGAATCGGGTAAGCAGGTCACTGTAGTCGTGGAGCTAAAGGCACGCTTCGACGAAGAGCGCAATATTGCCTGGGCGCGCAAGCTGGAGCAATCGGGCTGCCATGTGGTATACGGTCTGGTTGGCCTCAAGACTCATGCCAAGGTTACGCTGATTGTCCGCCAGGAAGGGCTTGAACTGCGCCGTTATGTACATGTCGGAACTGGCAACTACAATGACAGCACGGCCAAGGCTTATACTGACCTTAGCTTGTTCACCGCGAATAATGAGATCGGCCTGGATGCCTCTGAGCTCTTCAACCAGATGACAGGGTATTCCGCCAATTATGACTGGAACTCCTTCATCGTTGCGCCGACCAATATGAGCCTTTCGCTGCAAAAGCTGATTCTGCGCGAAGCCGAGCATGCCGCCGCCGGGCGTCCATCCCGGATCATCGCCAAAATGAACTCCCTCTCCAATCAGGAGGTTATCGACAATCTGTACAGCGCTGCCCAAGCAGGAGTACCGATTGATCTGATTGTGCGCGGGGTTTGCTGCCTGCGTCCAGGGATTGAAGGACTTAGTGAACGCATCACTGTCCGAAGCATTGTGGACCGTTTCCTGGAACATTCCCGCATCTATTATTTCGAGAACGGCGGCAACCCTGAGGTCTACTTGTCCAGCGCCGACTGGATGACGCGGAATCTGACCCGGCGCATTGAACTGATGTGTCCCGTGAAAGACAGCCATATCCGTAAACAGATAGTCAAGATTCTCGATCTGACGCTTAAGGATAATGTGAAGTCCAGTTTCCTGCAGCCGAACGGATACTACGAGCGTGCAGACGACAAAAAGGCCCCTTTCCGGAGCCAGTTCGCCGCTATGGATGTTACGCGTTGGAAGGGAAGCCGAGCTTTACCTTCAACCCCCAAACATTCCTGAAGGTTTTGAGGGCATTCTCAATGTCCTCCAGACCGATCAGGAGCTCACCGGCACCCTGCAGTTCCAAATCAAGCGTATTGCCATGGAGGCGGGCTTCTAGTCCGCTTACAATACCAATCTCGGTACTATCCAGTGCAATGCTTAGTTGTACGAGTGTGCCAAGCTTATGAATCCATTCTTCGTCGGAAGCCAGTAAAATGTCCTTGTGGGTCTGGGACAATTTCTGCTTCCGGCTTTTTGTGCTGTAGGAGGCAATCAAAGCTCCCAGAATCAGTTGACGGTGGGTTAGTCCGCGGATCGGAGAGTTCATCAGCCAATACCGCGTATGCCGCTTGGATTGATAATAGTTGATATTGGAGCCGGTCCGATGCAGCATGATTGACACGTAGATCAGCATTCGTTGCTCGTCCCGGTCCCCTTCTGCTCCAAATGCGTCAAAGAGGCTGAGTGCCAGCTTAAAGATGTGATCCAGATGCCGCTTCGACGTACGGATATCAAACCGGATGATCGTATTGAGACTGAACTCCAGCGCACTCTCACGCACAGGCTGCTCCGGTTCGAGCAGGTCATGCAGCATCCCTTCCCGCAGGCCCTCTCCACTGATTAATGCCTGGCTGGCGCCAATATACCGGTAAACTGTGTGGAAAATAATCAGCCCCGAGACGATAATATCCCCCCGGCTCTTGGACAGCCCCTCCAAATCTTTGCGCTTCTCATACGGAATAGAAGGCAGTGACTCCATAAAGTGATCTATGGTCTCACTGGATAAGGTGTAGCCGTGGGAATTCGGAAGGGAATAATCCCGCATCTTCTGGTCCAGCTTCCCCAGAGAGCGCAGAGTTCCACCAAGCCCGTAAAGCGGCAGTCCCGCCCCGCTGTTCAGCCAGTCATGCTCTACTAGTCTCCCTATCACATAGGCCTGAAGTTTACGTACTTGGTCTCCATTCCAATTGCCACCATGGCTGAACATCAGATTTGTATTGACCGCACCGAATGGAAAAGAAATACTTTGCTGGTAGCGTCGTCCCCGAAATAAGGTGATTTCCGTGCTTCCGCCACCGATATCAATTACAAAACCATCTTGAACATCAAAGGCATTAATAACGCCTAAAAATCCAAAGTAAGCCTCCTGGTGTCCGCTGATGACTTCAATATGAATCTCCGATGCCTCTGAAAGGTAGGAGATAATCTCCTCAGAATTTGCCGCATTGCGGATAGCCGCAGTGGCGCCGGCGCGGATTTTATCGACCTCAAAGGCGCTGCAAATCTCCTTGAATTGGTGCAGAACAGGGACAATGGTATCCATGTCTTTCCGCTCCAGCCTGCCGTCCTTTGTGATCTTTTCACTCAGACGAGCGGAGTATTTGCACTCCTTGATGATTTTGTATCCTCCTTCCAGCGTCGTATCATATATTACAAGACGAATAGAGTTGGAACCAATATCAATAATGCCAATCCGGCAAAGATCATCTCTCATCTGTATGTACTCCTTTTCAAGTTGATTGGCCATTTATGTATACTATATCACCCATTCCGCTGCGAACCAAAAACAAACGGCCGCCGAAGAAAGGTTCCGGGGCCGTTTGGAGCTAAACTATAGGACTTTACTTAAGAAATCCTTCGTCCGGTCATGCTTGGGATTGCCGAAAACCTGCGACGGCTCGCCTTCTTCCACAATCACGCCGCCGTCCATGAACAAGATGCGGTCTCCTACTTCACGGGCAAAGCCCATTTCATGGGTAACGATTACCATCGTCATACCGTCTTCAGCCAGTTTCTTCATGACCTCCAGCACTTCACCAACCATTTCAGGATCAAGCGCCGAGGTAGGCTCATCGAACAGCATTACATGCGGCTGCATGGCGAGAGCCCGCGCGATGGCGATCCGCTGCTTTTGTCCACCGGAAAGCTGAGACGGATAAGCATCCCGTTTATCTGCAAGACCTACGGTGCGCAGCAGTTCAGTAGCGATTTTTTCCGCTTCTGATGCGGGCTGTTTTCTCACTTTCAATGGAGCCAGCATAATATTCTGCAGTACAGTTTTGTGTGGAAACAGGTTGAACTGCTGGAAAACCATGCCCATTTTTTCCCGAGTCACGTTGATATCATGCTTCTTGTCTGTAATCGATTCACCTTCAAAGGTGATTTCTCCCCCTGTAGGCTGCTCCAGCAGATTCAGACAACGCAAAAAGGTACTTTTGCCCGATCCGCTGGGGCCGATAACGACGACTACCTCTCCTTTTTGGATCTGCAGGTCAATGCCCTTCAGGATTACAAGCTTGCCGAAGCTTTTTTGCAGGTTCTTAACGGTGATCACCTGTTCTTAGCCTCCTTTCCAATACACCCAGGATTTTAGACAACGTAAATGTCAAAATAAAATACATTACAGCAATTACGAGCAAGGGATTTAGCCCTTCGTAGCTTATGGACGTAACGGATCTCGCTTCGAACAGCAGATCGGCTACCCCAATCATTGAAACGATGGAAGATTCCTTAATGATGGTGATGAACTCATTACCGATTGCAGGCAGTACATTCTTGATGGCCTGGGGCAAGACAATATAACGCATCGTCATCCCTTGCCGCATACCGAGCGAACGTGCTGCTTCCACTTGTCCACGGTCCACACCCTGTATCCCGGCACGGAAAATCTCAGCCAGATACGCGGAGCTATTAATAGTCAGTGTGATTGCCCCGGATTGAATCGGCGAAAACTCTATGCCAAATTCAGGAAGACCGTAATGGATTAAAAACAGCTGGACCAGCATTGGTGTTCCACGCAGGAATTCCACCCAGGCTGTCGCAATGAACCGCAGTATCCACCACTTGGACATACGTAGCAAGGAAACAACAATGCCGAGTACAAATCCGAAGAATACCCCCAGCACAGCCAGCAGCAGCGTGTACTTCAAACCGGAAAGAAAAAAATTGCGGTACTCATAAGCAATATCGAATACATTCATTTTTGGCATAACCTCCTGTCTGCAAAAAAATAGAAAACAGCGGATCACCGCCATTTTCATATCCATTCTTATTATTAAACCTTCCCCCGCAACATTCTGCAGGGGCAGTTAAAAGCTACCCTCCAAAAAGCGGCCGGAAACATTATTTCTCGGCAAGCTCGCTGGCAGCAGCAACATACTCGTCAATCTTACCTTCGGCATTCAGGCGGGTCAGTGTAGCGTTAATTTGTTTCAGCAGCTCATCGTTGCCTTTTTTCACGCCAATTACATAACCGTCATCTTCAACCTCAGGTTTGGCATCTGTAATCGCCAGTCCTTTGACGTTCTTCACGAAAGCTTTGGCAACAGGTCCTTCCATAATAGAAGCATCTACACGGTTGGATTGCAGCTGCAGCACGATTTCGGAAATTTTCCCCAAAGAAGTCAGCTGAGCGCCTTCAATGCCTTTGGCGATGTCTTCCTGGATGGATCCGGTCTGCACACCCAGCTTGATACCTTTAAGTGAATCCATAGTTGCAAACTTGTCTTTGTCGGCTTCCCGCACAACAACAGCCTGCTCTGCTTTATAGTAAATATCGGACAGGCCTACCGCCTTCTCACGCTCTGGGGTTGGACTCAGTCCGGAAATAACCATATCCACTCTGCCGCTGGACAGTTCATTGAGCAGGGAATCGAAGTTGAGGTCCTTGATGACGAGTTCAGCACCCATATCGGCCGCAATATCTTTGGCAATGTCGATATCAAAACCCACAATGGTGTCTTTGCCATCCACTACTTTATGGAACTCATATGGAGGAAAATCCGCACTGGTTCCGAGGGTAAGTGTCTTTGCAGCAGCTTTGGTACCTGTATTCGCACTGGTGTCAGTAGCTGCACTATTGTTTTTGTTATTGTTGCCGCAGCCGGTCATCAGACCTGCTACCAGCAGCATTCCTAGTGAAAGTTTGCCCCATTTGTTCATTCTGTGTATCTCCCCTATTCTCTTTAAGTTATTAAGTTCTCTAAGTTGTCCCATTGACCGATTTATTATAAATCACTACGCATGAATATGCAAAGACAAATTTGTGACAAAGCTAGCTAAATACAGAAGAAAACTTAGGAGCACTGCTCAGTTCCCCCACCATTTTGCACATGCTGTTAAAAGAAGTATATACTATGTACTATCTCCAATTACTCCTGGAATAACCGTGATGGTTCATGCAGTCTCTGCGGGTGGTATTAACTTCAGAGTCACAAAACATAAATTTATGTTTACGAAGCGAGTTTTATACACAAAACTTTTTGGAGGTGCAATCATGCTAGTTGAGGCTATGTACCATGTTCCCCGCGACAAGTGGGCTTATGCCTACGATGCAAAGACTATACATCTGCGTGTTCGCACCAAACGGGATGATGTGGACTGTGTAGTGGCGCTTACGGGGGACAAATACAATTGGAAAGATACTTCTTACGATATTATGATGGAAAAAGCGGCCTCGGACGACATGTTCGATTATTGGGAAGCCGCGGTCCGGCCTAAATATAAACGCCTTAGCTACACCTTCCGTGTGAGCAAAGGCAACGAAACGGTATATCTGCTCGACAATGGCATCCGTTCGGAGTGCCCGCAAGCACCCAATCATTTCTATGAGTTTCCCTACATCCACCAAATCGATCTATTCCAGGTTCCAAAATGGGCCAAGGACGCGGTGTTCTACCAGATTATGACGGAACGGTTCGCCAACGGCGATCCTTCGAATGATCCTGAGGGTACGGAGGAATGGGGCGGGAAGCCGAAGCTGGACAACTTTTTTGGAGGGGATCTGCAAGGGGTGCTGGACCATCTGGACGATCTGCAGGAGCTCGGGATCAATGCGGTCTACTTCACTCCCCTCTTCGTGTCACCATCCAACCACAAATACGATATTGTCGATTACAAAAAGGTCGATCCCCATTTCGGGGATAATGAGTTGTTCAAAACTGTTGTCGAGGAATGTCACAACAAAGGCATTCGCGTCATGCTGGACGCCGTGTTCAACCACTGCAGCGACAAATTCCCGCCGTTTCAGGATGTTCTGGAGAAGGGCGAGTATTCGGTATACAAAGACTGGTTCCATCTGAACTCCTTCCCGGCCGAAATTGTCGACGGTATTCCTACGTATGACACTTTCGGTTTTTTTGGCAATATGCCGAAGTTCAATACGGCCAATCACGAGGTGAGGTCCTACCTGCTGGAAGTTGCCGAATACTGGATCAAGGAAATAAAGGTAGACGGCTGGCGGCTCGACGTTGCCAATGAAGTCGATCACCATTTCTGGCGCGACTTCCGCAAAGTGGTCAAAGCCGCCAATCCGGAAGCCTATATCGTTGGCGAAGTATGGAGTGACTCGTTGACCTGGTTGCTGGGCGACCAGTTCGATTCCGTCATGAATTATCCTTTTTCGGGTACGGTACTGGAATTCTTCAACGGAGGGATGGACGGTATTACTTTCGGTCACCGGATTGGGGGCCTCCTGATGCGTTATCCGCAACAGACGAATGAAGTGGTCTTCAATTTGCTTGGCAGCCATGATACCCCCCGGCTCTTGACCGTATTAAACGAAGACAAGCGGAGACTGAAGCTGGCCGTTGTTTTTCTTTTTACTTTTATGGGTACACCCTGCATCTATTATGGCGACGAAATCGGCCTTACCGGTAACGAGGACCCGGACTGCCGCAAATGCATGGAATGGGATGAAGCGAAGCAGGACCATGAGTTGTATGATTTTTACCGGATGATGATAGCGTTGCGAAAGGAAAACAAGGCGCTGCGGGAAGGCCGCTTCCGCATTCTGCAGGCGTGTGAGAATGACCCGTGCATCGTCTATGAGCGCTCAGATGACGTGATTCATTTTACCGTATGGATGAACAATTCTCCGGAGCCCCGTATTCTTAGCCATCCCATGGAAACCGACGATTGGCAGGATGCGCTGACTGCGGACCCGGTCGCCCCGGAAGACGGAATGATGTATATCTCGCTCGACCCTTACGGGTACCGGATTCTCAGCCGGGACTTGGGCTAAATGTTCTGAATGGTCACAGCACAGCTATTTCGCACCAAACAAGTGGAAACGGCTTCGCCGTCCTTTTATATGGGACGGAATCCGTTTCAGCGAGAAATATAAGGATGATTTATAGCGTGAAACATATAAATTCTTATATTTTTAACAAAGGACGTTCTGCAAAGATCAATATGATCTGCAAAACGTCCTTTGTTTATACTTAAGCTTCTGTTCTACTCCAAAATACGGTTATAAATGTCAATGTACTGCTGCGCCGATACATTCCAGCTGTAATCACCGGCAAACGCGTTTTTGGTTACCTTCTTCCAATGTTCCGGTTTCTGATAAAACGACACCGCCCGGCGGATGGTGTACATCATGTCATGAGCGTTGTAATCCTTGAAGGTAAACCCGTTCCCCTCTCCAGTTTCCTCATTATACGCATGTACGGTATCGTTCAACCCGCCTGTCTCACGGACTACCGGAATACTTCCGTAGCGCAGGGCAAGCAGCTGGCCGATTCCGCAAGGCTCAAATTTAGACGGCATGAGGAACAGGTCGCTTGCCGCATAAATTTTGCGGGACAGTGCATCATTGAACAGGATTTGGGAGGACAGCTTAGTTGGATAACGCCACTGCGCCTCACGGAACCAGCGTTCATAGACTTCATCACCGGTGCCCAGCAGCACAAACTGGATATCATCATAATAAAGCAGCTCATCCAGCACACGGGTTAGGAGATCCAGACCTTTGGAGTCGACCAGGCGGGTGACCATGGCCAACATCGGGATATAGGGGGCGACTGGAAGTCCCAGCTCCTGCTGTAAGGCGAGCTTATTTTCGGCTTTTTTGGCCAGATTGGAACGGTAGCGGGTGTAAATTTGCGGATCGCTGGCCGGATTATAGATCTTAGTATCGATCCCGTTGACGATCCCGCTCAGGCTGTCTGCCCGTGAGCTCAGCAGTCCATCCAGCCCATATCCATAATACGCAGTGCGGATTTCTTCAGAATACGTCGGACTGACAGTAGTGATATGATCGCTGTAGACAATGCCCGCTTTCATGTAATTCACGTTCCCGTAATACTCAACACCCAGGAAGTAACTGTCATCCAGACCCAGCAGTTCACCAAGCACTTCGTAAGGGAATACCCCCTGATACAGAAGATTATGAATGGTAAACACAGTACGGATTTCCTTGTAGAACGGATTGTGGCGGTAATGCCCCTGAAGCAGCATCGGAATCACTGCGGCATGCCAGTCATGAGAGTGGAGCACATCGGGCTGAAAATCAATGACCTCCAGGCACTCCAGAACCGCACGGTTGAAGAAGGCAAAACGCTCGCCATCATCCATGTAGCCGTAAATGCCGTCCCGTCCAAAATAATATTCGTTATCAACAAAATATATCGGAATGCCGTCATAGACCAACCGTTCAATGCCGCAATACTGATTGCGCCAGCCGATCGGCACGCTCAGAACAGCAACATGTTCCATTTGGGAAACAAATTTCTCTGGGATCCCCCGGTACTTAGGCAAAATCACCCGGACATCCACACCTGCACCTTTCAGTGCTTTGGGCAACGCTCCAATGACATCGGCCAGCCCTCCCGTTTTGACAAACGGATGTGCTTCGGCTGCAGCGAATAAAACCTTCATATCTCAATATCCCCCTTAAATGTATGGACTGCGATCCCTTTTTTTATTTTACTGCCTTTCGGCCCGATTTCTTCAACACCAGGAAGCTAAGTGGAGGAATAGTTAGTTCAATGCTGTTCACCTGATTGTGCCATTCATGTTTGGTACTCTTCATCAGATCATTGTGTATACCGGACCCACCGAATTCTATATTCTCCGAGCTAAACAGCTCTTCATAGGTGCCGGGGCGCGGAACTCCAATCCGGTACAATTGCCGTTCCACCGGTTGGAAATTGATGATGATTAACAAGGTATCGACCGGTTTTTTGCCACGGCGGATATAGGAGACAATACTCTGGCCGCTGTCGTCGGCATCAATCCACTGGTACCCTTCCATATCGTGGTCAAGCTCCCACAATGCTCTTTCGTTCACATAGAGCTTATTCAGTGCAGCCGTGAAGGCCAGCATGCGGCGGTGGCTCTCATAATCCAGCAGCAGCCAGTCGAGCTGGTCCTGATCCTTCCATTCGATAAACTGGCCGAATTCTCCTCCCATGAACAGCAGTTTTTTGCCGGGATGGCTGATATGGTAACCCAGCAGCAGTCGAAGGCCTGCAAACTTCTGCTCGTAAGTACCTGGCATTTTGTCCAGCAGTGACTTCTTGCCGTGCACCACCTCGTCATGAGACAACGGGAGCGTATAATTCTCGGCATAGGCATAACAGATAGGAAAGGTCAACAAATTATGGTGATATGGTCTCGCCCCGAAATCATGTTCTATGTAGCCTAGTGTGTCATTCATCCAGCCCATGTTCCATTTGTAGTTAAATCCCAGTCCTCCCTCATGCACCGGAGCTGTAACGCCCGGCCAGGCACTGGACTCCTCTGCCATCATCAAAGCCTTCGGATAATAGTGATATATAGTCTTATTGAGTTGCTGAATAAACCGGATGGCATCCAAATTTTCCAAACCGCCATTTGCATTTCTGCGAAACTCATGATTTTTCTTTTCGAAATCTAGTCTGAGCATACTGGTGACTGCATCTACACGCATTCCGTCAATATGATACATCTCGAACCAGAACAGCGCATTCGATATCAAAAAGGAGGAAATTTCAGGTTTGCTGAAATCAAAGGAAAGCGTCCCCCACCCCGGTTTCTCAGCCAGCATTGGATCTGCGTATTCATACAGCGGCGACCCGTCGAACAATCGAAGTCCATGGGCATCTTTGGCAAAATGAGCCGGAACCCAGTCGAGGAGTACACCAATGCCTGCCTGATGCAGCTGGTCGATCAGAAACATCAGGTCCTGAGGTTCCCCATAGCGGCTTGTCGCAGCAAAATACCCTGTACCCTGATAACCCCAGGACAAATCGTAAGGATGTTCAGCCAGAGGCATGAACTCGACATGGGTGTAGCTCATTTCCAGCAAATAGGGAATCAAGAGCTCACTCATCTCACGGTAAGTGTATAGTTCTCCATCTTCTTTCTGGCGCCAGGTTCCAAAGTGCATTTCGTAAATATTCAGCGGTGCCTGATAAGGAGCCTTGCTCCGCCGCCGCCAAGCAGCGTCTCCCCATGAGTACCCATCCAGTTCAGCAACGATAGAAGCTGTGGCCGGACGCACCTCCGCTTGAAAGGCATACGGGTCTGCTTTGAGGAAACTTGACCCATCTGTAGCCACAATCCTGTATTTGTAAAAAGTTCCCGCCTTCATCTCCGGAAAAAAACGACTCCAAAATCCTGAATCGGGTATCTTATATAACGAGTCCACGTCTTCGGTTCCATC
Organism: Paenibacillus sp. 22594; assembly: GCF_052044425.1. Classification (NCBI taxonomy): domain Bacteria; kingdom Bacillati; phylum Bacillota; class Bacilli; order Caryophanales; family Paenibacillaceae; genus Paenibacillus; species Paenibacillus sp. 22594. The sequence continues at coordinate 406,865 of NZ_JBQENA010000001.1, forward strand.
CCAGCTGTTATGATTACCAGCCAATCCTACATATGTCGCATGAGGAGCCCACACGGTAAAGCGTACGCCAGGTATTCCTTCTTCAGCGGCAATGTGCGCGCCAAGCATCGTATAGCTGCGATAATTCGTGCCCTCATGGAACAAATAAATATCATCGTTTGATGGGAGGTTAACTGTTGCTGATATATCGGCCAAATCATCACCACCTTCTAATATAGGATGCACCTTTAACATTACCCGAATGTGCCTGATTTGAAAATGATTTTGGGCAGAAATCCGGGAGTTCAAGAATAAAGAAAATTATTTATGTAATTTTTGCAGAAGTAAGGCAATATATTTCACCTATGCGTTTCAAGTGCTTGCTGAGCGTGTATATTACAAGCATTGACAAAAAAATGGGAGGGATAACAAATGAGTAAAAAAGAATGTATCGCCATGCTTTTGGCAGGCGGGGAAGGCCGCAGACTGGCTCCCTTAACCACCACCATGGCTAAGCCTGCAGTCCCTTTCGGAGGACAATATAGAATCATTGACTTTCCCCTCAGTAATTGTGTCAATTCCAATATTGATACGGTAGGGGTACTGACGCAATATGAAGCCAATTCCTTGCACAACCATATTGGAGCGGGTGAGCCATGGGGGCTCCATACCCAGTCGAACAAAGGTGTGCAGCTGCTTCCATCCGGCGTTGAAGGCAGAGACAGCTACACAGGAACAGCCGATGCTATTTATAAAAATATTGAATTTATTGACAGCCACAGTCCGGAGCATGTCCTAATTCTGTCGGCAGATCATATTTACCATATGAATTACAAGAAAATGCTCAATTATCATGTGGGCAAATCGGCAAAAGCCACCATCTCAGTTATGGAGGTTCCCTGGGATGAGGCCAGCCGGTTCGGCGTGATGAATGTGAATGAGGAACTTAAGATTTCCGAATTTGCAGAGAAACCCAAAGTTCCAAAGAGCAACCTTGCTTCGATGGGAATTTACTTATTCGAATGGAATTACCTCAAAGAACATTTGCTGCGGGATGCGGCAAACCCTGCCTCCAGCCATGATTTTGGCAAGGATGTCATTCCAACCATGCTAGATGGTAATGATGAATTGTTCGCTTACCGTTTCAAAGGCTATTGGAGAGATGTTGGTACAGTCGACAGCTTGTGGGAAGCTCATATGGACCTGCTGCACGAAGGCGACGGCTTCAAGCTCGATAACTCCCGTTGGCCGATGTACAGCAGAGCACGCCGGACTAAACCCGCTCCACATAAACCACGCCTTCAGATGCCTACCACTGACAGTCTGGTGAATGAAACCTGCCTGCTGGAGGGCAGTCTGAATCGTTCGGTTGTTTTTGGAGGAGTTGAAATCGGCAAGCTGAGCCTGGTTAAACAGAGCGTCATTATGCCTGGGGTAAAAATTGGCCGTGGGGTATTGATTGAGAATGCCATTATAGGCGAAGGTGCAATCATTAAAGACGGTGCCGTGATCAAAGGCAGTGCAGACAACATCGTAGTCGTCGGACCGCATGAGATCGTCGCTGCCAAACCGGTAATCAAGACCCAGCCTTCCCGTCTTTTGCAGGAGGTATACGAAAAAACAGGCCGTCTGCGTGCAGAAGGACTTCCTTCTTAACAACTATATAATCCAAAAAGGATGAGGAAGCTGTCGTTGACAGCTTCCTCATCCTTTTTATGATCTCAATATTCATGTTACAGCAGTTTGTCTTCCTGTAAAGCAGTGACTGGCTGCTCTTCCGTCATAGGCAGGATCACAGTCACCTGCGTCCCCTTGCCAAGCTCACTGTCCATTTCAAGCTTGCCGCCATGAAGCTCCACAATTTGCTGAGAAATCGCGAGACCCAGACCCGTGCCGCCATTCAGCGCATCCACCTGGAAGAATCGGTCGCGTACTCTGCCAAGATGTACTTCACTAATGCCTATACCGCTGTCTCGAACAACGACCGCCAGTTCACTGCCGCTCAGACGGTGTGCGGATAAAACAATGCTTGAATCTTCGGGAGAAAACTTCACAGCGTTATCTACCAGGTTAAGGAATACCTGCTTCAACCGGTTAGCATCAGCCTTGATATAAAACGTCTCGTCGCACTCTAAAAGCAGATGAATCCGTTTCTTTTCTGCTTTGGCCCAAATATTCAGAATCGTCTCCTGGAGCAGCACTTTGATATCCACACGGCCCATAGACAGCTTCATCTCGTTCTGCTGTAGTTTGGAGAAATCGAGAATCTCTTCCACAAGCCCAATCAGCCGGTCACTTTCTTTGGAGATAATTCCCATGCCCAGCTTGGTTTCTTCGGGATCATACCCACCTGAAATAAGCGTTTCGCTCCAGCCCTTAATGCTGGTAAGCGGGGTCCGAAGCTCATGCGAGATGGAGGAGATGAAATCATCCTTAATCTGATTGCTGCGGATAATTTCATCTGCCATGTAATTCAGCGTAGAGGCCAAATCTCCAATTTCGTGTTTGTAATCGCCCTTGATCCGCGTCGTGAACTTGCCTTTGGCCATCTGGGCTGAGACCGCCGTAATATTCTTCAGCGGCTTCACAATAGAATTCGCCAGACCGAAGCTGAACAAAACCACAATCGCCATCACCGCCACACCAATTCCGATCGATACCAGCGTCAAGTTCAGCAGATCACTGTCAATTCTCTCCATGGAGGTAATATAACGGATCACATAAGTTTCGCGCCCGTTGATATGCACCATCTTGGACACCGCCATTACACTCTCGTTCGTTCCGGGCTGGCGTCCAACCCAGCGGCCGAAGCTTCCTCCCACCGCCTCCGGGACATCACTCGTCGTAATGGTGCGGTCGGGCTGAAATCCAGTGGAGCTGATGAGCATATTGCCATCCAGTGTCAGCACCTGCAACTCGGTATAGTCCATTTGAAAGAAATCCAGCAGCTTTTGCAGCTGATTGGGCGAACGATCCCCGGAAATCTCATATTTCTGGAAATCCTCCGCCATTCCGATATGCAAGGTGATTTTACTGTATACACTGTCATAGTAATACGTCCGGATCGCCAGCAGGAATATAACCTCAACGAGGAGAAGCGCCACAAAGACGACAAAAATATAGTGCAATACAATCTGTCTGCGCATCCCCTTCTTGATCATTGTGCTTGGCCCTTCCACTTATACCCATGACCCCACACGGTCTGAAGATATTCCGGCTCCGAGGGATTATTCTCGATCTTCTGACGCAGTCGGCGGATGTTCACATCCACAATTTTGGGATCTCCCATATATTCCTTGCCCCAGACATGATCGAGCAGCGAATCCCGGCTAAGCGGGGTATTCTCCATCTCCAGAAAATACTGAACCAGTGAAAATTCGGTCGGTGTCAGTTCGATAGCCTCACCGCTGCGCTTGAACTGCTTGGAAATCAGATCCAGAGTAAACGGTCCAGACTGAAAAGAAACCTTGGCGGACTGTTCACGGTGAACATTAACCCGGCGAAGCAGCGACTGGATGCGCGCGATCAACTCAGTAGGACTAAATGGTTTGCTGACATGGTCATCCGCTCCTACCGACAGGGCATATACTTTATCCTGCTCCTGTACCTTGGCTGTCAGGAAAATAATCCCCAGCCGCTCATTGGTTTCCCTGATCCGTCTGCATACCTCAAAGCCGTCGATGCCTGGCACCATCACATCCAACAGTGCAATGTCAATATCCGGAACCGTTGTCAGCTTGTGAAGGGCTTCATTGCCGTCTGCTGCCTCCAGTACTTCAAAACCGTTACGTTTCAGATTGATCACGATAAAACTCCGGATGGATTCTTCATCCTCCAGGATTAATACCTTACTCATCGATTCCCTTCCTTTCAATAGGCGAGGTGATTTTATTGCTCTCTCCTCCGCTTTTGCTCTCTTCCAATTCTCCACGGTAGCCGATTATTTTGTCCAGATCGCTTCCTAACAGCTCCCAGCCTTCATTTTTCTCCCGCTCCCATTCAACAGGAGTAAAGAAAGTAACCTCAGCGACCGTTACTCCGGTGTCCAGCACAATAAATCTCAGATATTTATCCTGAACGGACTTGGTGTCAACTGTGACCTTCTCGTACCACTTCGGTAAAATGTTAATGGTGAATCGGTCAGACGGGTCCTGGTACAGCTGATCGGAGAACGTAAGACCATTCTTCCCATCCCATTTATAATAGGAATTAAAATAAGGGATAGTCTGCGGATCGAAATATTCCCAGCCCTTAGGCGACTCGAGCAGGCCGATCTCCAAAATACCGTCACCGTCGATATCTTCACTGACAATCTTTCGTTCTTTAAACGTCCGCGCGTCTCCCGGAACAACCACCCGCAGCTTGTTGTTCTCCATCACAACCATGGTTGTGTATGCCGAATGGGAATCCACCGCAGCATCCAGGATAATACCTTCTTTATTCTCCGCTACTTTTCCTGAGACAATATTGTAATAATTACTGAAATACGGGTCCAGATCATCCAGTTCATCCAGAACCTTGAACCCGTCACTGTACTGATAGGTTGTAATTGTGGCAAATTCATTTCGCTTGAAATTCACAACCGTGATGTCTTCAATGCCATCCTCGTTCAGGTCATCCAGCAAATATTTGGTGTAGGGCTGGGTCAGCACTTCCTCCAGGACTCCGCCCGCATAGCGGTACACCACCATGCCTTTTTCTTCACCGCGTGAGTATCCTGCAATGATATCCAGCTTGCCGTCACCGGTCACATCCTGGATGTCAACAGAATCGAGCTCCATCCCATTGCCGTCAAACACAAGCTTCTTCACCCAGGCCTCATCCTGCTTCTCCAGAATCATCCCGTGAATCTGTACCGTTTCGTTCTTGGTCAGATAGAACACAAGCGTCTCCATGACGCCGTCCTTATCCAGATCCTCCGTGAAAATAGAACTGTCGTCGTCATTCGCCGGACGAATCAGTGTAGAGCCAGCGGGCTTCAGTGAATTGATCGCTGTCATCAGTGATGCCTTGTCAGCCGATAGCTGGGGTGCCTTCATCCGCGAAACAGGGTCACTGATGAATGTGCAGCCTGACAGCACAGACAGTGACAGTGATAACGCCGCCAGACGCTTTATAACATGTCTACTCAACTTCATCACTCTTTCCCGGTTACGTGGTTCGATCCGCTATAAATGAGCACGCTCCTGAGAGGTTAGGCGGCGGCCCTTGACATCATATCTGATTCTTCCATCTTCCAGCACCCAGAGGCGTGTTGCATATCGCTCTGCCAGCTCGATCGGGATCACTGTAATCACGGTAAGCCCAGTTTCCTTGCACAGTTTGCGCAGCGTCTCCAGCACATTCTCCGCAGTTTTGGGATCCAGGCCGGTAACCGGCTCATCTGCCAGAATAACCTTGGCACCATGCACTAATGCACGGGCAATCGCCACACGCTGACGCTCCCCCCCGCTCAGCTGGCTGGTCTTCATCTTCGCCTTGTCAAGCAGGCCGAGTAAATCCAGCTCGTCCATTGCACCCATGTAATCATCTGAACGCACCATGCCGGTAACCATCCGCCAGAGAGGCGTCTGGGAGGACTGTCCAATCAGCACATTTTTGAGCGCTGTACGGTTCGGATTCAGTTCCGCATTCTGCTCCAGATATGCCCATTCACGGCGGATCTTGCGTTTGCCCGCAAAAACCCTTTTCATGATATCCGTTCCATCTACCCTGAAGTTGCCCCTGTCCCATTTCTCCTTGAGCGCCAGGCATCGCAACAGTGTCGATTTGCCGCTTCCGCTGGCTCCCAGCAGAACCACAAGCTCGCCTGCTTCTAATTGAAAGCCAATATCCTGCAGTACCGGATTCTTGTCTTCTCCTACTGCTTTGGCTAAATGTTCAACTGTAATCATAGTTCAGCCTCTCCCTGTCTTCATCTCTACTCTACTCTATAGTGTACTCTGAAAGCGGGATCAAATTCCATGCGAGCACTCGTTCTTATCTTACCTCAAATCGGCTTCCGTGGCGAGAATAATAACCCTGCCAGGCCGAACACAATATATAAAACACCCAGAAGAACAAAAACCCCTCCGCCCCAGCCAAATTCCAGCAGCAAGCCGCCAATGCCCGGACCCATAATGCTGCCGAAACTGTAATGAAAAGACGAGACTACGTTGGCGGCAGGCAGTAAATTGCGGGGTAGAATATCTGCAGCGTAGCTGAGCCCGAGTGAGAAAAAGGAACCGACAAGCCCTCCCGCTGCCATAAGCACAGCCAAAGTCCACAGGAAGTGGTCTCCCGTAAACGGCAACAGGGTAAACGCCAAGCCCCCGCCTACGCCGGAGAAGATCAGTATCTTTTTCCGCCCGTACCGGTCGCTCCATATGCCTAACGGCATTTGAAGCAGTAATCCGCCTATCCCCGCGAATGGAAGAAGCGCTGCAATCTGATTGGTGCTGAAGCCGATACGCAGACCGTAGACCGGAAAGTTACTGTTCAGGCTTGCCTCCATATATCCGTATAAAAGAGCGGGAATCAGCGCATACCACGCAAGACTGTAACTGCGGGCGAACCGTCGTGCTTGCCCTTCCCCATGCTCCACTTTGTCCGGATGTGAGTCCGGCAGCTTCAGCGCCACCAGGATCAGTACAAGAAGAAATAACAGCGCAATCACTGCAAAAGGTGCCGCCTGCCCGAAACGGAGCAGACTTATACCAAGCGGCCCCAGGCTGAACCCTAACCCGTAGGACATGCCATACAGGGATAGATTACGTCCCCGGTGCTCAGCAGGTGTCATTAACAACACCCAGAGCTGGGCAGCGTAATTGATTGCTGAGTCCCCGATCCCTACCAGAAGACGCAGCACGAACCATGCCTTGACACCTGGCAGCAGCGGAAAACATATTAACGATACCAGCACAAGACTGATGCCTGCTGAAATCAGTTTTTTGAAACCGATTGCGCTGAGAATCCGTTCCGCTACCAGCGTCATGGCGAACGAGCCTACATACAGTGCGGCGGCATTCAATCCGTTGAGTGAGGATGAGACCCCTTTTTGCTCCAGCAGAATAGATAAAACCGGCAACAGCAAGCCTTGGCTCAGTCCCGCCGCAATGATAACAGTAATCAGAATGGTGTAATTGAGCCTGCTGCTCTGGTTCACTGATATTGAGTGACTGTCTGACACAGATGAATCCTCCTATGTATTTCTTTGGTTATGGCTGGTGACACCGCCCTGGCAAACACGGAACATTATAGTGGACAACCTTCTTCAAAACAAGAGATAATATATAGAAGTGACCGATTTTTCTGGGGGTGCAAGCTTCATGAACTATAAACTAGAAATTGATGTTTCGCCTGTATATGAGCTGCTTGACAGTTTTATGTTATATGTAACAAAAAAATGGATTTCCAATCTTGACATCGGCCCGGACTGGATCCGTGATGTGGACAGCCGCATCGCTCCGCTGCAGATTTCCGCCTTGCGTCAGGCCGCAGAGTGGCCTTTTGACGATTATGATGTGCTCTACGCGTGGGCGTACAGCAGAGGTACGGCTTCCAAAGTGACACAGTTCCTCGATGACCTTGAATCCTGCTCGCTGGAAGAATGCTTCGAGCGCACGACACCTTTTTTCCAAGAGTTCACTCTTGAAGAATGCGCCCGGATCAAATATGGATACATTCCGCTCTTGCGCCTGTGGTACGAGCAGTATTTCCGCCATACGGAGCAAAAGATTCTGCCGCTGTTGATCGAAGATGCCTCCGAGAAAAAAATGCTGGAGAGTAAAATGGACATTGTGCCTCTAATTGAATATGCCTCCGGCGGAATTGTCATCGAGGACATCCCGGAGCTGGAAACCATTGTACTGTTGCCCACCGTCCATAATCGCCCGATTAATACCTATTGCTTCTATAAAACAATGATGCTGGTACAGTATCCGGTCGATGTGCCCCTGGACAGTGAAGATGAGCCGCCTACCGTCCTGCTCCGCTTGACTAAAGCCCTTTCGGACCCGACCCGGCTGCGCATGCTGCGTTTTATCGCCCATGAGCCTAAGACCCTGTGGGAGATGGAGACAGAACTCAGCCAATCCAGAGAAATGCTGATGCATCACCTGCTCATCCTGCGTGTCGCCGGCTTGCTGCGTGTACATCTTCGGGGAGAAGGCACAGAACGCTACAGCATTAGGCCGGACGGTGCTTCGGAACTTCAGATGTTCCTGGAGTCCTATATTCGTCTATAATAGGTATACAAATTCAGAAAGAGATACAGATACAGAGCAGTTGCTCTCAAAACTTGGCCTAAGCTTCCGAAGCGAGTTTTGAACGAAGCCAGTCAAGGAGCAGTTGCTCTCAAAACTTTTAGGAGTGAGCATTATGAAATATTTGACACAGCAAGTAATTTTTGATTTAGACGACACCCTGGTGCATTGCAACAAATATTTCGACCTCATTCTGGGGCAATATTTCGAGCTGATGTCCGAGTGGTTTGGTGAATATGGCGCAACTACCGCAGAATTCCGCAGCAAGCAGGTGGAAATCGATGTACAAACTGTAAGCACAAGCGGCCTCGCCAGCGATAATTTCCCGAAATCACTCATTGCGACCTACCGCTTCTTTTGCCTCAAATATAACCGTCCCGCTGAACCTTTTCATGAACAACAGCTGATGAAGCTCGGTATGAGCGTTTATGATCAGGAGGTCGAAGCTTATCCGGGCATGGTGGAAACTCTGGACACGCTGAAGCAGGACGGTCATGCCCTCTACCTCTACACCGGAGGCGACGATACCATCCAGCAGCGCAAAATTGAGCAAATGAAGCTTGATGCTTATTTTGACGACCGGATTTACATCCGCCAGCATAAAAACATCGAGTCGCTGGAGAATATCCTGAGTACGCATAGCTTCGACCGCAAAAACACCTGGATGATCGGCAACTCCCTGCGCACAGATGTGCTTCCGGCTTTGACCGCAGGCATCAACAGCATCTATCTGAAACAGAAGAATGAATGGCTATATAATCTCATTGAGCTGCAGCGCGAGATGCAGCAGTCCGTCCAGACGATCTCCAGCATCAGCGAGGTGCCTCCGGTCATCCGGTCTGCAGTACAGTACAAGAGTCACGGCTGATGCGCTCCTTGGTTCCTTGTTACAAATGACATATGCAGCCTGCGGCGGGTATGATTATACTATTTGAGTAGATTTTCATCCCACGCAGGAGGTTAGCAATGAATAAGAAAGCAAACCCTAACACCTCAGCGAATACCAGACGATTATTGCCAATGCTGCTCGGGGTCGCTGTCATTCTGCTGATTGGCGCTCTTGTCTTTGTCACTACTAAAGGCAAAGCCAGCGAAACAGGCGAACTCGACCAACTCCCGAACTACACGGATGTAAAAGGAACCATCGTTGTGGACGGGCTGAAATACGAAAAACAGCCGCATCTGGGAAGTCAAGATGCCAAAGTGAAGGTCATCGAATTCGCTGATTTCAAATGTCCTGCCTGTAAAAAGTGGACCGCCGCTTATCTGGATACATTCATCAAGGATTATGTGGATACCGGGAAAGTACAGTTCTATTTCATGAATTTCGCTTTTCTCGACCGTGATTCCTATCTTGCCGCCAGTGCCGGTGAAGCCATTTACAAACAGAGCAATGAGAAATTCTGGGAGTATATGCACAAGCTGTACGAGAACCAGGGTGACGAGAGCAAAATATGGGCGACTCAGAAATTCATTCTAGACTTCGTGAAAGATAACATTGAAGGCATTGACTACAACCAGTTCGAGCAGGATCTCAAGAACCAGACCTATATGTACGATGTAAAAGAAGACTTCAAAATTGCCGGCTCATATGGTGTAAACGGCACGCCGAAGTTTATGGTAAATGGAGAGCTGCTGCCTGACTCCTCCTACGAGGGACTGACTGCTGCTATTGAAGCCGCCATGTCTGACAGCAAATAAATTCACCAAAAGAGGATGCACCCCGGCCAGGAACCCTGAAGGCTGGAGCGCATCCTCTTATTTATTGTTTGGTGATGAACATTCAAGCTGCGGATCAATCAGCTGCGGATGAACTTACTCGACGCCGAGCTGTCCCGTGTCACTGCTCTTCAGAACCAGCTTGCCCTCCAGCGGTGAGCCGTCCTCCGCAGTGAGCTTTAGCTTGCCGGTGCGCCCCTTCTCAATCAATGCCTTCACTTGGGCATCGGTAAGCGTCCGTCCAAATGTTTCTTTCCAGATCACGAACTTGCAGCCTTCCTTGTAATGGGAGCAGCCATAACCTTTACGGCCCATAAAAATCAAACCTCCACAACCCGGACGCGGACAAGCTCCGATAACCTTGGGACCGGTATCTGTTGGGCTTTCGGTTGTAGTCTGCTTGCTGCGGGGAGGCTTCGCTGCAGCTGTGCCCCCCTCTTCCCCGCTGTGTTTCCTTGCCGTTGACGGTTTACCCACGGACTTCCGGGAGCCGGCAGCGCTCCGGTTTTTGGCTCCGCCGCCAAGCGATGGCGTCTCTCCTTCGAAGGAGGTTCTATCCGCCCTGGACTGCACACGGACCTTATCCACGATCATGGAGGCGAAACGCTTCACATTCGCCATGAACTGGCTGTCCGCAGCTGTTCCCCGGGCGATTTCATTCAGCCGCCGTTCCCACTGACCGGTCATTTCCGGTGAAGTCAGCAGCTCAACACCCGCTCCACGGATCAACTCAATCGCAGTCCGGCCTTTTTGGGTAATGGCAATTTTTTTACCCTGCATTTCCACATAGCCGACATTCTTCAACCGTTCAATGGTTGCCGCCCGGGTAGCTGGAGTGCCCAGCCCCGAATCCTTCATGGCGTCACGGAGCTCTTCATCTTCAATCTGCTTGCCCGCACTTTCCATCGCTTTGAGCAGCGTCCCTTCGGTATAGTGCTTGGGCGGTTGGGTATCCTTCTCTTTCACAATGGCATCACTGCAGTGAACCTCAGCATTGGGATCAATCGAGAATGGTTCACTAACCTCGATTTCTTCTTCCTCCTCGTCCTCCTTGCCCTTGCCTTTGGCCGGTTTGGACTTGTCCTTCTTCTGATCGCCGTAGATCACCTTCCAGCCCAAACTCAGCAGCTCCTTGACGGTTGTTTTGAAGTTTTCCCCTTCAACCTCGGTAATCACCGTATGCACCTTATACTCCGCAGCCGGATAGAATTGCGAGAGAAACCGGCGGACAATCAGATCATAGAGCTTAGCCTCATCGGCGCTTAGTCCGGAAGCCTTGCGGTTCGTTGGCAGAATGGCATGGTGATCCTCAACCTTGGACGGGTTGCAGATGAATTTGTTGCCCTTGTGTACCAGGTTCCGGTTTGCTCCTTTGACCCATTCGTCATAGGCCGTTCCCTGGAGCGCAGACAGCGTCTTGTGCATTTCAGGAATATTCTGCTCGGTCACATAGTTGGAATTCGTACGCGGATAGGAAATAACCTTATGCTTTTCGTAAAGCGCCTGGGCGAGATCTAGCGTCTTTTTGGCAGAAAAAGCATATTTTCCGTTAGCTTCCCGCTGCAAGAGCGTCAAGTCATACAGCTTGTTGGGATATTCCTTGGTTTCTTTCACCTCATAGGAGGCAACCCGTGCCGGCTTGCCCTTCACCTTGGCAGCAAGTGCTTCAGCCTTGGCTCCGTCCGTCATCCGCTCTCCTTGCCACATGCCTTTGTAAGCCATCTCATTCTGGGTAAAATGCCCCTCCACTTCAAAAAATTTCAATGAGGAAAAGGCCTCGATCGTCTTTTGCCGGTCATAAATCAACGCAAGCACAGGGGTCTGTACCCGGCCTACCGACAGCAGCACATTATGTTTGGTGGTAAACGCTCGCGAGCCGTTCATTCCAATCAGCCAATCCGCTTCACTGCGTGCCTTTGCAGCCTTGGTAAGGTTCTCGTACTCAGACCCGTCCTTCAGCTCCTGAAAACCTTTGCGGATCGTTTCCGGGGTCAGATCGGAGATCCATAGACGCTTCACGGGCTGTGCAAGCTGCAGATGCCGCTGAATCAGTGAAAAGATATGCTGGCCCTCACGCCCGGCATCGCAGGAATTCACCAGCAGATCACTGCGCTTCGCCAGCTCCCCAATCACCTTCAGCTGATCGAGCGTACGCGCATTCGGCACCAGCTTGAACTCCTCGGGGATGATGGGCAAGTCGTTAATATTCCATTTTTTATACTTCGAATCATACGCTTCCGGTTCGGCCAGGCCGATCAGATGACCGATAGCCCAGGTAATGATATACTGCTCACCTTCCAGATAAGAACGGTAGTTTTTGGCCTTCGGTTCTATTGCGGCGGCGATATTCCGCCCCATATCCGGTTTCTCCGCAATAATAAGTGTCTTCAAAAAGATTCGCTCCTTAGCCTCATTCTTCCAAAATACGTCCAGTAGTCTATTATATCATTAACTCGGCTACTTTTTAACGTATTCCAGGAAACTTTGTCCGGTGACTAGATCTGCACGGAAGCAATACGGGACACCGCTTCAGTAATGTCCATGACCTCTTTACTGCCCAATCTCCGGTCCATGTACTCCACTTTCTGCTCCCCCGCATCCTTGCCGACAACAATGGCAACAGGTATGCCCATCAGACTGGAGTCTTTAAATTTCACGCCTGCACGTTCATCCCGGTCATCCAGCAAAGTCTCAATACCAAGCTGTGTAAGCTGTTCATAAAGTACTTCTGCAGTTGTCCTCTGCACCTCGTCCTTAACGGACAGCTGCAGGATGTGCACCTTATAAGGCGCTAGCGCTGCGGGCCAGATAAGCCCTTGCTCATCGTTATTCTGCTCAGCCACCGCAGCCAGCAGACGAGAGATTCCGATACCATAACAGCCCATAATCATAGGTTTACTTCTTCCGGTTGCATCAAGGAATGAAGCACCGAGCTTCTCACTGTACTTCGTCCCCAGTTTGAATATATGTCCGATTTCAATGCCTTGGTGAAAGTGTAGAGCCCCTTTGCCGCAAACTGGACATCGCTCCCCTTCCTGGGCTGTTCGAAAGTCCCCTACTTGCGTAAGACTGAAATCTCGTCCAGGAACCACTCCACTGAAGTGGAAGTCCTTTTCTCCAGCTCCAGAAGTCCCGGAAGTCATTGCAGCTACCGCCCTATCGACCAGCACAGGCAGTGAGAGTCCTACCGGCCCGACATAACCGTTCTCCACTCCCGCAGCCGCTTGTACAGCCCAAGCATCAGCCAGCGCGATCTCACTAGCTCCGATAAAGTTCCTTACCTTGACCTCATTAACCTCATGATCTCCTCGTACAAGCACGGCAAAGGTCTGGCCTCCGCCTTGATAGATCAACGTTTTGATTACTTGCTCCGGTGCAATCTGCAGTTCCTGCTCCAGTTGATCAATGGTGCGGATACCAGGAGTATGGAACTTCACTACAGCAGGGAGGCTGTCAGTTTTGCGCTGCACATCCACCTCCCCGGAATAAATCTCAGCCTGCTCCAGATTGGCGGAATAATCACAGGTAGGGCAAACAGCAATCGTATCCTCGCCAATACGCGACAAGGCCATAAATTCGTGGGTTTCCCCCTCGCCTCCGATGGCTCCGGCATCCGCTTGCACGGCCCGGTAAGAAAGTCCACAGCGCTCAAAAATCCGTTGATACGCCTTGTACATCCTTGCATAGGTCTCGTCTAGTCCTTCCCAACCCGTGTCAAAAGAGTATGCGTCTTTCATCAAAAATTCTCTGCCACGCATTAATCCGGAACGGGGACGGCGCTCGTCACGGAATTTGGTCTGGATCTGGTAGACAGTAACCGGAAGTTTCCGGTACGAGCTGATCTCTCCCCGAATAAGAGAGGTGATCACCTCTTCATGCGTCGGTCCCAGAACAAACTCCCGGTCGTGCCTGTCCCTCAGCTTCATCAGTTCCTTGCCATATACCTCATATCGCTCCGATTCCCTCCACAGCTCAGCAGGCTGCATGGAAGGCATCAGCATTTCCTGTGCACCGGCAAACTCCATTTCCTCCCGCACGATATTCTCAATCTTACGCAATACCCGTCGTCCCAAAGGCAGATAAGTATAAATCCCGGCAGCCAGCTGGCGGATATATCCGGCACGCAGCAGCAGTTGGTGATTAATGGTTTCCGCTTCCGCAGGCGCTTCGCGAAGGGTTGTTGCTAACAGATTACTTTGGCGCATACTTATCAGCCTCTCTTTTGGGAATAAAGTGAATTTCCTGCCCCTGAAAATAACGCAAAAAAGACACATCCGTCAGGGACGAATGTGTCGTGATACCACCCTAATTCAACCGCCAGTACAATACCTGGCAGTCCTCGATACGGATAACGGCCGATCCCGGCAGCATAGGATGCTGCAGCTACCAAGGCAGGATATGCTTCTCTCGTTCTTTGAGGGACCTTTCAGCCGGTGAATCCCTTCTCTGTTCTAACGATCCTGGAAACATAGATCCTCGGTCAACGCTTTTCGATATGAAGAATGCTTTAAATCTATATGATTTTACTGGCAACGTCAAGTGAAGCTTGTTTGGCTCACTACCTATATTCAAAAACAAAAGGATCCACTCAACAAAAAACGAATGTGTAAATAAATTTTTTCTCATATCCTTTGTTAGATATGAAATTATTGCGTCAAACAACCGAAATATCTATAGAGTTAAATAAAGAACGGTTGCGCAAAGATCAAATGATCATTTCGCGTATCCACGGGGGAGCCAACCATATGAAGCTTATTCAACAACTTGTCCAAAAAATCTCATCCAGATCATTGCAGAAACGATTAATGCTAATATTCACCTTAATGTTGGTTATCCCCATTCTACTTGTAAGCTTCTTCTCGTATTCCAACTCAAAGAAACAATTGGAAACTAAAATGCAGGTTTCAACCCGCGACAGTGTAGAGATGCTGCAAGGAACCATTAATGAAACCGTAACTGCTGCAACAAGGAATGTCCAGCAGCTCAGCCAGCAATTCACATCCAGTAACGCCGATGCCAAAACACCGGAGGCCCGGGCGCTGATGGATTTATTCATGAAAGAGCATCCTGAACTTGAAATTCTAATCCTCGGCAATGAGAACGGTGCCTGGATGAAGTCTCCCGATGGCGGCAAAAAGGACTATGACCCGCGAGCCAGAGATTGGTACAAGGCCGCTATGAAGAATACCGGTAAGGTTACAATCATTAATCCTTTCATATCTGCTACAACGGGGAATTACAATCTCTATATCTCCGAAACACTTCAGGATGGCAAAGGGGCAGTTTCAAGCAGCCTGAGCCTTAAGCATATGAGTGAAATGATCAACAAGATTAAGCTTGGCAAAAATGGCTATATTTTCATAGTCGATGGCAATCACAAGTTTGTCTCCCATCCCGTCAAAGCAGCCGGAGAAGACGTTGCTCCCGATGTAGTCAAGCTGCTCGACAAGGACAGCGGAACCTTATCCTATACCAGCCCGGATACAGGTCTGGTAATGCGCGGATACTACACCACCGACAAGACTACAGGATTCAAAATTGTCGGTGTACTTTCCACTCAGGAATTCGCCGATGCTTCGATGCCCATTCTTTATAACGGACTTATGGTTCTGGGGGCCGCACTGCTTATTGCTTTAGCGTTGATGTACTTTATTATCCGGGCCATTACCCGCCCAATTCTCAGCCTTAACCGTTCTGCCCGCCGGGTCAGCGAGGGCTACTTGAATGAACAAATTCAGATTAACCGTTCGGATGAGATCGGGCAGCTGGCCCAGAACTATAATCTGATGGTTGGCTCACTCCGCAGCATCGTTGTCGATATCTCAGATACCTCCGGTTTGCTCGCTTCGTCTAGCCAACAATTGACGGCTACTACAGAAGAGAATTCCAAAGCAACCGGTTATGTTGCTGAACTGGTACAAGATTCATCTACTGGAGCAGAGACACAAACAGCAGCGATGGCTGAAACGGCCCGGGCCATGGAAGAGATGTCTTCCGGCATTCAAAAAATTGCCGAGGCTGCCGCCTCCATTGTCGATTCCTCCGCTGACACCGAAGCCGACGTATCGACAGGCAGCCGCAAAATCGAACAGATGACCTTGCAAATGGATGCCATCAGCCATTCTACTCATCAAGCCTCCGAGCTGATCGGACAGTTAAACGGATTGAACAGTCAAGTTTCGGCGATGAGCAGCGCCATCTCCACTATTGCAGTCCAGACTAACCTGCTCTCGCTGAATGCAGGCATCGAAGCTGCCCGGGCAGGCGAACACGGCCGGGGCTTCGCAGTAGTGGCTTCAGAAGTACGCAAGCTGGCAGACCAATCCAAGACTACTGCTGACAACATTCAGGAAACGCTAGAACAGATGACCGCACTCATTGACCGCACATATGAAGCTATTCATCACACCGTCGCAGCCGATGTCGAGCTCGGCATTAAAGTCACTGTTGAAGCAAAAGAAGCCTTCCATAGCATTGAACAATCTACAGCCAAAATCAATGGACAGATCCATGATATTTCTGCCATCACCGAACAAATGTCAGCCGGTGCGGAGGAAGTTGCAGCCTCCGTTCAGGAAATTTCCAATATTTCACGTTCAACGTCCGATGCCTTCCAGAACGTTACAGCGGCTACGGAGCAGCAGCTGGCCTCCATGGATGAGATCTCCGCCTCCTCCACTGAGCTGTCCAAGATGGCAGCCGACCTGCAGCAGAAGATCGAACATTTCAAGTTAGAGGAGTAGACTCACGTCTCTCCTTACCAAGCTATTTAGGTAATCTCGAATATTGCTTCCGGATATGAAGGTACATTAAAAGCCGTCTCTCCCGCATGATGCGGAAGAGACGGCTTTTATTTGGCTTCTATGTCCAGCCTACACCAGAACAGTTGAGCCCATCAAATATTTATCTACTTCACGAGCGGCTTCGCGCCCTTCATTGATTGCCCATACTACAAGGCTTTGTCCACGGCGCATATCCCCGGCAGCGAACACTTTATCCACATTGGTGTTGAACTTGCCATAACGGGCCTTCACATTGCTGCGGCGGTCCGTATCCAGCTTCAGTTCCTCAATAATATCCTGTTCCGGTCCGTCGAATCCAATAGCGATCAGCGCGAGCTGAGCTGGGTATACAGCCTCCGTTCCCGGAACCGGCTGATAGATCTTGCGGCCGGTCTCATCCACCATGCGGCGGATTTGCACCGTATGAAGTTCCTTCAGATTCCCTTCTTCGTCACCAACGAACTTGGTAGTCATGATGGAGAATTCGCGCGGATCATCGCCGAATAATGCTTTGGCTTCTTGCTGTGCATAATCCAGCGTATAGACATTCGGGAATTGCGGCCAAGGATTCGCGATCGGATCACGTTCAAGCGGAGCCTTGTCATGCGTACCGAATTGGGTGATGCTGCTGCAACCATGACGCAGGGATGTGGCTACACAGTCAGAACCGGTATCCCCACCGCCAAGTACAATTACATCCTTGCCCGCAGCCGATATAAAGTTTCCATCTTCCAGATTTGAATTGAGGTAGCTCTTAATCGTTCCGTTCAGATAATCCATCGCGTACATAACGCCCTTCAGCTCAACGCCTTCAACATTGAAACGGCGGGCTTTGGTTGCACCGCCGCACAAAACGACTGCATCATATTCATCAACCAGCTGCTGGGCAGGAATATCCTTGCCGATCTCTGTGTTCACCACAAACTTCACACCTTCAGCAGCCAGCAGATCCACGCGGCGTTGAACCACACGTTTGTCGAGTTTCATAGTTGGAATGCCGTAGGTTAGCAGTCCACCAATACGGTCACTGCGCTCAAAAACCGTTACAGTGTGCCCGGCTTTGTTCAGCTGCGCCGCAGCGGCAAGCCCGGCTGGTCCGGAGCCCACGATAGCCACCGTTTTGCCTGTACGCTTCTCCGGCGGATTCGGTACAACCCAGCCTTCCTCAAAACCTTTATCGATAATCGCCAGCTCAATAGTTTTAATTGTAACCGGTTGTCCAATCAATCCAACAGTACAGGAGCCTTCGCAAGGTGCAGGACAGATACTGCCTGTGAATTCGGGGAAATTGTTTGTCTTGTGCAGCCGCTCCAGCGCTTCCTTCCACAAGCCACGGTACACCAGATTGTTCCATTCTGGTATGAGATTGTGAACCGGACAACCCGAAGTGCCGCCGCTCATATCGATGCCGGTATGGCAGTAAGGAGTTCCGCAATCCATACAGCGCGCACCCTGTGTCCGAAGCTCGTCCTCGGTTAGGTGATGATGGAACTCTTCCCAGTCCTTTACGCGCTGCTCAGGATCACGATCACCTGGGAGCTGGCGCTTATACTCCATAAATCCAGTAGGTGTAGACATATTTACGATTCCCCCATCCGATCTCTTCGTGTTGATGTATAGTACATTGTAGCATATTGCGGCATCCATATGTTTTTCAGCGCAATGAAGTACCTGCACATTCTATAATACTTAAACGTTAGGCATTTGCAATTTTAATAATTATAGTAGCATCCAACACTTTCGCACTGTAATGGACTAATCTGCTGATTATTTGTACTATTTCACATGTTGTGTCAGAGAAAACGCTTTATCCTCAAACCGAACGCTCGTAAACGAAAAATCGGTAATCATACGGATTTTTTTCATCCCGAATTCCCTGGATACTGGAGATCTCTCTCCACTCGCTCCAGTCCACGTCCGGGAACTTTGTATCCCCTTCAATGTCTTCTTCGATCCGGGTTACGATCAGCTTGTCGGCAAAGGGAAGCAACATCTTGTAAATTTCCGCGCCGCCAATAACCATCAGCTCATCGTCCTTGTGCCCTTCAGCTACAGCTTCTTCCAGCGAATATACGACTTCAGCCCCCATAGGAGCAAAGCTGTGGTCTCGTGTGAGAACAATGCTGGTTCTGCCTTTTAACGGCCTGCCGCCAAGAGAATCCCAGGTTTTGCGTCCCATCAGCATTCTCTTACCAAGGGTCTGCGACTTGAAATAATCAAAGTCCCGCGGTAGATGCCAGGGCATGTCATTATCCTTGCCAATCACATGGTTGGCAGCCATGGCCCAAATCATGCTAATGCTCACAAAAATCCTCCCCTGCAATCAAAAATATTCTCATCACTTAAGGATTATATTGCAACCGGTGCTTTGATTCCCGGATGATAGACATAATCGGCAAACTCGAAATCTTCGAAGGTATAATCAAAAATACTCTCCGGCTTTCTTTTAATCACCAGTTTAGGAAGTGGAAATGGCTCTCTGGCCAACTGAGTGGCTACCTGTTCCAGATGATTTGTATAAATGTGCACATCTCCCCCGGACCAGACGAACTCCCCTACCTCAAGCCCTGTCTGCTGGGCAACCATATGTGTCAGCAGCGCGTAACTGGCTATATTGAAGGGCAATCCCAAAAAGGTATCGACGGAACGCATAGTCAGCATGCAGGACAGCTTGCCATCCGCCACGAAGAACTGAAATACAAAATGGCAAGGCGGCAGCTTCATCTGTTCAATCTCCCCCACATTCCACGCACTGACAATATGACGGCGGGAATCAGGGTTATTCTTAATTGATTCTATAACAGCTGAAATCTGGTCAATATGGCGTCCATCCGCACTCTCCCAAGCCCGCCATTGCGAACCGTATACGGGTCCAAGCTCACCATTTTCGTCAGCCCATTCATCCCAGATAGAGACTCCATGCTCCTTCAAATAGGAAGTATTGGTATCACCCTTCAGAAACCACAGCAGCTCATGCACTACCGACTTCAGATGGATACGTTTGGTAGTAACCAGCGGAAATCCTTCAGCCAGATCGAACCGGAGCTGCCGTCCAAACACCGATATAGTGCCAGTCCCAGTCCGGTCGCTTTTGGAGGCGCCGTGGTCCAAGATATCCTGAAGTAAATCCAAATATTTACGCAATTGTTCAGCACCCCTCTCCTCTATTTTTCTTTTATCATTTTACCATGACCTTACCGTCCTTGTAACTTGTTAAGACGCAGAAAAAGTAATTTCCATCACAGGTTGGACTGCATTGCTATATGGTTTTTCCTCTTCATGTAAATAGTGGATATATAAGAGGGACAGACTCCCGCCGATATCCTACATCTTCAGTTTTCATCTATATTAACGATAATGCGGCTGCCCCAGCCAGACCTCTGTGCTGTATTTCACCGTAATCTCCCCATCCTTCTGCAGGCTCTCAAAACGCTCCCAATGCGCCTGACGGAAGTCCCTGAACCATTCCTCATGCTCTTCTGGGGCCTCCATACCGGAGATTGCAGCACCCCAATATTCCTCCCAGCCTTCTTGCAGCTCCTGCGGGAACAGATATTTCACCGGCTTTGCACCATTATAAAAATATTGCAGCGGCAGGGTATGCCTGGAGTCGTTGAGTCTTGTCGTATATTCTTCGATCGTTCTGCCAACGTTCATATTGTCCCTCAAGAAGTTGAATTCATCATCATAGGAAAAGACCGCCAGCCAACCCCCAGGCCTCAGAATTCTTCGGAATTCCTCAAGCGCGGCTTCCGGCTGGAACCGGTGGATGCTGTTGGCCGCCACAATCAAATCTACCGACTGATCCGGTAAAAAGGTACGTTCTGCCGTACCAGCTATGTACTCTGTGTTAATACCCTGCCTACCAATAATTTCTCCGGCCAACCGCCGCATTTCATCCTCAGGCTCAACTAAGTATAACCGCGCTACCTGACCGGTAAAATGCTGTGTCAGCAGCCCAGTGCCTGCTCCGATATCCGCAACTGCACCATCACCTGCGCCCGCTGTCTTAATGACAAATCTAACGGCTTCGGCTGAGTATGGCAGGCGGTATTTTGCATATTGCAGGGCTTTCGCATAAGACATCGTATTCTTTGGTTGTGAAGCTAATGCGAAATTAGTTTCAGCTTTTATTTCACTCTCATCCACTGTTCTTCCCTCCCATCGGATTGCATGCACCAATAAAGATATCATACCTCAATAAATGGACTAACATTATTTTCTAGAGTGAGGAAATCTGATCATTCACACAATAAAGAACAGCAACCTAGGGTGGGAGACAAATCGATAACAAGAAGAAGGTGATATCCAGTGCCACTAACCTGTGTGAATGGGTACAGCATGTATTACGCGGATTGCGGTCAAGGAACAACGATTATATTCATTCATCCTCCAGTATTGACTAGCTTGAATTTCCTATATCAGATGAACACATTGTCGCCGGATTTCCGAACAATCTCTTTTGATATCCGGGGGCACGGCAGCAGCGAACCTTCCAGAGAAGAGATTACTTATCCGTTAATTGTAGAGGATATTAGGCAGTTGATGAATCAGTTGAAGATTGAAAAAGCATTTTTATGCGGTTACTCAACCGGCGGCTCCATTGTCCTCGATTTTTTGTTAAACTGCCCCGAGCGGGCATTGGGCGGCATTGTGATAAGTGGAATGTCGGAAGTGAAGGATAATAAGCTAAAAAAGAAAATAGCCAAAGCGCGTTTCTTGTCCCAAATCGGTGCGGTCGGTGTAATTGCCCTTTCCACCTCATGGAATCAAGCAAAAACCAAGCTGACGCTGCTGCGGACAATGTTTAACGACGCAAAAAAGGCAAACGCCCAAAACGCCGAACAGTATTATCATTACAGCCTTCAGTATAACTGTACGGATCAATTGGAAAAGATTCATCACCCCGTCTTGTTGGTCTACGGAGAGGATGATACTTTATTCCATCCATACGCTAAGTTGCTGCATGAGCGATTGCCAAAGAGTGAGCTTGTATTTATCCAAAAAGCCAAACATCAGATTCCTACAAATGCTGCGGGTAAGGTCAACGAGCTAATCCGACAGTTTATATATTGCTGTGACCTATAAGTAAGACTACTTTACTATATGCAAAAAAGAGGATGCTCCCAGCAACCGTCAACGGCTCTGCAGAGCATCCTCTTCTATCGCTTGAGAGTGACAAACGTTAAGTTATTATTTCACAACGTGAATCGGGTGTCCCTCAACCAGTTCAGCAGCTTCCATGACGATTTCGCCAAGGGTTGGATGCGCATGGATGGTGAGTGCGATGTCTTCGAGGGTTGCGCCCATTTCAATCGCCAGTCCCAGCTCAGCAATCAGGTTAGATGCTTCAATACCAACGATTTGTGCGCCAAGAACCAGGTTGTTCTCACTGTTAGCCACAATCTTGATGAAGCCTTCGGGAGCGTTCAAGGAAACCGCACGGCCATTACCCGCGAACGGGAATTTGCCGGCTTTTACTTTGAAGCCCTTATCTTTAGCTTCTTTCTCAGTCAGACCTACGCTGGAGCACTCAGGATCAGTGAAAACAACCGCCGGAATGACTTTGTAGTCAACAACGGATTTATGACCGGAGATGGCTTCAGCAGCGATCTTGCCTTCGTAGGAAGCTTTGTGTGCCAAGGCCAAGCCTGGAACGATATCGCCGATAGCATAGATGTTAGGGATATTAGTACGGCCCTGGTGGTCGACTTTGATCAGACCGCGTTCGTCAAGCTCTACACCGATCAGATCCAGTCCCAGTTCGCCATCTGTGTTTGGACGGCGTCCTACAGTAACGAGCAGGTAATCCGCTGTAATCTCCTTGGACTCGCCGCCCACGGAGTATTTCACAGTTACTTCCTTATCGTTCTGAACAGCACTTTCCGCTTTGGCATTCGTCACGATCTCAATGCCTGTCTTCGCCATGTTTTTGGCAACCAGACGGGTCATATCTTTATCGAAGCCTGGCAGTACAGTATCCAGCCCTTCAATGATCGTTACTTTTGTGCCAAATTTGGAGTACATCTGGCCAAGCTCGGCACCGATGTAGCCGCCGCCGATAACGATCATGCTCTTAGGAATCTCAGGCAGATCCAGAGCTTCGGTCGAGGACAGAATGCGTCCACCGAACGGGAAAGGCTTCAGTTCAATGGGACGGGAACCTGTCGCGATGATGCAGTTATTGAATTTGTAGCGAGGGGATTCATGCTCATTGAACAAACGGGCTTCGTTTGTGTTGATGAACATAGCTTCACCGCTGAACACTTCAATTTTGTTGCCTTTCATCAAGCTGGTCACACCGGTGGTCATTCTTTTCACGACACCGTTTTTGAATTCCTGAGTTTTGGACCAATCTACCTTTACATTCTCGGCAGTTACGCCGAAAACTTCGCCGTGCTGCGCAGCTTCGTATTGATGGGCTGCAGAGATCAGCGCTTTGGATGGAATACATCCGCGGTTCAAGCAGACACCGCCGAGTTCCGATTTATCTACAATCAGTACTTTCTGGCCGAGCTGGGCGGCACGAATTGCCGCCACATACCCGCCGGGACCTGCACCAATTACCAATGTGTCGATTTCGATTGAAGCGTCTCCGACTACCATTTATTACACCTCCATAACTAACATATCAGGATTTGCAAGCAGGGTCTTAATGTAATTCATAAAGTTCTGTGCTGTTGCACCATCAATGATGCGGTGGTCAAAGCTCAGGGACAGTGCCATTACAGGAGCAGCAACGATTTCTCCGTTCTTAACAACCGGTTTTTCGGTAATACGTCCGGTACCCAGGATCGCCACTTCAGGGAAGTTGATGATCGGAGTGAAGAACATACCACCTGCGGAACCAATATTGCTGATGGAGATCGTGCTGCCTTTCATTTCATTTGGAGCCAGCTTGCCGTCACGACCGCGTACAGCCAGATCGGTGATGGCACTCGCAATCATCCAGATGCTCTTACGGTCTGCATCCTTGATTACCGGCACGATCAGACCATTGTCTGTATCTGTAGCAATACCAATGTTGTAGTATTTCTTGTAGACAATTTCATTAGTCGCTTCGTCAATCATCGCGTTAAGCGCAGGGAATTGACGGGAAGCAGCAACCAGTGCTTTGACGATGAATGGAAGGTAAGTAACCTTCACGCCTTTCTTCTCGGCAACAGGCTTCATGCGGGCACGGAAGGCTACCAGTTCGGTAACATCCACTTCGTCCATGATGGTAACATGCGGAGCGGTATATGCCGATTTAACCATAGCATTGGCAATGGCTTTACGGATACCCTTGAACGGTACACGTTCTTCTTCGAGACTCACGTTGCCGGAAGCTGCGGCTGGAGCTGCGGCCGGTGCTTTGGCTGCAGGTGTTGCAGCCGGAGCAGTTGCTGCGGCCGATGGAGCGGCTGCTGGTGCCGCCGCAGGTGCTGCGGAGCCGCCTTTAAGGAAAGCTTCCACATCCTCATGGGTGATTTTTCCATTCTTGCCGGAGCCATTCACCTTGGAGAGGTCAACGCCTTGCTCGCGGGCAGACTTGCGGACACTTGGTGTAGCCAATACATCGCGGTTAGGAGCTGGAGCCGCTGCTGCAGCCGCTGGAGCTGTTGCTGCCTGTGCAGCCGGAGCTTCAGCATGGCCGCCTTCCTGATGAGGAACATCACCTTCTGCGGCAATAATTGCCACAACTTCTCCTACGCGGCAGACCTGTCCGTCTTTGGTGAACACTTCAAGCACTGTACCATTGACCGGTGAAGGCACTTCAACGACGGCTTTATCATTTTGAACTTCCATGATAATATCATCGTCTGTGATTTTGTCGCCGACTTTGATATGCATTTTGATAATTTCACCTTCATGCAGACCTTCGCCCAGCTCAGGGAACTTGTATTCAAAATTGGAAGTTCCGCCGGTTGCAGGGCTGGTCGTTGCCGGAGAGGAAGTTGTATCTGCTCCGCCTTTGGCTGCATCCGCTTCTTGAGCGGATTGCGTTTCGGCATGGCCGCCTTCCTGTTCAGGTACATCGCCTTCTGCATCAATGATCGCTACAACTTCTCCTACACGGCAGACCTGTCCGTCTTTGGTGAAGACTTCAAGCACTGTGCCGTTAACCGGACAAGGCACTTCAACTACCGCCTTGTCATTCTGTACTTCCATTACGATATCGTCATCGGTCACTTTATCGCCGGCTTTGATATGCATTTTGATAATTTCACCTTCATGCAAACCTTCGCCCAGCTCAGGGAACCGGTACTCAAATTTCGCCACCTTAATTACCTCCTAAAAGTTTTGATAGCATACACTTCTTTAATTTCCTTTCGAAAAACCCGCTTCGGAAGCGCACGCTTAGTTTTGATAGCAGTTCAATATATTGCAGACACGGGTGCCGCCCTTTTACAAGGACGGCAAGGTCAGTTTCTCTTAGAATTCCATTACTTTCTTAACTGCTGCAATAACGCGTGCTGGAGTCGGAATCCAGGAATCCTCAATTTGTGCGAATGGGAAAATAGTATCAGGACCTGCTACACGGAGCACAGGTGCTTCCAGATGCAGCAGAGCTTTTTCGTTAATCTGAGCAATAACCTCTGCGGCTACGCCGGAGCTCTTCTGTGCTTCTTGTACTACAATTGCACGGTTCGTCTTCTTAATCGAAGCAACGATAGTATCGATGTCAATCGGGCTTACCGTACGCAGGTCGATGATTTCGGCCTTGATGCCGTCTTTCTCAAGCTGATCGGCCGCTTTGGTAGCAGTATGTACCATCAGGCCATAAGTAATAATCGAGACATCCGTACCTTCACGAACGACATTCGCTTTGCCCAGTTCAACGGTATATTCACCTTCAGGAACTTCAGCACGGAAGGCATGATACAAGTTCAAGTGCTCCATGAAGAATACAGGGTCATTGTCGCGGATGGACGCGATCAGAAGTCCCTTGGCATCGTATGGATTGGAAGGAATAACAACCTTGATACCCGGACTTTGGGCAATCAGGCCTTCCAGGGAATCGGTATGAAGCTCGGCTGCTTTTACGCCACCGCCGAATGGAGTGCGGAAGACTACAGGAGCATTGTATCTGCCCCCGGAACGCCAGCGCAGGCGCGCAGCCTGAATGACGATTTGATCGAGTGCTTCAAAGATGAAGCCGATAAATTGGATTTCAGCAATCGGACGGAAGCCTTGCACCCCAAGACCGAAAGCCAAACCGCCGATTGCGGATTCAGCCAGCGGAGTATCGAATATGCGCTCCTCGCCAAATTCCTTTTGCAGCCCTTCCGTTACACGGAATACGCCGCCTACATTACCAACATCCTCTCCGAAGATAAGAACATTAGGGTCACGAGTCAGTTCAACGCGCATTGCGTCACGTATTGCTTCTTTCATATTCATCTGTGCCATTGCCTGATATCCCCCTTATTCAAAATCGGCTTTTTGTTCTTCCAGATGTTTCGGAGTTACCTCGAACATGCTGTCGATCAAGCCGGGAATGGTCATTTTTTCGGTCTGCTCTGCCTTTTTGATCTGCTCGTTTACAGTCGCTTTCGCTTCTTCTCTTACACGCAGCGTGTCCTCTTCGGTCCAGAGCCCCTTCTTCTCCAAGTACTTGGCCAGACGGGCAATCGGGTCCTTCTCGTTCCACTGGCCTTCTTCTTCCTTGGAACGGTATTTGCTGGCGTCATCAGACAGGGAATGCGGACGGAAACGGTAAGTTACAGCTTCAATCAGCGTAGCACCTTCACCTTTGCGGGCACGTTCAGCAGCTTCCTGTACCGCAGAAATAACTGCAAAAATGTCCATGCCATCGATCTTGATACCGGGAATACCCGCAGCAACCGCTTTGTGGGCGATTGATTTGGCTGCCGTTTGTTTGGCAAACGGAGTAGTGATAGCATAGCCGTTATTCTGTACGAAGAAGATGACCGGCAATTTGAAACGACCGGCAAAGTTCATACCTTCGTAGAAGTCACCTTCGGAAGAACCGCCGTCACCTGTATAGGTGATTGCTACATTCTGCTGTTTTTTAAGTTTGAAGCCCATTGCAATACCAGTGGCATGCAGAATTTGTGCGCCGATGATAATCTGTGGCATAAGTACATTTACACCTTCAGGAATCTGTCCACCATGCTGATGTCCGCGAGAATATAGAAAAGCCTGATATAATGGAAGTCCGTGCCACACCAGCTGTGGAATATCACGGTAACCCGGGCATACAAAATCTTCTTTCTGAAGAGCGAACTCACTGCCGATCATTGTCGCTTCCTGGCCGGACACCGGCGCATAGAAACCGAGACGGCCTTGACGGCCAAGGTTGACAGCACGGTCATCCCAGGTCCGGGTAAATACCATACGATACATGATTTCTTTCAGCTGATCGTCGGTAAGTTTAGGCATCTTATCCTTATTGATAACTTCTCCATCGGGGGAAAGCACCGTAAGGGCCTCAACATCCTCTGTATACACTTCGTAAGGAACTTTAGTCATCATCTTCACCTCAATAAAAAAATTTGAATATCAGTGTCCTCTGTTATAGAATTATTATACACCTGTTTTATCTGTTTCGTCAAAGAAATACGCATAAAATTTATGTTTCCATAAATTTTGTATGTATAACAGGATGTAAAATATCCTATAACAGATAGACAAATATTTGGCAAGTAAATGATATTTAACACATTTACCACTTGGGTAATATTAACGCAACCCCGAGACTAATGCAAAATCCGACAAGAAAGGTGACGATTCAGTTATGAGCGAACCTGTTTTTCTGAAACGTACAATTGTAAAACAAACCTTATGGAGCGAACATCTTAATGAAGAACGCAAACTGCGTATCTATCTTCCCCCAGGTTATAATGAGGTGCTCAGTTACCCCGTAGTCTATTGCCAGGATGGAGAGGAATTTTTCAACTTCGGCCGTATTGCCACCCTTGCCGGACAGCTGATCCTTGAGCAGGATATTGAGCCGTTCATTATTGTCGGTGTAGAAGTGAATGTAGCCGTCCGGACACAGGAGTACGCCCCTTTCGGCAACCGTTTTAGACAGTACCTCTCATGCTTTGCCGAAGAAATTATTCCCTTCATTGAACATAATTATCCGGTCCGCCGCACACCGGAAGAACGAATCATCGCCGGTGATTCGCTTGGCGGCAGCGTATCGCTCCATCTCGCACTGGCCTATCCCGCTTTGTTCAGCCGCGTTCTAAGTCTTTCCGGTGCTTACTATCCGCAAACGCGCGAAATCCTCGCTCAGGAAGAAGATCTGTCCTGGCTCGATATCAACATGGTAGTGGGACTGCAGGAAACGGAATATAAGACCGATACAGGCGTCTACGATTTTGTGCAGATGAACCGGGATACCAAGTCTCTGCTGGAGTCACGTGGGGCAACCGTTTCTTACCGGGAAAAAGACGGCCACCATCTCTGGGGATTCTGGCAAAAAGAGCTTCCAGAATCACTACTCTATTTCTTAAACCAATAAAACAGGTTTGAAAGACAAAAAAGTGAACATCTTAAGAACATATGTATCCTTTATGCGTGATCGCGCTTTCATAACAGGATAGGCACACGGGTGCCTGTCCTTTTTTTAAGGACGGCAGCCGAACCAGCAACCCTTTCCGCAGACATTCCGTTATAGCCTGTCCTTTATTATCTGATCCAGCAGAACATCACAACCCGCGTTGATCAATTGATATACCTGCTCGAAATTCCCTGTAAAATAAGGGTCTGGCACTTCCCTCAGCTCTTCTTCTGGCAGCAGGTCCATGAAGAACAGGAGCTTCGCTTTTTCCCCACCCGGAATTTTGCGCACATTTCCGCCATTAGACTGATCCATGCAGAGGATGTAATCAAAGTCATCGAAATCATTGCCGCTTACCAGCCGCGCTTTCATATTCTCATAGCTGATTCCATGTTCATCCAGAATATGCCGGGTTCCTTCATGCGGCGCTTTTCCAATATGCCAATCTCCGGTACCGGCAGAATCTACCGCAATCTGATCTGTCAGCCCCCGCTCCAGGATTTTGTGACGAAGAACAGCCTCTGCCATCGGCGATCGGCAAATATTGCCCAGACAAACAAACAGCACCTTAACGATCCTTCTCACCTCCAGCACATTTCTTCATTTCTAATACAGTACATAGTTGTACTATATTTATTTTAGCGCGGGAGGATCATTTGTACAACTTTTCGTTCTGCATTATACTGGGTCTGGAAAAACTAACTACGCAGTCACAAATCAGGAGGTACTCTATGCCAGTCAAACGGGTTGTTATTTTTGCCGGTGGAGATCTGTCGGCGGATTATTTGTCTTTATTAGATGAAGAGGATTTTGTTATTGGAGCAGATCGGGGAGCTTTATTCCTGATTTCGCACGGGATCGTTCCCGACATTTCGGTTGGAGATTTTGATTCCGTGACTCCTGATGACCTAGAACATATTCAAGCGGGAAGTAAAAAAACCATTACTTGTGATCCCATTGACAAGGACCTAACTGACAGTGAAATGGCGCTTGATCTGGCACTGGACACTCAGCCGGAATCCATTCTGCTGTTCGGGGTAACGGGCACCCGGATCGATCATACCCTTGCCAGTATTCAAATGATGACCAGAGCGTTACAGCGCCAGGTTCGTTGCTCCTTAATGGATTCGCATAACTATATCACCTTGACCGGTTCGAAGGCCGAGATTCGTGATGCAGGATATACCTATGTTTCTCTACTGCCCCTCACCCCGGAAGTGACCGGAATTACCCTGGAAGGCTTTCAATACCCTTTAGTAGACGCCACTCTGAAACTGGGACAATCACTTGGAGTAAGCAACGTTTTATCGGCTAAGAACGGAACCGTTTCTATTGACAGCGGACTGCTGCTGATCATTCAAAGCAAGGATTAAGTACATACGAATCAAGAGACAGCTCTGTAACCATTGTTTCAAAAGTGAAAAGTCGGGAATCCCATTCTACAAAAGGGTTTTCCGACTTTTTTTGTTCACGCCATACTTAAAATATTAATTTTTTGTAACTTTTAATGAGATTTTAATAAAACGCTTCCATCCCAATCCCCGCAAGGGTTTGAACTCCCTTCTCCAAAAAATAGGAGATTCATAACCTGCTATACTACGAACAGGCAAGAAAATAGATATTTAGATATAACCTGGGAGGAATTACAACATGAAGAAACATCAATGGTTTAAGCAAGCAATTGTAGTAGGCATGTGCACCACGATTGGCCTGAGCACACTGATGGCAACTGGAGCAGGTACAGCACCCGTTGCTGCCGCATCTGTGTCCTCTTCAACCGGTCAAAACATTGTAAACTTAGGTAAAAAATATATGGGAGTGCGTTATGTATTCGGAGCCTCCACTTCATCTACCAGATCTTTTGACTGTTCATCATTCACCAAATATATTTTCGCCAAATATGGTGTGAACCTGCCCCGTACCTCTGTAGCTCAATCCAAAGTGGGAAGATCTGTATCCAAAGCAAATTTAAAAGTAGGAGATCTGGTGTTTTTCTCGAGCGGCAGCAGAGCCAACGGTTCAAATGTAACGCACGTTGCTGTTTATATGGGGAATGGTAAAATCCTTCACACGTACGGTTCACCCGGTGTCACCATCTCCAACCTCAATTCCGGCAACTGGAAAAGAACCTATCTGAAAGCACGCCGCGTTCTGTAACAGCTCTCCAATAACCTCTTTCAGACTTTTCCGGCGGTTGCATACAAACAAAAAAGTGGTTGGCTTTGTTCAGAGTATGGTGTCAGCATGTGGCGCGCCTTCCGGCGCCCTCATTACATATCCGGTTCCACGTACCGTATGAATCAGTTTATTCTTGTGGCCTTTGTCCACTTTGAGCCGGATATGCCTGATATAAACATCAACTACGTTGGTGTCTGCATGAAAATGATAGCCCCATACCTGCTGCAGGATTTCATCGCGGGGACATACCTCCCCCAGATTCACAGCCAGATAATAGAGCAGATCAAACTCTTTAG
Source organism: Paenibacillus sp. 22594 (assembly GCF_052044425.1). Taxonomy (NCBI): domain Bacteria; kingdom Bacillati; phylum Bacillota; class Bacilli; order Caryophanales; family Paenibacillaceae; genus Paenibacillus; species Paenibacillus sp. 22594. Next base: position 437,574 of record NZ_JBQENA010000001.1, read on the forward strand.
GTGTCATTTTCAGTTCCATTCCATCCCGTTTAACCATTCTGCGGGCAGGATCCAGTATCAGGCCATCCACCATCAATAGAGACGAACGGTCGCTGCGGCGGCCTGTAAGTCTTATAATATTGTCCACTCTGCATTTGAACTCACCGGTATGTACAGGCTTCACCATATATTCATTGCCACCCGCTTTAAAAGCCGCAACCGCCGCCTCGCCATACGCTCCACTGGAAATCACCATCACCGGAATTCTTTTCCCCTGATCCCTCAGATCCGATATCAGCCTCCATCCAGTCCATTCAGCGGCATAATCCAGCTCAGCAATCAGCAATATGGGCTCCACTCTGGACAGCAATAAGCGAAGATCCTCGAGATCTTCGCTTATTGCCGTATGCAGTCCGAGGTCCTGCAGCGCCTGTAGAAGATTCATGTGCTCCTCTTTGTCACGTCCCGCTTCTATGCCCTTAAGGGCACCAGCGGTCTGTCCGGACACAAACCAGGCAATAGTCTCATTCACTGTTATCCCCCGCATCAAGTCAGCCTTGCACCGGCATTGCCGCTGCAGAATAGGCTTAGATTTCCCGCAAAGCAAAAAGGCCATTCCCCGGAATGGCCTTTTCCCATCAGAATTGTTAATTATGATTCTATGAGGTCGATTTCCTGAAAACGCAAAACCTCGGTTTCCCATCGTTCACGCACAAACCGCTGATGATCCGGATGTTCATTATAGGCATCGTAAGCCTCCTGGTTCTCAAACTCCATGGAGAAGCCATAATTGAAATCGCATTTCATACTAACCTGACGCAATACTTCAAAGTTTGCAACTACAGGAATAGCGCTGAGGATTTCTTCTCCGTCTTTCAGGAACGCAGCCGCTTCCGCTGAAGCCAAATCATGCTTCAATGTGAATAATGCCATATGTTTGATTGCACCGTTTGTCATCATCCTGCCTCCTCTTTATCCGAAATACCGGTGATAAAAACTGCGGGCAGCAGCAACATCACTGGTTCCATGAATCAAAGCCCGTCCATCTCCAAAAACTACCATCCGGTACGGCTCTTCCGTAAAAGAAACCAAATAAGCATTACTTTCAACCTTGCCGCTGCCAAGCTTTGAGAGCCTTGCAGCCATTTCCTGCAAATTTAGCTCCTGGCGGACCGCTGGCCTGATTTGCACTGTATCCCTGCCGCACAGCACATCACTGCGCTCAGTATTGGCTGCTGTTAAATAAGGATATACAGGATGGCTTCCGCATGAAGGACAGCTGTCTTTTTTGGCAGCCTTGACGCCGATCTCCTGGTGCTCATTGCGCCATACATCAAACGACAGCAGTTTGCCTCTAAGCTGTTCCTGCCGCCCGCCCAGCAGTTTTAGAGCCTCCGCTGTGGCATTTGCGGTAACCAGCTGCACGGCCTGCGGAAGAATACCCGCCATATCGCAGGTATCGCCCCCAAGCGGCACAGCGCCCAGCAGACAGTTCAGGCATGGCGTTTCACCCGGCAGGATTGTGAATGTTATTCCATAACTGCCGACACAAGCCCCATAAATCCAGGGTATGCCGTGCTTTTGAGCCATATCGTTAATAATCAGGCGGGTGTCGAAATTATCTGTTCCATCCATGATGAGATTCACACCACCCAGCAGACCCTCCAGCTCTTCGGCTCGTACATCCAGCACCTGGGCCTCAATCAGAATCTCCGAGTTAATCAGCTCAAGCCTTGCCTTGGCCGCTGCGGCTTTGGGCACCCGCTGCAAGGCATCCTCTTCCGTATAAAGCTGTTGGCGCTGGAGATTGCTCCATTCCACGTAATCCCGGTCAGCCAATATGATTCGTCCTACTCCACAGCGGGCTAATGTCTCGGCAATCCCTGTTCCCAGCGCGCCTACTCCGATAATCAGCACCGTCGAGCGGGCAAGGCCAGCCTGCCCTTCTGCACCAAAAGGGGTGAATCTTACCTGTCGCGAATAACGCCCGTCCCGCCCGCGTTCCCGGGCGGCTGTAACTTGTTCTTTTTCCATATGGCTCATTCCAAGGCACCCCCATATATTTAAAAGCCGGAAAAGAGCAGCGCTGCTCTTCTCCGACTTCAGATTATATTAGACCGATTGAGCAGACCACTGCTCCACATTCCATATTTTGGTGACCCAATCCTCGTAGAATTCAGGTTCGTGGGAAACCAGCAGAATCGTGCCCTTATATTCCTGCAGCGCCCGCTTCAGTTCTGCCTTGGCGACAACATCCAAGTGGTTCGTAGGTTCATCGAACAGAATCCAGTTGCTATCGCGCATCATCAGCTTGCACAAACGCACTTTAGCCTGTTCGCCCCCGCTCAGCATGTTTAGCGGACGGGTAATATGCTCGTTTTTGAGGCCGCAGCGGGCCAGATGTCCGCGCACTTCATTCTGGGTGAGACTGGAGAATTCGTTCCACACATCATCAATCGGCGTAATATTCTCTGCTTTCATCTCCTGCTGGAAATACGCAGAACTCAGGTAATCGCCCAGATATGTTTTGCCGCTGAAAGTTGGAATCACTCCAAGGATCGTTTTGAGCAGTGTCGATTTCCCGACACCGTTGTAACCGACAATGGCGATCTTCTCGCCGCGTTCAATCATCATATTAAGCTTGCTTGGCAGCAGTGGACGATCATATCCGATTTCAAAATCAACACCCTCGAACACCGTCTTCCCGCTCGCCCGGCTCTCCTTGAACTGAAAGGAAGGCTTCATCGCTTCTTCCGGACGGTCAATCCGTTCCAGACGCCCGAGTTGCTTCTCACGGCTCTTGGCCCGGCCCGAGGTGGACGCCCGCGCTTTATTGCGCTGGATGAAGTCTTCCTGCCTTTTGATGAAGTCCTGCTGCTTCTCATACGCATCGATATGCTGCGCTTTGTTCATATCCGCCATATCCAGGAATTTCTCATAGTTGGCTGTATAACGGTTCAGCTTGGAGAATTCCAGATGATACACCACATCCACAACTTTATTCATGAATTCAGTATCATGTGAGATCAGCATGAAGGCATACGGATATTGCTTCAGGTAATTAGTCAGCCAATCGATATGCTCCACGTCGAGATAATTGGTAGGCTCATCCAGCAGCAGCACATTCGGTTTCTCCAGCAGCAGTTTTGCCAGCAGAACCTTGGTCCGCTGCCCCCCGCTCAGAGAGGCCACGTCACGGTCCAGTCCGATTACCGACAGACCAAGGCCGCCCGCCATATCTTCTACTTTTACATCAATGAGATAGAAATCGCCGATATCCAGCTGTTCCTGAATATCCCCCATCCGTTCCAGCAGCTGTTCCAGCTCTTCCGGAGTAGCATCACCCATTTTATCAGTGATAGCCATCATTTCTGTCTCCAGCTCCAGCAGCGGCAGAAAAGCATCCTTGAGCACATCCCGGACGGTTTTGCCTGGTGTTAGCAGGGTGTGCTGATCGAGATAGCCATAACGGACGCGCGGGGTCCACTCGACTTTTCCGCTGTCCTTCAGTAATTTACCGGTCAAAATATTCATCAGCGTCGATTTGCCTACGCCATTCGCTCCAACAATCCCTACATGTTCTCCATCCAGCAAGCGGAAAGATACATCCTTGAATAATACCCGGTCCCCAAAATTATGGGAAACGTCTTCTACAGTAAGTAAACTCATAAATTCTCCATATGCTCCTATCTATATTTGAAAATAAGGCGACATTCTAGTTCCAACGATACATTCAAAGATTAATTTTAGCACAAGTAAGCGCCACACTGATATAGGAGATTGCCTTTGAACAGCTGTATGGAAAGAAAAAACTAGTTATTCCACTGTTTTTTCTGAAACTTTCCAAGGTTTTTCGCAAATATTCTTCTCTTCCCATGTTCTTTTATCAGACGTTCAAGAGCCTCAGACAGCTTGCCCCTAGCTTGAAAAGGGTCCGGCTGAAATGGTAAGCTGTATACCTTGACCCCGCCCAGGGCGGAGCCCAGCAGACCCGCTGCGGCCTGAGTAGAGAGTGGAAGACATATCCTCCAGTTTGGCAGGGGAGCGAGTCCGCTGCGGGCCAGCCAATACAGGGTATCCTCCAACCGCCAATCTGCACCAGAAGCTACGAGCAGCGGAATATCGCTTGCCATAAATTCATCCAGTGCTCCCTCATACTCGCCTATACCCAAATCCAGAATTACAAAATCGTACGATCTCCCCGGCAAGAAACTGATTTCGTCTTCGGACGGCCTATTATAGAAATGTACCCCTTTCCATATAACTGGAATCTTGACTTCTCCTGGTTCACGGTCTGACACTGGTGTCCCCAGCATACTACAGATTCGGTTATAGACTGGTGATAACGGGTTGAAATCCACCCAAGCGACAGTGCCAAACCTGCTCAGACAGAGGCTGGCAGCCAATGAGGTATGCGTAGTGCCCAGTCCCGGAGCGACACCAAGGAGCGCAACCACAGTTGTTTCCTGCTTTGGACGGAGTGAAGAGGTTTTGTTTCGCTGATCTTTCGGGCTGACAACATGTGCTGTTTCGGCTTCAATAGGCCCCAGAACACTAAGAACAGCTTCCGCGCTCGAATATCTTTCCTCCGGATGCTGACGCAGCAGCCTGCGGATCAACGGAATCATCGCCTCCGGTAACTGGTTACGCAGCTTATCCTCCAGTCCCGCCTGCCAACGGCTGTACTGGCCTCCGGATGCCATATACAGCAGCAAAGCACCCAATCCGTACAGATCCGAGGCAGGCTCGCTTTGCCCTCCACCATACTGTTCAGGAGCGGCAAAACCAACCGTACCAAGCTTTTCAGTGTCCTCACTCCCGTCGCTTCTATGCTTACGTGCAATGCCAAAATCAATCAGCATCAGCTCATCCCGTCCGGTCAGCATAATATTTCCAGGCTTCATATCCCGGTGAACAATTGGCGGATGATGCCCGTGCAAATACTCCAGAACCTGTAGCAGCTGCTGGGCATACCGGATGATACTTTTCGCCGGCAGCGGCCCGGGGTTATCTGCAAGATATTGGCTTAACGTGATACCCTCGATATAATCCATTACCAAATAACAATACCCCTCCCGGTCCGGCGGAAAAAAATCAACTACACCCGGCAGCAGCGGGTGACTCAGGGAGATCAGCAGTTCGGCTTCCGCCTGAATATCTCCAAATGCGGCCCCTTTGTCGATACTCTCCTTCACCGCCCAGTGTTTTCCCGGCAGACGCAAATCCTCTGCCAGATAAACATGACTCATCCCTCCTGTTCCTAGAATTCCAGCAATTCTATATCTATTCCCTAGGGTCACACCAACTTTGAGTTTTGTTCCAAAGTTCACAATACACTCCTCCATTCATTCATTTATAATCCATAAAAAAAGGGAAAGCCCCCCGTTCCTCACATGCAGCGACATAATGCCGGCTGTGCAGGTAACGGGATGCTTTCCCTTTGGGTAGACCATTCGCTACTTAATACTTAATCATATAAAGTGTAATCTCATCACGGTTATGGAACAACTGCTTGGCTCGCTGAATCTGCATCCGCTCGCTTTCAAACATGGCGATAATTTCCTTAATCACCGCCAGCGGCTTCTTATGCATCAGCTTCACCGTAACAATTGCTGTGCCGCCAGGTGACAGACTGTGTAGCAGCCCTGTGACCAGCTTGGCCATCAGCTTGGGGCTCCAGCTCATATCGCAGACCAGCAAATCAAACTCATTGTCAGAGAATTTCACTTCCCCGGCATTCTTGCGCAGGATCTTAAGTGAAGAATTCTTGCGGAGCGACTCGTGCATCAGCGCCGGGTCAATGGCTGTCACCTTAAGCCCCCGTTCCAGCAGAAACGAAGTCCATCCGCCCGGAGACGCGCCAATGTCCACGGCATTCCGGAAACTCTGGAACGGAATCGAGAACTCTCTTTCCGCCTCCATCAGTTTGAACTTGGCCCTTGAAATCTGCCCGTCCTCTTTACGGAAACGGATCATGCCGCCATTCCAGCTCGACAGGTTGTCCTCAGGCCGGGAAACACCGGCATACAGCGCATCGCCATCGGCATACACCGAAATAACCCAATCCGGTTCTTGCACGGTGAACTCCGCACCCAGGTCCTGCAACCGTTCCTGAAGCCATTCACGCAGTTCCCCTGGGCTGTCCGGCCAGAAGGAGCTGCTGCCCTTACGAACATGCAGCGATACCTTCATACCTTCAAGTTCGCTGCGGCGGCCCAGATAAACAGCGAGCCGTTCCAACGCAGTCCTATCGCCCTGGTCTTGGAACTGGACAGGTTGAATATGCCGCAAAAAGATCGGCAGACTGCCGGCCAGTTTACGTGACACCTCTTCTGGTTCGGCTTCCAGCGTGGCCAGGAATATTTCACCCGGCAGCAGCAGTGTGCTTTTCACCGACCCGAACAAGCGGCGCAGCTCTTCCTGGGCATATGGAGCAAAGCCGTGGTTGGCGGTGCAAATATACCGCGAATGTATTTTTTCTTCCGGAGCAGAGGTCTGCTGGGGAGTTACTTCTATTAGATCACTCAAAGGGTTGTGCCTCCAGGTCTTATTTTAATCCAGGGACGACCGCTATCCCATTCTATATCAGCAGGAATATCGTAGGTGGCCAAGATCATTTCTTTCGTTAACACTTCTTCTTTGGGACCGGAACCGGCCAGCTTACCGCCCCGGATCAATGCCACATGTGTAAAGAGCGGCACAATTTCCTCAACATGATGTGTAACATATACTACGGATACGTTATGCTGCTTCAGCTTGTCGATCTCGGCAAGCATTTTTTCACGCTCGTACAAATCTAATCCGGCACAGGGCTCATCCAGAATCAGAAGCTTGGGCTCAGCCATGAGGCAGCGTGCCAGCATTGCCTTTTTACGTTCCCCTTGGGACAGGGTTCCAAACGGATGGTAGGCCATCTCACCGAGATTCATACCCTCCAGCAAACTGATTGCCCGCTCATGCACGGAACGCGGAATATCCTGATAGAAGCGAAGATACGCATAGGCGCCTGTAGCAACAACCTCCCATACGGGATCAGTCAGCGACAGCTTCTCCATCAATGACGGTCCGATATAACCGATTTCCTTGCGTACCTCGCGCAGATCGCACTGGCCGTATTTATAGCCAAGCACCTCGACAGAACCTTTGCTCGGAAACAAATAACCGGTCATCATTTCCAGCAGTGTAGTTTTACCTGAGCCATTGCGGCCCAGAATCACCCAGTTTTCGCCCTGCTTCATTTCCAGCGACACATCATCCAGAATCAGGCTTTGCTCTCTGCGCAGGGATAGATGTTGTAAAGATATCATTATGAGGTCACACTCCTTATGTAGTCCAGCACCCGTTCCACTGAGCCCATTGAATAATAAATAGCCGGATCTCTGCTGCGGTCAGCCGATGCAACCAGTAGTGCAGGCACACTGGAGATCCGGTACGAATTCACCAGTCCTGGCAGCATGTTCACATTCCCCGTTGCAATCAACAGTTCTTGTGGCAGCAGATACTCTGCTACCTCCAGCATACGGCGGGCGGCTGTACAGGTTCCACACAGCGGAGTATACAAAAACACAACGAGAGGTTCACCCTTCTGTTCGAGTACCTGCAGCAGCTCCTGTTGATTCATCTCTATCATCGGCTTACCGCCCCTGAAGCAATTTCCAGAAGTCTGGACGGATTCAGCGGACCATTATGGAGTCGGACATCAGAAGGAACTGCAGGATACAGAATTTCGTGCATCTCCCGGCGTCCCTGCAGACTGGAGGTATGCAGATAAATTTCGCGGGGGAACAGCTTTTCCAGTACGATTCTTTTCGCTACTTCACTGCCACAATAATCATCAGGCCCCATGTCATAATCCAGCGATAAGACTTGAACTTCACATTCACGGAGCAGCAGCAGACATTCCTCCGTGGAACGTGCCAGCGTGAAGCCCTCGGGCCGTTTTCGGAAGTCGTCCATGAACAGATTGATCATTGCTGCACCTCCGCTTCATACCATCTACGTACTGCGGCAATTTCCTGCCGGTGAGTCCCATCCGGTCCCTTCCCGGTCTCCAGAGCAATGGCCACCCGGCGAAAAGGTTCGGTAATCAGCAGACTGCGCAAGCGATCTTCACCGATACACCCCTTGCCGATATTAGCGTGCCTGTCCCTCTGTAATCCGAAAGCATATAATGAATCGTTCAGATGAACCGCCACAAGATGCTCCCAATAGCCTAGGGCTGTGCCCTTATGGATAAATTCTTCCGTATGCTCCGGATTCCAGATCCCGGCGGCGAATGCATGACAGGTATCCAGGCAAAAACCGATTTTCTCCGGGTAACGGCTCAGTTCACGGATTTTGACCAGTTCTTCCAGAGTCATGCCCTCTTTGCCGTGATTGCCCGCCTGATTTTCAATCAGCAGCTTGGCCTGTCCGTCCCAGTTTTCCAGCGTATTATTTATACATTGTATAATATTTTGATAGCCCTGTAACGGCTCTAAGCCGCTAAAATGTCCAAAATGAACCACAATGCCCAGTGAACCGCAGGCCTCGGCAATTTCCAGGTCGTTCAGCAGAGATTCCACCATGATCGTCCTGGATGCCGCTGTGGCCGCCAGATTGGTTGGATAAGGAGTATGCGCGATCGACACCATTCCCTTATCCCGGCAAAAGGACGCACAGCTCTCCGCATCCATAAGGTCCGGCTGCTTCAACCGCAGACTGCGCGGATTCTTCGGGAAATATTGAAAACACGCCGCACCGCTCTCCCAGGCAAACCGGGCTGCACGCCCGAATCCGCCGCGAGTGCTGACGTGTGCCCCAATTTTGGGCTTATTCGGCATGCTGACAATCCGGGCAATAAAACACCTTGCGTCCGGACAGCTCTATTTTGACAATGGTTCCCCCTCCGCGCAGGCAAGGCTCACCTTCACGGTCATACACTTTGCACTGATCATTATACGAACCTGTAACTGTATCGCCGGACATAAATGGCATCTCCATATAGCCGCCGATTTCTGTGGCTTCCGTCAGCACCTTGCGTACACTGGCATACAGCCGTCCCACCAATTCCGGTGTCAGGTTCTGTACCAGTGTTGTTGGCAGGAGCTTGGCATCATAAGCGATTTCATCAGCGTAGCAGTTGCCAATGCCGGCCATAACCTGCTGATTGACCATCAGGCTCTTCAGCGCACCCCGGCGTCCTTTCAGAAGTCCAGCGAACCGTTCCGGTGTCATGCGCCGGTCCAGCAGTTCAGGCCCCAGTTTGCCCATTGCCGCTTCGCTCTCCTTAACGGACAGCAGATGCAGGTATCCCAGCCGTAGTCCCATAAAATACAGAATGTGCTCCCCAAATGCAAGCTCTACCTGTGTTGAGCGTTCAGGCCGTTCTTCCTCCGTCCCGTAGAACAGAAGTCCTCCGAGCATCAAATGCAGCAGCAGCCTGCGGCCATCGTGAAGATGGAACAGAATATGCTTGGCTCTGCGCTCCACAAATACAATACGTGCCCCGATCAGCGCCTGGGTGAATTCTTCGGTCTCCATATTGATCGTTTTCTCCCGATTTACGGTTACACCTGTAATTGGGACATTTATAAGATGCTGGCTAAGCAGCTTTCTGTAATTCTCCATTTCCGGTAATTCCGGCATAATGACATCTTCCCTTCGTAGATAGGTAAAAGCACACCTTTGACATTATACACCGAGTGCAAGCATAAGTTCAGCTAAATCGGCACAAATTTCATCCGGGTTCACTCCGGTAAGGCGCTGATAGTCTTCCAGATTGTCTCTTGTCGTAAGGCCCGTCAGCACAAGGATGGTCTGGCAGCCTGCGCGAGCTCCTGCGGAAATATCTGTGCGCATATTGTCTCCAATCACAACAGCCTCGCCCGGATCAATTCCCAGCAGTGACGTAGCATAGGTAATGAGGTGCGCCTCAGGTTTGCCAATGACTACAGGAGAAAATCCGCTTGCCGCTTCGATTGCGGCTCCCAGCGTCCCGGCTCCAGGCATAACGCCATCATCGGAGGGAAGCATCAGATCCGGGTTCGTCAGCACAAACTTTGCCCCCTCACGAATCCAGCGCGAAGCCCGTGCCAGGGTATCATATGTAAAAGACCGGTCAATGCCCTGTACAACATACTCCGGCGCTTCGGTCACCAAAGCAAGCCCCGCTTCGCGGCAGGCCTCGATCAATCCGTCTTCCCCAAGTATCGCCACAGTTGCTCCTGGTGATTCTCCGGCGATATAGCGGGCAGCCGCCAATGAAGAAGTGCACACCTCATGCGGCTCTGCTTCAATGCCCATTCCACGCAAATGAGCCGCTACGCTGGCCGGAGTCCGGGAAGAGTTGTTCGTTACAAACAAATAAGGTATGCCAGCCTTGCGAAGTGAAGAAATGAGCAGATCTGCGCCGGGAATCATCCGGCCTCCGTGGTATAACGTTCCGTCCAAATCAATCAACAAACCCCCAACAGATTTCATAGCTTCCCTCCTAACCTATTTTTAGTTCACTCCATTAATATTAAACCTTATTAATTTTCTGTATTCCTCTGCTGTTTCTAACCAATTAACCAGTCGTTCTATATGGGGAAAATGAGTTGGCTTATGGGCATTCCGGACATAAAACTCACCGCTTTTTCGCCAATATCTTTGGTTCTTCGTTGCTTTTTCATCCTGCTAATTCTTAAAATTTAACACACCTCGTCGAACACTATCGAACGCCCGCCCCGCCAGTCTTTTTTTGGCATGGCACTGTCATTTCCTGCGCTTTCCCGGAAAATAATTCACTTTCCCGGATCATTTCCCTGAGGATTTCCCGGGGATCTGCGGTATACCGGAAAGGTGCAGAACTCTTCAGCCAGCAGCGTCTGAGGGAAGATTGCCTGCGCTTCCATAAGCAGCGGCAGCAGCTCTTCCTGTGAAGTATAGCGGGAACTGAAGTGAGTCAGCAGCAACTCCCGTCCACCTGCTTCGCGGGCCAGCTCGGCGGCCTGGACGGCAGTGCTGTGATGGTACTGATAAGCCATATCCTTCAGATCGTGACCAAAGGTTGCCTCATGGATGATCAGATCCGCATCCAAGGCAAGCGGCAAAGTCCCCTTGCAGGGTCTCGTATCTCCCAGGACGGTTATAATCCGGCCTCGTTTCGGAGCATTCACCACTTCCGCTGCACGGATCAGGACGCCTTCCTCAGTTGTTACATCTTGCCCCTTTTTCAATAAGCCATAGAGCGGTCCAGGCTTCAGACCATAGCTTTGCAGTAATTCTGTATTCAGGTTACCCGGACTGTCTTTCTCCGTCACCCGGTAACCATAGCTGTCGATCCGGTGTTCCAGTAGACCAGCCTCAACCTTAAAGCTATCATCCTCAAAGATAAGACCTCCGCTATGCTCAACAATCTCAATTGCATATGGAATCCGGGATTGGCTGACTGACAAGGAGATATCCAGATAGGCTTTTAGACCAGGAGGTCCGTACACCGTAAGCGGTCCTGTACCGCCTTGATATCCGCGGCTGGACAACAGACCCGGTAATCCGAACAGGTGGTCACCATGGAGATGGGTGATGAACAGCTTTTCAAGCTTTCCCAACCGAAGCGGGGATCGTAGAACCTGGTGCTGCGTACCTTCTCCACAATCGAACATCCAGAAGCTTCGGCGTTCTTCCAACAAGCGGAGTGCAACCGAAGTTACATTCCTCTGTAGTGTTGGAACCCCGGCATTTGTACCCAAAAAGTATATTTCCACTCATGCTCCTCCTCTCTATATTTTTAAGAACGCTTCAAATGCTGTAGAGCAGAATCTCATGCAGAGAATTTTACCCTTTTTGGGACAAAAAATCATCTTTCCGGTAAACGTACAGCTCCAGCAAAAAACCTCCCGGTTACGGGAGGTTCCGCTCTAATAGGGTGCAGTCCCTACAGAATGAGTATATCGGACGGAAGCTTATTGCTTCTCCACATTAAAATACTGCGCTTCCGGGTGCGCGAACACCATCGCCGACACCGAAGCCTCGGGCTCCATCATGAAGCCTTCAGTAAGCTCGACACCAATGTCCTCAGGTGACAGCAGCTTGAATAGAGGTCCCTGATCCTCCAGATCCGGGCAAGCAGGATAACCGAAGGATACACGAATGCCTTGATACCGGGCTCCGTGTCTTTGCTTCATGGTCATATCCGCCGGGTCCGGGAACCCCCATGTATCCCGCATCATATGATGGACGCGCTCCGCTAAACCTTCAGCCACCTCCAGCGCAACCGCCTGCAGGGCATGGGAACGCAGATAATCACCTTTGTCCTTCAACTCAGCGGACATTTCGCGGACACCATGACCTGCCGTAACCACCAGAAAACCGACATAATCCATAATTCCGCTGTCAACGGATTTCAGGAAGTCTGCCAGGCATAGATAAGGCTCCACATTCTGGCGCGGGAAAGTGAAGGTATGGAGTACCTTGGCTGTATCCTGCGGATCGTAGATCAGAATGTCATTGCCACTCCCTTGAGCCGGGAAAAATTGATACATGGCTTGCGGAGTTATCGTGCCTTCCAGCATTGCTTTATGCAGAATTCCATCCACGGTCTCCTTGAGTTCCACTGTGCGCGGGTCACCGGCGGCAAGCTGAGCTTCCACTGAACCCTTGAGTCCAAGATGATGACCCAGCAGCATCTGCATATTTACATAAGGAATAATATGTCCTAACGGGTAATTGCGCAGGACATGCCGCTCCACATCAGGCGGCGTAAAGACCGGTGCATCCGCCGAAATCTTGGAACGGACCGCCCTTGTCAGCACTGGCATCTCCTGCTGTGGAGCCACGGCTACCGCTGCCTCAGCATCAAGGCGCACTTCCTCTTCAATTTTCAAACGTTCGTCCGGATTCATCAACCGATTGGCGATATCTAGACCGTCCATAGCGTCCTTGGCATAGAGCACCAGACCGTCATATTCCGGCCGGATACGTGTCTTGGTGAACTTGCGTGTCAATGCGGCGCCGCCAACCATGATCGGCACATCGATACCCGCACTACGCAGATCCTGAGCAGTCAGTACCATTTGCTGCGCCGACTTCACGAGCAGGCCGGACAGGCCAATCGCATCCGCTTTTTCCCGCCGAAACGCTTCAATGATATTCTCCGGTGGTACTTTTATACCCAGATTGATAATTTCGTAACCATTATTGGAGAGGATGATCTCCACCAGATTCTTACCGATGTCATGCACATCACCCTTAACCGTAGCCAGCATGATCTTACCCTTTACAGATGTCTCGTCCTTCTGCATGAACTGTTCCAAATGGTTGACAGATGCCTTCATCACTTCAGCGCTTTGCAGCACTTCGGCGACAATCAACTCATTATTGTTGAACAACCTGCCAACTTCAGACATCCCAGCCATCAACGGACCGTTAATGATCTCCAGCGGACCCGACTTGTTCAGCGCTTCGTTCAGATCGGGAATCAAGCCTTCTTTGGTCCCTTCCACTACATAGGAAGCCAAGCGCTCCTCAAGGGAGAGATTGGAGATCTTCTCTTTCTTCTCCACCTTCTTACCACGAAAAGCGGCAACGAATGCGGCCAACGTATCATCATTTGTATTATAAATCAACTGCTCGGCCAGATAACGATCTTCTTCTGAAATGGAGGCATACCGCTCTACCTTTTCCGTATTCACTATGGCATAGTCCAGTCCGGCCTTAGTGCATTCATAAAGGAATACTGAGTTAAGCACCTCGCGGCCCGCTTCAGGCAGACCAAACGAGACATTGCTTATACCTAGGATGGTATGCACTTCAGGAAGGGCTTCCTTGATTAGCCGTATACCGTCGATCGTCTCCTTGGCGGAACCGATATACTGCTCATCCCCGGTACCTACAGGAAATACCAGTGTATCAAAAATCAGATCTTCCGGCGCCAGACCATACTTATTGACCAACAGCTCATATGAACGTTTCGCAACTTCCAGCTTATCTGTAGCTTTAATAGCCTGTCCCGTTTCATCTATTGTACCCACAACAATGGCGGCGCCATATTTATGGATCAGCGGAGTGACCAGCTCAAATTTTTCTTCACCATCTTCAAGATTAATGGAGTTAATGATCGCCTTGCCCTGGCAGTATTGCAGTGCCAGATCGATTACCTTGGGATCGGTGGTATCAATCATAAGCGGAACCTTCACCTTTTTGACCACCAGTTCCAGAAATTTCTTGATATCTTCACTCTCATCACGGTCCGGGTCCTGAACACAGACATCTATCACTTGTGCACCGCTCTTCACCTGAGCCCGGGCGATTTCGGAAGCCTCTTCATATTTGCCTTCCACAATCAGCCGCTTGAACTTCCGCGAGCCAAGAACATTCGTGCGTTCACCCACCATATACGGGCGGTTGTCGCTCTCAATATATACAGGCTCAATCCCCGAAAGTGCCGGCGGGTGCTGTCCATCCAGACCACGGGGCGGATAGACCGCAAGCGCCTCAGCCATTGCACGGATATGGTCCGGTGTGGTTCCGCAACAGCCCCCGGCAATATTTAGCCAGCCTTTCTCGGCAAAACCGGCAAGCTTGCGGGCAAGGGAGTCCGGCGACTCGTGATAATTACCGTTTTCGTCGGGCAGTCCCGCATTCGGGTAGCAGCTTACTGCTGCTGAGGAGATTGCCGAGAGTGAACGGATATGATCACGCATAAACTCCGGTCCGGTCGCACAGTTAAGCCCGATGGATATAGGTTTCAAATGCTCCAGTGAAATGTAAAAAGCTTCAATGTTCTGCCCGGCAAGTGTAGTCCCCATCGGTTCAATCGTCCCGGAGATCATGACCGGCAGTGTTACCCCCGTCTGCTCAAAAGCATTCCGGATGCCGATGCTTCCCGCCTTCACATTGAGTGTATCCTGGGAAGTTTCGAGCAGCAGTGCATCCACTTTCCCGTCGATCAGCGCAACCGCCTGTTCCTCATAACTCTTCATAAGTTCATGGAATGTGACACCACCAGTCACCGAAAGGGTCTTCGTAGTCGGTCCCATAGCACCTATAACATAGCGCGGATGGTCTGCTGTATCATATTTATCTACGGCATTCCGGGCCAGCCTGGCGGCTTCGAGATTGATCTCGCGTGCCCGCTGTGGAATATCATATTCGGCCAGTACGACAGATGTCGCACCGAAAGTATTTGTCTCAATTAAATCCGCACCGGCTTCCAGATATTTCTCATGAATATCCTGTATGACCTCAGGCCGGGTGAGCACCAGCATTTCATTACAGCCGTCAAGTTCTTCTCCGCCAAAATCCGCACCGGTAAGCGGCACCTGTTGAATCATCGTACCCATTGCTCCGTCAAGAATCAGTATGCGCTGTTGTAAGCTTTCAGCAAGTGTGAATTTAGCCACTTTCTATCCCCCCAGTAAAACATTAGAGTAAGTTTAGCAGAATATATGGAATTCGAAAAGCCTTCCTTTCCACTCTGCATTATCTGTTATTGCTGGCGGCAGCCCACCGCCTTAGGTTTTGTTGTATTATGGCTGAACCACAAGCTTTTTACTGGGCATAGAATGCTGTGTCCGGGCAGTTACATGGGAAGTCACTGTATACTCTCCGTCCGTTTCTACTATTCCTTCAGCCTTATATGTACCATCCCCTGCTGATTCCCCAGTGAACTCCAATTTCTCGTCCGCATTGCTGTTATTTATGATTTCAAAAAGAACCTCTTTTGCATCATTCACCGGTTCGCCATCCTGTGTAACCAGCGCTTCAAAAGTCACCTTCTGGCCTGCAGTGACCTGCCGGGGACTCCAATTCAACTCTACTTTTATAGGCTCCATAGACATGTTTGCCACAGTATGCATATGACTTTCCGTCTTCCCGCCTCCTGAACAGCCTGAAAGAGCTGCTGCGATCATTACCGATAATAATGCTGCCAGCTTTCTTTGATGGATCATTTGGAATCCCTCCGAGTCAAGGTAGGTTAATATCATACTGACATCCCATGAAGCATTTCATTTCTATTATACACATAATATTCAGATAATCAGTAATCAAACTCTTTTTCCGCCCCAATTTGTGAGAATGGTCATAGACTCATTCAATCCTTACGAATATATTAATGCACAAAAAAACCGCATCCCATTTGGATCAGGATAACGGTTTTGGAAGAGATACTATAAAGATTTCACAAGCGGAAGAAGCTCACTAAGATGACCAATCTGATAGTCCGGTGTAATTTCGGGATCAGTTTCTTTACCGGTGCGGTTAATCCATACAGTAGTCAGACCTGCGCCAAGACCGCCAAGGATATCTGTGGTCAGCTTGTCACCAACCATAATTCCTTCCTCCGGCGAAATATCAAGCAGTTCCATCGCATGTGTGAATATCCCTTTGTCCGGTTTACCTTTACCGAAGTTGCCTGAAATCACAATATGGTCAAAGTAAGGAATCAGCTCAGGCACACCATCCAGCTTCTCCTGCTGCAACGCAGGGCACCCGTTCGTCAAGAGCAGTAGCTTCACCTTACCCTTGAGCTGATCCAGTACATGCAGTGTTTCTTCATACATGTAAGGACGGCTACGGCGTTCCGCAGCAAATTTAGAAGCCAGCTCTGCAGCCAGCGCTTCATCCTCCACACCCAGTGCTGCCAGCCCGCGGCGCCAGGATTCGTTACGGTAGACAGGTGCAAGCTGCTCCATCTTCCGGAATTCAAGCTGTTCACCTGCTGTGAAATTCCCCCACAGCGCTTCAAAAGGATTGATTCCAATCAGCTTGGTGAACGGAAACGTTTCATATGATTCATACAGATTTCTCGCTTCTCTGCGGACAGCTGCTTCCAGCTTCTTAGGATCGACGGATTCACCTGCTGCTTCACTGGCATAACGAAATGCTTCTTCAACGCTCCGCTCATCCCAGAGCAGCGTATCATCAAGGTCAAAGAGTACGGCGGAAATCGGCATTATAGTTCTCCCTCTCCCTATGCTGGACGTATCTTTCTATTCTTTCACATATTCCACATGATTCTGCTTGGCGAACTGCTCCAAACGCTCACCCATTGCATTAATGTCATAACGGTTGAGCAGCTTGGAGAATACCCACTGTGTGCGTTTACCTTTGTACTTAATGGAAACTGCGCCACGGGTGACAATAATTTTTTCAATATCCCCTGCCGGAAGCTGGCGTTCACGATTGTATTTAATGGTGGCAAGTCTGGCACGTTCAACCTTTAAATATGGACGACGGAAAAAAAGCAGTGCCGCGAGCAGGAAATACAATACAACTCCCAGCCAGTTGGCAAGAATACCGCTGCCCTTAGCTTCATCTATAGAGCCAACTACCCAGAACATGATGCCAAGCATCAATAATACTACGGGAAAAACAATATTGCGGCCTTTAAAAATATCGCTGCTCTTTGCAGCTGCAGAAGTGGTTGATGCATAGATGGAATCTTTCCCTTGCTTCTTGCGTTGCTTGTTGATTTGCTGTGTGTTGCGTTGAACCATTCTTTCCCAAGAACGGGCCATGTCAGTTCCCCCTAGTCATCCTATAATATCTATGAAAAGGAACAGAGCATCATTAACTCCTGCCTTGTTGCCTTGTTCATGCGCTTATTTGTCCACAATTTCAATAGTATTAAGCTGAGCACGGAAGTTACTGCGGATATTGCCCAGGTAGATCTCGCGAAGCTTGGCTCTTTCCTTAAGCTCCTCTTCATTCAGGCCGTCACTCTTCTGTTTGCGCGCTAATTCATTGATGCGGGCGACCAATTCGTCAATGTTCAATATGTTCCCCTCCCCTATAAATTCATTCTAACTTTGCCATGAGAAAAAGAGCTTGTCAAGGTCTGCTCCCTGAAAGCTCCTGGTATCCATCTATAGGCACTCCATCAGTATTAATATACAGGTAAACTTAGCACATCGCCGGCTTTGATGTTGCTGTTCTCAAGACCGCTCGTCCGTTTGATTCCTTCTATATATACAGCCGTTTTCATATGAGCCGGTTTATTCTTAAGTGCTATGCTCCAAAGTGTATCCCCGCGTTCAACAACAACCCTCTTCTCCTGTTTGGATGACAACACCGATCCCGCAAAAACATTGCCTACCACAGTAAATCCGGAAATCACTAATAGAAAAATCAAGGCCAGCTTTACAATTGTATCCTGACGGAGCAATCTGCGGCATGCTGCCGCTAATGAGAAAAGAAGATTCTTCATATCTAGTCTATCATTGTATGCAGAACGGGCTCTCGCTGTATGGTCCTCATGAACCTCGTCGTAAATACTGCGGTATGTGCTGTATTTTAACATATTAACCGGCCTCCAAACACTTGTTCTTACTTTCGAATTAATATAACACGAACATGTGTTTTGTTCAATACCTTTTTCGAACAATTGTTCCCTTATTCTCCGAACCCCTTTTCTGTTTATATCAAATCCGTTTTACCATTCTCCAGCTGCCATTCCCAATCGTTTTAGAACTTATGTTTGTACGAACGGAAGTTCTATGTTATAATTTTCCCAAACATAGTATATGGGGTTGATTCCGATGTCAAAGATTTCGAGTCGTCAACTGGCGATCCTGGAATTTATTCGTAACGAAGTCCGCAGCAAGGGTTATCCGCCTTCTGTCCGGGAAATCGGTGAAGCTGTAGGACTGGCTTCCAGCTCCACGGTACACGGTCACCTGGACCGGTTGGAGAAGAAAGGGCTTATCCGTCGTGATCCAACGAAACCGCGTGCAATAGAACTGCTGGGACAAGAGGATTCCGAGAATGTTCATCAATTTGTTCAGACGGTAACACGCATTCCAGTCGTTGGAAAGGTTACCGCCGGGGTGCCGATTACAGCAACAGAGAATATTGAGGATTACTTTCCACTGCCTACCCATTATGTAGGTGATAACAAAGTGTTCATGCTTTCTGTTCTTGGTGACAGTATGGTCGACGCTGGCATTATGAATGGTGACTATGTAATCGTCCGCCAGCAGCAGACAGCAGATAATGGCGATATCGTCGTTGCCATGACTGAAGAAGATGAAGCAACAGTTAAGACCTTCTACAAAGAACGTGATCATATCCGTCTGCAGCCGGAGAATCCCGCTTATGAGCCTCTACGTTTGAATCGAGTTACGATTCTGGGCAGAGTTATCGGCCTATTCCGTGATATTCATTAGTAAGTCCCCGTCTCATTTAAAACAGTTCCGCTTAATAGCGGAACTGTTTTTTCCTTTTCCCTCCAATCTACCAATTATTTTCTTCACACTATTTAGTACTCTTTGTTGCCCTATCTTGTCCCCTGTGCCTGATTAACCGAAAAGGAACATTTGTTCGCTTGTGATTTTCTATCTAATTTTCCAGAACTCTCTCTACACTCCACTCATATTCTGATCATAAAAGGAGTGTTGATCAAAATGCCCAATTATCGAATCATTACCGATCTGTCACAGCGGATGCTGTATCTGCTGGACAATGACACTGTAATTAGAGGTTTTCCTGTCGGCATAGGCAAGATGCTGTCCGTCTCTCCAGTTGGAGAATATACCATTATCAACAAACAGAAAAACCCCGGTGGCCCTTTCGGCGTTTTTTGGATGGGCCTGTCCAAGCCCCATTACGGGATTCACGGAACCAATGACCCTTCCTCCATCGGCAAAAAGGTATCCCATGGCTGTATTCGTATGTACAATGAAGATGTGTTAGCCCTCGCAGCAACTGTTCCCATCGGAACCCGTGTAACCATTCGAGAATAACAGCACAAAGGACACCTTGTGAGACATTTATCAACGTCTCACAAGGTGTCCTTCATGTTCAAACATTTATTTCGCATACAAACAGGAAAAGTGAAGTAATATGTCGAAACCTGTATATTGGTAAATTAAATCTTGAAAGGAAGTGTCTGGTTTGAATCAATCCAAAATAAGAACCCATGTCGACTTCAAGGTCGATGCATTAGGTAAGCTCTCCAATCTTTTACTGAACAATAATCATGGGGAACGCAGAGTCAATATCCTTACAGCCTTCGGCAGCATTCAAGGCAATGTAGCTTCGAACACCAGCAGTAATGAGGATGTATTTAACCTCAAATCATTGATGGACGATGTCATCGTTGATGAATACATTTCCTACTTGGGTGCTGAGCATCCTGAAAAGACATTCAATTACAATTTTGTAGTCTTGGATAATGTGATTGTACGGCCTTTCGCCAGCTTTGGAACTGAAATTGAATATAAACAGCTAATTGTCTACTCCGAGCAAATAACGTCCTTCAACTTCATGTAAAACCTGTTTATGACTACATATTGAAGCAATAGGCGACTAATGTGTCTCCCGGTGAATCTCAGGCTTATACCATTCACGACCCGGGAGCACATTGCTCTTATTGCTCAGTCTGCTCATATCCAAGCTCATCCAGAATGCCTTCAGCCAGTACAAGCTGCACCACTTCCGGCTCCTTCAGCTTCCTGGCGTAGACTACTGCACTTTTGGTAACTTTCTCGATCAATCTTCGGCCCTGTTCCTTGGTGATCGACACTTCTACCCCAGAGCGCCCTACCACTTCAGATAAGCAAAAAAAGACAATGCGCATACTATAATTTTCCCTGCTTAAAAAGTAGAACAAGTAAGGAACATTCTTCAGCAGACGATCCACCCAATTCGTAATCTCACGGATCTGATAAATCTCCCTGCGATCCTGCTCATACCCGTTAAATATGAGCGTTACCTTCCCGCGCATTTTCTTTTTCTCATACTTCTTGAATTCCCGTAAATAATTCTCCAGTCTTCCCTTCTCCACATCTTCCCTAGAAATATTCAGCACTGTAATATCTTCTAAAATCTCATTCAGACCAGAAGTAATTTCCACTCCGCTAGTTTCCTGCTGCTTCTGTAATCCAATACGCTGCCGTAAATCTTCTTTCATCTTTATCACCTTTCACTTATGTAAGATATTCGGATTCACACCTATGAAAAGGCATCCCGGGGGATGCCTTGGATTACAAGACTTCTTTTAAAGTTTCTGCTCCAACCATTAAACCTTACAGCACACTTCTAAGCAATCGGATAGCCGCAGCGTTTAAGCGTAATGCTTCCCGTATGGAAGCCCTCGCAGCCAGCAGCTCACGTCTGGCACGGCTCGGGTTTGGCACCCGGCGCAAGTTTTCATTGATTTCTTCCAGTCTTTCCAGCAAAATAGCTCTTTGTGTCCGCAGCAAACTGATGGCTCTGCGGATTCTCGCACGTTCGCGTTCTGTCATCATTACACCTCTTTTACGTTTTATAGTATAAGAGATGCAATAACAGCCGTATTGGTATGTGTTATCCGGCAACAATAACAGCTTATTAAAACAAAAGAGCCGCTTTTCAGCAGCTCACAGACTCAGGTTAAGCTTCCTTGACCTTAATAGAGATCACATTCGCCGGATTAATGTGTTTGCCGCCCGCCATAATCCATTCTGTAAGTCCGCTAGATTTCAGATGTGCCCGTGCTTCCTCCGCCGTCTTGAATGTGGATTCCAGTTCTTCAATTTGTCCATTCACATATTGAAGCTCATAGTGAACTGCACTCACAATGAACCACCTCCTATTCTATTAATTCGACATCAGGAGTGGTTTACCTTTAACGTAAGAACTTGTCCGTTACTCTTGCTTCTTAGGCACACGGACTCTGAATTCAAACCCTTCCCGGCTGTAACACATTCCTGCTACAAGTACATCTTCAGGCGTCCATCTCTGCACAGGTCCGGCATAATCTGCTATGACGTGCGGTTTGCCATCAATCAATTGAACAACGTATACCTTCACTTGTGCGAGAGCTGCCGCGAACAAGTCGGCATCGCTCGTCAGAACCTTATATGTTGATTTCAAAACAGCTCCTCCTTATCTCCTGTTTCCCACTGCTCATAAATTACACATTTTTAAGCAATTATGTACGAATCCCAAGCAGCAAAACCGTTAAGACAAGTATTACAATACAATACTAATAGTCACCTACATAATACCACGATTATCTTCCCAATAATCAGAGCTGAACCACAAAAAATATGCATGTGGGTCATATTTCATTCTATTGGTAGTATACAGCCGCATGGAACAATATGTAAACGGTTAAGCAGGCTAATTTTATCAAAAACCATTCCCCTTCTTTTTTGGCATTCGTTCAAAATGATGTGTTACCGCTGATATGCGTGTCATTTTCATGACTTAGCTTGCCTTTCTGTCCATGATTTGATAAGACTAAGGTAGTTTGTTCCCAGATTGGAAATGAGGAGGATGCACATTGGAAGAAGTACGGATACAAAAAAAAGACCGTGCCGTCAGCTTTAGGGTGATCGAGGAGGAAGGCGAGTATATCGTTTTTGACATGTCACTCTCAAACCCGGCCAGCAGCCGCACCCATTATACCGGTAAACAGTTCGCAGAAGCTTGGAAAGCAGTTGAATCAATTCTAGGCGAAACTGAGATTCCTGATGAAATAACAAAATATGCAAATTCTTAACTCAGAACTTAAGGGCCCCGGAAAACGGGGCTTTTGGTTTATTTAGCGATATCAATTTACGAACATTAGTTCTCTATTTAGTTATCCGCAATATAGAACGGAGCAACTCCCCAAAACCTATAAGAACATTCCCCCAATAGACGACCACATGGCTATATACACACCAGTCAGTACACTTTCAGCGTTAACTGCTATTGGAACAGAGACAATTAATCCTGCCACCAATAACAAACCGCCAAAATATTGAAGATATTCACCTTTCACATGATTCACTCCTCTCCACTATATTTGCAAGGAGCATTTGTACTTGATTCAGCTCTGCCTTTTTGCGGTCGATCTCCTTCGGTTTCGGTGGAGCAACGCGAGTTTGCGGTTCATTGGCAATCTTTCTTCCCCTCCAGCCTTATTCAACTCCTTAAGCTTTACTAAGGTGACACAGCGAAACCCCAATATTCAGCTAACGATTGTATATAATCTTCATAGAGAGCTTGATCGTCGCGGCCCTTTAGAACAGCTTGATCGTGAAACCCTCCGGTGGGACGGCCGCGGCCGGTTCGGTGTCCAATCCAATTCCTATTTCGCTTGAAGTATCGTACCGGTGCAAAACCCCGATTTCCAAGCAGTCGGACAGCATCTTCGCATAATGTTGGAATCATGCCTTACAGGCGCTTCGAGATGCCTGTTCCTATCAGAAGCCCCTTCCGCGCGACCACATATCTAAAACACCTTTTAGTATTTAGGGTATTCTGTGAATGTACATCATTTATACGCCGGTAGCCTGTCCACATTAATAAATTCTCAATAATGCTCTTCCTTAATAAGCGCACCACCATAAAACCCCGCCAGTACACTGACGGGGCAATGAACACGTTAAATAAGCGGTTCTTGAATCAAAGTGGCAAAATTAAATTGGTGCTGATGACCATCATTTAAAGTAGTGAGACCCGTAACAAAATGTACATGCTTGCCATTTCCAACCGAAATAGCCGGCCCCGTCCTAATCTTTTTGAGATTATGAAAATGGTTTAAGAAATCCGTTTTAGTGAGATCAATTTCATGGACATGGCTCTTCCCTACCCGAATCGCTTGTCCCGTAACACCTGCGAACCGATGGTTATGTCGATCTGCACCTTCTTCTGCCAATTTGGTACTACCCTCAAATTCATGTACATGCCTCTGCGTCAATTTAGCAGATCTTACTTTCTTTAATATAGGATTTTTATTCTGCATTCGTTGCCTGCCTCCTTATAATAGTGAACAATAACATCCTATTGAGGCAAGCGAATGTATGTGTTAGGCAACTGTTAAAATCCTAATGATTTTTTACGACATCACGTTTACTTCATTCTGTACGGCCTATTGAAGGGCTCATAAAACTCCACACAAAAAAACCCTCAACGCCAACGGCGCCAAGGGCTGCTTCATCCTAGTAAAGAGTCATGTACTGATCTCTTTCCCATTCGTGTACTTGTGTGCGGTAGATATCCCATTCGATCTCTTTCAGCTCATAGAAGTGAGCCAGTGCATGTTCACCAAGGGCTTCAGTAATAACATGGCTGCGGATCATTTCGCTTAATGCTTCCTTCAGATCGGACGGCAGACTAGGAATTCCTTCTTCAATCCGCTCTTCCTCAGACATCACATAGATGTTGCGGTCGATGGGAGCAGGAAGATCCAGCTGACGCTTGATACCGTCTAGACCTGCCTTCAACATTACAGCAAGTGCCAGGTACGGGTTAGCTGCAGGGTCCGGGTTACGAACTTCAATACGTGTGCTGAGTCCTCTGGAAGCCGGGATACGAATCATTGGACTACGGTTGCTCGCAGACCAAGCTACGTAGCAAGGGGCTTCATAGCCGGGCACAAGACGCTTGTAGGAATTCACTGTCGGGTTCGTGATGGCTGCAAAAGCACGGGCATGCTTTAGGATACCCGCCATGTAATAACGGGCAGTTTTGCTAAGTCCAAGAGTGTCGCTCTCGTCGTAGAACATATTTTCACTGCCCTTGAACAGGGATTGGTGAGCATGCATCCCGGATCCATTCATACCAAAAAGAGGCTTGGGCATAAAAGTAGCATGCAGGCCATGTTGACGGGCAACCGTCTTCACGACGAGCTTAAAGGTTTGAATTTGGTCGGCAGCTTTGATGGCATCTGCATATTTGAAATCAATCTCATGCTGGCCGTAAGCTACTTCATGATGAGAAGCTTCAATTTCAAAGCCCATTTCTTCCAGTGTCAATACGATTTCGCGGCGGCAGTTCTCCCCAAGATCGGTCGGCGCCAAATCAAAATATCCACCCTGGTCATTCAATTCTGTTGTCGGATTGCCCTTCTCGTCTGTTCTGAACAGGAAGAACTCTGGTTCCGGTCCTACGTTCATGGCTGTAAAGCCCATTTCTTCAGCTTCCTGCAGGCAGCGTTTGAGAATACCACGCGGGTCACCGGCAAAAGGTGTACCGTCAGGCATATACACATCACAAATCAAACGCGCAACCCGGTTTTCTGCAAACCAAGGGAAGATCACCCATGTACTGAGGTCAGGAAAGAGGTACATGTCAGATTCTTCGATTCGTACATAACCTTCGATGGAAGAACCATCGAACATCATTTTGTTGTCCAGCGCCTTTTCCAGCTGGCTGACAGGAATTTCTACATTCTTGATCGTACCGAGCAGGTCGGTAAATTGCAGACGAATAAAACGGACATTTTCTTCCTTTGCGATACGCAGGATATCATCTTTTGAAAAGCTCACTTTACCCTCTCCCTTTCACGTCTCTTTGTATTATTTATTAAAAAACCGGGATAGCTCGCCTTGAATAAGAGATACTTGTCCCGGTCTTTTACCGGAAACCAGTTCCTGCTTCAATAAACGGTGCAGCTGTGAATCAGATAACTCTCTACGTCTAACCTCTGTGTCAGGGGTTATGACAGTAGCTTCTTCCGATTCCTTCGATACAGGGTTCATCACCTGCTTAATGCCGGCGATATTTACCCCCTTCTCGATTAATGCTTTGATTTCCAAAAGACGTTCTACATCATTGAATGAGAACAAACGCTGATTGCCGGATGTGCGCGCGGGCACGATCAGACTGTGCTGCTCATAATAACGAATTTGTCTTGCAGATAAATCAGTCAACTTCATTACGATTCCTATAGGAAATAATGCCATATTTCTGCGGATTTCATCACCCATGACTCATCCAACCTTCCAATGATCTTTTTCTCATCTCATTGTACATTTCCTTATTTGGCGTGTCAATGGTGTGTAAGATATTCTCACAAGATTTTATGTAACCTTAAGATTTCAAGTGAAGTGAATGTAAGCTAAAACATAACATGACCTCCGAAGTATATCACAGAGAACAATCCACAAGCAAAAGCTGGAACTCTCCGTGACACAAAAAAACCCACCAGCCGAAGTGGGTGAGCAATACTATAGCACTGCTAAGGTAAAGCGCTGCGAAATAAGATTCTATAAGGATAGCTTATAACTGATCGTCTTTATGTACCGACTCAAAGCGTTCCCGGATCTCACGGTTCTTTGCATAATTGTACAAGTCCAGAGCCGTAATTCCTCTACGGGCCAGCTTCACAAATAAAACAAATGCGTAAATTCCCAATCCAACACAAACCAGCCAAAACAAAAATAGCAGTACGTTCAGTCCTCCTGCAAAGAAAAAACCAGGTTGTTGGGTTACCATTGTTCACCTCTTCTTTCGTATGTATAAAATGAAAACCCCCACCATGATTGAAGTAGGGATTCGCATTTCTGCCCGAACACTGATTCAAGCATATTAGACTTGGGGGATTATGTAAATCTGGATTCAGTAAATTTCACAGTAATTTACGATCTCTCATACTCTGCAGTGCCATCAAAACTCCGAACTTTACATGAGAATACGTTAATCCGCCTTGCATATATCCGATATACGGAGCACGTATGGGGGCATCTGCTGATAACTCCAAGCTGCCACCCTGAATGAACGTACCTGCCGCCATGATGACAGGATGCTCATAACCAGGCATATCCCACGGTTCAGGAACCACATGACTGTCCACAGCTGCAGCACGCTGGATACCCTGGACAAAGGCAATCAAATGCTCTGGTCCATCAAAGGCCACCGCCTGGATCAGATCCGTACGCGGCTCATGCCATGCCGGCTTAGTTGTAAAGCCGCAACGTTGAAACACGGCAGCTGCAAAGATACTGCCTTTGACTGCCTGCCCAACTGTATGCGGGGCCATAAACAGTCCCTGATAGAGCCCGCGTGTCGTTCCTAGCATGGCGCCTACTTCCCCGCCAATACCCGGCGCAGTTAGCCGGTATGCTGCCAGTTCCACAAGATCTTGACGGCCGCAGATGTAACCGCCGGTTTCCGCGATTCCACCGCCGGGATTTTTAATGAGCGAACCCGCTACGAGATCAGCCCCGACCTGTGGCGGCTCAAGTTTTTCCGTAAATTCTCCATAACAGTTATCTACAAATACAATGACGTCAGGTTTGATTGATTTGACGCGTTCCACCATTTCGCCGATTTCAGCGACTCTGAATGAAGAACGCCAGTCATAACCGCGTGAGCGCTGAATACCGATAACTTTGGTCTTTTCGTTGACAGCCAGTTTTACCTCTTCCCAATCGATCTTCCCTTCAGCCGTTAACGCCGTTTCATGGTATCCAATTCCGAAATCGGCCAGCGAGCCTGTCCCGTCTCCCGGTTTGCCAACAACCTTGTGCAGCGTATCATAAGGACGTCCCGTAATATACAATAGTTCATCTCCGGGCCGCAGCACACCAAAAAGTGCGGTTGAGATTGTATGCGTGCCGGAGGCGAAATGCGGGCGTACCAGCGCCGCTTCGGCTCCGAACACCTCGGCATAGACCAGGTCCAGCACTTCTCTCCCACGATCGTTATAGGCATATCCGGTTGAACCGGCAAAATGGAAGTCACTGACCTGCTGCCGCTGAAAGGCTTCGATCACCTTCCACTGATTATGATCCACAATCCGGTCAAGCAACTTCACTGCACTTTCAATTTCAAGCTCTGCGGCTTCAGCCGCCTGAATAATATCTTCTGCAAAAACTGCCATACCTTTTGTTCTCTCCTTATTTCAATCTATTACTTTGTTCTTAAACAAATTTGACCAGCAAGAAGAAACGGCTGGATATCCGCCGTTTCCGAAGTAATACCTTGAATCCACCTAATTCCGGTTACTCCTGCTCTACGTACTCTGCAAGCTTGTAACTCCATTTTCCGTAATCCTCTTTATTGAGACGCACGTTGTACAACACATCATTTTCTTCAAAACTCTGCTCTAGCACCTCACCTACACGGTAGAGCAGCGATGAGAGGTCTCCTCTGTCTCCGGGAATGCGGAAGGTTAGCGTATCACCGGCAAGCTCGTCGGCTATAATTTCTGTGATCCGTGTCAGATCTTCCGGGTTAAAGGCGCTGATCTTCAGATAGCCAGGACCCGAAGGCAGCATTTCCAGCTGTTCAGGCTGGCAAATGTCACTTTTGTTGAAGAGCACTATTTGCGGTTTTCCGGCAGCCCCAAGGTCCTGCAGGATCGACTGCACTACATCCATCTGCTCCTGCCTCATGGGAGAAGAAGCATCCACCACATGCAGTACCAGATTGGCTTCATTGACCTCCTCTAGAGTTGCACGGAAGGAGGCTACCAAATCATGCGGCAAGTTCTGAATGAATCCAACGGTGTCAGTCAAGACGACTTCTTTGCCTGCAGGCAGCTGAAGAACACGTGAAGTAGGGTCGAGGGTAGCAAACAGCTGATTCTCGATATAGACATCCGCATCAGTAAGCTGCTTCAGGAGTGTGGATTTCCCGGCATTGGTATAACCGACCAGCGCAACCTGGACAGCGCCGCTCTTGCGGCGCCGTTCCCGGTGAAGTTCACGCGTCTTGACTACTTCATCCAGCTGATGTTTCAGTTCAGTGATCCGGTCACGGATATGGCGGCGGTCTGTCTCCAGCTTGCTTTCCCCTGGACCTCTGGTTCCGATCCCCCCGCCAAGCCTGGACAGATTCTTACCATGGCCGGATAGACGGGGCAGCAAATAAGAGAGCTGTGCCAGCTCTACCTGAATGATACCCTCTCGCGTTTTGGCCCGGCCGGCGAAAATATCCAGAATCAACTGAGTTCGGTCAATGATTTTCAGGTCAAGCGCTTCCTCAAGGTTACGTACCTGTGCTCCGGAAAGCTCTTGGTCAAAGATAGCCGTATTCGCCCCAAGACCATCAGCGGCCATTCGCAGTTCTTCTACTTTACCCTTGCCTATAAACCACTTGGAATCGGGAGTCTCCTTGTTCTGGCGCAGCACGTCGAGCACCTGCACTCCGGCAGTCTCTGCCAACTGAACCAGCTCCTGCAGAGAGAGCTCAGGGTCGATGCCCGTGCGCTTGATTTTGTCAGTAACCAGACTCACCAAAATAGCCCGGTCCTGTACTTCTTTTTCTGTATCGTGGGTCGTGATTGCCATGAATGTCATGCTCCTTGTCCTTGTACACATAAGTTGTGTATCAGCCGTGGTGAATATTATTCCTACAATTTGAAGTCTTCGATGCGAAGTGTCATCAGCTCCTGCTTCCCCGGGCTGTTGTTCTCATATTGATTCAGCAGCCGAACCGCTTGGGCACGTACCGCCTTTTCAATAGAGTTGCGAACATACCGCGCATTGCTGAAGGCATGGAGACTCTCCGTCTTTTCCAGCAGCAGATGCTGCTTTAGTTTGAGTATGGCCTGAGGCATCAGAATATAATCGCGCTCTTTGGACATCAGTTCAGCAATCTGCAGCAATTGGTCTATAGTGTAGTCCGGAAATTCCACCTGAATAGGAAATCTGGAAGGAAGGCCGGGATTACTCATTAGAAAATAATCGATCTCACTGGAATACCCGGCCAGAATCAACACGAATTGACTACGGTGATCCTCCATGGATTTAACCAGGGTGTCAATTGCCTCCTTGCCAAAATCCTTATCTCCGCCACGGGCAAGACTGTAAGCTTCGTCAATAAAAAGAATGCCTCCGAGCGCTTTTTTCACCAGGTCTCTTGTCTTCTGGGCTGTATGTCCGATATATTCGCCTACAAGATCAGCTCTCTCTACTTCAATCAGATGGCCTTTGCTCAGAACGCCCATCCGCTGAAACAGCTTGGCGACAATCCTGGCGACTGTAGTCTTTCCGGTTCCGGGATTCCCCTTGAAGACCATATGATAGGCCTGACTCCCGCTGGCAAGTCCCGCATCACTGCGCATCCGCGCAATCTGCAGCAGTGCATAAATCTCGAACACCAGCTCCTTGATATTATCCAGGCCTACGAGTGCGTCCAACTCCCGGCTGAGCTCCTGAAACAATTCGCTGTGTCCGTTATTTTTGGGGACCGCAGCCTGTGCGGGACTATCTGCAGCCGAGTGGACTACTGCCGGCATTTCCTGATTCCTCAGCACAATATTGATTTGACGTGACGGTCTGCCTTCCTCCCGTCCACTTGCCGCCGCTACGCGTCCATTCACCTAGTTCACCTCATTATCCAGGGCTGACCTTTTCTATATCCTATATCAAGTCTATTCCGGTTCACGAGGTCTTATTAGCAGTTTCAGGAACTTGCGGACAAATTAGGCTGATGGGTTAGCGGCAGTCTGTACGGGGCTTGCTTTTCACAGAAAAAGTTGCTGCATCTTCCATTTTGTATAAGCCAGAATCTCACGGGTTTTGTATTTGAACATCGACATAACCTTGGAATCGGTCAATCCCAGTTCAGGGCTGGAATAATTCAGCTCTTTGGCAATTTCGAATGCGCGCTGGCCATGAAATGTATGTGTAACAATAATAGCTGTCTTTAATCCTTCTGTTTGCATAACCCTTTGACTGAACTGAAGATTCTCATAAGTGCTGGTAGACTTGTTCTCCAGAAGTATAGCCGTCTCAGGTACACCCTTTCCTACCAGATAGTTCTTCATTCCTTCGGCCTCAGTATATTTATAGTCAGCCTTATCCAGACCTCCGGACACTATAAACCGGGTGAACTTGCCTTCCCGGTAGAGTCCAAGCCCATAGTCAAGCCGTTCCTTTAGTCCGGGACTGGGTTCATCTCCCCACATGGACATACCGAGAATAATACCAGCATCCGCTTCCTGCATTGGATTCGTCGTGGCACCACTGTTGATTCTGCCTAGAACTGATGCGCACCATAGAAGTCCGGCAACAACACAAATGACCAGAAGAATGAACAGATTTCGTTTCAGCCGAAAACGTTGTCCTTTGCGGGACACCTTACGTATCGGGGATGAGCCTCTTTGATAGACATACCAATCCATGGTTATTTCCTCCTGAATTCTCCGTGATGGAACAATTCGGCACGATGCTTCAAGGAGAGGGAGAAATAAGGAAAAGCATGAGCATCTATGCTGCGAAGAATACTGTTTGCTGTAGCCCAGGCTAAATTATAGTCGCTGTCTGTAATGTCCTCCCGTTCCAGCGCCTCCTCCAGCTCGTCTTCATCGAGCAGAAACACCTCTCCGTTCCACAGCACCACAACATCCAGATAAAGATCATCGAACCACGGCACACCCTGGTCGGTGACTCCTTGTACTTTGCAGGTATCAATATACCACTGTACGATGTTTTGCCGTTCGTCGAACATTGCCGTCACAATATAATGGCTGTCTTTTGGAAAATACTGCAGCCATGAGTACCCTTTGTCTGCTATACGGTATGTATGTTTGCCGTAGCTCTTCCATAGCGGTTCCTTCAACCCATAAATCGTATATAGTGTGATGTATCCGCTGAATTCCCGGCTCTCTACATAGCGGCAGGCAAAATGGCGGCGCGTAATCCGGCGCCAGTTGGCCCGGTCTCCGAATTTACGTTTCATATGAATGACCCTCTCAAGAAATGGTGTATTCAGCTTAACACATTTGCAAGATACACTCAAAACATCCCTTGTAAATTCCGGCAACCGCTGTTGATCAAAAGCAAGACAAAAAACCCGTCAGCTGGAATCTCTGCTTCATAGGCGGGATTCTCAGCTGCCGGGGCAATTGGATCATACATTATAGAATTTACAAAATCTACTACTGCGGAACACTACCCTCATTAACCAAGCCTGCAGCCGGGTCGGTGGTGGGAGCCGCACCGCCCTCTGTCCCAGCATTGCCGCCGCCTGCTCCAGTAGTTACAGCGGGATCGGTAGGAGCTGTAGTAGCCGGTGGAGGAGTGGACGAGGCTTGGGGGGAATCGGATGGTACTCCTCCGCCATTGCCATTTCCATTGCCGCCAGGATTGCCGTTACCAGGATTTTCTCCGTTTCCTGCACCATTCCCATTTCCATTAGCGTTCCCGTTGTTTCCATTAGGATTGCCATTGTCTTGGCCATTGCCGTTAGTACCGCCATTGCCCGTCTCATCTGTTGGAAGATTCGGATCTATTGTCGCTTCCGGCTCCTGTGTAGGCGGCTCATCCTGAACCTCAACAGTGACAGCAGCAGAAGGTTCGCTCTCCACATCCAGTTCCGGATAATAAGCCGTGACGTAATATTCGTAGCTCAATCCAGGCATCGCACTGATATCTCCGACACTGGACGAGACCGTATTCAGCAGCGGGCTGAATTCTGCTTCCGACGTTTCACGGCGGTAGATCCGGTATTCCACACCTTTTACCGGTGAAGGCTCCCAGCTAAGGTTGACCGTCATCGTCGAAGCGTCATAAGCTGCCTTCAGACCGCCTACAGGCTGCGCCGTTTCCGGTGTTGCCGTTGGTTCAGGATCACTTACGCCTTCAGGTTTCGGGAACGACTTATTAGGCACGCCCTCCAGTGCTTCCTCCATCACTTTGCCCCAGAATGCAGCAGCCAGCGGACTGCTGTTCTTCAGCAGATGGGTTTTGCTTGGTTTGTCATAGCCCATCCAAACAGCAGCGGTCCATTCCGGAGTATATCCAACAAACCAGACATCACGGTTCGAGCTGATGCCATCGTATCCGCTTTGTGTTGTACCGGTTTTACCGGCTACAGGACGGTTGATTCTGGCTTTTTTCCCCGTCCCGTCTTCTACAACCTTCTGCATCATTTCAGTCATCTGGTATGCCGTATTCTCACTCATAACCCGTTCAGGCTTGGTATTGGCCTTATAGACGGTGTCTCCATCGCTATTTGTAATCGATTTAATCGAGTAAGCCTCACGCAGATCGCCACCATTGGCAAAGGCACTGTAGGCCTGAGCCATTTCCATGGTGTTCGTGCCCTCGCTCATCCCTCCCAGAGCCAAGGAAAGGTTCTTGTCCTCATCCTTTAGGTTAATCCCGAGCCTTTTGGCAAATTGGAATCCCGTATTCACACCGATTTCGTTCAACAGCCATACCGCCGGGATATTCTCCGACTTCGTCAGGGCTTCTGCCATGCTGATCGTCTTTGAATAACCGTGCAGGTTATTTGGACAATAGGTGCCAAAGCACTGCTTCTCGTTGCTGAGCATGGAATCATTCGTGAACTTCCCTGATTCCAGCGCAGGTGCGTAGGAAACCAGCGGCTTAAAAGAAGAACCTGGCGAGCGTCGGCTGCCGTCCACACGACTATAGCCTTTTTTCTCATAATTTCGTCCACCGAGGAGAGCCACAATGCTGCCATTCTCCTGATTGATGATCGTCATCGAGCCCTGTACCAGTTGATCGTCAACGCTCTTTTCAAAATTATCGCTGTCGGCAAAGGCCTTTTCCACCGTCTCCTGGGCATGTTTGTCCATGGTCGTATAGATTTTGTATCCGCCGATATTCAAATCATCTTCAGTCAATCCGAATTTTTCTTCCGCTTCATCAATTGCATAATCTATAAAGGCCTGGTACCGTTGTTTGCTTTCCGGCGGCTTATAGTTATAATCCACCACTTTCGCCTCGTCCATCTGCTCCTTGGTGATATAGCCCTGCTCATACATCAGCTGGAGTACTACACCACGACGTTCTTTCGAGAGCTCTGGATTACGCAGCGGGTTATAGCGGGAAGGCCCCTTCGGCATCGCTGCAAGGGTGGCGATCTGCCAAACGTCGAGTTTGTTAAGATCACCTTGACCAAAATAACGGATAGATGCCGCTTTGATCCCGTAAATCGTGCCGCCAAAGTTGATGCGGTTCAAATACATCGTAATAATTTCATCTTTGGTTTTTTCATTCTCCAGAGCCACGGCAATAGAAACCTCAGTCGCTTTCCGGAAAAAAGTCTTGTCCCGTGTCAGAAAGATGTTCTTCGCCAGCTGTTGGGTGATCGTGCTCCCGCCTTCGACCATACTGCGGGCCGCTATATCCTTGACAGCTGCTCGACCGATCGACCAGAGATCGACGCCGCTGTGTTCAAAAAATCGCTTATCCTCCGTGGCAACAAACGCATCGATCAGCAACTTCGGAATATCCTCATGCTCCACGGGTTCACTCTTCTCCAGTGCCAGCTCGCCGATCAAATTTGCGTTGCGGTCATAAATCTTTGTAGTCTCATGAATCGATAATTTGTCCTGGTTTTCACTCAGGAGCTTCTGCCCGTTTAACATAATGAACAGGTAACCGCCCAACGCACAAAAAACTGCTAATGCCGTGGCAAAAAACAACGTCCATAGCACACGCTTCTTGGTTAAAAACTTTTTCTTTTTCTTAGGTTTACCTTTAGAATTTGAATTTGAGTTCGATGACTGGCTTCCTCTGTCTCTATTGCGGTTCGTCCTGGATATCTCGTCTCTGGACATGCTGCCTCCTGACTCCCTCTCGGAACTTTCCTGTAATGAAGTGCACGAATGAAAAGAACAACCTTCACAGGTTGCTCTCTCGCACTCTCTATTCAAACGATTTATAAACAAAAAGGTTTCGCTTTAAGACTGTAAAATCTTATTCTTCGCTTCCATTGTCTTGCATAAGTGATACGCTGCGCTGTGGTGTAAAGGTGGAAATCGCATGCTTGTACACCATCTGCTGGCGGCCGTCACTGTCGATGACAATTGTGAAGTTGTCGAAGGCTTTGATGATTCCCCGGATTTGAAAGCCGTTGGTCAAATATACTGTAGCAGGGATATTCTCTTTACGCAGTTGGTTCAAGAACGTATCTTGGATGTTAATGGACTTGTTCATATGACGTACCCCCAATGGTTCAATTAGATTGTTCAGAAGTATATTCAAGACCTTAGGTAAACTTTCCTGCTATTATAGCACGTATTTAGCCATTACATCAATGAAGTAAAATCGTGGCTAATCTCCACATTATGTCCTAACGTTGATGTTTTTGGCCTTTTCTATAAAAACCTCTTTAAGCTATTTTAAGCACAAATGTGATTTTTACGTGATTTTCCACGGCTCCTTCTCTATCTGATTATAGGTGGAATCTAAATCTCTTCTATATAGTTCTCTCAACTATATGTTAAATCTAAGGCACCCTTCCCGTCAATCTCATTGCTTCCAGTAGGGAACGCTTGAGAAGGCATTGCAATAAATAAAAGATAAATAAGCCTAGTCAATACAATAAATATGTAATTGATAATGTATCTTGCATTATCCCACGCTGGATGGCTTGACTTGCCTTCAAATATTCCCGTTAAGGATGTTCTGGTGTTCTCGATCTCCTTTAGGAGATATAAGATCCAGCAGCTCACAACCACCATGCCGGCCTATTACGGCATCTTTGATATTTTGATGTATAAAGGTCAGGATCTCACTGGATTGCTGCTGCTACGCCGCAAGGAGATACTGGCAGGATTATCCCTACCATCTGGCAGTTACGGCATAATGACGAATATAAATCGTGCAGGCGAGGCACTATTCGAACAGATTGTAGAACGAGGGAAGATCAATCAAGCGGATTCTTTTCTAGTTAACAGGCGTGAAGTTTTTATAATGTTTGATTATTTTCTGGCTATGATCTTCAACAATCGCGTCCGATTGCGGAGGATTAAAGAGAATACAGTTCTATTACTTTTTCTAAAGGATTTTAATTCGGACTACTCATATCAACAAAATAGGGTAACTGCCATTTTTGAGTTTTCATCGCTTGTTTACTACTCGGACTATCCCAGCTAGGATAAACTCTTATTGCCATTTTGCCCTTTGTTGAAGCAGACCTAAGAATGTTCTGTTTTAAAAGTATTTCTTTTGGAAAAATAAATTGCCCAAACTCATTATCATTTTTAAAGGTTGTTATCACTAATAAATCCGGGGCTTCCTTTCGTCCTTTTCCCAAAATGCAACAAATTGCCCTACTTTGGTAGGGGTTATATTCGAAACTCTAAATCGAATTGTTTTAGAAGATAACTGAAATGTACCAGCACCATACTTAGAATTTTGCTTTTCTTCTTGAACTGACTTTACAGTTAAGTGATTCGACTTATAAATCTTTTTATTGACATAAGTTAATGCTGTAAAAAAATGATTCATTTCTTCTCCCCTAAATTTCACACAAAATGGCCCGATTTCTGAATTGTCATAATCCACTCTGTCGACATAATTATTTCAAACTTTAATATAAATTTCCCAAAGCCACATTACCGATTATCCTGGTTTATCCTCCACTCGTCTATATCGTTCGACAGAAAAATCCCGCCGACCAGTTGAGGTTGACGGGATTTTGCCGATTCTATCTGAATGCATGCTTCAGTGCTTCCGACTCGTGTAAATGAATAATACCGCGTTTGTCGCATTATGCAAATGAAAAATAGCCCGCCAACTGAAACCACTGGGCAAAATTCCAAAGACACCCTAATCGGGATAACCTGCATAGGCTAAATCGGGGGCACCCTGATATTTATGAGGATGTAATGTCATGCCCATCATGAGGAACCAAAAAGGTTCCTTTTTATTTAATTATTATCTTTTTATTTTCCTGCTATCCGATCTCAATATATACATACTCACTAGAATGACTGCCAAATAAACAAAAAGATGGTTTGATTTGACTTCTCCATAAATCATTAATTGAAGTGCTCCAATAATTGCCAGTAGCAAAGGAATATACGCTATTTTTTTCTTTGAAATATCATTATTTTTCTTAAAAAACATTCTCGACAGAATGATAAATAGGAAGGTAATGACAGTAACGAAAGTCATAATTATCGCATATGCAGTTATCATTTGCCCCCCCATTCTCTTAATAATAGTTCATCGAATTGTCTATCATAGTCGCTCCAGTTGCTTCCAAGAGAGCAACGACAGAGCCAAGCTAAGCAGGTGGAATTGTTGCAACCGTCGCCGCTAATAAAGTCGCTACAGCAGCTGGTTGTTGTTCTTTCCAAGACTTTGTATGTGGCGGACAAATAATCAGATCCTAACCACTCGATACAAACTGAACAACCCCAATTACTGTAAGAATAATAAAAATCCCAATAATAATGCTCAGTGTGGTCCAAACAAGCTTCCGAGGTCCAGTAGCAGATGATTTCTCAAGTCTTGAAATTCGTTCTTCAAGCTCATTTATC
The DNA here is from genome assembly GCF_052044425.1 of Paenibacillus sp. 22594. Lineage (NCBI taxonomy): Bacteria > Bacillati > Bacillota > Bacilli > Caryophanales > Paenibacillaceae > Paenibacillus > Paenibacillus sp. 22594. The sequence continues at coordinate 474,460 of NZ_JBQENA010000001.1, forward strand.
TTTTTTTCTGGATCATTATTCAACCGATCCCCTCCAGACATTGAATTTCCTAACGTTACACTTATATTGATTATACTTAATTTGGAACAATATGTATATGAACTCCAAGTCTATTGTAAAATCCTCCAACCGCTGGAGAAGTGCTTATCGATACCATCAGAAAATACTGGCGTGTCTGAACTCAATCAGGCGATGATTCAGAGGGATTTTTTTATGATAATTTTATCAGGATTGGATGGGAGGATTAAATCACCATAACCTCTTGGACAACCTTCTGCCAGTTAGATGCCTTTCCCCCGCCGTTCCGGGCGGTATCCACAACAGCGCTCAATCAGTACCGTAGTAGAAGCGCACAACACAATCTGAGGAAAAAATAATAGTGCTTGCTTATGCGATTATTCGTTTTCGTTAAAACCACAAGACCGCCTTACATACGGGTGGCTATGTTTGATTCACTTAATATTCTATTTCCCGATGATTTTACTCACAGCATATAATCTCTTTATTCCTTCTGTCCCTACCCACCCACCTGCACTCGCCAAGATGATATTATGGAAAAGCTTCATGGCTATAGAATATGTCAATGTACCAATGATGATTTCAATAACTAAGAACCTCAGGACAACTCCCTTGGTTATAATGTAGACTTTGAATTCTTGATTATGAAGCATTGGTCTCATCATCCACCTCATAAGGGTTTATGTAACCAATATGCTTCAATCAGGTTGTCTAATTCCTACTTAGACTCATGAGTTGAATCCATTTCAGGTCATGTATTCCGGAAATGGTCAATGAAATCAAAATATTTAAAGTGCCCTAAAGCGTAATATCAATCCCGTTATTGTTGTCATTCTTGGCAACCAGGAGATCGGCGTCCGCTCCGAATCCGTAGCATATGTGTCGTGCTCTTTGCTCAAATCCTTTACGGACTTTGTTACAATGGAAAACAAAACCATTTTACTGAATGCCTGAAATCGAAGCCAAAGTCATCAGCATCGATTGCGGGTCATCAATATCAATAATTCCCGGCCATGCTTCTTATGCTCACTTTAAAAGAACTTAAGGTAGCAGATTCAGAAATAGCTAAAAAACTGATAATGTTAATTTGGTAGCGATTTACAGAGAATCGTCATTTGGTACGAGATCAATTTTAACACTGACAGGTGAACAAACTAATCAAGAAACACAGGAAAGAATCATTTATACGAATAAAAAAATGAAAACTCAGCTCTAATTGACTTGATTTATTTAAACTCTTCAGTCGGTAAAGACATGATTTTCTGGCCAGCACGTATATAGCCCTCGACTTCACCCGTCGATACTTCCGCTCGCTCATCCCTAGTTCCCCACGCAGAAAGTAATCATACCCATCCTCATGCTCAAGATAACGCAGCTGAATGATTTCTCTCTCAGGCCAAGGCCAAGGTAGTGGGGGTCTTTGTATATCACTCTATAAATTCTTTTAACATAAATGTAGTTTATTCCATCGTGGCTAGTCCCTTGTGGCAAAAAAAGGAAATTGGGCATATAACTATTTTGAACGCAAAAACACGATGAAAGTAGGAATCGAAAAATGAATTATTATCAATCTGGGTACAACTTTCCTTACCCAACTTACCCAGCGCAAACAGCATATCCTCAGACATCAGAAAGCAATTATTCACCGCGAGACAGTACATTTTCAACACGCCGTATCCAATTTGATGCCGCAGGTGCAGATGGAAACAATTTAGATGTTTTCATTATCACTAATTCACTCGAACAGCCGATAGTAACTCTCGCAGACAATAATGGATTCCCCTATGTCAGAGACTTCTATGCTAAGGCTATTGAACATCATGGATATAAAGGAATTCGTTTGACACTTCGTTTTGAAGGAGCAGCCGGCGGAGGTCGGGGATTTGCTGTCAATATTGCACAGCCTGGTATGAGCGGAAACTTCGCTGTTTTTCCGATAAGTTAAGCACTGTTTGTAGTTACTTGAAGACTGCATCAGAAAATTCAAAACTAATATGTTCATTCCCCCTCCAATTTAAGGTAGGGGTTCTTTTGGGTTCTCTATTCACTTTCCTTTAAGCTTTTTCCGTAGCTCCATGAAAGGCTTGAGGCTTATGCGAAAACTGAGATTAAGGAACGCACGATGGAACGGTTGGCCGATCAGTCAGAAAACACTTAACAATCATATGCAAGGCATTATGAAGCATACATTCAATGGAGAGTCATACCTCATATTTTTAGACACATCTGTCACAAAAAAAGATGCCTCCGAGAAAGTGAAGATTCACTTCGGAGACATCCTTCAGACTGAATTTTAGCAAGAAATATGATTCTACGTGATTTACAACTTTTGAGAACACGTAAAAACTATATTATCAACAGCTACAATGCTTCATTAAACTTGTCAGCTATTTTAGCACGGATTTTGGCAAAATTCTCTGAAAAGTTTTGGCTCTCATCGACGTCGATCCACTGAATCTCTTTCATGTGGCGGAACCAGGACAACTGTCTTTTGGCGAATCGGCGGGTATCGCGTTTAAGTAGTGTCACTGCTTCATCCAGCGTCACTTCGCCCGCGACGTATGCGGCAATTTCCTTGTAGCCCAATCCCTGCATGGACACCAGGCTTCTGCTGTAGCCGTGTTGCAGCAGTCCTTCCACCTCAGTGACGAGTCCGTCCGCCAGCATCTGATCAATTCGGTCTTCAATACGTTTATATAGTATTTTCCGGTCCATTGTCAAACCGATGAGGCACAGCTCATACGGGGATTCCTTTTTCTGGTCCGCATGGGATTCGGAAAGTGTGACCTTTGTCTGATGGTGAATTTCAAGCGCACGGATGATCCGGCGGCGGTCATTGGGATGCAGTCTGGCAGCGCTGACCGGGTCCACAGCAGCCAGGCGGGCATGCAGCGCCTCAGCTCCATGCACCTCTGCAAAGGCATCCTGCTCGCTGCGGAATGCTTCGTCTGCTACAGCCTCTGAGAAGCGGAAACCGTAGCAAAGGGACTCAATATATAAGCCTGTGCCGCCTACTATAAAAGGAAGTTTCCCCTTCTGGCTGATCTCTTCGATCAGCCGCCCGCCCTGTTCCTGAAATTCAGCAGCAGAATAAGAATCCTGAGGATCATGAATATCGATCAGATGATGGGGAATTCCCATCATTTCCTCAGGTTTGATTTTGGCTGTTCCGATGTCCATCCCCCGGTAGACCTGCATCGAATCACCGGAGATAATCTCAGCATTATAGGCCTCTGCCATTTCAAGGCTAAGCCTGGTTTTGCCGACTGCTGTCGGGCCAAGCAGCACCAGGACCCTCCGTTTTGTCTCAGTTGTCAATGGATATCACCCCGTACGAAGTTTTGGCGCTGGCCCGAAGCAGCTCGGTAAAACCAAGCCGGGAGAATTCCCCGCTTAAGGCTTTTTCTTTCAAAAGAACCGTTTTGCGGGCGACTCTGACGGCCTCAGCAACACTCTCCGGTGACAATGCTTCCGCATTCGCGAACTGGCGCAGAGGGGATATCGCCGCCGAATCCGTCAACGGCACACGGAACATCGGGTCAAAATAGACAATATCGATACTGTGATCCGGCTGTTCCCGCAAATAAGTCAAATGATCACTATGCACGACACGCACGCGTCTCAGCGCGGCATTCACTTTTTCCTGTCCGGAAATATAATGGCTCATGCCTTCGAGAAGCAGCGCACAAAGCGGCAGGGAGCTCTCTAGTGCCGTAACCATGGATTCTTCCCCGCCGTGCACCGCAAACAGCAGGGAATCGCTGCCCAGTCCCGCCGTACAGTCCAAGACACTATCGCCCGGAACCATTCCGGCGGCTTCCAGCATTGGATCATGCTCACCCCGGATAATCCGTTTAGCCCGGACAAAACCCATGCTGGGATGGAATTCCATCGGCGGCATACCGGGAGTAATCAGCCGCACTGCCTCCTGCAGAACTACCAGAATCTCTCCGTCCCCATACCGTTCCACCATCTTGGCCATGGACAATTTGCCTCTTTGCGCATAGATTGTGCCCGTTTTTACTGCTAGATTCTTGGCCCGTATTTCAATCTCCGGGATCGGGTCAAAGCCCGTTGTTATAATCATGTTGCCTCCGTTCCTGCTCACAACAAATTCCATTATTCAATTACATCACTCGTTTGAACAGCTTCTCTAAATCATACGAGGAAAAGGATACCACAATTGGCCGCCCATGCGGGCAGGTATAGGGCTGACGGCAAGCAGCCAGCCGTGAGAGAAGCGATTCCACTTCATGCTCTGTCAGCTTCTGGTTAGCTTTGATAGAAGCCTTGCAGGAGCAGAGAATCGATGATTTCTCACGCAGTTTCGCAAGGTCAATCGTCCGCTCGCTCAGCACCCACTCCGCCATTTCTTCGATAACCGCCTTCTCATCCCCTTCCGGGAACCAGTATGGAAGGGACCTGACCAGAAAAGTCTGGCCGCCAAAGTGTTCCAGATACACTCCGGCCTGCTGGAACCAGTGCAACCGCTCGCTAAGCTGTCGGCTCTCGGAAGGAGTGAACTCCAGTGTAATGGGCAGCAGCAGTTCTTGTGAAGCATCCTCGGGACGCCCGAATTTCTCATAATAATATTCGTAATTCACCCGTTCATGCGCAGCATGCTGATCAATCAGATACAGCCCGCTGTCATTCTGGGCAATAATATAAGTTCCATGATGCTGGCCGATATAGTTCAGCTCCGGAAACTGCGGAAGACCAGCCTCTTCACTGGAGGGCGGAGCATAGAGTTCCTCCGTGGACGGCATCTGGCCCCGAGTGGCATTCGACATTGGGAACTGGCGGAAGCTCCCGGCATTCCCTTCATTCGAACGCGTAACGGATGGCGGAGTGCTGGCGCCTCTATAGGCTGTTGCTGTTTCCCGTGCCTGGAAACCTGTTCCTGAGGTATTGCTGTAGGGTGATTCTCTTCCGCCAGCAGTTCCCCCGAACAGCGGAGCATCACTGCCACCGCTGCTCTCACGGACCCGCGGAACCTGGGACTGGAGGCCGCTGAGCGGTCCTTCACTGCTTGACGGACCACCATGCCGCTCTCCTTGGGCAGGTTCTACAGTACCGGTTGTTGCAGCAGGCCCGCTACGCGGATTACCCATGTCCTGGTCGATGCGGCTGCCCGTACCATCCTGGGGTGGCGGAACAGCTCCCTTCGGAAAAGCAAATTGCTCTTGAATAAAGGAACTGCTGCCCTTGGAACCGATCATTTCTCTACCGGGCCGGGGGATCAGGCTTTGACCAAGCAATACCTTGCGTATTTCCTGCTCAACAAAAGCGTAGAGCTCCACTTCTTTACTGAATCGGACCTCCAGCTTTGCCGGATGCACGTTGACGTCCACAAGCGAAGGGTGCATCTCAAGCTGCAGTACCAAGAGAGGGTACCGGTTGATCGGCAGGAGTGTATGATAGGCCCGCATAATGGCTGCATTCAGGCCATTGCTGCGGATATACCGCCCGCCAACAATGGTAGTGACCGCATTGCGGTTGGAGCGCGTCCACTCCGGCCGGCTGACAAAACCGGAGAGCCGGTAATCCGGGTCTTCCGCAGCAACCGGCAGCATTGCCTTAGCGGCGGATGTACCGTATACAGCAGCAATGACCTGCAGCAGATCCCCGTTGCCAAGCGTATGCAGCAGCTGATTGCCGTTGTGATGAAGGGTGAAGGAGATGGACGGATGCGCCAGTGCCGTGCGGTACATCGCGTCGGAAATATGGCCCAGCTCCGTCTGTACGCTTTTCATATATTTCAGCCTTGCCGGAGTATTGTAAAATAATTCCTTTACTGCAAGATCGCTGCCCTTGCCGGATGGCTCATCCTCATTCCGGATCAGCTTACCGCCTTCGATATCGAGCGCTCTGCCCTTGCCATCCTCATTGCTTGATGTTAGCAATGACAGCTTGGACACAGAAGCGATACTGGGCAGAGCTTCCCCGCGGAATCCCAGACTGGTGATTTGAAACAAATCCCTGCCGTTTAGAATCTTGCTAGTCGCATGGCGGTAGAAGGCAGTCTCGCAATCCTCGGGATCAATCCCAGAGCCGTTATCCTTCACCCGGATGCTCTGTAGTCCGCCCTCCTCCACCGACACTTCTATGCGGGTGCTTCCGGCGTCGATGGCGTTCTCCACAAGCTCTTTAACTACCGAAGCGGGCCGTTCCACCACTTCCCCGGCAGCGATCTGGTTGGCAATATGCTCGTCAAGCACATGAATCTTGGCCATGTTCATTTCACCTCGCGAATAGGCTTTTATAGATATATTACATTACTTAATTAACAAATAAATGGCCCTTGAAATAGAGCTGCAATGATACTTATAGGGTCAGCTCTTTGGCTTTGATCTTCAACTCGTTCAACAAGCCCATTGCCTGCAGCGGCGTCATATTCATCAGGTCAGCCCCTTGAACGGCGGAGATAAGCTCCTTAAGCAGCGGATTCTCTTTTATTGCTGGTGCTCCAGCTCCACCCTTACGGTTCTTGCGCGGCTCTTCTTCTCCAAAGATAGAGAGCTGTACAACTTCATTGTCCTCTTCCGCTGCGGAAGAAGCAAGTGAGACGGCCGTTTCAAGCTGAGCCGCTGCTGTTGAAGCTTCGATAGAACCGCCACCAGAATGAACACTGCCGCTGCGCGCTAAGGAATAGGCTTGCCCAGCCGTGGATGGACCCCCTTCAGCATTTGGCTGCAGAGGTAAGACCTTGTTTTCCTGAATCCCCTGTACAGTATGTTCATTATATCCCGAGCCATAATTCAGCGAAACGCTTCCCGGAGGGGCGGCCTGCTCAATGCTCTGAAGAAGGCCGTAGGCGCGGTCGATAATGCCTTCTGGAAGACCTGCCAGTCGTGCACAATAAATCCCGTAGCTGCTGTCCGCCGCTCCTGGCACGAGCTTGCGCAGGAAATTCACTTTATCGCCGCTTTCCTGGACTGCCATTGAATAGTTGCGGAGCCCTGCGAGGCTCTGCTCCAGATGGGACAGCTCATGGAAATGCGTGGAGACCAAGGCCTTGCAGGCAATGGTATCATGCACATATTCGATGACTGCCTGGGCAATCGCCATCCCCTCACTGGTCGAAGTGCCCCTGCCTAACTCGTCTATGATAATTAGGCTGCGCGCTGTTGCTTTTTCCGTCATCACCTGGATATCAGCCATCTCCACCATAAAGGTGCTCTGGCCGCCGATCAGGTCATCCGCTGCCCCGATCCGCGTAAAGATGCGGTCAATTAGCGGTACCTCAGCGCTGCCGGCTGGCACAAAGCAGCCGATCTGGGCTAGGATGCAGATGAGGGCGACCTGGCGCATATAGGTGCTTTTACCCGCCATGTTCGGGCCGGTGATCAGCAGGATATTCCCTTCTGCCTTGCTTAGTGTGCTGCCGTTGGCAATAAAAGCCGAGTCCTTAAGCACCGCCTCCACTACCGGATGGCGTCCGCCTTCCAGCCGCAGATCATAACCTTCGGAGAGCTTTGGCTTCACAAAACGGTGCTCGGCACTGACCGCTGCCAGACACTGGTAGACATCGATTTCGGCCACCTTCTCGGCTAGCGCCTGAAGGCGGGGAATCTGAGCGCCGATGCGGTCGCGCAGTTCGATGAACAAACTGTATTCCAGATCGGTCATTTTGTCCTGTGCCTCCAGGATCAGAGCCTCTTTCTCCTTCAGTTCCGGTGTAACGAAACGCTCGGCGTTTGCCAGCGTCTGCTTGCGTTCATACCGACCTTCCGGCAAAGAGGAAAGATTGGAGCGGGTAATTTCAATATAATAGCCGAAAATTTTGTTATAGCCGATCTTTAGGGACTTGATGCCCGTGGCCTGGCGTTCTTTGGCTTCCAGCTCTGCAATCCAGCGTTTGCCGCTGCTGCTCGCTTCCCTCAGTTCATCCAGACGCTCATGGTAGCCTGTTCGGATCATTCCGCCATCACGCACCGATACCGGTGCATCTTCAACGATGGCTGAATCGATATCCTCACGGAGCTCCGCGCATTCATCCATGCTGGATCCGATCTCCTGCAGAGTTGCCGAACCGGAATCCAGACACATTTCCTTCAGCGCGGGAATCTGAGCGAGTGACAGCTTCAGCGCATTCATATCCCGGCCGTTCGCGCTGCCAAAGGCGATCCGTCCAACCAGCCGTTCCAGATCATAGATCTCTTTCAGCGCTCCGCGCAGATCCTCTCGGACGATAAACTGGTTGTACAAATAATCGACAGCCTCCAGCCGGCGCTCAATCGGGGCACGCTGCAGCAGCGGCTTATCTATCCTGCGGCGCAGCAGTCGGGCGCCCATGGAAGTTTCGGTCCGGTCGAGCAGCCACAGAAGCGAGCCTTTTTTGGAACGCTCACGCACCGTTTCGGTCAGTTCCAGGTTGCGCCGGGTGAACGGATCCAGAATCATATAATTGCCCGGCTCGTATGGCGAAATCTGGCTCAGCTGGCCCAGAGACCGCCGCTGGGTTTCACTCAGGTAAGAGATCAACAGCGCAAGGCACTGGCCGCGCTCCTTCTCCAGACGTACCCAGGCGGCTTCGCCGAACTGCCGGCGCGCCAGCTCTTCTTCGCGTTTTTCCCAAGGTGTATATACGACCGGTTTTGCGAGCAGCGAGGACTCGCTCCGCAGCATGTCCAGCAGCGCAGCATCCCCGATAATCTCGGCAGGTTCATAGATGCCGATCTCATCCCTCAGCCATTCATCACCCGCGAGCACGGAAGTGACATATAGCTCACCCGTGGTCAAATCACAGGCAGCCAGCGCCATCATCCCGTCCTCCTCGGTCACACAGACGAGGTAATTATTATTTTTGTCGGAGATGATCTTGCCGTCCATTACCGTGCCCGGTGTCACTACGCGGACGATGTCACGACGGACCATCCCCTTTGTGACTGCGGGATCGTCCAATTGCTCGCAGATGGCGACCTTGTATCCTTTTTCAATCAGGCGCTGTATGTAACCTTCGGCGGCATGATAAGGCACTCCACACATGGGAATGCGCTCTTCGCCTCCGCCTTCGCGGCCCGTTAATGTAATCTCAAGTTCCTTGGAAGCCAGTATCGCATCCTCAAAGAACATTTCGTAGAAATCGCCCAGACGGAAGAAAAGGAAAGCGTCCTTTGCCCCTTCCTTTACTTTTAAATACTGCTGTATCATCGGCGTATAATTTGCCATCTTCAACCTCCATACCTGCTTCATACTGTTCTCTATTATAGCAGAAACTTGCCCTGCAAAGTCACCCCGTGCATGTTCATCACACCTGCGGCCGCTGCTCCTGAATTGAAATTCACATCTGCGCCGCAGGCTGTGATCCGCTGTGAAACCAAAGTAATCCTTGGGCCGCAGGCTTGGAATGGTATGCTTTTAAATCCTGATGCAGTAAAATCACTATAGAAGATGGACTTAAAAAAAACAAAAATGAACAAGAGCCATAATATTAATCCAGAGTTCAACTTCTAAGCGTTTTAACATTTCATAGAGAGATCAGGGGAGGGAATCAGCATGATCCGTAAACTGGGTGAGGCCGACCGGGAGGCGTTGATGTCGCTGCTAAGCATCGATCCCGCAATCAATTTGTATATTATCGGAGATGTGGAGAACTTTGGGATTGAACAGGATTTCATGGAGCTCTGGGGTGAGTTCAGAGAAAATGATGGCCGGCTAAACGCTGTGTTGATGAGGTATTTTGGCAGTTTTCTGCCCTATGCGGACGGTCCCTTTGATGCAGCAGGATTTGCGGCGTTGATGAAGGGGAGTCAAAAATTCGAAATGATATCGGGTTCTGCGAAGGTGGTTACGGCTGTTGCCGAACATTTGAGCATCCGGACGGAGAAACAAATGAGGTTCGCCGAGCTGCGCAAGCTCAGCAGCACAGTACATACAGCCGCAGCATCAGCACATGTTATCCAAAAGGCTACCGTTTCCGATGTGGAAGCTATCTGTTCGCTTACGGATCAAATTGAGGAATTTATAAGCAATCCGGACGATTCGCGCAATAGTCTGCGAAAAACACTGGAGACCGGCACAGGCCGGACCTATTATATCGAACAGAATGGCCAGGTGATTGCTACGGCCTCCACCTCAGCGGAAAGCTCCATGTCAGCGATGATCGTGGCCGTTGCCACCCACCCCGCATTCAGAGGACAAGGATTAGCCAGCCAGGTGGTGACCCGCTTATGTACCGACATGAAGACAGAAGGCAAAACGCCTTGCTTGTTCTACGACAATCCACAGGCCGGGCTGATCTATCACAAACTTGGTTTTCAGGATATTGGGTTCTGGAGCATGCTATACATGTGATTAAAGCTAGAGCCTGGTTATGGGTCAAGCTAAAATGGCAGAACAACAGGCGACTATTGAAAGATAAAGTCATACACCATTGAAATCAACAAATAGACGGGCGCCTGTGAGCACTCTTGCAGAGTATTCACAGGTGCTTTTTGCCGCACCAAAGCCCGCGGATGTCGCGTGATTCATCCCAGGTCTGTTCAGCGGCAATACAGCTGAACAGTGGCTCTATATAGCGAGCGGCCTGCCCATAGCCAGGCAAGGCGCGAATCTGCGCTGCAAGCGGCGGGAACGCGGCGAGCAGCGGGGACTTGTCGCCGCTGTAGTAGGCGGCATGCAGGTCATCCCGGTCGAGCGGGCGCAGCCTCAGGTCTTCATAGCGGCTCACGATCAGGTGAGCCAGGAAGACCGCTCCCTTTGCGATGACGGGAGATACCAGGAAGCTCGGCAGGGTCCGGTATTCAAAGCCGCCATGCGGCTGAAGCCGGAAATCGCCGAGCCCCCCGTATCTGGGACGCCGTGCCGCTGCACGGGCGTCCTCCAAGAGCATCAGCGGCAGCGCGAGATAGTTGTCGAGCGCGCGCAGGAGCGGCGCGCACAGCGCCACGCCGCTGAAGTGCAAATGGCCGCCGAGGGCCCAGCCCGCCAGCGGCATGCCTCCCGCCCGCCAGCGCAGCGAGCGGTCGGCGACGAGCCGGTCCGCCGTGCGCGCGGCGGACATCAGCTGCGCCAGCAGCGCGCGCGGTTCCCCGCGCGGCGCAGGGCGCAGCTCAGCGACCGGGAACGTGCCCCGCGTTCCCGGAGGTCCGGCGTCGCAGCCGGCGACGCCGTCCGTGGGCAGGTACCGCGACGCCGGCACGACGCGGCCCGTGGATTCCCGGAGCAGGAGGAACTCCGGGTCCATGCCCAGCAGCAGCCCGGGACGGCCGGGCTGCTCCAGAGCCAGGGAGCGCGTAAGCGCCAGCGATGCTGCGCGGTATGGCTCCGGCAATGCCCCGCTGGCGGCTGCCGGAAGCGGAATGACCTTATCTACTCTGTAGCGGCGGCCACCCATGGCTTTCAAAAGCAACTCACCGCTGTCCAGCCCAAGGCTGTACAACGCCTTCACCGCGGTGTCCCTCATTTTCCCAGCCGCACCACGCCGGTGGCCGGAGGATGCAAGATAGGCAGATAGTCTATGTTCTGTCTCTGCTAACCCACCATGCTCTCCGGAGAAGCTCCGGGGCCATTCTCCATCTAACAAAACTTCCAGCGCACTTCCTTCATCCATCCCGGAAGTCCCCAGTCGCCCGGCCGTGCCTGTACCTTTTACAGGAGGCAAAAAAGCCGGATTCATCGCTGCACCCGTCCCCAGCGGGCGAATTTCAAGAAGCGTCAGATTATATACAAGGACCCGATAGTACTGACTGTAAAGATTTTCTCCCGGTGCCATTCCATATGTATTCTCCCCAGTGCCTGAACTGCCGCCTTGTGTAAGCAAAGCTTCCAGGCCGCTGCGCCGAAGCCTGTCTTCCCGCTGGGCAGCAGATAATTTCTGGTAGACCCGAAGACCTTCATTCATATCTCCGCCTCCTTCTGATAACTTCCGCATTAAGGCAGCATCGTTCCTCTATAATTTGCTACTGCTGCACACAGATAAATAAAATAAAAAAAGGAGGGCATTCGCCCTCTCGCCGCCGCCCCCACTACATATAATGGATCATAACCCATTCGATAATCAGTTGGCGGCGGCGCTCCTCTTCCTTACAGCTCATCATCCAGGGCGTCAGGGTCCAGATCCTCATAATCGAAGCTTTCACCGTCAAAGTCATAATCCTTGTCTTCTGGATCGTCGCTTTGATCGGTGACAAACACGCGGACTTTGGTCTCAGCCACCAGTTCCGCCTCGAACTCCCGTTCTACACGCAGCGTCACACTTCCTCCTCCTGGAGAAACGCCCGCTTCCACACAGTTGGGTTCCTGCGTTGCCTCCGCAGAAACCTCGACCGTGGAAGCACGGTGTCTGGGATCCAGGTATGACAGTGGAATAAGTTCCACATAGGAGACCGTTTCCTTGGCTACCTCGGTCTGCTTGTTTTTGTCATACGAGTACCAGATGTTCACATCGTAAGTACCAATTACTTCGATTCCGTTCCCGGCGGCAACCGCTTCGTACTGGTGGTTGATAATCCAAGCTCCCAGAATACTCGTCGGATGGTGTGGCGGAGTTACGGTATGGGTTGCTGTAGAGAACTTACGACCTTTGCCGCAAATTGCCTTCGTAATGATCTCCCTTGTTTGACGTTTATGGCTTAATGACATCTTTAAACCTCCTCCATACAATCATTCACTATCAAGTGTATGCACGTTCTGGGCATTTGTTGATTGTTAGAGTAGAAATAAATTTGGGTAAGCCCTCCAAGCGGCTGCCTGGTAAGAGTTATACTTCATTTTATTGTGAAATTTGTCTGGATATGAGTACATAATCGAATTTCCGCCACAAGTAAAAAGAAAAAAAACGCTTTAGCCCGCAGCCTCCCGAAATCGCCAATTCGCAAAAAAAACCCCGCAAATACACTGCGGGGGCCCTTTTCATCTATTCTATTGCGGTAGGACACGTACAATTCCAAGAGTTCTGTGCTTGCTGAGATCAATGAAATCCTCACCGATATTTACCAATGGACGAAGTGGGTCATGCGCCAGAATCATGATAATTTTACCAATCTGTCCGTCTGTTAGAAGGGCGTCGTTGCCTATCATGGATTGCATCAGCTTATTGATAAATACACTGCAAATATAAGGGTCAAGCTTGCCGAATGAGTTATCCTCCATCTGCTTAAGGACTTCATACAGGGGTGCTGCTGAACGGTAATAACGGTCAGAAGTCATGGCATGAAATATATCCGTGACGGCTACGATTTTACTGAAATCCGTAATGCGGTGTCCCAGCACCCCGAACGGATAGCCGCTGCCGTCCATTCTTTCGTGGTGCTGAAGTGCCACGAGTGCCTGCATATGCGACGTTCCCACCGTATCTCTGATCATCTCGTAACCGAGCGTAGTATGTTTTTTCATGATGGCAAATTCCTCTTCATTTAGAGGCCCCGGTTTGGTAAGAATTTCGGCCGGAATCATGATTTTGCCGATATCATGAAGGGTTGCGGCAATCGTCAGCATACCCAGGTCTTCCGGGCTGAGCTTAAGCCACTTCCCAAGAAGTGTGGATAATATGCCTACAGCAACATTATGTCTGTATGTATAGTCATCTTTAGACTGCAGTGCAGCCAATATGCCGAAAAAATCATTTTTCTCACTGACTTGCTGGATGAAAGGAATGACCTCGTTTCTTAGCTCCAGCATAGGAAGCCGTTTGCTCTTGGTATAGCGGAACTGCTCAAAAATATTCTCCATAGCTTCTGTACAGTCATCCACTGCCAGCTGATAGAAAGCCTCACTGTCCAACTGAATCACATCATGCGGCTGGAGAATAATCCGATGCTGGGTGATTAGCCGGATATGCTCCGAGCTCAGCAGCGTCATAGCAGGTAATACAAACACACCGTTGTGATTAAAAAGATTGTCTATAAGCTGTTTGCCTATATATTGTTCGTTGCTGTTATTCATCTTCCTCACCTGCCAGTGCAGAATTATTCACAAGATGTGAAGTAGCTGCTGTAATTTGGAATATGTGCCGCCCCATTCAGCTTGTTATACTATGATATCCTGGCCCTGAATCCTATTGAACGCAGCATTAAATAAGCACACGCATTTTGCTCCTATATCTTTTATCGTTATATCGTACCAAAATGTGAATACCTAAATTGTTCCTTCAGGACATGGAATCCACCATATCGTTCAGCTTACCTAGTTTCCTTTCACTGAAATAGGCCGTTTCACCGGTTTGATATCGACCGGCATTTTATATCTTTTGGCGATATTCAGATACAGTGAGAGCTCACGGCATAACTGCAGAATGGCTGAACGGACCTCGAATTCCTCCCGGGTTTCCGGCAGATCCATTTTTTGAAATTCCTGCTCCAGTACTTCCAGCAGTTTTTCGGTCCGGCCCGTATATTCTTCAGCCAGCACATCATTGCTGAGTTGATCGAACAAATCTGCAACCATGTCCCCGTGAGGCAACTGCCTATAAACCTGCGAGAGGAGCTGCATCATATTCTGAATCGATTCGAGCTGTTCCTTGCGCATATAGAAGTAGACATTCCAGGCCTCATCCGGATGAATCACATGGTTCTCCATTTCCCTGGAGGCTGCAGTCAGCCCCCGCTGTACCGCTTCATTCGCACCGATTAGTTCCTTTCCATCCCAGAGATACCCCGGGTCACGGAGTGTACGCGCCATCTGTGTAAAAATGACGGAAAAGTAGCTGTCCACCTCTTTACGGATGGCAGCAATGACACTTCCGGTCTGAGGCATATAAATCAAATTAATCAATCCGGCAGACCCAAGACCGATGAACAAGAGCTCGATCTGCTGCAGCAGAACATGTACCGATAGCTCGGCTTGTCCAAAAACACGGAATACGATAACAGAGCTGGTAACAATCCCCTCCTTGTAGCCGGATTTTACAATCATCGGGAACCCGATGAGTACATACATCCCTAGCACCCAATAGTGAAACCCCAGGAAGAAAAACAAAATACAGCCGAAAAAGAGTCCCACCAGCGATGCCAGAAACCGCGCTGTGATCGTACGCAGACTCCTTTTGCGAGTGGTTTCCACACCCAGAATCGCGAGCAGACCCGCACTTTGCGCATTCGGGATGCCCACAGCGGCTGCCAGCAGGATCGACAGCAGTGTAGCAGCCGCTGTTTTAATAATTCGAAATCCCATGAAAATACCTCTCCTTGCGATCTTGTAAGTCAAGCGGTTCCAGTTTAGATTCATTCGAAGCATTTCCCGTAAACGCGAGCTTAACAAGTGAACTATAAGTTTCAGATGAAGATATAGACATGGTACAAGATTTTGTGGAGCTGCACAATATGACATATTTTTCACCGTCGCGACAAAATCAGCTTTTCCATATATACCACCAGCTGATACATGGCAGTGGCCACAGCGGCAATAATCAGCAGACTGGACATCACAAGCGTGAAATTGAACACCTGAAAGCCGTAGATAATCAGATACCCAAGACCGGATTTGGCCACCAAAAACTCGCCAACAATGACACCAACCCAAGACATGCCCACATTCACCTTGAGCGTGGATACGACTGTGGGGAAGGAAGCCGGCAGGATCACCTTACTGAATACCTGTACCCGTGAGGCCCCAAACGACTTTGCCACCTTCACCAGATTCGGGTCCACGCTGCAAAAGCTGTTATACACCACAAGTGTTGTAATAATTACTGTTATTGATAGCGTCGTTATCACTATCGCCGTAAAGCCCGCACCGAACATTACGATAAAAATCGGCCCCAGCGCCACCTTCGGCATACTATTAAATACAACCATATACGGATCAAGCACTGCCGATAAAAAAGGCGACCACCAGATTACGATGGCAAGGAGTGTACCTAAAAGTGTCCCCAGCACAAAGCCGACAACCGTTTCGCCAACCGTCATGCCCAGATGCGGCCACAGACTTCCGCTGACCATATCACTCCAAATCTGCCTAAAAACCTTGGTGGGGTAGCTGAACAGCAGCTCATCCAGCCAGCCCAGACGTGCCCCTGCTTCCCAAAGAACAAAGAACAGCACGAGCAGACTGCCGCGGACACCCGTCACCCGGGCGCGCCATCGCCGCTTTTTCTTCTGATACTGGGCATGCTTCTCTTCCAGCCATGAAGCACGGGAGGCAGCTAATTCAATTTGTTCAACCGATTTCATAAGCCTTCCCTCCCTGCAAACTCCATTTCCTTCCATACTTCATGGAAAAGCTCCGCGAACCCCGGCAAGTCCCGTGCATATAGCGGAGGTGTGCGTCTGATCGCTTCGGGCACGATAAATATCTTGCGGATCTTTCCGGGGTTCGGCTGAAGCAGGATCACACGGCTGCTGACAGCAATCGCCTCTGACAGATCATGGGTAACCAGAATAGCCGTAGTTCCACGGCTGCGAAGCGTCTCTGAGACCAGATCCTCAAGCTGCAGCTTAATCTGGTAATCCAGTGCGGAGAAGGGCTCATCCAGCAGCAGCAGCCCCGGGTCCGTAGCAAGCGTCCGAACCAGTGCCACCCGCTGGCGCATCCCTCCTGACAGCTGAGCCGGGTAGGAATGCTCTTTGCCGGCCAGCCCCATTTCACCGAGCAGTTCTATGGTTTTCCGCCTTGAGTTCTCATTGAGATTTCCGGTCAGCTCCAGCCCCAGCAGAGCATTATCCAAAATAGTCCGCCAGGGAAACAGGTAATCCTGCTGCAGCATGTAGCCCACCTCAGGAGAAGGACCGCTAACCGCGTGTCCGCTCACAGACACTTCCCCGCGCGATGGCTGCAGCAGTCCGGCGATGATCGACAGGAGCGTGGTTTTGCCGCAGCCGCTGGGTCCAACCAGACTGACAAATTCCCCCGTTTCCACATTCAGACTGAAGTTCTCGATGGCAAGCGACGCCTCGCGGTCCCCTAAATAGGCATGCGTCACTTCCTTTAACTGCACAATGGGAAGCATATCACCCCTCCTAAAAGTTTTGTTAGCATCAGCTACTCTGATCTGCTTCGTGCAAAACTAGCTTCGGAAGCATTCACTTTAAGTTTTGTTAGCATCAGCTACTCTGATCTACTTCGTACAAAACTAGCTTCGGAAGCATAAGCATTCTCGAATCACTTTATGCTGGCTTCAGCTTTTTCGGCAAAACTGTTGTTGACGATCTTGGCTGCTGGAACCCGATCCTTCAATTCTCCGGCGTTGTCCATAACGTCCAGCAGATTATTCCATTCTTTATCGTCGATGACCGGATTAACAGCGTAAGTATCCTGCTCCTTGTAGCGCTTGACCGAAGAAATCACAATATCCCGGTCTGTTTTTTCAAAGTAAGGCAGGATCGCATCAGCAATTTCCTCCGGGCTGTGCGCCTTCACCCAAAGCTGGGCACGCTGGATCGCGTTCGTATATTTCTGTACCGTATCACTGTTTTTGCTGATATAGCTTTGTTTGGACATAAAAACCGTATAAGGCAGATAGCCGCTCTCTAATCCAAAAGAAGCTACCACCCCGCCACGCTTCTCACGCTCAAATATGGAGGCCGTTGGTTCAAAGAGTTGAACATAATCTCCCGTACCTGACGCGAAAGCCCCGGCAATATTGGCAAAATCAATATTTTGAATCAGCATGAGGTCCTTCCCGGAATCAATCCCCTTCTGTTGCAGCGTAAATGCGCCTGCCATTTGCGGCATTCCGCCTTTTCTTTGGCCCAGAAAAGTGCTCCCCTTCAATTTGTCCCATTTGAAATCCGCATCCGGCTTACGCGCGAACAGGAATGTGCCGTCCCTCTGTGTCAATTGGGCAAAATTGATGACAGGATCATCCGCTCCCTGCTGAAAGACATATATTGAAGTTTCAGATCCTACGAGCGCTACATCAATAGCCCCGGACAGCAGAGCAGTCATGGTTTTATCTCCGCCCGGAATCGTCTGCAGTTCTACCGCCAGCCCTTCATCTTTGAAGAAATTCTGCGACAATGCCACATATTCAGGCGCATAAAATACCGAACGGGTAACTTCACCGACCTTTACTTTCACTTCAGCAGAGTCTCCTCCACATCCGGCGAGCACAGAAAAACATAGAGTGATGATCATGAGCGACAATGAAATTTTTTTCCTGATATTCATCCTTCATTCCCCTTTCCTCCAGGGTCTTCGCCCTTGCTTAAGCATATGCGCCTGCCTAAAGAATGGTTAACTGACATAAAGTGCAACGTTTGCACTACATTCAAGCGGGTTTTATAGGCATCTTGATGTGGAAACTCAAGTATTCCTTTCGGAGATCCTTCAAAATCAATAAATAAACGGTGATAAACGGAAAAATAAAGAGATAACCATAAGAATTCGGCCTTTTCGCTGCATATTTCGAATGATTTCTTGTTATTCAGTCGTTTTCAATATGCGCAAACGTTTTACCTTAAACGATTTTTCTACTATTATATTTGTAAAGCGCTTACTTAAATACATATTAAAGTTGTTATCCGTTTGAAAGGGGAATCCTGTCATGATTCATTTATTTAAAAGTGCCGATGCTCGGCGACTTCTGTCTGTGGTTGCCATCCCGGGCCTCTCTGCCGCTTTGCTTGCCGGATGTTCAGGAGGCAGCGCCTCTGATGCCGGTACCTCACCCCCTAATTCAGCTTCGAATGTGCCATCTGCTTCCCCCCGCTCCTTATCCGCTTCACCGGCTTCCCCATCCCATTCATCCGTTACCTCCTCCGCGGCGGTTGATGAACAGCCTTCTACGGTTTTTTATGAAATTTTTGTCCGTTCCTTCTATGACTCTGATGGTGACGGTATTGGAGATCTGAAGGGTATTACCGAGAAGCTCGACTATCTCAATGACGGTGATCCTGCGACAAAAAACGATCTCGGAATCGGGGGCATCTGGCTGATGCCGATAAATCCATCTCCCAGCTATCACGGTTATGATGTTACAGACTACCGAAGCATCAACCCCGATTACGGAACTATAGAGGATATGCAGAACCTGCTCACAGAAGCGCACAAGCGTGGAATAAAGGTCATCATGGATCTGGTAATCAATCACACCTCCAAAGTGCATCCATGGTTCGTGGACTCCGCCAAAAATCAGGACGGAAAATACCGGAATTGGTATGTTTGGGCGGAGGACCAGCATCGTCCTGTAAGCGGAACAAGTGCGGCGGGCAGCGGCAATCCGTGGCATCCTCTCTTAGGCAACCATTACATGGGTACTTTCTGGGACGGTATGCCGGATCTGAATTTTGATAATCCGCAGGTCCGGAGCGAGATGAAAGATATCGGAACGTTTTGGCTTAAGCAAGGGGTTGACGGTTTCCGTCTGGATGCTGCAAAACACATATATGAGGATCTGCTGTCTGATAAAAGTGCAGCCACTACGGCAAAAAACGTTGCCTGGTGGCAAGAATTCCGTCAGTCCATGAGTAAAGTCAATCCGGAGGCCTATATCGTGGGTGAGGTGTGGGAGAATTCCGCAGTTTCCGTAGGAGCTTATCTGGATCATGCATTCAATTCAGGGTTTAATTTCGGGTTGGCTGAATCCTTAATAAACTCTGCCAAAACAGAGAAAGACAGCGGTGTAGCTTTTACACTTGAACGGACCTACAAACTATATTCCCAGCTCTCGGGTAGTGCTTTCGCAGACGCAACCTTTCTGACCAACCATGACCAGAACAGAGTAATGAGCCAGCTGCAGAACCAGCCTCAGCATGCAAAAATGGCTGCGTCAATGCTGCTGACCCTGCCCGGAAATCCTTTTATATACTATGGTGAGGAGATTGGAATGCTTGGTGTCAAGCCGGACGAAGGTATCCGTGAACCCATGCGCTGGACAGCAGGCCAACCGGCCAATGGACAAACCACTTGGGAACCGGGAAGCAACAACGATGCTAAGTCCGGTGTTAATGTAGAAAGTCAGCTGAATAGCAGCGACTCACTGCTCGAACGATACCGGCAGCTCATTTCCATTCGGGGTGAGATTCCGGCGCTGCGGGATGGAGACATCCGTGATTATCCTTCTGGTAATGCAGGAGTTATGGCTTATGAGCGAATTACTTCAGGACAGCAAATCTTGGTTGCCCATAACCTGACGGGTGAATCGTTGTCCATCGCCATCCGTCCGGGAACCGGCAAACACCCGTACGTGAAGATTATAAAGGCAATTCCTGGTACAGCCCGCTTGGATCAGGCGACGCTCACAATTCCACCCTATACAACTGTCATTATGAAGTAGATACTTGTGATGACCTAACTAACCACTTATGTAAAGCAGAACATAGCTGAGGTCTGGTGAACGGTGAAGCAATCAGCCAGTCCTCCGAAACCCTGGAACTGATCCGAATCAGCCAGCTTTCAGCAATATCCTCAAGATAAGAAGCCCGCTCAAAAGACCAGACACCTTTTGCCCGTGTGCAGAACCTGAGCTCACCGGTGGCGGTCGGACTTTTCATTGCCTTAGCCAGCAAGGGAGAATGAACAACATCCCCTGTCTCGGCAGCCAGCCGCTCAGACAAAAAATACAATGTACAGGTGCCCGCTTGTCTTTGCAGCTCCTCATACTTGCGTCTTGACATTAACAGGGCAGGGTTTTCCTGACCCATGTCAGCTGTCTGTTGAAAACAGTTCATCAGATAATAGCAAGCTCGTTTTATTTCTTCCGGTGTCTTGAGCTCATAGCAGAAGGCATCGGGATCTTTTAGATAGGATAAATGCACTTTGTCCTTATTGGCCAGCAGGCATAAATCCTGTACGTAATCCCCATCGCTAAATTCCAAACGGCATATCCTGTCCGCTAAGACTCCCCTTTGCAGCACATCCTTTACTCTTTTATCACCCGATGTTTCAGGGAACAGAAAATGCGCTAAATATAACGTATCATGGTTATTCACATCAATGTTTCCTTCCCGGAAAAGGCTTAAGCTATAAAACTTGTAATCTTTATGTTATCATAAGCTAATTTTAAGGTAAAATTAAGAAAGTAAGGGTATGATCAATAACATGAAATACTTGTAGCGAGGTGATTTCAATGAGAATGCTCATCAGTTTTCAGAACAAGATTGTACCTGTGTACTTCACTACAGAAAACAAACAGCCCACCCAAAAAGTACTTCGACTGCTTAACAGTACGCTGGAACTCAAAATTCAAAAGGGTAAAAGCGCCCTGCAGAAATGTTTGAATTCTCTGATTAGTATCGAAATCAAAGGCTCTGAAGCTATATTGCACAGTTACAGTGAAAATGATTCATTGGCATTATCCCTCTATTAATAGAGGGATTTTTTTTGTATACATCAAAGAAAAAGAGCACATTCCTTATCCAAGGAACATGCTCTGCTGTATACAATGTGTAGTATTTCTTATGTGAGAAACGTGAATCTAGCTGATCCGATGGAGGGATGGCTTCTCTTGTTTTTCGGCTTTCTGAATCCGCAGCTTGAACAGCTTCACTAGGTTGCGCCGGGTATGCTCTTCGTGACAGCTGTCCAGTTTTTTTATAATAAAACGGTCAATGGACATGTCAATCGCTCCTTTGTTTGGATTCCTTTACAGCTATATCGTAGAGGAAATCATTTCCTAATCCCCTGTAACACCTATATAACCGGGTACCCGTCTCCTTAAACCCAGCCTCAAAATGCAAAAAAGCCTTGTAAAAAGTGCAATTACTATATATTGAGCTTCTGAAGCCAAAATGATTCACCATGCCCGGAGATGTGGTAGCTGTGCAAAGAAAAGCACTTTGGTGTCGAACAAAAAAAATTTTATCCTTTGGATATTTACAAACAAATAATTAAATGCTATATTAACGTTAGTTAATAAATAAACGATATTTAAGGAGAAATCATAATGTCAAATGTACTTTTCATTAAAGCAAATAACCGCCCAGCAGATCAAGCAGTAAGTGTTCAACTGTATAACGCTTTCCTGGCAAGCTACAAGGAAACTCATCCGCAGGATTCAATTACAGAGCTTGATTTGTTCGCTGAACAACTTCCATACTACGATAACACATTGATTACAGGGATGTACAAGGCTGGTCAAGGCTATGAAGCTACTCCTGAAGAAGCTGCCGGCGCTGCTGTAGTAAAAAAATATATTGATCAATTCCTGGCTGCAGATAAAGTAGTGTTTGCCTTCCCATTGTGGAACTTGACCGTTCCAGCTGTACTGCATACGTACATCGACTACTTGAGCCAGGCTGGCATTACATTCAAATACACAGCTGAAGGTCCAGTAGGTCTGGTGACTGACAAAAAAGCAGTGATTCTGAATGCCAGAGGTGGCGTTTATTCTGAAGGTCCGGCTGCTACTGCAGAAATGGCTGTTAATTATGTAGCAGGCATGCTGAACTTCTGGGGCTTCAAGGAAACTACTCAGGTGATCATCGAAGGACACAACCAGAATCCGCAGCAATCTGCAGAAATTATCGCTAACGGCCTGGAACTGGCCAAATCTGCAGCTGCATCATTCTAATGGTGAGACAGCGTTAAAAGTCCGGTAAGAATTTAAGCATCCGCACTTTTTACAGATATCTCCTCTTTCACATCATCCGGACTTTTATTTATATATAGTTTGGCGGACTGTATATTAAGCCGTTTCCGCCGGACAAAAATCAAGGGACCCTTACAGCAGTTTAACAGCTGCAAGGGTCCCTTTCGTTCTAAGCGGATACTTCCATCATAAATCGTCGAGCTCACGGCGCCAGCTTGAATTCCGGGTACGGCTACTTCCCGCCTTCGTTGCAGCAGCATCAGTTTTCCGCTTCTGCTTCACCTCTTTACTGCTCTGATACTTGAGTTCCCGCTGGGTTTTGCGGTAATTCCAGAGCCGTTTCTCATCCAGCTCCCCGCTTGCCACAGCCTCAAGTACAGCACAGCCTTCTTCCTGTTCATGCCTGCAGTCACTGAAGCGGCATTCGCCGGCAAGTACACTGATATCTCCGAAGGCAAGATCAAGACCGCCTTCATCCTCCCATAGCTGCAGCTCACGCATCCCTGGAGTATCCACAATAATTCCACCATCTGGCAGGACGAACATTTCCCGATGGGTTGTCGTATGCCGACCCCGGCTGTCTCCTTCTCTAATGTCCTGGGTAAGCTGAAGATTACGGCCGCTTAGCCAGTTGACCATCGTCGATTTGCCGCAGCCCGAGGAACCGGTAAGAGCTACGGTCTGCCCTGGGCTAATATATGGCTGTAGCTCTTCCCGCCCGTCCCCAAGCAAAGCACTGACCGCATGGATGGCTACACCGGGCGCCGTCCGCTCCATCTCGGCGATTTTACTCTCCGCATCCAGGCAGAGATCGGCTTTGGTTAACAAAATAACCGGATTCGCCCCACTGTTCCAGGCCATAATCAAGTATCTTTCCATCCGCCGGACATTGAAATCATCGTTCAAGGCGCTGACCAGGAACAATGTATCTACATTGGAGGCAACGATCTGCTCTTCCATTGTATTTCCCGCTACCTTCCGCGAGATTACACTATGACGGGGCAGGACCCCATGAATCACGGCATGTTCGCCGCCATCCTGCATCACTAGAACCACCCAATCGCCAATCGCCGGATATTCTCCAGAATCTGTAAGCGAGTGTCTGAGCTTACCAGAAAGTTCGCCCCAAGTTTCCCCGGTCTCCGCCATCACGCGGTACTTGCTGCCGAAGTCCCCGATAATTCTTCCCGGTACATATTCCTTCCCTTCATATCCTTTAAGTTTTTCATTCCACTTGCTCTGCCAACTCTTGTTCCAGCCGTATTGTTCTATTGTCATTATTGCCTCCTGAATTTTTTTGTTTTTGAATTTTTAAATGCAACCTGACTGATACTGTTTCTTTGACGTACTTCCCGGAACACAAAAAACCGCCGGAATCATCATTCCGGCGGCAGCTCTCATATAGCCATTCTTTTGCCTTTGGCAAGAAAATTGCTTAATAAAAGCATATACAAAAAGTACGGGCTCTCCCCTGTGAAGGGACAGTCCAGTAATTTCCGTGCGCGGCAGTTACAGCAAAAATCAAACGCTGCAATATACACACGCAAAAAAGCCGCCGGAACCGATACGGTTCCCGGCGGCTCTATAAGGCATCATAGAGCTTGCCCGCTAAGCTGCAATCCTTACACTGCAGCCGCTGTTCCCGGAAGACACGTATCCTGAGCAGTATTTACCGATAACGAAGTAACCGTATAAACTGTCATATAACATCGTCTCCTTCCGAACTAATATGGTGTAATGATAAACGGAGCTGCATTATATTGTCAACCCCGCAATCATATGCCGCTATAAAATAGCCTCCAGTTCATCCAGCTCATGAATGGTTTTCCAAGGATGGGCATCCAGCTGTTCATCCCACGGATGATTGCGTTTCAGCCAAATGGTCTCCATTCCAGCCTTGGCCGCTCCCCAGATATCATTCACCGGATGATCCCCGATAAACAAGGTTTCTTCTGCGGCTGCACCCAGCCTATCCAGTGCGAGGCGGTAGATCTCCGGATCAGGTTTGCTGATCCCAACCTCTCCGGAGATCACGATCGCCTTGAAGTAACCGCGAAGCTGAAGCAGATCGATTTTACCAAATTGGATATCCTTCTTGCCGTTCGTCACCAGACCCATCATATATCCGCGCTCCCGGCAATATTCCAAAATATGGACAGCATGCTTCATAAGAGCTCCGTGAGTAATATAAGTCTTGTCATAATAAGCACGTATGTCTATAGCTGATATTGGTTTTTGCCAGGGCAGTACGTCACTTAGCTCGGCAAAAAAACCATCCTTATCCCGGTATCCGTCCGCATCTCTGAGGATGATGTCTTCCACGACCCGCTCGGCCTCTGCTGGCTCCAGATGGCCCAGAAAATCCTGCACGAACTTCCGGCTGAAGCTGCGGAAAGTATGGTCGCGGTCCATTAGCGTGTTATCCAGATCAAACAGCAAAGCTTGTACTTTTCTCATTCCAAGTTCCCCTTGTTCCTTGAATTTCATTCCGTGTCCAGTCAGAAATCCATTGTACTATGGGGGAACGCGCAAAGAAAAGACCATTCCGGTAAAAGAGGTCATACACCCCTTCAACTGAACAGTCTACGGATTCGTATCCCGTTATTCAAAATGCTCCGGCCGATGCGTAAGCATCATTTCCTCTTCGGTAATATATAAGGGAAAAGGCGGAGTTTCCTTCAGATACCGTTCACTGGCGAGCAGCCGGTAATGCACCTCAGGCAGCCAGGCATCCTCAATCAGCGGGAGCTTACCGGTATCACTAATATAGTTATCTACAGCCGATTGGACCAAATCCAGATAGTAAGGCACGAGCTTGTCAGATTCCTCGAAAATCTCAAAGGTCTCGCGGGACATATAAAACTTTTGCTGGGGTACACCGCCTAAATAACGTTTGAGCCGGCTTAGGTCAATACTTTTATCCTCTAATAATAGAGCCGTACGGTTGATAGGAGCGGGCATATCTTCTTCAAATTGCCTTACAGCCTGCTTGATCTGCGGTAAGGTAACAGTGATAGGGACAGTGGACGTATTTTTCTTGGCGCGCTTGAATATCATACTGAAAGTCTCCTTTCGAAGTATATGTCAGATAACGCTTACAATTCCATTTTATTCGTTATTCAGACATTTAATCAGCTTGCCTGTCTTTTGTCACAGAAAATACCCAATCTTTAGATCATTATTTGACATTTTCCCAATGTGTCCATAACTCGGGCGGATTCAGTTCATAGTGTTCATTCTGCCGGTACATGAATTGATGCATAATGAACTCGCGGCGAATGGTTGCATAGTCTTCATGGAATGGTTTAATGAACTCGTTGATCTCATTTTCCGTATAGACTACGCCCGGCTCCAGCTTTTCGACCATATACTGCAGAGCAATCAGCTTCTTCTTGTACTGAGCGGGGATCTGCCGCAAGCGCCCGTCTTTGGCGAAGAAATTACGCAGCACCGAATCCTTCAGGCTTGTATCTGGTGACTCTTTCTCCATATCTTCCACCCCCTTGGAAAAAATAAACTTTAGTGATGCATCCGAACCGGCCTGAATAAACTCGGGATTCAGCATAAAATATACCGTGTTCTTGTCCCTACGCTCTGTGATTAGCGCGGCTTCCCGCAGTTTGGCGGCATGATGCGTAACTGTGGGTTGTGACAAATTCAGTTTCTCTGCCAAAGCCTGCCCGTGAACCTCCCCTTTGGACAGCAGCAAAAGAATCCGTAAACGTGTAGGGTCAGATAAAGCTTTGTGGTAATTTACAATTTTATCAAGCTGCAATGGGGTCACTCTCCTATCAATTATCTAAAATTCACAGAATGAAATAGTTTAGATATATATCTAATTATATCGTATTCAATGGACTGGAGCAAGTGCTATCACCTGGATTTACGGGAAGAATGGCGAAAATTTAAAATTTAGGGTACGCTTTATAGAAAAAAGCAAGTTATTATTCGGGAGGTTTGAAGCTTAATGAAAGATGTCATCATAATCGGTGCAGGTCCTTGCGGATTATCTGCTGCCATTGAATGCCAGCGCCAAGGATTATCCAGCCTGATCATCGAAAAAAATTTCATTGTCCACTCTATCTATCTCTATCCGACCAACATGCAATTCTTCAGCACAACTGCGCTCCTGGAAATCGGGAATGTACCTTTCACCTCACCCAATGACAAACCTTTCCGCCATGAAGCTCTGGTCTACTACCGGCGTGCTGCGGAACAGCATGGACTGGATATTGCCGCATACGAGGAAGCCTTGTCCGTTCAACCGTTGGAAGATGGCACCTTTGCCGTACATACCCGCAACAAACGCGGAGAAGCTCTTACCCGGAGGGCTGCCAACATAGTGATCTCTACAGGATATTTTGACCAGCCGAACCTGATTGGAATTCCGGGAGAGGAGCTTCCCAAGGTCACCCATTATTTCGGCGAAGCCCATCCCTATACGGGGATGAAGGTAACCGTAATCGGTGGCAGCAATTCTGCTGTCGATGCAGCACTGGAGCTCGTACGCGTTGGAGCCGAGGTGGATATGGTGTACCGGGGTGCCAGCATTTCTGAGAATATTAAGCCCTGGGTTCGTCCAATCTTCGAGAGCATGGTTCTTAAGGAGAAGATCGTACTTCACGTCGAATCACAGGTGACTGAAATTACTCCAGGATCAGTAATCATCACTAGCCACAGCGGCGATGTAACTGAACTGGATAATGACTTTGTGCTGGCCTTAACAGGATTTAGACCCAGCAGGACGTTACTCTCCTCCGCTGGTGTAAGCATGGACGATAGCCAAGATAAACCGGCCTTTAATCCCTCTACCATGGAGAGTAATGTACCCGGACTTTACATCGCAGGGGTCATTGCCTCCGGACGCAATGCCAATGAGGTATTCATCGAAACCGGGCGCGGGCACGGTCAGTTGATCGCGGATCATATCATCTCCAAACGTCTGGCCGAGTAAGTTCCGCCTCATAAAAATACGCATAGCTCGATCTAAATGGTTGTTAAAGCATTGGGCATATTAGAAAAAAAGGAGTGTGCCGCCTGCTATGGATATAACCTCTTTATTACTTCTCGGTTTTACAGCACTGGGCATTATCAGTAAAAATTCACCCATCACTATCGCAATGGTTGTTCTGTTGCTACTGCGGGTGCTTGGACTTCAACAGACTTTTCCCTGGCTGGAAAAGTACGGTCTGACGGTCGGGATTATCATCCTGACCATCGGTGTGATGACTCCGCTGGCCAGCGGTAAAATTTCGCTGGACACCATTTGGCACTCCTTCCTGCATTGGAAGTCGCTTGCGGCAATCGCTATTGGCATCCTGGTGGCCTATCTTGGTGGCCGGGGAGCTCTGCTGATGGGCAGTCAGCCTACAATTGTGGCCGGTCTTTTGATCGGGACTGTACTCGGAGTAGCTTTATTCAAAGGAGTTCCCGTAGGTCCGCTAATCGCTGCCGGGATTTTGTCACTGCTGATCGGAAGAGGATAGGAATTTGCTCTGTGATTACCAAAAAGGCTGCAGGTTCGCTCAAAAGCGTCCGCAGCCTTTTTAAATTAATAGTATCCTTCAACCCTGTACTTCTTCTCCAATTCCGACTGGTAATGAGGATCGTAACGAATTAGCCTTCCGGGTGTGCAGTCGAGCAGCTCTTTGTTCCCATGATAATCAGGATGCTGTGTGTGACGTGAGAACCGTTCTTTTACTTTTCTAACGATCTCATCATCCATAGCGGGCTGACCTGCCTCTTCTTCATCTGAGATCATCAGAGGAACAGTAAGTGAATGTTCCCGTTCCTCGCCACTTTCCTCTAAACAGGACACCGTTATTATTAGCTCTGTCAATCCGCAGCCAATCGGCTGTAATGTATAAATCTCCAGCAATAACTCACTTGGTGATTGCAGGGACTCAAGGATAATTTGACGGTCTGCACCAACAGGGTATTCTCCCGCATCTCCAGTCCAGTAGATCCCCTTGGGAAGCTGCAGCCGGACTTCTGCATGCTTTACACCGGTTAGCTGTGCAAGCCGGATCCACAGATGATTTATTCCTTCTTCATGCTCAAGAAAGGACTTGGCGAAGCGTATCTCCAGCGGAAGTGACTTTTCAATCATTGCTTCTTCTCTCCTCTCAGCAGCCGGGTCACAGCCTCTATCATCTCTGATTTCAGTTCCGGTGTGATTTGCGGACTTACCGTGAGCATTACATCTTCGTTAATCACCAGCGTCTCGTGCTGCAGAATGTGCTCCGGCTGGTAGAACCTGAGCCGGGCACCGATACTGGCAACTTCCTCGGCAGTGAGCTCAGACAGCTTCATTTGAATATCCGCCAAGGATTCCCCGCTCTTGGATAAGGTCAGAATCGCCCGCAAAGATTCCAAGTGTCTTTCGGTATATACTCTTTTGTTCCCCACTAGCTCCAGGGGTGGCAGCATTCCTATCTGTGTATAATACCGGACCGTCCTTAAATTCATGTCCGCATCCTCCTGCTGGAGAATATCAGCCAATTGTTTACCTGTGTACACATTCATCAGGTTCATCTCCTGTTATAAATCGCCTTATCGCAACAAGTTACACTCGAGTGTGCTGGTTACAGTATACTGTAACTAAAATCAATATGCAACGGTTTTGCTGGAAAGACCAAGTTCACAAGTAGAAAACCGCCTACAACGTCCTTATCTTGACGGTATCCATTTCAAGGAGAAAAAGAAGGATCATTTACTACACGTATTTGTCTTCAAAAAAAACAGCCCCCACAGGGACCGCATCGTCTTGACTTACACAACCTTAAGCATCCAACCTCTGCACATTGAACAGCCGGGCGTAACTCCCATCCAGCGCCATAAGTCCTTCATGGGTTCCGCGTTCGGTAATTTCGCCATTCTCCAATACGACAATCTGGTCCGCATGGGTGATCGTAGACAGCCTATGGGCCACAATGAGTGTGGTACGTTCTGAAGCCAGCGATTGCAGCGCCTGCTGGATCAGATGCTCGGATTCCAAATCGAGCGCTGAAGTGGCCTCGTCAAGAATCAGCACTTTGGGGTCTTTCAAGAAAACACGTGCGATAGCGACGCGCTGCTTCTGTCCACCGGACAACTTCACTCCACGTTCTCCCACCTCCGTGTCATAACCATCCGGCAGCTGCATAATAAAATCATGAGCATTCGCAGCCCTTGCAGCCGCGACAATCTCCTGCTCTCCCGCTACGGGATTGCCAAAAAGGATGTTATCCCGCACCGAGCCGCTGAAGAGGAAGTTATCCTGCAGCACCATCCCGACGGTCCTCCGCAGGCTCTCCTGTGTCAGACTTCTGACATCCTGACCGTCCATGCACAGACTGCCTTCCGTAATATCATAGAAACGCGGGATTAGACTGATCAATGAGGATTTCCCTCCTCCGCTCATCCCGACAAAAGCCACTGTCTGTCCCGGATCGATGCGAAGTTCAATATTTTTCAGTACCCAGTCATTCTCATCGTTGTATTTGAACCACACCTTCCGGAACTCTATAGCTCCCGACGGCGCCACCAGCGGCTTGGCACCTGGTCCGTCGATAATATCATACGGCTCATCCAGAAGCTCCATTACCCGCTCCAGTGATGCGGACGCTTGTGTCAGCACCGTCGAGGAATTGATCAGACGCCGCAGTGGAGCATACATCCGGTCCAGATAGCCGAAGAACGCCACGAAGGTCCCGAGCGACAAATTCCCGTGAATAACCTGATACCCCCCGTACCCGATCACCAACAGCGGCGCGATGTCCGTCAGGGTATTGATAATGGCAAAAGTTATAGCGTTCCAGCGCGTCTGGGCCATCGCTTTTTCCAGAAACTTGCCGTTGATGTCTTCGAACTGCTTCTTGTCCACCTTCTCCATAGTGAAGCTGCGGATAATGGCAATCCCCTGAATCCGTTCATGCAAATACCCTTGTATCGCCGCAAGCGCTTGGGAACGGTCCTTGGTCAGCAGCTTGAGCCGCTTGTAAAGCGTGTTCACCGCAATGCCATACAGCGGCAGTATAGCAATCGATACGAGGGCCAGCACCGGATTCAGATAGAACATAAAGGCCAGGGCGAACACCAGTGTGAACATATCCAGCCAGACATTCATCATCCCGACTTCAACAAGGTTTTTACTTTGTTCAACATCATTAATAAATCTGGAGATCGCTTCGCCGACTTTAGTATTCTGATAATAGCGAAGCGAGAGCCGCTGCAGATGTCCATACAGTCTGTTGCGCATGTCAAACAACACGCTGCTGGTAATCAACTGGGCAAAATACTGGCGGTAATACTCCACCGGCCCCCTGACAATCACGAACAGCACAAGTGAGCCCCCGAGTACAGTCATCAGCTTCGATACCCGCTCCGCAACAGAGAGTGCCGGATTGTTCAGCAGGTCATCGACCACATATTTCAGGATGAGCGGCAGGGTAAGCGGAATACTGAATTTGATCATGCCGATGAACAGGGTAAGGACAATCCATTTCATGTAGGGCCGTACAAAAGTATAATAAGATTTCCATTGCTTCACAGAAAGTAGCGTCCTTTCTCTTTACCGTATTGATTGGGTACTGTTGACATTTTCGTTCCACAGTGTTTTTATATTTTTAAGTCCATAGGTACGCGTTCAACTCTAAATAGCAGTACCCGAACTTCAGGAGGATAACGATGTCCA
This sequence comes from Paenibacillus sp. 22594, assembly GCF_052044425.1. Taxonomy (NCBI): domain Bacteria; kingdom Bacillati; phylum Bacillota; class Bacilli; order Caryophanales; family Paenibacillaceae; genus Paenibacillus; species Paenibacillus sp. 22594. The sequence continues at coordinate 505,560 of NZ_JBQENA010000001.1, forward strand.
GACAATTTGTGACCGAAGCCGTCATGATGGCGATTTACGGCCAGCTTCTCATACCGCGGAGCCCCGTAGAATATATAGTGCCTTACACTACCGTGATGGAATTATACGAACTGCGGGACAGCGACGAACCTCTTATGAGCCATGCAGAGGATGACCAGCATGTGAAGCTCAAAATCCGCGAACTTATTGCTTATTTCGAGGAGCCGCTGAATTCCAAAAAAATCAACCGCTGCCTGAACATCCCCTGGGCCAAAAGCTCCGGCATCCTACTGGGCAGCCACGCACAGATCACTATTATCAACAGTGTCGATAACGCAACGTATGGAGAAACGTTCGACCCGATTGAAACGGAGCTGCTACTGACCTCTCAGAGGGAGAAAGTGCCGATTCTAACCGATCAATTCGAGCTGATTCAGCGCATCATTGAAGGTGGTGTCCCTGTTCAGGTGTTTGATATTGATGATTTTGATTTTGCCATGGAGGAAGAAACCTTCCGCAGCTCGCATTAAGCTCTTCCCGCTCAGGCAGCTTGCGCAGTCCTCCTCTAGCCGCCACACAAAAAGCCCTGCCTTTTGGCAAGGGCTTTTTGTCCATACATCAAACCCGCAACATCATTCGTTCAGAACCCCGGCTACCGCCTCAGGCTTGTACACATACTCAATATCATCCTCGGCTTCCGAATACACAATGGACAGGCTATAACCCTCCATATACCAAAGATCCTGCTCTTCCATATAAAAAATAATTTCCGCCTGATCCGTCTGTACAGCAGGACGGCTAGGAGGCTCATCCGCGATCCCCAGTGAGAAACCTGGATGCAGTCCTCCTCCCGAGCTGTAGCGGGGAAATAAACGGATGTAAGCCCCATTCTGCAGAGAAAGTTCCCGCTTGAACCAGGCGGCGGCATCTTTGCTGATTTCCATCTTCATCTGTTTAAGCACCTCCTGTATATGCTAATAATACTGAATTTATATCTATATTCCAAATCATTTACGCGGATATCATACTACTGCTTATTCGAAATTTATTCAAAATTACATTTGACAATTCTTCAGGCCAGGTGATAAACTCGGAACATAACGAAGCGTCTTGAAGTTATTACCAAAAACTAATGAAAGGGGTGAGCGCGGTGTTTAACCTTGTACCTGTATATTTCCTCACTATTGTCGGCACGCATACACAACTAAATACCGAAGCAGCCCTAGCAGTGGAAACTTCCTGAGATTCATGCGCGTTACGCGTACCGTGTGAAATCAGGTTAGGCAAGTCTCTTCCATGTCTCTGTGCTGCATTACAGCACCGTGGACATGATAGCTGATGTAAATTACAGGCATATCATCCGTTACAGGATGGTATGCCTTTTTGCATGCTGGTATGATTTTCCACTTTCATTAATCACCTTCGTCTTGACCGCTTATTATAAGCCGACAATCATTTCAACACGAAAGGAAGGGATTTCCCTTGTTCTCCGTTCTCCGCAATCTCGGCTGGTTTTTCCGCCGCGAAAAAAAGCGCTATGCTATTGGACTTATTTTACTGATTGTAGCCGGTGTTCTGGAGCTTCTGCCTCCCCGCCTGCTAGGCAACGCTATTGATGACATTGTCAGCGGTTCGATCACCGCAAGTTCGCTCATGAAGTACATTGGCATGATTGTTCTCATGCTGCTGATTATCTATTGGATCACCTACATATGGATGCACAAGCTTTTCGGAGGGTCCAACCTGGTAGAGCGCCTTCTGCGCTCCCGCTTCATGAATCACCTGATGACCATGACGCCTTCGTTCTTTGAACGCAACCGTACGGGTGACCTGATGGCCCGTGCCACCAATGATATCCGGGCTGTCTCGGCAACCGTTGGCTTCGGGATGCTCACACTCGTCGATTCAACCATTTTTCTCACTGTCGTGCTGCTTGCCATGGGTTTCCTGGTCAGCTGGAAGCTGACCCTTGCGGCCGTACTGCCGCTGCCGCTTATTGCAATCGCCATGATCTTCTACGGCAAAGCCATTCATGACCGTTACAGTCTGGCGCAGGACGCTTTCGGAGATATGAACGATCAAGTGCTGGAGTCAGTATCCGGTATTCGCGTCATCCGCGCTTATGTACAGGAACGGCATGACGAGAAACGTTTTAGCGACATTACGGAAGATGTTTACCGCAAAAATATGGCCGTAGCGCGGGTTGATTCCTTCTTCGAGCCAACTATCCGGCTGTGCGTCGGACTCAGTTACATTATCGCTCTTACTTATGGGATCTATCTTGTTTTCCGCAATCAAATTACTTTGGGAGATCTGGTCTCCTTCAATATGTACCTTGGGATGATTGTCTGGCCGATGTTCGCCATTGGTGAACTGATCAACATTATGCAGCGCGGCGGTGCTTCACTGGAACGGATCGACGAAACGTTGAATTCAAAACCAGATGTGCAGGATATTCCCCATCCGGTTCCTGTGGCTCAGCCAACCACTATCGAATTAAAGGACGTGACCTTCCGTTATCCCTCCTCAACGATCGATAATCTGAGCGGGGTCAGCTTCTCCCTTACCCAAGGTCAGACCCTCGGCGTAGTCGGCCGTACCGGGAGTGGGAAATCCACCTTGCTCAAGCAGCTGCTGCATGAATATCCGACAGGCCAAGGAGACATTCTGATTTCGGATGTGCCAATAGGGCAAATCGCCTTGGATCAGCTCCACAGCTGGATGGGGTATGTACCGCAGGAACAGATACTATTCTCCAAATCTGTGCGCGAGAACATCCAGTTCGGTCACCATGGAGCCAGCGACGATCGTATTCTGGATGCGATCACAGCAGCAGCATTCCAGAACGATCTCGGTACCTTGTCCGACGGTCTGGATACCTTGGTCGGTGAACGCGGCGTCTCCCTCTCCGGGGGCCAGAAGCAGCGTGTATCGATCTCCAGAGCTTTTATTGCCAATCCTGACATTCTGATTCTGGATGACGCACTGTCCGCCGTTGACGCACGGACTGAAGCCAAAATTATTGAGAACATCCGTGAGGAACGGGCAGGTAAAACTACATTAATCTCCACCCATCGCCTATCCGCTATTGAGCATGCCGACTTGATTGTCGTGCTGGATAATGGACAGATTACCGAGCGAGGGACCCATCAGGAACTGCTGGACATGAATGGCTGGTACCGTGAGCAATTCGACCGGCAGCAGGTAGAGAACAATCTGACCAATGAATAATGGGTTCTATCCATCCAAGGTGTACTAGTAACAAAACTTAAGCGTATGCTTACGAAGCGAGTTTTGTACGTAGTGAAATCCATGAAGATACGCTTACAAAACTTTTAGGAGGTGTCACCGTTGACACAGAGTACAGGCAAACGCCTGCTGCAGTATGCTTTAACTGCCAAAAAGACGTTTATCGCAGCCCTATTGCTGCTTACCATCGGAGTGGCGGCCGAGCTCGCAGGCCCTTTTATCGCCAAGAGCATGATCGATAATCACATGCTGGGCATCGAGAAACCCTACTTCCAGACCCCTTCATCCGAGGAAGCAGCTGAATATAACAATATCTACTACAAACGCGGTGACCGTTTTGCGCCGGGTGAGGCCAAAGGCCAGGAGGTCCGCCTGCTTCAGGAAGGCAGAGCCTTCTATTTCATCAACGAACCGGTAGCGCAGCCTGACGGCGAGCGGACCTACCGGGATGGCTCACTATATATCAAACATGGAGATTCAGAAGCTGTCTACCCGGCTGTGAAGCTGTCGGCTGACGAACTGTTTTCCTTTTACAAACCTGAACTTCCTGGAATCTACGAGCTTGTAGGCTTGTATGCCCTGTTCCTGGTGATTTCGATCTTTGCCGAATTTGGCAAAACCTACTGGCTGCAATCCTCGGCCAATCAGGTCATTCGCAAACTGCGGACCGATGTGTATGCGCACATCCAGCGGTTGCCGGTTTACTTTTTTGACAACTTGCCTGCCGGCAAAGTCGTGTCCCGGGTGACGAATGATACGGAAGCGGTAAAAGATTTGTTCATCGCCGTACTGTCTAACTTCAGCACAGGGATTATCAATATCCTAGGCGTGTACGTTGCCCTATTCCTGCTGGATATCCGTCTTGGCCTGGTGAGCTTGTTCATCGTGCCGATTGTGGTTCTCTGGATCATTCTGTACCGCAAGGTTGCCACCAAATACAATACCATTATCCGATCACGCCTTAGTGAGATTAACGCCATCATCAATGAATCGATTCAGGGGATGTCAATCATCCGTATCTTCCGCCGCCAGAAGCAAAGTAAGGAAGAGTTTGAAAAACTCAATGACGATTACTTGAAATATCAGAACAAAATGCTGAATCTGAACGCCTTCACCTCCCACAATCTGGTGAATTCGCTGCGCAGCCTTTCCTTTGTGCTCGTCCTGTGGTACTTCGGCTTTGGCAGTCTGGGCGGTTCCACCTTTGTGTCCCTGGGTGTGCTGTATGCATTCGTTGATGTGCTCGGACGGATGTTTCAACCGATTACCGGGATGGTCAACCAGCTTGCCAACCTTGACAGCTCCATGGTTTCTGCGGGACGGGTGTTTACGCTGATGGACGAACCGGGTGAACCGGTCACCGATGGAAGCATGCCGCGTTACAAAGGAAATGTAGTATTCACGGATGTCTCTTTTGCCTATAAAAAAGACTTCGTCCTGAAGAACATCTCCTTCGAAGCGCGTCCCGGCGAGACTGTGGCCCTTGTAGGCCATACCGGATCCGGCAAAAGCTCGATCATCAACTTGCTGTTCCGCTTTTACGATCCGCATCGCGGCACCATCACGATTGACGGTGAGGAGGTTAAAGGCATACCGAAGCAGTGGCTGCGCAGTCACATGGGTATCGTTTTGCAGGACCCTTACCTCTTCACCGGCACCATCGCTTCAAATGTAAGTCTTGGAGATGAGCGAATTTCCCGTGAACGTGTGGAACGAGCACTGCGAGAAGTCGGTGCAGATAAACTGCTGGCCCATTTGCCTCAAGGCTTTGACGAGCCGGTGGTCGAGAAAGGTAGCACGTTGTCGGCAGGCCAGCGCCAGCTGATTTCGTTCGCCAGAGCGTTGTCCTTTGATCCGGCGATTCTGATCCTGGATGAAGCCACCTCCAATATCGACACGGAAACAGAGAGTCTGATTCAGGAAGCGCTCGAGGTACTCAAGAAGGGCCGCACTACCTTCATCATTGCCCATCGCCTCTCCACCATCCGCAGTGCGGACCAGATTCTGGTTCTGCACCGTGGAGAGATCGTGGAACGCGGCAGCCATGATGAATTAATGGCCCTTGGCGGAAGATACTTCCGCATGTATCAGCTGCAGCTCGGTGCTGGCGGAGGCTCGGAGCTTCCAGCTCCCGCTCCGGATCATCGGTTAGAAGCAGTCTTACAGCCATCCATAAAACAAGTGTAACAACGCGGGCATCGTTCTCTAGGATGGAACCCACACCAAAAATCAGCCCCTGATGCAGACCTATGGCATCCGGGGCTTTTGTAGGCTTGTGCAGAGAACGTTTGTTCCGTATAATGGAAACAATACACAAGATCGGGGTGGAAACAGTGATCACTTATTCGCTCAGCAAGCGGCAAGCCCGGCAGTTCCTTCTTCAGCATCAAAGGCTCGTCTCCGGCGGCTCACCTCGCGGCAAGGCTGCCATTTACGACTTCGTCCGCCATGTGGGCTGCATTCAATATGATCCGCTCAGCATTGCCGGACATAATCATGAGCTTGTGCTGCAGGCGCGGATTCCCGGCTTCGTCCCGGAGCTTGCCTCGGAGCTGCTCTACAAGGACAGGCTGCTGGTCGACGGCTGGGACAAGAATATGTCGATCTACTGCACGGAGGACTGGCAATACTTTCAGCGCCGCAGAGATATGGCTGCAGAACGCTATCAGGGCAATGAGGCACTCGGAGCAATGGTGTCGCATGTACGGGAAGAGCTGATCCGGCGCGGTCCCCTCTCGTCACTGGATCTGGAGAGCAAGGACAAGATTGATTGGGCCTGGGCTCCGGCACGGCTATCCCGTGCAGCTATGGAGAGTATGTATTACTGGGGTGAGATCTCCATTCATCACCGTGTACACACTCGCCGCTATTATGATTTCACGGCGAAGTTGCTTCCTGAGCATCTGCTCATCACCGAGGATCCCAACGTGACGCCTGAGCAGCATTACGACTGGTATGTGCTGCGCAGGATAGGCAGCATTGGCCTGCAGTGGAACAAATCCGGCGACGGTTGGCTGGGGATCGCAGGCTTGAAGAGCAAGGAACGAACAGCCGCAATAGATCGGTTGCTGCAAAGGGACTCCCTCCGCGAAGTCCGCGTCGATGGCCTGAAACTTCCGCTATACATGCGGACCTCAGATGCCCACGTATTGGAAGAGATATTAGCGGACGACGGTACCTTTAATCATAACGAAGCTGGCGTTGATTTCGCAGCTGCACTGGCTCCGCTCGACAATCTGCTCTGGGACAGAGAACTGATCAAGCAATTGTTCGGATTCACTTACCGCTGGGAAGTATACAAACCTGTTGCTGAACGAGAGTACGGTTATTATGTGCTGCCACTGCTATACGGAGAACGTTTCATTGCGCGCTTTGAACCGGTAATGGACAAGAAAAACGGTGTACTGAACATTCTGCGCTGGTGGTGGGAACCGGATACGGGCTTAAGCGCGGAGATGATCCCCGCGCTTACATCAGCTTTAGATTCGCTTGCGGAATGCACGCGGGCCTCGTCGATCCGGTTCGCTCCCGGAGTGGCGGTGAGCAATGGGCTTCAGGCTCTGGAATCCCACTTTCAACAATAATTCATCTGTTCAAATCAGATTTTCCTCTTCAAGACCCAGTTTGCTGTACATCTCAGTGCAGTAGCCCTGCAATTTGATCTCAAGCCTGCGGGCTTTATTCTTGAAACGCTTCAGTTCACGGATCATATGTGCCCTGCCGGCAGGTGTGAACGTCTCCTGAATTCGCTCTTTGAAATAATCGTGCACAATATGATTACGCTGCTTCCATACTGCCTGAAGCTGGTTGGTTTCCTCTTCCGAAAAAGGGAAGTGATGCTGGATTTCTTTGATGAGCTGGCCGAGTGAATTGCTGAGCTTGCGCTGATACAGTTCCGCAAGATCTGCTTCTGTAGGCGTTTCTCCCTGAGACAGCTTCGTTAGAAGCAGCAGGTTGGTCAACTGCTGCTCCAGTGCCTGGCAGTAGTAGACAGCAAGTCCGAAATAAGCAAATAGCTCTTTGGATTGTTCACTCTCCGGTATGTGTGTATCCTTCATCTTTCCTCCCGTTCCTCTTTCTGTCTAGTATTTTACATCATCATAAGCTTTTGCTGTCATCCATACGGCTGGAGCGGTATAGATTGAATCCAGTGAACAGCACAATATAGATCAGTGCATGCATGAAGGCACCCAACACCTGAAAAAGGGGCAAATCATCCGCATTCATTAGGGCATCCATAACCGGAGATGCCGGAGGAAGCAGAATGTTAACGAAGGGACCTGGGATGAGCTGACTCAGCTTAAGACTGCCAATGGAAAAAATTAGAACTGTAAGCATTAGTCCCACGGCATAGCTCGTTTTGGACACCCAGGAAGCCTGGAGGTACAAGGATATAGTCACACCCAGCAGTCCCAGCAACGCATGCCCGGCGAATGCTATAGCTATCCTGTATAGACCTGCCGGTTCATCAAATTGTCCTGTAAGCACCGGATAACCCACAACCAGCAGGTCAAGCAGTAAGATCAACGTACCTAAGGTAAGAAGAGTACCGATGCTATATCGCAGTTTGCTCCTTGCCTGAACGATTGAAACCTGCCGTTGCACCGGGTGCTCATGATTCAACAAGCTTAACCCTAACCAGGCAGAGCCCACAAACAGGATAATCGCTGTGGCAGCATAGCTGTTCATCACGGGATTAGGTTTATAGGAATAAAGGAGCAGCACAGCAATAATTGTAAAAGCAGCAGGACCGAAGTACCGCTGTGAAGCAGTATAGCTGCGAAGCATATAGAAAACAAGCCATCTCATCCCGCTGTTCCCCCTTTGACTGGTTTGGGGTCCATCCATTGCTCCAGACCACCAGAACTCAAACCGCCGCAAGGCTCTACAGATACTACCGACCCCTCTGACTGAAGCATGTGGCGAAGATAATCATCCGCTGCTGCAGTCTCTACAGTCACTGCTAAATAATCTCCGGGTGAACCATCCAGTGCATGTATGGAAATCACCCCGGGCATGTCCATAATCCCTGCCTTTCGTTGCTCTGAAATGCCTTTGCAAACTATGTAAACAGCGGGTGTCACCCGCATTTCCTCTTGGCCATGGATGGTTGTAACCGTTCTGCCTGCATGCAGGACATGTACGCTGTCAGCCAGAGCTTCAATGGTCTGCGGCTCATGGATAGAGAATACAATTCCCGACCCGCTGCGCTTCAGCTCCTTCAGAAAACCGATCAGTACATGCTGTGCGGGAAGATCAAGTCCTGACATTGGCTCGTCGAGCAGCAGCAGCTGCGGGTGTGCAATCAGACTTTGGATTAAGTTCACTTTTTGCAGCATTCCTTTGGAAAACCCGTCCATCCGCTGTCTGCGAAACTCTTCCAGATGAAAAATCTCCAGCAATTCTGCCATTCTGGCTTCTGCTTCAGCAGATGAAAGACCAGCAAGCCTTGCCATACTGAGCAAGTAATGCTCTGCTGACATCTTCAGCCCCGGAAAAGCTTCAGGGGCATACCCTGTGGCAATTCTGCGCCTGCTGTACACCGTGGTCCCGGAGGATAACTTTGTCAATCCGGCAAGAATGGAGAGCAGCGTGCTTTTACCGGATCCATTCCGGCCAATCAGAGCCGTTGCCGTTCCACCTTCCACAAGCAAGGATACCTCACTCAACACAGGACGTCGGTCATATAGCTTCGTGGCCCGGATCAGCTCAATAATTGGCGCAGAAGGACCATCCGTCTGCTGGCTTGTACCGATACCAGTAAGAGTCATACCGCTATCCTCCCTTCACATTCTTCATAACCATAAATTCGCCGGGGCGGCTTTGATTTCCTTTTAAACCTGACAAATGATTCATAATTACAGCAAAAAACCAGAACCCCACAGTATGGACTGCTGGAGCCTCTGGTCTTGGAATATCTCTGCTAGAACCTTATATAAAGGGATTGGAAACAGGATTAAGCGTATACCTCTACTGCGTCACTGATCAGCCGGCAGGCGATTGCAGTGGCACGGCAGGAATCAATACACCCCTGACAATGGGTATGTACATGTTTGCTGCTCTCATCCGCACAGCGTTCGCATATTTCTGCGCACAGGCGGAGAATTTCCACAACGAACGGACTTTGACGGGTCATGGCCTGGACAGCGAATGAGCAAATATCCGCACACTCCCTGTCCAGTCTAATGCTCTCACGAAGCGAGGCAAGATCGTATTCTTTTAGGCTTGCGACGTAGCTATAGTTACAGGCGTTCATAGTTTGAATACAAGCGTCGATGCACTCCTGATATTGAATTCGGGTCATAGCCTTTTACCTCCTGCAATTTTTATAGGGTATGCCTATGTATTAACCTGCAAGAATTGGAACGAACCATTCTTCTGCCGGGAGGAGTTCCCCTACAAGCTTCTCTTTACAACCGCGGGCCTAGCCAAAATACGCTTCTCCAGCTGGAGAAGCCGGGTACGAAGTTCACTGGAAGAAAAGTGCTCACCGATGAATACCGCCACATCCGGCACTTCGCCCTGGGGGGTGATTTTCATGAAATCAGCCTCTCTGTAGGCATACTGGAACAAAAACCGGCTGGAGGTATCACTGAAGGTAACAATCCCTTTTGCACGATAGACATCTCTGGGGAGCTCCTTGACAAACTGTTCGAATTCCTCGCTGTTCACTGGGCGTTTGAAATAATGGGTATACGCCATCACATGGTCATGGGTAGAATGCGAAGCACCCGTCCATTCAGTATCCTTACTTGTAACATCCTGATCCTCTGACTTCTGAAGCTCATCACCTTCCCCGAAGCGGGCTTCGGTATGAATGCCGCCAAGACCATCAAGCAGCTCTTCTGGTTCAAGTGCACAGCGGACCGCAGGCAGGATTTCCGCATAAGCATTCCAATTGCGCAGAATCACCGTAATTTCTTCTGCTTCCTCCCTCGTCACCCGGTCGGTCTTATTCAGAATCAGCACTGAAGCGCAGCGGATCTGCTCCTGCATCAGCCGGTAAGTCGCACCTTGCTGGGAGCGGTACAGCTCAATCAGATGTGCAGCATCCACAACAGTGATCAGACCCTTCAGCTCCACCAATTGATATAATGAGATTTCAGTAACCGCATCTACAATCTCAAGCGGATTCGCCGCACCGGTCGCTTCAATGACAACAACATCGGGCGACTCTTTTTTAATCAGCGTAGCAAGCTCTGTGCTGAGATCGCCGCGGATGGAGCAGCAGATGCAGCCGCCGAGCATCTCCGCCATCGGGACCGACTGCTCGACCAGCAGACCGTCCAGATTCACCTCACCCAGCTCGTTCATCACTACCGCGGGTTTGAGTCCCAGGCCTTTCCAGTGGTCCAATAGGCGCTGCAGTAATGTTGTTTTGCCGCTTCCGAGAAATCCTGACAATATATAAACCGGCATAGCCTGTTCCATGTTTCATCTCTCCCTGACAAATTTCAGTTATGGTAGCGAGTGTACTACAAGTGTCTTTATGGTGCAAGGCGACAGCTGAAGTATAGGGTCCATTATCGGCCCAACTCCTCCAGCTTGTCTTTGCCACGTCAATCCCCTATCATGGGGAATAAATTGATAAATTGATGAAGAAGGAGTTGGTCCGCTTGTCATCCGTTGATGAACACCGGCGCGAAGCGCCCCAAAGTGTGGCCTGTTATGTTATTACGGTTTCGGACACCCGCACACCGGAAACCGATACCGGAGGCGCACTGATCAGAACCATGCTCGAAGAATCAGGATATGTGGTTATTGGCAGTACGATCGTCAAGGACGATTATGAAGATATCCGCGAGCTGGTCTATAAAAGCGCCGGTCACTCAGGCATCGAAGCCGTGCTCTTGACCGGTGGAACAGGAATCTCCCCCAGGGACACCACTTATGAGGCTGTGGCTTCCTTGCTGGACAAAACTCTCCCTGGCTTCGGAGAGATCTTCCGGCTGCTCAGCTTCACCGAAGACATCGGCTCCGCGGCTATCCTCAGCCGGGCGATTGCCGGTACCGTCGGCAGCACAGCGGTCTTCTCCATGCCCGGTTCTACTGGTGCGATCAAGCTCGCTATGGAGCGGCTGATCGTCCCGGAGCTAAGACATGTCATGCGGGAGATCTATAAACGTTCGTAGGAGATTGAGTCCCCCTGTTCTATGGACAGAAATACACTCAGGAGGTTCCATTCATGGAAGAATGTTTGATTTGCCAGCGGATCGGGATGATAAAAGCGGGGACGAATTAAGCGAACCGAACCCCCATGCACCCGTATGGCGTACGCCAAAGGAAATTATGTATGCAGAGAATGCCAAGCCAAGCGATGAAGTGCTGGAACAATTGAAGAAAAGGCTGTTGGCTGAGCTGGACGAGTTATTGTAATTCAAATACGACTTGTCCATTCGCCTGAACGTTATGACCCTAACAACCCGCATGTATCTATGGTAGCTTACCACTCCCATTTTTACAGGCGGGCTGTTGGAGAATAATCTTTGGCAAAATGTTGCTGACTTCTTTTACTCTTCGGGAGGGTCTGTATGGATATCCGTATCTGGCGCCGTGTTCACCCAACGTGAGAACGTTACCTTGAGTCCGGCACGGGTGGGGGCGCAGACAAACGGGCCTGCCTTTTTCCCCGTCTCATATGGAAAACGCGCCACCCGGATCGTTCGCCAAGGATGGTTCTCTGTTCTGGCCCTGATGACTACCGCATCATTCATCCGTGAGGCCCGGATCGTAACCACCTCTCCGGCCCATTCCGCTACAGGTGACAGTGACCAATCAGAATAAACGTCGGTCACAACCGCACCGATATGAGGTACACCGTCGTTCAGCTCAATTCCAGCTTTGATCCAAACCTCATGACTGAGCCACAGCATGATCCCTGCCTGATCATACAGCTCAGTAAACCCCTGCAGTGAAAAGCTGACCTCAACAGCATCACTGTCCTCCCAGGGAGCCAGGAGCGCGTGCCCATTGTCATGCTGGAATCCGTACATTGTTTTTTCCCAATAATCGCTGCCCTCTGCTGCTGTTACAACGAACACTTCATCCTGTACCTCAGCGGAGACTGGTTGATTGCTCCAATCTCCACTCTGCCAATCCACTGTTCTAATCATATAGAGACCTCATCTTTTCGCTTATTCATTACAGCGTTGATCTTCTCTGAGCTAATAAGCATTATAACAATATATCCCACAAGCATGAACGGAAGAATCACAAACGAGCTGCGGGCGGCAATCCATCCCAATAACGGCGGCAGAAATGCCCCTCCTGTATACGCCATAGCCATTTGATAGCCCATAATTCTTTGGGACTGTTCCTTCCCGAAACGGGCGGGTGTCTCATGGAGCATACACGGAAATATTGGCGCCGAGCCGAGTCCCACAAGAATAAATCCAAACAGGGAATATACAGCCGGTAAAGGCAATAACAGCAGCAGCGCACCCAGCAGCGAAATCAATATACCGGTACGAATAAGCTGGAGGTTATTATATCTGAAAGTGACAAAACCGGTGACCAGTCTGCCCACTGTTATCCCCCCATAATAGAGAGATACCCAGCCAGCAGCAGTTGCCGCTGACAGTCCCTTCACATTAACCAGAAAGCTGCTGCCCCAGAGTCCAAGCGTCGCTTCTACCCCGCAGTAAAAAAGAAAGGTAACCAACGCCAGCTTCACACCCTTGATGCGCAGTATACCTATTGCAGGAATCTGCGGCGAGATGACTTCCTGCTGAACATCTGTTGCCGCAACCGTTGACTCACCCGCTGGTTCTGCCCGCTTCCAGAGCGGTAGGGCAATGAACAGCAGCACAACCAGTACGAATTGAATCAGGCTGACCGTCAAATAACCTTGCCGCCAGGAATCACCAGCAGCAATGTAACGCGACATTATAATAGGACCAAGCATAGCGCCTACTCCCCAGAAGCAGTGAAGCCAGCTCATATGGTGGGCTTTGTAGTGGGTAGCCACATAATTGTTCAGCCCGGTATCAATGGAGCCGGCACCGAGTCCAAGCGGAAGGCATAGCACAGCCAGCCAGATGATCGAAGGCGAGTACGCAAAGCCGAGTAAGGCGAGTGCAGTCACAGCAACGCTGATAAAAGTAACTTTCCCCGTGCCCAGCTTCTGCAGCACCATCCCGCTGGCTAGACTAGAGATGATTGTACCCGCGACAACGATCATGGAGAGCAGTCCCGCAGCATCCACCGGGGCTGCGAAATCTGGACGCATCATCGGCCAAGCCGCCCCAAGCATCGAATCCGGCAAGCCAAGACTGATAAAAGCCAAATAAATAATAATGAGAAAAATAGTAGCCATGAATGTCAACCGCCTATACTCCAGATTTGGTCAATTGCAGCCCTGTCTCCAGGGTTGATAGTGTTGAAACGATCATTCCTTGCAAATAATCCCCAGCGAAATCCATACTGAGCACAATATGAGGAACCGCACCGGGCGGCAGCAGCTCTGCACATTGTTCCGTAATACCAATCAGATGTCCCTCTTGTAAAAAGCTGCCGTATAGTACGACCGCCCCGGGGTTTAGCACACTGCTAACCGCAGACACCAGCCTGGCAATGGCGTAAGTCAGCTTCTCCGATGAGGACTGCCATTCGTTGCTGCCCCAAGCGATACCCAAAGGGATATTGGCCACTTCCCCGGCAAAACCGCTTTTTCCTTTCTGAAGCCTGCCGTTAATAATAATCCCAGCCCCTGGCGGAAACCGGTCAGGAAAGTATAAATAGATTGCTGGAGCGTCAATCTCCATCGCAGTTCTGCTGTAGTTTCCGATTGCCGCAGCGTTCACATCATTCTCGATAATTACCTGCTTCTGATAGCGCTGTCTGAAATGCTCCGCTACGGGGATGCCGCGCAGAGTATCATAATCTGATACCACCAGTCTGCCATCCGCTTCTGCACCCGGTAGTCCAAAACCAATCGCCCCTATAGCGGGAAACAGCTTCAACGCTTCATCAATGATGTCTTCGAAGCAGGCCAGATCAACCTTTTGCACAGGTATGCTCGCCTCATGCAGACAACGCCCAAAGAGCGTAACCACGGTGCAGCGGATACTGATCCCTCCAAGCTCTTCAAATGGGAACAGGATCAATGCCAAAGCATGCTCATCATTGTATATGTACTGCTGAGCAGGTCTTCCCCCACTGGATGAAATTCGCCCCGCCTCCACCACCTCGGTATGCTGGATTAAAATTTCAAGCACTGTACCGACTGTAACGATACTCAGGCCTGTTCCCTCGGCAATCTGCCGTTTGGTGGCTTGTTTGCATTCCTTCAGGACACGCCGCACCAGGTTGATATTCACTTCCTTAATAACCAGAGCGTTTCCTCCGATATTCTTCATTTCTGTTCACCTCGCTTATTATAATACTTTATAAAAGTGTTTTATTAAATAGTTTTTTCCGTGAGGTTCTGACACAAAAAAGCCCGGCAGATAAATTCTGCCAGGCCTGTGTTATTTATTTATGAGTACAGATTTTAATCGTCCTACAAATCCGGGTGCTCGTGTTTGGCTTTGAGACGGTTCCAGCGGCGCTGTACTTCACCCTCGAAGGCGCGCAGTGCCGGTTCGTTTTCGGGCTTGAGAAGATGACGCGTTTTGCCCATTGTCTTCAGCCATGCAGCAACTTCCACCCGCTTGTCCTTCTCTTCCGGATTGTACGTAATCGTCGTCGTGCCCTGCTCTACTTCATAGAGCGGGAAGAAGCAGGATTCCACTGCCAGCGATACAATATTCGTACCGTCCTTGTCTTCACTCATCCAGTTCAGCGGACATGCAATAAGAATCTTGCCATAGACCAGACCCTCATTCTGGGCATACCACTGGGCTTTGGCGGCCTTCTTGAGCAGATCCTGTGGATAAGCCTCACAACCGGTAAATACATAAGGGATGTTGGTGGCTGCCATAATCTGCGCGGTATCCTTATGCTGGGTTACTTTACCCTGCTGCGTTTTGCCGATGCTTGAAGTCGAAGTCCGGTGGCCGAGTGGTGTGGAATACGACTGCTGGGCTCCTGTATTCATATATCCCTCGTTATCGTACTCAACAATAATCATCTTGTGACCGCGTAGTGCAGCACCGATGGCTGGACCCATGCCGATATCCATTCCCCCGTCACCAGTTACCATGACAAAGGTAAAGTCTTCCTGCAGTCCCAGTCCATCCAGTTCTCCGCGTCGTTTACGTTCCCAGAACATCTCCACGACACCGGACAACGTAGCTGCACCGTTCTGGAAGAGGTTGTGGATAAACGTCGATTTATGAGCTGAATAAGGATAACCGGTCGTTGTGACCATTGCACAGCCTGTGTGGTACAGGGCTACAATATCTCCTTCAATTCCTTTGAAGAACAGCTCCAGACCGGAGAAAATACCACAGCCCGGACATGCGCCGTGTCCCGGTGATAACCGTCTCGGTTTCTTCATCAGGCTGCGGATTGGCGGAACCTTCACACTAAGCTTGCCTGTCTCTTCGTTCTGCTTCACGGTGATAAGACCTGTTTTCAGTGATTCAAAACTCATCGGCTTCAGCAGACGCTTCGGCGCTTTGTCCGGCGTTCCTGGATTGTGGCCATAGTAATCAAACGGAATTTCCACACGGTCAGCAACAACTGCATCCATTGCCAATTGGAAGAAATGATGTCCGTCTTCGGCATAGAAGTCCTTGCCTCCCAGTCCATAAATCCGGCTGATTACTTTGGTGGTGGTATTTCCGTAAGTGAACAGCGCTGCCTTGATCTCGTTAACCATATTACCGCCATGTCCGCCGACAGAATCCGCACGGTCACCGACCGTAATGGCCTTCACATTCTTCAGCGCTTCAGCGATTTGCTTCTGCGGGAAAGGGCGAATCATATTCGGGGAGATGGCTCCGGCTTTGATCCCTTGCAGGCGAAGCTGGTCCACAACATCCTTGATGATCTCCGAAGCGGAGTTCATGAGGAATACGGCAACATCGGCATCTTCCATCCGGTACTGCTCGATCATCGGATAGTGGCGTCCGGTCAGTTCAGCGAATTCCTGGGCAATTTCCTCAAACACTTCACCAGCATTGTACATGGCAACGGATTGCTGGTAACGGTTATTGATATAATCCGGTTCGTTCATGTATGGACCTACAGTGACAGGATTATTGCGGTCCAAGGTATCTGTGAAGCCCGCAGGGGGCTGCTCGCCAACAAACTTATGAACATCCTCCCGATGGGCAAAGGCTTGTACACGCCGCTTCTGGTGCGATGTGAAATAACCATCAGATGCGACCATTACCGGAAGTCGGACCTTGGCGTGTTCAGCCAGCTTCAGGGCCATCAGATTCATGTCATAGACAGACTGAGGATCACGACACATCAGAATCGGCCAGCCGGTATTGAGGGCAAAATATAGATCGGAGTGGTCACCGTGAATATTAAGGGGACCGGAGATCGAGCGGCAGATCAGGTTCATGACCATAGGCATCCGCGTACCAGCTTGTACAGGCAATTGCTCCAGCATGAACATATAGCCTTGGGCACTGGTTGCGTTGAATACGCGTCCGCCTGCAGTCGATGCGCCGTAACAGATCCCCGCAGAGCTATGCTCACCATCGGAAGGTACAAGCATGATGTCATGCTGTCCGCTGGCTTTCATAGTGTCCAGGAACTGGGCCACTTCAGTGGATGGCGAAATCGGGAAATAGCCCATCACATGATAGTTGATCTGGTGAGCGGCATATGCAGCCATTTCGTTACCTGATTCATATAGGAATTTCTGCTCCACTTTGGCGGAGCCTACTTCTTTTTCATAATCAATTGCCATTATTCATTCCACCTTTCTTCCGAGGACTAAGCCTGTGTAATCAGATCAAATTGGTGATGCACCGTGTGGGTGTCCGCATAGCCTTCCTTCTCACGCTGGCTTGACAGCGCCGAAGTCGGACATGCATCGACACATTTCAGGCAACCCTTGCAATATTGATAATCGATGCCCGTCAGGAACATTTGCGAGCGGCCCTTGCGGTCAATCCGTTCTTCCCATACAAAGCACTGATCCGGACATACCGTATCGCACTGAGCGCAGTGGATGCATGCTTCGTTCTCATACGCGGGAATCATACCGGAGCGAGAAATACTCAAATTCTTCAGGAAAGTGCTGCCCGGATTAATAATGGAGCCGCCAATCGGCTGTGTATCATATCCCAGAACTCCAATATCGGAACGGACATATTCAGGCATGCTATCCCCTGCAGCCAGCTCAAATTGCATAAACTTCACTTCATTATAGCCGCGGTCAAACGTTGTGAGGGCTGACTCGACAGCCTGGGGATATTTTTTGCCAAGGGACTTCTCAATAACATCCTTCATCGTTGCTGTATCAAGAAATGGACAGAGCCGGAACAACGCGCCCAACATTGCCATATTCACACGATTCTTCTCTTTTAGTGCAATACTTGTTGCATCAATCATGGCAATGGTTCCGGCTTTCATCTTCAGCAGCTCTTTCAGCTCCTCCGGCGATTTGGCCGAATTCACGAGTACGGTGCTGTGCTCATGAATACCACTAGTCACGTTGACTGTCTTGGCCAGCGCTTCATGGAATACACCCACAACATGAGGACGTTCCACAGGAGAGGTATCGCGGATAGGTGTGTTCAGATCGCAGAAACGGATATGCGCCTTAACAGCAGACCCCTTCTTCTCCGAGCCGTAAGACGAGAAACTGACGCCATTAAGGCCCGCTCCGACCACCCCTGCTTCTGCGAGCATTTTGCCCGCCAGGTTCGCACCTAAGCCTCCAATGGACTCCAGACGAATCTCAAAAAATCCGAGATCGTTAACGATTGGTAATTGTACCACCGACATAACCCCTTTCTTAGTGTCAAGTAGAATAACATCCTTATGACTTTTTCAACGATTGTAACTTGATTTTGCAAGTCGCGAAGTGACATATCTTGCATTTTCCACGCCTCAGGAATCACAATAATTTATGGATTTCAATCGATTTCTTTATACGCGACAGTGCTGTGTTACTTTAATAGAAGATAATCTGCCATAAAAACGACAAAATGTGAATATTGTGTGTTAACCCACACTTCCCAAGTCGAATGTGGAACAAATGTCACCCTTAATTTAGCAATAAAATTAAAAATTAAGATGTTAAATTTGTCACATAAAACATGATAAATATCACAGGATAGATACGTGCCCAATCTATTTGACAGTATTCAAAAAAGCCCATCCGTTGCCGGATAGGCCTATGCTTTATTTGTGACTAGTATAGTTTAGTAGGTCCACCAGTTACCGGACATCACAATCATGGAGAACAGCTTAATGCTGTCTTCATAATAATCTTCTGCTGCGCTGCCAGAGGTATGGCTCCAAAGAGAATTGAGCCAGGACTGATTGGCCGAGGAGGTCATTGCACTTACGCCAAAAGGAGCATAAAAAGCGCCGCTGTTATAGCTTCCGAATGTTGACCCGTTCAGCTTGTAACCGTCCTTGATATTGCCCGGAGTGCTGCTGACCTTCGTTTTGATCCAGCTGTTGAGCTGGTTTAATTGATTCAAGGCGCGGGTATCTCCGGTGAGCAGATAATCCGTTGTAATCCGCCAAGGTGTGCGGCAGGAGTTATAATTGTAATTCCCGTCATTCGCATCTTCCAGGAAGCCCCCTGCCGCCGGTTTGTAGACGCCCCCGGAATACACGACGAAGTCAGGCAAAAGACCGGTGCTGGGGCTGTATCCATTGTAAAGACTATTAATAATGGTATAGGTTTTGTCTGTTACGTTCTGCCAACGAGAATCTCCCGTCGCGGCCTGGAAGGCTTTTAGATGATTCAGCATGAAGTCCGAAGGACGTGTGGCCGTATTATACGTACCGCTATTGGCCCAATCCCCAAGCCGGATCGTCCACTGGGTCTGATTAATTTCGTTATCCATAATGGCGCCAATAATCTGATTAGCCGCCTGCAGATAGTTGACCGTGCCACTGCTGCCCCACTGCTTATGGGCGAGCAGAAGTGAGAATGCAATGTCCATATCACCATCTGTTGCGGAGTCTTCGCCTTCAATATTCTGGAAGCTGCTGTTTTGTTTCCAGGACATTAAATAGGGGTTGATGGCACTCGGATGCGCAGTGTAATAGTTATAGAGCCCGTTATAGTATGTCTGGGCGTTGCTGTCGTAGCCGGCCATCAGCACCGTGAACAGCATACCATAACCATGCGCCTCTGATACTGTTTCTCCGTCCGAGTTATATTTGACATAATATTTGCCAGTTCCGGCCGGCTTGAGGTATGCTGCTTTCCATGCGTCCCATTTGGTCTTCACGGCATCGTCCATCACGGTTTGAGTTACATGATTCGGTTTGATCGTCCCGCTTGTATACGTAGTATGCTGTGGAAACGGTTTGTTGACCGCTGCAAAAGCAGAGCCCGCAGGCAGAATAAATATGGCCAGACATAATAATACGAGCGATTTCCAGTGCAACCTGAGCTTCCCTTGATTTTTCATCAACAATCACTCCTCAAAGTTTGGTAGACATCGGCTTCATCAATAAGCTTTGTGTAAAACCCGCCTTGGAAGCATACCCGTGAGTAAGAAACTTTTCGGACCACATACCATACAGACTAGACCATCACCTCCCTGGCAGCCTAGAAAAAAGCAGCTTACGGGACACAAAAGTTAAAGCGCTTTAACTTTTGTAGCAAAAAATAAAGCTTAATCCATTCGATAATTTGAAAATAAGAACATAATTAATATATTATTCCAATCCCCTGATGTAAATAGGCAGATTGTCCTATGGAATAAATTTTCCAGGTAAAGTGTGGATAGCTGATCTGCTGCGAAACTGCTTGTCTACATACACAAAAGGCCGTTCCACAGCAGAAGTTCCACTGCAGGAACGGCCTCGCCGTCATCGCTCACACATGGATATTAGCTCATTTCATCATTCGGGTCCGGCATCAAATGCTCCGCAATCAGCTGCTGCTTGCGGGTCCATACTTGCTCACTGAGATTCACGCGGTATACTTCGGGATTCAGCTTACGGAGATACTCCGGCCAGAACAAATCAATCTGTTCCTGATGATAGCGGCGGATTTCATCCAGATCTGGCAAAGTATAGGCCTGGAACCCGTTCACAAAGATCGGCTCGAGCATCGGCATAGCCTTATATTTCTCCACATACTTCTGCAGATAGGGATGCAGCGGGTTGAACAGCTTCAGGCGGGCACCGCTCTGCGGCTCTTTCTCCCCGGGGAAGCTGATATAGTCAGCGAGAGCTTTGCCTTTGGGCCCGATGATCCGGAAAACATCCTTTTTGCCTGGTGTGGATACTTTCTCCGGGTTGGATGAAATCTTGATCGTGGGGACCATTTCACCGGAAGGTGATTCAATTTCGACAAGTTTGTATACACCGCCCAAGGATGGCTGATCCGAAGCCGTGATAAGTTGTGTACCGACACCCCAAGTATCAATGGCCGCTCCCTGGGATTTCAGGTTCATAATCGTATTTTCATCCAGATCATTGGAGGCTACGATCTTCACGTAGTCCAGTCCGGCTTCATCCAGCATTTTGCGCGCCTGGATGGACAAATAAGCCAAGTCACCGCTGTCCAGCCGGATGCCGTTCATCCGCTTGCCTGCCGCTTCCAGCTTCTTAGCCGTATTGATCGCATGCGGCACACCGCTGCGCAGCGTATCGAATGTATCCACCAGCAAAGTAACTCCATCTGGCATCACCTTGGCGTAAGCGTCGAAGGCCTCCTGCTCACTGGCAAAGCTCTGTACCCAGGAATGGGCATGGGTTCCCTTTGTGGGAATGCCGAACTTTTTGCCGGCCAGCATATTCGAGGTTGCATGGAAGCCCCCGATATAAGCCGCCCGTGCGCCCCATACGGCTGCATCCGCTTCCTGTGCCCGCCGTGTCCCGAACTCCAGCAGTGTATCCTTTGGAGCCACCTGCTTAATCCGCGAGGCCTTAGTGGCAATCAGTGTCTGGTAATTCATAAAATTCAGGATAGCTGTCTCTACCAGCTGTGCCTCCATAATGGTACCCTCGACGCGGATAAGCGGCTCATCCGGGAAAACCAGGGCACCCTCCTTCATGGAATGTATGCTGCCCTGGAAATGGAACTGCAGCAGCTCTTCGAGAAAAGCAGGTGCATAATTCTCTTCCTGCTCCGACAGATAGCGGATATCATCCTCCGTAAAACGCAACTCGGCGATATACTGGGTTATACGCTCCAGCCCGGCAAATACGGCAAAGCCATTCCCAAAAGGAAGCTTGCGGAAGTAGGCCTCAAACACGGCTCTGCGCTTATGACTTCCGTTCACCCAATGGGCGTACATCATATTGATTTGATATTTGTCTGTATGTAGAGCAAGTTCTCTCCTCAAAATCCTCATCTCCTAGCTTTTCGCTGGTGCTCTCTATAAATGGTGAACTAGTGGTTATTCTGCTGCAACTACGTTCGCTCCGAGGCTTCCGCTGAAATGTCCAAGCGCCCAGGCATGCCCTTCCGGATTAAAGCTGGCCACCGCATCCTTGTGAACGACAATACTGAAGCCCTTGTTATAGGCATCCACTGCGGTATGCAGTACACAGATATCTGTACATACTCCGATTAGGTGCAATTCGGTAATCCCCCGTTCACGCAGCTTCAGTTCCAGATCCGTACCGCAAAAGGCACTGTAACGCGTTTTGTCCATCCAGTATATTAAATCCTGATTCTGATCGTATACGTCTTTCAGACTGCCGTATAGCTCACGCCCCCCGGTACCCCGCAGATTATGCGGTGGAAACAGCTTGCTCTCCGGATGATAGGGATCATTCTCCTCATGGAGATCGACAGCCATCACCACGTAATCCCCGTTATCCACGAACCTCTGTGTAAGCTCACTGATCCGTGGTGCGATATCCATACCAGGCTGCCCCACGGGCAGACTGCCGTCCACAAAATCATTGGTGAAGTCAATTACGATCAAGGCTCTCATTCCCTATCCCTCCTAGGTATAGATTGATAACAAAGGCTCATGATCCGTGAACATGTAGAGCTGAGCCGGACGCTGCGAATACTGGTTGGAGCTGACCGGATTACCGGCTTCATCCCGTACTTCCTTTAATATACCCTGACGGCTGCGGGTTGAAGTGATTTTGCGGATAAAATTGGGCTCCTTGAATTCTGGAACGACAGTCTGAATCACCTGATACAGCTCACTCAGTGTGAAATGATGGGGCAGAAACTGCCTGGCAATCGTCGTCTGCAGCATTTGCTGCTGAATCCGCAAATAGGCATCCGAAATAATGTCATGATGGTCAAAAGCAAGCTCAAGCTCCTCAAGCGCTTCCTGCAGCGTGAACAGCCCAACCTCATCCGCATCATCGGAAGCTTGTCTATGCTCCAGCATCCATTCTTCCACCAGCGCAAAGAAAGCATGGCTGATGATCCATCCGCGCGGATCGCGTCCGGGCTTGCTGTAAACACCCAGATATTCCAAATGTCCGCCGTCCACACCGGTTTCTTCCTTCAGCTCACGGGTCGCGGCATCATAGATGGACTCATCTTCCTGGCAAAAGCCGCCCGGCAGCGCCCACATCCCGGCACACGGCCATTTTTTGCGTTTCACGAGCATGACCTTCAATTCACGCAGCGGAAGCGTCTTGGTCACGGTCTTCCGCTCGCGTTTGGTCAGGGTAAACATGACAATATCGGCCGGAACTCCGTCCGGCGTGCGGTATTTTTTGACGTTATAGGTTTGTTCCCCGTTCTCACTCACAATGAATCATCCTTTGCCGCAGCTTATTTAATAAGTGGTCTATTCTTGATTTAGTCACCACAGGTCGAAGGAGGAGCTTCGGTACCCGCTTCTACATTGATTTTCTCCGAAACGGTGTCCCGGATCACAGAAATGACGAGCTGCAGCAGATAGTTAATGTCGCTCTGGCTTTGCTGGAACTCATTCACGACTGGAATTCCGTCGATCTCATCCTGCAGGACTTCAATTTCGCGTTCGATTTTGGTGACCATTTCCTTGTTCTTGAAGCTTTCGAACGCCACAATCTCTTTTTGCTTCTTCTTGATTGTAGCGATGAGGCTTTGCACCCGTTCATGATTCTGTATCTTCTGCTCAGCCTGCTGGAAATGTTTCACTTCTTCGCTGGTGGAAATGAGCGAGGCAAGCTCCTTGGCTTTGCCCATAATATCCTCTCGCACAATCAGGTCACGGGTATTGTAGGTGTTCATTCCGTATTGGTTCACACGTGGTTCTTCCTGGCTCATTTCTATCGCCCCATTCCTCTATGATTATAGAATTGCCGCAGCTTCAGCTACACAATCCCCTTTAATGTACCATGTTTTGGTATCGGTAATTCTAACGTGAACAAAGGTTCCGATCCATTCCTTCGGCCCTTCAAAATGCACCAGTTTGTTGGCGCGGCTGCGTCCGGACAGCACATTCGAATTGTTCTTGCTCTCGCCTTCCACCAGCACCTCTACAATCTCGCCAAGCATCCGGTCATTGCTGTCCCGGCTCTGCTCCTTAATCAGATTATTCAACCGCTGCAGGCGTTCACTCTTCACCTCCAGCGACACATTGTCCTCCATGGAAGCTGCCGGTGTTCCTTCCCGCGGAGAATAAATGAAAGTATATGCCATATCATAGCCCACTTCGCGCACCAGTGACAGTGTTTCCCCGAACTGCTCTTCGGTTTCACCAGGGAAGCCAACAATAATATCCGTAGTCAGCACGGCATTCGGCACGCTGGCTTTGATTTTCCGCACAAGCTCCAGATACGTTTCGCGGCTGTATTTACGGCTCATTTTCTTCAGCACCGCGGTACTTCCCGACTGTACCGGCAGATGGATATGCTCTGTCAGATTCCCGCCTTTGCCGAGCACTTCAATTAATTTATCGTCAAAATCGCGGGGGTGCGATGTCATGAAGCGGATGCGCGGAATATCGATCTTCCGCATATCGTCCATCAGATCCCCGAATGTATAGTCTATATCGGTAAAATCCTTGCCGTAGGCATTTACATTCTGCCCCAGCAGTGTTACTTCCTTAAAGCCTTGCCGAGCCAGCTCACGCATTTCAGCGATTACATCTTCAGGACGGCGGCTGCGCTCCTTGCCCCGCGTGAACGGTACAATGCAATAGGTACAGAACTTGTCGCAGCCATACATGATATTAACCCAAGCGCGCATGCCCTCCCGCTTCTTGGGCAGGTTCTCAATAATGTCGCCTTCCTTGGACCAGACTTCTACGACGAGTTCTTTGCTAAAGTACGCTTCCTTAACAAGCTGCGGCAGGCGGTGGATGTTATGGGTACCGAAAATCATATCCACAAATCCATGCTTGGACATTATCCGGTTGACCACACCTTCCTCCTGCGACATGCAGCCGCAGACGCCAAGCAAAAGACCCGGTTTCTCCAGCTTCAGATTCTTCAGGTGTCCAAGCTCGCCGAATACCTTATCTTCCGCATTCTCCCGGATGGCGCAGGTGTTCAGCAGAATGATATCGGCCATATTACGGTCCTCGGTGCCCAGATACCCCATCTGCTCCAAGAGCCCCTTCATCGTTTCGGTGTCATGCTCATTCATCTGGCAGCCGTAGGTGGCTATGAAGTAATAATGCTGCTTGTGGCGGTTGATCTCTCTGAATTCTTCCATTATCCGGTTCGTTTCCGTGTTTTCGAAGTCAATGACCTCAATTTCCTGCTTGCCCCGGCGTTTGCCTTCCTTGTAATCCGGGTTGGAATTGATCTGAACAGTACGGCCCTTGATCCGGTAGGTTGTTTTGCCTTCTTCTTCACTGATGACTTTGGCATCAGAAAAGTCAAAATATTTCGAGTAATCCTTCGAACCACCCTTGCCGGATTTTAAGTCCGGTGAGTTATTCTCCATTGTCATGGTTTCACGTCCTTTATTCATGAAGCTCTGCAGCATCTGCAAGGCTGAAATTGTAATGCTCAAGTAAAAATTATAGCATAAATCATCCATTCCGGTAATCAGCGGGCCAAGTGGAAACGGCTTCGCCGTCCTTTTTTAAGGACGGCACCGTTTCAGCGAGAAAGAGAAGGATAATTTATAGCGTGAAACATATAAATTCTTATCTTTTAAAAGAAAAAACCGCCCTGACCAGGGCGGCTATAATTCAGTATATCCTAACCACTTTAATATAGAGTCTTCGTCGCTTCGGAAGTAAAAGCAATAATCTCGTCTGTTCTGCCGCTCTGTACCTTTGCAGGCCAGGCAGGATCACTGATAAGAGCTCTGCCGACAGCGACTAGGTCGAACTCAGATTTTTCCAGTTTTTCCAGCAGACGTTCGATATTATCTTCTTCACTTTTTTCGGTAACTGCGGTTACGAACTCACTGTTCAAACCTACAGAACCAACAGTAATTGTTGGTTTTCCGGTGATTTTCTTCGTCCAGCCCGCCAGATTCAGCTCAGAGCCCTCAAATTCCGGCAGCCAGAAGCGGCGCGTCGAGCAGTGGAAAATATCCACACCGGCATTGCTGAGCGGAGTGAGGAAACGGGCAAGTTCTTCCGGTGTCTGCGCCAGCTTGGCGGAATAGTCCCCGCTTTTCCACTGCGAAAAACGGAGAATGATTGGAAAATCCGGAC
The DNA here is from genome assembly GCF_052044425.1 of Paenibacillus sp. 22594. Classification (NCBI taxonomy): domain Bacteria; kingdom Bacillati; phylum Bacillota; class Bacilli; order Caryophanales; family Paenibacillaceae; genus Paenibacillus; species Paenibacillus sp. 22594. The sequence goes on from NZ_JBQENA010000001.1 coordinate 531,407, forward strand.
CGACCGCACGGCGGCAGGCATCGATGATTTCAACTGCAAATGTCGTCCGTGCTTCCAGATCTCCGCCGTACTCATCCGTCCGTTTGTTGGTTTTTTCCCAGAAAAATTGGTCGATCAGGTAGCCGTGTGCACCATGCAGCTCAATTCCGTCAAAGCCTGCTGCTTTGGCATCAGCAGCAGCCCGGGCGAAGGCTGCGACAATCCCGTCAATTTCCTGCTTGGTCATAGGTTCCGTAATCTGCTCACCGGCCAGGTCCAATCCGGAAGGGCCAACCGGCAGTGCATCTACATTTGGTAACTGGCCGATAGAGCGGGCCATGCCGACATGCCAGAGTTGTGGAACGATTTTACCGCCAGCGGCATGAACCTCTTCCACAACTTTTGCCCAGCCTTTAAGAGAGGCTTCCCCATGAAAATTCGGGATATTCTGATGGCTGACCGCTGACGGATGGTTGATCGCCGTCCCTTCGGTAATGATCAGGCCCACTCCGCCCTCAGCACGGCGGCGGTAATAGGCAGCAACCTCTTCACCGGGAACGCCATTAGGCGAATACACACGGGTCATAGGTGCCATTACGATACGATTGGCGAGGGACAGGCTTCCTGCCTGGAATGGAGCAAACAATTTATCGGTGTTCATCTTCAGCCTCCGTTAATTAATATAATTACTTTAAGTAAGCATATTATGCCTCTTGTCATGCTTAAAAGCAAATGAGACGTCGATAGGACTCCGTACACAAAAAAAGCCAGACACAGCAGTTAACTGCTTGTGACCGGCATTAAGTTTCAGATAAAGTAGACAGCTCCTTGATTCAAAAAAATTCTATAATTCCAATATCCCTGCTTTTGGCGTTACGTGGAAGGCCGCGGCCAAATCAGCCAACTGCCGGTCAGTGATCTTCTGTTTGATTTCTCTGCCGCCAATCAGATTGTAGACAATTGCCGCTTTTTCGATCGTTTCGACGAGACCGAAGGTAGCATCCATGGTTGCACCGGTGACAAAAATGCCGTGCTGCGGCCAGATCACTACGCGATATTCTTTCATTTTGTCGGCGGTAGCCCGGCCGATCTCACTGCTGCCAGGAACGATCCAAGGAATGACACTGACACCATCCGGGAAGACAACCAGACATTCAGTGCACATTTCCCAGAGGGTTTTGGTGAATTTCAGCTCATCCAGATCATGGGTGAAGGTCATGGCGATGACATTCGTAGCATGAGTATGCAGCACAATGCGGTGCGCAGGATCGACCTTCAGACGTTCAATATGGCTCATGAAATGAGAAGCCAGCTCACTTGTCGGTACTGCGCCGTCTCGAAGACCCCACAGGACTTCAACACTCTCTCCACTATCACTGACACGCAGGACGCCGAGATTCGCTTCCGGATCCTTGATCACATTGCGGAAGTATTTGCCCGAACCGGTAACGATAAAATATTTTCCAGACAGCTCCTGTACCGGAAAAGTCAGCTTAATCGTCCGCAAAGACTCACGGATGTTGATATATTTCGCTACCTCTTCCTCATCCAGCAAGTAGCTCACGTTGCCGCCGTTCAACTCATCCCAGCCAAGCGACCACATGTGATGGGTAATTTCCGACATTTCCTGGATAAATGGCGCTTCAGTACCGGCAATATAGCCTTTGGATTCAATTACGGATGTACTCATATGTTTTCTCTCCTTTGTATGCGTTACTGGTCGTACTACTAAAGTTCACATCAACCTTTATCTAGCGGACAGCACTTCCTGCTCGTAGCTCTTCACTTCAGCCAGCCACTGTTCGCGTACAGGTGTATTCTGCGAAGCGCAGTAATAATCCCAGACGGCACCAAATGGATAGGACTTGAATTCTTCGACCAAGGCCAGACGGGAAGTATAGTCCCCAGCCAGCTCAATAGCCTTCAGTTCTGCAACCGGCTCAAGCATGGCGCGCAGCAGCGCCTTGATGGTATTGCGTGTGCCGATAACCCATGCAGCGATATGATTGATGCTGCCGTCAAAGAAATCCAGACCGATATTCGTGCGGCCCAGCAAATCTCCGCGAACGAGCTCGCGTGCAATTTCAAGCAGCTCATCATCCATAGTGACTACATGGTCGCTGTCCCAGCGGACCGGGCGGCTGACATGAAGCAGCAGTTGTTCGCTGAACATCAGAATGGAGGACAATTTATTGGAGATCACTTCTGTCGGATGGAAATGTCCGGCGTCCAGGCAAATCGCCTTGCCCCGGGTCAAGCCATAGCCCATATAGAATTCATGAGATCCAACCACATAGCTCTCCGAACCGATTCCGAACAGCTTGCTCTCCACCGCATCAATGTTGTACTTCGGATCGATTTTTTCACTGAACACCTCATCGAGTGATTCCTTCAGCCGAATGCGCGGGGACAGACGGTCTACCGGAGTATCCTTGTAGCCGTCCGGCACCCAGAAATTCGTTACACAAGGCTGGCCCAGCTCACGGCCAAAATATTCCGAAATCTTGCGCGAAGCCTTGCAGTGCTTGATCCAAAAACTACGGATTCCCTCATCCGCGTGGCTTAAGGTGAAGCCGTCTGCAGCTTTGGGATGGGAGAAGCAGGTTGGATTGAAATCCAGACCCAGTCCCTGTTCCTTTGCCCAGTCGACCCAAGGTGCAAAATGGCGCGGTTCCAGCTCATCCAGATCCACTTGTTCATCCGTGTCAGCATAGATGGCATGCAGATTCACCTTGTGTTTGCCCGGAATCAGCGACAAGGCCTTTTCCAAATCCTTACGCAGCTCACCCGGTGTACCGGCACGGCCAGGGTAACTGCCGGTTACAGCAATCCCCCCGCTCAGCTCCTTGTCTTTGAAAAGAAATCCTTTGACGTCGTCCCCTTGCCAGCAGTGGAGTGAAATTTTGATCTGTGCAAGCTTCTCCAAAACCTCATCCACGTTGATTCCATGGGCTGCATATAATTTTTGGGCTTCGTGATAACTGTTAATGATGCTCTGATCCATGCTGAAACCTCCTAATGTTTTGTGAGCATCCGCTCCCTAATTTCACTTCATATAAAATGAACTTTAACCGGTCATATGGTGTGTATTTTACGCTGCCTAATGGATATCCGGTGCGTGAAGGGCCTCCCAGCGCTCCAGCAGATGTTGCAGCTCAGGGACCGGTTGAGGGGTATAAGATACAATAGGAAAAGAGTTCCCGATGATCTCTCTGGCTTCAGCTATATTGGCCACACTGCCCTCATGAATCAGCTGAACCGCGAGATTTCCCAGTGCTGTCGACTCGGTCGGTCCCGCCAGCACTTCCCTGCCGATAACGTTGGCGGTCAGCTGGCACAGCAGTCCGTTATTCGCACCGCCGCCTACGATTTGCAGCACCTCAACCGCCGTTCCTGTCAGAGCTTCAAGCTCCTGCAGATAACTCCGGTAAGACAAGGCCAGGCTGTCAAATATACAGCGGGCAAGCTGTCCCGGTGTCTGCGGCTCAGGCTGACCACTCTCCACACAAGCAGCACGGATTTCCTCAATCATATTATCCGGATTCAGGAACCGCGAATCGTTGCAGGGTATCAGACTGCGGAAGCCTTCGGCTTCCCCGGCCAGCCGGGCCAGCTCGGCGAAGCTGTAGCGTTCGCCGTCCAATCTGCGCACCTCCTGGATCAGCCACAGTCCCATGATGTTCTTAAGGAACCGGTAGGTGCCGAAGGCTCCCCATTCGTTGGTGTAATTGGCTGCCATCGCTTGCGGATTATTAATCGGCTGGTCAAGCTCCACGCCCAGCAGCGACCAGGTACCGCTGCTAATGTAAGCTGAAGATCGGCCTTTTTGCACGGGTACACCAAGCACTGCAGATGCGGTGTCATGGGTAGCTGCACAAATCAGTTGACACCGGGGCAGATCATACCGGCTTACAAGCTGCTCCTGAATATATCCAAGGCTCTCACCCGGAGCTGTCAGTACAGCAAACTGCTCTCTTCGCAAATGTAAAAGAGACAGCAGTTCAGAGTCAAAATCACCAGTCTGCAAATTTAGCAATTGAGTGGTCGAGGCATTGGTAGCCTCATTGATCTTCCGGCCGCCTAATCTATAGTAGAGATAATCCGGCACCAGCAGAATTTGTTCTGCTTTGACCAATTCAATCGGGTCATGGGCATACAGCTGATATAGCGTATTAAAGGTTAATTGCTGAATCCCGGTTTTGGCATACACCGTCTCCGGCGGAATGAGCGCAGCCACTTCCTCCATCATTCCTTCCGTTCGGCAATCCCGGTACGCATACACCTCCTGGATGCGGTTGCCTTCCGCGTCCAGGAGCACATAATCCACTGCCCAGGTATCGATGCCTAACGTGCACTCTTTAATGCCGTGTGCGGTGGCTTTCTGTAGACCCGTAATAATCTGGTCGAATAAATAATCAATGTCCCAGAAGCAGGAGCCTTCATGCTCGGTGAATCCATTACTGAACCGGTGGAGCTCTTCCAGAGTCAGGATACCGTCCCTGAGGGTCCCAAGTACAAGCCGGCCGCTGGAGGCGCCGATATCGACGGCGATATGTTTGTTCATAGAAGCTCTCCTTACTAAATGTTGTTCTAGAGAATTTTGCGGAACAGGGTAATTACTTCATCTTTGGTAGGTATGAAAGGATTACCAGGTGCGCAGGCGTCCTTCATTGAGTTCTCAGCGAGCAGATCCAGATCAACTTCATCTACGCCAAGCTCAGACAATTTGGACGGGATGCCCACTTCCCTGGACAGTTCCTTGATGGATTCAATAACGAATGCCGCACATTCCTGATCGGTTTTGCCTTCAACCTGCAGTCCAATGGCTTTGGCAATACTTCTGAATTTCTCGGGTACATGTTTTGCGTTTTCTTCTTCCACATATGGCAGCAGCATTGCATTGCATACACCGTGGGGCAGATCATATACGCCGCCCAGCTGATGCGCCATCGCATGCACGTAGCCGAGACCAGCATTGTTGAAGGCCAGACCGCCCAGGAAAATGGCATAGACCATTTGCTCCCTCGCTTCAATATCATGCCCGTTCTTCACGGTCCGCGCCAGATTGGCAAAGATCAGCTCCACCGCAGCCAGTGCTGTAGCATCGGTTACCGGATAGGCTCCAGGTGTAACCAGCGCTTCGATGGCATGGGTGAGCGCATCCATTCCTGTTGCGGCGGTAAGCGCGGCCGGTTTGTCGATCATCAGCTCGGGATCATTCACTGAAATGGTAGCGATGCTGTTTTTGTCGACCATAACCATCTTCACTTTCCGTTCTTCATCGGTAATTACATAATTAATAGTGACTTCGGCAGAAGTACCGGCGGTTGTGTTGACTGCAACGATCGGCAGAGATTTATGTTTGGATTTATGCACACCTTCATATTCCTTGATATGCCCGCCATTGGTGGCGATAATTCCAATAGCCTTGGCTGTATCCTGCGGTGAGCCGCCGCCGATGGAGATCAGATAATCACAGCCCTGCGAATTCAGAAAATCCACACCGTCATGGACATTTTTACACGTTGGATTAGGTTTGACTTCATCATAGAGGGCATATTGAATCCCCGCTTCATCCAGTACAGCCAGCAATTTGCCGGCAATGCCGCTCTTGACCAGAAATTTGTCGGTGACCACAAGCGCCTTCTTCAAATTCAATTCCTGAATGTAAGGACCCATTTCCTTCAGACAGCCTTTACCCATAATGTTGGTGGACGGAACATAATAGACATGAGTACTCATTGATTGACCAGCCTCCCAGGCAATTTGTTATAAACGGTGTTATTCGGATTAATGTTCTTCTACGCAAGCCTCAAGCTTTATGCCGTCTTCGGCACCTCAGGCTGGTCTCTGAGCATATCAGCCGACCGGCACTGGCGCCTCTCAAAAAGGTATCGCTTACAGTCAGAGCATTAACATCCTCATCGTATCTTCATAAATCTTTGTTGTCAACAAATAAAATATATTTAATGTTGTTTTTATTTGTTTAGTGTCTGTTTTGCGAAGAAATATGTATATAACACCTGTGGTTTTCGTTTATTTTCTTGCAAAACACAGATATTTAAGTCTATAGTTAGACCATATCGTTCCGGAAAGGTGATACATATGCTGGCAGCCGAAAGACGCAAGAAAATCATAGATCTTGTACATCAGGATAAACGGGTCCTCGTCTCCGATCTCAGCCGGATGTTCGAGGTAACCGAAGAAACGATCCGCAGGGACCTGGAGAAGCTGGAGAAAGACGGCATTCTAAGCCGGACTTATGGCGGGGCAATGCTGAATAGGCATACGAATGAGGATCTGCCCTTTGTGACGCGCAATGCGCTCAACACCGATATCAAACGAAACATTGCGCTTAAAGCGCTGGACCTGATTAATGATGGGGATACATTGATGGTAGACCCCAGCTCTACCTCTTTTGAATTTCTGAAGCTGCTGGGCAACAAAAACAATCTAACGATCATCACCAATTCTATTAATATTCTGCATGAGTTCGCAAATTCCGGCCTGAACATCATTTCCTCCGGCGGTTCACTGCGCCACCGTTCACTGTCGCTGGTCGGGCCGGTCGCCCATGATACCATCCAGCGCTATAATGTGGATACTGCGGTTATTAGCTGCAAAGGCATTGATATGGAGCGGGGGATTACCGATTCCAATGAACCGGAGTGTGAGTTGAAGAAGCACATGCTCCGTCAGGCGGAAAGGGTTGTGCTGCTTGCTGACCATACCAAGTTTGACAAAACCGCCTTTACAAGGCTGGTTGCACTTGGCAGCATAGATGTGCTGATTACGGACCGCAGACCTGCAGACCCCTGGCTGAAACGCCTTGCCGAAGAGAATATTGAAGTATTGTATTAAAAAGACCGCCCGCTCTCCTGCGTTTGCTGCGCAGGGAACCGGGCGGTTTTGTATAAAAATATGAAAACCTACGTTTCGTTCAAGGACGGTGCGGAATTTGAAATAATATGACTACAGCATTCCACCTTTGGAGAGCATGATGTTCAAGATTGTAGCATCGGTATCCGCCAGGCCTTCCTGAACCAGACGCTCCATGTTGCGGATCGTGTCTTCCACCTCTTCAAAGATCACGCCATCCTTCGTAGTAGGCCCAATGTTGTTCATTGCCAGCGTAGCTGCCTGAATAGCTGCATTGGTAGAGGTGGAGATTTTGAGCGCACAGGTTGATTTTGCCCCGTCGCAGATCATGCCTGAAAGGGACGCAATGGTATTCTGTATCCCAAACTTAATCTGGGCAAGGCTTCCGCCCATAAGATAGAGAATTCCGCTGTTCGCTCCTACTCCGCCAGCAATCCCTGAACCGCATAACGGTGAGAGCCGTCCGATGTAATGCTTAATGTGTACAGTAACCAGATTGCTCAGCGCAAGCGCCCGGGCCAGCATTTCCTCATCCTTGCCGAGCAGCTCCGCCAAGGCAATCACGGGAAGCGTGCAGGCGATGCCCTGGTTGCCGCTGCCTGCCGTAGTCATTACCGGCATTGCACTGCCGTCCATTCTCGCATCAGAGGCGGCAGCTGTCGCAGCGATGATTTTGCTTGCCACATCATTGCCGAACAAGTTCACCGCAGATGGCTGGCTCATTTTCTTGCCCACCTGCAAGCCGTAATCCCCGCGTAATCCTTCATCAGATATAGCTTTATTCATCTTGGCCCCTTCGAGAAGAAAACAGATATCCTGGAAAGGAACGGTGCATACAAACTCAAAAATGCCTTCAACAGAACCCGCATACGTCTCGGAACCCGACCGTCCGGGTTTACCGCAATCCGCTTTGGACTTGGGAGGTGTGATTTTCTCCCCATCGAGTGCCAGGGAATCTATATGAGTGTGTTCCCCAGCAATTATGGCAGTTGCTATATGGTTCTGCGAGTATACCTGGGCTTCTATATACAATTTCTCAGGTGTATCCTTCAGTTCTACTTCAAGAAGGCCCCGTTCTAACAGATCATTTGCCAGCTTCAATTCGGCTGGAGTCAAGCCTGACAGGATTTCCAGCTCTTTGTGGGAACGGCCGACCACCGCTCCAAGTGCTGCTGCGATAGGGAGTCCGGTCTGACCTGTACCGGGAATGCCCACACCCATTGCGTTCTTAATGATATTTCCGCTGAGTTTCAGCCGGATTGCCGTGATTTCTTCCTCCAGAAGCTCTGCCGCCAATGAAACGGCATATGCAACCGCAATCGGCTCAGTACACCCTTCAGCCGGGACAACTTCCTTGTGCAAAATCTCTAATAAGCTGGACATGTATGGAATCTCCTACTCTCTATTCTCTCTGCGTTCTCTCTATTCCAAAAGCTCATTTCTACTATAGTATATCAGCGGGAGGCTCCAGGGGAACCCCTTGTCTACAGAGTTTTTATTATCGTAGGGTTAGTAACTGCGGGAATCATTATTCTGGCTGGAGTCGGGCAGTTTCCCTATTAACCAAGATTTTGCGGGGGAACTATGTCGTTGTAAACATATGCAAAAAGGGGACGGGATTACGATCCCGCCCCACTGTATATTGCCGTCCGCTGCTCGCTCCCCTACCTTGTAGCAGGTTTACCTTCCGGCCAGACTATACTCTGCCCCAACATCTTCCAGAGTAAGCACATTGCTGAATATCTTAAGCTCGTCAATAAGTCCCTTATAAGGCGTATCCCAATAATTCACACCCAGTGAGAATACTCCATTATTATTTGTAAAAATGCTCGGGAAGCCTATACCGGAAAATTTCTCCTCTCCATTGATATAGACCTTAACCGTCCCGTTATTAACGGTAAAAACAACATAAGTCCACTGATGGACCGGAATTTTCATCCCCGTATCCGCTTCATATGCCGCGTTGGACCATAACATCGTCTGGTCCGAAGGACTCTGTGGAACCAGGCTGATCCAGTTGCTGTTCGTTCTGGCTCCGAAGAAGGCTGTCGTAAAATTCGTAAGCTGATCTGGATTCAGCCACATGGATACAGAGTAGGTGTCCGTGTTAATCAGCCCATCCGGCAGGCGTATCCCTGATGCACCGTCGAACAGCGCTGCCTGGCCGGAAACGCCATCGCCGTATGTGACGCTGCCCACAGTAGCGCTGGTAATCAGCATGCCTGTAGCCCGGCCCTCCCCAGCCAGCAGAAGCGAATCCTTCAAATCGCCGTCAAAAGCGTAGTAGGCCACTTTTCCATCCGTTACCGTTACTGTATAGCTAGCACTTACACCGCTGCCGTCAGCAGCTGTTGCGGTAATCACTGCTCCGCCCATAGCCTTGGCAGTCACTACACCGGTAACCGCATCAACTGCTGCCACTTCAGGGGCGCTTGAGCTCCAGACTAGCCCCCGGTGGCCTGCGTTGGCCGGCAGAATCGTGGTCTGTGGTGTATACATATTTCCTAATGCTATGCTCTTTACTGCATCGGTGAAAGAAATGGAACTAACCTTGACCCCGGTATCCGGCTCGCCGTTCACCAGCCAGCCGACCACTTCAGGAGTCACTGCCTTCTCGTAGACCCGGAACTTGTCAATCATCCCTTTGTAAGGGACATCCCAGTAATTAACGCCAAGAGCGAATACGCTATCTGTTCCTTGGAATACATCGGTAAACGACTTACCGGTGTATTTCAGTACGCCGTTAATATACAATTTGGCTGTGCCGGCATCGTACGTGAAGGCCACATGCGACCACTGACCGGTTGGAATCTGCACGCCTGCGTCTGCATCAAGCCAGGTTTCGCTGCCGAACCACATCCGTGTAGTAGCTCCCGCATTGCCATAAGGCAGCAGGCTTACCCAGTTGGTTCCGGTTTTGGCACCGAAGAATGCAGGCGTATAGGCTGTGAGTTGCTCTGGCTTCAGCCATAAGCTAATCGTATATGCTTTGCCGTTGATCAGACCGTCAGGCAGGCGGATGCCGGAGCTGCCGTTCAGCTTAACCGCTTGGCCATCCTCACCCTCCTCATAGGTTACGGTTCCATCTGTGGTGTTGATGAATTTGCCGGTTACCTGTCCTGCAGCAAATCGTTCTCCGCTCTCGGTAAGGTTCCCTTCAAAATCATAGGCTGCAGTCAATCCGTCCTCCAGCAGTTTGCCGCTTAGTTCAACCACCACAATCGTAAAAGTTTTGGTGGTCTTAGCTGCGCCAAGCGTAACTGTCGCTGTCAGCTCGACGGTTGTATTTCCCGTCCCCGCTTCCGGACGGGTTACCTTGCCGTTCGCTCCAACCACAGCTTCATTAGAAGAAATCCAAGTAATTGCCGAGCCGTGTACTCCCGCTGTTGGAAGTTCAATATCTTTATAGACCTTGCTTGTATCACCGAGAGTGAGGCCACTAGCTGCATTGGCCACCAGCTGTTCGTCACTTAGCTGCTCAATCGCGCTGCCCCAGACCATCACCCCTTGATCCGACATGGCTGTAAACGCCATCACACTGGCATTTCGGGAAGAGTCCCACTGCTTCACGAATACGCCTTTGTACAGTCTTTGAACCGCACTGCCATTATCTGTTTCGTCAAGAAGCAGATGAACGTAATAATCATCCTTCAGCTCCCAGGTGCCAGTTACTGAGCCGGCAATCGTACCGTCTTCAAGCAGTTGTACATCAACTGTAGATTTTATCTTAGCTGAAGTATCCTTGCCGTGATTGACAAACTGATAGGCTCCGGCAACCTCGCTGCGCTCCACCTTTTCAAGCGTTTCACCTGAATAGCGGTGAGGTGCAACAACTGGCCAGGCGTCCTCGTTCATGAACATTTGATGTACCCGCAGTTCATGGGTTTCTCCCCGTGCCGGGAAGCGGGTATGGAAGAAATTGAAGAGCTTACCTTCATCCTCATCGTAATAAACCGAGTTGTGGCCTGAGGATACATATCCATAGGCATGGAAATCAGCATCACCGTTCAGATTACTGAACATGAAGTTGCCAAGCAGCTTGTTCCCAATGGCCGAGTGGTCTCCATCGGTGGCCAGCACGGCATTTTGACCCGCTGCATCCTTGTAAGGGCCATCCGGGTTGGCCGAGCGGAACAGCCGCATGTTATAGCCGCCATCCGAGGCAAGCCCGCCATAGGTCACATATAAATAGTAATAATCGGTATTCTTGTCATAGACAACATAGGGACCTTCACCCGATTTATAGTTGCCGCCCGAAATCTTCGTTCCGAAGTAGCGGTCAATAAGCCGGCCGTCGGGAGTCGTACCATCCTTGCCAGGGAACTTCGGCTCTCCGGTAACAGGATCGATTTCCAGGGTGAAGATACCGCCTGACCACGAACCATATGTAATCCATAGCTTACCGTTCTTGTCATAGAACAGGTTAGGGTCAATCGCGTTCGTGTATACTTTGTTCATATAAGAGCCGTCTGCGTTGAACCAGCTTGGGTTTACCCCATCCAATATGCCATCATCGATGAGCGCCTGAATATTAGTATTTGTCCATTTTTTGTTGATAGTACTGTTCGTATCATACTGCTCATCCTTGGTAAACCCGGAGTATACGATTGTATCCGCATAGACATAAGGTCCTTCGATATTCTGGGATACAGCAAAGCCGATTGCCGACCGGATATATGTGGAAGAAGTACAGTAATAGATCATGAATGCACCTTTGGTTCCATCTGTATTCACATAATCTCCATTCCAGAATACAAAAGGTGCCCATACCGAGAAGCCGCCTTTGCTGTCCAAGTCATTCTCGCCCGCCCAGGCAAAGGAACCCGCCAAATTCGCCGAAAGATCGCCGTAGAGCGCATTATCCGGTGTAGTATATCCGTTCGTGAAGGTGGACCAGTTCATCAGATCTTCCGACTTGGCCGCTTCAATGTGGGAACCAAAGACATAATAGGTTCCTCCTTTCTTCACTACCGAAGGGTCATGTACCGATACGTTAGAGAAAACCGGCGCTGTGGCTTCCGGTGAAGTTCCGGGATCAGCCGAAGCTGCAGCAGTTGGTGCCGGTGTTGCTATTGGTGTGGCTGTTGGGGTGGCTATTGGCGTGGATGTTGCGGTTGGTGGAGTGGCTGTTGGCGCGGATGTCGCGTTTCCACCTCCGTTTCCACTAGAGACAGGGTTAGCCGCAGCAGTAGCTGTTGCCTGCAGTGTCTCGAATCTGATATTCCCGCTGAATTTGCTGTCAAAAGAAACTTTACCAGTGCCCTGAATCAGAATCTGCTCGTTAACTCCGAGGACCAGATTGCCGATCTCCGCTTGGGAATCTACGCGCAGCCCGGCCTTTTGGTTCAAGGTCAATTGATTGATGCTTCCCCGGGATAAATACAGCAGAGGGTTGCCAAGCGCTTGCACATCTACTGAATCGAAGACTCCGCCAAGCTGAATCATTGAATTCTCCGGCAGTGATTTCTCGATGATGATCCGGTTGAAACCGGCTCCGGGAACGGTGCTATCTTCCTCCAGCTTGACTCCGGATTGCACCCGGACCAAGGGAACGGCGCTATTTCCTTGAGCCAAAATACGCAACTGGCCATTCTTCTTATTCACTACGATTTCGGAAGCGTTAACATTATTTAATGTGACACTGTTCACGCCTCCGCCGGACACGTATATTTTGCCTGTAACTTTAATGTTATCCAGTGTGACATTCCCTTCAGCAATACCCTCAGTGAGATACAGATTACCGCTGATACTGGAATTCTTCAATTCAATACCCGGATGACTGATGACCATATTCCGGGTAGCAATCTCCGAATACGTACCTGCTTGCAGAATGCTTTCACCTGTCAGCTTACCAATCATCCGCAACGCTTCTGCTCTTGTAACCGGGCGGGCCCCCTTGAAGCTGCCATCCTCATACCCGCCCAAATAACCCTCTCCAAGCAGCGTGACTACGGCATCCCGGCTCCACGCCGGCAAATCCGCGGCATCCTTAGGCGCAGCTGTATCAGCCGAAGCATCAAGCCGGAATAGCCGGAACAGCATGACGGCGGCTTCCTGCCGGCTTACCGCCTGGTTCGGACGGAATGTGCCGTCGCTGTAGCCCGATACATATCCGGCCGCTGCCGCCCTTTGGATGTCCGTGTAATACGGGCTGGACTCCGCAACATCTGAGAATCCGCTTTCATTTTCTGCCTGCAAATTGAAAACCCGGTTGATCAGGGTCACCCATTCTGCCCGGGTAATCGCCTGATCGGGCTTGAAGCTCCCTTTTCCGTATCCCGTAATCAGACCTTTGTCTGCCCATGTCTGAAAGTCCCTCTGTGCCCAGTGGCCTATATAGTCTGTGACCTGCTTATGCTCTGTTACACCATCCGTCTGTGCTATAGTTTCGCCGCTTGCTGCCATTGTCAGCGGCGAAGGCACTAGCAGAACCAGCGCTAGAAGCGCTGCAGATAGCTTGCCTGTCATTCTCACCACAGATCATCATCCTCCATTTGGATAAAAGATTAGTTTGCACGAATCATAATGATCCCTTAAATAAACATACGATATGATAAAACCCCGTCCTCCTTTCTTGTTGAAATCCATATAAAACGCTTACATCTTCTTTTTTTTGAAAAGACAATCCTTAATAAATTTGATTTCATTTTAAATATATATAAATCAATTTATGTAAAGATGTCTTTGACGGTTATATTCTAAGTGTCCTGACAGCAATTAGTCAATTAGAAATTTTAAATCATCTAAAATGTTTCATGATTATGTTGATTATAATTCGCATAACATTATGATCATCGGCACAACACAAAAAAGCTCCGGGCTTTCTGCTGAAATCCAGAAAACGAGGAGCCTTTAGTAGTGGGCTATAGAATTCCTTTTGCCGTACTATTCCGCTCTATACTCGAAATAGTCAAAATACGCTGCTTTCGCCTGCTGATCCAGATCCTGAGCGCAGATTCCGGCATAGGCGCCCGTGAAGCCCAGCTTGCCGCCGTATTCATCGGACAACGTGCCGAAATCAAGTGGTGTGCACATCGCGGTCCACTCTGCTCCGTCCGGGGAGGCGTAAAATAGAATATCGCGGTCTTCGATCTCCGCCTTCAGGTAATAGCGGTCCCAGTCCTTCACCGATATCTGCATCGAGGAGACTTCGTCATATACCCCCGCTCTGCACATCACAACACCAAGGCTTACCCCTCTAATCTCATCAGCGGTGACCCGCAGATAGTAGTAGTCAACGTCGTCATAATAAAGGACCAGTCCAGCCATTTGCATGTAGGTATCCGGTTTGAACTCCATGCAGGTGGACACCGTGCAGGTAAAATGCTGAATTGGACGCCCTATCAGACTCTGGTCATGCAGCGAGGCCAGCGATTCCCTCCCCCTCAGCCGCAGAAACCCAGGGCGCTCTGTCAGGCTCACCCAGGAAGGATCAAAAGGAACACGCAGACTCTGGTATGGATAGCCCAGCGTCTCCTCATCGAAATCATCCCGCTCCGGCAGTTCCGGAAACGGGTGCGGCGGCAGCTCCGGTGCTTCAACCGTCAGCGCAGGCAGCTTGCCGCCATGGGCCAGTCGCAGCCACCCGTCATCTGTCCAGACAACACGCTGGATGGCCGTCTCCCGGCCCAGCGGATTCATCTTCCCGGTTCCCGTAATTGGCCGGGTGCAGAGATGGGCCATATACCACTCACCCGCTTGTGTCTCCACCAATGAGCCATGACCCGCCTGCTGGAACGCAAAGGTCAAATCATGCGCCGTAGTCATGATCGGATAATCCGGATCCGTTTCAAAGGGTCCTGTCCGGCTGCGGCTGCGGGCCAGTGTGACCATATGATTAATGCCAGTCCCGCCTTCGGCCACAAGCAGATAGTAATAGCCGTTTCTATGATAGAGCTGCGGGCCTTCCGTTACACCTATGGGGGTACCTTTGTATAATTCGTGGACAGGCCCCGTCAGACTTCGGCTCTCAGGATCATACTGCTGCATGACGATGCCTGAGAAATTGCTGTGCTGTTTACGGAAATCCCAGCGCATATTGAGCAGCCATTTGGTGCCGTCATTGTCATGGAACAGGAACGGATCGAAGCCGCTGCCATTCAGCCGTACCGGCTCGCTCCAGGGTCCTGTGATATCTGTAGCAGTGATGAGATAATTATGCAGATCCTTGTAGACGCTTTTGCGTGATTTCACATCGGTAAAAAGCAGATAATAGATCCCGTTATCGTATGAAAGTGCCGGCGCCCAGATCGAGCCGGAGCTCCCGTTACCACGCAGATCCACTTGTGACGCCTCCGTCAGAACCCGGGTTAGCGAGTGCCAATGCACTAAATCACGGGAATGGTGGATTTCTACACCTGGAAACCATTCGAAGGTGGAAGTGGCAATATAGTAGTCATTCCCGACACGGAGAAACGACGGATCGGGATGAAAGCCAGTCAGAACCGGATTCAGAATCGTTGAAGCCATGGATTTTACCCTCCTATAATTAGTTAACCAAATATACAATTTGTGCGAAATTCCTACCTTTTATTGTAGCGGTCACAGCTGTTAAAAGTTATAATGAGTTTTAAGAAAATGTTTATATTTTGTCATGATGGAGGAGCTATGAAGCAGCTGTTCGAACCTGTCATTTTTGCGGACCACAAGTCACTGATTTGGGACTATCAGATCTATACTGACGATTATTACAAGGGGTATTACCACTGGCATCAATGCTGTGAAGTCATGTTTGTCCACAGCGGCCAAGGCAATGTTGTCGTTAATCAGCAGATGTACGATATCCGCTCTGGCATGCTGTTCTTTTTCCAGCCCTACCAGCTGCACCGGATCTATTCAGAAGTCTCTCCTGAGTGTCCTTTTATGCGCACAATTTTCTATATAGATCCGCATACCGCCGAGAATCTGCTGCAGGGCTTCGCCAAACGCAAGGCCATCTTCTCCGCTCTTTGGCAGGGCAAAAACTCCTACTGCGGCTTCGATCTCGGCGGCAGCGCCGAAGCTGTGGAATGGAACTACAAGAATTACAACCTGTGCCGTAACAGCGCCATGGAGGAAGACCCTGAAGACATCACGATGATGCTTCTCCAGCTGCTGAGCTGTCTCGGAACCGGTGAGAACTCCCTCATTCAACCGGAGGAGCGAAGGAATCTCCGTTATTCCGAACAGATCATGAACTGGATTGAGGAGCATTACCAGGAAGAAGTGAATCTGGCGCAGCTTGCCGCTGAGACCCATTTGTCCAAGTCCTATGTCTCCAGGGTATTCCATCAGGAAACGGGCGGACGTCTGGTAGATTATCTGACAGCCCGGCGGATCAAGCAGGCCTGCCGTCTGCTCGCCACTACCGATATGCCGGTGGAGCAGATTGGCATCACTGTCGGTTTTCCGAACGCCTCCTACTTTAACCAACTCTTCAAAAGAGTCTTGGGTACCACACCCCTGAAGTATAGAAAAAGCAATTAAAGAGCTTCTTCGATTGTAAACGTTACATTCTGCGCATGGGCATTCACCTGGATGAGATCTGTGCGCGTTCCGTCTACCTTTTCCCCATTGATCTGCAGGTTGATGAACTCCACTCCGTTCACACCCCGTTCTTCATCATACCCGTAAATGCGCGAAGGCTGTGCCTCACCCCCATCATAGCGGACATTGCGAAACGTTATATTTTCAATACCAGTACCAGGCTCGGGGTTGTAATCCTTGTTCATCACTACCCGCAGATCAAACAGCTGTCCTTGCTCAATCCGCTCCACCCGTATGTCACTGTACAGCACATTTCGCACCAGGTTGCGGTCCCCCGCATTAATTGAAAGCGCTCCCCAATAGTTCTCCTGCGGCTCGTGATGCTCCAGGATATCAATGTTTTCGTACACGATATTTTCAATCGTATCCCCGCTGCACCGGTGATCGCCGTGTGTGCCAATCATGAGTGGATGGGCCACATCCGCCCACAGAACAGCGTCACGCACACTGATGTTGCGGCTGTCCCCGTAGAAATCCCATCTGGAGCCATAAATGGCGATGCAGTCATCTGAATTGCGCATGAACACATCCCGGATCTCTATCCCGCTGCTGGACATGATGTCAATGCCGTCACTCCAGCCGCGCGTGCTGAATGCTTTGAAATTCGTGATAGCAATGTCTGCCGACTGGCCGATAAAAACACTATAGTGCGGCGGATCCATCACCGTAATCCCTTCAATGCGCACCCGGCGCGAAAAGACGATCCGCACTCCGCGAAAAGCTGAAAATCGGTGAAAATCCGCCAAGTATACTACGCCCCGGCCTCGAATCACAACGTCCTCCACACCCTCGCAGACGAAAGAGCCGACAAACGCCGCACCGCCAGCTAAATAGATGACTGTTCCGGACGGAACCGCAAATACAGTTTCTTCTATGTAATGGGTTCCGGGGGCAAAATAGAGTGTCTGCGGCTGCCCGTTCATCTGCACTTCCGTTGACTTTAACAAGGCCAGAAGATCCGGCGAACGATGTATCCCCGGCTGAATCAGATGGACACCCGCACCATCCGGCCGGGGCGCACAAACCTCCAAGGGATTGGCAAAAAGGTGCAGATTACGGAAACGGTCACCGTTAATCTCGATCGATAGCTTTTGCGGACCGTTCAGCTTGAAGCTAATCTTGTGCCCGTCATGGGCACAGTCTACTTTGCGTGCAGCCGGGGAAATATTCACACTTTCTATCCTTGTATACAGGCAGGTAATCTCTACGTCCGCTTCTCCCTCAAAATCAAAAAATGCCATTGACGCCGGACGGACCTCATGCATGTCTACTTTGACCTCATAAATAAAAAGCGTTTGCCACGCTTCACCCGGCTTCCGCACCTTCACCTGGTAATCCTGCCGGCCCGGAATATTCTTAGGGGCTTCATACACTTGCAGCTGATTCATTGTCCAATAACCTCCCTGGGATGTTCAATGTCTCAAGCATACCGTTCTTCTTCTATTTATAGTTTGGCTGGGTTACACAGAAATGTTGGTATTTTGTCGCAATAAAAGCGCAAACATAAACTATGAAGGTTGGAAATCTTCCTGAGGAACATGACAATATTCCGATATTTTGGGATATAAAATTGCAACTTCCTTAAGCTTCTTCACGATATACTCAGGACACATTCTTATATATTGGAGGCATCCGCAATGAGCACAGCCTATTGGCAGGAAGTTATGGACAAACTGGATACAAAGGTTACGAGTATGATCGAACAAATCGGCGGGAAATGTCCGCATTATGCCGGTGAAGACGGCAAATTCGACGATATCGGATCGGACTGGTGGACTTCAGGCTTCTGGCCGGGACTTCTCTGGATCATGCACGATATGACCGGAAAAGACTTATATAAGGAGGCCGCCTGGAATTGGGACACGACCCTGGAGGAATGGTTCGTCAAGCCGACTGAGGAATTGCATCATGATGTGGGCTTCCAGTTCCTGCCTACTGCTGTCATCAAGCATACATTGACCGGCGATGAGGATGGTCTGCGTAGAGGAATCGAGGCCGCCAACTTTCTGGCCGCCCGCTATAATCCTGCCGGCAGGTTCATCCGTGCCTGGAATGCGGACAAATACGGCTGGGTTATCATCGACTGCATGCTGAACATCTCGCTCCTGTTCTGGGCCAGCAAGGTTACCGGTGATCCCCGTTACAAGCACATTGCAATCAGCCATGCGGAAACAACGATGCAGTACGGGATTCGGGAGGATGGTTCCACCAAGCATATCCTCTCCTTTGATGCCGAGACCGGCGCGTATATTGAGAACTTCGGCGGACAGGGATATTCGCCAGAGTCCTGCTGGAGCCGCGGAGCCTCTTGGGGCCTCTACGGATTCATCAATACGTACCGGCATACCGGAGATGTGCGCTTTCTCAATACTGCCAAGCGGATTGCCCATTATTTCATCGCGGCGCTGCCGGAGGATCAGGTCCCGTACTGGGATTTCCGCACCGGAAATGACGAACGCAAATATAGGGACAGCTCGGCTGCAGCCATCGCCGCTTCCGGCCTGCTGGAGCTTGCCGATCTGGTTCCACTGGGTGAACAGAGCCTATATGCAAATGCAGCGGAACGGATTCTCCGCTCTTTAACAGAGAATTATGCCACCTGGAACCAGCCGGAGCATGAAGCGATCCTTACCAAAGGTACTGGCAGCGGGGATTCCTTCATCGAAGTCTCGCTGATCTATGCAGACTACTACTATATTGAAGCGGTCTCCAAGCTGAACGGATGGAAGCACCGGATTTTCTAGTTGCAGACAAGTGAAAGCGGATACCGTCCTTTTAAGGACGGTATCCGTTTCAGCGAGAAATAGAAGGATAATTTATAGCGTAAAACATATAAATTCTTATATTTGCAAAAAAGCAGTCTGCCGGATCTTATAAAAGATCCAACAGGCTGCTTTTATCTGTATTATTAGTTCTTTACTGCAGCGGAGGCACAGACTGATTGATGCCCTCAGTGCTCATCCAGCCACAGAATAGCTGTTACCCCGCGCGGATAATATTTGCTGCCGGTAATTCGGCCGGAGATAATCTGGTCACTCCAGCTCCAGATCGACAGCTCCGGATGTGTAAGCCATTCCACATGTGCATGATCTGCTTCACGGCCGCCTTCCGTCCATTCCAGACCCAGGATTTGGCGCGCGATGAACTGGGAGAGATAGATTTTGCTCAGCCAACTGTTGTTGCTGGTGGAGGAGATTTTCCAGCCTCCGTCTGCGAACAGGCAAACTCCCTTGACTAGTACGGCCTGCAAATGCTGCTCCAGTGCTTGAATATATTCAGCGAAACGCCCCTCCCGCTCCAGTGCTTCCCTGCAGCCCGTATAGTAAGGAAATACCAGGCCTTCAATCGCCGGAATAATCTTGGAATCGTTGCCTTCACCGATTACCGCCGGAATATAGCCGTCCTCCGTTACGCTTGCGACAATGGTTGCAGCGCAGCGTTCGGCTTGATCGCCTGCGGTAATCGACACCTCCAGCTTCCCTGCCTCGCGGAAAATCTTTTCCATCGCGAGGTAAGCCGCCCAGCATTTCCCGGCGAGGTAAATATTGTTCCGCGCCTGTCCCAGCGATACATCCAGGCTGTCATAGGTGGTGATCTCCGCCCCGCCCATCGTGCGCGAGCTGTCCAGACCCATCACACCGTTCCGCTGTCCGGGTTCCGGGTGGTCACGGTTGATCATACTGGTAAGGCACTCTTCCAGTACTCCAAGATTCTGCTCCATCCAGGAACTGTCCCCGGTATACTCCAGGTACACCCCCGCACTGAGCACCCAGTTAACGAGCTGTTCGTGGGTCATATGCGAGAAACAGCCATCAATGCCATACAGCTCATAAGAGGAATAACCTGGACGAGATACGGCGTTGGCCACTCCCATGTCGTGAGTAAAGCTGATTCCGCCCGGATATTCCGTCTTGTCTCCCGGAAAGCGGACAGTATCCGTATAGCTAAACCGGTCCACAAACATATCCAGCTCATTGCGCACCGTCCACGGATTCATCCGCAGCTCATAGAACAGCTGATCGACCGTAAGATCGAATGTATTCATCATACGGTATTCGCCTTCGTTCACAATCCAGAACGGCTTGTCCTTATAATCAAGCAATTGGGTAGACCCATAGTAGCTGCGGATAGCATGAGCCAGCATAAAGGTCTGGTCATCACTGAGCCCTGAACCATCCAGCATGGCATTACCCTGTTCCGCCTGCTGCTTAATCTCCTCAAAGTGGGCCATTGCATATTCCGCGACAGACTCCACATTGCTGAAGTAGCGGTTGTAGTAATAGGAAGCATCCATTCCTGAGGTCACATAGCCGGAGCGGTGGAAGCAGACAGCGAAACGGAAGCACTGCCGCTCACCCGCCGGCACATCAATGATTTGTGCACCTACCTGGCCCAGTCCAAAGGTCCAGTTCTCCTCCAGCTCTGCCAGTAGGATATCCTCCATCGTGAAGTGCAATGCTGATTTGACGCTCCCCTGCTCTGCGGCAATAGCCAGAAATCTGCCCTGTCCAATTCCTGTCAGCCCGCTGTCACTCTCATCCAGTCGTCTCATAGCGCTGTAGGGATCGTTGCCCTGGTAGCCGAAAAAGGCTCTTCTTGCCGATTGACCTGTGGTATTGTCCACTTCCAGCTCCACCAGCAGAGCCGGGAGCAGAACCTGCTTCAGCTCCTCCTCTGTGGCAGTTGCCGGATCGGGTACCGGCCTTACCGGTGAGTAAATACGGAAAGTAAGATCCCCGGCCGACCAGCTGTCTGTGGTGAGATTGAATTTACGGACAATCTCTTCGTCCGCAAAAGGATGAAGAATCCGCGGCTTATTGGGATTGGGATCAGGATTCTCGATATCGTAACGCTTGCTCTCATCGTCCCCGCCTTGTTCATGAAACGGCAACGTGTCGTAGCCACTGCCATCCTTACGCTCAAGTCCGATGAATATATTTTGTCTGGGCGGCTTGCCGGCCTCCAGATCGAAGCCGCCTGCGGCCCCTTTGAAGCCCAGTGTAAAGCTCGCAAACGCACCGATTGGTGAATGATGGGCATTGTAGAATTGATTCTTAGGCATAACTAAAAGCACTCCCTCCAGCTATTTACCGGCGCTGCCGGACTCTATCTCTATGTTAGCTATCCTATTGCCGCTGCGACAGGTTCAAAGCCGCCTTTTATTTGGGCAAATCGAACGGATAGAGTCGGCTATGCTATAATAAACCCAACTATTCCAGTGAAAAAGAGGAACCCCATGAACGTGAATATTCCCGGCATTGAGCATTCTCTGGACGGCCGCATGTCTCCGGATCTTCAGGCCGCCTTTCACATCTACGCCGCCCATTGGCGCAAAGTGGATACACGGTGGCAGTACCCGGAACATACCCATCCGATGTTTGAGATCAACCTAGTGCTGCAGGGAAGGCAGCAAATGACGGTAGGCGGACAATCCTGCACGCAGGAAAGCGGGGATATCCTGTTCATCCGTCCCGGAATCAGACATTCCAGCCTTGGCGCTGACTCCGAAGGAGAGATGACCTATTATTGCCTGCATTTTGATATCGACGATCTGTCGCTGCGGCGCGCGCTGCTGACGATGGATACCGTCAGTCTAAGCGGCGACTCACCGGTACAGCGTGCGATCCGCTCGGCGCTGGATGTGATGATCTCCACGGCTATTCTCCCCGAAGCAGGCGACGCCCAGCGGAACCGGCTGGTTACGCTGAATGCCTCCCTGCAGCTGTTCACCGCCCTTAGCGGCTGGGTGCTGGCTGAAACGCCGGCAGCCACGCATAGCACCCAGCCCGGAGTTACAGAGAATACCGTCGCCCTCGCGAATGCGGTCGAAGGGCTGCTGCAGGAATCCGTCTTTACAGCCGCAGCTACGGGCAGCAGAGGCGGTGGCATTGAGGATATTGCCGCACGGCTGGGCTACAGCCCGAATCACTGCAACCGGGCATTCCGGCAAATATATGGCATGTCGCCAAGACAATACCTGTCCGATCTGATCATCCGCCACGCGAAGCTGATGCTGCTGGACAACAGCCTGTCCGTCGAGGCCATCGCCCACCGGCTCGGATACCGCGATGTCTCTCATTTCAGCAAGCAGTTCAAACGCTGGACCGGCCTGCCGCCTATGGGCTACCGCCAGCTCACCGCAGAATCCAGATAGTAATAAGTGATAATGACTCAGGGGGGCATGCCATGAAGATTTACCGCTTCGTCAAAGAAACCGGAAAGAACATAACTGCCTATCATTCCAATTTCATCATGTCCCGAATTATCCGGACAGAGAAGTCTGCTAGTATAGGGTGCATGTATCTGGAAGAGAATGGGATCATCGGATACCACCAGGCAGCTGGACCTCAACTGCTTCTGATGATGTCCGGTGAAGGTCTCGTCAGGGGCAGAGATACGAATTTCATCAAGGTACAAGCAGGCGATGCCGTGTTCTGGGAAGAAGGAGAATGGCATGAAACCAGGAGCGAGACGGGAATGACAGCCATTGTCATTGAAAGTGTAGAACTGAATCCGGCTGCCTATATGTCTTCAATATAAATAAGGAAGTGGCCCTTAAGTAGAATTTAGTTGGTCCATGGTTCAATCAATGTACAAAAGAAACCTCCCCTTTGAAATGGTTGTGTGGTTGGCAACCCCATTTTCCAAAGAGTGGTTTCTTTTTTTCGTCCCGTCCCTTGACACACGGAAAAGCGTTAGCGTTCGCCTTTGTCTCCGGATTTTCACCGCTAACGGGAATGAAAAAATTCTGGTCACAAAAGCGATTGGAACAACGTTTCGTTCGCGGAGCGTCTCACCAAGTGCAACCATCTATCTAACTCCAAAAACAAGAGCTTACCCCTTGGTTGCGCCTGAAGCAATTCCTTTGACAAAATACTTCTGCAGGAAAATGAACACGATCAGCACCGGTATCACCGACATGGCTGTTCCGGCAAAAATCATATCCCAGCGTGAGGAGAATTCACCGATGTACCGGTAGATTTCCACGACCATCGTCTTCGGCTCGCCCGAAGGCAGTACCAGCATCGGCATCAGGAAGTCATTCCAGATGCCCAGACCGTTCAGTACAACCATACTTGCCGTAACCGGTCCCAGCAGCGGGAAGACGATTTTCCAGAAGATCCCGTACCGGCTGCAGCCGTCAATCTCCGCCGCCTCCTCAATTTCCTTCGGAATTCCTTTGACAAAGCTTGTATAGAGCAGACATCCGAAACCAACCGCACCGGCAACATAGACGAGAATTGGGCCGACTAGACTTCCATATAAACCGAACACTCTCAGTTCTTTGAATAATGGAATCATGTACGCCTGAAAAGGAATCATCATCCCTGCCAGGAAATACAGGAATACCATCTTCGTCCACCGGCTATCCCTGCGTTCTATCGCATACCCGGCCATTGGAATGATCAGCACCTGTGCCACAATGGACACCAGTGTCAGAATGAGACTGTTCACAATGGCCCGGGGGAATTCTGTTTCTGTCAGCAGATATTTGAAACTGTCCAAATACAATCCCTTCGGAAATGCGATGGCATCCTTCATAATTTCCGCATTGCTCTTGAAGGCTGACATCAGGTTGAAGAAAATCGGAAAAAAGAACAGAATAGCCAGCAGAACCGTTAGCGTAAGCAGGGCAATTTCTCCCCATCTTTTCTTGGCTTGTAGTGTCATATTACATCTGCACCTCCCGTTTCCGGAGGAATTTCACTTGGATGACGGTAATGAACATAATGATCAGGAACAGAACCATGGCGAGTGCCGTACCAAAGCCCTGCCGCAGTTCGCCAAAGCCTACCTTGTAAATAATATAAGTTAATGTCTCGGTCTCAAAGCCCGGCCCCCCATCGGTCATAACGGCAATCTGATCAAAAATCTTCAGCGCGCTAATCATAGAGAGCACTAGACATACGGTCATTGAACCGGCAAGCAGCGGGAAGGTTATATGGCGGAATTGCTGGAATCCGTTGGCTCCGTCGATGCTCGCCGCTTCATTCAGCTCTGCTGGAATGCCCTGCAGTCCTGCCAGATAGATGATCATGTAATAACCCGCGCCTTTCCAAACCGTAGACAAAATGATCGAAAGCATGGCATACTCCGGATTTCCGAGCCAATCCACCACCCAGCTACCCAACCCGATGGAATCCAGAATCTGATTGAACACGCCGAAGTTGTAATTCAGAATCATGGCCCAGACGAACCCCATGACTATGCCGCTGAGGAGCGTTGGGAAATAAAAAATACTTCTGAACAACTTCCGGAACCAGCGGACCTTATCGACAAGCATAGCCAGCACAATCGCAGCAATATTTTCCAGAAGCACGAGGCTTATCGTCATGACCATCGTGTTCTTCAAGGCATTATGAACCCGGGGACTATGCAAAATCTCTACAAAATTGGCGAAGCCGATATACCGCACATCTTCACTAATGCCGTCCCATGAGGTAAAGCTCAAATAGATGCTGCCTACCGTAGGAACGATTACAAACAGGGTATAGATTAAAAATGAAGGTAAAATAAACAACAGTGCATAGGACTGCCATTTCTTCTTTTTCTTCGGTATGGCTGCCGTTAGCAGCTTGTCTGCTCTTTCTATTGCTGTAGCCATGGTTGCTCTCCCTCCTGTGCTGTTCCGGTAGAGGAGCCTGCGCGTTCATGCACAGCCGCTCCCCGCCGGACCCTTTTCTGTTTACTGTGCGTTGGCTTTTACTTGGGCATCATATTCAGTATCCGCCTGCTTCATGTAGTCGGCAACGTCCCCGTTCTTAACAACCAGATCCTGCAGCAGCTTGTAATACCAATTGCGGAATTGCGGCGGAATCTGGTTCTCTCCCCACCAGTTATTGATCGCCAGGGACTTAGTTACATTAGGGTCGGCAATCAGGCCCAGAGCCACTTTCATTTGCTCTCCGGTTTCATAGGTCACTTTTTCTTTTGTGGACGGAATGGCATTGATGCTTGCCAAGTAAGTGGCGTATTGCTCAGGTGCAAAGAAGAAACGGATGAAATCTTTAATCGCCTGTGTTTTATCGGCATCCTTGGCTGCCTCAGCAGACAGTGACCATCCGGCTGGAGACGGCAGACCAACAACATTGACTTTGCCTTCACGGTCAGGTATGGCATAGAAGCCAAATTCAAAGCTAGGGTCGATTTCCTTGATTTGCGAGAACATCCAGGTTCCGGAGAACAGTTGAGCCGCTTTACCGGATACGAGGATAGAGGCAGTCTGGTTGTCTCCCGTGCTGAGCCAGCCCTTATCGACATATTTGATGAACAGATCCTTGAAATCGGTCATGGCTTGAATGACATTAGGATCGGTGAAGCTGACAGTCTTAGCCGTACGCTTAGAGTTCCAGTCCTGATCTTTGGAATAGACATCATCAATCAGGAACTTGTTCACCCAGAAGCCCATGTGGAAAATATCCTTACCTCCGACCACGAGCGGCGTGACTCCACTTGCTTTGAGTTTTTCCTGAATAGTCAGGAATTCATCATAGGTTTTGGGAAGCTTGGTAATGCCTGCATCCGCATACGCCTTCTTGCTGTAGATAATGCCCTGAGGCACGTTTACGGACAATGGAGCATTCCACACCTTGCCTTGAACCTGCGGTGGATCATTGAAAAGATCCAGCAGATCACTAGGCAGCTCAACAATTTTTCCGGCATCGGCAAAAACCTCAGTATCACGCATTTCCACAAGATCCGGGAATTCGCCTACCGCATCCTTGGTCTTCAGCCAATCCAGATAAGCCGATGAGCTGGTTTCGCTGATATCCTTGATCTTCACATTTGGATTAGCCTCCATGAACGCTTTTACCGTAGCCGCGATGGCCTGTTTGGTGGCAGGGTCGCCGGATGCATAACCGATGGAGAAGGTCACTTCTTTTTTACCATCTGCTGCAGTGGTACCCGGTGATTGCGAGGCAGCCGAATTTCCGCCAGTATTACTGTTATTGTTGTTGCTGCCGCAAGCCGACAAGATCGTCGTGGTCGCCAGCAGCAGGACCGACAGCTTCGTTATCGTTTTCTTTTGCATATGAAGAGTAACCCCCTATAAGTTTCAGTTCGAATGTGTGGTTAGCTTAGCCTTGTAAAAATGGGTCGGAAACCAGGTCTCGATGTGCGCATCATCGTTCGAAAGCGTTTCCTTGCTACAAGAATAGCATTCCTAAACTAGCGTTAGAATGAACTTTTTTAAGGGCCATGTGCGGTGAATTGAAGAGGAATGATTCCACAGGCGACAAAAAAAACGAGGGACCATGGGTCCCCCGTTTGAGTTACTATGTTATGCAGTTATTGTTAATTGGCACTTCCTAAGTCTTCAGAGCTACTACTGATTGTCCTGCACCTGCCTGTCATACTCCCGGTCTGCCCGTTTCATATACTCGGTAACATCCCCATTCCTGATGATCATCTCCTCCAGCAGCTTGTAGAACCAGTTGCGGAAATCCGGCGGAATCAGATTATCCCCCCACCAGTTGTTGATCATCAGCGACTTGGTTACGTCAGGATCTGCCATCAGACTCAAGGCTGTTTGCATCTGCTCCCCCGTTTCATAGGTTACCTTCTCCTTCGTGGACGGAAGACCATTGATGCTGGCCAAGAATTTCGAGTAGGGTTCAGGGTCAAAAAAGAAACGGATGAACTCTTTAATCGCTTCCGTTTTATCCGGATCTTCGGCGGTTTCTGCTGACAGCGACCACCCGGCTGGCGAGGGCAGACCCACTACGTTCCGATTACCCTCACGATCAGGCAGCGCATAGAAGCCATATTCAAATCCGGGGTCAGCTTCCTCGATCTGTGAGAACATCCAGGTTCCCGAATAGAGCTGGGCAGCTTTGCCGGATACAAGCATAGAAGCCGTTTGGTTATCACTGGTACTCAGCCAGCCTTCATTAATATCCGTTTGAAACAGCTCCTTGAAATCAGTCATGGCCTGAACCACAGGTTCATCGGTAAAACTGACCTCCCTGGCCGTACGTTTGGCGTTCCAATTCGGATCTTTGGCATAAACTTCATCAATCAGGAACTTGTTCACCCAGAAGCCGATATGGAAAATATCCTTCCCGCCGACGACCAGCGGAGTCATCCCGCCAGCTCTCAGCTTTTTCTGGATGTCCAGGAATTCGCCGTAGGTTTGCGGCAGCCGGGTGATTCCTGCGTGGGCGTACGCTTGTTTACTGTATATGATGCCTTGAGGCGCACTTACGAACAGAGGGGCATTCCATACTTTTCCATTCACCTGCGGAAGGTTGTCGAACAATTCCAGCAGGTCAGAGGGCAGCTCCACAATTTTACCGGCACTTGCAAAAGCATCGGTATCCCGGATTTCCACCAGGTCCGGGAACTCGCCCACCGCGTCCTTGATCTTCAGCCAATCCAGGTAACCGTTGGAGGACAGCTCGCTGGTATCTTGAATTATGATATTCGGACGGGCTTTCATGAAGGCTTTGATGGTGGCCGCGATGGCCTGCTTGGTCGCCGGGTCACCCGTAGCATAAGCGATGGTGAAATGCACTTCTTTCTTGCTGCCAGTTGCTCCGTCCTGCGCCTGCGTACCGGCAGAAATACCTGTATCGTTGTTCCTGCAAGCAGTCAGGAGGAGTATAGCGCCCAGAAGCACAGTCCGCTGCCGCATCCATT
Source organism: Paenibacillus sp. 22594 (assembly GCF_052044425.1). Classification (NCBI taxonomy): domain Bacteria; kingdom Bacillati; phylum Bacillota; class Bacilli; order Caryophanales; family Paenibacillaceae; genus Paenibacillus; species Paenibacillus sp. 22594. The sequence continues at coordinate 559,430 of NZ_JBQENA010000001.1, forward strand.
TTTTCTTCTGCATTTGTAGCGGTCATCTCCTGCAAATCTTGTGATGTGACACTGGACAAGGCCTCTTTCTCCACTTAAAGTTCACGGATTCAGTCTGTAATCGGAAACAGCAGCGTTACCGAGGTTCCGACATGCTCCCGGCTGTTGATGGACAGCCCGTATTCTTCTCCAAAAGTCGAACGTATCCGCTCATGCACATTTTTCAGACCCACATTCTTGCTGGGTGCATTGGGATCTTCAAGTGTTTGAAAGATCCTCGCCAAATCTTCCCGGCTCATCCCTACGCCATCATCATAAATGGTGATCGCAAGCATCCGGTCCTTCTGTTCCATGGTAATCCCCACTGTTCCCTTTCCCTTACGACGAAGTCCATGCTGAACAGCATTTTCTACGATCGGCTGGAGCGAGAGCTTCAGAATCGGCCAATCCAAATGAACCTCCGGGGCAATATCCAGCTGAAGCTCGAACCGGTTCTCGAAGCGTACGGAGATAATGTAGAAATAGTTCTGCAGATGCTCCAGCTCGCTGCGAATACTTACCCGGTCTTCTCCATAGTCGATCACATATTTCAATTCGTTGGACAGGGCAAGAATCATATCTGCGACCTCACCAGCTTCCTTATCCACGGCGTTCATCCGGATCACTTCCAGGGTGTTATACAAATAATGGGGCCGGATCTGGCTTTTCAGGGCATTCAGTTCCGTCTGCTTCTGCTTGATCTGGGCCACATACGCCTCATTGATATAGATCTGAAGCCGCTCCACCATCCGGTTGAAACCATGGGCGAGCCTGCCCATTTCATCATTTGTGTTCACAGACAGTTGAGTATCCAGGTTGCCGGATTCCACTATGGTCATCTGCTTAATTAATTCGCGGATTGGAGCCGCAAGACGCCTGGAGAACCACGCCCCCATCACAATCATGACCAAAGCGCAGATCAAAATGGCTATGTAGACGGTGGCTCTGGCCGATAACAGCTGCTCGAACAGGCTGCCGCGGTGAATCCGCGCAATCACCTTACCATTCAAAAAAGGGATATCCTCACTGAGCTCGATCATTTCGCTGTCCCTTTTAAGGGCTTCCACAATGCTTCCCGCAGGAAGGTTCTGATTGCTGAAGTACACTTTACCCCCTCCATCCAGAAGGTATAGCTCGTCCTTGGCGCCCAGGCTCAGTTCCCTGAAGAATTGTTCAAACATTGAAGTATCAATATCCAGAAATAACGTGCCAACCACCTTGGGTTCTCGAGTCACTTTTCCCGAAGTATCAATCAGGCTGCGGCCAACCGTAAACACCTTTCTGCTGGAGCGGAAGAAATATGGATCCGAATGTGTGGGGAAAATAGCTACCTCTGACGGATTGGGAGCCATCGTCTTCAGCCATTCGGCTGCAGGAAAAGAATTATTATCCAGCGACCGGTTTTCCTTTTCCTGGGCATACATTTTGCCATCGGATTGGCGGACAAACACGGCGCTTGAGATATACGGATCACTGAATAGCACCGTCTTCAAATAAGAGTCTATCGGAATGGTGTTAATCTGCTCCAGCTCATTGACATTGGTGGTCTGGTCCTGCTTATAGCTGTCAATGAAACCTTCGTAACGTCCGGTATACATCAGCTTGGAGATTTCATTGTACTGGTTGAACGCGGAGTTCAGATTATAGCTCATATACAGCACCATCTGCTGCAGATTACTGGTGGTATACCGCTCTACATAGCTGGAGAAGGTCTTCACTGAGAAGAAACTGAGCGCCAGCAGGGGAATCAGTCCGACCAGCAGGAATGATGCGGAGAATTTGACGAAAATACTTTTGGATCTTCTCCCCCAGATCAGCAAGAGCATCCCTCTTTTCTCTGAATAAGAACTTGAATGTTAATTCTTGAGCGATTGTTTATACTCCTGGGGCAGCTTGCCGAATTGCTTCTTGAACATATCACTGAAATGCCGGGCGTTATTGTAGCCGACACATTCCGCAATCTCGTAGACCATTAGATCGCTATGAAGCAGTAGCCGCAGCGCATGCCCCATTCTGACCTCCGTGATATAATTTTTGAAATTCTGTCCCGTATGCTTCTTAAAAAAGCTGCTGAAATAGTAGGGATTCATATAGACCAGGGCCGCCATCGACTCCAGGGTAATATTCTCCGCATAATGCGCTTCGACAAAAGCCTTCACCTGCAGTAGCTGAGGCAATTCTCTTCCATTCATTTTACAAGCCAGCTGATCGGCCAGTCTCTTCAGCACGTCTTGAAACTGCTGCTTCAATGCGGCAAAAGTCGGGGCATCCGCCAGCTTTTCCAGCAAGGGCTTCTCATCCGGGTCTACCAGCCCGCCACCTATACCAATACCGGTGAGCTCCTGTTCCAGCTGAATGATGGAGTTATACACATGAGATACTGCCTGACTCCTGCTGTCTCCGGACAGAAGCTGAACGGTTTCCAGCAGTCTTCCAGCCAGGATAGGCAGTTGTTCCTTGTCCAGTGATTTAAGCGCTTCTGTTAGGGAAGCTTGAGCCGCTGTCCATTCGGATACTGCTACAGGAACCTCCTGATCATCCTCACGGTCTGCAAGTACTTGGTTGAGTCCGGCAAAATACCTGGTTTTGAGCGCTTTCAAAGCGTTGCGGTAGGATTCATCAGCCTCTTCCATCCCGGTTACCGGCCGCCCAATGCCTATTGAGACCTGCAGCTTCAGGTAGCTGTTGATTTTGTGATGGAGATCCTGCATAATTTGCTCCGGCCCAGTTTCCTGTTCATGCTGCAGCAGAACTGCGAAACGTTCCCCTTTGCGGAAAACATAGCCATTGCCTACGGCATCCACGGTTTCTTTGATAATATTGGACAAGGCAAATTCCACCAGCTTGCGTTCACGCTCTTCCCAGCGTGAAGCCTGGCCGCTATATTCATCCGTTTCGATCACACATACGCTCGCATAACGGGTAATTGCTATATTTCCCATACGGGCCAATGCCGACGCTGCTCCTCTGTTGCCATCGGTTAAGAGCTGTAAGAGTTCCTCTATAGTTATGGAATGATTTTTGCGTTCATAGGATTTGAGCATTTCCTTGTTGCGCTCTTCTTGAGATTCCTGGCGGATCACTGCCACGGCTCTCTCTACCACCTGCTCCAGCTGGCCTGTGTTCACGGGTTTGACGATATAGTCAAGCGCCCCATATTGTATAGCCTGCCGGGCGTACGAAAATTCCTGGTAAGCGCTTATAAAAACAACCTTGATCGGGCGGCCCGACTCATGAATATCCCGGATAATATCAATACCGCTGAATCCCGGCATGCTGATATCGCTGATGACCAGATCCGGAGTGCAGGTGTCGATCAATGCCTTCAATTCGATCCCGTCCCGCGCTTCTCCTACAATATCCAGGCCAAGTGTATCCCAGGAAATCAGCTTCTTCAGTCCACGCAGAATAACCGGTTCGTCATCTGCCAGCAGCACCCGTATATTCCTGTTCACCGCTATCCCTCCACAAGTCCGTCATTTATCTGTTTAAAAGGAGGCTTTTGCCCGTATCACTATCATACCAAACCTTGCCTCACCTTTGTGTACTGCATTCCCATTACTCAAGATTTGCCATTGCCTCTTTGATGAACAGCGCTTTCCTACATTACTGTAGCATGTCAGACCCGGAACAAGAGTGAAGCTTTTTAATGTAAAATAGCAGTTTTTTTAGAATCCTGTACAATCCAGCAAATGCATCTATGGCCGCTAGGCCTGTTTCCTCTGCACATGGTACAATGTACACAGCAATCATACATAATGAGGTGAGTTCGTTGATCTATTTCATAAAATTCGTATACAGCTTCGTGCTGCCGCCAGGCCTCTTCGTTGTGCTGCTCCTGGGTATGACAATCTGGCTGTGGCGGAGCAGCCGCCGCCCGGCTCTGGTCCTGCTCGGCATTACCTTCCTGCTCTACCTCTCCATGACTCCCCTGATCGGTAATCTGCTGATGGCTGGCCTGGAGCGGCAGTATGATAAGCCTGAGCTGATCCAAGGTGATGTAATCGTCGTACTGGGCGGTGGAGCCACCTCCGGGACCCCTGACATCGACGGGGAAGGTAACATGTACGGTTCGGCGGCGAACCGGCTGCTGACCGCAGTGCGGCTGTACCGCCAGACCGGACTGCCGATCCTCTTCTCCGGCGGCCAAGTATTCCCCGACAGCGGCAACGAAGCGAATATCGCCAAGCGGCAGCTAATGGGCCTCGGTGTCCCGGAGACCGATATTCTGACCGAGAACCGGTCTCTGAATACGGAACAGAACGCAACCAATACAGCGGCCTTGATGAAGAGCAAGGGACTCAGCCACCCGATTCTGGTTACTTCGGCATTCCACATGCCCCGGGCCATGCTCTATTTCAAGGATAGCGGGCTTTTGCCGCTGGCGTATCCGACGGATTATACTGTTAGTCTGGAAGGGCGCCTCTATACCGCCAAATTCTCTCCATCCCCAAGTGCAATCAATAATACCGGGACGGCACTAAAAGAATATTTGGGCTGCCTAGCCGCCCGTTTCTGATTCGCGGGGCAACCCGCCTGAACAGCAAAAAGCAGTGGACCGGATGAATTCTTTCATCGGCCACTGCTTTTGGTATGGAGACTTTTTTACGGAGCATTATTTAATCAGCTCGCTGAATTTTGCGCCTGTAACTCCGGCGAGCTGCCCTGGTGCCAGCTCCATCTGCATCCCGATTTTACCGCCGCTGACCGCAATAGTTGCCAGTGCCTCGGCACTGCTGTGAATAAAGGTTGGATAGAGCTTTTTCATTCCTACCGGAGAACAGCCACCACGTACGTAGCCAGTCCATTTCAGCAGATCCTTCACCGGAAGCATCTCAATCTTCTTTTCGCCAGCCGCCTTGGCGGCTTTTTTCAAATCAAGCTCATCAGCCACCGGAATGACAAACACGTACAGGTTCGGTCCGTTATGTGCGACAAGCGTTTTAAAGACCGTTTCAGGCGGCAGACCCACTTTCTCAGCTACTGCAGTTCCATGAATCTGGCCATCCTCATTGTCGTACTGATGAACCTCATAGGCGATTTTACGGGTATCGAGAATCCGCATTGCATTCGTTTTGGTGATTTGCATCATTCATCGACCTTTCCGGCTGCTCTCTATCTGCTTACCTGCTAATCTCTCGGGTAATCCAAGGCCATAATGTCCATAAATGGAACCTTGAACAGTTCCTCATTAAAGCTTACATGCACTTTGCCGGTACGCGAATCCATGCCAACGATCGTTCCACGGACCTGCTCCTCTTTGCCCCAGACGGTCAATAAAATCTCGGAGACCTCCTGCATGGCTTCTGTCAGTTGATTGCCAATTTCCTCCAGCACAAATTCATCTCTTGTCGGCCGTTTGGCCACCTTCGCTTTTGCCACGCTACTCCTCCATAAAGTTAAGAATGTTTCCATGTGTTATCCCGTGTAATAGATGTTATCAATCCACACAACCAAAATCTTTTTAGTTTTGATTCTAATATATAGGTTAAATCTTCGGAACCTTCCCGTCAACCTCAGCTATCCCAGCCCCGATTCAAATCAAGCTGCCAAGTATGGTCATGTAAAACAATCACCAGTATGGACTCAATCTAAAGATATGAGGATAGATTGAAATCGGGGATATGAACTCTGTATATTCGTCTACGCTATTTGCAATAAAACACTGATCCGATTACGGCTGTTTATTTTGCAATTCGTAGGCTAAGTCAACCCCCTCTGGATTCATAGTGAGTCCCCAAGTTCCAAAGTTACCCTTAATATCTTTATATCGAGATAACTTCTTGTTTGTATGTATTCGATCAAATTTAAGGAACTCCGTATCGTTTGAAGAGTAGGTTATGTTTTTATTGTTTTTAAGATTATCATATACAGCATCACTATGGAACTTAGAATGTAGGCCCCAAAGCTTCGGAATGGCAATATATCTCAATTACGAAAATGCATAAATATAACTTTCCAAGTCAAACTACTATACAGAAAGTCGGACCTTAACGAGATATTCCAGAACACGATGACAGGAGGAGAAATTTCGTATGAGACGCCTATCCTTATCTCCCGATCAAATCAGACCGCATTACCAAGCCATCGTAGTTGGTTCGGGGTACGGCGGAAGCATCGCAGCCTCCCGATTGTCCCGGGCGGGTTTGCAGGTCGGCCTCTTCGAGCGTGGAAAGGAGTTTCTTCCTGGGGAGTTTCCCAATACGGAACTCGAAGCCACAAGGGAGTTAACGTTCCGGCTATCGGACCATTCCATTGGCTCCACTACTGGATTATATCACTTTCATATTGACGATGACATCAACGTGCTTACAGGCTGCGGCTTGGGAGGCACCTCCTTAATTAACGCCAATGTCGTGATCAAAGCCGAGTCCAGGGTATTCGAAGATGCTTGCTGGCCCAAAGAAATCCGACATGATATCCATACCTTGATCGAAGACGGTTACGACAGGGCAAATGAGATGCTGAGGCCGACTCCTTACCCCGGTCATTATCCTGCTCTACCCAAATCCAAAGCGTTGGAGAAATCGGCAACGCATATGGGCCATCCCTTCTCCAAGCCCAACATTGCGGTTACCTTCCATGATTGGAAAGACGGAATGAACCATGTAGGTGTCAAGCAGCAGCCTTGCGTCTGCTGCGGAGATTGCGTATCGGGATGCAATTATGCCGCCAAAAATACGCTCGCAATGAATTATTTGCCGGATGCCCGCCATTTCGGTGCGGAAATTTTTACGCAAGTCAGCGTTTCGCATATCGAGAAGAAGAACGGTCGATACCTGGTACATTATAATTTGTTGCAAGAAGGCCGTGAGCTACTGCCTGCACTGGATACCTTGTTCGTCACTGCCGAACTGGTCATTCTATCGGCAGGCTCCCTTGGGAGTACGGAAATCCTACTTCGGTCCAAAGCTAGCGGACTGCCTCTCTCGGGGCAAATCGGACGACACTTTTCAGGTAATGGTGACGTTCTGGCTTTTGGCTACAATACAGAAACGGAAGTGAACGGCGTAGGCTTCGGTTTTTTGGATCCGAATTCGATGGACTCCGTGGGGCCTTGCATTACAAGTATGATCGATCTACGAAACCAGCCTACTCTGAACGATGGCATGGTTATCGAGGAAGGCAATTTTCCTTCCATACTGTCCAATATTCTGCCTGCCAAGCTGGCCTTGGCCTCCAGAATCTTCGGTGAACCACTACACCCATCCATGAAGGATCGCATCGAAGAGGAGCAGAGAGAGCTTGAAAGCTTAGTTCAAGGAGCCCGCACCGGAGCAGTACACAACACACAAACGTACTTGGTCATGTCGCATGACAACTCGGACGGCCAATTGTATTTACATAACAAACATGATAGATTGCGGATCAGCTGGAAGGACGTAGGCGAACAAGCCATTTTTGATACTGTCAATAAAAACCTTAAAAGGGCAAGCGAAGCTCTGGGTAGTGGGCAGCATCTCAAGAACCCGCTATGGAGCAGGTATTTCGATAAACATCTGGTTACTGTTCATCCCCTGGGAGGTTGCATCATGGCTGAAAAGTCGGAGGAAGGCGCTGTGAATCATAAAGGGCAAGTGTTTTCCGGTCCGGAGGGTGAAAGCGTGCACGAAGGTTTATATGTATGCGATGGTTCGATCATCCCCCGTTCTCTTGGCGTCAATCCGCTGCTGACGATCGCTTCTTTAGCTGAGCGCAGTTGTTATCTCCTTGCACAAGACCGTAATTTGCAGATCGACTACCAACTTCCCTCCCGTCCCTCAAAAGAGGATTCAACACCTAACGGGCTCGGTCTGTCATTCATAGAAACAATGAAAGGTTATTTCACTGCACAATCAACCGAGAATTTTCAAGAAGCCTATGAAATTGGCCTGAGAAACCTTTCCCGATTCAGCTTCACTCTTACCGTGCACACCGACAATTTGGAGGACATGCTTGAAAACCCGGAGCATCGAGCGGCAATTACCGGTATCGTTGAAGCACCCACTCTATCGGATAAGCCAATATCCGTCCATCGAGGCGAATTTCATCTACTCAGAGGAAATCCGGATCTGCCAGAAGCCAAGGAAATGCGGTACCGATTACAACTTTCCTCCGTCGAAGGACGGGCCTATGTAATGGAGGGATTTAAACGTATCAAACACGACACCAAGCTTGATCTTTGGGCCGACACGACGACACTCTATATTTCGGTTTACGACGGCGGGAATACCGAAGCTCCTTTACTGGGCAAAGGTATTCTGTTCATTGAAAAAGAAGACTTCATGAGGCAGCTTTCAACGATTCGCATTTTGAATGAGTCAGGCCCTATTGAGAAAATGAAAGCGATCGCCCGTTTCGGAACCTTCTTTGCAGGCTCTCTTTATGAAACCTACGGTAGTATCTTTGCCAAAGAGCATGTGTACAACCCCACGGCTCCTCCACGCAAAAAACGCCCTTTACGCACGGGAACCCCCGAGTTGCATTATTTTTCAGCCGGAGATGGGATCGAGCTTCGTCTTATCCGATACCGGGGGGGCGACAAAGGTCCTATTATGCTCTCTCACGGATTTGGCGTTTCGAGTAATATTTTTTCGTTGGATACGATTGAAACCAACTTATTAGAATACTTATACGCCTATGGTTATGACGTTTGGTTGCTTGACTGGCGTGCCAGCATAGAACTGCCTTACCATCACGGGCAATTTACACTGGACGATGTAGCGAATTTCGACTATCCCGCTGCCGTCTCCACGATTCAAAAGGTAACGGGAGCCGCTACCATCGATGTTCTTGCCCATTGCGTCGGTGCGGCCACTTTCACCATGTCAATGCTTAGCGGGCTTCAAGGCATACGTTCTATCATTCTTACGCAAATCGGGGCTCACTTCAAGCCTCCGCTGTTAAACCGGCTAAAGGTAGGATTATATACTCCGACCATTTTGAAAGCGCTCGGTATCGATTCTTTGCAGGCTTATACGGACGCTCAGGACGACTGGACCGATCACTTGTATAACCAAGTTTTGAAGCTGTATCCTCTTCCCATTGAGGAAAGGTGCCACAGTCCGGTTTGCCGCCGCGCAACCTTCATGTACGGGCTTCTATTCGAACACGAGCAATTGAACGATTTGACCCATGAATGCCTCTACGAAATGTTCGGAGGGGCCAATATTACAGCCTTCGATCATTTGGCCCTCGTCTTTCGTGAAGGAAAGCTGCTACGGCACGACGGAGCGGATGTGTATATGAAGCACTTGGATCGGTTGGCAGTTCCCATCACCTTTATTCACGGAGAGGCTAATCAAGTGAATACACCCGAGGGTACCAGGCTGACTTACGACCAATTGAGTGAACATAATGACCCCTCGCTCTACAAGTATCACGTCATAGCGAATTATGGTCACATCGATTGCCTCTTTGGCAAACATGCTGTTCGTGACGTGTACCCGCTGATTGCAGAGCATCTGGAAAATGTTATAGCCACATCCAGCACAGATTTAGTTTCTCGGTGAAAGTGGATGCGCTCGCTCCCCACAATACAATTGGCGTCAGCGGAATTTCAAATAGAACCCTTCGGCCGTTTGAAGCTGCCACGTACCGAAGGGTTCTATTTGGTCTAGGGGCGGGAAAGCGGTTGGATCACGATAGGGGATTCGATCAGTCTGGGCGCAGCCTTCTTTTGCTCATTTTCGCGTAAATCCGGTTCCAACAAAGGCCCCGCTGCCGTTATCGGAACAGCCTTCCATCGCCTTACGATTTTTTCTACGCCAATCGGGTATATCGTCAATCCCCCTTCCTTGTCGATATGAATGCGCATAAAGTTTTTCCAGTCTTCGATCTTTAAAGCGGAGAACGCTTCGTTGCTGTGACGGCCGAACACATTCAACGATAGGTATAAATAAAAACCCATCAAGCATGAGCCGACAACCCATCCACCGATTCCGATCAGCAACACGGCCAGCATATGGTCACCGAACCCCCAATCTGCATCCGGCCCGACACCTATTGTAAACATGACTCCGCACCTGATCAGGAAGGCAGCCGCAACATGGCAAAGTCCATGAAGGCTTCCCGCAATCCATTTGTACCTGCGTGAATGAGTGTCCGTAAACAGCCAGAACCCTCCGACTACAATCAAAATCCAAAACATGGACCTTGAAGAATGAACAATTCCGGATAGCAACGATACGAGCATTTCGCTGAAGGTTCCCTTTATCGCAGTCGGTACAGGGTTGCCCATTACGAATAAAGTCATAAACAGATACAGAATCGCTGTTACGATGCCGAAAGTTTTGTTTTTTTGCAAAAACCGGAGGTTGCCCCTGCAAAGCTGCCTTGATGTCTTTTCGTCGGGAAAATCTTTCTTTCGCTCGAACAAGCGCTCTTCCTTCCCATAAATGTCCTCTGTAACGCGCTCTTCAAGCAACCGTTCGCTCAGGTCGTGAGTCGGGTGCAAAAAAGCGCCCCCTCCGCCGGCAGTTATTTTCTCTACCTTTCGGCTGTGGTCCGGTTGTCCGTCCAGATCATTGGGAATGAATTCAAAACGGCGATAATGGTGCTGGTCTCCCGCTATGTAAATTTGTATGCGTTTTTTCAAGAGCTTATCGAGAAAGCACAAATTGTTTTCGTTGTAGGTCGAGTCATACGCCCCGTATTTATTGGAGGAGACCCAATAAGGTTCGGCATTGCACAGAATGACGCGATCGCCTTCCCTCATGTGTTCGGCGAGTCTTTCAAAATATTGCACCTGCGGTCCATCGATGTCCGAATTTAACTGAACATCTGTTCCGAGCAACCACCAATTGTGGGGGAGCTTTATCCCGAAATAGCTTTTCTGTTGGGGTGACTGCCAGCCGTTGAACCATTTACGCGAGCAAAACAGCCGTGTGAAGGAGACAAGACCATCATACCAGTCATGATTTCCCGGAATGGCAAACAGCTGCGGATGAGGGTCCATGGAACACCCCATGGCAAGATGGTATGGCGTAATCAACCGATGGTTGTATTCCTTCCGATTGGCCGTTGGATACACCTGATCTCCACCGAAAATCAGAATATCTCCTCTTAAGGTTGAATAACTGGTATTCGATTCGAAATCCTCGATGTGCAAGCGGGGACGGGAGAGGTAATAGGCAATGGTGTATGTAGAATTGAAGCCATCACCCAGATCGCTCACGTAATCGATCCAGATTTCTTCGCGATCACGCTCTGCATCTGCGCAGTAGAAGCCCTGTTTATCGGTTGAGTAGCCCCCGTTTCGTTCTGCTTGAAAGCCTTAGAGAAATCCGCATATTCTCTGGAGCCGCGCCCGTACGCTTCCAACAGGCGATAATCGGAATAAAGTCCGAAGATAGTTGAAAGTATGGTTTTAATACCTGTCACAATTAATTGCTTGGGATTATACCATTCAACCATGCCGCAACGGGCTTGGAGGTTTCTTATCATATCTGCCGCAAGAGGTGGAAGATGTCGGGAATTAGTGCAACTCGCTTCCTCTTTTTCGTTCATCTCAGCAGAACTCGTTTCCTCTTTTTCGTTCACCTCAGCAGAATTCTCCTTTCTTCAGAGAGGGGGGAGCCCCTAGTCGTCTCTATTTCCGTATCGCTTTTCTTCGCATCATCATGCTCAACCTTTACACCCAAACAAGGCTTCGCATATAAAAGGTTGGCTTCCATATAACGTGTGCCTGCGCCAATAGGCCATTCAAGCTTACAAGGCAAGATAAATCATGTTTCACATACGAGACGAACTTCTCGCGGACTTGCTTGACCAGCAGCACCTCTTCGATCACATTCTATATTTTAATTTTATTTGCCCAGGATTCAAGAAGACACAAGATATCGTATCTCCTGATAGAACCCCACAATATACTAACAAAACTTTTTAAGTATTGTTTACAATTGTACCCTTCCTTAAACCACGTAATACCCCGAGGCAGGGGAGAATGTTTCTAGTTAAACCCGCCAACCACTTAAGGTTAAGGAGTACTTTATCCATCCAAAACCAACTTACTTTAAGGAAGGAGGAGACGAATTATCTCCTTTTTTTGCTCGGTACACATGCAAATAAGTTACTTGATGTGTAGGGGTCTCAGTTTGAGACTACTATATGACCGATTACTCCTACTACGATGGTGTAGGCATATTCGGAATGATATTCCCAACTTCAACACCTGAGTTAATGGCAAACAGTCCCCTTTATTTTGAGTTCGGCCCTTAATCTATCGGGAAAGAAATAGGTGAAAGATCACAGAACCCGTCAGGCAGACTGGCAGGTTATTTTTTGTATACTCTAAATTTAAATCGTTCGTGGATAAATCGGCCACCGGCTATCTTAATACTCTCCAGGGAATGGAGTGCTGTCGTTAGATCCTCCTATAAGAAAAGACGAGCCAATAGTAGCCCGCCATAATAAAAAATGAATTAAATTGTTCATCCCTACAGACCATTGTATTCATGAAGCCTATGTTCGGAATCCCTCCTCATCTCCAGTATTTCCAATGTACCCATGAGTGTGAGGGATTCTGCCGTTTACTGTGGTGTATACCCTTCGAAACGATGGTAATGGCCACCACCTGCCAAGTGAATTGCTGGTCCTGTTGTTCCTCTAATTAAATGCATATGTTGATCGTTAAATGATGTTTCTACATAATAATTATGAACATGTGGATCACCAAATCGGAATCACCCGAATGTACAACAAAACCTGTTACAGGTATTTCCATCATTGGCCACCTCTCTTCATCAATTGCGATATACTATGAAAGAGATAGTGTAAATGTTCAAGTAAACGGATAAATGGAATATTGGCATTAATACCTAAATATTTGTGAAAAAGGACTTTTTTTATTGAGTTGGTTTGCATCTTTGAGTAGGCAGACACTCAGCGGGAGACGAAGAGAACAGCTTCATGAATGCTCTCAATTCGTATCATAGACACCCATTTCATTGAACCTTAACCCAATCATGGGATGTTTCGCCTCACTCGCCTAGATACATTGGACTTGTAATTCCAGAATTTCTAAGTTCAGGTCAGGACTGCGGTGAGTGTTTGGATTTTCGGCCGCCGCCCATCTGCAATTTTCTTGATTTCATACCGTTGTTATCGGTTGAAATCTCCACCAGCCGGGTATACTCTACGAACCATTGCTCCCATACCTTCTTACGGTTTTGCAGCTCCTCACCGTCAAGAAGTGCCTCTATTACATCCAGACAGACATGCCAGCCGGAGAGATCTTTGGCCGTATGGCTGGTGATTTCAGTCATGCTCTCGATCAGCAGCAGGCGGGTGCCGTCTGTATCGGGACTTAATTCAAAACGTACCCTGTCATTTCCCCAGGTATACTCCAGGACGGAATTCACCATCATATCCATAATTTCCATGACTACAGAGCTGCCGTCCCTCATGTCGAATATCATGCTTCCTCCTGCCGACAAGTCCTGGGCTTTTAGCTCGGGAAACCACTTAGCCAGCAGTGCATTATCCGTCAGCATCGCCCATAGCTTGTCCACCGGATGCTTGTAATGTCGTTCAAACGTTGCAGTTATCCCTCGTGGGGCTGCTTGAAGTGTAGCAATCAATTGATAAACCTCCCTGTATTGAATGATGGTTCATGCCGGCATCACCTGTCCCGGTGATCCGCAACCTTGTGCAGAAAGACATCGTTAATTAACTGTAAAGGATAACCAGTTTTTAGGCAAATGGAGGTAGAATTATGAAACGGACTATTTTTGCTGCAGCAGCGGTTTTACTCGCCTTTAGCATTGGAGGCTGCGGATCAAAGACCGCTTATACTTCTCAGGAAGCCATTGAAAAAGGCGATGTTGTCTTGATGAACAAAGCTTATAACTTTACCAGATTCCAGAAATTTCTAAATAATCTTGATAGCCGAAGAGCGGATAGCATTCGAATTACGGCGTACACAGATGAAGGCGATCCTATTTTCAAAGACCTTCAGTATGACGGTGACAAGATTTCATACCGTGTTGACAATTCCAATGACGCTTACGGCGGAAAGGATAAGGGTATACGGAGAGATACCTGCTCTGAGATTGTGCGAGAGGAAGGTAGCGGAGGTGAAATTTTCTACACCCTCAGCGGCTGCAACGAGAATGATCCAGAAATAAGTTATTTTCTGGTGCGTACAGACAAATAAAGAGCCCCTGCAACATGAGGGGATAACCCAAAAAGAACCCGCAAAGGCTCACATACTGCCTGCGGGTTCTTTTGCAATAACAGAATATCCGATTAATTGCCGCTAACGGTATAGCGCTCCAATGAGATCGGGCTGCCGTTCAGAAGAGCTTGCGTTGTCATTTGTTCGCCTGTGCTTAATTGCAACTGCTCTCCTTCAATATTGTCATATTGAACGGACAAGGTGGCTCCTGTCTCAAAAAAGGGTGCATGTGCTGCCCGTTCTGCTGCAAACAACATAAGATCGCCGATCCCCCGATCCGCCGCCTCCTTGACACTGATAGCCTCGACAACTACCCCGCCCGGCATCCCTTGGGCTGACACTTCGAGATAAGCCTCCCGTTCAATAAGCTGGTAACCATGCGAAAGGTATACGGCAAAATAGACATCACCCACCTTGCCGAACAGTGCTGAGGACTCCTTCACCCACTCGCCTTTGGGCAGTACACCAATCATCGTGTCTTCTTCTCCCTCCGGCACCGGGAACAAAGAGAGGATGGTGCTCCGGTGATACAGCACCTCCATATATCGGCTCTGATGGCGGGGATCACCCTCGTGATAGCCTTGGCCGGGATGGAAGAAGTAGAGCCGGTTCACGGCATACTCAGCAGACACTGGCAGCGAAAAGGCCCAACGGAGCTGCTCGTTGTCGAACTCCTCTACCCGCTCCCATAGGCCTCCTGCGGCGAAGCTCCCGGTAATATACGCATAAGAATGAATCAGCGGCTGCGGGTTCGGATCTTCGGGAATGACTTTTTGCGTCACTTTGGTGACTTCCACCGGAGTCTGTCGGTTCAGTACAGCTGTCCGTACCTGAGCCGGAGCTTCATAGAACAGGAACCCGGCATACTCCGTACGCGGCATGCCCTGCGGCAGCTGGAAATCCCCAAATTGCACATAGTCGTGGAGTACGTTGCCATCCGCCGGAACATCATGCGGCCAGCCCCGGGAATGCGCACCTGCCCAGGCTCCCTGCAGATAGAATTGTCCCCGTTCATTCCACAGGTAATCCAGCATTTCTCCAAGCTTGTCCTTAACCCCGCCGTCTTCTTCCAGTGCCCAGGCACAGGTGAATGCCTGCACCCAGTGCCAGAACCAGGGCAGACTGCCGTACTCCGGCATTCCCTTCTCCCGGATATACGCCAATGTATACTCCAGACTCTGCCGCCCGTCTGCCAACAGCTCATCATCATCGAACAGCTTGCCGAAGATCAGCTTCGCCGCCGTATATTTGGCCTCATGATGTCCATAGTGAACCACCGGCTTACGGTAGAAGCCGCTACGGTAGATATGCCCGATTGCCGTGTGAAAAGCAATCCGCAGCCCGGCATTCAGTCTGCTCCCGTAATGCTTGAAGAACCAGACCAATAAGCTGCCCATGATCTCCACCGGCAGTTCATGAGGCGCTGCCTCACGCGGCAGAGGATGCAGACCCAGCGGCCAATGGCCGTATAATTGGGTGCCAGGTTGCCGGTTCTGCAGCAGCACGGTTTCGAGCATCACGGCCTCCGCTTTGCGTTTGGCCTCTTCCCGCTCAAATGGCAGCTCCAATCCAGGATCCACCGCCGCAGCAAAAAGGTAAGATGCAAAATAAAAGTTATTGCGGACATCATCATGGAACCACAGCCCGCTGTCCATTAACGGGCGCTGTTCAGCCTGGATAGCAATATTATAGATGATTTCCTTTTGGCGGGCCTGATATGGACCCAGTGCAGATTTAAGTTCTCCCACTTTCGTTCTCCCTCCAGCATTTCTTGTATTTTAATATGTTATTGCACGCGGCTGGAAAGTCCATACCTCCTGAGATCGTAGCGTATTACAGTATGTCGCTGTATCCATTCCCGGAACTGCGTTTACCACCTGTATAAACCTCATGCGTGTGGGTTCCTCTCTGTTCTCGTCAGATCCGCTGCGACAGAATCCTCAAACTGGGAATCCAGCCACATTTCAGTTCTATTGTGCACGCTTTCAGTTCATATGGCAACGCCTAAACACAATAAACAAACTAAAATAAACGCACTAAAAAAGATTATCACTTGCCAAATGAACTTATATGGATTAAATTGTACCTATACGAACGAAAATATGTTTGCGAAGGAGATTGAATATTCAATGGAAAGACGTTTCGCATCCCATCCTAATGAAGTTAAGCAATTTGACACTGAGCGCTTGCGCAAGGAGTTCCACATTCCTGTCATTTTTGCTCCGGATGAACTGAAGCTTGTCCTGACCCACGAAGACCGCATGATCGTCGGCGGTGCTAATCCCGTAAATAAAGATGTCGTGCTCACTACTGACCTGAAAGAGCTTGGAGTTACTTACTTCCTCGAACGCCGCGAACTGGGTGTTATCAATGTCGGAGGCAAGGGTTCAGTTGTTGTAGACGGAACAGAATATGAAATAGATTTCAAGGAGTGTCTGTACGTTGGACAAGGCGCCAAAGATGTTATTTTCAAAAGCGCTGACAGCGCAAAGCCTGCGAAGTTCTACCTGAACTCTGCACCTGCACATCAATCTTACCCTACAACCAAAACTACGCTGGCTGAATCCGAATCCGGCGCAATGGGCGGTCTGGAAAACTCCAATGAACGTACCATTCACCGCTTCATTCACACTAATGGTGTGCAGAGCGCTCAGCTCGTTATGGGTATGACCCAGCTGAAACCGGGCAGCATGTGGAATACTATGCCTTCCCACACTCACCCGCGCCGGATGGAAGCTTACTTCTACTTCGATCTTCCAGATGATTCCATTGTGTTCCACCTCATGGGCGAGCCTACACAGACCCGTCACATCGTAATGCACAATGAACAGGCGGTAATTTCTCCAAGCTGGTCGATCCACAGCGGCGTAGGCACACACAACTATACCTTCATCTGGAGCATGGCCGGAGACAACAAGCGTTATGATGATATGGACCCCGTAGGCATGAAAGAATTACAATAGAACAAAAACAACTACGGAAAGACGAGGCAGGCGGATGAACCCGATACGGCGACACGAGATGATTATGGAAGTTATGCTGAACCAGAAGGATGTAACAGTGAACGAACTGAGCGATAAGCTCCAGGTCACGGGTAAAACAATCCGCGAGGATTTAAGCAAGCTGGAGGAACAAGGACTGATTATGCGTGTCCACGGCGGAGCCGTTTTGGCTCAAAGCGATCAGTTCGGCATCCTGCCCTTGAGGAATCCGCTGGATAAATACTCCGATGAAAAAACGGAGATTGCTCAGCTGGCGCTGGCCCACATCGCAGAGGATGATATTATTGCGCTGGATGGCGGCAGTACCACGCTTGAAATTGCCCGGAGGCTGGAGAATATTCCGCTGACGGTCATCACCAATGATGTGTACATCATCAGCGAGCTGGTTCAGAAAGACAACATCCGTCTTGTCGTTCCGGGAGGTTACCGGGTCCGCAATATGCTGGCCGGTCCTGAAGCGGTCTCTTATGTCCAAAAGCTTAATATAGAAAAAGCTTTTCTGTCGGCTACAGCCGTTCATATTGAAC
The DNA here is from genome assembly GCF_052044425.1 of Paenibacillus sp. 22594. Lineage (NCBI taxonomy): Bacteria > Bacillati > Bacillota > Bacilli > Caryophanales > Paenibacillaceae > Paenibacillus > Paenibacillus sp. 22594. The sequence continues at coordinate 577,132 of NZ_JBQENA010000001.1, forward strand.
ACGGGCTGTCGATTTACACCGGTGATTTCATCGATTTCAAACAAGCCTTAGTATCCACAGCCCGCACGGTATTCGCCGTCTGCGATCATCACAAATTCGGACATACCGCACTGCGCACGTTCGCTTCACTGCAGGAAGTTGACGTGCTGCTGACAGATAGCGGACTTGCCGCCGAAGCCGTAAGCCAGTTCCGAAACGCAGGCATCAACATCGAATGCGGGTAGTTTAAATACACATTTAAGCCCTATCAAGATACTCATCAACGTTTTTTAAAAGGAGAGAATAATCAAATGTCATCTTTATTCAGTTTGGCAGGTAAAACAGCTATCGTAACAGGTGCGGCCCAAGGTCTTGGTCAAGGGATTGCTCTTGCATTTGCCGAAGCAGGCGCAGACGTTATCTCCGCTTCCCTCAATGCCAGTGATGAAACTGTAGCAGCTGCTGAAGCCTTTGGTGTAAAAGCACTCAGCATCGCTTGCGACCTGAGCGACCACTCCAAGCTTCAAGGCATGTTCGACGAAGCCGTTGCCTTCACAGGCAAAGTTGATATTCTTGTCAACTGCGCAGGTATGATCCGCCGTACACCTGCCAAAGACCACAGCGAAAAAGACTGGTTCGATGTCATCAACCTCAACCAGAATACGGTCTTCCTGCTGTCGCAGATCGCCGGCCGCCACTTCCTGGAAAGAGGCAACGGTAAAATCATCAACATCTGCTCCATGCTCTCTTACCAGGGCGGCATCAATGTACCGGGCTACACGGCAAGCAAGCACGCCGTAGCTGGTCTGACAAAAGCTTTTGCCAATGAATGGGCTGGCTCCGGTCTGAACATCAACGCAATCGCTCCTGGATACATGGCTACGGAGAATACAGCTCCGATCCGTGCCGACCAGAACCGTTCCGATTCCATCCTTGACCGCATTCCTGCCGGACGCTGGGGAACCGCTGAAGATGTTAAAGGACCTGCTGTGTTCCTGGCATCCGCTGCTTCCGACTACCTGAACGGCCACATTCTGAATGTGGATGGCGGATGGTTGGCTAGATAATACCTGGCCATTCTCTTCCTAAATGTTATGGTTAGCAAGCTTATTATAAATAGACATACACATACAAATGGGCTGCTGGCGCGTTAGATAGGATATCGGCTTACTCTGCCAGCAGCTGCTGCTATCCACATCACAACCCAAAAAGCTGGACCATCCTAACAAAGGACGGTCCAGTTTTTTTTGCATTTCCCGGTGAATAGCTCCGGGAACCCGTTTCACGAATCAAGCTATCACACCTGACACATAGACACCATAATCTGCGGCATAGTTCTCCAGCTGTTCATCATTTACTTCACGGATTCCGCTCACTACAAAAGGTTGGCGGTAGATCATCCCGGTCAGATTAGCGGATTGCTGAAACGGCCGCAACAGCTCGCTGTAAGAGTAATTATGAAGGCCCCCTGCCTGGTACATACTTTGAGCGCCTCCGGAAGAGATCGCTATCAGAAGCTCCTTGCCATTTAGTTTGTCTCCCCCTTTGCCGTGAGCCCAGCCATGCTCGAATACTTCATCCATCCATTTCTTCAGTAAGGCAGGCGAGCTATACCAAAAGAATGGAAATTGAAGCACGATACGCTCATGAGCTGTTAACAGTGCCTGCTCATGAGCTATGTCGATTTTTTCGTCCGGATAACACTCGTACAACCGGTGAACGGTAACATTACCTATTCCGTCAATCTCGGCCGCCAACCGCTTGTTAATCCGGGATGTCTCCAAATGTGGATGGGCAACGATAACGAGGGTTGCGTGGCTAGCAGAAGGTTTGGATGGAGTGGTCATATGGAAAAGATCCTTTTGTAATCATACAATTCGTAATATGTCGATGTATAGAGCAAAATTAAATAATTTACATATCACGAATTATCGATTTGTTTTGTATTTAAAAACTGAATTCACATGTTTGAATTCAGTCTTTATTCTCTAGAGATCCTTCTGAATGTAAGCGGCTATTTGGGATAATGCAGCTTCATCTCTTTTGTAATATGTCCATTTTCCCAGCCGGGTTGCATGCACAAGCCCTGCCCGCTGCAGAACAGACAAGTATTGAGAGGTGGTGGATTGGGTCATATTCAGCTTAGCTGTAATCTGGCTTACGCATACCCCGATTTCGATAAGATCAACCCCTCCCTGGGGTCCAAAATAAGCTGCAGGATCTTTTAACCACTCCAAAATTTGAAGTCGTGCTTCATTGGAAAGTGCCTTAAATACATCAATCGGGCTAATTGGTTTCATGCCATCATTATATCGACATTTCCCGATATGTCAACTCATTAAATCTTGCCGCTTCTTTGCAAAACCCCACCAATCATCTAATGAACCGCCACGTGCATGCTCTTCCCCTCCTATGCCATATTATACCTTTCTGAACAATGACTGCCGAGCATTATCCTATTTTTTGTGATAGTGTTATTAGGAACTGGGCAAATGAGGAGAATCCACATGTCAGACGAAATTCTTACTACATATGATGCACAAGGCCAGGTGACGGGCACCGCCCCGCGCGATGAAGTACACCGGGATGGACTTTGGCATGAGACCTTTCACTGCTGGTTCGTAGAACAGCGGGCAGATTCGCTCTATATCTATCTTCAGCTGCGGAGCAAGGACAAGCGGGACTATGCCGGCTTGCTTGATATTACTGCTGCCGGGCATTTACTGGCGGGCGAGACGGCCATGGACGGCATCCGTGAGGTGGAGGAGGAGCTGGGGCTGCAGCTTGCTTTTGACGAGCTCATCCCACTAGGAATCATCCCCTATTCCATGGTCAAGGAAGGGATGATCGATAGAGAGAGAGCAAATGTCTTCCTGTATGACAATCATTTCCCCTTGGACCAATTTCGTCTGCAGCCGGAAGAAGTTGCCGGAATCATCACCGCAGAATTTGCCTCCTTCTGCAAATTCTGGCAGGGAGATCTGCAGCAGATTGATGTCTCTGGTTTTCGTATCACGGACTGCGGTGAATGGATTGACGTCCAAGAGAGGGTAGACATCAGTCATTTTGTACCGCATGACAAGGACTATTATCTGCAGATTATCGCAGGAATCGAAGCGGCATTCCGCTAAGCAGCTAACCGTTTCGATGTATGATCTCAGGCAAAAAAGGCAGGACCCAGCACTACCGGGTCCTGCCTTTTAAATATTGGCTTGGCTGATGAATTAGTGTGCCCGTTTCAGAATAACCAGGCCATGAACCGGAAGCGTAAGTACCGCTGGAACTGGCTCGCCGGATTCTAACACAGTGTACGTTCTGCCGTCCATCTCTATGGACTGCTCCACACCGCTGAAATTCTGCACAAATACATAATCACTGTCTCCGTCGGTCCGCAGTTGAGCGGTGACGCCTGCCGGCAGCTCGGTATCCAGTGTGCGGATAATTCCCGCTTTCTTGGCAATTGCTGCATATAGCTCCACATAGAATCCGGCATCCTTCACGCGTGTAGCAAGATGGTATGCCCGGCCTTCACCCAGACGGTTCAGCGTCAGTGCAGGTCGTCCCGCATAGAAGTCCGTGCGGTACGTACCCAGCACCTCTGCTCCTTCGAGGTGGATCAGCTCGGCAATTTCATGCGCATCATAGTCTCCATCAATACACAGCGCATTGCCGGAATTCATCACCAGACCGTTCAGATCCCGGCTGTGCAGGCCTTCTGTCTCTTCCGCCCAGATCCCCAGCGTCCGGCGGAGTGGACCCGGGAATCCCCCCAAATGGCAGAGATCCGTCTCTCCGACTATACCTGACCAGTAAGTCCCCAGGAAGGTTCCCCCCTGTTCGACATACTTCTCAATCCGTTTGCCGTTATCTTCGCTGATCAGGTACAGCATAGGTGCGATCACCAGTTTGTAGGCGGAGAAATCCTCCTCCGAACCGATAATATCAACCGGAATCCCCAGCTCCCAGAGTGCCTGGTAATGCTGAAGCACGGTTTCTTCATATTTCAGACCGGAGTTGCGGATACCCTGCGCATCCTTAATCGCCCATCGGTTGTCCCAATCATAAATAATTGCAGTCTGTACAGGTGTAGTAGTGCCTACTACCGCTTGCAGCTCCGAGAGCGTCCGGCCCACTTCGGCAACATCGCGGAAGACGCGGGTTTCCGCATGGCCGCTGTGGTCGATCACAGCACCGTGGAACTTCTCGCTGGAGCCGCGGCTTTTGCGCCACTGGAAATATTGCACGGAGTCCGAGCCGTGGGCAACCGCCTGCAGCGAGGACAGCTTGTGCATGCCCGGCCGCTTCAGCTTGCTGACACTCTGCCAGTTCAGCAGCGATGGTGTGCTCTCCATCAGCAAGAACGGCTTATGCTTGAAGGTTCGGTACATATCGTGGTGCATTGCTGCCCAAGCGGCCAGACGAGCGTCGTCATCTTCATCCGAGTAGCCCCAGGACGGATAGGAATCCCAGGAGACCACGTCAAGAATCTTGGCCAGCTTACGGTAATCCACTCCGTCAATATTGTGCATATTGGTCGTTACCGGCAGCTCAGGGTTATAATCACGCACAGAATCAATCTCATGCTGACAGAAATCAATGGTCGCTTCGCTTACGAAACGGCGCCAATCCAGGTTCAAGCCGTGAACCTGCGTCTCCCCATGCGGGGCCGGAGACTCCACTTGATCCCATGAGGTGTAAGTATGGCTCCAGAACGTAGCCCACCAAGCATGGTTCAATTCATCCAGGCTGTTGTCGTACTTCACCTTCAACCATTCTCTGAAGCTAGCCTGACACAGATCACAGTGGCATTCGCCGCCGTATTCATTCGAGATATGCCATCCGATAACAGCCGGATGATGCGCATAGCGCTCTGCCAGCTTGCCATTCAGCAATGCCGTCTTCTGACGGTACACGGGTGAAGTATAGCAATGATTGTGCCGGACGCCATGCAAATTGCGCACGCGGTTTCCTTCTACCCGCAGTACTTCAGGATATTTCTCCGACATCCAGGCCGGGCGCGCTCCGCTTGGGGTAGCCAGGAATGCATATATCCCGTTCTCGGCAAAGGTGTCCAGGATGCTGTCCAGCCAGCCGAAGGTGAATACGCCTTCTTCAGGCTCCAGGGATACCCAGGAAAAGATCCCAACAGACATTACATTGCAATTGGCAAGCTTCATCATACGGATATCTTCTTGCAGCACCTCAGGGTACTTCAACCATTGTTCGGGATTATAGTCGGCTCCATGCAGCATGACTGGAATCTTGCTGCTGACTGGGGGCAATTTCATATTCATGGGTGGGTTCATCCTTTCGGTATGTGGTCCATGTCCAGATGGGATTATTCTCTGATACATTCTGAGATTAAGTCCTGTCCATTTCATGAATCATTCTTTATACTGTATATCATATAGGATAAATCCATTCAGGCAGTAGGAATATACACTCGCTTTACTAGTACAAAATGAATACGAGGTGACCATCATGCTACCCTTCTCCCTAATTGAAATGCCGCGCGACCTGAACCGTTTCCCCTTGTATCCCTATTCGGTCGGCCGCCATATCCAGTATCATCATGTTCGTCCAGGCGGCTTCCCCGTATACCAAATTTTTCTGATCCGCAGTGGAAGAGGCCTGTTCCGGGACCTGGAGAACGGCGAAGAAACGATTTTGGAACCCGGTATGGCCTTCGCCTATCCGCCCGACAGGGGCCATGAGTATTACCCGTTGTCTCTTACACCTTGGCATGTAGGCTTCATCGGTTTTCATGGAGAGTTGTCACCGGGCCTGCTCGAAGGAATTGGCATTCTGCCAGGTGCCCCGCCGCTTCGTCCCGAGCATTTTGAGGAATGCTGGGAACAGGTCGGCAGCATCTGGCATGCGGTGAATCAGCAAGCAAGCCGCCAGGATGAGCATGTGATGCAAGAGCTCTCCGTCGCCCTCTACCGGCTCCTTCTTTTACTCCGCCGCAATGCCTCTGATTCAGGACCCGCAGGCCGTCTTGAGCTGGAGAGCGTTCGCAACGAGGCATTGCAGAAGGCAGTCAGCCTGATTAATGAGCATTTTACCGAACCGTTGCTGGTCTCTAATCTCGCAGCCGCGGTAGGCTACTCAGTGCAGCATTTTCAACGGCTGTTCCTGCAGGAGTATGGGATCACACCACATAAATATTTGCAGAACCTGCGACTCGAACGTGCACTGCAGCTTATCCGGGAGAATGCTGATACACCGGTACAGGATATCGCCCTTCAACTGGGCATGGAGACCAATTATTTCATCCGTGTCTTCCGGAATACTTACGGCTGTACGCCGGGGATGATGCGCAAGCGGCTGCATGAATCCTAAGAACCAGCACCCTACCTCACGGGAACGGTACATTGCAATCCAATACACAAATAAGGTGGTTAATGCTTTTGGAAATCTTTGAGTTCATTTTACTGATGCTGGCGGCAATCGCATTATCCAATCTGGTCAACAGATTTATTCCTTCTATATCTGTCCCCATTATTCAAATTATACTCGGAGTCGTAATTACCTACCTGCCTCTTCATTTCGAGTTAAAGCTCAATCCTGAGCTATTTTTACTGTTATTCATTGCCCCCCTGCTATTTAATGATGGGCGGCAATCGGACAAGGAGGCCCTTTGGCGATTAAAGAAACCGATACTTTTATTGGCACTTGGGTTGGTATTCATGACTGTAGCCATCCTGGGCTTCTTTCTGAATTGGCTGCTTCCCGTCATTCCGCTCGCTGCTGCTTTTGCTCTTGCCGCGGCACTGGCTCCTACAGATGCTGTAGCGGTCGGAGCGCTGGAGGAAAAGATCAAAATCCCCCACCAAACGATGAAAATCCTGGAGGGAGAATCACTCATCAATGATGCTTCCGGGCTGGTATCCTTTCAATTTGCCGCAGCTGCAATGGTAACCGGCGCTTTCTCCTTGCGGTCGGCCAGCCTCAGCTTTGCGGCGATCTCCCTCGGCGGTATTCTGCTGGGACTTATAATGACTTTGGTGAAATATGTATTTGTAAAGTGGCTGCGGAGACTGGGGATGGAAAATGTTACGCTGCACATGCTGATCGAGGTGTTAACTCCATTTGCTGTTTTTCTGATGGCCGAGGAACTTGGGGTCAACGGAATTCTGGCCGCAGTCAGCGCGGGTATTGCCCACTCCTTTGGATATAAAAAATTAAATCCCGAGATCGCCCGACTGAATATCGTTTCAAAAAGCACCTGGTCTGTAATTATATATGTATTGAATGGATTGGTTTTCCTGCTTCTCGGTACACAGCTCCCGGAGATTATCCGAACCATCTGGAGCAGTTCCAGTCTGAGCCATGTTCAGGTAATTTTCTATACACTCGTGTTGACACTTGCTGTGCTGACCCTGCGCTTTATCTGGGTTCTTGTGATGAAGCTTCCCGGTACCGGTGATCAAAAGCCAGCCCGGGGGCATACCATCAAAAACGCGCTCATCCTCACCCTATCCGGGGTGCGGGGAACGATCACGCTGGCAAGTACCTTGTCGCTGCCCTTTTTCCTGGATAACGGAAATCCGTTCCCGGAGCGGGATCTGATCATCTTTTTAGCGGCAGGTGTCATTCTGTGGACCTTGCTGGCGTCCAACTACCTGTTGCCTCTTCTAATTGGAGATGATGTGGAAGCCGCTCTGGTCAACGATGAGACTCCTATTGAAATGGAAATTCTGCGCAATGTAGTGATTGCCTTAAGTGAACAGACCAATGACGACAATAGAGCCGCTATCGGCAGAATTATCAATACGTACCATTCAAGAATCCGCAAGCTAAAAAAAGACGAAGCGGCCGAAAGACTGCAGCGGCCATTGCTTATCGACACGCTCAAATGGCAAAGAGAGAGCACTCTGCTGGCGATCAAGAACAAAGAAGTGAACCCTTTTATAGCTTACCGCACTCTACATAGGCTCAACAGAACACTGTTCCGGTTCACCAGGGATGAACAATACAAAACAGACCTGCGGGCACTCCGGCAATGGATGGAGGTGTCTGGCATGCTTCACCAGGCTACTCTAAGCTTCCAGGAAAGACGGGAGGCCCTGGATGCCTTCAGAGTGCGCAATATCAAGTATGTTATTGAGAAATTGAGTGCCATGCTGCCTACAGCTGGCAGAGAGATTGAGGACGTCAGCTCTTCAATTCTGCGTTATGAGCGAATGCTCAGCAGATATACCAGAAGCGAAACCTCTGCCTCTTCCAAGGAGGACTTCGATACGGCTCTGGATGAACTGGCACGGGTAGGCATCCAACTGGAAAGGGACCAGATTCAGCTTAAGTTCGAATCGGGCCAGCTGTCGCGGGCCGGAATGAAGGAAATGAAAAGTAATCTTATGCTGATGGAGCATGACCTCAGGGAATTGACCATTTGATCCGCTGGCTACACCGCCGCAAACTGGCTGTTGTACAGCCCAGCGTAATGGCTACCCCGTTGAAGCAATTCTTCATGCGTGCCGCTCTCGACGATATCGCCGTCTTTCATGTATAGAATGACATCCGCCTCACGGATGGTGGACAGCCGGTGGGCAATCACGAAGCTGGTACGGCCGGAGATCATTGTGAGAAAAGCCTTCTGGATACGGGCCTCCGTCAGTGTGTCGATACTGCTGGTAGCTTCGTCCAGAATCAGCATCGGCGGATCTGCAAGCATGACACGGGCGATGGTGAGCAGCTGCTTCTGTCCCTGGGACAGATTATCCCCTGATCCGGAAATCTTTGTCGCATAGCCCTCGGGCAGCCGCTTAATGAAACTGTGTGCGTTGGCGGCCTTGGCGGCAGCTATGACTTCATCTTCTGTCGCCTCCGGCTTGCCGTAAGCAATATTATCGCGGATTGATCCGCCATACAGCCAGGTATCCTGCAGCACCATCCCGAAATTGCGGCGCAGGCTGTCGCGGGTGATCGCCCGGATATCTGTGCCGTCAATCCTGATGCTGCCGCTGTCCACGTCATAGAAGCGCATCAGCAGGTTGACCAGTGTTGTTTTGCCTGCTCCGGTCTGCCCGACAATGGCTACCCGCGTGCCCGGCTCCACTTCCAGACTGAAGCTCTTAATTAGCGGACGTTCCGGTGTATATGCGAAGCTTACCTTATCAAAAGCGATCGTACCTTGGCTCACACCCATAACAAGTGCGTTCTTGGCATCCTGAGTTTCCGGCGGCAGGTCAAGAATGTCAAAGATCCGCTGCGCCGAAGCCGTGGCTGATTGAAGCTGAGTGATCACACCGGTTATTTCATTGAACGGCTTGGCGAACAGATTCGAATAGATTAGAAAACTGGATAGATCCCCCACCGAGAAATGGCCGCCGATTACCAGTGCGCTGCCGATCATCGCAATCACAGAGAATGTAATGTTGTTCACCAGACGGGTGCTTGGATTGGACAGCGAGCCGTAGAACTGCGATTTGATGCCAGTATGGTACAGCTCGTTATTCCGTTCAGAGAAACGGGCGAAGCTGTGGTCTTCGTAACGGAATGCCTGCACCACCTTCTGGCCGCCTATGACTTCTTCCACATACCCGTTCAGTCCGCCGAGAATTTTGGCCTGCTCCCGGAACAGCTTCTGGGAACGGGTCGTAATGAAACGTGCGACATAAAAGGTTGCCGGTGCCGAGAGCAGCACAACAAGTGTCATCACCGGACTGATGTAGAGCATTAGTCCAATGGCTCCCGCAATAGTGACCACTCCGGTCAGCAGCGTAGAGAAGCCCTGCAGCAATCCATCCGAGATAGCATCCATATCGTTAACGAACCGGCTGATGCTATCCCCCTGGGGATGATTATCATGGAACTTCAGCGGCAGCACGTTCAGCTTATCGAACAGCTCTCGCCGCATATCATAGACCGTCCGGTAGGCGATCCGGTTGGTATAGTAAGTCAGCAGCCAGCCAAAAAAGCTGCCGATAATGTAAACCACAGCCAAGATCAGCAGCAGCCGGAGGATCTGGTCAAAGTCCACTTGTCCAGGACCCACCATCTGGTCAACAGTCCGTCCGATCAGCAGTGGGCCGATCAGGCTGGCAATAACACTCAATATGGCGCAGCAAACGGCTACAATGGCGATGCCTCTATGCTGTTTGGTATAGTTAAACATTCTTTTCCAGGTTGCTCTGGAGCTCATCACGCACCTACCTCCTCACTTGAAAGCTGGGATTGACAAATTTCCTGGTACACTCCACAGGTCTGTAATAATGCTTCATGTGTGCCAACACCTGCAATCCGTCCTTCGTCGAAGACGATAATCTGATCCGCCTGACGGACTGTGCTCACCCGCTGGGAGACAAGCAGCACAGTAGTTTCTTCGCTGCTCTCCTTCAGCGCACGTCGAAGTGCTGCATCCGTGGCAAAATCAAGTGCACTTGCCGAATCATCCAGAATCAGGATCTGCGGACGCATCACCACTGCACGGGCGATGGCCAGCCGCTGTTTTTGCCCGCCGGACAAGTTCAGACCACCGCGGGCGACTGGAGTAGCCAACCCTTCAGGCAGCTTTTGGATGAACTCCTCGGCCTGGGCTACAGAAGCAGCGGCCATTAACTCTTCGTATGAGGCATTCTGCCTGCCCCAGCGGATATTGTCAGCTATGGTACCGCTGAACAGCGTTGCCTTCTGTGGCACGATGCCGATCTTGCTTCGCAGCTCCTCCAGTCCATAATTTCTGACACTTACCCCGTCGACCCGGATTTCCCCCTCTATAGCGTCATAGAAACGCGGGATCAGGTTCACAAAAGTTGACTTGCCGGAGCCGGTACTGCCAATCAGTCCCACGGTTTCTCCACGTTGAATGGTCACTGAAATATCGTGCAATGCCAGCTCACCTGTGGTGTTGTATCCAAATGAGACATGCTCGAAGGCAATCGCAGGGGCCTGCTTCTCTGCCGGTGGAAGGCCCTGATTCCCTATATCCGCAACAGAAGCCACGGTATCCAGCACTTCATTCACACGGTTTGCCGATGATGAAGCCTTGGTGAAAAGAATCACCAGATTTGAGACTACGATCAGTGCCAGCAGGATCTGGGTCACATAGTTGATAAAAGCGATAATCTCCCCCTGTGACAGCCGTCCGGCGTCAATGTGGATGCCGCCTGCCCACAATATGGCGATAATCGCTGCATTCACCACCAGCGTTGTCATGGGCCCCAACCACGCAGAGATGCGGGCGACGCGGATAGCTGTCGCTGTCAGATCCTCCGAAGCAGCGTTAAAACGCTGCTTTTCACTGCGGCTCTTGGCAAATGCGCGGATCACCCGGATGCCGGACAGATTCTCACTGAGCACCAGAGCCAGATGATCCAGCTTCAGCTGGTATTTGCGGTAGAGCGGCGAGCTACGCGTGATGATGAAATACAGAATCACGCCAAATACCGGAGTCGCAGTGAGCAGAATCAGTGAGAGCCGGAAGTCGAGAATCATAGACATGATAATGGCTCCGATGCAGATGAATGGAGCGCGAATAACCAGACGGATCAGCATCGCAACAGCGAGCTGCAGCTGGTTCACATCATTCGTGATCCGGTTGATCAGCGAAGGTGTGCCGAAGGTATCCAGCTCGGCATAGGAGAGGGCCGAAATATGTTTGAACATCTTGTTGCGAAGTGAAGTACCGAAGCCTTGCGAAGCCCGGGCGGCATAATATTGGCAAACCATGGAACAGCCGAAGCCGAGTAATGACATCAGCACCATCAGCCCTCCCATCCGGTACACATAGGCGCTGTCATGGCGGCCGATCCCATTGTTGACGATCAGTGCAACAATGGTGGGCAGCAAGAGTTCAAGAATGGCCTCCAGCAGCTTGAAGATCGGCCCCAGTGTCACTTCTTTCCTATAGGGTTTAAGAAATACAGCAATTTTGAACACAGTAATCCTCACCTAACCTATGTAGTATGTTACAGCTAGTAAAATGGAATAAGACCCGTTATGATTATGGCACATCTATTTACATATTAGTAATATTGGTTTCGTATCCATGCGATACGATCTGCATATGGCAGTAAGTACAACTCGGAGGTTAACTTATGGATATCCGCCAACTGAAATATTTCCTGGCTATTGCCGAAGAAGGACAAATTACTTCTGCGGCGAGAAAGCTGCAAATGGCCCAGCCGCCGCTCAGCCAGCAGCTGAAACTGCTGGAGGAGGAGCTTGGGGTGAAGCTGGTAGAACGCGGGCCGCGCAGTATCCAGCTTACCGAAGCCGGAATCATTCTGCGGGACCGGGCACAGCAAATTCTTGAATTGACCGATTCCACTACCCGGGAGCTGAAGGATTTTGTCAAAGGTATATCGGGTACCCTGTCCATCGGCACCGTCTCTTCTTCTGCGGCAACCCTGCTTCAGGAGCGGCTGCTCGAGTTCCATCAGGTCTACGCCGGGGTGAAATTCGAGATTCACGAAGGCAATACCTATCGCGTTCTTGATCTGCTGAACAAGGGTATCGTCGAAGTCGGCATCGTCCGCACCCCGTTCAACTCAGCAGGCCTTGAGTGTGTATACACCTCATCAGAACCAATGATTGCCGTGATGGCACCTGAATATGACTGGACAGGTGGAGAGCCCGAAATTGAGATTGGGGAGCTCCGTGAGCAGCCGCTCATTATTTACCGCCGCTTTGAACAGCTGATCCGCGAGACCTGCCTGGAAAATGGGTTCGAGCCCCAGGTCTTCTGTATGAACGATGATGCTCGCACGACCCTGCTCTGGGCCAATGCAGGGCTCGGCATCGGTATCATTCCAAGGTCCGCTTTTATCCTTGCCAACAACAGCAATGTACTGTCCAAGGTCATTCGCAGCGATTCACTGAATACCCGGGTGGCCGCAGTCTGGATGAAAGACAAGTACCTGTCTTCCCTGGCTGTGAAGTTTATTGAGAACTTTCAGAAGTAAAAGCATTGATAACACAGGCAGAACTATCTATTGTAGAGATCAACAAAAACCCGCCCCGGTCGGACCGGAAGCGGGTTGAATTTTATATGGCAGGGCGGAGCCGCTGCGGATTATACCATGATTTTGCAAATATCGTTGGTGAATTGCACGGGATCGTTCACTTGGAGGCCTTCGATCAGCAGCGCCTGGTTGTATAGCAGATTCGTGTACAAGCCCAGCTTCTCCTTGTCCCCTTCTGCGGCAGCTTTCAGGGATTTGAAGACATCATGATGAATGTTGATCTCCAGCACCTTATCAGCCTGTACTTCCTGGCCGTTCGGCATGGCTTTGAGGATTTTCTCCATCTCAATCGTGAGCTCGCCCTCTGTGGACAGGCAGACCGGATGGGATTTCAGCCGTTTGGACGCTTTAACTGCCTTCACTTTGCCGGACAGAATGCCCTGCATTGCTTCGAACAGTTCCTTGTTCTCATTCTCTTCTGCTTCGGATGGCTTGTCCTCTGCATTCTCTTCAATACCCAAGTCGCCGCTGGATACGTTTTTAAATTCCTTTTCCTTATAGGACATGATCATCTTGATCGCGAATTCATCAATATCGTCGGTGAAGTAGAGGATTTCGTAACCCTTGTCCGATACCATCTCAGTCTGCGGCAGCTTCTCGATCCGTTCCACCGATTCCCCGGAGGCATAGTAGATATACTTCTGGTCTTCAGGCATTCTTTCCACATATTCGGCCAGTGTAACCTGTTTCTTCTCTTTGGAAGAGTAGAACATCAGCAGGTCCTGGAGGGTTTCTTTTTCCATGCCATAGTCATTGTAGACCCCGAACTTCAGCTGTCTGCCAAACGAAGTGTAGAACTTCTCATATTGCTCTCTCTCATCCTTCAGCAGGCTCAGAAGCTGGCTCTTGATCTTGCTCTTAATGTTCTTGGCAATCAGCGTCAGTTGACGGTCATGCTGCAGCATCTCGCGGGAGATGTTCAGTGACAGATCCTCAGAATCTACCATCCCTTTGACGAAGCTGAAATAATCCGGCAGCAAATCTGCACATTTGTTCATGATCAGCACGCCGTTGGAATAGAGCTCCAAGCCTTTTTCGTATTCCTTGGTGTAATAGTCGAACGGTGTGTTCTCCGGAATGAACAGGATTGCATTATAGACCACCGCGCCGTCGGCACTGATATGGATATGCTTGAGCGGCTTGTCGAAGCCGTAGCGTTTCTCTGTGTAAAAGTTATTGTAATCCTCGTCGGTCAGCTCATTTTTGTTCTTGCGCCAGATCGGCACCATGCTGTTGACGGTTTGCTCTTCCTTCGTTTCCTCAAACTCCCCTTCGCTGCCTTCCTTCGGCTTGCTGCCGGTGATGTCCATCTTAATCGGGAAACGAATGAAGTCAGAATATTTTTTGATGATTGATTTCAGGCGGTATTCTTCCAGGAACTCGTCGTAGTTGTCTTCCTCTGTATTTGCTTTGATCTTGAGCGTAATTTCGGTTCCCACCGAGTCCTTCTCCGCAGTCTCAATGGTATAGCCGTCAGCTCCCTGGGACTCCCACTTGAAGGCCTGCTCGCTGCCCAGCGCCTTACTGATTACAGTCACATCGTCTGCCACCATAAAAGCGGAATAGAAGCCAACCCCGAACTGTCCGATGATGTTGTGGCCGTCCTTTGCTTCATTATCCTTCTTAAAAGCAAACGACCCGCTGTTCGCGATAATCCCCAGGTTGTTCTCCAGCTCTTCCTGGGTCATCCCGATGCCTGTATCGGAGATTGTTAGTGTACGGCTCTCCTTGTCCGCAGTCACTTTAATGTAATAATCCTCTTTATTAAACACCAGACCTTCGTCGGCCAATGCTTTGTAATAGATTTTGTCAATGGCATCGCTTGCATTCGAAATCAGTTCCCGCAGAAAAATCTCGCGCTGCGTATAGATGGAGTTAATCATCATTTCCAGCAATCTTTTGGATTCAGCTTTAAACTCTTTTTTAGCCATGAATAAGTAAATCTCCTTTCAAAAATAACCTCATATAGTGTCCGGATGATTAGCACTCCATTGCGAGGAGTGCTAACACTTCCTTTTATATACCATATTCCCGTTTTTGATGTCAATATATTGCTGCAAATACTTAGCTAACGGACCGAAAATCCGTCCAATATATTTTTCCAGAGACCATCATTATCGTGAAACTCATCAGGTACCTTAGGGATTTGCAGAGCACACACGTTAGGAAAAGGCCATGGAGTTTCAACCATATAGTCTACCGGAGCATGATTAATCACTAGCAAGTTGAATTCACCAGGGACCAACTGTTGTAGAACATCCAGCAGTTCCGCCGTTTCATGTATCGTTCCTTCAGTACGGATAAATAAAATACGGTTAGCGTTCTTAAGGGTATCCAGAAACCGTGGCACACGCCGGCTAACTTTCTCTCTAAGCTCCGGGTAGGTCACCAGTTGAACGGGTGTATTCTGATTCAGTGGAAAGTCATGGTGAGAGAAGATATAGTATGCAGCATCCCGCACAATATAACACCCAGCCTTGTCATTGATACCCGTAATCGCCAAATTCGATAATTCCATAAAATTCAAAAACCGGTTCCGTAAAAGATGGCTTACCCCTGACAGTGCCGGTGACTCCACCCAGTCCAGGACGCCCCCGACCTTTCTCAGCATATGCCGCGATAATTGGTCCGCTGGTAAGCAATTCGCCCCTAAACTAAAAATGACATCGTAAGACCCTTTGATCTGATAAAAGTTCATGTCCAATCCCCCCTGCATCATTTACTATATTTAATTACGCAGTGAGAAAAGGGTTTGGACTGTCGGGCCTATATTCAGGCGAATTAGTCAGATATGCAGGTCATGCACCACAAATCTCACATACAATAATTTTAGAAAAGAAGATGGGCGGTGTAGATATTGACCAAAATATCCGTTCTTATGCCAGTTTTTAATATGGCCCCCTATATTGAAGAATCTATTTGCAGTATATTAACCCAAACGTATACAGATTTCGAATTACTAATTATTGATGACGGGTCTACGGATGGAACCTTAGATATTATTAGAAAATTTGATGACCGTAGAATTAAATTGATTACACATTCAAGCAATGTTGGATTAATCGAGACGTTAAATCAAGGCATCGATTTATGTACAGGTGAGTACATTGCCCGCATGGATGGTGATGATATCGCATTGCCTCACCGCTTTGAACGCCAAGTGAATTTCATGGACGCCCATCAGGACTGCGGTGTTTGCGGTTCTCAAGTTTATTTATTAGGTAGAGATACTGTTACCACGAAACCGTTACATCATGAGGAGATCAGATGCTGGCAGTTATTCCACTGTACGATTGTGCATCCAACGGTTATGATCCGCAAATCCGTACTAAAGGACCATGGGATCATGTATCTGAATTTTGTTCATGCCGAGGACTATGAAATATGGAACCGATTATCAGCAGTTACACAGGTGGTTAATCTCCCTGAAGTGTTGCTCATGTACAGACAACATTCCAATCAGATATCCAATGTTCATCAACAAGTGCAAGTCATAGAATCAGAACGTATCCGCAGAGATCAATTACGTCTGCTCGACATTGAACCCACCGCTGAGGAGTACCAGACTCACTTGGATTTTTGCCATTTTAGAATACGGGTGCATGAGCCTGCTCATTACTATACATGCTTGGCATGGGCTCACAAGATCCTGGAGGGTAATATTCGCAAGCAAAGGTATGACCATGAAACCCTTAATTCGGTATTATCGCAATGTTTCAGTCTATCCAGATATTAAGCCAGCGAAGACAAAAAAGGTTGGGAAGACTCATGAGTCTTCACCAACCTTTTATTGATATACCCGAGTCAAATGATCTTCACTTACCTACCCACGATTTCACAACACTACAGCCTTCGCCTCCGCATCCGCCAGCAGCATCTGTATCAGGGATTGCAGCGGCAGCGATTTCCACTTCTTCGGATGGATAAGCAGCTGCAGATCGAAATGGATTTCCGGATGCACAAACGGCAGCTCGGCCAGCGTACCGCGTTCAATCTCTTCTTCAGCTACGATTCTCGGAAGCAGGGCAATACCCAGCCCATTGCGAACGCAGCGCTTAATGGCCTCCAGATTAGACAGCTCAAAGCCGATACGGAAGTTTATTCCATGCTCCCGTAGCAGATTCTCGAACAGACTGCGGTAGATACAGCTCTCCTCTGAGACGATCAGCTCGCATTTGTTCAAATCCTGCAGTGTCACTTGGTCCAGTCTTGCCAGTCGGTGACCCTTTGGTGCCACCAGCACCAGCGGCTCATCCCTGATGATCATACGCTCGAGCTGCGTATCTGCTGTGCTGCGGTCTAGCATCAAACCGATATCCACCTCACCATCTCTAATTTTGGCTACCAGATTGGCCTCCTGCTCAGTTTGCAGATGAATGTTCAGCCCCGGAAACGTTGTCCGAAGCTGCTGCAAAAAAGGCGGCAGGTAAAAGGCGGCCAATGAATCTATCGTCCCAATCGTCAAGGTTCCTCCGATCTGCTGGGCGATCGTTTCTTTGGAGCGGTCATATAAATCCAGAATCTCCACAAACAGCTTGAGCAGCTCTTCTCCAGGTGGGGTCAGGCGTAGTACCCGCCCATGTCGCTCCATCAGCGGGACCCCGTATTCCTTCTCAATCTTCTGGATCTGCATGGTCACACTGGACTGTGCGTAACCCAGCTCTTCAGCCGCCCGGGTAAAGCTTTGCCGTTTTGCGACCTCACGAAAGGTCCGCATATATGTTAAATCCATAAATTCACCCCAACATCAATATTATTGATAACCCACATCATTTATTATAGCTAACGCCGATGGAATATTCCATGCTACAGTAAGATAAAAGGATTTCAACATTTTGGAGGCCGATATTCATGTTAACAGAAGAACAGATTTATGGAATCTATGTTCCCGTGGTAACCCCGTTCAATACTGCTGGAGAGATCGATCTGGAATCGTATCAGCGCTATGTGAACAACATCATCAAGAACAGTATTCATGGTCTGGTCGTCAATGGAACCACTGGAGAATCGCCGACAGTCAACATACAGGAGCTACAGACCCTCGTGAACACTTCAAGGGAGCTATTGAAATCCAGCTCTATTCCATTGGTTATTGGCACAGGGACAAATGACACCGCATCCACGGTAGCCCGCACCGAAATGGCCGCAAACTCCGGCGCTGATGCTGTACTGGTTGTAGTACCTTATTACAGCCGCCCTTCCCAGCAAGGCATTATTGAGCATTTCCGCAAAGCTGCCGAGGTAGGTATACCTGTTATGGCTTATGATATTCCGGGCCGCGCCGGAGTCGGCATGACCATCGATACGGCACGAACGATCCTAGAAATGAAGAATGTTGTCGGATTAAAAGATTGCTCTGGTTCACCGCTGCTCGTCTCTGAGCTGTCCCGCCTGGGCTCGAAGCCGGTGCTGTGCGGCGATGACCTCCATTTCTTCGAAATGCTGGGCTGTGGAGCCGCCGGTGGTATGCTGGCCTCGGCCAATGTCCATACTGCGAAGTACCTGGGGATCTACGAGCAGTTCCGAAATGGAAAGATTGAAGAGGCCAGAGCAGAATTTGACCGGCTCATCCCGCTCATGAAGCTTCTCTTCAAGGAATCCAATCCCGCTCCGATCAAATGGCTGCTTAATGCCTATGGAGAAATCTCCTCGGATACACTCCGTCTGCCAATGACCCCAATCAGCTCCGAGCTGCGTGAGGAATTGAGTATTTATCTGGCCGGGTAGCACCTGTTCGATGAATGATATAATATGCTGTACAAAATAACCGCCAAGGACAGTCTTTGACTGCACCCTGGCGGTTCTTGTTATTATATGCGCCTCCCGTTAGGAGAGGCTTATATTGTATTCCTAAGGCCGCAGTTTATTGCGATCTGCCTGCTTTGGCAGCAGGTCTGCTGCTTGGACGGTTGCCGTGGTTGTTGCCTGATCTGCCAGCCTGACTGGCTGCAGGTCTGCTACTCAGACCGGAGCCGTTCCGCTCGCCCGGTCTGCCGCTATAACCAGCTCCACTGGCGGCAGCACTTCCAGGTCTTGCTCCTGCTGCTGATTTGCGGCCCGCTTCCCCGCTTGGTCTGCTGCCCGCACTGCTCTTGCTTCCACCCGAACTGCTGCCCGGACGGTTACCTTGTGTGAACCACTCCGACTTCGGCTTGCGCGCAGGATTGGTCTTCGGCTTGGCAGCCGGCTTCGCCGGGGCTTTGGCCGGACGTTCATTCAGCAATGCCTGAGCACTTTTGGACATCGGATACGCATGGTCCTTCACTTCCGGAATTGTCTTGCCGATCAGCTTCTGGATATCCTTAAGGTACGGGATTTCTTCCGCCTCACATAGAGAAATGGCTATTCCGCTCATACCGGCACGGCCGGTGCGGCCGATACGGTGAACATAGGTTTCCGGAATGTTCGGCAGATTGAAGTTGATAACATGCGACAGCTCATCAATGTCAATCCCGCGGGCGGCAATGTCCGTAGCAACAAGTACGCGTGTAGCCCCGCTTTTGAAGTTGCGCAGCGCATTCTGGCGGTCATTCTGGGACTTGTTGCCGTGAATCGCTTGGGCGGTAATGTTAATTCGGGTTAAATCGCGGGTCACCCGGTCAGCTCCGCGTTTCGTGCGTGTGAAGACCAGTGCAGATACAATCGATTTGTCCTGCAGCAGACGGTTCAACTGATTCTGCTTATTGCCGTTTTCCAGTAGATAGATCGACTGCTCAATTCTGTCCACAGTGGAGGAAACCGGGGTAA
This sequence comes from Paenibacillus sp. 22594, assembly GCF_052044425.1. NCBI lineage: Bacteria > Bacillati > Bacillota > Bacilli > Caryophanales > Paenibacillaceae > Paenibacillus > Paenibacillus sp. 22594. The sequence continues at coordinate 596,826 of NZ_JBQENA010000001.1, forward strand.
TTTCGATTTTCACCGGGTTCACCAGCAGTGTTTTGATCAAATTAGAAATTTCCGTCGGCATCGTAGCCGAGAAGAACAAGGTTTGTTTTTTGGCTGGCATTTTGGCAATAATCCGCTTCACATCATGAATGAAGCCCATGTCGAGCATGCGGTCCGCTTCGTCCAGTACAAGAATCTGCACATACTGCAGATCGACATGCTTCTGGTTGATCAGATCGATCAGCCGGCCCGGGGTCGCAATCAGAATATCTGCACCCTGGCTTAATGCGCGCTCCTGCGCTTTTTGCGATACACCGCCGACAATAGCTGTTGAACGGATACTCGTGAATTTACTGTAGGCCTGAATATTTTCTGAGATTTGCAAGGCAAGCTCTCTGGTAGGTGTGAGAATCAGCGAACGGATCCGGCGTTTGCCGCCAGTTACAGAAGGCTGCTGGCTTAACAGCTGGATAATCGGCAACGAGAACGCGGCTGTTTTGCCTGTTCCGGTTTGCGCACAGCCAAGGACGTCTCTGCCGGCCAATGCCGCAGGGATGGACTCCTCCTGGATTGGGGTGGGGGATGTATAATTTTCCTGGCTCAAAGCCTTGAGGATCGCGGGGATCAAATTCAAATCATTAAAAGTCATGTTGTCTCCTTAATTATCAATACATATATTTTCAGTTCATGAACGAACAGTATTCAGCTTATTCCTGCGTCTCCACATAGCGCAGTTGTAAGTCATAACACATAATGATACCACATTTCCGCATATAAAATAACCCCGCCCATTGAGGTTATGGAATTGGAGCTGATTTAGAGTCACTTTTGTGTTATATCAATCATTTTAGGGATGAATCTTTTATGTTTATTATCTGAAATTTAAATAATAACGTAATGACACTATTCATAAGAAAATGAATTATTACAGGTACAAAAATATTATCAGTAAATGAATAAGCCCAGCAAAATACGAAACTGGGAAGTGTGATATTTAAGAGCATTAAAGGTTTTTTGAAATATTGTACATGAAACAAAATAAATAGCCCAGTTGTTAAAATGATCGCTATCCATTCGTTTGATATGAAATGTACAATAGAATTCTGAATTATCCCTCTAAACAATAATTCTTCAAATAAGACAGCTGCTAACATAAATAATAGAATCAAGGATACGGATTCATTTTGATAACTTTGATTCATTTCATCTATTTGTTCTGCTGGTGTTAAGAACGATAATACGATTCCATAAACAATTAACAAAATCGAACCCAATAGAACGGTTACAAGGGTTCTGCCAAGGGATAGGAAAAAAAACTGTTCAGCGTCGAAAGTATCATTGATGATTAATGCGAAAATAATAATTCCCAACATCAAGACTAAGGAACCGTAGACTGGTAAAATGCGTTTTATCTCTGACTTCCCCCTATAAATCCATATTCATAGTAACTTACCGAACAAGATGACACTTTTTCACATCACAGAATACGCAACAGATCCACTATCTTCATTGGGATGGTTCTCCAGAATATCTATTTCACACCATTATAAAATGTGCATTCTTGCATTTCAACCAACAACAGACTCATTTAACGTATTCTGTCACTAAAAGAACCTCCGCATCCTATCGATGCTGGAGGTTCATTTATCCTAATTTCCGCCTATTCAAGCAATCCTATTAATCCTTCTATTTGACCGTAATCTTCATAATTACACTCTCGCTTGTGCCGGAACTGTTGACCAGTTCAGCACGATATTCATACACGCCTGCTGTGCGGTTCAAGACAGATGTCACGGCTGACTGGGCATTTGGCGTATTTGCGCTTAAAGTCTGCGTATCGACCAAGACACCATTTTCATAAAGACGGTAAGTTGCCGCATTCATTCCCCACCATAGATTCATTATCACTTTATAATTCCCGTCACCATCCCAATTATCATTTGATAACACCGGAATGGCGGGAGCCGCGTCTTTCACCGTTACAACAAGCGGACTCGAAACCGTTGTTCCCCAAGAATTGATAAGCTCCGCAGTGTAGGTATAAGTCCCGTTTGCTTTTCCAGTCAGATTGGTCACCGCAGTTTGCGCCTCCGGAGAGTGATCGGCAAAAGCCTTGCTGTCTATCAGCTTTCCGTTCTCATACAGCTTATAGCTGGTTCCGTTGTTGCCCCACCACAGATTCATTGTGATTTGGTAATCGCCATCATGCAGTCCGGTATCATAACCGCTGTTGCTGGACAACACCAGCTTCCCGGGTACACCAGTCGCCTTCTGCGGACCGCCTACGATCTGAATAGCCGGTGCCGGTGGCGCCTCCATTCCTGTCCCCAGATAGAAGCTTGGATGCGGCGGCTGATTATACCCTACGTTCTGCCAGGCCACCGCCAGGCGGTAGACAGGATCTTGCATCAGCGTGCGGATCCGGGAATCGGTAAGCATGGTGGTGGTGTATATCCGCAGCTCCGTGCTGTCGGCGGAACGCCACATCACTTCCTCGCGCCAGTCGCCATACAGGTCTGCTTGCAGGCTGGGATTGGCTTTTGTCCCGTTGTTCGAGGCCGCTCCTGCCGCTTTTAACAGATTGCCTGTCGTCTGATTCGCATAATCCCATTTATCCACCCGGTTGTCATCCATCAATTCCCGCAAAAGATCGCCATCCCACCATACCCCGAAGTTCGTTGAAGAAGGCAGAGTATTGCTAATCAGTTCCCCCTTGGCGCTGTATAATCCGGTGACCGGAATTTGCTGCCCATTTGTAATGGTTGCCGCCCAGACCTCTTCTCCCAAATGATTCGGATCAATGTCTGCCGACATCCCCCGTCCTGTATCAATGCCTGTATACACACCCCACAGCGTTTCGCCGGTTGCCGCGTCACGCATTTCCATGCCATATTTGGAATCTACATGCTCATGAACATCAAAGACCTCCAGTCCCGGTCTTGCCGGATCCAGATCCCCGAAGTGAATGGCATCGCCATGACCGAGCTTCGTGTTATACAGCGGCTGGCCGTCATCATCAATCGCCATGGCCCCGAACGTAATTTCATCCTTGCCGTCCCGGTCCACATCACCTATGGATAAGTTATGGTTGCCCTGGCCCGTGTATTCCCCATTCCCTTCGTCACTAGAATCAAACCGCCATACCTTGCTCAGCTTGCCATCCTTGTAATTATAGGCAGCCAGCACCGTCCGCGTATAATAGCCACGGCTAAAAATCACACTGGGGTGCTCACCGTCCAGATAGGCCACCGCCGCCAGAAACCGGTCCACACGGTTGCCATACGCGTCGCCCCATCCGCTCACGTCGCCGCGTGGAGGGTCGTACTCCACCGTATCTACTGCCCGGCCTGTCATCCCGTCGAATACGGTCAGATATTCATTCCCGAGCAGCACGTAACCGCTGCTGTTGCGGTAATCCGCCGCGGCATCGCCGATCACTGTACCTTGGCCATCGATCGTGCCGTCTGCAGTTTTGAGCATGACCTCTGCACGGCCGTCACTGTCCAGATCATAAACCATGAATGGGGAATAATGGGCACCTGCACGGATATTCCGTCCAAGACTAATCCGCCAGAGACGGGTTCCATCCATTCTGTAGGCATCCATATAGACAGTGCCTGTGTAGCCTGCCTGAGAGTTGTCCTTGCTGTTCGAAGGTGACCACAGCATGACAATCTCATATTTCCCGTCACCATCCAGATCCCCTACACTCGCGTCTCCGGCATTGTACGTGTAAGGCTGGCCGTCCTTCGTATAATCATCTGCAGGCTTCTGCAGCGCCACAGACAGATACTGCTCCTTCCATACACCGAATGTTTCCAAAGCGGATGGCTCTGCACCATTTATTACGACTTTTAGAGTATATTTGGAGTCCACTGTTCCCTCGGCATCAAGCAAATTTGTACTGCCTGTCAGCGGTTTGACATTTACTTTTTTTCCATCACGGTACACATTAAAAGCTATCGAATCGGGATCAAGCCCCAGCATCCGCCAGCTCAGATACATTCCTTCATTCGTCTTGACCGCAACTGGCGCACGGTCCAGGTTTTCCATGTTGCGGAAGAGCGTGGTCACAATCGGGGTCTCCAGCATAGCGGACAGCCCAGAAATTCCACCCGCATTGACGGAGGCAACTTTATAATAATAGGGAATCGTACTTAGAATGGTAATGTCTGTATAGGACGTCATCTTCGTCTTGCCAATCAGGACGTACTCGCCGCCAGCGGATTTTGACCGGTACACATTGAACATTTTGGCGTCCGCATCTTCGTTCCAACGGAAACTAACATCATTTTTGTGTATAGCCTGCAGCTCCAGACCGCTTGGAACAGCAGCTTTTGCTACGGATGGATCAATCATAGACACTAGCAGAAGGTTGGAAGCCACCGACTCCAGCCCGGTGCTGTCTATTGCAGTAACTGAATACTGGTAATCCATCCCAATATCGGCTGTAGAGTCTGTAAAGGTCAGACTGGCTGTTTCCCCCAGAAGCTCTGCACTCTCAGCTACTGTGGCCTTCCGGTACACCCTATACTTAGCGGCCCCGTCGATACTCGCCCAGGAAAGGGTTGTTGTTACCGGATCATGGTGAAGATCCAGCTGATCCAGCTTGAGATTCGCCGGTGCCAGCATCAGTGGTGTAATCTCTACTCCGTTAAGATGAGCGGTCGTACCACTGAACACCAGATTCATCTGACCGTCTTTGATGGAAATCTGGCTGTACTCCTTCTCAGCTATACTCCCTTTGCCGGAAGAAATGGTTCCATAATCTTTCCCTTCAATCGATACGTTTGTTTTGGTAGATCCGGTCCAGTCACCTGTATATGTCTTGACGGAGTAATAACCATTCGGCATATCTACCTTGAATTCATAGGACCCGCCAAAATAAATGACGAAATCCCGGCGCAGTGCATCCGTCCCGTCCCCACGGTCACGGTCGCTCATCCCGGCGCTTGAAGTCAGGCCATAACCCAGCTCAGGCGTATAAAGTACGCTTCGGTTCACTTCTGTGTAACCTGCAGCGACTGGTGAACCGGCAGGTCCAAAATCATAACGGTACTGAGACTGCTTCGTAGTAAGTGTCAGCGGCTCGGAAGGTTCCGATTCCCCGCGCCCGTTGACTGCTGTCACCCTCACTGTATAGCTCTGGCCTTCAGCCATTCTGCCTACTGAAATCGATGCAACTGTGGCAGAGCCAATCATGGCATAAGCAGATTCATCGGCTGAAGCCAGTTTGCGGTAGATTTTGTAGATATCTGCCCCTTCTACTGCATTCCATTTTAATACGGCACCTGCATTGCTGACACTGCCGGCCGCCAGGCCTGTGGGCTTCTCCGGAACTGCAGCAGGGGGTTCACTCTCCCGGACCTCTCCAGACAATGGGATGTCCAGAGCCGCGATGCCTCCGGCAATCAGGCGGGCCATCTGAATGGCCCCATATTCCTGAAAATGGGTATTGTCACTTGATCCAGCCGGAAAGGCCGCATAAACACCCGGGTCCGTATATAGGAATACAGCCCGCGTTGCTTCAAATCCGATTGAGTTGTAATAAGCCACACTTCGCGAGCTTAGATCTACCAGCTCTACTTTAAGCTCAGTGGCGACCTCTTTCATCGCCTGCACGTATTCAGGAAAGCTGACATTGAACTTACCAGTCTCGGCGTTATAATCCCGGCGGCCCATTGGCGTCACCAGAATCGGCGTGGCTCCGCGCTGCCTGGTGCCTTGAACGTAGGTTTTTAGATAATTTTTGTAATCAGCTGGTGAAGCATAACGTTCAGGCACGCTAATCGTGGCATCGTTATGTCCAAACTGTACGAGAAAATAGTCACCCGGCTTAATCTCCCGGAGAATCTCATCCAGCCTGCCTTCCACAATGAAGGACTTCGAGCTGCGCCCCCCAATGGCATGATTATTGAACTCAACCGCTGTGGTAAAAAATTTGCCGAGCATCTGACCCCAGCCCGCCTGTGGCTTCCAATACGGATCATAGGTCTGTACAGTAGAATCCCCGGCAATGTATACCATAGGCTTCTCACCGGCTGTGCGTTCAGGCTGTTTTTTGATCACGAGCGCATTCAGTACGGGTCTCGTTCCGGTAAATACGAAATTCATCTGTCCGTCGACCAGCGCAATATCGAAGCTCATTTCCAAATATTCTCCCGCACTCTTGCTGGTAAGCTGTACCTTCTGCATGCTTTCTACACGGATAGCCACATTCGTATCGCCGCTGCTGTCACCCGCGATTAGAGATACCGTATAATCACCATTCGGCAAATCGATATTGAACCCTGCGTCCTTAACGACTACAAAATCCGTTCTTAAGGCATCCGCCGTGCCTCTGTCAGCTCCGCTTACTTTAGACGTATCAGTGAATCCATATTTGCTGTCCTCGGAGTAGGCAGTCCCGGCCCCGACCTTCAAATATCCGTCTACTGCGGCACCCGGCCCGAAATCGAGGGCATATTCGTTTCCTTCCGGCAGCGGGGCAGGCGGTGTGTCATTCGTGCTCTCCACAATGACCGGACCACTAAGGTCCGACTCCACACCTTTATCATTGACAGCGGATACAAAATAGGAGTACTGACCACCTTCAACGACTTGTTTGTCCGTATAATTCGTATCCGCCGTTGATCCCAGGTGCAGAACGGCACTGCCTGTCTCCCTGCTTCGATAAACCTCGTAATAGACCGCATTCGTAACAGTGTTCCAGTGAAGCGAAACACCTGATGCGTCCGAAGCAGTAACCGTAAGACCTTCCGGTGCCGAAGGGGGCGGAGCCATCGCCTTTTGAATGATAAGACCGTTCAAATACCCGCCAGCCCCCGTTCCTGACACCCCTAAGGTCAATTGCCCATCGAGCACTGTGGTATAGTAGGTCGCCTGATTCACCTGCTGCTTACTGGCAATCGTTCCGGCAGTGGCTCCTTCCAGGGTAAACGTGGTTTGGGTAGTGCTGGTACCCGTAAGCATATCCCCGGAATAGACAGTGACATCATACTCTCCGTTCGGCACATCTACCAGAAAAGAGTAGGACGTGCCCAACACAAAATCATTGCTTAGCCCGTCTCCCCCCGAACGGTTTCTGGAGGCCACAGCCTGGTCTAGACCATATCCCAGCTCGCCGGTATACAGCAAAGCTTCATGGACAGCAGTGTATCCTTCCATAACCGGACTTGATGCCATGCCAAAATCATACCGCAGCTCCAGCTGCGAAGACTGCACCGACGCGCTCCCCCTCTGCTCAGCCCCATACACAAAAGCCGGAAATAAGGAGGAACATATCATAACCCACGATAAAAGAAGCATTGCCATATGTTTGCCTTTACGATTTCTACACATCTTCTGTGATTCACCCGCTTTCAATTTATAAAAAGCCTTTGGATCACTCTCTCGTAATGTAACCGCTTTCCAAAAACAAACCAGTTGCTTCTTCTTTTGCTACTCCAGCTACGAAATCCCTACTGCCTACACTCCCCGCTGCACCAGCTCCCTTCGAGATCCAGCTAATCCGAGCTCTGAATTGTTTTCCAAAATGTTACAGCTTCAAATCTGATACTATCATTTGCCGGTACCACTGAACATTTAAAAATCCGATCTTTTCATACACTAAACCGATCTGTTTGCAGCCGCTCAGGACGTTTGGCTCAGCGTTAAACACAGACTTAGGCCATTGGTTTCACCCATTTTCAAGCGGTGCGGCTGTACAAAAAAAAGCGGAGGATTTCTCCCCCGCTTCTTCACTCTTATGAAAGTTTAAGACTAGTCTACGATTTCAGCAGTATCGCCATTGTTGGCACCTGCAGCATTAGCTTCGTCGGTGTCGATATGCATGTCAAGCTTGAAGTTGTCGGATACGCGTGCAAGCACGTTCTCAAGTACCAGACCACGTTCGCCGCCAAGGCGTACCTTCAGCAATTGCTTGTCGGCAATGCCCCAAGCTTCAGCTTCGGAAGTATGGAAGTGGATGTGGCGTGCTGCCACGATTACGCCTGTTTCCAGCTCAACTTCGCCGGCAGGTCCTTTGATCGTAATTCCTGGGGTGCCTTCAATGTGGCCGGATTCGCGGACCGGGGCTTTCACGCCAAGGCTGAATGCGTCTGTGCGGGAAACTTCCAGCTGCGATGCTGGACGGACAGGGCCAAGAATTCTGACTTTGTCAAATTTCCCTTTGGTTCCGATCACAGCTACTTGCTCGTTTGCTGCAAATTGTCCGGTTTGGGAAAGCGGTTTGAACTCAGTCAATTGATATCCTGGGCCAAATAATGCTTCTACGTGCTCCTGCGTAAGGTGAATATGTCGGGCCGACACACCTACGGGTACAGTCTTGCTCATTGTAATGTCACTCCTTGTATTTTCTCTAATATCTGTACAAGCCACTGAACATTATACATCTATTTCTTTGAAAATAAAAAGATCCACTTCACAAAGCGGGATCTTTTTTCGACATTTTGCGATATTGGAACAGGATTGTCAAGAAATCGCCACTTACCGGCTGAATCTTACAGCTCAAGGCTGGCTTTGTTTCGACGGCAGATTTGTTGCAAGAAATGTCAGTGCATTCCCGTGCAGCCACCCCCGCACGTCTTCCTCGGGATAATGTGCCAGCAGCAACTCGGCGAATTCTGCATATTTTCCCGGATGTTCAAGACCTTCTACCCAGGCATCAATGCCGTCAAAATCCGACCCGAACATAATTTGCCTCGAACCGCCAAGAGAACAGACATGCTCGATATGACGCAGCACATCCTCCGCCTTCGCTCCCCCTCCATCCCGGACAAACCAAGGAACAAAAGTCAGCCCGATCCGCCCGTCCATAGCCACCAGAGCCTGAATCTGCTCGTCGCTCAAATTGCGCGGGTGTCCACATACGGCAGCAGCGTTGGAATGCGAGGCAATAAAGGGGCGTGCACTCCGCTCCGCAAGCTCCCAGAAACCAGCTGGCGCGAGATGCGACACATCCAGTAGCATGCCGCTTTTATTGCACCACTCAATCAGCCTGCGCCCCTGTTCCGTAAAACCGCCATTCCGCTGCTCCAGTACGCCGTCCGCCGCCCAATTTGCATAATTCCAGGTTAGGCCCATAAAACGCACACCCAGCTCAAAGCATAACTGGGCATAGAACAGGTTGCCCTCCAGACCGTCCACGCCTTCCAGAGAGAGCATTCCCCATCCTCTGGGTCCATCGGTCACTTCCGTTGTCTCCTCCTTCCAGCGAAGCCACTGCAGGCCGCCTGGAGTGGCCACTTGTGCCCGGAACGATTCAATTTGTCCCAGAATCCGTTCAAAGCTCGCTTTTTCCCGCAGCGCAGACAAATAGATTGCAAAAATCTGCAGTTCGACACCACCCGCCTGCAAACGCTCCAAAGTTACATCCAGCCGGCTGTCCTTCGTGAAGTCGATATCCGGAAATGCCTGCAGCTTGCTTAGCACATCACAGTGAAAATCCGCCACTTTCATTTTCCTGTTCCCCATCCTCGTATGAACCTCGCTTTCGCTTTGGCTATAGGTCTATTACAAAGCATATGCTGCAACAATCCATCCTCCGACTTGGAATCCTAAATTAATGATATGCAGCAAAAAACCTGCTTACCGAAGTAAACAGGTTCATTCCAAAGTTTTACGAGGATGATTTCATCCCTTAAGACTATTTATTATCTGGGTTCTACAATCAGTTTAATCGCGGTCCGATCCTCTCCATCAATCACTATGTCTGTAAAAGCTGGGATGCAGATTAAATCTACACCGCTAGGTGCAACAAATCCCCGGGCAATGGCAACTGCTTTGACGGCTTGGTTCAGTGCTCCGGCTCCAATGGCTTGCAGCTCGGCCGATCCTCGTTCACGAAGAACACCCGCTAACGCGCCGGCGACGGAATTTGGATTGGATTTAGCTGATACTTTTAATACATCCATAGTAAGTACCTCCCCTGGGAAAATGATGGTGTTCTTCCACTACTGTAGATGTTATTCGCGCTAGAAGAATTAATTCCTTCTTTTTGCGGACCATTCCGGAGAAATTAGGACAAAAGATACTCTTTTTCGATATAATAAATATCACACTTTACCCAAAACCAACGATTTTTCCCGAAAACCCTATTTAATTGTAATTCAGCTTAACTCATTACCCATTCGCCTTCGCGCAGCCGGATCTTCTCCACACGAGTGGCTTTACCTGTAGCTTCGTCAAGGTCGGCGAACAATCCATGCAGCATCCATTTGCCTTCATCCACCACAAACCTTGCCGGAAGCTGTGTAGTAAATTTATACAGCACCGCATCCTTTTCCATACCCAAAATTCCTTCTCTTGAACCAACCATCCCGGCATCCGTCAAGTATGCAGTTCCTCCCGGCAGGATGACCTCGTCATTGCTCTGTACATGGGTGTGCGTTCCAACCACAATAGAAGCCAGTCCATCCATGAAATAACCCATCGCTATTTTCTCGGACGTTGCTTCAGCATGAAAATCGACAAGAATGCATTTGTGCTTCTGCCGAAGTTCCTCCACAATCTCTTCCCCAATACGGAACGGATCATCAATGGCCGGCAAAAATGTACGTCCCTGCAGATTGACAATTGCGAGCTGTTTGCCGTTTGCTTTGATCACCGTATACCCGCGGCCTGGCGTTCCCGGAGGAAAATTAGCCGGACGGATGAGCCGCGGTTCGTCATCTATAAATTCAAATATATCCTTGTTGTCCCAAGTATGATTACCCATCGTAATGCCATGTACTCCCCAATTGAAGAATTCATTGGCAATGGCTGATGTAATTCCCCGGCCGGCAGCGGCGTTCTCACCGTTGACGATGATAATATGCGGCTGATATTTATCCTTCAGGGAAGGCAGCATTTCGCGAAGCGCTTTTCTGCCTGTATTCCCGCAAATGTCTCCAATAAATAGAACTTTAATGATATTCTCCTCCTGAAAGAAAAAAGGCCCCACAGAGGGGCCGATTTCCTTGGTTATTTTGCGTATTCTACTGCCCGTGTCTCGCGGATTACGGTAACCTTGATATGACCCGGATAATCCAGCTCACTCTCGATCATCTTCGTAATGTCACGTGCCAGACGGAAAGCTTCTGCATCGTCGATCTTCTCAGGCTGCACCATCACGCGTACCTCGCGGCCCGCTTGAATGGCGTAGGATTTCTCCACACCCTCGAAGGATTCGGAGATCTCCTCCAGCTTTTCCAGACGCTTGATATACGTTTCCAGGGTTTCGCGGCGTGCGCCAGGGCGTGCGGCCGACAAAGCATCAGCTGCTCCAACCAGCATGGCGATAACCGAAGTAGCTTCGCAGTCGCCGTGATGGGATGCGATACTGTTGATAACCACTGGATGTTCCTTGTATTTCTTCGCCAGCTCGACGCCAATTTCCACGTGCGAACCTTCCACTTCGTGATCCAGCGCTTTGCCGATATCATGCAGCAGTCCGGCGCGTTTTGCAAGCACGATGTCTTCCCCAAGCTCACCGGCCATCAGTCCAGTCAAATAAGCAACCTCCATAGAGTGCTTGAGTACATTTTGACCATAGCTCGTACGGAATTTCAGACGGCCCAGGATTTTGATTAGATCTGGATGCAATCCGTGAACGCCAACCTCGAAGGTAGCTTGTTCACCGTATTCGCGAATCCGTTCATCCACTTCCTTACGGGACTTCTCTACCATTTCCTCGATCCGAGCCGGATGGATACGTCCATCAGCTACAAGCTTCTCAAGTGCCGTACGGGCCACTTCTCGGCGAATCGGATCAAAGCCTGACAGAATAACCGCTTCCGGAGTATCATCAATGATGAGATCAATACCAGTGAGGGTTTCCAGTGCACGAATGTTGCGGCCTTCACGGCCGATAATCCGGCCTTTCATCTCTTCATTTGGCAGTGTTACGACAGACACGGTTGTTTCCGCTACATGATCAGCTGCACAGCGTTGGATCGCCAAGGTAATGATTTCACGGGCTTTCTTATCCGCTTCTTCTTTGGCCTGCTGTTCAATTTCCTTGATCATCTGAGCGGTTTCGTGGCGAACTTCCTGCTCAACATTACTGAGAATGATACTTCTGGCATCATCGATGCTCAGATTGGAGATGCGTTCCAATTCAGTGACTTGATTCTTGTAAATAACGTCAATTTGCTGTTGTGTTTCGTCAATTCGTTTCTCTTTGTTAGCTACTTGTTCTTCTTTTCGTTCGAGCGATTCCATTTTTTTATCCAGCGATTCTTCCTTTTGCAGCAAACGTCTCTCTTGCCGTTGGATTTCATTCCGACGTTCACGAGTTTCTTTCTCAGCTTCGGTACGGATTCTATGGACTTCGTCCTTAGCTTCAAGTACCGTTTCCTTCTTCAGCGCTTCTGCCTCTTTCTTCGCATTCTCCACGATGACTACGGCTTCTTTCTCAGCACTGGAAATCTTAGCTTCTGCAAGGGATTTACGAATAAAATAACCGAATCCAAAGAATAATGCAGCTACAACGAGAACGATTATGACCCAGATCGCAGTTTGCATCTGTTCACCTCCTCGTTGGTTCCTCCAAGAACTAGGCTTGGGAATTTGTGCAGTTGTTAAACTAATCCGTTCATCACCATACAAAAAACCGGTAATACACCGATTGCCATACTGCACATGCTGCACATGCACACTGCCCGCCTTATCCGGCGATTACATTTCATATGAGTTGTACGCGAACCGCTTCATAAGAGTCTGCTTTTTGGGAAGGAAAAAGGATATCTTATTTATGCCGATTCATGTTATATTTTATTATTTATAAAAAGACATTGTCAAGAGAGTCGATAACTGCATTAAAGTCAAGACAATCAGTCAGGGAAGTAAATATCCTCTTCTTCGCCCTCAAAATCCTCTTCCTGACGCAAAATATTCAGCACCTGGCGTACCATATCCCCGGAAAATCCCCTCCGCATGAGAAATGCTCCGGTCTTCCTCCGCTTGTCATTCACATCTCCGCGGATCAAATTCCATTTTTTTCGTCCCGTCTGCAGAGCGCTTTCCAGCTCCTGTTCGGGAGTAATATTCTCCAATGCCTCGGAAATCAGCGACTTATCGATGCCTTTCTCACGCAGTTCCTGGCGGATCCAGAGCTTGCCTTTGCGTTGATTCGTCATACGCTGCTCCGCCCATTGCTTGGCGTATAAGGGATCATCAAGCAGACGCTCCTGCTGCAGACGCAGCAGGACTTCAGCAATAATAGTCTCCCCTATTTCCTTCTCCCGTAAACGGCGGGCCATTTCCTGGGACGTTCGCGGTTTGCGCTCCAAATAGCGCAAACCCTCCACATAAGCCCGCTGCCGCTCATCAGCTACAACGATTTCCTCCAGATCGGCCTTCAGGAAGGAATTTCCCGTAATCATCCGGTATTTAATCATGACATCTTCATGAACGGCCAGCTGATATGCGCCAAAATGTATAATATAACGGTGGTCTGACTTCTTCTGACGCTCCACACGTGTAATTTCGAGTAGCTCATCCTCAGGAAAATCAGCTAAGATTTGCTCGTCCTGCTCTTCAGGTTCAGGATTTAATTGGATAACCATGGCTGCCCTATCACCTCATTGCTGATGTAAGTCTTATTCATTTGCGAAAAAGCGCCCTGCTATGATTATTCACAGGGCGCCTGAACTCTTACCTAGTATTCAATTACAAATGATTGAATATCAAGTTATTCGATTTCAAGCAGGAGTTTTTCTTCTTCCTCTTGCTCGGCAGCTACCTCAGTTTCACTTGGCGCAGCCACAAGCGTTGACAAATTGCTCGCTTCACGAATCTTATTCTCAATTAGCAAGGCAATATCCTGATGCTCCTTAAGGAACTGCTTGGAATTCTCACGGCCTTGTCCAAGACGTTCACCTTCATAGGAATACCAAGCACCGCTCTTGTTCACGATATCCATCTCTGTTCCGATATCTACAAGGCTACCTTCACGGGAAATGCCTTCACCGTACATAATATCCACATCCGCCTGTTTGAATGGAGGAGCCACCTTGTTCTTCACGACTTTAATCTTGGTACGGTTACCCACAACATCATTGCCCATTTTGATGCTCTCTACGCGGCGCACATCCAGGCGTACGGAAGAGTAGAATTTCAGTGCCCGGCCGCCAGGTGTCGTTTCCGGGTTACCAAACATCACGCCGATCTTCTCACGAAGCTGGTTGATGAAGATAGCAATGGTATTGGATTTGTTGATTGCCCCCGACAGTTTCCGCAAAGCCTGGGACATCAGACGTGCTTGCAAGCCTACATGGGAATCCCCCATGTCGCCTTCAATTTCCGCTTTTGGAACCAGTGCTGCCACCGAGTCTACTACGATGATATCAACTGCGCCACTGCGCACAAGTGCTTCAGCGATTTCAAGGGCTTGCTCACCAGTATCAGGCTGGGATAACAGCAGTTCATCGATATTTACACCAAGCGCTTTGGCGTATTTAGGATCAAGCGCATGCTCGGCATCGATAAATGCAGCTTGTCCGCCTGCCTTCTGCACTTCTGCAATAGCGTGCAGGGCAACAGTTGTCTTACCGGAAGACTCCGGTCCATATACTTCAATAATACGTCCCTTAGGAAGTCCGCCTATACCTAATGCAATATCAAGTGCCAAAGATCCGCTAGGTACGACTTCCACTTTCATGTGAGTGGATTCTCCCAATTTCATGATCGAACCTTTACCGAATTGTTTTTCTATTTGACGAAGCGCCATATCAAGCGCCGCACGACGATCTGACAATCAGACCACTTCCTTCACTGTTTATAGTATTATAATAACGTGTTTTGGAGGTCTTGCCAAGCTTTTTTTCGAACATACATTCGTTTTTTTTGTCCCAAGGAGGTTTACTCCCTTTTATTGTAAGCCTCCTTCCGGATCTGGCGCTGGGCCAGATTATTCATTCACCGGATGTCGGACAGTACCTTCTTACAGGGACAGGCTGCAGTTCATTACATAAGAATAAAACAAAAAACCGCAGCAAGGATATCTCAGTGCCACGGTTCTTCCGTATGAACAAATTATATACCGGACAGGAAGGTTATTGCAAGGCTGACCCTTCAAGCGGTGTAGCTACCTTACGCTCCTCCAGCCTGCGCCAGAGACGGTATAAAAGCGCCTTGACGGTTCGCAGACGGATATTTTCGCGAGTGCCTTTAAGATTAAGTTCATAGACTTCCGTAGGCCGGCCGCGTTCAGCCAGTCCGATAAATACTAACCCTACCGGCTTGCGCTCGGAATATCCCGGACCTGCTACACCGGTAACCGACAATCCAAAGTCACTGTCGGCGGTCATTCTCACCTGATCCGCAAGCACCTCAGCCACCTCCCGGCTGACAGCTCCCGGGGCTTCAGGACCTTCCAGCAGGGCTGCAGGCACGTTCAGCAGCTTCTTCTTCATATCATTGGAATAGCATACGATCCCTCCGAGGAACATAGAAGCGCTGCCCGGAATATTAGTAATGCTCTCCATTAGAAGGCCGCCTGTACAGCTCTCCGCTGCACTCAAAGTCAGGCCGGCATCTGCCATCCAATCCACAATCAGCTGCTCGAGCGGCACATCAATATTGGCATACATGTGCTCCGGCAGAATCTCCTGAATGGTCTTTTCAAGTCCCTCCAGCTTCTTCATAGCTTCCCGTTCCGAAGGGGCTTTGGTGGAGATGCGCACCGTTACTTCACCCTCCTTGGCATATGGAGCAATGGTCGGATCGCTCTGGCCCCGGATTAGATCAATCAGTTTATCCTCAAGGAGCGATTCCCCGATACCGGCAAACTTCAGCATTTTGGAGTATATCGGCATTTCATCCGTCAGGACATGCTGCTGCAGCCAAGGCTTGGCCTGGTCTGTGAACATAGGCTTCATCTCGCGCGGAGGTCCTGGAAGCACAATGTAAAACTTTCCACCATCAGAAAAAGCAAGCCCGACAGCCAGCCCCGTTTCATTCGGGAGTGGCGTTGTTCCATCGATAATCAGTGCCTGTTTCTGGTTGTTTTCGGTCATAACGATTTTACGTTCATCGAAAAATCGCTGAACATGGTCCATGGCAAGCTGGTCTATATGCAGACTGCGGCCTACGGATGCTGCTAACGCGTCTTTGGTAAGATCATCTTCGGTCGGACCAATCCCGCCGGTGAACAGAATAACATCCGCACGACTGCGGGCAATTTCGATGGCTTGCTGCAAACGGCTGCTGTTGTCTCCAACAACGGTCTGAAAATAAACATCAATTCCGAGTGCCGCCAGCTCTATTGAAAGAAACTGCGCATTGCTGTTTACAATCTGTCCGAGCAAAAGTTCTGTGCCGACGGCAATAATTTCCGCTTTCATCGCTGGCTTTCTCCTCCTGGATGTAAAATATTGAATGACTCTGAGCTGTTCAATTAAGCGTTGTGGAGCTGCAGTAAATCTTTGTTCTTCACGAAATAGTCAATACCTGAATAGATGGTAACAAGTGCAGCCGCCCAGATCGCAATATCATCTACAGGAATGCTGACAAATTGAAACGGAAAATTGTTAAGCAGCAGAAGTGAAATGGCGACAATCTGAATCACAGTTTTAATCTTGCCCCATTTGCTGGCAGCAACCACTTTACCTTCGAGCAGTGCTACCTGACGCAGTCCCGTTACAGCGAACTCACGGCTGATAATGACGATAGCAATCCAAGAGTCACATCTGCCCAGTTCTACCAGAGAAATCAGTACAGCCGAGACCAGCAGCTTGTCCGCAAGAGGATCGAGCAGCTTGCCCAGATTGGTGACCATGTTGTATTTCCGGGCAATGTAGCCGTCTATGCCATCCGTACTGGCTGCAAGCAGAAAAATCACTGCCGCGATCAGATGATTAATGGAGAGCTGGAACGAGCCCCAATGAATCGGTTCCGGATAAAAGCTGAAATTCACCAGCAAAAAAAACATCATAATCGGGATGAGGCAAATACGGGCAAGCGTAATGCGGTTAGGCAAATTCACAGAAGTTCCTCCCTTGATCCATACGAATCCGATAATCCACTATTTTCTTAAAAACTGCTTAGGCAAGTATATTATAGCCCTATGTAGGTGTCAAAAAAAACACAAAGCACCCCGCAGGCGAGATAAGCGCAAGCAGTGCGGGGTACGAAATCTTACTTTAAGTTGTTGAACTGCAGATCCAGCGGTAAATCTGCTTTGCGCAGAAGCTGGATAATCTGCTGCAGATCATCACGGCTTTTGCCGGTTACGCGGATTTGGTCCCCTTGAATCTGGCTTTTCACCTTCAATTTGGAATCACGGATCAGAATGTTGATTTTTTTGGCGTTCTCCTGATCAATTCCCTGTTTGAGTCCCAGACGCTGCCGTACAGTTCCCAGCGAGGCGGGCTCAATTTTGCCGAAATCCAGATTCTTGAGTGTAATTCCGCGTTTGACCATCTTCGACTGTAAAATATCAATGACGGCATTCAGCTTGTATTCATCCTCTGAAGCGATGATAAGCGCATCCTTTTCCAGCTTTAGACTGCTTTTGCTGTTTTTGAAGTCAAAGCGGTTATCAATCTCCTTCTCCGTCTGATGAACGGCATTGGTCAACTCCTGCATATCCATCTTGGATACGATATCAAATGAACTTTCCGAACTCATAAATCCACTTCCTTTGTTTACAAATATTCTTTTCCTATTATATGAGAAAGGAACTCTTAAGTCTAATTATGGGAAGCCTGAAAGGACCCGACATACAAAACAGCCCCACGTAGTGGAGCCATTCTTGTATAAACAGAAAATACTCCCCCGCATCTAAGGGTTCGGGAGACGATGCTTGCGGGCTACTGTCTGCTGCGTGAGGGAGCCCGGAACATATCCAGAATCCCCAGCAGAACATGTGCCAGCCCAAAGCCCAGAATTCCATAACCCCAGGCACTCGGTGTCAGATAGTATCCGAGGAGACTGACGATAACGCCCAGCCCTGTTACGATCCAGCTAACGGTCATGAGAGAATACACCTCACTTTGGCGTAAGAACTGTAAATCAGTCTTAGGTTCTCCAAAAAGCCAAAGTCTATACCCAGACCGTTTTATTCCGTAGTCGTACCCTCTTGATTAGCAGTAGTAGCCGGGCTTTCCGTAGAACCGGTGTTCGTAGTACCCGTATCCGGTGCTTCGGTAGTGCCTGCAGCCGAACCATCATCCAGCTCCAGAAGAAGCCGGGATGAAGTTTTGCCATCCGTAATTACCTGTCCGTTAACTGTGATTTCTGTTGCAGGAGAGTAGCCGGATTTGATATATATCCCTTCACTGTCAAGGGTGAAGCTCATATTGTCGCCAGCAGCAGTATTGCCGAAGCTCAGCTTTTCTCCTTTGGAATTCTCGCCCTTGTATACTTCAAGCCAGCTCACCCCGGTCGCTGCGATCTGTACCTGAACCGCACTTCCGGCAGGGGCAGAAACCTTATACACCGTTGTTTTGCCGGATTTTCTGTCCTGTGTGACCGTAACCTCCTGAGAGGATGGCGATGGAAGCGGAGTAGCCGAAGGAGCCATTGTAGCCTCTGGAGTCGCTGTACCGGTATCAGTTCCTGCCGATGCAGAAGGAATGACCGCCCCTCCCCCAGCAGCTGTCGGTGAAGGCTCAACCTTCGAAGGATCTTGTGTTGCATTGGTTATATTGGCAGGCTCGGTCTTCTCGGAATCTGATTTGTTATTCATATTAGAAGATGCGTACAGATATATCACCACAATAATAATCACGGGAAAGGTCCACATCAAGACCGTAGGCAGCCACTTTGCATTCCGTTCCGTTTCAGGTCTGCGGCTGCGTTTCTGAATGACCGTCTCCATTGTGGTATCTACCGGAGCGGCAGGTACATTCCCATGTTCCTCCATAAGCTCGTCAGGGTTCACGCCAACGGCCTCCGCATAGGTTTTGATGAATGCCCGGACATAAAAGCTTCCCGGGAGCACCTTGTAATCCTCCGCTTCGATGGCTTCTAAATATTTTTTGCGAATTTTCGTTACTTCCTGGACATCATCGAGGCTCATCCCTTTTTGCAGGCGCGCCTCCTTCAAATGCCGGCCCAGTTCCGACATACCATCACCTCCTAAATTATGTGTGTTTATAGATCATCACTGTAGCTCGTCGTGAACGAGTCGTACAATATCTCTTCATTCGGATTATTGCGCAGCTCGATAATAATATCAAAATCATCATAGCTGTATTCAGATTCCCGTACAAAAATATCCGGGTGCTCGATTACCTTCGTGCTCGGCATGCTCATCACATTCTGCAGCAAACTATAGTGCTTCTCGTTGGAGCGGATCGTGCTGACGATGCCGTCAATGATGAAGACGTTATGGGGATTCATTTCGTCCTCAGCAAGCTGGCTCCGTACTGTCTGCCGTAAAAGTGTAGAAGAGACAAACGTCCAGCGCTTCATGGCGCAAACACTGCCGGCGATGATCGATTCTGTCTTGCCGACACGCGGCATGCCCCGAAGACCTATAACCTGATTCCCTTCCCTTTTAAACAGTTCCCCGAGAAAATCAACTAGCAGCCCGAGCTCATCCCTTGTGAAACGGAACGTCTTGCGGTCATCGGAATCGCGGTCAATATAGCGTCCGTGCCGCACCGCCAGCTTGTCTACAAGCCGCGGGGAACGCAGAGCCGTAACCGTTATATTATCCACTTTTTTGAGCATTTCGCCCATCAGCATGATTTTTTCATCGTCACTTGTTTCCAGCAGCATACCACGGGTCTTGCCTTCGACCCCGTTTATGGTCAGAATGTTGACCTCCAGCATTCCGAGCATTGAAGCGATATCACCAAGCAGACCAGGTCTGTTCTTATGTATCTTATACTCCATGTACCATTGTTTATATTCCACTTGTTACACCTCATAGATTCCTTTTCCCTTAACTTTGCGCTATACGTCAAAAAAAGCCGGCTTCGGCAAAGTGTTCTGAACACGGGTCATGTTAATGATATATAAAATAAAATTGAAAGGCAAGGTCACTGCTGTAATAATTACAGAAAAGCTCCCGCGAGGGGAGCTTGTTCCGCGAGCTATGCGTTTTTCTTCGCCAGCTTGACCATAAGGGAAGCAATGGTATGCTTCTCATCCTCGGTGCCGACATCCCACAGCTCTTTGATCGCCCGGTTGGAGTAGTTGCCGGGATCGACTTTTTTATCGAGGAATTCCCCAATTTCAAAAGCCAGCTTGGAAATGGTTTCGTCACTCATCCCCATTTTTTCAGCCTGAATGACCCGATCTCCCAGAAAGCTTTTCCAGGTATCAAAGTTTTTCACTACGGAGTCTGTTGACATCTTAAATCCTCCTCAAAATGTTGTGGGTTACGTGAGATTTAAAAGCAACAGCTATAATATGTCTCCGCGGGGATGTTCTTATGCTGGAGCATTTCTCCAAGCAGCCTCATGATCAGACTTCAGGTAATCCAGCCGCCGTTCGGACTGATGATCTGCCCCGTGATATACCCGGATTCAGGAAGTGCCAGAAAATAAACCAAAGAGGAGATTTCTTCCGGCGAAGCAAGCCGGCCCGCAGGAATTTCCTCTTCCAGCATACGCACCTCTTCCTCCTGTAAATTGGAAAGCATTGCCGTATGAACAGCTCCTGGGGCTACAGCGTTGACTGTTACTCCAGAAGGGGCCAGCTCCTTCGCAAGCGCTTTGGTAAAAGCATTCACCCCGCCTTTGCTGGCGGAGTAAGCCACTTCACAGGAAGCACCGGAAATCCCCCAGATAGAGGATACATTAATAATCCGCCCATATCGTTGGGACACCATGTACGGCATAAAAATCTGACTGCACAGAAAGGTGCCCTTCAGATTGACCGCCATAATTTCATCCCATTCTTCCTCTGTGACGTCTGCCAGCATCCCGTAATGCGCCTTACCGGCATTATTCACGAGGATATCCGGCTGCAGGCCACTGTTCTCCAGCCTTTCTGCCATGCGCACCAACTGGCTGCGGTCTTTCATATCCGCAGCCACTGTCAATACCTTGGCTCCATGCGCCATACAGCGCCGGGCCACATCATTTGCCGCTTCATGCGAATTCATGTAATGGATGACAATGTTCATGCCCACAGATGCAAAACGTTCGGCAATTGCACCGCCGATTCCCCCGCTGCCTCCTGTAATGAGTACCGTCATTTCCCCTATTGGCTTGCTATTCTCTCCCGAAAGTGCCATTAAGGGCTTACCACAAGCGACACAGCGAGCTGTTCCCAATCTACATGCGAGCGCAGACGGGCGTTGACTTCTTCAAGCGAGATCGATTCATAAAGCGGGAGCACTTCAAACAAATCTCCTCCGCGGAATTGATAACGTGTGAATTCGTGAGCAATGCTTTCCGGCGAATTCAGCATACGAAGATAGCCTCCGATTTTCTTTTTTCGGGCCCGTTCGAAATCCTTCTCTGCAAACCCAGACTCCAGAACCTGGTTGATTTCATCCTTTATTCGCTGGAGCAGCAGATCGGGGTCCTTGGTATCTCCGCCGATGGCTGAAAATGCATATTGCGGGGAACTGTTGAATTCATGCCCGAAGCTGTCAGAGATGAGCTCCTCGTCATACAACTTCTGGTAGAGCCCTGTACTGCTGCCCAGCAGCAGGTCCAGCATCAGCTTGGTCGTCAGATCACGGCGCACCGCCTCTTCCCCTGTCAAGCCTCCCACCTTCTCCTTGAAGCCAAACATCACCTTCGGCATGGACACCGCGAGCTTGCTTTCCTTCACTTTTGTAGCTACCTGAGCCGGCTCTTCCTCGAAGATGCGTTCGATCTCTCCTTGCTTGCCGTAATCTTTGCTACTCTGGTTGGTACGGATCAGCTCAAATACCTTCTCCGGATCAACACCGCCCACTACAAATAACAGCATATTACTGGGGTGGTAAAAGGAATTGTAGCAGGTGTATAGTGTTTCTTTGGTAATGGTGCCAATGGATTCGATGGTGCCGGCGATATCAATATGGACCGGATGTTTAGCGTACATCGCTTCGATCAATCCGAAATAAACACGCCAGTCCGGATTATCCGCATACATGTTGATTTCCTGCCCAATAATGCCTTTTTCCTTTTCCACGTTCTCATCAGTGAAATACGGGTGCTGCACGAAGTCCACAAGCGTACAGAGGTTCGTCTCAATATTTTCCGTTGCAGAGAACAAGTAGACTGTCTGGTCAAAGCTTGTAAATGCATTCGCTGAAGCTCCATTGGAGGCAAAAGTGGCGAAAATATCCCCTTCCGGCTCCTCAAACATTTTGTGCTCCAAAAAGTGAGCTATGCCGTCAGGAACAGTAGTTTCTTCTCCTCCGGCTACTTTAAAATGATTGTCCACGGAACCATATTTAGTTGCAAAGGTGGCATAGGTTTTGAGAAAAGCAGGCTTCGGCAGCACATACACCTGCAGTCCGTTATCCATAACCTCGTGATACAGCGTTTCTTGAAGTTTCTCATAATGGATCTTTTCCACCACTATACCTCCTTCCCTGTCAGGAAATAAATCGTATCCAGCTCAAAGGTACCTGCCGCAGCCTTAACATCTTCCAATCCTGTATTGTCCACCTGCGCCATCAGTTCCTGGGCTGAGCGGTCTTTTCCGGATAATTGGCGGTTGAAGTCAAAAGAAATCATCTCAAATGCTGAATCTTGAATTTCAGAGAGCAAATTGCGGATCATAGCTTTGGTCTGGCTCAGCTCCAGATCACTGATATTTCCAGCCTTCAGTTCATCCAGCTGTTTACGGATGATCTCCACGGCTTTGCCGTAGTTTTGTGTCTCTATCCCCGACTGAATGGTGCCAATGCCCTTGTGCCCGTCATAGCGTGAGGATGCATAATAAGCTAGGCTCTCTTTCTCACGCACATTCACAAACAGCTTGGAGTGAGGGTATCCTCCCAGGATTCCGTTGTACATAAGTGCAGAAGCATAACGGTCGTCCTTGTAAGTAATCGAGGTGCGAAGACCCATATTCAGTTTGCCCTGATTGACATCGAGCTGCTCTTCCACAGTGCGGACCTCTGTCACCGATACCGGTGTAAAGTTGGAGGAATACGCTGCCGAAGCTCCATGAGCACGTCCGAAATACCGATTGACCAGCTTTTCCACTTCTTCTGGAGTAGTGTCGCCTACCACATACAGATCAAGAATGGCTCCCTCCAGCCAGGAATTATAAGACTGATATAAAGATTCAGGGTTAATGCTGTCCAGATCAGCTCTTTGACCCAGCGGGTGAAGCCGGTAGGGCTCCTTGCGGCACATTTCCTCAATACAGCGCTCAGCTGCATACCTGATTTTATCGTTGACGATGGCTTCCAGTTTCTTGCGAACAGTTTCGCGTTCAGTGGCTACATAAGAAGCACGGAAGCTCCCATCCTCCAGCAGCGGCTTCGTCAGCACGTCTCCGAGAAACGCAAACGATTCTCCCAGCAGGCTTTCCTTGCTTTGGACGAAGGAATCATTGATTGTATCCATACGAAACTGGACGATCTGATAATCCCCTCTTTTATAAATATCGAAGCCAAATCCGGCACCGTACAGCTCCTCCAGACGTTCACGGAACTGAGTGGTTTCAGGATAATTCGCAGTACCTCTTCGGAGCACAAAAGGTATCAGCGCCGTCGGGGTTACTGTACTTTCGTCAAGCGGAATGCCGGCATAAAGCGAGATGGCGAATGTCTTGAACGCCTTGGTCGGAAGCACGTGAATACGCATGCCTCCGGCGCTGCCATGTTGAAATCCAGTATTTGTCAAGTCCAAAACTCCTTTGCGGCGGGAATAACAGCTATATAAGCTGAACAACAAGTTTATGAAGTATTATCCATTCTAAACCATTCCAAAGTAAGGAAGCAACCGGAAGCAGGTTACCGGTTGCTCATGAGTCCGTTTTATACATTATGCAGCCTAACGGCTACATGCAGAAAATATGCTGGCCGATCGTCTTTACCTGTGGACGGGACCAAATCCATTTGGAAGTAGCTGTTTTCGGATTGAAGTAATAAATACAGCCACCCGAGGGGTCCCATCCGTTGAGTGCCTGCTGAACGGCTTTGCGCGCCTGTTCATTGGGCTCAAGATAAATCTGTCCATCCGCAACCGCCGTGAAGGCTCCCGGCTGAAAAATCACACCAGAAGGCGTCTTCGGAAAGTTTGGTGATTTCACACGGTTCAGGATGACTGCAGCAACGGCCACCTGGCCTTCAAAGGGTTCGCCACGCGATTCTCCATATACAGCGTTCGCCATAATTTTGAGATCATTCTCCGAGAGGCCCATTGCATCCCCTGAGGTCAACTCGACTGTATTGGAGTTAGCCGAATTCGAAGTTCCGGTATTTCCACTGCTTCCGGTCTTTTTGGCAGTACTCGTTGACGCTTCTGTTGGCTTCCAGGCTTTGGTGGCGTTATACAGCTTCAGCTTTGTTTTAGCACCGACTATGCCATCTGCCTTTATGCCAAATTTCCATTGGAACCAGGTTACTGCGTTCTTGGTTTTTGTCCCGAACTCACTATCTATGGCTCCCGCATAATATCCGAGATGCTTCAGCCTTCCCTGCAGTTCATAGACATCCTGGCCAGAAGAGCCCACTTTGAGCGGTACTGTTCCGAATGCCGGTAATGCCTCTTCCTCTGGCAAAGTGCTTTCCATCATAACAGATGCGTTATTATTCTGATTAGCGTAGACTGCTCCATTTGTTTTTAAAAGTAAACCTGTGAACGGAGAAGCTGCCAATGCAAGGGTTAGTACGGCAAATATCCACTGCTTATGCTTTTTCATTGGGATCGCTCTACCTTTCTCTTGTAAGTTCTGCATGGATGGCTAAAGTTATTATGACGACTGGCAGGACATCCTATGCATTAAGAAAGATCTTTCAATAAAGACTCCTTTGGATTCTCACAGAAAAGAAAATAAAAACAAGCCCCTTCCATTTAAGGAAGAGGCTTCATCCCGGAAATCCATTTACTAGCTCTAAGAACTAATCCGGTTGTGCTGATACTGTTCCAGTGACATCAATACCTCACGGGGCTTGCTGCCCTCGTAAGGCCCGATTACACTCCGGGCTTCCATGGCATCAATTAATCGTGCTGCCCGTGTATAGCCGACACGCATGCGCCGCTGAAGCAGTGATACCGAGGCTTGCTTCGCCTCGAGCACAATCTGAACAGCCTGCTCGTACAATTCATCCTGCGGCTCATCCTCTCCCATCACTGTATCATCTACCTCAGGGACAATGGATTCATCGTAATTGGCTTCTCCCTGACTTCTGACATACTGGACAATAGTCTCCACTTCCTGGTCACTCATAAAAGCACCTTGAACGCGGATCGGCTTGGATGCCCCCATTGGCAGGAAAAGCATATCTCCCCGGCCCAGCAGCTTCTCTGCTCCCGGCATGTCTAGAATGGTCCGAGAATCCACGTTGGAAGAGACACCAAACGCAATACGGGAAGGAATGTTTGCTTTGATAAGCCCTGTAATGACATCTACCGATGGACGCTGAGTGGCAATGATCAAGTGAATCCCCGCTGCACGTGCCATTTGCGCCAGTCGGCAGATTGCATCTTCCACATCGTTCGCCGCGACCATCATGAGATCCGCAAGCTCGTCCACAATCACTACAATGTATGGCAATATCGCTGCAGGGTTATCCTTCATCAGATTATTGTAGCCTTCCACATTGCGTGTACCCGACTTGGAGAACAACTCATATCTTTTTTCCATTTCGACTACAATCTTTTTCAAGGCCAGACTTGCACGTTTGGGATCTGTGACCACAGGAGCGAGCAGATGAGGAATCCCATTATATACATTTAGCTCAACCATCTTAGGGTCAACCATCAGAAATTTAACTTCATTCGGTTTAGCCTTATACAGAATACTGGTGATAATACCATTAATACAGACCGATTTCCCTGAACCTGTTGCTCCCGCTACCAGCAAATGGGGCATCTTAGCTAAATTGCCTACAATCGTCTGGCCCGAAATATCACGTCCGAAGGCGATCGACAATCTGGATTCAGCATCCTGGAAAATCTGGGTTTCCATGACCTCACGCATCGTTACTATCGATACTTCCGGGTTAGGTACCTCGATCCCAATGGCTGACTTGCCGGGAATTGGTGCTTCCATGCGGATATCTTTTGCAGCCAGCGCAAGAGCAATATCATCGGTCAGATTAACAATACGGCTAACCTTGACCCCGATATCCGGTTGAATCTCATACCGTGTAACTGCTGGTCCTCTAACGACCTCAAGCACCTTCGCTCTTACGCCAAAGCTCTCCAATGTAGCTTCCAGCTTGCGGGCCGTCTGCATGTAATCGTTCTGGTCACCCGCCTTGGCTCCGTTGTTAGGTTTGGCCAAAAGCCGGAATGGAGGCAACTTGTAAGGCTTCGGAGGCGGCGGGAGCGGCACCGGAATGGGCTCCCCGCCCTCTGAAGAATCCAGTAGACCATTCAGCTCAACCGGTACCAGTTCTTCTGCGGGAAGGCCACCCTCCGCAGGTATACCACTACTTTGGGCATGGGGAGGTGAATACGCATTGGCCTCCTTGACCGTTCCGCTGCGCGCTGCCGGCGAGAACTCACTCCACTCTTCACGATCCTCCGCATTCAATCCTTCAGCGCGGATATGTTCAAAGAAATCACGAATAATTGGCGTTGCCGGCTCAATATCATCACCCAAATAATCATCGTCGTCGTCCAGATAGGATACATCTCCTACAGGCAAGCCCGACAGAATGGGATCCGTATATGCACCATTCAGCACCACATCTCCGTTGTTAGAATTCTCAGACTGCCCTTCGTCGGGTAAAGGTCCAGTTCTTGGTCCACCACTGAACCAGCCTCCGATTCTTCTGAGGAATTGCGGCTGGCTTCGGTTAGGGAGCTGAGGTTCGTCCTCTTCCTCATCTTCATCCTCGACAGGCTGAGGAGCAGCATTCCTCCTTGTTCTGTCCGGTCTGGCAATCACAGGTACCGCTGCCGGGCGGTTAGCCGCTCTCTGCCGGATGTCTTCCACCAGCCTCACTATACGTACTCGCAGAAGCGTGAACAGTTCAACATAAGAGAGATTCGTAATCAGCATGAAGCTGATTGCCATCATGACAATCATCAGCAGCTTTGCTCCCAGATTGCCGAATAACCACAGTAATGCTGCGTACTCCAGTGCTCCAAGATATCCCCCGCTAATGTCCTTGCCCAGCATGTACACATCGCTACCGCCTACACCAGATGAGAGCGAACCCGACAAATCGTTCTGAATCTGTGCCAGCACATTTCCAGGATGCAGCATTGATAATGGACCCAATTTCTGTTCCATTGCCGAAATCGTACTCATCAGACACATGGAAAGTACCAGCAGAAGTACGCCGGAATGACGGCTGTTCCACGTAGAAGGCCACTTTCTGTGAATCATTACCATCAATCCATAAAAAATACCGACAAGCGGCAACACAAAATAGAACCTCCCGAATAAATACCCTGCCATATTGGAGAGTGAGCGTCCCACTGCCGCCTCACCGGATAATGCAATGACGGATATTGTAATCAGCATGATCCCGTAGATTTCATATTTTAAAACACTGCCGAGCAGTGCTTTTTTCTTTTTCTTTCTTCGTTTAGCCACACCAGCCACCCCCGGTACAATATTATACCATATAATGGCGTGGCGTACCTATGTTCTCTTTTGTCAGAAAATGCATCTTTCGGTAGAGTGTTCGCATTACCTTCTATAGAGTCAGGGAAACAGAATCTTATGGATTCCAGCGGATAATAGCTCCCGGCGAAAATGCCGGGTCCAGATACTTATCAAGGGGGCAATCAAGCAGTCTTACGATACGCGCCTGCCCGCGTTCCATAGGCTCCACCTGCATCAGCATGCCTTTTATGCTGACTTCCTCCAGCGGCTGTACAAAGCTAACTGCGCCTTCGTACACCTGCTCTATCGGAATTACCGTATACAGGGTCATTGCGTCAACCCTCCTTGCATGATTTGTACAGGCGACTGTGCAATATCTCCGGCGATCATCCCGTTCAAGCGGGACAACGCCGCACCGATTCCCCCCACCTCATCCATCAGTCCATACTTGACCGCATCATATCCGCCGACTGCAGTACCGATATCCCGGTTCAGTTCACCGGTTTTAAACATCAGATCCTTGAACTGCTGCTCGGAAATTCTTGAATGGGAGGTTACAAATCTCACCATTCTCTCCTGCATCCGCTCCATATACTCAAAGGTCTGCGGCACTCCGATCACCAGCCCGTTCATACGGATAGGATGGATCGTCATCGTGGCGCTCTCAGCTATAAGAGAATAACTGGAGGCTACTGCAATTGGAACCCCAATACTGTGACCTCCGCCAATGACCACTGTCACCGTAGGTTTCGACAAAGAAGCTATCATCTCTGCAATCGCAAGTCCTGCCTCTACATCGCCGCCGACTGTGTTGAGAATAATCAGCAGTCCCTTCACTGTTTTGCTCTGTTCGGCGGCCACCAGCTGCGGAATGATATGTTCATACTTAGTGGTCTTGTTATGCGGAGGCAGTACAAAATGTCCTTCAATCTGCCCGATAATTGTCAAGCAAAAGATATCCGGTTCGCCGGTTGGAACCACAGTCTGGCCCAGTTCCTTCACCACTCCTGCTGTCCCTGGAGGCATGGGCTCACTGGTCTGCGGTTTCACCACATCCGGGAGGATCTCCTCATTAGTGCCAACACTTCCATCGGTTATGTCCATTGTTCGCAGCACTCCCTTCTTGCTTGCAGCACACATAGACTGCAGCCATAATAACTTTGATTAGTATGATGTTACAGGGGACTTCGTTATACACAAGTACTCCATAAAATAACCCGTGCTCCATTTCCGGTCCAGTCCAGGAAGATCTCGCTACAGCAAAAACCCCTCCTCCCCTGGAAACCGTCCAATATTTCCGGGGAGAAGGGGCTTTTAGCCCTGCTTATTTATTTAGATAAGGATTGAAGTGTATAACATCAATCCTTATATTTCCAAACGTCACGAATGCCGTCCTTTATAAAAGGACGTAACCATTTCTGCCTGGTTAATTCTTAATTATACTTCCATGATAATCGGTAGGATCATCGGTCTGCGGCGGGTTTGCTCATAGAGGAAACGGCCGAGTGAATCTTTGACGCTTGTTTTGAGTGATGCCCATTCATTGACCTTCTCACTCATCAAGCGCTGCAGTGTTCCGGATACAATCCGGTTCGCTTCATCCAGGAGTCCTTCGGATTCCCGAACATAGACAAAGCCACGGGAAATAATATCAGGTCCAGATACGATAGCACCGTTCTGCTTGCTAAGCGTCACAACCACTACAAGAATACCGTCCTGAGACAGCAGTTTGCGGTCACGGAGTACAATGTTACCAACATCACCTACGCCAAGACCGTCAATCAGCACGTTGCCTGCAGTTACCTTACCGGCTCTGCGAGCGGCACCTCCGGAAATTTCAATCACTTCACCCAGTTCAGTGATGAAAATGTTGCTTGGTTCTACACCTACGGATTCCGCCAGCAATGCATGTCTGCGCTGCATCCGGAATTCTCCGTGAATAGGAATGAAATATTTTGGTTTCATCAAATTAAGCATAAGCTTCAGTTCTTCCTGGCTTCCGTGACCGGATACGTGAACGCCGGAGTTGGAACCGCTGTAAATGACGTTGGCTCCCAGTCTGAATAGCTCATCGATGGTGCGTCCGACATACTTCTCATTGCCAGGTACCGGTGTTGCTGCAATAATTACGGTATCGCCCGGCAGGATGTCCACTTTACGGTGACTGGAGCGTGCCATGCGGGTAAGCGCCGACATAGGTTCTCCTTGGCTACCTGTGCACAGTACTACTACACGGTTCCCAGCCATTCTGTTCATTTCTTCCGGTTCAATCAGCATGCCATCCGGAACATTCAGATACCCAAGCTCGGAAGCGATGGATACCACATTAACCATACTGCGGCCAATGACGGTAATCTTGCGTCCTGTTGATTCCGCGGCGTTCACCACCTGCTGAATGCGGTGCACGTTGGAAGCGAAGGTTGCTACCACCACTCGCTGTTCAGCTTTGCGGAAAATATCCTCAAGAACAATTCCGACATTCTTCTCAGATGGAGTGAAGCCAGGCTTCTCGGCATTTGTGCTGTCTGACATTAGTGCTAGTACGCCTTTTTGACCGATTTCAGCCATCCGGTGTAAATTAGCAAACTGACCATTGACAGGAGTATGGTCAAATTTGAAGTCACCTGTGTGAACAACATTACCTTCAGGTGTTTCGATGCATACGCCGACCGAGTCGGGAATACTGTGGTTCGTTCTGAAGAACGTTACTTTGAGTGAGGTTCCAAGTTCGATCTCTGAGTCCTCATTAATTAGAATGCGCTTGGTTTCTCCAAGAAGGTTCGCTTCCTTCAGCTTATTCTCTACAAGCCCCAGAGTAAGTCTTGTTCCGTATACCGGAACATTCAAGTTCTTGAGTACATAAGACAATCCGCCGATGTGATCCTCGTGTCCGTGGGTAAGAACAATACCTCTAACTTTGTCACGGTTCTCTGTTAGGTACGAGATATCCGGAATAACAATGTCAATACCGAGCATATCCTCTTCCGGGAATTTAAGTCCCGCATCCACGACTACAATGTCGTTCCCGTATTGAACCACATACATGTTTTTTCCGATCTCTCCGACTCCGCCCAAAGCGAAAATCGTCAATTTATCGTTGTTGTTTTTTTTGGACAAATGAATCTAACCCTCCTATGATGTTGGACGTCATACTTTTATTTGTAAACATTAAGCTTCATTATTTCAGCGGCGCTGAACACATCTTCAAATTGCTGATAGCTCCCACGATTAACAAGGAAATTCCATAAGTCTGCATAATTTCGCACTGCGAAAATTCCTGAATCGGGCAAGTGAAATCATTCTTGAGCGGAAAAACACCGTCAAAATTCACTGTCGCGCCCCTTGCGCGAAAATCCGGCTCCATTAGCGCAGACTTATTCAAGGACCTATCCTGTCTCACAATGTAAAATACATTGACGGAAGATTACCGCATATTTAATTTTTACCGCACCCAGTCACTTAAGAACATTATACATGATTTTTTTGGCAAAAGACAAGTCATCGGCTCCGTTACCCTATTCTTTCCTTGATTTCATTCGTTTATTTGAGAAAAAAGCATACGAAAACGTTTCACCATCTTGGGCTTACGGGTTTTGCAGGAGATTTAAACTTAATACTGCGTTTATATTTTTGACACAATACAAACAAAAGCCGGCACTCCTTGGAAGGAATACCAGCTTAAGATTCCAGCTACTGTAAATCCACTCTCTACTTCAGAAGTGCTGCAATAAATGCAGCCTCTTCTTCACTTGGTGATACTAGCGGTAACCGTACCGTACCAACATCCACACCGCGCAGACCAAGTGCATACTTCACTGCTGAGGGGTTTGGAAGCGGCTGCGGACATTCGAACAGACCTTTAAACACAGGGAACAGCTTGCGGTGAAGCGCTCCTGCCCGCTGTACATCGCCCGAGACGTACGCTTCGATCATCTCTGCCATCTGCTCACCAACGACATGGCTGGCTACACTGATAATGCCATGCCCCCCCACTGCAAGCGCAGCAAGTCCTGCAGAATCATCTCCCGAATATACACGGAAATCAGCCGGACAAGCAGAAGCTATCTGTGTAATTTGATCTACCGACAGACATTCCTTCGTTGCTACGATGTTCGGAATAGCGGCAAGCCTGAGTGTCGTGGCTGTACTCATGCTGACGCTGGTACGGCTAGGAACATTATAGAGAATTACAGGAAGTGACGTCTCCCCTGCTATGGCAGCAAAATGCTGATATAGTCCTTCTTGATTCGGTTTGTTGTAATAAGGAACAACCAGCAGCACGCCATCCACACCGATTTTCTCCGCTTCCTTTGTCAGATGTATGGAATGCCTAGTGCTGTTACTGCCTGTACCGGCGATGATTTTACAACGGCCTGCAGCTTTTTTCAGTACATAGGCGAATAATTCCAGCTTCTCTTCATCACTAAGGGTTGGCGATTCTCCAGTTGTTCCGCAGACCACAAGCGCTTCGGATTTCTTCTCCTCAATGAGATAGTCGACCAGCCGTGAGGTGGCTTCCCAATTGATCTCTCCGGCCCCGTCAAAGGGGGTTACCATAGCGGTTATTAATCTTCCGAAGTCCACTTTGAATTCCTCCTTGTCAGCGGTGTAATTCAAACTTGGCATGCAAAGCGCGCAGTGACTGCACCATATCTTCCTTTTTTACCAGAACCCAAATGGTTGTATTGGAATCCGCTGATTGCAGAATCTGAATATTCTGAGAGCTGAGCGCTTCAACGATGCGGGCCATGATGCCTGGAACCCCGTTGATCCCGCCCCCGATGACTGAAACCTTGGCGCAGCCGGACAGGCTTGAAGGACGCAGTCCCAGCTCCTGAAGGGCAGCAATCGCCTGTTCAGACTTGTCATCGTTCACCGTATATAGTGCTTCACTTGGTGTTACATTGATAAAATCAACACTGATGCCGTTGTCGGCCATGCTTTTGAATATCTGCAATTGCACACCGGTTCCGTTGCCATTGGGGCATTCCACTGAAATCTGGGTAATGTTGCTGACATAAGCGATCCCTGTAACATAGCGGTCTACCACTCCGTGCGAAACATCACTGAACCCTTCAGGATGTGTTACAAGTGTACCTTCAGCCTCGGAGAAGGTAGAGCGAACACGGACCGGAATCTGGGCCTGCATTGCAATTTCCACAGCGCGGGGATGTATCACCTTGGCCCCCTGATATGCCATGTTGCAGATTTCCGTATAGCTGACATAGGTCAGTTGTTTCGCATCTTCGACAATCCGCGGGTCCGCCGTCAGAATACCATCCACATCTGTATAAATATCAACCATATCCGCACGTAGAGCAGCACCAAGAGCAGTAGCCGAGGTATCACTGCCTCCGCGTCCAAGGGTTGTGAAATCACCGGCTTCGGTCTGACCCTGAAACCCGGTTACAATAACTACTTTATGCTCGCGTAACTCGCGCAGAATACGTTCAGTCCGCACATCCAGAATTCTGGCGTTTCCATAGTTGTTATCCGTCAGAAAACCAGCCTGCGCTCCTGTCAGCACGGTTGAGGGGATACCCTCATGCTCCAGCAGACCGCACAAGGTGGTAGCGGAAATGATCTCCCCGCAGCACATCAGCAGATCTTTCTCCCGGCTCGGCAGGGCATCCCCGTTCTGCACCGCCCAGTCCAGCAGTGTATCGGTCGCATAAGGCTCACCCTTGCGGCCCATAGCCGACACTACGACTACCAGGCTGAAGCCGCCGGCCAGCTCCCGTTTGACATGACGGATCACGTGTTCTCTGGCCGCTGGTGTGGAGAGTGAGGTTCCGCCGAATTTTTGCACCAAAATACCCATGTATAATTCCTCCATTGCTTCTCTAGGCAAGCACACTAATACGTATATACACCGTCCATTCCATAGGTGGAAAGAATCCGCCTACTACGGGGTCACTATTCAGATAGCTGAATAAAGTGTTGAACCGCCCTCAAAATGAGGACGGCAGATGTATACCTTATGGTCAGAATGCCTGCATGAAACGTTATCTATGCTGAATGAAACCGTTCGATAATCATCGGCTGCAGCTGATTGCCCTGCAGTGCCGCATAGCAGGCCTCTGGAATGAGATCCATCTGCGCCACAAGCGAGTTTGGCTTGCCCTGAGGGTTATCCTGGCCGAACGGAACGAAATAAATATTCTTCGTCACCAAAAGCTTCGCGATATTCGATGCATTCAGCCCGAGTCCATCATTAGTGGAGATCGCCAGCACCAGCGGCCGGCCATTGCGCATTTGCGATTTGGCGGCCATCAGCACGGGGCTGTCAGTCATGGCATTAGCCAACTTACTCGTCGTATTCCCGGTGCAGGGCGCGATGGTCAGTACATCCAACAGCTTGGAAGGACCCAGCGGTTCCGCTTCAACAATTGTAGAAATGATATCATTCCCTGTTATATCTTTCAACTGTTTTAACCAATTTTCCGATGTGCCAAAGCGAGTGTCTGTATTCAGCACAGATGCTGAAACAATTGGCACCACTTTGGCGCCGCTATCCATAAACCGTTGAATCTGCGGCATCACCTCGGCAAACGTACAGTGTGAACCGGTAATAGCATAACCTACTGTTTTTCCATGCCAATCCATTTATTCGTCCCCCCTGTTAAAAGTCTCGTCCGATATCGACTGTACCAGCGCACCTGCCATAATAATTCCGGCGCTTTTGGGAGCAACGATTCCGGGTAGTCCCGGTGCCAGCATGGCCTTGATCCCGCGTTTTTCCGCATAGCGGAAATCGCATCCGCCCGGGGCGGAAGCCAGATCGATAATTACACAGTGTTTGGGGAGACGCGACAGCACCTGCGCGGTAATAATCATACTTGGTATGGTATTGAAAATAAGATCAACTTCCGGCGCATGTACCAGCAGCTCTCCAGTCATAAAGGGCTTCCAGCCCATCTCCTCGGCCCGTGCGTAATGTTCTTGTTTTCTTACTCCCACCTTTACAACTGAACCCAAGCCCTGCAGCGCCCTGGCCATGGTGAACCCGGTTCTGCCCATGCCCAGGACCATTGAGGTCGAGCCATGGATTGTAAAATCCGTATTCTGAATAGCCATAACCAGCGCTCCCTCCGCTGTAGGGATGGAGTTGTAAATCGCCACATCGTCCCGGCTCAGCAGCTCCACCAGCTTCAGTGAATGCCTGGCGCACAGGCCACGCAAATAGCTTTTGGCCATACCGGTATATACCGTACAGCCGGATGGCAGCGCTGCAGCGTGTTCCTCCAGCAGTTGCAGGCGTTCTGTGGAAAAAAGGGCACTGATATTCCCTTCATCATCACAGCCTACCGTAGGCAGCACCAATACATCCGCACGGCTCAGCAGCTCTACCGACATTTGTTCAAGGCTTACCCCTGGGCCTGGGGTATCCCACTTGTCGAACCCGGCAGCGCTTACCGTCGCATCCATTTCCACACATTTCCGAATCACTTCAATCTGTCTCGCGTCCCCGCCCAGGAACACGATCCTGATGCCAGTAAGCATAGGGATGACGCTCCTTTCCACTTACACACTATCGACTATAGAGCATCTTATGCCGGGGTGGGCGGATGGGTGAATAGCGGAGAAGAATTGAACCGCATGCACCATCGAAAACGACTTTAAAATACAAATAAGCCGCCTCAGGTATGTACCGTAAGCAGCGTTTCAATATCAGTTGATAAACATAAAAAAGCTAAGCATCCAATACTTACCGACTTCAATCCGGTGTGCATTGGCACTGCTTAGCTTGAGCTAGTGATTATTGTAAATAATAGAACATCTTATTTACCAGTATGTCCAAAGCCTCCGGCTCCGCGCTCTGTCTCTGACAGTTCTTCCACTTCGACCAGTGTCACAGACGGCACAGCCTGAAAGACCATTTGGGCAATCCGCTCATTACGGGCGATGGCAAAAGGTTCCTGTCCCAGGTTGATGAGCAGCACTTTGATTTCACCGCGGTAATCGGCATCAATGGTTCCCGGTGTATTCAGGCAGGTAATACCATGTTTCAGCGCCAGCCCGCTACGCGGCCGGATCTGTGCCTCCAGGCCGTCTGGCATGGCTAGTGATATTCCAGTGGGGATAAGTGCCCGCCCGCCCGGAGCAAGCACAACAGCCTCTCCCACGGCGGCATACAGGTCATAACCCGAGGCCTGTTCGGACATTTTACGGGGAAGCTCTACATCCTCATTCCCGGGAAGCTTATTAATTTGAACGTAATACGACAAGATCATCTCTCCTAACATTGGCAATAGCTTTGTCTGTTGAGCCCACCATCGCTAGCGCGAGCGGCTCCGCGAACATATGATCCAGCAAGTGATTAACATCATCCATCGTCACCTGCTGGATTTTGGCGATCATATCATCCAGTGTATCGTGTCTTCCAAGCATCAGCTCGTTTTTACCGATACGGTTCATCCGGCTGCTCGTGCTTTCAAGGCTAAGAATCAGGCTCCCTTTAAGCTGCTCCTTGCCCTTCCTCAATTCATCTTCGCTAAGTCCATGGCTGGCAAGCTCAACCATCATTTCTTTGATCAGTTCTGTGACCTCTTTGGTCTGCTTCGGCGCAGTTCCTGCGTATACAGTGAACATCCCGCTATCCGCCTGAGAGCTGTGATAGGAGTATACTGAATAGGCCAAGCCGCGCTTCTCGCGGATCTCCTGAAACATACGTGAACTCATACCGCCGCCGATCGCATTATTCAGCAGCACCATCGGATATTGCAGGGGACCGCCGCTTTGCACACCAGGTAAAGAGAGGCAAATATGGTTTTGCTCTGTTTTTTTGCGGTGGAACAACAGCTCGCCATGGAAATCAGGCACAGTCAACGCTGGGGATTCGCCATGATTCTGAAAAGATCCAAAGTGTTTCTCCAGCAGCTCTGCCAATCCATCATTAATGTTGCCAGCTACGCTGATGACCGTATTCTCAATTGTATACTGAGCCTTCATATAAGCCCGGAGATCATCGGGAGTCATTTCCTGAAGCCGTTCTTTGAGGCCCAGAATCGAATACGCCAGTGGGTGTTCACCGTAGGCTGCGGCACACATCAGATCATGAACCAGATCATCCGGGGTGTCCTCACACATGGCGATTTCCTCCAGAATGACGTTTTTTTCCTTGGCCAGCTCTTCGGCATCCATACGTGAACGAAAGAACATATCAGCCAGCACATCTACAGCAATGGGCAGATGTTCATCCAAAACTTTGGCATAGTAGCATGTATATTCCTTAGAGGTAAATGCATTGACGTTACCGCCAATCGCATCGAACTGTTCGGCAATATCCTTTGCACTGTAGCGTTCGGTGCCTTTGAACAGCATATGCTCAATAAAATGAGAAATCCCGTTGTTCTGCGGAGTCTCATTGCGGGAGCCTGTTTTGACCCAGATTCCAAAGGAAACGGATCGGCCGGTGGGGATTTTTTCCGTTACCACCCTGAGGCCGTTTGATAACACTATTTTTTCCACTTCTAAATCCTCCTGGCATAGCCCTGGTTCTATCTGTATTTGGTATACGCGCCTTTTATCCTACCAGAATTATACGGCTCACTCAACATCGGCAGGCAGCACACGCTCTGAAGATAACGTTTGGCTTACTGTTCCCAGCTGCAGCCCTTTAGCCTTAATTCCACG
The DNA here is from genome assembly GCF_052044425.1 of Paenibacillus sp. 22594. Classification (NCBI taxonomy): domain Bacteria; kingdom Bacillati; phylum Bacillota; class Bacilli; order Caryophanales; family Paenibacillaceae; genus Paenibacillus; species Paenibacillus sp. 22594. Next base: position 634,056 of record NZ_JBQENA010000001.1, read on the forward strand.
GATCATGCCTTTCAATGCCTGAGATGAGGAAGCTGTTGGATGCATTAGAATCAGGGTTCCCGGCTCCGCCTTGCTGCTGATTTTGGTTATGATCGAATCCGGTGAAGGATTGCGCCAATCCACCGTGTCGAGCGTCCACAGTACTGTTTTGAGGCCAAGTGAGGCGGCAATCTCTACGGTTTCCTGGTCAAAATCACCGGATGGGGGTGCAAACCAAGTATTCGTCACACCGAGACTTTCCTTTAACAGATTCTGCGTTTTCTGAATTTCAGCTGTGGCCCTGGCCCTGCTCAAAGTGCTCATATTGGGATGGGTATATGCGTGATTTTCCATTTCATGACCGCGTTTCTGCATTTCCATTGCCAGTTCTTTATTGTGGCTGAGCCAGCTGCCATCCAGAAAAAAGGTGACCTTCACCTGTTCCTGATCCAGAATGTCCAGCATCGGGATAATATACTGGTTCCCCCATGCGACATTGATCATCAGTGATACCATCGGTTTCGCCGGATTGCCCCGGTAGATGGGATGGGCCCCAAGGTCACTTAATGAAACCTTAGGCTGAATTTGGCGGTAGAATAGCTTCAAAGCGTCATTTGGCCCCTTGAGCCGTGCATTCCTGTAGGTTGACTCCACATCTACCTCCAGACCGTTATAGCCCGGTATAGCCTTCCATACACGGTCCACGGTCGCATCCACTGGTGGGCTGTTTAGCTTGGATGCCTTGCTCTCGATGATCGTTCGTAAATCTTTTCCCGGCTCTGTGGAGACCTCGTTCCATACAGCCAGTCCTGTCTGCGGCTTAAGCTGGGACAACATTTCCTTCACCGGTCCTTGGGTACTGCCGATGCCGATTACCACAGCGATGCAGGCCAGTACAAGTGCCGCTTTTTCCGTCTTCATGACGTCTTTCCTCCCCGGCAGAAACGGTTCATTTATCGGTCCCGGCACAGAACAGGTGCAGAGACACTTTGTCCCAGCCTATGAACCCCCGGAGGAAAATATGACTGCAATTTAAAATAGCCCCACAGCGTGGAGCTTGTTACTCGGATATACATCCCTATATATTTAAAAAAAGAGCCAGAACTAAATTACTTCTGTCTCTTCCCATTCATACATTTAACCTGTTTTGAAGTAACAGTGAAATTAAGCTTTGGCTGCGCCTTCCGAAGTCAGTACAGCTTTACGTGACAGATTGACGCGGCCCTGCTGGTCGATTTCGGTTACTTTGACAGTAATCGTATCGCCGATGGCCACTACATCCTCTACCTTGGCTACACGCTCTGTGGACAGCTGAGAAATGTGCACCAATCCGTCTTTACCCGGAATCAGTTCAACAAATGCACCAAACTTCTCGATACGTCTGACTGTACCTACATAGATTTCGCCGACCTGCACTTCACGCACAATGCCTTCGATAATGCCGCGTGCTTTTTGAATCATCGCTTCGTCTGAAGATCCGATAAAGACACGACCATCTTGCTCGATGTCGATTTTCACGCCGGTTTCTTCAATGATTTTGTTGATGATCTTGCCGCCCGCACCGATAACATCACGGATTTTGTCCGGATTGATGTTGATGATAATGATTTTCGGAGCATATTTAGACAGACTTGTTCTAGGTTCGGAGATGGCTTCCATCATTTTGCCCAAGATGAACATCCGTCCTTCTTTGGCCTGCTGCAGCGCATCCTGAAGAATCTTACGGTCGATGCCGTCGATTTTGATATCCATCTGAATCGCCGTAACCCCTTCAGCCGTACCAGCTACCTTAAAGTCCATATCGCCTAAATGATCTTCCATCCCTTGAATGTCGGTCAGAATCGAGACATGTTCACCGTCTTTGATCAGACCCATAGCTACACCGGCTACAGGTGCCTTAATTGGCACACCCGCATCCATCATTGCCAGAATACTGGCGCAGATACTCGCTTGAGAAGTTGATCCATTAGATTCAATGGCTTCTGATACCAGACGAATCGTGTACGGGAATTCTGTTTCACTAGGGATGACTTTGGACAACGCGCGTTCACCCAAAGCTCCATGTCCAATCTCGCGGCGACCAGGTGCTCTAAGCGGACGAGCTTCCCCTACGCTGAATGGAGGAAAGTTGTAGTGGTGCATGAAGCGTTTGGTCTCAGTCGGATCAATTCCGTCGAGAATTTGAACGTCGCCGAGCGCTCCAAGTGTACATACGCTAAGGATCTGAGTCTGTCCACGTGTGAAGAGACCGGAACCATGTGTGCGTGGCAGCAGAGCAGTGTCACATTCAATGGGACGAATTTCATCCAGCTTGCGTCCATCCGGACGGATCTTGTCATGTGTGATCAGGCGTCTTACTTCATCCTTCACGATATCATGCAGCACTTCCTTGACATCCTTCAGAAGCTCCGGTGTTTCTATGTATTTCTCTGCGAAATACTCCACCGTTTCATTGTTAATCAAATCGATGGCATCCTGACGGGCATGCTTCTCGGCGATCTTCACTGCTTCCACCAAGCGAATCTGTGCATACGCGCGAACTTCAGCATTTACATCCGCATTTACTGTATGCAGTTTCACTGCCATTTTTTCTTTACCGGCAACCGCAACCAGTTCTTCGATCACAGCTACGATCTTGCGGACTTCATCATGTCCGAACATGATGGCTTCCAGCATTACATCTTCCGGCACTTCATTGGCTTCTGCTTCCACCATCATAATGGCGTCCTTAGTTCCGGCTACAACTACATAAATATCACTGATCGCTTGCTGTGCAACATCAGGATTAATGATGAATTCACCGTTAATGCGGCCTACAGCCACACCGCCGATCGGACCGCTGAAAGGCACATCAGAAATACTGAGTGCAGCAGAAGTACCAATCATAGCAGCAATATCTGGCGCACAATCCTGATCTACACTCATTACCAGATTGAGAACCTGTACATCATTGCGGAATCCTTCCGGAAACAATGGACGAATCGGGCGGTCCGTCAGACGGCTGGACAAAATCGCTTTCTCGCTGGGTCTGCCCTCACGTTTGATAAATCCTCCAGGAATTTTACCAACTGCATATAATCTTTCCTCGTAGTTAACTGTAAGCGGGAAAAAATCCAGATCTTTAGGCTCACTCGACGCTGTAACCGTACACAATACTGAAGTATCACCATAGCGGACCATAACCGCAGCATTTGCCTGTTTGGCCAATCGGCCCGTTTCGAGTACAAGGCGTCTTCCGCCAAGTAGCATTTCTACACGTTTTTCCATAAAATCCCTCCTTGAATGGTAGTAGACCCGCCGTTCACGATCGCAGGTTCAATGTTAGCCTTAAGTAACACGTAAGTTGTACAAGTGGAAACGGCTATGCCGTCCTAATCAGGACGGTATTCGTTTCAGCGAGAAAGAGAAGGAAAATTTATAGCGTGGAACATAATAAATCCTTATCTTTTATGAAGAAACGGCTTCGCCGTATGTAAATTAAGCTCTCCCATTTCCTCAAAAATATAAGGATCACCTACAGCACAAAGACTATAAATTCTTATATTTCAAGCAAAAACGGCTTGTCCTCAAAAAGAGGTTAAGTAGCCGTTTTGTGCAAATCATATCCACTTGCTGCTTACCATAGTTTCCCCTAAATTTTCAAAAAGCAACCCGGCTGTCCCGCTGTCGCTCGTAAGAAGGACATACGGTATACAACCAGGCTGCTTTAGGGTAAAGATTATGGAAAATTAGCGACGCAATCCCAGTTTTTCGATCAGGGCGCTGTAACGTCTGATGTCTTTGTTTTTCAAATACGCCAGCAGTTTACGACGTTGTCCAACCATCTTCAGCAATCCGCGGCGGGAATGATGATCTTTCTTGTGCGTACGCAAGTGGTCAGTCAAATTAACGATGTTCTCCGTAAGGATAGCAACTTGCACCTCAGGGGATCCTGTATCGGATTCATGAGTTTTGTGCTCGTCAATCAATTGGTGTTTACGTTCTTGAGTCAATGCCATCCTGTTCACCTCCTTCAATATAATCGCCAATAGCCTCGTCACCGTCGGTGAGAACATGCAACCAAGCTAAGGTTATGATGCTGTCATTCCAGCAACGTTAATCAGTATAGCACCTTCGCAGACAAATGTAAACGGCATGTCCACCGTGAATCAGGATTGATCTTCCAGCAGACTTTTTGCTGTCTCGGCATCCTCACCAATTTGTGCGATCAAGGCGCCGATGGAGTCAAATTTGCGCTCAGGCCGGATGAATGAGACCAGCTCCAACTCAAGCTCCTGTCCGTATATATCCCCCGCAAAATCAAACAGGTGTACCTCAAAGCTAGGCGCTGTTACTCCTTCATGGAAGGTTGGCTTCACACCAACGTTCATTACCCCATGAAGAACTTCATCCTTATAAAGTACTCTGACCGCATATACTCCCTTGGCGGGAATAACATAACGATCCTTAAGTTGCACATTTGCTGTTGGGAACCCTATCGTGCGTCCACGCTTCTCTCCATGCACCACTGTTCCCCGCAGATGATAACAGCGTCCAAACCATGTATTCGCCAGGGTAATCTCGCCATTCTGGAGACTTTTCCGAATCCCGGAGCTGCTTACCTTCTCTCCCTCAATCAGGAACGGAGGCGCAGTCACGACACTCATTGCCCCTTGACCCAGCTTTTGAAGCCGTTCAGGGTCACCCTCTCCATGGTAGCCGAAACGGAAATCAAAACCGACCACGGCGGTTACAATCTGAAGTGGGAGCAGCATCACTGATACAAAATCCTCCGGACTTACTTTTGAAAGCTGCTCATTAAATTCAATGATATACAAAATATCGACACCCATACCCGCAAGGATCTCCTGCTTGTCCTTTGGAGGAGTCAGATATCCATCATAGTCTCCTTTGCCCATAACATCCTTAGGATGCGGATGGAAGGTCATGACTGAAGCCGGTATACCTTCTTTGCGGGCCAGAGCAACAGCGGATGCAATGACACTGGCATGACCAAGGTGCAGTCCGTCAAACTGACCCAGAGCGGCCACTTGCGGCCGTGCCCACAGTGCTGCGGTCTCGGGCGGTATCGGATAGCTTAAGGTTACGGTTCTCACGCTGTTTCTCACCTACAATTCACTAAATGAAATTAAAAGTTATGCTTGTGCAAATACCTTAACGGGCGCGATCGCCCCTGTTTCTTCCAATTCATAAATACCCAGGAACTCGCCCTGAACATCATAAAGACGAAAATGTCCATTCTGTTTCACTTCAGGCGCCACATGACGGATCGACAGACGCTGCCCCTGCAGAGCTGCTTTCTTTTTCTCATCCATCACTGTATGTCTGGGTAAATGGGATATGGCTTCATCCGCTGCAATTAAATGTTCCCCAAGTGTACCTGCTTCTTTGTATTCAGCTATTTGCTCTAGGGTTAAGCAATGGCCGGCCGCTATCCCTGCTGACATGGTTCGTTCAAGCTTAACCATGACTCCAGGAAGACTGAGTGCCCGTCCGATATCCACACAAAGTGTACGGATATAAGTACCTTTGGAACACAGGACACGAAATGTAATATCGGGATGCTTACCGTTCCAGACCATACCGGTCATCTCAATCTCATAAATTTCCACTTCGCGGCTTTTTCGCTCCACTGTTTTGCCTTCTCTGGCGAGTTCATATAGACGTTTGCCGTCAACCTTGACAGCGGAATACATGGGTGGAACCTGAGAAATCACGCCTTTAAAAGAATTAAGCACAGTAAGTACTTCTGCTTCAGTGACATTAACTTCTTCAACCGTTTCCGTAATCGTTCCGGTTAAATCCTCTGTATCACTGGATACTCCCAGTCTCACAGTGGCTACATATTCTTTGGGGAGCTCCTGAATATATTCAACGACACGTGTTGCCCGTCCAAGGCAGAGCGGCAAAACACCGGTCACCTGGGGATCAAGCGTGCCCGTGTGCCCGATCCGTTTCATGCCGAGAATACGTCTGGCTTTGGCAACAACATCATGGGAAGTGAATCCGGCAGGCTTATACACAGCCAAGACACCTGTAAGCTCACTCATAAATGACGTCTGACCTCCTGAAGTACCATTGGAATAGCATCTTCCAGTGTGGCATCAATACGTGCACCCGCAGCACGGGTGTGTCCGCCTCCACCAAAACTTTGCGCCAAAGCGGCAACATCTACTTTACCTGCGGAACGCAAGCTAACCTTCACGGCACGCTCATGAATAACCTTGAACAGAATTCCTACCTCCACACCACGGATATTGCGCGGATAGTTCACGATACCTTCAAGATCTTCGTTTGCGGCTTCACAATCCAGCATATCTTGAGGTGTCACTGATACCCAGGCTATTTCGCCTTCAGGCGATAGCTGCAAAGTACTTAGTGCCCGGTTCAGCACCTTGACTTGTGCCAGGGTCATCTCCTCGAGCAGCGTTTCCGCAAGCATGGGCCCATTTACACCGAGCTCAAGCAGCTCGGAAACCGCCGCCATCACTTTTGGGGAAGTATTGCTGTAACGAAAACCTCCGGTATCCGTCAACAATCCGGTATAGAGAGCTGTGGCGATATCGATATCCCACTTCACCTCAAACGTCTTCAACAGATCGAACAAAATTTCCGCAGTCGCAGCAGCATCCGGTTTAATCAGCGTAACGTAGCCATAACCGTTGTTCGTAGGATGATGATCTATATTCACGATAAGGGCATCGGTGGCAAAATGACGCTGGGTAAGCCCTACACGCTGAAAATCGGCACAATCAACACAAATGACATTCTGGTATTGCCGAGGCAGACCGCCGTCAGCCAGATTGACAATCTCACCAGCATGCCATAAGTATTCCATCCGTTGCGGGATCGGCCCTTCGTTCAGCATAGTATATTTTTTGCCCAGACATGAGAGAAGCCAGCCCACCGCGAGGGTGGAGCTGACTGCATCTCCGTCCGGCTGAACATGCGACACTACAAGATAATCGTCGTGTTCCAGCAGAAACTTACGGGTCTGCTGGAGACTTTGTTCATAGCTCTGCATTCGCCGTCTCCTTTATGTTTCCTAGCTTTCTTCGTTCTTGCCAATTTCACCAAGCAGCTTCTCGATATGGCTTCCGTAAGCAACGGATTCGTCAATCTTGAAGATCAGCTCAGGGGTATGACGAAGGCGGATCGCTTTGCCAAGCTCCGAGCGGAGAAAACCGTTGGCTTTCTCAATCGCTTTGAGAGAACCTGTGACCTGCTCTTCGTCCCCAAATACGCTCAGGTAGACTTTCGCCTGCGACAGATCGTTGGTCACGTCTACGCCGGTTACTGTCACAAACCCGATGCGCGGGTCTTTTAGACCGCTTTGGATGAGCTGGCTCAGTTCTTTTTTGATCTGTTCGCCAACCCGTCCGGCTCTGATTTTAGACATCTATATCACCTCTTCGCTTAGCGCTCTACCGTTTCCATGATGAACGCTTCGATAATGTCGCCTTCAACGACATCATTATAGCGTTCCAAAGTTATGCCGCATTCATAACCCTGCGCCACTTCTTTTGCATCATCTTTGAAACGTTTCAAGGTGTCGATCTTGCCTTGGAAGACAACGATACCGCTGCGGATCAGGCGCATTTCGGCATTACGGGTAATTTTGCCGGAAGTAACCATACATCCCGCAATAGTACCCACTTTGCTGATTTTGAAGACATTGCGCACTTCAGCATGGCCGATAACGTTCTCTTTGTAGATGGGATCAAGCATCCCTTTCATCGCACTTTCAATTTCTTCAATTACATTGTAGATGATGTTGTGCAGACGTACATCCACTTTCTCCTGTTCGGCAGCCGCTTTCGTCTGAGTATCCGGACGAACATTGAAGCCGATGACGATAGCATTGGATGCTGCCGCTAAGGTGATGTCGGATTCCGTAATCGCGCCAGCACCGCTGTGAATAATCTTCACGCGCACGCCTTCAACTTCGATTTTGGCCAGGGAGCCTTTCAGTGCCTCTACCGAACCTTGTACGTCACCCTTGATGATTACGTTGAGATCTTTGATCTCGCCGTCTTTGATGTGCTTGAACAGATCATCCAGCGTTACGCGGGTGTTCGTGTTCAGCTCGGACTGGCGCTGCGATGTAGAACGTCTATCAGCGATGGCACGGGCTTTACGCTCATCTTCAAAGGCCATGAACGGATCACCAGCCTGCGGCACTTCCGTCAAACCGGTAATTTCTACTGGTGTGGAAGGTCCTGCTTCTTTGATCTTGCGTCCCTTGTCATTAACCATAGCACGTACGCGTCCGAAGCAGTTACCTGCTACAAAAGCGTCGCCGACTTTCAGCGTACCATTCTGTACGAGAATTCGGGCAACCGGTCCACGGTTTTTGTCAAGCTCAGCTTCTATAACAGTACCGCGTGCCCGTTTGTCCGGGTTCGCCTTGTACTCATTCACTTCAGCAACGAGCAGAATCATTTCCAGCAGCTCTTCCAGGTTAATACGCTGTTTGGCCGACAGGTTGACGAAGATCGTATCGCCGCCCCACTCTTCCGGAACCAGCTCATAACTAGTAAGCTCCTGCTTCACCTTGTCAGGATCTGCGCCCGGCTTATCAATCTTGTTAACTGCAACAATGATCGGAAGTCCGGCTGCCTTGGCGTGGTTGATTGCTTCCACCGTCTGCGGCATAACACCGTCATCGGCTGCTACGACGATAATTGTCATATCCGTAACTTGGGCACCACGGGCACGCATAGCGGTGAACGCTTCATGGCCCGGTGTATCAAGGAATGTGATTTTTTTGTGGTTAATTTCGACTTGGTATGCTCCGATATGCTGTGTGATTCCGCCTGCTTCGCCACCGGTTACGTTCGTGGAACGAATGGCATCCAGCAAAGTTGTTTTACCATGGTCAACGTGACCCATGATCGTTACAACCGGAGGACGGGTCTGCAGATCATCTTCGGAATCATTTTCTTCCACGGTTTCGAAGCTGTCTTCATCAACTGGGATCTTCACTTCAACTTCTACACCGAACTCACCGGCCAGAAGCAGAATAGTATCGATATCAAGTTCCTGATTAATCGTGGCCATAACGCCCATCGAGATCAGCTTCTTGATCACTTCGGAAGCATCCTTGTGAAGCAGCTTAGCTGTTTCACCGACAGTCATGCTGCCGCGTACAATGATCTTCTTCGGTGTGTTGTCGATCTTCTCGCGGTACACCGTCGGCTGATTTCTGCCGCGGTTGTTCTTGCCGCCACGGCCGCGGAAGTTGCCGCCTTTACCGTCTTCAAAACGCTTCTGGCCGCTGTTGTTATTTGGTCTGCCGCCAGTTGTATTCTTCTTGGGACCTTTGTCGCCGCCGCGGGAGAAATCACCGCCACCTTGACCTTGCGGACGGCTGTCGGCCGTACGTGCTCCGCCTTGTCCTTGTGGTGCGCCAGTACGTGGTGCACCGCTGCCTTGGCCTTGTGGGCGGCCGCCAGTAGAGCTGCCCTGCGGACGGCTGCCGCCAGTGGAGCTACCTTGTGGACGGTTGCCGCCAGTGGAGCTACCTTGTGGACGGCTGCCGCCGGTGGAGCTGCCTTGCGGACGGCTGCCGCCGGTGGAGCTGCCTTGCGGACGGCTGCCGCCGGTGGAGCTGCCTTGTGGGCGGCTGCCAGTGGAAGTGCCTTGTGGACGGTTGCCGCTAGTAGAGCTCTGCGGACGGGAATTCTGTGTGGAACCTGTTGTTGCTCTGCGGGAATCTTGTCCGCTTTGGGGCCTTGGGGACGTCGTCGATTGGTTGTTGTTTTGGTTACTGTTCATACCTACCTGCTTTTCCGGTTGATTTTTGTTGGCATTCTGAGCGTTTTGGGGATCGGCGGCTACCGTTCCGGCAGATGCCGAACGGCTGCTGGTTCCGCTGTCCCGCTTGGCTGCAGCGTTTGACTTGATATCCTTGAAGAACTGTTCCACTTTGTTCACGGAGCCATTCTCCATGACACTCATATGATTATTCACAGGGACATTCAAACGCTTCAGAATTGTAATAATTTCTTTACTGCTCATATTGAGCGATTTCGCGTATTCATACACGCGCAGCTTATCCTTATTGTCTTCTTTAGTCAATAACTCCACCTCCGACAGTATCTCCAAGCACTCTGGAGATCATTTCCGCGAATCCTTTATCCGTAATGGCCAGCACAACGCGCTGGTCCTTACCAATACTTGCACCGAGTTCATCCCGGTGAAATGCGATTACTAGTGGAATATCGTAGGTTCCGCACTTGTCACGGAACTTTTTCTGAGTATTTTCTGAAGCGTCACCTGCGAGGACGACCAGCTTCGCTTCCGAAGACCGTACTGCTTTTAGCACAGCTTCGTCGCCGGTGACAATCTTGCCTGCTCTCATGGCAAGCCCTAAATAAGAAAGTGCCTTACTCATTGTCCTCACTATCCTTTGCTGCCAGAAACTGCTCCTCGACGGATGCAAAATCCCGTGCAAGCTGGGCATAGATTTCAGGACTCACTTGACATTTAAGTGCACGGTCAAGTGCTTTATTCTTTTGTGCCAGCTTAAAACATTCCAGTTTGCCGCAAATATAAGCTCCCCGGCCTGACTTCTTGCCGGTCAGGTCTATCAGTACTTCGCCCTCAGGCGTTCTCACCACGCGAATCAGCTCTTTTTTGGGCATCATCTCCTGGCTCGCAACGCATTTGCGCAGCGGTACCTTACGCTGTTTCATGTCAATCGCCTCCCCTCTAAAATAGAGCAGGTTGATTAGTCAATGGAGACGGAATCCTGATGCATTTCATCATTAGAAGTTCTTGGTCTGCCGTATTCCTGCTCTGCCTGGCTTTCGCTCTTGATATCAATTTTCCAGCCGGTCAGCTTCGCGGCAAGACGGGCATTCTGTCCCTTGATGCCGATTGCGAGCGACAATTGATAATCAGGAACAATGACACGAGCCATCTTTTCCGCTTCAAAGACTTGAACCTCAAGCACCTTGGACGGGCTAAGCGCGTTGGCTACATACTCCTGAACCGCTTCGGAATAACGGACGATATCAATCTTCTCGCCGCGCAGTTCGGTGACGATCGTCTGAACACGTGTGCCTCTAGGGCCTACGCACGAACCGACTGGATCTACTTCAGGATTGCGAGAGAAGACGGCAATCTTGGAACGGAAGCCAGCTTCGCGGGCTACGGAACGAATTTCGACGACACCGTCAAAAATTTCCGGAACCTCCAGCTCGAACAGGCGTTTCAAGAGGCCGGGATGACTGCGTGACAGCATGATCTGCGGCCCTTTGGTCGTGTTCTCAACCTTAGTGATATATGCCTTGATGCGCTCACTTTGCTTGAACTTTTCTCCCGGCATCAGTTCGCTGAGCGGCAGAACCGCTTCGATTTTACCAAGGTCAACGTAGATGTTACGCATGTCCTGACGCTGTACAAGGCCGGTAACAATGTCATCTTCCTTGTCGATAAAAGCGTTATAGATGAGTCCGCGCTCCGCTTCACGGATACGCTGAGTCACCACCTGCTTGGCCGTCTGGGCGGCAATACGGCCGAAATCACGCGGTGTTACTTCAAGCTCGGCGATATCCTCCAATTGAAAATGAGGGTTGATCTCACGGGCAGACATCAGCGAGATCTCAGTCCGGGTATCCAGTACCTCCTCAACAATCAGTTTGCGGGCAAACACCTTGATTACGCCAGTGTTGCGGTTCATATCCACACGCACATTCTGCGCCGCATTGAAGTTGCGTTTATAGCTGGAGATCAGTGCAGCTTCGATGGCTTCGAACAGCACATCCTTGCTGATGCCTTTCTCCCTTTCCAGTTCATTCATAGCTTCGATAAAATCCATACTCATGAAATTCCGGTCCCCCTTTCAAGACGTTAAAAAATAATGGCCAATCTCGCACTGGCGACTTTGGCATACGGTACAACATGTTCTTTTTTGCCCGCGGAGATGAGCAGTTCCTCGTTCTCGAACGAGAGCAAACGACCTTCGAATTCCTTAAGTCCTTGAATCGGCTCATACACCGTTACATAGACGTCCTTGCCAACCGCTTTGGCGACATCCGCAGCTTTCTTAAGCGGGCGTTCAGCACCCGGTGAGGATACCTCAAGGAAATAAGCCTCAGGTATAGGATCATTCTCATCCAGCTTCTGACTGAAATATTCGCTGATGGCACCACAATCATCAATATCAATGCCGCCTTCTTTATCTACGAATATGCGCAAAAACCAGTTGGAGCCTTCCTTCACATATTCAACGTCCACCAGTTCGAAACCATTGTCCTCCAGATAGGGCCCAAGCATCTGCTCTACCGTTTGTTTAATTTGGGATTTAGGTGTGCTCAAAAGAAAATAACCTCCACGAACTTGTCTTTTGCTATATACCAAAGATAAAGAGTGGGTTTCCCCACTCTTTACACAACGGACTTATCTCATTATTACCAAAAAAATTATACCATAGTGCATCAGCACTGACAAGTGCCAGCCCTTGACTGCCTCATGTAACAAGGTGTAAAAGCCTGCTGCCTCCCTGTTATGAAGGGGACTTTTTTTAGGATTCCTCCTAGCATTCCTCCACTTGTTGTGGGTATTAGAATAGCGAAAGCTGGTTGCTCTCTGGTAATCCGCGGAAGCAGCCCATGTTGTTCAGCAATTCGATAACCGTCTTGCTTGCCTTGGATTTCTGCTGGAAATCCTCGATCGACAGAAACTCTCCAGCATTCTTGGCAGCGGCAATATTGATCGCTGCGTTATCGCCGATTCCAGCAAGTGAAGAGAATGGAGGAATCAAGCTGTTGCCGTCAACGGTGAATTTGGTCGCATCGGAACGGTACAAATCGATATTTTTGAAGGTAAAGCCGCGTGCGGTCATCTCCAGAGCCATTTCAAGCACAGGCAGCATCGCTTTTTCCTTCGGAAGTGCCTGGAAACCTTTTTGCTCAATCTCAACAATTTGCCGGGCAATGGCCTCATAACCCTTGCAGCACAACTCAATGTCAAAATCAGCCGCCCGTACCGTAAAATAAGTCGCATAATACTCAATAGGATGGTACAGCTTGAAATAGGCGGTCCGTACTGCAGAAATTACATAGGCGGCAGCATGTGCTTTCGGGAACATGTATTGTATCTTCAGGCAAGAATCAATATACCACTGCGGAACCTTACATTTCTTCATTTCCTCTATCCATTCGGCAGACAACCCCTTGCCTTTACGAACGCTTTCGGTAATTTTGAAAGCTAGTCCTGCATCCATTCCCGCCTTATAAATTAGAAAGAGCATGATATCATCGCGGCAACCAATAACCGTCTTGATGTTGCAGGTGTTGTTCTTAATAAGCTCTTGGGCATTACCAAGCCAAACTCCGGTGCCGTGGGATAATCCCGAGATCTGCAGCAAGTCGGCAAAGCTGGACGGCTTCGACTCCACAAGCATTTGGCGGACAAATTTGGTCCCCATCTCAGGCACCCCATAGGTTGCCACAGGTGTCCGGATCTGATCCGGCCTTACCCCCAGCGCCTCGGTAGAGTTGAACATGCTCATGACCTTTGGATCGTTCATCGGAATGGTCGTCGGGTCAACACCGGTTAAATCCTGTAGCATACGCATCATTGTCGGATCATCGTGGCCCAGAATATCGAGCTTCAGCAGATTGGCATCAAACGCATGGTAATCGAAATGAGTCGTCTTCCATTCTGCGGTGACATCATCCGCCGGGAACTGCACCGGGGTTATATCTTCAATCTCCATATAATCCGGCAAAACAACAATACCGCCGGGATGCTGCCCCGTACTCCGTTTCACACCGGTGCAGCCTGCCGCCAGGCGTCCGACTTCGGCTCCGCGCCACCGCTTCTGATGATGCTCCTCGTATTTTTTTGTGAAGCCAAAAGCAGTCTTTTCTGCAACAGTACCGATGGTGCCGGCACGGAATACATTGTCCGGTCCAAACATGGTCTTGGTAAAATTATGCGCATTCGGCTGATATTCACCCGAAAAGTTAAGGTCGATATCGGGAACCTTGTCTCCCTTAAAACCGAGGAACGTCTCAAACGGAATATCCTGCCCTTCGCCCTTGAGCTTGCCTCCGCAGTTCGGACATGTCTTATCCGGAAGGTCGAAGCCGCTCGGCACACTGCCGTCAAGAAACCACTCGTTATGCTTGCAGTCCGAATTCGTACAGATATAGTGGGCAGGCAACGGATTTACCTCGGAGATCCCGAGAAAGGTTGCCACCACAGATGATCCTACGGAACCACGCGATCCTACCAGGTAACCATCCTGATTCGATTTCTTGACAAGCCGCTCAGAGATTAGATAGTTGGCAGAGAAACCGTATTTTATTATTGGCGCAAGCTCCTTTTCGAGCCGGGCAACGACCACCTCAGGCAGTTCCTCACCATAGATCGATTTTGCTGTATTGTAGCAGGTTTCCCGGATCTCATCGTCTGCCCCTTCAATAATAGGTGTGAACAGATCGCTTGGGAAAAGCGGATATTCCTCAAATCGCTCAGCTAAGGCTACGGTGTTAGTAACAACAACCTCCATCGCTTTTTCCGCACCCAGGAATTCAAATTCAGCCAGCATCTCATCCGTAGTGCGGAAATGGGCGTCCGGCTTGCGCTGGTCCTTCAGCGGACTGAAGCCGGTAATTCCGTGAATCGTAATATCACGGAACAGCTTATCCCTTGGCTCCAGGTAATGCACATTACCTGTGGCAATGACCGGCTTGTTCAACTGCTCGCCAATTTCACAGATTTTACGCACTACTCCCCGTAAATCTTCCGGACTGGCAACAAAACCTTTGTCTACCAGATGCATGTACATGGTCAGCGGCTGAATCTCAAGAACATCATAAAACTGTGCAACTTCCATTGCCTCTTCCACAGTCTTGTTCAGCACCGCCTCAAAAAACTCGCCCCGTTCACAACCGGAAATCACAAGCAGACCGTCCCTATGCTCTTCGAGCTTGGACTTTGGTATGCACGGTACCCGCTTGTAAAATTCGGTATGAGACATGGAAATCAGCTTATACAGATTCTTTTTGCCCACCGGATTCAGCGCATAAATACCGCAGTGGAACGGCCGGGTGTTGGAGAGATCATTACCGACATAATCATTTAACCGGTCTAACCGGGTAAGATTCTTGAGTTTCTCCGCATCAGCGAGCAAGCCATTTAGGATTCCCCCCAGCGCAACGGTATCATCCACCGCACGATGATGGCTCTCCAGCAGTACTTTATACTTGTCCGCTAATGTATTCAGCCTGTGATTCTTCATGCTCGGGAACAACAGACGCGCCAGCTCCAGTGTGTCCAGCGAAGGGTTTGGTAATATCGGTTTGCCCAGCTTTGTTAGTGATGCCTGAATAAATCCCATATCGAATCTTGCATTGTGGGCAACGAGGATGCTATCACCTACAAAATCCACGAATTCCTGAAGCACAGGCTCCAGGTCCGGTGCATCCTTCACCATTTCATCCGTAATATTGGTCAGTTGCTGGATATGATAAGGAATTTTTTCATGCGGGTTCACAAACGTTGAATACCGGTCGAGCTCCTTGCCTTCGCACATCTTGATCGCCGCAAGTTCGGTAATATTGTTGCGTGTAATTGATAAACCCGTAGTTTCTATATCAAACACAACGTAAGTGGCTGTCTTCAGTTCCAAAGGCTGCGGATTCTCTACAATATTCACTGAGTCATTGACGACATTGGCTTCTACGCCATAAAGCATTTTGATTTTGTGCTTATGGGCGGCGTGATCTGCATCAGGGAAGCTCTGAACCACTCCATGATCCGTTACGGCAATTGCCGGATGACCCCATTTCGCGGCTGTTTTGACATACGCATCGATCGGTGCGACCGCATCCATTGTGCTCATTGTCGTATGCAGGTGGAATTCAACACGCTTCACTGGGGCTATATCTTTACGGGCAGGAGGTGCCTGAACCTCGGACAGATCCGAAGGAATCATCACCAGCTCGGGAACTTGCATGAAACGGTCATATTCCACTTTACCGCGTGCTCGTACCCATTTGCCGTTAGCCAGTTGTCCCATGACCTTCAGATCTTCTTTGGTCTTGGCAAACATCTTGATTTGCAGAGAGTCCGTAAAATCTGTAATACAGAAAGTGAACAGCGTATTTCCGTTGCGAAGTTCCTTGCTCTCGAGACCAAAAATAGTCCCTTGTATCGTGATCTTCTTTTCCTCATCCTGAATCTCAAGAATGGGCACAGCCTGTTCCTTAATCTCATAACCGACCTGGAGCTTAATAACCTCGTTCGGATCCCCCTCATCTACGGGTTCATCAGGTTCACTGGCCATCATCATCATTTCCACCAGTTCACGCTGCTCTTGCTGCAGTTTCTGCTGGAATTCCTCATAGGCATCCGCTTTGCTCTCACTCTCGGCAATCTGGAGCTTAACCTTCAGGGTGAGACCGAAGAATTTATCGTAAAATTTCACAATCGCGCCTTCGATCCCTTTTTTGCGGGCCAGCTCAAGGGACATGGAGTCATTCAGGCTCAGTAAAAGTGTATCTTCCTGCAGCTCCTGTGTGGAGCGTGTCAACCAGCCATTAACAGAAGGGATTTCACGCTGCGCCCATTCCAGAAAAAGCCCCCAATATTCCTGCACAAGCTCCGCTCTGCTGATTTTGTCATCATATAGGAACAAGAAGCTGACTTTGGCAATATGCTGCAGCTTCTCACGCATTCTCAGTACAAAGGTCCGGTACGTCTGGGCCGGAACCAAACTTTCTTTGACAATAACGATATGCCAGTCATGATTGCCGCGGCTGATTTCCACACGTTCAATATATCCATCCAAGAAGTAAGGATCAATGATCGCGGGCGGAATTTCTCCTTGCTTCATCAAAAGCTCGAACCGCTTTCTTCTCTCCACGTTCTGTTCCATGCTTCCCCCACCTAACTTACGCAATAATAAAAACGCCTGATTTCAGCAAATCATAAGAATAAGACAGATTTTAAAAAGCTTCCGGGTCAAAAAGCTTTGGGTTCTTTCGGCCCGCCGACTCCTCTCACCAGAAGCTAGATTAACGTACTAGAATCTTTATCATAAACAATGCTGAATCAAATTAATAGGCTTTGGCAAAAACAACCGTATGTGCTGCTGGTTTGCCGCAGCAAATGCACACTTGCTTCGTCTCGGCAGGGTTGAAAGGAATGTTGCGGCTTGTAGCACCCGTCTCTTCCTTCACCTTGGATTCGCACTCCTCGGAGCCGCACCAGCCTGCCAGTGCAAAGCCGCGTTTCTCCTCCATGGAAGCCTTCATTTCATCGAGTGTATCCACCGAATAGAAGTGATCCTCACGGAATTTCAGCGCGCGCTCGAACATTTCGTTATGCACCTGCTCTAGCATCGTCTGTACTTCTTCCACCAGATTCGCTTGCTGGATGACTTTCTTCTCTCCGCTGATACGCGAGACCAGCACACAGACGCCGTTCTCCATATCACGTGGCCCCAGCTCAAGTCGGACTGGTACTCCGCGCATTTCGTATTCATTGAACTTCCATCCTGGGGTTACATCCGCCCGGTCATCCACGCGTACGCGAACACCTGCGTTTTTGAGTTCCTTGAAAAGCTCATCCGTTCTGCCAATGACAGCGTCACGAGTCTTAGGCGGTCCGATCGGAATCATAATAACTTGAGTAGGCGCAACTTTCGGCGGCAACGCAAGCCCCCGGTCGTCACCGTGAACCATAATCATGGAACCGATCAGACGTGTGCTTGTTCCCCATGAAGTGGTGTGTACATGCTCAAGCACATTCTCCCGGCTCAGGTACTGGATTTCAAAAGCAACTGCAAATTTGGTGCCCAGGTAATGCGAAGTTCCCGCTTGTACAGCTCGTCCATCCTTCATCATGGCTTCAATGGAATACGTATCTACAGCACCGGCAAAACGCTCCGATGGGGTCTTTTGTCCGGTAATTACCGGAATCGCCAGATACCCTTCTACAAAATCACGATAGATTTCCAGCATCTGCATCGTTTCTTCACGTGCTTCAGCTTCATTCTCATGAGCGGTATGTCCTTCCTGCCAGAGGAATTCACTGGTGCGGATGAAAGGAAGTGTACGCTTCTCCCAACGGACCACGTTGGCCCATTGATTGATCAGAACCGGGAGATCACGGTATGACTGAATCCACTTGGAATACATATGCCCAATCATGGTCTCTGACGTAGGCCGGATTGCCAGACGTTCTTCCAATTTATCGCCGCCGGCTTCAGTTACCCAAGGCAGTTCAGGATTGAATCCTTCGATATGGTCCTTTTCCTTTTGGAAAAAGCTCTCCGGAATGAACATCGGAAAATAAGCGTTACGATGTCCTGTTGCCTTGAAGCGCCGGTTCATTTCCTCCTGGATATGTTCCCAGATTTCAAATCCATCCGGTTTGAATACAATACAACCGCGGACCGGTGAGTAGTCCATCAAATCCGCCTTTTTAATAACATCAATGTACCAGCGTGAGAAATCCTCGCCCTGCGGCGTAATCTCTGTAACGAACTGCTTATCTTTGGCCATGTAGTGAAATCCTCCTAAATTCGCCCCACAAAGTGTTGAATATTCATCAAAGCTAATTCAGGTGCTTTGCGGGGACCCCCAAAAATGTAGAACCCAAGCGAAAAACGTAATGAAAAAGATTAGGTGAAACAAGGAAAATCAGCCGCTTATGAGACGCAATATATCATTATACGTAACAGCAATCATCACCAGGAACAGCATCGCAAAGCCGACGAAATGGACCATACCCTCATGGCCAGGATCAACCGGCTTGCCGCGCAATGCTTCTACACCAAGGAAGACCAGCCGGCTTCCGTCCAGCGCAGGAATCGGCAGCAGATTAAATATTCCCAGATACAGGCTCAGAATAGCCGCCCAATAGGTTAAATACTGAATCCCCTGCTGAGCGATCTGGCCGGTCATTTTTGCCGTACCAACAGGTCCTGAAATATCATCCATGTTAAAATTATTGATTAACTGTTTAAAGCCCATGAATATCGCCTTGGTCGTATCCACCATAGCTATACCTGATTTGGAGAACGTCTCCCCAAACCCGGCCTGCCGTGTAGGCAGCTCAGGAGTAATACCTACTTTGCCGCCTTCTTCTCCCTCCATACTACGGGGAATCATAGCCACATTATAGGTTTCTTCACCACGCTGTAATGTCCACTGCATTTCTTTACCTTTGGAAGCCGAGGTTAACGAGATCATCTTTTGATAATCCCCGCCGATTTTCTCCCCGTTTACGGATACGACGATATCGCCTTTCTGCAGTCCGGCCTCTTCTGCGGGCATGTTGGCACTAACATCACCGATTTTCACATACGTAGGATTTTCGATTGGAATTCCTGCCATTTGCAGATGAAGGGCAAACAGCACAAAGGCGAGAATAAAATTCATCACCGGTCCGGCAAAAATAGCAATCGCGCGCTGACCAACGGTTTTACTGCCGAATTGACGGTCCTTAGGTGCAATTTGTGTCTGCTGGGTACCTTTAATCAGCATTGCTTGAGGATGAACGTCATATACAGTCACTTCCCCGTCTACATCCAAACGGATCTTCAATTCGTTTTCCAGATCCGTGTACTGTGCTTCCCCGCGGATCACATTTCTGCGTGTGTCGAGGGAATCCAGGTATATGTTCTTGACCTTGTTATCTTGTCCCAGCCTAACAGCAATGGTTTGTCCAGGACCAATCTCAATAATTTCCGGATCTTCTCCGGCCATCCTAGCATACCCCCCAAAGGGCAGCAGACGAAGCGTGAACTGGGTTTCATTTCGTTTATAAGAAAACAGTTTCGGGCCGAAACCGATGGCAAATTCCCGCACAAGAATACCGGCGCGTTTGGCAAAATAATAATGTCCCCATTCATGCACTGTTACCAGTACAAAGAACATGAACACCGTTAAAAAAACGACTCTTACCATTTCCATGCGTAACTTTCCCCCTTTAGGTGTAAGACCGAAGTATGTCCTCTTAATTTATCATTATTCCAAGACCCTGCACAAGAGAATCAACAGCTCCAGCCTATTTTTCAGGGTAAAGCAAAAATCCACGGATATAACTGGATCCCAACAGATTACAGCTTACTTGCAAGTTCACGTGTTGCACGGTCACAATACTCAATTTGTTCCAGATCCGGGAATGCAACCGTTTCATGATGCTGCAGTACTTCTTCAATAATCTCTTCAATCCGTAAGAAAGGAATCTCATGACGAAGGAAACGGGCAACTGCGATTTCGTTAGCGGCATTAAAGGCAGTAGTGTTCGTCCCTCCGGCCTTCCCGCATTCTATCGCAAGCTTCAGCGCTGGAAAACGCACATAATCCATTTCCCTGAAGGTTAGTTGGCCAACTTGAGCCAGAGACAATCGTTTGGCCGGTGAAGCCCATCGATCCGGATAGGTTAGCGCATACTGGATGGGTACGCGCATATCCGGGTTACCCAGCTGAGCCATTATACTGCTGTCCCTGAACTCAACGTAGGAATGGATAATGCTTTCCGGATGCAGTATTACCTGAATTTGATCATAAGGCAAACCGAACAGCCAATGAGCTTCAATTACTTCCAAGCCCTTATTTACCATAGTGGCCGAGTCAATCGTGATTTTGGGCCCCATGCTCCAGTTCGGATGCCGAAGGGCATCTTCAACCGTAACCACCTTAAGCTGATCGCGGGAATAGTCCCGAAAAGAGCCGCCGGAGGCAGTCAACGTAATATTGGCAATATCCGCACGGTTCTCACCATTAAGACACTGAAATATAGCAGAATGCTCACTGTCGACTGGGAGCAGTTGAATGCCTTTTCTCAGGGCACGCTCAGTCACCAGATGTCCGGCTGTAACGAGTGTTTCCTTATTGGCTAAGCCAATATGTCTTCCAGCATCAATTGCCGCAAGCGTGGACTGCAGCCCAACACTTCCCATTACCGCTGTTACCAAAGTATCCGCATCTCCGCCGGCAGCGATCTCAACCAGTCCTTCATTTCCGAAGAAAAGTTCAACTCCGTCAGGAAGACTTGCTCTAATTTCCTCAGCCAGCTCTTTGGTGGATACAGAAACACGACGTGGCTTGAAACGCTGAATCTGCTCCAACAGTACAGCAGTATTGCTACCTGCGGCCAGACCCTCCACTTCAAAGGCATCCGGATGCATGGCGATTACATCCAGCGTCTGTGTCCCGATCGAACCCGTGGAGCCGAGAATACTTATTCTTTTCACAGTAGAACCTTCTCCCTGGCGTTATTAGTATGGCATAAGCATTACGATATGTACGAAAGGAAATACGATAATCCAGCTGTCGCAGCGGTCAAGAATACCTCCATGACCAGGCAGCAGCGAGCCTGAATCCTTAATACCGTACACCCGTTTATAGGCAGATTGTACAAGATCACCGAGCTGACCCAGAATCGCGCAGGAAATCCCGATAAGAAGCGCACGTCCTATAGTCAGCAGATCAGGAACAAATAAGGCAAAACCAATTGAAATCAGAATGGAGATCAACACCCCGCCAAGGGCTCCTTCCACTGTTTTGTTGGGACTTATAGCCGGCCACAGCTTATTTTTGCCAAAGCTTCTGCCTACAAAATAAGCACCAGCATCACTACCCCAGATACAGCACAGCAGCAGGAAAGTCCAGATCAAACCATGCCCGTCCCCCGCACCACGCGCAATAGCCATATAGGAAAAACCCATTCCTATGTATACAATTCCGGTAAACAATATAGCTGCAATTTTAATATCCGACTTATTTTTGCTGATTACTGTAAGCAAGAGGAAAACCAGCATTAATAGCCACATCCCTTGCTCCCAAGAAAACCATTCAGAGATACCTATCAAATCCCAAGGGATCATAAAACACATTACAGACAGATAACCTACTATAGCTGTACCACCGAAAGTTTGTATGCCTGTCATTTTCACAAATTCATAAAAACCGATGAGCGCCATAGCTGTCAGCAGCAGCTGGTACGGCCAGCCTCCCAAAAAGCACAATCCTAAAAATACCGCTCCGGCTATAATTCCGGTAATCAATCGCTGCTTCAAAGGTTCCCATCTCCCATCAGGCTACTTCAGTCCACCATAACGGCGTGTGCGGCGCTGATACTCCGCCACAGCCTGCAGCAAATGCGACTTATCAAATTCCGGCCAGTAAGCATCTGTAAACCAGAGCTCACTGTAGGCGACCTGCCAGAGCATAAAGTTGCTAAGTCGCATCTCTCCGCTCGTACGGATTAGAAGGTCAGGGTCAGGCATCCCTGAACTCAATAGTCTGCTATCAATCAGTTCAGATGTAATGTCTTCCGGTGATATTACTCCATCCCGAATGTCCTGTCCCAATCCTCGCATGCAATCTTCAATTTCTTTGCGCGAACCATAATTCAAGGCAAAATTCAAAATAAGGCCTGTATTGTGCTTAGTACGGTTGACTGCTTCCTCCATAGCCTTACGGGTATGAGATGGCAGTGCGTCAGTGTCGCCCATCACACGTACTTGTACATTTTTTTCGATAAGCTCGTCAAGCTCTAGAGCCAGAAACTCGACTGGCAAACGCATTAAAAAGTCTACTTCTTCCTTCGGCCGTTTCCAGTTCTCGGTAGAGAAAGCGTACATGGTCAAGAACTCCACACCCAGATCATTTGCGGCAATCGTGGTACGTTTGACTGCCTTCATCCCGTTCTGGTGGCCAACGATCCGCGGTAATCCTCGACGTTTAGCCCAGCGGCCATTTCCATCCATAATGACAGCCACATGACGGGGAATGTTATCCGGTGAAATCTCAACTGGCTCCGGCTGCCCGCCTTTACGGCTCAGCCATGCTTGAATCCGTTTGATCATTTCCGTTTCCTCCAAGCTCTTATCAGAAAGAGACAAACCCCACCATATACGGAGGGGCCTGAAGTCTCTTGAATTTCATTATACTTCCATAATCTCTTTTTCTTTGGCCAAGAGCACTTTATCAACTTCGGCTATGAACTTATCCGTTGACTTCTGAATGTCTTCTTGGTGTCCATGGGATTCGTCTTCCGAAATTCCATTTTTCTCCATCTTTTTGATGTCGTCATTGGCATCCCGACGGATATTTCGGATGGCTACCTTGGCTTCTTCACCAAATTTCTTGGTGAATTTGACAAGTTCACTGCGGCGTTCTTCAGTAAGCGGCGGAATAGAAAGGCGAATAATTGTACCGTCATTGGCTGGAGTAATCCCAATATCCGATTTCATGATCGCGCGTTCGATGTCCGACATCGAGGTTTTATCCCAAGGCTGGATCAACAACGTCCGTGAATCCGGAGTGCTGATATTGGCCAACTGGTTGATTGGCGTGGGCGCACCGTAATATTCAACTTGAATACGGTCCAGTAGTGACGTAGAAGCACGGCCTGCCCGCAGTGTCGCCAGATCTCGTTTCAGAGATAAAATCGCTTTTTCCATACGCTCTTCGGCATTTTTCTTAACCGATTGTGGCATTAATCTACACTCCCTTTAACAATCGTTCCGATCTTCTCACCGAGAACGACACGTTTGATATTGCCTTGTTCTGTAATAGCAAACACAATGAGCGGTATATTATTATCCATGCACAGAGAGGAAGCGGTGGAATCCATAACACCAAGATTTTTGTTGAGTACGTCCATATACGTGAGCTGCTCGTATTTCTCGGCTGTACTGTCTTTGAATGGGTCAGCAGAATATACACCGTCCACTTTATTCTTCGCCATTAGAATGACTTCCGCTTCAATTTCGGCTGCTCTTAGAGCTGCTGTTGTATCCGTGGAGAAGAACGGATTCCCCGTACCCGCTGCAAAAATAACCACACGGCCCTTCTCTAAATGCCGAATAGCACGGCGGCGAATATAGGGCTCAGCAATCTGCTGCATGGAAATTGAAGTCTGTACCCGTGTCGGTACATCAATTTGTTCCAACGCATCC
This sequence comes from Paenibacillus sp. 22594, assembly GCF_052044425.1. Taxonomy (NCBI): domain Bacteria; kingdom Bacillati; phylum Bacillota; class Bacilli; order Caryophanales; family Paenibacillaceae; genus Paenibacillus; species Paenibacillus sp. 22594. Next base: position 657,970 of record NZ_JBQENA010000001.1, read on the forward strand.
TGAAGTGCAAGCGAGTTCATGACTGTGGCGAGCATCCCCATATAATCAGCTGTAGCCCGGTCTATCCCACTTGCGCTGCCAGCGATTCCACGCCAGATATTGCCTCCACCGCACACAATGGCAACCTGAACCCCTAGCTCAACGACTTCCTTGACCTGTTCCGCGATGGAAATAATCGTCTCGGCATCAATGCCATATCCGTTTTGTCCCGCGAGTGATTCACCGCTAACCTTAAGGACTACTCTCTTAAATACCGGCTGTTCCAATTGTATACCCTCACTTTCTTACAAAAGGCGGAACACTACGTGTATGTGTTCCGCTCTTTTGATGCTTGCCTTTATTCAATTCTGTATGCAGATTACTATTATTGATTCACTTGAGCCATAACTTCTTCTACAAAGTTGTCGACTTTCTTTTCCAGGCCTTCGCCCAGTTCGTAACGGACAAAACGACGGATGGAGATATTTTCACCGATAGTGCTGATTTTTTCGTTCAGCAGTTGGGAGATTGTCTTTTCATGATCTTTAACAAAGGTTTGCTCAAGCAAGCAGTATTCTTCATAGAACTTGCTGATACGTCCTTCAACCATTTTTTCCACGATTTTCTCAGGCTTGCCTTCGTTCAGAGCTTGAGCCTTCAGAATTTCCTTTTCTTTCTCAACAGCTTCAGCTGGCACTTCTTCACGACGAACATACAGCGGATTTGCTGCAGCGATCTGCATAGCGATATCGCGTGCAAATTCTTTGAATGAATCCGTTTTACCTACGAAGTCAGTTTCACAGTTGATTTCGACAAGCACACCGATACGTCCGCCAGCGTGGATATAAGATTCAACAACGCCTTCTGTAGCAATACGTCCAGCTTTGTTAGCAGCGGCGGAAAGGCCTTTTTCACGAAGCAAATCTGCTGCTTTCGAGATATCGTTATTAGCTTCTTCCAGCGCTTTTTTGCAATCCAGCATTCCCGCGCCTGTTCTTTCGCGAAGTTCTTTTACTGCTTTTGCATCTACTGCCATTGTTAATTCCCTCCAGATAATTGTCATTATGTTACACGTTTCTTGTCTATTATCCTAAAAAAAGGGCAGTGAGAGGTTATCCACCTGCCAACCACCCTTTTCATTTAAGTTCTAGTTAAGTTCCGGCTACTACTTAAGCTGTTGTTGTATCTTCGCCCTGGTGAGCTTCTACAACTGCATCAGCCATTTTACCAGTAAGCAATTTCACGGCGCGAATCGCGTCGTCATTGCCCGGGATCACATAGTCGATTTCATCCGGATCACAGTTAGTATCAACGATAGCTACGATTGGGATACCCAGTTTACGAGCTTCCGCAACAGCGATGCGCTCTTTACGCGGGTCAATGATGAACAGCGCGCTAGGCAGACCTTTCATGTTCTTGATACCGCCCAGGAATTTTTCAAGACGATCTTTCTCTTTGCGGAGAAGGATTACTTCTTTCTTAGGCAGAACTGCGAAGGTACCATCTTCTTCCCAAAGTTCCAATTTCTTCAGACGGTCAATCCGTTTCTGAATAGTTTGGAAGTTAGTCAGGGTACCGCCCAGCCAACGTTGGTTAATGAAGAACATACCCGAACGTTCAGCTTCTTCTTTTACGGAATCTTGTGCTTGTTTCTTTGTTCCTACGAATAGGATTGTGCCGTTGTCGCCAGCGACGCTCTTTACAAAGTTGTAAGCTTCCTCTACCTTTTTAACCGTTTTTTGCAGGTCAATAATGTAAATTCCGTTTCTTTCAGTGAAGATATAACGATCCATCTTTGGATTCCAACGACGAGTCTGATGACCGAAGTGAACCCCAGCTTCTAGAAGCTGCTTCATGGAGATTACTGCCATCTTCACACACCTCCTAGTATTGGTTTTTTTGTGTGTCTCCTCCGCCGCGTGTCATTTTCCTACAAGACTTTCTTCAGAAGAAAGCACCCCTTGTCGAAATCAACCGGCGTGTGTTTTAACACCGTTTATTACTATACCATATTAAAATAACGTATGCAACGCTTCAAATGAATTTCTTCCGCAAATAGCTACTTTACGGTTATCAGTTTATCAATAATAGAATTAATACTCTCACCCTTTGTAAAGCTGTAGCCGCCATATTGAATTCTGGTATTCGCTTTGCGGCTGTTCGCACTCTTCAAAAACTCAGCTTCATCATCAATGACACCCGCCTCTGCCAAAAGGTCAGCAGTCTCGGAGAGTGTAATTCCCGTAGGAATCTTAACAGATATGGTGCCTGCAACCGCAGGAGCAGGTGTAGCAGGCGTATCCACCGTCGACGAAGTTACCTTTGGCTTAACTGCAGCTGAGGAGGATGGTTTGGCGGGAGCTGAAGGCTCCAGAGGTTTGTTAGCATCTGTTGGCTTAGCAGCAGCCTTAGGTGATGCTGCAGGTGAGGCTTTTGGTGAAGCTTTTGGTGAAGCCGATGGCTTGGGAGATCCGGCAACTGCTGCAGTATCATTTTCTTTGGCAGTCCCCTCTGTTCCCTGCGCAGGATCAGCTCCATCTTCAACTGGTGCTTCTGCGGCAGGATCGTTAACGGTTAAATTAAGTTTAGCCGCTTCCTTGACCAGCTCATCTTTGGTCATGGGTGCAGCTCCTCCGGAGAGCATTAACTGCAGCAGCAATGCACCAATAATCAGCCCGGCACCCAATCCTAACATGAAAGAACGATTCTTGATCATACAGACTCCTCCTGTTTAGCAAGCTGCAAGATCAGCTGAACTTCACCTCGCTGAAGGCCTGCCGTCTTGGCAATGGAGTCAATAGATTTTCCTTCTTCATGCAGTTCAAATAACCTGGGATAACGCTGTTTGATTGAACTGACCGGTTTCGGTTTGGTAACAGGCGCATCGATTATAGGCTCGGTATGCATATTCTGACCAGGAGCTGGTGAAACAGCTGCATTCCCTTTGCCAAAAGCCGCTGATAGCTGTAGTAGGCTTTTCTCCTCAGCAGTCAGTCTGGCGTCAAGCAACATTGAGTTTTTTTGCAACTCAGCTACTAGCTCCTTCAATCCGGTAATCTCCTCTTGAAGCGCAGCCCTGTTGTTTTGCGACTGTTGTTTAATACTGCCGACCAGTTGCAGCATGTTGTCATGATCACGCTCGATGTCGGCCATATACAATTCAAGCGCAGCTTCCGTTTCTTTCAGACTCTGTCTGTCTGCTGACTCGTCTTTAGCACGTGCTGGCAGTCTCAGGGCATAAACGATAGCGACAGCGCCTACCAGCACGATGTATACCCATGGTTGCAAGTGCCATATCTCCTTTAGAAGTTCAATTCAAGAATATTATAGGCTGAGGTCAATGCGATGCCCCTTATAGGGGTGTTCGGCATCATGACTGGTCTCCGGCTGATGTTTGTGAGGGGGTGTATGACCGCCAGATTGATGCTGTCCACTTCTGCCATCACGTAAAGCAGATTCAGCAGACTCATCCACTTCACTGCTCCGCTGAGCGAGTTGCTCCGTTTGCTTCACATTCTGCCCAGCCAACTGCTGCTGATCCAGTGCAGGCCGATGCTGCAGCCCATTTTGAATCTTTCCCGCTTCGGTTGTCCGGGGCAAAGCAATTTGGAGTTCCACCGGTTTCAGACTCATAATACCCTCTCCTCACTGAAGTGGTTGCAGAACCGGTTTACCAAAGCAACGCCAATCAGAAATGTATCGTCCACCATTATTAAATATTAGGACTCATAGAGATATCCCCATCGCTGTAAATAAAGGTAACCCGTTCTGTTGGGTCCTTGACGAAGCGGGTATACCTGCCAATCACAATCTTAGAACCTCCATAGATGGTTTTAATAACCTCTACTCTGGCTCTGCCTGTATCCTCAAGCATTTTCTCGATCTCAAGCACGCGCTCTTTGATCTTCTTCTCTTCACGCATATGAGATTGCTTGGTTGCGTTCAGTTTCACACGAAGTGCTACCTTGTCTGGAGAGAGCTGACCATTGTTTGCAAGCTGATTAAGCAGATATAAAGCTTTATTGGTCTTATCTTCATTCTCAAGCAGATGGCGCAGCTCTTGACGCAGTTCATTGATCTCATTTCTTAGTTCGGGTACTACGCCTACCTCTATAGCCGTTGCTGTCGACATTGTGTTACCGATGGTCCGTGCCACTACACGTTCACCAGCCTGCACTATGCCACCAACAATCAAGCCCTTCGTACCATTGCATAATACATCCTTGCCGGCTCTAATATTGGAATGCATTACACTCTGTGACACAATAACATCCTCACCTGCCACTACATTCCCATCCTGGATGAAGGAAACCTTCACATTTTTACCTGCGCTCACAAGTCCCTTGTTATAGCCTATGATTCCTCCGGTAATTTCGATTGAACCGCCCGAGATCAACTCTGCACCTTCAACTCCACCAACTACACGTATGTCGCCTGCAGATTTGACGGTGAAGCCAGTCAGTACGTTGCCGCGAATCACAACCGTTCCGACAAAATCAATATTGCCCGTACTGTAATCAACATCACCATTGACTTCATATACCGGAAAAACATTGATCTTCCCTTTTTCTGTTAAAGTCACTAGTCCATCAATAGCCGCATACATAGCCGTCTCTTCCTGATCGACAAGCACATTCTTCCCGACTTTGAAATGAGCTTCTTTGCCCGGTTTGAACGGCAGCTCCTCACCGGTAACCATCATGCCGGGTTTTCCTGGCTGAGGGGGAATGACTTTGGCGATAATCTGACCTTTCAGAACATTATGAAGCCTTACCAGGTCCTTGTAATCTACTTTCCCATCCGCCATCTCCAGCGGTTTGCGGTCCTCTTCCATATCGACAGTGAGTACTACCCGGCCGTCTGTACCATTCACAGAAGGTTGTCCTATCGCTATAGGCACCCTGCTGAAAAAGTATTCCTCTGGGTTGCTGCTGATACGTTGAACGATGTCCCGCTGAACCCCGTAGCGAATGTTGTGACTGTGCAGGAAGCTTTCCAGATCTTCAATCGTACAAGAGAAATTTTCATCCTTCTTAGAAAACTGAAGGTAAGCAATCCCCTTATCCTCCGAAAAGGTAATACTAATATACTGGCTCAAAGCATAATGACCGATCAATTTCTGCTCCCCCTTGTCACCGTCGCCCGGTTAGTCGTTTTGCATGAGAAGATCACGGTTTTTTTCAAGTGTTCCTCTCAGCCGCAAAATAGCTTTCGAATGAAGCTGCGAAATCCGTGAAGGCGACAGTGACATCACCTCGGCGATCTCGCTCAAAGACAAATCTTCATAATATAAAAGGGACACGACTGTCCGTTCTTTCACTGTTAGTTTCTCGATGCCTTTGGTCAGGGTATCACGTAAATAAAATTCATTTACTTTTCGATCTGGATTCTTAGCCTTATCATCCACCAATATTGACATGCGGGTTTCTGATTCCTCTTCACGGATGGGATCTTCAAGTGAGCAAAGTGACATGACTGCCACGTCCTGCAGCATATTTTGAAATTCCGGCTCCGTAATGTTCAGATATTGGCTCATTTCCTCGTCACTCACAGATCTCAAGTATTTCTGTTCAAGCTGTTGGTAAGCGTCCTCGATTTTCTTTGCTTTTTCCCTAACCGATCTGGGAACCCAATCACTTTGGCGCAAAGAGTCAAGGATAGCTCCACGCACTCGCCAGGAGGCATAAGTCTGAAACTGCAGCCCTCGTTTGTAGTCGAATTTCTCTATAGCATCAATCAAGCCCATCACACCATTGCTGGCCAAATCATCTTTGGAGACATTCTTGGGTAACCCAACTGCCAAGCGGCTGGACACATAATCAACAATATGGAGGTAACTCTCAATCAGCTTCTTCTTGGCATCAGGATTCCCGTGCTCTTTCCACTGTTCCCAGAGCCCGTCGGTTTCCGATTGAGAAGCTTTATGCTCGTTCAACGGCTTTCACCCTTCCCAAAGTTTAGTCAGCGGGCATAAGCAGAACCCGCTTATTCTTCTTTCAGGTGACGAACGGCCTTGGCCAATTCTTCAGGATCTTTCATAGAAACCAGTTTGGGAGGTTGAAGCGGTGTAAAGCCCCCCACATCCCCACTCCCTTGTTGTTCCGGTTTCTGTTTTAGCATATTGATTAGTTCTTCATCTTCGCCCGGAGTGCTGATATCGAAATTACTACCGAGGTTCTCACTCCCATCAATGGAAGCTGTCTCGCCGTTCTCCGGAGAACCGGATTGCTTAACAATAAAACCCAATACCCATCTTAAGAGAAAGGCAAGCAGAAACCAGACAATAAATCCAAAAATTCCTCGAATCAAACTGGTTCCCAGTAAATTATGCCCATAGTTTATTAGAAAGGTAAAGCCAAAGCCAAGCAATCCAAACAACAGACTTAATAGAAGTTTACCATTCATCGCTATATTTCCTTAGTGCCTTTTTGAACACTGCGAATATACAATATTCCGGTGCTACAGGCAATTTCTATCGTTCGGCCAAAATTTCCACCTGTGTCCTCCGCAATCAGCGGAATACTCAAGGCTTGAAGGGCAATCTTGCAGGATTCCACATTTCGAGGCCCGATCCTCATGGTGTCACTCCCCCCGGCAAAAGCGAACATCTGTGAGCCGCCAGCCATTTTGGCTACAAGACGGCTCCGGACGGCGCCAAGCGCAAGCAAGCGGGATAATAGCTCCGGCAAAGCGGTATCCGCAAATTTGGCGATATTCATTTGTCCTTCCCGGGCGATTTCAGATGAGGGCAGCATGACGTGTGCCATCCCTGCAAGCTTTTTCCCAGGATCGAACAAGGTTACTCCTACGCAGGAGCCAAGTCCAGTTGTACGGACAAGGCTTTCTTGACTGCCTACGTTAAGATCCGCCATGCCTACTTTGATAATGCTTTGTTCTTCAATCATTCTCGAAAGGTACTCCTAATGATTTGAAGATTTTCGGGAAAGATTCCGGATCGGGAATTAGGAAAAATTGCCCTTCAATTTCATTCTGCCCTTCAAGAAAGGTCGTATCAATCAGCAAAGCGTCATCCCCCATTTGCCCGAATTGCAGCAGACCATAGCTCAATATCGCGCCAGCCATGTCCATAGCAAGTGCAGGTACAGTCGGGTACATAGACAACGAAGTAAAATCTGCAAGTGAAGATAAATAGGAACCCGCGAGAATATTGCCGATTTCGTTCAGCGCGGATAGTTCCATCTCTCCCAATTCTTCACCCTCCAAGAGCTCAATGCCGGCTATTCGGCTAAGCAGGTTAATGGCTGCCTCTGGTGTAAGTATGAAGAACAAATTACCCGGTGCTTCACCTTCCACTCTTAGGAACACGGCATATACCAGTTCTTCAGCACCGCCGACTTTGTCAGTAATTTCATCAAAATTCAGAAGTTGCACTTTAGGGACAGCCATATCAATCGGTTTCCCCAGAAGCTGCGACAACGCGGTGGCTGCATTGCCAGCTCCAATATTCCCGACTTCCTTGAGCACATCCATTTTAAAATCCTTAAAGTTTTTGAATAGCTCCACAGGTTAGCCCTCTAAACTTTCCAATTGCACGATTTCGTTCTTGTTCAGCACTTCGGACAAGTTGAGCATAATCAGCAAACGATCTTCTCCGATTTTGGCCACCCCATCCAGATATTTAGCTTTGATGCCCCCCACAACGTCCGGAGGTGTATCAATGGAATCCCGGTTCAGGTCAATGACATCATTAGCGGAATCAACAATAAAGCCAACTTCCATTTCATTAACGTTTACGATGATCACACGGGTCTGATCAGTATGTTCCGCCTCCGCAATGCCAAACCGGCCGCGCAGATCGATAACCGGAATAACCACACCACGTAAGTTGATGACCCCTTTGATAAAGGAAAACGTCTTGGGCACACGGGTGATCGGCATCATACGCTCGATCGTTTGCACCTTTTCCACTTCAATGCCATATTCTTCAGTTCCGAGTTTAAACACAATCACCTTGATGTCTTCAGCCATGGAATGAACCTCCCTGTTCTATCCTAAATTATTTAATAAAAGCGTTCGGATCGATAATGAGTGCGACTTGTCCGTCACCGAGAATAGTAGCACCTGAAATGCCTTGAACCTCCGGCAAATACTTGCCCAGATTCTTGATCACAATTTCGTTCTGCCCAATAAAATCTTGAACTGCGAGAGCGACCAGACGTTCTCCCTTGCGAATCACCACGATTTCAGTCTCCTCTTCCGTGCTTTCATCATAATCCGGGATAGAGAAGATTTTGCTAAGCGATACAAGCGGAATATGGCTATTGCGGAATTCCAGCATTTTGTTGCCGTGAATTGTCCGGATCTGGGACTGCTTCACAATGCCAGTTTCTACAATGGATGAGAGCGGAATTGCATATTTCTCTGAACCCAAACGCACAAGCATTGCTGCAATAATGGACAAAGTCAGTGGGAGCTGAACAGAGAAGTTGGTACCTTTGCCTAGTGTGGAATAAATTACCACATTCCCGCCCAGTGAGGTGATTTTTGATTTAACGACATCCAGTCCCACACCGCGGCCTGATACATCGGAGATAATTTCTGCGGTACTGAATCCCGGAGCGAACAAGAGCTGTCTCGCCTCATCATCGGAATAATTCGATGCTTGTTCTTGGGAAAGAATTCCTTTTTTTATCGCCGACTGCAAAATCTTTTGCGGATTGATTCCAGCCCCGTCATCTTCGATTTCGATAAATACATGGTTGCCACTATGAAATGCCCGCAGGTTAACTGTTCCTGTATCGGACTTACCGGCAGCCAGACGTTCCTGTATCCCTTCAACACCATGGTCTACAGCATTTCGCAGCAAGTGTACCAGTGGATCACCGATCTCATCGATAACCGTGCGGTCAAGTTCCGTCTCGGCACCAGTAACCACCAGATCAATTTTCTTATCCAATGATTTGGCCAGATCCCGAACCATGCGCGGGAAACGGTTAAATACGGTATCAACAGGAACCATTCGCAACTTCATAACAATGTTCTGAAGATCACCGCTGACCCTGCCCATGTGCTCGACCGTTTCTGTCAGGTCCCCATTCTGGACTTCTGAAGCAAGCTGTTCTAGCCGAACACGGTCAATCAAGAGTTCGCTGAACAGGTTCATCAACACATCAAGGCGTTCAATGTCTACACGGATGGTCCGTGAAGGCGCTCCTCCAGTTCTCGCTGGAGCAGCTTTGCTTTCTTCTTTGGCATGAGCCGCAGCTGCGGGAGAAGCATTCCCGTTATCCACAGCAGGTGCTGATGCTTTGACCGGTGAGGGTGCTTCTGAAGTAGCTGCCACCGTTTCCTGACCCATTTGTCGCAGGGATTCTTGATCAAGTGCAACCGCAGTGACCTTATCGATCTCCGACAGATTCAGGATCATCGCCTGAATTTCACTTGCTTCCTTCTGGGTTATGTAATAGAGCGAAAAACTATGTTCGAATTTCTCCTGCTCTATATCCTGAACCGAAGGGAAGGATTTAACAACCTCGCCCGAACGTTCGAGGAGATCAAAGACCATGTAGGCCCGTACTGCTTTGAGCTGGCAGTCCTTGCGGATTGCAACATCAACGTACAGCACCTTGTGGCCTTCCTGGAGCGACTGCTCCAGGACCGAGTATTGAAACTCATCAAGGAATACGGGAGCGTCTGCAGCCTTTGGAGCCGCTGCTGCTGTAGCCGCAGACGCAGCACCGGCAGCAGTCGGGATCTCACCGCGGACAATTGCCTGCAAAGAAGCGACAATAGCCGATACATCGGCCTTGCCTGCTCCACCACCCGTAATATCCTCAACCATGGATTCAAGGGCGTCCAGACTCTTGAACAGCGTGTCAAAAATGAAATCCTGCATCTTCAGCTTGTTATTGCGCACTAAATCCAGAACATTTTCCATTTGGTGTGTAAGTGAAGCCAAATCTTCAAAGCCCATTGTAGCCGCCATACCTTTTAAAGTATGTGCTGAGCGGAAAATGACCTGCACAATGCTCAGGTCTTCAGGATTTGCTTCAAGCCCCATCATACTTTCGTTCAATGACTGCAGATGATCATTTGACTCATCAATAAACATGGATAAATACTGGTTCATGTCCACTAACGAGCACCTCCCCTTCAAGTTCACTTTTCCGTTATTTAACGGCTTGTACCAGCCTTGGAGCAATTTCTTGCAACGGCAGGATATATCTTACACAATGCAACTCTACCGCGGAGCGCGGCATCCCGTAAACCACACAGGTTTCTTCGCTCTCAGCAAAGGTGGAAGTTACACCCGAATCATAAAGAGATTTCATCATTTTGGCACCATCGCTTCCCATCCCTGTCATAATCACCGCGTGCCGCTCCAGTGAGGTATAAGGGAGTATGGATTCGAAGAGTGTATCCACGGAAGGACGGTGTCCATTTCGGGCTTCTCCCAAAGTCAGATCAATCGAATACTGACCTCCTGCTGCCGGAACAATCCTCATATGATAACCGCCGGGAGCAATATATGCCGCCCCCTTACGCAGAATCATTCCCTGTTCTGCTTCTGCAACTTCAAGAGGGCTGAACGTATTGAGCCTCTGTGCCAGCGACTTCGTGAAATTGGGCGGCATATGCTGCACAATAACAATCGGTGCCGGGAAATCAGCAGGAATATTTTCCAGGAACTCTTTTAAAGCTCTCGGTCCTCCAGTGGAACAACCCACAGCAACCAGCTTGCTCAAACCTGTAAAGGAAGACTTGCGGTCCCCAGCAACGGAAGGAGGATCATTCCTGGCACCAGTTGAAGTTTGAGGTATCGGCTTTGAATCCGGTAAGACCGGTTTTGCTTCCTCCTTGGAACGGTTTTTAAATGTATCAGATACCGGTTTAGGAAGTGCAGCAGCCGACTTGGCCCCGAATTGCGGAGAATCACTCTCCGAAGCTGTTCTACCAAGTGAACTTTTGCCCTTGTTGTTCTCTGTTGCAAGGTTCATTTCCGGCTTTGCCTTTGGTTTCTCCACTAATTTGCTTGCAGGATCCGGAAACTTCTTGATTGGCTCCATTATCCGTTTGGTAGGACTCTGCATCGGCTCAGGTACCACAGGCACATCTGCAGCCGGAACCTCGGGCGTCTTATATGCAGAAGCTCTAGCCTTACGCTGCTTTTGGGCAAGCATGGCCTCATTCATTTGCTCCCTGAGCGCTACTCCCACAGATATAATATCCTGCGAGTTCGAAATGGACGGTTTGCGTATAAAATCAAATGCCCCCCATTCCAAAGCCAGAATGGTTTCCTTCATCCCCTCTTCATTGATGCCAGAGAGCATAATTACCGGCAGCGGACGCTGTGCCATGATTATTTTTAGCGCCTCCAGGCCGTTCATCTCCGGCATTTCAACATCCATGGTTACAAGATCCGGAGAAAGCTCATTTACTTTGTCAATGGCTTCACGACCGTTAGCAGCCGTAGCCGCAACCTGAAAGTTAGCGTCATTTTCAATCAAATCGGAAATAATTTTGCGCATAAACGCAGAATCATCAACAACCAAAACTTGATATGGCTTCATACCATTTCCACCTCTGTTCCTCAAATTCAGAACAATTAATGTTTTCGCTTCAACCACCTGCTGATAAATCCCTTGATGCCTTGTACTTTAGTGGTGTCTGCCGAATCTGCGGCCAAATAGCTTAGCGCAAGCCGCTGTACATCTTTGGCTGCCGCACTGTTCGGAAAAGCCACTGAGAATGGAATTTGCTTTTTCACTGCCTGTACCACATGACTATCACTGCTGATAAATCCAAGAAAAGTAATTTCCAGCTGCAAGAAACGACTGGCTGCCATACGAATTTTGTCGCTGGTTCCAGTTGCCTCTCTCTCATCCCCTGCCTGATTGACTATCAGCTTGAATGAAACATCAGGATATGAGTTGTTCACTACCTTAATCAGTGCATAAGCATCAGTTATTGCAGTAGGCTCAGGTGTAGTCACCACTAGGCAGTCATCTGCTGAGGTAATAAATTTCATCGTCTCTTTAGAGAGTCCGGCTCCTGTATCAAACAGAATATAATCCATCGAGTCTGCAATCCCGGCAATCTGGTCTGTAAAATAGTTCAAATCCGCCTCGGAGAGCGAAAAAAGCTCATCCATTCCCGAGCCGCCTGCGATAAAAGGAAGCCCACCGGGGCCTTTCTGAATGATCTGACTGATGTCCGCTTCTCTTTTCAGTAAATGATAGAGATTATATCTGGCAGACACCCCCATAAGCACATCTATATTGGCCATACCAATATCGGCATCGAACAAAAGCACCCTCTTGCCCATCGCTTTAAGTGCGAGCGCGAAATTCAAGGTGAAATTCGATTTTCCGACACCACCCTTACCACTGCAAACGGTGATAATCCGGGCTGATGTCCCTTCACCGGATGATCGTTTGGGTTCCTGGCTGGAAACAAGCTGTCTCAGGGATTGCGCCTGATCCATCATACGCCTCCTGTTCCCAAAATCATCCCGCTGATCTGCTCTTTGGTAGCCAACAGCAGATCATCAGGAACATTCTGACCGTTGGTAATATATGAAAGCTTAAGCGGGAAATCATTTAAAACATTGAAGAGCGGGCCAAAGGTCCCAGTTTCATCAAGCTTGGTAAAGATGACTTTATCCAGCTGATAACGGCCGAAATGCTCGGCAATTTTCTTCATATCGCGGCTTTTTGATGTAAGACTGAGCACCAAAAAAGTTTCACTCTTAAGCTCTCTGGCCAGCAGACTCTGAAGTTCTGCAACCAGCATTTCGTTACGGTAATTACGGCCTGCTGTGTCCATTAATACCAGATCGCAGCCTTCCAAACGGAACAATGCCCTCTGCAGATCACCCGGTGACTGAACAACTTCTAGAGGCATATTCAATATAGCCGCATAGGTACGAAGCTGCTCAACTGCTGAAATACGATACGTATCGGAGGTTATCAAACCCACCTTACGCCCTTGCTTGAAAAGCTGCTCTGCAGCTAGCTTGGCAATCGTAGTTGTCTTTCCCACACCTGTAGGTCCGGCAATATAGACAATCCGTGTATCAGGTGCTATTCCGTTTGCAATGCGTCCGGACAAAAATCCTTCCACCTGAGTTTCAAGCATTTCAGCGAACTGTTGCGGAAGCCAAGTACGGCCTTCCTCACTCCATTGCTCAAAAATATTACTGATCCACTCATCTACCAGAACGACATCTGTCTCCTGTTCAATCAGATGATCCCTCAGTTGCTCCAACTGTTCTGGAAGCTCAACAGCGCCTGAAGAATACCGGGCGATCCGCTCCATCCACTGTTTCATATCGCGAATTTCCTTGAGCACATCACCCTCCAAGCCAGTTGATGTAGCTACAGCAGTCCCCTTACCCCTAGCCTCATCTATTGATGACATGCTGGGATAATTGCCAATAGGTAGAGCAGTTTGAGGTTCAATGAAATCTTCATCCTCTTCATCATCAACGGCTGGAAGCACTGCCACAGCCCCTCTATTCTCTGATGCATCAGACAAGGCAGCGGCGATCTCGGCAAATGCCCGTTTCGCCGCTGCCTCGTTCGCCGAGGAGGATGCCAAAGCCACAGATTCAGTTGCACCACCAGCTGCTGGTGCAGATGAAGCTGCAGCAGCTTTCTGATATGCTTGGGGAACTGCGCTTCGCGGAATGCTCTGAGGAGCGGCCGGTTTTTTTTCAGATGCACCCGACTTTTGGGCGTCCTCAACAGCCGCGACAACCTCGATCTTTTTCTTTTTGAACATTCCCATGAAACCGCCAACTTTGACCTCTTTGGTACTTAGGATGACGGCGTCACTTCCCAGCTCGGTGCGGATGGAATGCATGGCGTCAGGCATCGTATCGACCACATAACGCTTCACTCTCATAGATTCACCACCCCAACGCTTTGAATTTCAATATTAGGCTCCAGTTCACTGTAAGATAATACTGGAATGTCCTGCATTGTCCGCTCAATCACTTGACGTAAATACATCCGTATCGTTGGTGAAGTCAGCACGATAGGCTGCTGTCCGGATTGAAGAAGACGGTTAATTTGCTCTGTGAGACGCTGGTACACCGTCTGTGTCGAGACTGGATCCAGCGCAAGATAGCTGCCCTGTTCCGTCTGCTGCACACTTTCCGAAATTTTCTTTTCCAGATTGGGTCCGACTGTGATGACCCGCAGCGTCTCTCCAGCCTGGGAGAATTGTTGGGTAATTTGTCTGGACAACGATTGACGGACATACTCAGTCAGAATATCAGGATCTTTGGTATAGGTACCATAATCAGCCAATGTTTCGAAAATAGTTACCAAATCGCGGATTGATATTTTCTCACGCAGCAGCTTGCCTAGCACCTTCTGTACATCTCCAATAGCCAAAACAGAAGGAATCAGCTCATCCACAAGTACTGGATAATTCTCGCGAAGATTGTCAACCAGCTGTTTGGTCTCCTGTCGTCCAAGCAGTTCGTGCCCATAACGTTTAATAAGCTCAGTCAAATGAGTGGCCACTACAGAAGGGGGATCAACTACCGTATATCCCGATAATTCCGCCCTTTCCTTGACAGACTCGTCAATCCACAACGCTGGCAAACCAAATGACGGTTCCACTGTCTCGATGCCATGAATCGACTCATCATCATACCCAGGACTCATAGCCAGATAGTGATTAAGTAATAATTCACCACCGCCAACGTTATTTCCTTTAATTTTTATAACATATTCATTCGGTTTTAGTTGAATATTGTCGCGAATGCGAATTACAGGAACAACCAGTCCCATCTCTAAGGCACATTGCCGCCTGATCATGATAATCCGGTCAAGCAAATCGCCACCTTGCCCTGTATCTGCCAGAGGAATAAGCCCGTATCCAAACTCAAATTCAATCGGATCTACAGTGAGTAAATTGATTACACTTTCCGGACTGCGTACTTCCTCAATCTGTTTTTCTTCAACCAGCTGTTCTTCTGCAATTTGCTTCTGATTGGCTTTCTGGCTCATACTATAAGCTGCATATCCCATTAAGCCAGCCAGCGGCAGTGTAGACATCACGGTAATAGGTGTGAAGAATCCCAGAAAAGCAATGGTTACGGCAACAATGTACAAAAGCTTAGGATAAGATAGGAGCTGACCCGTCAAATCCTCTGCCAGATTGCCTTCAGAGGCCGCGCGGGTAACAATCAGACCCGAGGCAGTAGAGATAAGCAGTGCGGGAATCTGGCTGACCAGACCATCACCGATCGTAAGTACAGAGTATGTCGATAGTGCATCCTTAAAAGGAAGCCCGTGAATAGATACTCCGATAATAAACCCGCCGATCAGGTTGATCAGCAGGATAATTATACTGGCGATAGCATCACCCTTAACGAATTTGCTCGCACCATCCATTGCCCCGAAGAAGTCCGCTTCACGTTCAACATTACGTCTGCGCTCCCGGGCTTGCTGTTCATTAATCATCCCCGCATTCAAATCAGCATCGATACTCATCTGTTTACCGGGCATTGCATCGAGTGTAAAGCGGGCTCCTACCTCAGCAACCCGTTCTGAACCCTTAGTGATAACTATGAACTGAACTACCACCAGAATAAGGAAGACAACAAAACCTATTGCAATTTGTCCCCGGGCAATCCAACTTCCGAACGTGGCTACTACTTCACCTGCATGACCACTGGAAAGAATCAGTTTGGTCGTAGAAATGTTCAGCGCAAGCCGGAATAATGTTGTGATCAACAGCAGCGAGGGAAAAATCGAGAACTGCAGCGGATCCTTTGTGTTCATTGCTACTAAGATGATGGTTAAGGCAATTGATATATTGACAATTAGCAGAACATCCAGAAGCCAAGCCGGGATGGGCAGAATCATCATAAGCACAATACCGATAACACCCAGTAGAACCGTTAGATCTCTAGCTTTCAATGTCCGTGAACCTCCCCCGACTTATCTCCTTTTACCTTTAAGCTTGTATACATAAGCGAGTACTTCCGCAACCGCCTGGAACAGGTCTGCAGGAACTACATCACCAATCTCCGCTCTTTGAAACAACGCCCGCGCGAGCGGTTTGTTCTCCATAGTCATAACACCATGCTCTTTGGCCAATTCACGGATTCGAAGCGCTACATAATCCTGGCCTTTAGCAATAATCTGCGGAGCTTCCATTTTTGAACCGTCGTATTTCAAAGCGACTGCAAAGTGCGTAGGATTGGTAATAATAACATCCGCTTTGGGTACCTCTTGCATCATGCGCTGCATAGCCATTCTTCGCTGGCGCTCCCTGATCTTGCCTTTAATGATGGGATCGCCTTCCATTTTTTTGTACTCATCCTTGATGTCCTGCTTTGACATCTTCAGGCTCTTTTCGTGCTCATATTTCTGGTAGATATAATCAAGAGCCGCCATGATTAACAGAGCCGCTCCAATTTTGATGCCGAGGCTCATTACGAGCTTGGCAGCGAACTGATAAACGCCTTCCGCATTGACATGAGACAATGCTGCGAAGCTCTCCTTTTGTCCCCAAAGAGTGCTGTAGACCAAATAAGCAATCAGCATGAGTTTGAAGATGGATTTCAAAAACTCCACAAAGGAGCGCATGGAGAAAATATTCTTGAAACCTTTTATCGGATTGATTTTGCTGAATTTGGGTGTAATCCCTTCCCCTGTTGCCATAAAACCAACCTGGGCCAAATTTGCCACCAGAGCCAGTACAAAGGTAATGCCCAGCAAAGGAGCTAATAAAATCAGGATCTGAATGCCATAATGATTGAACATCTCAGATACATTTTCCAGAGTCACTTCCATCATCATCCGGTTCTGAAAAACATCTGTATACAGTGTGATGAACCGTTCTTTCATGAAGCCGCCGAACAAAGACAAGGTTAACAATGCAGATAAAAGTACAACTGCACCAGACAGTTCTGCACTTTTGGCCACCTGACCCTTTTTACGGGCGTCCTGCCGTTTCTTCGGGGTAGCTTTTTCCGTCTTGTCTCCCCCAAAATGCTGAAGATTAAGCTTATAACGTCTCGTCTTCGGCATAGCTCTCCCCCTTACAGCCACCTAAGGACTCTTCCCTATCAGGCCCAGCAGATTGTGCATGGACTCAAACATAATGTCGAAGAGATTCTGGAACAGCATAGCCAGACCCGGCATCAGAATAAGAAGCAGCGCAAGGCCAATAATAATTTTGAGAGGCACCCCAATGACGAATACATTGTATTGTGGTGCAGTTCTAGCCAGAAATGCCAGCCCCACATCTGTAAGAAATAAAGCCGTTACTAAAGGTGCTGACATTTGGAAAGCCAAAATAAAGGATTGTGCAAAAGTACGGACAAAAAACTCCGAAAGACTTCCATCTATCATTTTAATAAACAGATCATTATCTATCGGCACCCATTTGTAACTGTATACGATCGCATCCAACAAGTAGTGATGACCATTCATACTGAGGAACATCAGCAAGGCAATCATATACTTGAAGTTACCGATAATCGGTGCGGACGCTCCAGTCATAGGATCAATTACATTCGCAATCCCGAATCCAATCTGAATATCAATGAATGAACCGGCGGTTTGAATCGCCATAAACATCAAATACCCAATAAAACCCAGCAATAATCCGATTAAAGCTTCCCGGGCAATCAACAAAATATAAGTAAGATCCTGCGGCACGGTAATTCCTGTTCCTCCTGAGCTAAAGACAACCAATGCTACAAAAAAAGAAAGCCCAATTTTGAAGGTGGCTGGCACACTTTGAGAAGAAAACACCGGTACTACAACAAAAAAAGCTGAAATTCGACAAAAAATCAACAGAAAGACGGGAAAACTCTGCAGCAAGGTCTCCATACTCATCAAATTAACCGATGTACATATTGAGATTGCCCAAAATTTGGCTGGTGAAATCCACCAGTTTCGTGATAATCCACGGTCCGAACAAGAGCAGAGCAAGCAGCACCGCAACAATTTTGGGAACAAACGCTAAGGTCTGCTCCTGAATTTGCGTTGTTGCTTGAAAAATACTGACAATCAGTCCTACCACCAGACCAAGAATCAGCATGGGAGCACTGGTTTCGAGCACCAAATATACGGCTTGGCCGGCTAGACCGATAATAAAGTCCGCATTCATCCCTTATGCCTCCTCTTGAATCTCAGGTGTTAAAACTTAACAGCAGTGATTTAACGACTAAGTACCACCCGTCTACCAGTACAAAGAGCATTATTTTGAATGGCAATGAAATCATTACCGGAGGTAGCATCATCATCCCCATAGCCATCAGGGTGCTGGCTACCACAATATCTATAATTAAAAAAGGTATAAAAATCATAAATCCCATGGTAAAAGCTTTTTTCATCTCTCCGATGGCAAAGGCAGGCACGATCACCGTCAATGGAATGTCGCTGTATGTCGCAGGCTTAACCGAAGCATTGTTGCCGGTATAATTCATGAATAACAACAAATCCTTGGTGTTGGTCTGTTTGAACATAAACTCCTTCATTGGATCTGCTGCTTTGTTAAGCGCCTCGGTCTGGGTAATTGTTCCCTTCATGTACGGTTGCAGTGCCGTCTCATTCACCGTTGCAAGCGTCGGTGACATGATAAATAGAGTTAAAAACAATGCCAATCCCACAAGTACCTGGTTGGGAGGCATCTGCTGTGTACCGAGTGAGGTTCTGACAAATCCGAGAACGATGACAATCCGGGTAAAACTGGTCATCAGGATAAGAAAAGCAGGAGCAACACTCAGAACCGTAGTGAGCAGCAAAATAGATATAGAACTCGTACCACCGGTTGACCCCTGATTATCACCGACCTGAATACTAATATTAGGTATAGGATCGGCATGAGTAGTGTGCAGGAACATAACGCTGAATACAGTGAGCAGCAAAAATGAAAATATTAGCTTTTTTTTCATAAATCCCTCGACTCATCCTTGAGTACATCATCACGAAGCAACTCTTCCATTTTCCCCTTACGTTCAGGTGCCAACGCAAGTTTGGATTGCAGTGTCTCGTAAAATGAGGATGTTTCACTAAGTTCAATTTCCTGTGATGTTACTTCTCCACGGAATTTGGCTCTTATCTTGGCCATGAGCGGCGCAAGAAAGTTATTCTGTCCTGAAGTTTGATCCTCAAATGCCGAAATGATCAACGCTACCTCAGCCGGGTCGGTGATTTTATCCATCATGGATATATTCTCACCGACCCCGATCAGATAGAGGCTGCCTCCGAGCTCAATAATTTGTATGGACTTGTTAGGTCCAAGACCCAAAGCGCCTAGTGTACGGATGGAACGCCCACTCATCAGAGTCTGATTACGGCGTCCAAGAAAACGGATAAGCAGCACTATGAGCACAACAATTACCGCAAGGACAAAAATAACATTTAATAAATTCAGCAGATTGTTACCTGTTCCCAGATGCGGCTCTACAGTGACTGGCATAATTTCTTATTACACACCCAGTGTTTTGTTAATCGCTTCAATAACACGGTCTGCCTGGAAAGGTTTCACAATAAAGTCCTTGGCACCCGCTTGGATTGCATCAATAACCATAGCCTGCTGACCCATGGCAGAACACATGATGACTTTGGCGTTGGCATCTACTTTTTTGATTTCTTTAAGGGCGGCAATTCCGTCCATTTCAGGCATGGTGATATCCATCGTGATCAAATCCGGGCGCAGTTCCTTGAATTTCTCAATAGCCTGTGACCCGTCCTGGGCTTCACCCACAACCTCAAATCCGTTTTTCGACAAAATGTCACGGATCATCATTCTCATAAATGCTGCATCGTCCACGATTAGAATTCGGTTAGCCATTTTTACAAAATCCTCCCTAAGTATGCTTTATTGTAATTTTTGAATTCGGTCCCACTGGCTGACGATATCCGTAACGCGAACTCCGAAGTTTTCGTCGATAACTACGACTTCCCCTTTGGCAATAAGCTTGTTGTTAACCAGGATGTCCACAGGTTCACCAGCGAGTTTGTCCAACTCAATGATTGAGCCTTGCGACATTTCCAGAATATCTTTGATCTGCTTCTGGGTCCTTCCTAATTCTACGGTTACTCTCAGTGGTATGTCCATCAATAAATTTAAATTATTTTCATCAATATTTCCAAAGGCACCGGAGCTTAAGTTGGCAAACTGCACCGGTTGTACATTTACATTGCGGTTAGGAGCGGGCTGCTGGGGCGGAGCCTGCTGGTACGGCATACCTTGAGGTGGCATTCCATAAGGCGGCATCCCATATGCTGGCATTCCTGCTGGAGGATAATAATACCCTCCCTCCGGCGTTCCCGGATAAGGCGGCATACCCTGAGGAGGATATGGCGGTGGAACTGCTCCAGGCTGCACTGGAGGGGCTTGCTGCACCGGAGGGGCTGCTGGAGGTTCCGGTGCTGCTGCTGGCTTAGGCGGGGCCTCCACCGCTGCTGCTGCCGTCTCTTGTTCCGATTGCGAAACATCTCCCAGAAGCATAGTCACCATATCTTTGGCGAATTGCACCGGGAGCAGCTGCATAATGGTGGAATCAATCAGATCCCCAATCTTGAGCCGGAATGAAATCTGTATGAGTGTCTCATCATCCGGAAGACTGCCAACGCCTTCTCCGCTGGACATATTCAAAATGTCGATACCCGGAGGGGAAATATTCACGAAGCGATTGAAGATAGTCGACATGGATGTAGCCGAAGAACCCATCATTTGGTTCATTGCTTCCTGGACTGCGCTGATGTGAATTTCATTCAGCTCTTCATCCTTTGGATCCCCTTCACCACCAAGCATCAGATCAGCGATAACCTGTGCATCCCTGATTTTAATGACTAATGAATTGATGCCCTGAAAACCATCTACATATTGTACATGTACAGCAACATGAGGTTTTGGAAAAGCCTCTTCGAACTCTCCGCGTGTGATAATAGATACTTCAGGGGTAGTGATATCTACTTTCTTGCCCAGCAGGGTGGACAGCGCAGTAGCTGCACTCCCGAATGTAATATTCCCGATCTCTCCCAGTGCGTCCTGTTCAAAGGGTGTCAAGTAATCATCCACCGTCTTCGTCGAGGGAGCTAGCGATCCTTCCGCAGACTGTCTGAGCAGAGCATCTATTTCTTCTTGGGACAAATAATCTTTACTCGTCAAAATCTTCAACTCCTTCGCTGACTATCTCGTCTATTTGCACAGCTACACGCTCTTTAATCATCCCAGGACTTCCGATGAATTTCAGCTTGTCCCCCACCTTGATTGACAGTCCTGAATCCACAGTCCTGTTGAGAGAAATCACGTCGCCGACGCTGAGCCCGAGAAATTCAGCAATGGATAGACTCGATTCACCCAACTCCGCCACAATCGGCAGCTGCGCTCTATGAACTCTAGCCCGGATTGCCTCAAGCTCAACTTCATCACGCGCCTTTTTTTCAGAAACAAACCATTGGTGTACCGACAGCCTGGACATGATAGGTTCAAGAACAACGTGAGGTATACACAGGTTGATCATCCCTGTTGTATCGCCAATTTTGGTACTTAAGGAAATAAGTGCAATGGTCTCATTGGGCGATACGATTTGCATGAATTGAGGATTTGTCTCCAAAGCCTCCATGCGGGGATTGATATCAAGCACTGTCTTCCAGGCTTCCTGCAGGCTTTCAAAGCATCTGCTGAAAATCCTCTCCATTATAGTGGTTTCAATTTCAGTCAAAGCATTGATCTTGGAAGGTGCCGTACCAAAGCCGCCTAGCAGTCTATCCAGCATGGCAAAGGCTATATTCGGATGCACTTCCATGACCATGCGGCCTTCGAGCGGTTCAGCTTCAAAAATATTTAAGATCGTCATTTTCGGAATGGAGCGGATAAACTCATCATAAGGGAGCTGCTCTACTTGAACGACATTGATCTGTACGAAGGTGCGCAATTGGGCCGAAAAGTACGTCGTAAGATAGCGGGCAAAGTTATCGTGTATCCGGGTTAAGCTTCGGATATGGTCCTTTGAGAAACGTACAGCCCGTTTGAAATCGTAAGAGCGGATTTTTTTCTGGGTTTCTTCTTTTTTTAGTTCGTCAGCATCCATTTCACCGGATGATAGAGCGGCAAGCAGAGCATCAATTTCGTTTTGTGATAGTACATCAACCAATTCAATCACCCCCCTATCAAAGAATAATCCTTCAGCAGCTACAGCTACATGGAAGTCAAAATGAATTTAATGAATTCGATCTGGGTTATAGTACCTTCGGTCAAATTCTTATTAATTATATTCACCAGCTTGCTGCTGAATTGATCCTTGCCGCTAGCCCCATTTAGTTCCTCAGGCTTGGCATCGGCAATCGCCTTGATAATTAGCGGCGTGATTTTAATAGCTTTTATCTTTTCGAATTCTTCCTTGGACGTCGCTGAATCCAGTTGGAACGCGATGTCTACTGAAAGGATATAATCGGGATCGGCAAGATTAGTTTTGATGTCGGTGATTTGTGCGGTCAATTCGACAATCTCATCAGCGCTGAGTTTTTTGGTCTCAACCTTCTGGACTGCCGTATTCACGTCGTTCGAATCACTCGGAAAGATCTTATCCATAAGTAAAAATGCAGCTACTACGATAAGAGTTATTGCTAATAAAATTGTAATGAGCCACGGCAGCATCTTTTTCATGAAAGCTCCTCCATTGACTGGACTTTAATGGTGGCAGCATATGTGCCAATGTCCCTGTTATACTCACGGATCTTACGGATGACTTCATCAGCCTTTTCCAGCACGATTAGCCTTTTTCCAGTTACGAGTGTAATATACGTATCCGGACTTTCTTCTACCATTTCTACCAACAAAGCATTTAAAAACATTGGTGTACCATTCAATCTGGTTACCGAAATCATAACAGGCCTCCTAACAAAAAATAGGGGGAGGAGTTCCTCCCCCACGACTTCGCAATAACCTTTGCACCAGATGGCGAAACGTTACTATTATACAGCTAGTTTTTGATTATGGCCCTTCAAATTAACGCTTCAGGTTCACGACTTCCTGCAACACTTCATCGGAGGTCGTAATAATGCGGGAGTTGGCCTGGAACCCACGCTGGGAAACGATCATTTCCGTAAACTCACTGGTTAGATCCACATTGGACATTTCCAGTTGTCCGGACACAATGGCTCCCGTTCCATCTGCGGTATTGTTAGCTGTAGTTGGAGTAATCACACCTTCGGCATTTGCATTCATCGTCATGCGGTAGAGATTACCACCGATTTTCTCCAGACCTTGCGGATTAGTTACTTTGGCTACACCAATCTGCGCACCCGCCTGAATAGTACCATCTGACATTGTCATCATAATTGTACCATCAGACCCAATAGTGAAGGCTGTGGCTTCTGCATCCAACTGAATAGGAGTACCGCCAGTATCAACTACATGCAGACCGTCAGAGGTAATCAAGTTACCGTTGGTGTCTACGTGGAAGTCGCCTGCGCGGGTAAGGAAAGGTGTTTCCTGATCTTCGGAGAGCTTAACCAGGAAAAATCCATCACCATCAATACGCAGGTCTGTCGGATTATTAGTTGTCATGGGACTTCCTTGCATATGCATGTTGTCAATAGAACCTATGCTGACTCCAAGACCGATTTGCTTAGCATTTACGCCCCCTTGTCCGCCTTCCACAGGAGCAGAAACCCCCGATACCGTCTGGCTCATAATATCTTTGAACATGACGCGGCTGGATTTAAAACCGACCGTGTTCACATTCGCAATATTGTTACCAATAACGTCCAGCTTAGCCTGGAAACCACGCATTCCCGAAACCCCTGAGTACATAGACTTTAACATAATTTATCTTCCTCCCGGATTATAGAGTTCTTAGACTCCCAATTGGTGTGAATTCGAGCTATGGCCACGTCAGTCGATCGGTGGCCATTCCGGCTCTCCAGTAAGGACCGGCCGGTTTAAGAAATGATAACTGCACTATCAATTTGCGTGAATACATTGTCCTTCATGGAACTTCCATCCATAGCAGTCACTACCGTTCGGTTGGCCACACTAACTATTAAAGCCATGTCTTTCATTAATATAAGTGATTCTTTGCTGCCTTTGGCGGCTGCCTTATCGACTGCGGACGAGATCTGATCCAATTGGCGGCTGCCAAGCTCAATTCCTCTTTGTTCCAACCGTTTAGCTGCATGATTGCTGAACTTCAGCATATTCTTCTGCAGCACACTTTCAAATGAAACTTCAGAATTCACAGTGTTCTTAGCGTTCGCTGGCCGCTGAAGCGTTGTAGGGTGCACACTGGTTGGATACAGTTGGCCTATTGTAAGTCTGTCGCTCATGATGTCGCCCCGCCATCTGTAGAACCGGTATTGTCAGCCGCATTCTCCACTGGCGTTACAGGATTCTTAATTTGAGTCACGTCCGTCAATGCAACTCTATCTTTGCCTACAACAGCGTACTGAACGCCACTGCTGACTACTATAGACTCTACATTTCCTGATTTCGGCTGCTCCGTTGTTGAATCCGTCCAAGTGATATCCTTGCCAATCAGACCAGACACTGCACCAAGGGACTGATTCATCGCTGTCATTTGTGTTGAAATATTCATTAGTTGTTCTACAGACGAGAATTGGGCCATCTGGGCAATAAATTCCTTATCCTCCATCGGCTGCATAGGGTCCTGGTTCTGAAGCTGCGTAATGAGAATCTTCAGGAACTGGTCCTTTCCGAGTGTTGAATTACCAGTAGCTTTTTTCGAGCTGTCTGGTACTGAATAATTCCATTGATCCTTTGTTGAAATAGGATTAGTGGATGATGCCATTCTTTTTCACCTCGCTTGTCTGTGTTATACCTTGGCTGAGAAACCTCCGCCCTGTGAGCGGTTTTCCTGTTGCGTGTTTGCAACCCATTCTTTCCATTCATCATTCAGTTCAGCTGCAAGCACGGCATCACCAATTTCCTCCGTTCGTTCCTTGGAACGTCTCTCCTGCTGCTGACCGTTAGAACCGGTTCCACGCCCCTGCTGACTACCATTAAATTGAGACTGCAAAGGTGTGTTGTTCTGAGTGACCTCTAATTTCTCAACTTGAAGCCCTTGGGATTGCAGTGCTGATCTCAACTGGCTCATTTGCTGTTCAAGCATATCTTTGGCACCCGTATGCTGCGTTAAGAACTGGGCTACCAAATGGCCGTTTTGCATGGTGATCTTTACATCCACTTGTCCAAGATTCTCCGGAAACAACGTAATCGAAGCTTCAGCCACTCCGCCCTTCTTGACAATCTCCAGTTTGCCAGTAATAAACGAAGTCATCTCTTGTGCGAACTGGTGGACCGGAACCGGTGGTTTCTCTGCCTTAAGTGGTGCGGTAATTCCTCCCCGCAAGGATAGCTGCCCTGCAGTTACGACCTCATTATTTTCTTCAGCCGGCTTTGCACCAGATACCGATTCTTCTACTTCTCCGATTTTGGATGCTTCTGCTGATCCAGCCGTTTTGGCAAGAGGTGTAGCCAAGACATCAACTGTATTCTCTTCCGTTGCAGTTACAGCAGGAGTAGAAGCTGTATTGTCAGTTTTAACTGTTGCCGTTTGTATTGTACGGAGGTCTGTAAAAACAGGAGCTTTCGCTTTAGAATATGCTTTGGATTCCGTTTCGGACAATGGTGTCAAAACAACTGGCGAGGTTTCTGTGCTGACTGCTGTTTTAGCCGGCTTAACTTTAGCATCTGGAATCTGCGTTTCTGCCAGGATTGCTGTGAAATTGTTCAACACTGCAATACCCTCGGAGGCTAACTTCTCATCTCCTCCAACAGCAGATTGCTGGATCAGGCTAACCAGGCTGTTAAGCTCATCTTGAACAGCAAACCGCAAAGTCTCCGGGTTCTGCGCTAGTGGGGATAGAGCTGCAGTAGAGCTGCTCTCAGCTTCTGCATCGACTTTTCCATTAGGAGTACTACCAGACAACAAAGCCGATACCTGGAGCAACCAACCTTGTAGTGCTGCCATCAAAGCAGGATCACTGCTGATACTGTCATCCAGCTTCTCTACATCTTCTGCAAGTACTTGCATCTGCTTAGCACTATTCGCTGCTGTATCATCTGTACCTGTTTCTTTACCAGCTGCTTGTACGGCGTTCATAAGACCTTGCAGCAAGGAAGCCAAATTCCCCAAAGCTGCAGGCACTGACGTTTCTTTGGTCTGTGCTCCACCCATGCTCTGAACAAGAGTTTGCGCAAAAGGCAGAACTGGTGCTGTTCCACCGGCAGCAGCTGTCCCACCGGCAGAAGCTGTTCCACCAGCAGCAGCTGTTCCCGCGTTTGCAGCTGTTGGAGTTCCGCTAGACGCGGCAGTGTTGCCGCCACTCATTGATTGAACGACTAAACTCATTCTTTTTCACCTCCTCTCAAGTGGATCATTTGCCGCCCATCAGGCGGTTAACGACCTTAGCGGTCTGAGTGCTATTTTTCTTAGTCATCTCCCCAAGAATGGAGGACCGGACACTGTCACTTACCGTGTTAAGAATCGTGATTACTTTATCAGGGCTAATGGTATACATTGACCCTAGCAGCGAAGCAGCATCTGCAGCAGGCATTGTAGTAAAGGTCTGACTCAGTTTCTCTTTATCCAGGTTAGCTGATGTTGTGGCCGTCGTTGTAGCCGCCGCATCCTGCTTCAGTCTGGATTGAAGGGCTGCAATAGCCATATCGGTTGAATTCGTAGTTTCTTTTAGCTTCACGGATACATCCGCTGCTTTTTTGGGATCCATTTTTTCTAAAATCGCCGTTTTGCTCGTATTATTCATTACACTGAAGATTTGCACCATTTCATCCGTGGTTAAATTCTCCATGATTGGAGCAGCTTTGGAAGCTTTCATTCCTGCATACAGCTTGGCCAGCTCAGTCACCTGCTTCACATAGGGATCTTCTGATTCCCCTGTGCTTGCTTCCGCAGCCGCAGCTTCGTCTTTCATGCTGTCAATCTGTTTTTGCAGTGCTTCTGTCTTGGCAACCTGATCCGTCTTGTCTTCATTAGCCTTCTTGAGCTGCTCCGCCTGAGCTGCCAACTGGCTTTTCAGTTCCTTAATCGTGGTTGCCGAGCTCGCAGCCTGTTCTTTCACTTGCTTCTGTGGATCTGCTTCCGTGCCCTCTTCAGTCGTTGGCTCTGGATCAGGAACCCACTTCTCCACAACAGGAATCTTATTCGCAATCGAAAGCACATCTTGGCGGATATCCATATTGAACAGGGTCAACAATACTCCAAGCAGCACAAGCGTAAAAATAATCGGTATCATTAAAAATAAAAACCGTTCAAATTTACTCGCTGACCCTTCGTTATCAAATTCCATATCATTATTAGCCACTAGCGGAAACCTCCTGGGTTAGAGGGATTTCATCGCGAAGCGGACGGTAGCCATCTCATCCAGTTCGTTTTGTTCCCGTAAAGTCATGTTCTGCTGAAAAGCGGTCTGTGCTTTGTCTTTGGCCTTCAGCCACACCTTTTCATCCAGAACCTTCGTGCTGAGGTGGTCCTGCTTATGCTGAACTTCAACATGCGCACGGCTGATATCTGAATGCTTCCGGGCTATGCAATGATCCAGGTAATCCACATAATCCTGCATTTCCCGGAGCTTAGATAAGGGCGTTCTTTGTTCAGCTTCTTGCTGAAGTGACTGCATTAGCTCCCGCCGTTGCTGAATCAAGTCTTCAAGACTTTTCTCCTGGGCCTGCAGTTCTCCGAGCGCGCTTGAGAGCAACCACTCTGCCTGTGTTTTTTCATTTGCTTTCAAGTCCACAACTTTTTGAAAAGTATAATGGAATCTCACTATCAATCAACTCCTTGAGAACTGAGAAATTAAAGACTCTTGGACTTCGGCTAACGTGACCTTCTCATTCACCTTCTGCTTGGTGAAATTCCAAATGCTGTCGATATAGTGCATTGACTCGTCAATTTGGGCATTGGAGCCTCTCTGATAGGCACCGATGTTAATTAAATCCTCTGAATCCTTATACACAGCCATAAGCCGTTTTACATTCTCGGCTGCAGCGATTTGTTCCTCGGGAGCAATATCCTTCATCACTCGGCTGATACTTGAGAGTACATCTATGGCTGGGAAGTGACCCTTATTGGCGATATTCCGGTTTAGCACAATATGACCATCCAGAATCCCTCTAACTGCGTCAGCAATAGGCTCATTCATATCGTCACCGTCTACAAGAACTGTGTAAAATGCGGTGATCGATCCCGAAGGTCCCGTTCCGGCTCTTTCAAGCAGCTTAGGCAAGCTTGCGAATACTGAAGGTGTATAGCCTCTCATCGCAGGCGGTTCACCAACTGCCAGTCCAACCTCACGCTGTGCCATGGCATATCGTGTGACCGAATCCATCATCAGCATGACATTTAAGCCGCGGTCACGAAAATATTCAGCTATCGTGGTGGCGATAAGGGCACCCTTGATGCGGATAAGTGCGGGCTGGTCAGAGGTAGCGACAACAACGACTGAGCGCTGAAGACCTTCTGGTCCAAGATCGCGTTCAATGAAATCCAGCACCTCTCTGCCCCGTTCTCCAATCAAGGCAATCACGTTCACGTCTGCTGACGTATTGCGTGCAATCATACCCATTAGTGTGCTCTTGCCGACCCCTGATCCCGCAAAGATACCCACCCGCTGGCCTTTACCTATGGTAAGCAACCCGTCGATCGCTCTAACCCCAATACTTATGGGTTCATGAACCCGGGGGCGGTTTAATGGATTCGATGGAATGTTGAATGTTGAGCTGTGTGGCATTCGTGCCGGAATAAGTGAACCATCAAGCGGCTGTCCCAAACCGTCAAGCACCTTGCCAAGCAGCTCAGAACCCACCTGTACACTTAGCGGTTTGCCTGTTCCTACCACATCACAGCCTGGTCCGATGGCTTGCAGCTCACCGAGCGGCATCAGCAGCACCTTGTTGTCGCGAAAGCCAACAACTTCAGCCTGTAGCGGCTTGTTCCCTTTGGCCGGGTAAATGTAGCATACATCACCTATGCTGGCATCCGGCCCTTCCGACTCGACCATTAGTCCAATCACCTGGGTGACTTTCCCGTTGATTCTGACAGGGTCAAAATTCCGCAATTGCTCCTTATACCGTCCGCTGTCAAGCATCCTCTTCCCCATTTCTGTTCTCATCGGTATCCAGCGCTATTCGAATCAATTCTTTTTTGATTTCAGCAAGCTGCGTATCAATTCGTGCATCAATACTGCCAAAAGAAGAACGGATGACACAACCATGATCTCTAACGGTTGAATCAGGGAGTATTTGCAGTTCCGCCTGCGAATCAACCGCCATAGCCAATTCTTCCCTAGCTGCATTAACAAAGGAGAACTGCGCAGGTGAAACGCATAAGGAGATCAGCCCCTGCTCGCGTTTGCGGGCAAGATTCTTGCGGATCAGATCCATTGCGAATTGCGGCTCCACCGTCAGTTGCTTGTCCACAATTTTCTCAGCTATATCACAACTGAGCTCTACCAGAAAAGGCTCCGCCTCTTGAATAATTACTTCTTTGGCCCGGTAGGCATCTTGAAGGACTTGTCTTGCTTCCTCCATCATCTCTGCCAACTTACGCGACATTTCCTGATCAGCCTGTGCAAGCCCTTCCTGATAACCCTGCTGATATGCCTCAGATTTGACAGCCTCTACAAGATGCTCATCCTGCTCCCTGCGTTGCCGCCACCATTCTTCAGCCTCTGTCCGAGCCGATTCCACAATATTCTCCGCTTCCTGCGCTGCGTTTCTGACCTGTCCTTCGGCAAACTCCTGTGCATCCTTCAGCATTTGCTTACGGGCCTGTTCCGCCGCTTCCTTAGCAGAGTCCTGAACATGCACCTCACCTGTCGCTTCATCAGAACCAGTGGGCTCCTCATCCAGACCTACATGCTGTCTGGCTTGTTCCAGCCGTTTCAGTACATCAACCGGAACATATTGTGAATGTTTGATCAGCCTAGACAATGATGTCATCTCCTCCACCACGGGCGATGATTATTTCACCTGATTCTTCGAGTCTGCGGATCGTTCCTACGATGCGTGTCTGAGCTTCCTCGACATCACGCAGCCGTACCGGACCCATATATTCCATTTCCTCGCGGAAGGTTTCGGCCATGCGCTTGGACATGTTGCGGAAAATAACATCCCGTACTTCCTCGCTGGCCACCTTGAGAGCCAACTGCAAATCGGCATTTTCGATGTCGCGGATAATTCGCTGGATCGAACGATTGTCCACATTGACGATATCCTCGAACACGAACATCCGTTTTTTGATTTCTTCAGCAAGCTCTGGATCCTGAATCTCCAGTGAATCCAGAATCGTGCGCTCTGTCCCGCGGTCAACACCGTTCAGGATCTGCACGATCGATTCAATACCGCCTGCATTAGTGTAATCCTGCGTTACTGTAGCGGATAGCTTTTGCTCCAGCACCCGCTCAATTTGTGTGACAACCTCAGGAGAGGTGCTATCCATAATTGCAATTCTTCTGGCCACTTCAGCTTGCTTCTCCTGTGGAAGCGAAGACAGAATGGATGCTGCCTGTTCAAATTGCAGATAAGACAATACAAGTGCTATCGTCTGTACATTTTCATTCTGGATAAAGTTCAGGATTTGGTTTGGATCAGCCTTACGGGCAAAATCGAACGGCCGTACCTGAAGTGTTGCCGTCAGGCGGTTGATAACCTCCATCGCCTTGGTCGAGCCAAGCGCTTTTTCCAAAATTTCTTTAGCGTAATTGATACCGCCTTGCGATATATATTCCTGAGCGAGACAGATTTGATGAAACTCAGCCATAATGGATTCTTTTTCCGAACTGTCTACCTTACGGACATTGGCGATTTCCAGAGTCAGCTGTTCGATCTCCTCGTCCCTCAGATGTTTGAATATTTGCGCCGATACCTCGGGCCCAAGTGTGATAAGCAGGATAGCCGCCTTTTGACGGCCGCTAAGCACCTGCTGAGCGGCTTTTGCCATTATTTCACCTCTGTTCGTCTGCTAGCCATGTACGCAGCAGATTTACGAATTCATCCGGTTTCTTCTTCGCCAGACTTTCCAGTTGCTTACGAACCTGACTTTCGTTCGTCACACTCTCCATATTAATTGATGGGAATTCGGTAGGAATCTGAAGCGGAATATCTTCTTCCACTTCTTCTTCTGCCTTCTTCTTACGGCTGCGGTAGATAAGGAACCCGCCTCCTGCACCAACTAGTAAAGCCGCTGCGGCAATAGCCCAAATCATCCACGTTGCAAGTCCGCCTGCAGCTGCGTTAGCATCCGTACTTCCGAATTGTTGGGAATATACCGAAACTTTTTTAGCTAAGTCTGCGTCTGTATAAGTGACACCAGAATCAGCCAGAGACGCCCGAACGATATTCACCAAAATATTCTGAATGGCTGCCGAAGTAGTGGCATCCAAAGTTGTTTGTCCTGTAGGTGGTTCAACCGCAACATTTATGGTTAAATCTTTAACAGAATATGGACTTGCAATAATATCCTTAGTGATATGGTTCACTTCAAAGTTTCTTGTCTCCGAAGACTCCTCAGATGAAGAATTTCCTGAACCTGTATCCGCTGGATAACCCGCGACATCTTGAGAGCCTGTACCTGCAACCCCTCCGGTAGTGTTTCCCTTACCTGAATAGGAATTGCTGATAATCTGCGAGCTGATCTCAATCCCTTTCATATTCTCCGTATCTACCGGCGTTACCAGTTTCTCCTGTCTGTTCTCCTTATCAAAATTCAATTGGGAGAAGACTAGAACATCAACTTTATCCGGACCCGTGAGCGTACTAAGGAACTGCTTTACATTCTTTTTAACTTCCTCTTCAAATTTCTTTTTGAGAGTGAAATTTTCTTCAACCTGACTAGAAACTCCCGCTTGCCCGCCTTTAGCCGTTGGCATTAATTCGACTTCATTATTGGCAATCGTAATGTTGTCAATTGGCAGGTTTGGCACAGCAGTCTTCACAAGGTTGAAGTAACCATCGATATTTTCCTGTGAAGGTCTAAATCCAGGGTCAAAGCTAAGGACTACGGAAGCAGAAGCCTGCTCTTGATCCTCCTGTGAGGCAAAAACGGTTTCTTTGGGCAGATTGATCAGAACCTTGGCATCCTTTATACCCTGCATTCTTCTCATTAGCTGCTCTACTTCACCATTCAAAGCATTGTTGTACTTCACATTAAACTCGCTGTCAGTTGTACCAATCATCGACGAAGATTCGTCAAAAACCTTATATCCGATCGAACCCCCCTGCACAATCCCCTGCGATCCAATGTCCACTTTGATCCGGGCGGCATCTGTACTTGGGACGGAGATGCTTTTACCATCAGGACTCAGGCGATATGAAACCCCAGCTGTGTCCAGGTAACTCATTACTCCGGCTGAATCGGTACTATCTAAATCTTGAAAAGCCACTTCGTATTCCGTCTTCGATAATTGCATCGATAAAACTACGATTATGATTATGATGATAAACAGCGTGGAAAAAAATAATATTTTCTGTTTACCGCTGAATCTGTTCCAATACTGGGTGATTTTTTCCCGGTACTGGGCAAATCTTTCATTCACAGTGTCACCCCATCCGAAACTAAGCTAGGATTATTTAGATTTGAGTTCTCATAATTTCCTGATAGGCTTCAATCACTTTGTTCCGGACTTGTGTAGTCAACTGCAAACTCAGCAATGCCTGTTGGGAAGAAATCATTGTTTCATCAACGTTGACTTCACCCAGGACGAATTTGTTATTCATATCTTTTGCCTGCTGTTCTTGACCTGCTACCTGATCCAAAGCATTCTGCAAATAAGAACTAAAGCTCTGGCCTGAACCTTCAACGGTTGTTGACTCAGCAGCTGGGGTTTTCATAGCTAACGGCTTGATTGCCTGCGCCCCGATACTCAAATTTTGTATCAACTGTTTCCCTCCTGATGTGTTTTATATTTTATTTTACCGCCCGATTTCGAGCGCTTTGCTTACCATGGATTTGGATGCATTCAGCATCGTGAGGTTAGCTTCATAGGATCGAGTCGAAGACAGCATATCCACCATTTCTTTGGCAATATCCACGTTTGGCATATACACATATCCATCGGCATCCGCATCCGGATGACTTGGATTGTACACAGGCTTCAGCGGTGATGAATCTTCGATGATGGACTGTACCTTAACCCCTTGGCTTCCACCGCTGCTCATCTTCGACTGCAAGATATTGGAGAAACTGTCATTCTGGGTTGTTTCAAGTACAACCATTTTTCGCCGGTAAGGCACGGCTTTGCCATCAACCACAGAGGCTCTTGTTGTCTCTGCATTTGCAATGTTAGAGGAAATCACATCCATTCTTAGCCGCTGGGCGGTTAATGCTGAAGCGCTGATCCCAAAGCTGCTACCAAAGTTCATTTCTCATTATCTCCCTTCAACCACTGTACGCATCATTGTAATCTGGCTGTTCAGCTGCTCTACATATGCATTGTATCTGAGCTGATTCTCAGCACTTAACGCCTGCTCACGATCCATATCCACATTATTGTCGTTATTGTTCATTGAAGTTGTTTCATCTGTACTGACTACTGCTGCTGGTACTATAGTACCTGTTCCAAATTGGAAGTGCCGGGAATCTGTCACCTTCGCATTAAGTGTTGACTTAAGTCCACTCTCCTGTTGCTGTAAAAAACTCTCAAAATTGACATCAGAGCGTTTAAAATTAGGAGTGTCAACGTTAGCGACATTATTAGCCAGAACACTTTGTCGTTTGGTGGCGGCATCTATGCCTCCCTGTAATCTTTGAAAACTGACACTGTTCAATAAACCCAATGGAAATCCCCCTTCCAAAAGCTTTGTGATGAAAAGAATTCCACAAACTCCTTACGAATTCCTGCTTGATTCGACAAAAAAAGCTAAAAATCTTCCACACTTGCCGAATATAGGTCGAAAGTTGTCGATGGACAAAAATAATGTCAATCTCATATACATTGATTCTCTTAGAATTTGTATATTATTACAATAAGAAATAAGCCCTATCTTTTCTGAAAAGAGAGGGCTTATAGCATGTTTTTTCTATTTATTTACTTTTCAACGCCATGATATGACTCTTTTTAACATATAATTACATAAATGCCCCCGATTAAGGGGGCTTTTTGTATATAGCTAATTCCAAATACCTAAATTTGAATTGTCCCGAGTCCCAATGTACTAAAGGATATATTGGCTTAAGTCGCGATCCTGTGCGATTCCTGCCAATTTTTCACGAACGTACTCTGGAGTGATGACCATCGTATCCAAAGTCAGCTCAGGAGCTTCAAAAGATAGGTCTTCCAGCAGTTTCTCTAAAATAGTATGCAGTCTACGCGCACCTATATTCTCCATATTCTGGTTTACTGAGGCTGCAATCCTAGCGATCTCATAAATCGCTTCTTGCTGAAACTGAACTTCGATATTCTCCGTTCTCAGCAGATTAACATATTGCTTCGTTAGGGCGTTCTCCGGTTCAGTCAGAATTGAGACAAAATCCTCAAGTGTCAAACTGCTCAATTCCACACGGATCGGAAACCGACCCTGAAGTTCAGGAATAAGATCAGAAGGTTTGGCAACATGAAATGCTCCAGCGGCCATAAACAGCACATAGTCAGTCTTAACAGGACCATATTTAGTCATTACTGTAGAACCTTCAACGATAGGCAAAATATCGCGCTGTACCCCTTCCCTGGATACATCGGGTCCCGAACCTTTGCCTTGACTTGCAACTTTGTCGATCTCGTCGATAAAAATAATCCCAGACTGCTCAGCACGTGCCACCGATTCCTGAATAACATCATCCATATCGATCAGCTTTGCGGCTTCATCCTGGATCAGGACTTTCCGTGCTTCTCTGATCGGAAGTTTGCGCTTCTTGGTCCGCTTAGGTAAAAGACTGCCGAACATTTCCTGCATATTCATACCCATCTGATCATTACCTTGTCCAGCGAACATGTCAAGCATATTAGGTGCCGTATCTTCAACATCCACCTCAATGATGTCATCCTCCAGCTGTCCTGCGAGCAATTTGAACTTGACTCCACGGCGGCGCTCACTAAGACTGCCATCGTCCGCTTCCTCTTTGGTATCATCGCTTCCGCCGTTGTTTCCGCCAAAAATCATTTCAAACGGATTCCGCTGTGATTTATTCTTGGACCCCCCAGGCACCAGAATAGATACAATCCGCTCATTGGCCATTTCTTCAGCGCGGTCCTTTACTTTCTCGGTCCGCTCCAGCTTCACCATTCGAATGGAGGTCTCCACCAAATCACGGACCATTGACTCTACGTCACGCCCCACATAACCAACCTCTGTAAACTTAGTAGCTTCCACTTTAATAAACGGGGCATTGACCAGCTTGGCGAGACGCCGTGCAATTTCGGTTTTGCCGACACCAGTAGGTCCGATCATTAGAATATTCTTCGGGACAACCTCATCCCGCAGGTCTTCAGACAGCAGTGAACGGCGATAGCGGTTGCGGAGCGCAACAGCCACTGATTTCTTAGCCTGCTTTTGGCCTACAATATACTTATCAAGTTCTGCTACGATTTGCCGGGGTGTAAGCGATTGATTCACCATTGTGACGTCCTCCCTTTTCTGTGGCACCGTGCCTACAGTTCTTCGACAATAATATTTGAATTAGTATACACACATATCTCGGATGCAATCGTCAGCGCTTCTTTGGCTATTTCTGATGCGCTTAGATTGGAGGCATGCCGTTTCAAAGCACGTCCTGAAGCGAGCGCGAAATTACCTCCTGAACCGATGGCAAGCACATCATCATCCGGCTCAATAATTTCTCCATTACCGGAAATCAACAACATACCCTCTTTATCCATCACAATCATCAGTGCTTCCAGCTTTCGCAAAATACGATCCTGGCGCCAATCCTTGGCCAGTTCCACAGCCGCACGCTGTAAGTTTCCATGATGCTCTTCCAGCTTGCCCTCGAACTTCTCGAACAACGTAATCGCATCCGCCACGGATCCCGCAAAGCCCGCGATAACCTGCCCTCTATATAAACGACGTACCTTTCTGGCCGTTGTCTTCATAATAACACTCTCGCCAAATGTAACCTGGCCATCTCCGGCTATTGCCGCATGGCCATTATGTCTCACCGCACAAATTGTAGTTGCATGAAAGCTAGGTAACATAATTTAAGCAACCTCCTAAAAGTTTTGTGAGCGTTACTGCCTGGGATCATCTGCGTACAAAACTCGCTTTGAAAGCATAACCCTAAGTTTTGTGCGCGTTACTGGATATCTTATTTTATTGAGAAGTCTGATCCGCATTCTCCGGTTCTTTGTGCGGAAGCCCAGTATGAGCGGCGTACGCGGCGAGACTATCCAAGGCTCGATGAGCAAGAAACTCATTTTTTTCTTTTTTACTGCGGATTCTTTGCGCAAGCTTGGGCAATAGACCAAAATTGGCATTCATCGGCTGGAAATGTTCCGGATCGGCAGACGTGATGTAAGCAGGCATACTGCCCAGCACCGTCTCCTG
Source organism: Paenibacillus sp. 22594 (assembly GCF_052044425.1). Taxonomy (NCBI): domain Bacteria; kingdom Bacillati; phylum Bacillota; class Bacilli; order Caryophanales; family Paenibacillaceae; genus Paenibacillus; species Paenibacillus sp. 22594. Next base: position 694,411 of record NZ_JBQENA010000001.1, read on the forward strand.
AGGGAAGATGAGGCCTTCATCCCCAAGCGCTGCCCTCGCAGCATTCACACCAGCAATCAGCCCCGATGCAGCGGACTCTACGTAACCTTCAACCCCCGTCATTTGACCGGCAAAAAAAAGTCTTTCCAGACCCTTCATTTGATAGGTAGGATGCAAGAGCTTCGGAGAATTAATAAATGTATTACGGTGCATTACTCCATAGCGGACATACTCGGCATTCTCCAGGCCCGGAATCAGTGAGAATACCCGTTTCTGTTCGCCCCATTTCAGATGCGTCTGGAAGCCAACCAGATTATATAGCGTTCCAGCAGCATTATCCTGGCGTAACTGCACAACCGCGTAAGGCAGTTTGCCTGTATGAGGATTCAGGAGGCCCACCGGTTTCATGGGTCCGAACAAGGCGGTCTGTTTGCCGCGCTTCATCATGATTTCAATCGGCATGCAGCCTTCAAAATAAATCTCTTTCTCAAAATCTTTGATTGCTGCAGTCTCTGCAGAAATTAGCGCATCATAAAAACGGTCAAACTCCTCTTCCGTCATCGGACAGTTCAGATATGCCGCCTCACCTTTGTCGTATCGGGAGGCCAGATATACCTTGCTCATGTCGATTGTATCTTTTTCCACAATAGGAGCTGCGGCATCATAGAAGTAAAAGTACTCTTCACCTAGCAGCCTTTTGATCTCGGCGGATAATGCCGGGGAAGTCAACGGGCCAGTCGCAATCACAACGATCCCTTCCTCCGGTATATGCGTAAGTTCTTCATTTATGACTTCTACAAGGGGATGATTGTGCAGTTTGGAAGTGATTTCACCGGAGAATCCATCACGGTCAACAGCAAGTGCTCCACCAGCAGGAACTGCATGACGATCAGCTGCACCCAGTACCAGTGAATCCAGACGCCGCATTTCTTCCTTAAGTACACCAACCGCATTACCAAGTCCATTGGCGCGCAACGAGTTGCTGCATACCAGTTCAGCAAATTGATCGGTATGATGCGCAGGAGTCTTCACAACAGGTCTCATCTCATATAATCTAACCGGAACCCCCCGGGAAGCTATCTGCCAGGCTGCTTCGCTCCCTGCGAGGCCGGCCCCTATTACTGTAACCTTAGCTAATTCTGTCAATTTCCTTTCCTCCTGTAGAGACATTTATTCTGCTAGTTCTTCACCCTCAAGTACAGCTTCGGTATGATCGCAAGAAGTGCACTGGAGCTTTGTCCCCTGCTTGTTACGCTTCTCAATCATCCAGGAACCGCAGACCGGACATGGTTTAATAGATGGTCTGTCCCACGATACAAAATCACAGCCAGGGTATTGATCGCAGCCATAGAAGACACGGCCTTTTTTACTGCGGCGCTCCACGACTTTACCTTCATGACACTTCGGACAGCTTACCCCAATATCCTTCACAATGGGCTTAGTATTCCGGCAATCCGGGAATCCGGAGCAAGCCAGAAACTTACCGAACCGTCCAAGCTTATATACCATCGGTTTGCCGCATTTCTCACACAGCTCATCCGACACTTCATCCTCAATTTCAATTTCCTTCATCTCTTCCTCAGCAAACACCAGCCGCTTCTCAAAGGACGTGTAGAATTCAGCTAATACTTTAACCCAATCCTCCACGCCTTCTTCTACATGGTCAAGATCGCCTTCCATATGCGCCGTGAATTCTACATCTAGAATCTCAGGAAAAAACTGTTCCATCTGCTCGATGATTAATTCGCCAAGTTCTGTCGGCATGAACTTTTTCTCTTCAATCGCCACATAACCACGCTTTTGGATCGTTTCCAGTGTAGGGGCATAAGTACTTGGACGCCCTATTCCCAGCTCTTCCAACGTTTTGACCAGACGTGCCTCTGTGTATCGTGGAGGCGGCTGTGTAAAATGCTGTTTCGGCTCTATTTCATGCTTAGCCAGGTCATCGCCCGCCTTGAGCGGAGGTAAATACTTTTCCTCATCCGTGGTTCCGTCATCATTGCCTTCAACATATACCTTCATAAAACCCGCAAAAGACACTTTGGAACCGACGGCTCTGAACACAGCAGCGCCAACGGTGATATCTACCGAGAGCGTATCCAGAATTGCAGAAGACATCTGACTGGATACAAACCGCTCCCATATCAGTTTATACAGCCGGAATTGATCACGGCTCATGTATTCTTTAACCATTTCAGGTTCACGTAGGGCGGAGGTAGGGCGGATAGCTTCATGCGCATCCTGCGATCCGGCGGCTTTTTTTGAATATTGGCGAGGCGTCTCAGGGACGAATTTCTCACCGTATTTGGAAAGGATCAATTCCTTGGCTTCATCCTGCGCGGTTACGGATAGACGGGTGGAGTCGGTACGCATATAAGTGATCAAACCGACCGTTCCTTCTTTGCCCAGCTCAACACCCTCATACAACTGCTGTGCCACAGACATGGTTTTGGCTGCACGGAAGCCCAGCTTTCGTGCTGCTTCCTGCTGCAAGGAGCTCGTCGTGAAAGGTGCGGAAGGATGCCGTTGTCTTTCTTTCTCTTTTACTTCACTTACCTTGAAGGCAGCATCTTTGATTGCTTCCAGGACTTCCTGAACATCACTTTCCTGACCAAGTTCTTTCTTTTCACCATTCAGTTTGTGGAACTTGGCTTCGAAGAGTGAATCCCGAATGCCCAGTTTCGCGGTAATACTCCAATATTCCGTAGGTACAAATGCCGAAATTTCATTCTCCCGGTCCATAATGATTTTAACGGCAACAGATTGCACACGGCCGGCGGACAAACCTTTTTTGACTTTCTTCCATAATAGCGGGCTAATCTTGTAGCCGACCAGACGATCCAGAATACGCCGTGCCTGTTGAGCGTTAACCAGATCCATATTAATCTTACGGGGTGTCTTGAAAGCATCTTTTACAGCCTGCTTCGTAATCTCATTAAAAACGACCCGGCATTCCTGTGTGTTGTCCAGATCCAGCGCATGCGCCAGATGCCAGGCAATGGCTTCACCTTCGCGGTCCGGGTCAGCCGCCAGATAGACTTTTTTCACTTTTTTGCTGGCGTCCTTAAGTTCCTTCAAAATCGAACCCTTACCACGGATCGTAATATACTTGGGATTGAAATCATTTTCCACTTCTACACCGATCTGACTCTTCGGCAAATCCCTGATATGCCCCATAGAAGCCTTTACGATATATTTACTTCCTAAATATTTGCCAATTGTCTTCGCTTTTGCCGGCGATTCGACAATAACCAATGCTTCCGCCATAGGTTGTTCCTCCTAAAAGTGTTCCTTCTATATTAAATTACCTTATAAATTGCCCCTGGTAATTGTGATACCGCTTTTTTTATGATTAAAGATAACAGAACTGAATGCAAATGTCCAAAATCCCATCCCGTTCTGGGCAGCAGCTCATCCAGCGTAAAAGGGCCTTGATGCAGTATATGGTATAGGTGAGACTCCTCACTTGTCAATTTCTTTTCCCTGAGCCTGTCTTCTCCTACCGGCAGCAAAAGGGCATTTTCTGTATCCCCTATAGACTTTGAAGGCAGGTGCGACAGGTATTCTTCAATAATATCGATGGCTCCGGTTACTAGTTTTGCCCCTTGCTTAATTAAGTCTAGCGCTCCCCGGCTTTTGGGTGAAGTGATCGGTCCCGGTACGGCAAATACATCTCTCCCGGCTTCAAGGGCGGCGTCAGCGGTAATCAGTGAGCCACTCCGGGTATCCGCCTCGACTACCAGCGTTCCCAGTGTAAGTCCCGCTATAATTCGATTACGCTGAGGGAAAAGTCCGGGATGGCTTTTGGTTCCCAGCGGATATTCACTGAGCACCAGGCCTTCACGTGAAATCTGCCGCTCCAGCTCCCTATTCTCCGGAGGATATATCCTGTCGAGTCCTGTAGCAACCACAGCAATGGTACCACCTTTACTCCCTAGTGCAGCTTCATGGCAGACACTGTCAATGCCCCGGGCAAGTCCACTTACCACCGTGAAGCCTGCCTCACTTAGCTCTGAAGCCAGCATTTCACCCACCTTACGCCCATATGCCGTTGGCACACGGGTTCCAACCATTGCGATTGAAGGACAGGAAGCGAGCTTCAGATTGCCTCTGTAATACAACACCCACGGGGGCTGCGGTGTTTGTTTAAGTCGCTCAGGATAATCTTCATCAAACAGAGTAGCCACATCTACACCGCTTTCCTTCATTAAATTGCAGCGAGAACTAATCCAGTCTTCATTAAAATCAGCAGCGAGCTTCTGAGCAATTTTCGGATGGACCCCCACTTTTACCCAATCCTCAGAACTGCACGAAAATGCATTTTCCGTCAAAAGTCCTGCCTGGTGAATTCTGTCGATGGTTTTCCAGCCAACACCCTCTACTTCATTCAATCCAATCAGCAGACCGCGTCTTTCCATATGTACTTCTCCCCTTTTGATGAAGGCAAGCCTTCTAATAAAAAACCATCTGATTGAGGTAAGGTATAGCAGGAATCCTCCTTGTGAAAAAGGCCGAACGCCAAAAAAGCAACCTTTTATCCCCATGAAAGAGAACAAAAGGTTGCTTACCTTATAAATTGATTATACCTAATCTGGACGCAAATGTATTGTGAAAAATCAGTGAGTCGTAAAAGCGTTCAGAATGCCGCGTTCTTCCAGGACGCTCACAAGGGTAGAGCCCATTTCGGCTGGAGTTGGCGCAACTTTGATACCACAGGATTCCAGCACAGCAATCTTCTCGCTGGCCGTCCCCTTCCCACCAGAAATAATGGCTCCGGCGTGCCCCATTCGTTTACCCGGAGGCGCAGTTACGCCTCCAATAAAGCCGACGACCGGCTTGGTCATGTGCTCTTTGATCCACTCCGCCGCTTCCTCTTCTGCTGTACCACCGATCTCTCCGATCATAATGACAGCCTTGGTTCCAGGATCCTCATTAAACAGCTTCAAAATATCGATGAATTCCGAGCCTTTTACAGGGTCCCCACCAATACCGACTGCTGAAGACTGTCCAATTCCGCGCTCAGTCAACTGGTGTACCGCTTCATAGGTAAGCGTTCCGCTGCGGGACACAACTCCCACGTAACCAGGCATATGAATATACCCCGGCATGATTCCTATTTTACACTCACCTGGTGTAATGACACCCGGACAGTTAGGGCCGATCAGCACGGTAGGGCGTCCTTCCATATAGCGTGAAACTTTTACCATATCCAGCACTGGGATTCCTTCAGTAATACAGATGACCAGCTCAAGGCCGGCATCCACTGCCTCCATGATTGAGTCCGCCGCAAAAGCCGGTGGCACATAAATCACACTTGCCGTCGCACCCGTAGCTGCCTTAGCAGCTACAACCGTATCGAATACTGGCAGACTGACCTCACTGCCATTGTCCAAAGTAATATTGACAGTGGTCCCGCCTTTGCCTGGGGTAACCCCGCCTACCATCTGGGTACCGTAATCCAGGGCTCCCTTGGTATGGAACAAGCCGGTCGAGCCTGTGATCCCTTGCGTGATGACCTTCGTATTTTTATCTACAAGAATGCTCATCTATAGTCACATCCCTACTTAGAATTGTCTTTACACAAGAGCTACAATCTTACGGGCTCCATCCGCCATGGAATCCGCAGCTACGATATTCAGCCCCGATCCGGCAAGAATCTGCTTGCCCAGTGCTACATTGGTGCCTTCAAGACGGACAACAAGCGGCTTGGTCAGTCCAAGCTGTCTGGCAGCTTCCACTACTCCGCTGGCAATAACATCACAACGCATGATTCCGCCGAAAATATTGACGAATATTCCATTAACTTTGTCGTCTGACAAAATAATTTTAAATGCTTCTGTAACCTTTTCGGTGGTGGCACCGCCCCCTACATCCAGGAAGTTGGCCGGCTCACCGCCATAGTATTTGATAATATCCATAGTGGCCATGGCCAGGCCGGCACCGTTCACCATACATCCGATGTTGCCGTCCAGTACGATGTAGCTCAGATCGAATTTGGAAGCTTCAATCTCCTTCGCATCCTCTTCGTCCAGGTCACGCAGCTCCAGAATGTTCTTATGCCGGAACAAGGCATTGGAATCGAAATTCAGCTTGGCATCAAGTGCCATAACGTTTCCATCCCCCGTAACCACAAGCGGATTAATCTCAGCAATAGAGCAATCCTTATCCACAAAAGCCAAATAGAGCGCTTGCATGAACTTGACCGCTTTATTAACCAATTCTGTCGGAATCGCTATACTGTACGCTAGTTTCCGGGCTTGAAACGTCTGCAATCCTACCGCCGGATCAATAATCTCCTTGAAAATCTTCTCAGGATGCGTAGCTGCAACCTCTTCAATCTCAGTTCCGCCTTCCTCCGATGCCATCATTACCACACGGCCGGAGCCACGGTCAACAACAAGTCCAATATAGTATTCCTTTACAATCTGACAGCCTTCCTCAATCAGCAGCCGTTTCACTATCTTGCCTTCGGGCCCGGTCTGATGGGTAATCAGCGTCTTTCCGAGAATCTCTTCTGCATATGCACGAACCTCTTCGCTTGTTTTGGCGACCTTTACACCTCCGGCTTTGCCGCGTCCGCCAGCATGAATCTGCGCTTTGACCACTACCACCGGGGTACCCAGCGACGCTGCGGCTTCTACCGCTTCCTCCACTGTATAAGCTACTTTTCCGTTCGGTACGGCTACGCCGTACTTCTTAAGTACTTCTTTTCCCTGATACTCGTGGATATTCATACCGGAAGCCTCCTAAAGTATTGCGGTGGCAAGCAGGCAGCCTGCTGCCATTCCGCTTTCCGTTTTGATTGTCCAAAGCCGGGTCCAGACCGGTAAAATATAGTAATATCCCGGTACACACAGAATACCCGTGCCGGAATCATTTGAAATCGGCACAGGTTTCTGTCTATGGCATCCGGGACGAAAATATCGTATTGAACCGATTTCCGCCCAGAGCCAAAATATGAAACCCAGAATATTGTAACATGTTTTAAAAACGCTTTCCTTAAAAACTTTCATGATTTATACATACATTTTCGCTCGATTTCATGCCGGAATGCGAACGATTGCATTGACTTTACATAAACAAGCTATTTTACGGCATTGGTATTGGCTTCGTGCACACGGGCAAGCAGGTCCTTGAATTGACCCAGCAGACCCACAAATTCATCTGCCGATAACATCGTACCTTCCGCCATTTTACCGGGGATGCATGCTGCTTCACTCCGTAGAGCCTTACCCTGTTCAGTTAAGGAGATCAGTACCTTCCGTTCATCCTGAAGCGATCGTTCGCGAAGAATCAGACCGGCAGCCTGCAACCTCTTCAGCAGTGGCGTTAATGTGCCTGAATCCAAAAAAAGCGCTTCGCCCAGCTCTTTAACTGTACACTGGTGTCGTTCCCACAGTACAAGCATTACAAGGTATTGGGAATACGTTAGTCCAATCTTGTCCAGATGAGGCTGGTACAGCTTTGTGAATTCACGTGAACAGGCATAAATAGTAAAACACAATTGATTCTCAAGCAGCAGCTCGGGGGTTGTAGTTGTCTCTTGCATATCTTCTTCACCTGCCTTTGTGACATTATTTTATCACAATTTCTAATTAATATCATGTTAATAGCAAAAAATATATTGACTATTATTTTTATTGTGTTAAATTTAATTGTGTACAATACATTATCAAATGAACGGGAGCGATTAATAATGATGACTATCCAACAAAAAATGTACGAAACAACAGTAAAAGCAGTAGGTGGAAGAAATGGATATATTGAATCCGAAAGCCCAAAACTGAATCTCACCATCAGCACTCCACGTGAAATGGGCGGTGCCGGCGGCGAAGGAACCAATCCGGAGCAGCTGTTCGCAGCTGGCTATTCCGCTTGCTTCGACAGTGCACTGAACATGGTTGCCCGCATGGGAAAAGTGAAAATCGAAGGCAGCGAAGTAACGGCTACCGTCAGTTTCGGAAAAGTAGAGGATGGCGGGTTCGGTATTGCCGTTAAGATGGATGTCCTGGTTAAAGGCGTTGACAAAGAAACCGCAGCACAATTGGTAGAAGCAGCTCATGGTGCATGCCCATACTCCCGCGCAACCCGCGGTAACATTGCAGTCGAGTTGAATGTGCTGTAAGCACTAATTGCACATCTCGTTAACATAGCACAAGCCGTCCGGTCTCCCGGACGGCTTGTTTGTATAGGTAAACCGTGAGGCTCTGTATACTTACAGAATCACTCATCTACTATAACTTGCCTGTCCAAATTACGGTATTGGACAGCTTCGGCAAGATGGGATGAACCGATATCTGCTGCACCTTCAAGATCAGCAATAGTACGGGCCAGCTTAATGATCCGGTCATGCGCCCGCATACTTAAGCCGAGACTTTCCAGAATATCATTCAGTAATTGTCTGCCGTCTTTTTGAAGCCTTGCATAACGGCGCAAAGCAGCCCCTGAAAGCTCGCTGTTCCAGGAGATCGGCAGACCTCTATAACGATCCGCCTGAATAGCTTGTACCTTAAGCACTTCGAGGCGCATTTCCGCCGAGGATACCGAGTTCCCCTGCCCCTCCCAATCTCTCGGACGGGGTACATCCACCTGCATATCAATCCGGTCCAGCAGCGGTCCGGAAATTTTGCCGCGGTATTGGGCGATCTTTGCCGGACTGCAGGTGCATCGCTTCGTCGTCCCTATGCTCCCTAAATATCCACAGCTGCAAGGATTCATTGAACATGCGAGTAAAAATTGTGCCGGAAATGTAAATGCAGCCCGGGCGCGGCTGATCGTTACCACTCCATCCTCAAGGGGCTGACGGAGTACTTCAAGCACATTGCGGGAGAACTCGGGCAGCTCGTCCAAAAAGAGAACACCTCGATGTGCCAGGCTCACCTCTCCCGGCTTGGGAATCCCCCCGCCACCGATCAGTCCTGCAGCTGAGATCGTATGATGGGGGGAACGAAACGGGCGGCTACGCAATAATCCGCTGTTCGCTTCCTTCAATTTGCCTGCGGAACTGAAGATTTTGGTCACCTCTAGCGACTCATTATCATCAAGTTCCGGAAGTATGCCTGGAAGCCGTTTGATCAGCATGGTCTTTCCCGTTCCCGGCGGTCCCATCAGAACAATATTGTGCATCCCGGCAGCAGCTATCATCAAGGCGCGCTTCACATGATTCTGCCCGAGAACATCACTATAGTCCTCCGCCATCATATTCACTTCGGAGCTTCCTGAATCAGTGTGCGCATATTCAGGAATGAATCTAAGATGATTCAGAGATAGCACTTTAACTGGTGGGCGGTCTTTTTCAGTCTGGCTTGTACTAACCGTAACTGGAAAAGGAAGCTCACTTAGTTGCGAAGAAACAGTAGATAAGGGGCGAACAGTTAATAGCTCCCTATCTGCATCCGGTGGCGGCAGCTGTCGTAAATGCTCCGCTGCATATACGGTCATTCCGCTGATTAATGACGCTTCGGCGGCATTGTCTTTCGGAACGAGTACACCCTTCATGCCGCTGCGGCGAGCTGCTTCTACCATAGACAGCACTCCGGTAACGGGCCGCAAACTTCCGTCTAGCGCCAGCTCACCAATTAATAACAGTTGTTCCGCTTCAGGCATATCCAATTGCCCGCTTGTGGTCAAAATACCAAGAGCAATGGCAAGATCGAATGCAGATCCTTCCTTACGGAGGTCAGCTGGAGCCAAATTTATGGTGACCCGCTGCTGCGGATAACGGTAACCACAATTTTTGACGGCGGCACGTACTCTCTCTACAGCTTCCCGGATCGCCGAATCAGGCAACCCAATGATGCTCGTCTGCGGCAGACCGTTGGCCAGATCGATTTCCACACCAATCATGACACCCTCTATCCCATACAAGCATGCGCTGTGCATTTTTCCATACATAACAAAAACACCTCTTCTCTTGAAATACGCCCATGACAGGCGGACTAAATTCAAGAAAAAGGGTGCTTCCTCAATTTCCGGTTATTCTATTATCCTTAGTATACTTATATTCCATGGGCTTAATCAAGAGTTACCGATATGAAAATGGTATATTGCCCCATATTGCATAATTATGCAACATCAAAATACAAAAATTTCGTTATCCTTCCTCATTCACCACAACATAATCTCTGATTTGGGCAAAAGATAGAGGTGTATAGTCCCAGTGTTCTACGCAAATGTTAAAATAATTCTTCCCCTCATACTTCTGGCTATGAATATGGCCGTGCACATTTACGTAAGGCATATGCTTATTCATATACATGGGTTCATGTGAAAGAAAAAAGAAATCTTTATATATTACAGGATACTCACTGACTTCATTAAAACCGGCTTCAAGCCACCAGTTCCGGCCTCGGCTGCGGTCATGATTGCCTAGAATCAGGATTTTATAGCCTTTGAGGGCAGAAACAATCTCCTGTGTTTTTTCCAGGTTCAAGAAAGAAAAATCTCCCAAGTGAAAGACCGTGTCTTCTGTACCGACAACAGAATTCCACTTCTCGATCATCACCCGGTCCATTTCTTCCTCGCTGCCAAAGGGACGGGACTCAAAATCAATAATCAGCTTATGCCCAAAATGTTGATCTGATGTGAAAAATATATTTGACATCCCTATCCCCTTCTTCTTCACTCAGAAATGGTTTCTGTGAACACTTCAATCGTTCCAGTTCCGTTTGGCGGAACGCTGACTGTTCATATCCAGCTTAATCAACTCCGCTAACGGAGGCACTTCCTCATGCTCTATAAGCCAGTGGCGCATCTCTTTGATGGCTTCCACCTGCCCATTTCCTTTGTCACGCCAGGTCAGCAGCTCAATCACCCTGATGACTAGCGACAAGAGACTGCTATTGCTGCTCTGGGTTTTTTCGGCCCGGATTTTTTGGAATAATGCTTCATTCTCCCAATCAATCAAAATCTCCTCCGCTATGGCTGGCCGCATAACGGTAAAGGTCTTGTTACACTTGCTGCAGCAAATAACGGACACAGGCTCTCCGCCCAGCTCTACTGCAATTTTGGTGTTACAATATTGGCAAGTAAAATTCACCTGTATATCCAACGGTTGATTGTTCACTCGGACAGCCCTCCTCATGGTGGCATTAAAAGTTACAATAATGTTTACCCATTTCCTTGGAGAAATGACCCATAGTACGGAGGGTATGTCAAGACTCTATGTTTGAAAAGTTAACAAAATGTATAAAAATTTTCAAAAAGCCTCCCGTATATGATGAAGTGATGCGATACTCCTATCCTCATTCAGCATAACCGTGATGACGTCAAAAGAGACCCGGCGTTCATACACGCTCTTCATATGCATGTATACCTGGGCGGTGGCACGCACTTGACGAATCTTCCGCTCATCCACAGATTCTTCGGGGGTACCTTGAAGCGGGCTTCCACTGCGACTTCGCACTTCAATAAAAACAAGTACTTCATCGTATTCAGCAATAATATCCAGCTCCCCGCTGCGGCACCGCCAGTTACATTCTATAATCCGGTAACCTTGTGCAGTTAGGTATTGCAGAGCGGCTTTCTCGCCATCAGCACCTTTTTGCTTGCGGGTATAGGGCTCCTCAGACGAAACCTCACTCACTTCTGCCTCCGTTCTCCGGCAGAGCGGTCACTTTGGTAAACAAAGCTCAGAATCTCCGCTACCAGCTGGTAGAGCTGTGGAGGAATCTGCTGGTCCAGGTCAAGCTTGGAGAGCACTTCTACAAGGGCCGCATCCTCTTGGACAGCCACCCCGCTGTCCTTGGCCATCTGCAGAATCTTATCTGCTACCGCACCTTGCCCTTTGGCGACTACGACCGGCGCTTCACTTTGACCGGGCGAATATTTGAGGGCAACCGCTTTTTTCAGGTTTTGAGAAATTTCATCGGCGGACTCACTCATATGCGGTAATCCACTCCTTTGTAGGAATCAGGCACATAGTCTGCCAGTCTGCCCGCGCCGCCCGCAGTGGCTGTAGATGCAGCATTAGGCTGCGGGAGGGGTTCTGTCCTCAAGCTGGACAGCTGATAACCGATCGATTCCACTGCTACTCCAATTTCATCCTTACGTTCTTCGAGTAGCTCTAATACCCATGGCGTATCGTTATGCAGCTTCAGACTTACGATTCTGTCCACCACCTGTACATCAACCAGTGTCTGGCCCAGCTGCTTCATTTCCAGGTCAAACCACAGGCGGCAGTTCGATGCATCAAGTTCGCCTTTACGGCCCCGTCTCGACTGGATATGGACGGAAGCCGTTTCCTGCCCGTCCGGACCGTGCAGCGGCAGGAACATCGTGACTTGCGCAAACGGAGCCGTCCGATCCGTATTCAGCAGCAGTTGCTGCCCCGTCAACTGCTGCACCAGCTGGCCCGCGGCCTCCTTGACTGCGGGCGGCACTTCGCTGCTGCCCAGCACCTGCAGCAGCACACCCTTCAGCGTATCGGCAGCCGTATCATCGCCGACAGCTGTACTCGCCAGCGCCACCTGAGGCAGCGCTGCCTCACGCCCTGCCGCGGCTGCCGGCACTGCCGCGGCCCGCACCTCAGCGGCGGCATGTCCACCGCCGCGAACGGCCTGCTGCTCGTGCTCCGCACCGAGCAGCTTCAGCACCCGCCCCACCCACGACTCCGTATCGTGGGTGGCTGCGGTCCCCGTCTGCTGCGCCGCAGCCGCAGACGGACCCTCCCCGCGCTGCCCTGCAGGCGCGGGGGCTGGCTCTTGCCCCGCAGCCGCTGGCGGGGCTGTAGTTCCCTGCGGCGGCTGCGCGGCCGCAGGGGCAGGGGCTTGCCCCGCCGCGTCAGCGGGCGGGGTGGAAGCGAGCTGCGGCAGTGTGCCGCGCAGCTCGGTGAGCACGCCCTGCAGCTTCGCGAGCAGGGCGGCACCTTTGCCAGCAGAGTTCTCTGCTGCTGGCAATGCCGTTCGTTCCGGCTGCACACCGGAACGGACTTCCGTCCCTTCTTCCTGCTCTGCAGAAGGAGGATTAACCGCTGCTGTTCCAGATCCCGCAGCCGCAGGCTGGGCATTACTTGCCTTCGGTGTATTGCCCGCCATTAGAGTAGGGCCTGCCTCAGCAGCATCCGCTTCTCCATCCGGCGAAGCGGGTGCCGTCCCCGCTTGGCCGACCGAGACCGCAACCAATGGTTCCGCATCGGCAGCAGCTACATTGGCCGCCACCGCTGCAGCTTCGTTCCCGGCAGGCTGCACGGTTTTCACAATGCCACCAGAAGGCACTTCGGGAATGTCAGCCCCTTCAATAGCCATTGTTGAATCGGCTGCAGCCGCTGGCACCGCTGTTACATCCGTCCCACTTACTTTAACTGCAGCAACTTGATTTGCTGCAGTATTTACAGGAGCCGCAGGATTTCCGTTTCCGGGGGTTTCTGCTGCCAAAGAAGCCCCCGCACCTCCGTTCACAGGTGTTCCTGCTGCCGGAGGAGTCGCCGTTCCTGGAATAACAGCCGCTGCAGGCTTACTGGAAGCATTCGGTGCGGTAGTATTTCTACCCGCTGCATCGTTTTCCTGCTGAGCCCATTGTCCGATCGCCGTTTCAAGCTGAGCCACAAGCTGATGCAGCTTAGGCCCAAACACGGCTTGCTGCAGTCCTTTCACACTTTCTGCTGTAACAGGAAGTCCACGTTTTACTGAAATGACTGCCGCTTCCAGCCACTCCGACACCGGAACATTAGGCGGCTTGGCATTCATTACAGCATCCAGCTTCGCTGCTGTTTCCTTGGTAAGAGCGATGCCGCCAGTTACCATAGCCTGAATGATTTCCTTTCCTGCCTTGGAATCTGTAAGCCCCAGTGATTCGAGTGCTTCCCCCATACTTTGAGACGAAGCCAATGCGGCCTCACCGGAGGAGACAGGTTTTAATACGGGTAAGCCGCCTTCTCCCGGAGGAGCAACCTGCAAATTCAACGTTTGTCCAGGCTGCAGCGGTGTCTCCAGCTCCGCACGGACAGGCGTACCTTGAATCTGTACCACTGCCTCTTTGCCGGAATCCGACACACTGAGTACCACACCGCGGACCACCTGCCCTTCCTTTAGCTCTACCGTCTTAGGCTCACCCGGTTTATTGTCTCCAAGTAATCCGCGAATCAAAGATCCGATGTTCATGTCTATCTCCCCTCCTTTCGTATATATCTTTTCATTTATATCGGTATTTTAAAGCATTTTATAAGATGACCCCTTAACCCGGACTTCAATTAAGTGCAGTTATTATCACAACTTATATAATAAGAAGCTTTATATCTATCCATCTCTTAAATCTTAAAACAATGTCAGTTCATCCGATAGAATTCTCCCCAGAAAGCTGCGGCGGTGCATGGGAGTCGGCCCCAAAGCCAGGATCTGTTCCCTATGCAGTTTAGTCGCGTAACCTTTATGTATTTTAATACCGTAGTTCGGGTATAACTCTTCCCACAGGCCTTCGCACAGCCGGTCACGTGTAACCTTGGCCACTATAGAAGCAGCAGCAATTGACTGGCTATTTGCATCCCCTTTAATAATCGCACGCTGAGGCAAGGAAAGATCCACCTTTTCCGCATCAATCAGCATATAGTCAGGAGGATCACCCAGACCTTCCACTGCTTTTTTCATCGCCAGCCTAGAGGCCTGCTTGATATTGATCTCATCTATGACCACTGAGTCGACATGACCTACACTTACCGCCAGCGCCTGCTCCATAATCTGCTCGAACAGGTTCTCCCGCTTTTTCGCAGTCAGCTTCTTAGAATCATCTACACCCTCTATAATGAGGCCTTCCGGTAAAATCACCGCAGCCGCTACGACATCGCCGAACAGACAGCCTCTTCCTACCTCGTCAACACCTGCTATTCTCCGGTAATCCTGTTCCCAGCATCCCTTTTCGTAGCTTAACATATCTATTAAACTCACTGTTCCTCCACCACCAATTCTAAATTCCCATTCCTTGTACAAGCCAGCTTATCATAAGAATACGCCCTGGTCATCCCACTTTTTGCTCAAAAGACTCCTTCCAAATTCAGGATCATTCATGCATGCATAACAAAAAACCACCCCAATGACTCGGATGGTTCTTCCATTCCACATATTTTTGTAATTAAGGCGTTTCCAGTGTAAACCGTCCCAGCTTCCCTGCCCGCAAGTCATGCAGCAATAGGCGTGAAGCCTTCTCCAGGTCCACCCGGCCACCGCTAATCAGACAACCCCGCTTGCGGCCGACAGCTTCCATAACAGCAACAATTTCGTCCGGATTCTCCAGATCTTCAGGAAGCTTCTCGATCCCAAAGCGCTCTTGGAAGCTTGCTCCGTAATCCTTGACCAGATACTTCACTGCAAAAAAAGCGATATCCTCAATATTCAGAATCTCTTCTTTGATTGCACCGGTTACCGCCAGACGGTAGCCTACATCCTGATCCTCGAATTTCGGCCATAGAATCCCTGGCGTGTCCAGCAGCTCCAGATTTCCGCCCGTCTTAATCCATTGCTGTCCTTTGGTAACACCCGGACGGTCACCCGTCGCCGCGATATTTTTGCCAGCCATCCGGTTAATGAGCGTAGATTTGCCCACATTGGGGATCCCAACGATCAGCGCCCGGCTTGGACGCGGATTCATACCTTTGGCAATCTGCCGGTCGATCTTCTCCTTCAGCAGCAGCTTAACCTGCTCAGGGATCTCCTTGATGCCCGTGCCAGTAGCTGCATCTACCGGATGCGCAACATGGCCCTCTGCCCTGAAATAGGCCAGCCATTTCCGTGTAGCTTCAGGGTCAGCCAAGTCTGCCTTATTCAGAATGATCAGTCTCGGCTTGTCCCGCAAAATATCGTCAATCATCGGATTACGGCTGGATAGCGGCAGACGGGAATCGAGCAATTCTATACACACATCAATCAGCTTCAGCTTATCCTCGATTTGCCGCCTAGCCTTCGTCATATGACCAGGAAACCATTGAATGGCCATTGCCGTCACCTCCTTTGACTTCCGTCAACTTAATGGTTAATCATTGTAATATCTTTGACCGGCCAAAAGATCAGGTCTGCGCGGCCGACAATATCGCCCAGCGGCACATAGCCGATCATCCGGCTGTCGGTGCTGTCCGAGCGGTTGTCTCCCATAACAAAGACATGCCCTTTTGGCACTGTTCCATCTGTAAAATCTTCATTGGGGAAATTTTTGTTATTATACAATGCGTTGTTATTATGTGCCTGGTCAATCGCACCCTTGATGTAAGTTTCATTCACCGGTTCGCCGTTCACAGTAACAACATCGCCTTCGACTTTTACGGTATCCCCAGCTACGCCGATTACACGTTTGATGAAATCTTTTCCTTCAGATGGCACATGGAACACAATAACCTCACCCCGCTGAGGCGAGCGGATGTCATATAAGATTTCATTGACAATCACACGTTCGCCGGTATGGAAATTTGGCTGCATGGAAGGTCCATCCACAATAAACGGCTTGAACAAAAGCCAGCGTATCAAAATCACCAGAATCAAAGCAATAGCAATTGCCTTAATCCATTCCAGAACTTCATTTTTGGGCTTGCGGAGATTCTTGCCGTCAGGCTCCACAATTTCACCTTGTCCCTGCTGAAAATCCTGCTGCATAGTTCACCGTCCTCTCTATATGCTACCCTCACTATACAACAAAAAAACTCCTACCAAAAACTCCTCCACGAATACTCCGTCAGGAGGCCTTTTCGGAGAAGCTGATCCTAAGGCATATATGATCTGTACTTTATTATAGATGAATAAACGAAAGGGGCTTGAAATCAAGCCCCTTTCCTTTACCGCAATATTAGCGACGGATTTCTTTAATTCTTGCAGCTTTACCGCGCAGGTCACGAAGGTAATACAGCTTCGCACGACGCACTTTACCACGGCGAGCCACTTCGATTTTCTCGATCTTTGGCGAGTTGATTGGGAAAGTTCTTTCCACACCAACACCGTAAGAGATTTTACGAACCGTAAAAGTCTCACCAATTCCACCGCCGCGACGTTTGATTACAACGCCTTCGAACAACTGGATCCGTTCACGAGTTCCTTCGATAACTTTTACATGCACTTTCAAAGTATCACCCGGGCGAAAACTCGGGATATCTTTGCGAAGTTGCTCTTGCGTAATTGCTTGTAGGATATTCATTTAGGACTTCCTCCTTCCGTACAGGTGTTCTTGCCTCTTCCGGAGAGACCATTGCTCTCCCTCATTATCCGCAGAGGACCACCGTATTCCACACAACAGAAATAATATTATCATAAATCACCAGAAAAGACAACTTGTTTTTTGAGATTCAGAGAGGCATCATATCCCGCTTCTTCGCCTTAACCTTGCAGTCCTTGCACAAGCCGACAACCGTCCCGTTATCCTGAGCATAGAAGATCAGCTTACCGTTTTTCTTTTTACAGGAAGAGCAAGGCTGCTCCCCAGCACTCTGCTTGGCTTTACGGTGACGGTCCATAGAAATCACATTACTGGCAGTACTGCTTTTCGGCCTTGAAGATTGTCTTTTCGGGCTGAAGTAACCAAAATATACAATCACACCAACTAACAACACAACTACAACTGCCACATATTGCATCTGTATCATCCGCTCCCTTGACTGGTGTCAGTCTAATAGTAAACAGACTATCCCGGGCCTTGCATGGCGACGATAACACTGTCTCCATCGCTGATGCAAAGCTTATTCAAGCTGGCTGCAACAGCCCTACATCCAAATATATGTTAGCCGTTTGCTTCAGCCTCGCTAATAAAAAATGACTTCACCTTAAAAACATCGCTTTCATTGTTTATTCTAGCATACCTCTTCAATGAAATGTAGCCGATCAAGGCATCCTAGACTTTAGTCCAGTACAGTAACCCGTCCCCGGCCTGTTTTTCAATTTTTTCCCATAAGATATAGTATGGATTATACATAAGCAACAAGCAATTATGGGAGGGTCTGAAATTGAAAAGAAATCATAATACAGCAATCATCGCGGCGGTCGCCGTTCTCTCTATTGCACTGCTATCCGGTTGCCGGGAGCTACCAGGCAAAGAAGCTGCGGACAATCAGCTTGAACAGCGATTAAACGGGGATTTCCAGAAGGAAACCGTTGAGGCAGTAAAACAAGGTTTGGGCGAGGCCACCGTAGGTGTGGAGCAGGCTGTTCAGAGTGGTGTTGCAAAGGTGGCAGAAGAAATAAATGCGGGCAGTTTGAGCAAAGAGCTCAATACTGCTAAAAAAGCCGATTCTGCGTCAGCACTAGTTCTGGAGAATAGCGTAGGTGAAGTGAAGATCACTTCCGGGAACAGTGATTCCATCACCGTAAAAGCAACGGTCGTCGCACACTCTGGTCTTAATCAGGAGACAGAACGTAAAATTCTAGGCAGCGCAGAAGTTACAGTTCAAGCTGACGGCAATGAGCTTAAGGTATCCACACATGCCAAGAGTGAGCCCAAAAAAGATCTATGGACCTGGGCCCAAAAGAAGTATGGCTTCGCCGATTTCAGCATCAATTATGAGATTGAGATACCAGCTACTATGGATGAATACCATATCAGCAACAATGTCGGGGCAATTCGGCTGCATGGCCTGAAAGGCACTTTCCACATTGACAGCAATGTAGGCGCAATAGTTCTCGAGGCTGTACAATTCAGCGGAAAATCAACAGTGGAATCCAATACGGGTAGCATCGAACTGGATATCCGAGGCATGAAGTCTGAAAGCTCCCTTAAGGTACGCAGTGATATCGGCAAAATAACCGCAGATCTCAGCAGCGGACTCAAGTGCACCGTATCCACTAAAAGCGAGCTCGGCCAAATTACCGGAAACGGATCCGCAAGAAAGGAAATGAATGGCGGCGGTCCACTCATCTCACTATCCACACAAATCGGTTCCATTACAGTTCAATAGCATACGAAATCAGTGGGGCTGTACCAGCTTCACTAGGACACACAAAAGAAGCCAGTCTCGCCTTGAGATTGGCTTCTTTTGTGTGTCTCGACCTAAATCAGCGCTATGGCCAGCAAAGTGAACAAGCTTAACGTCAGAATCTCACTGCCGTACCCGTAGAACCCGCCATAGTAATTTCCGTAAGGATTAAATGCTGATGTCTTCATTTTACCGTTGCCCTTTGTTTTCAAATATACATTGTTTCTATCCACATTCACAATGATTCCTTCATGCCGCTTGCCGTCCGTAGTCATGATGCGAACTCTTTTGTTCATACAATGCAGACAATTATAATAGGCTTCCACCTGAGAACCCCTCCTCATTCGTGATGCTGTATGGTATGCGGAGGGGGATAAGCCGGGAACGGCAGTAGCCGTGTGGCAGATAGCAATAAAAAAAATAGCTGTGAAACAAAGAACTTGTGAACATTGTGTATCATTTTAGAACAAAAGGGGTTATTATTAATATAATATTCATAATTAGAGCGCTTACGAAGGATGGACAAATTTCATTTTAATCAGAGGAGGCAATTCTCATGAGTGCAGCTGGCAAAAGATTTATCAATGAAGGGGTGCTTCGTATCGCCTGGTTCATCATCTTTGCATCGCTTACCTATACTGTACGGAATTACACGTGGGTAGTCGTATTATTTTCGGTAGTAGCTATCTATGCGCTCGGTTCGGGTATTGTGATGCTTGCCAAAGATCACCGGAATCAACGCGATCACCGTTCTAGGGTTTAGCCGCGCGTAACCTCCATAAGCTTCCGTAACACTTCCTCTGGACCTTTGGTTCAGCAGGGAGTGTTTTTTATTGCGGCCACAAGCACCCTACGCGCACGGCAAAAAGAATCACATCGCTTCCGGTATCTTAACCGGCTGAATGTGATTCTCTCTGTCTCAATGATATCCAGTTGATCGGAGTAACAGGATTTGAACCTGCGACCTCACCCACCCCAAGGGTGCGCGCTACCAGGCTGCGCTATACCCCGACGCATATGTATGCTGCTGTATGCCTCTTGTTCAATATACGCATTCAACGCAATAGTAGAACCGAAGCAACGCTGATTTTCACCTATGTATACCGCAGATTTATAATAGATTCAAGTAGAATTTTCCAAATCTCAAAACTATTTTTTTCTTAAAATTCATGGTTTTTTTGCAGCAGCTGTGCTATACTCTTGGCACAAGGAAAGGAGGTGCGTTCACATCAATCATGACATGTTGAACGTATCCCTTACCCGGACCAACGGCTGAAGTTGTAGCCCTGGTGGCGCGGGATACGGATCAAAGTTTTAACTAGCGCCTCGGGTAAAGAGACCGTCTTCGGACGGTCTTTTTTATATTTCAAATCTCCTTATGCCATGCCTTAGATCCCGATATAAAAAACCACTACTCCAGGTCAGCTGAGGTAGTGGTTTTTATGCATGCTATATTGGTCTTATGATTTACGATTGGTATAGAAATCGATAATATCATTTACTGTGCGGAGCGGCTCCGCTTCCTTGTGGACAGTGTCCACGTCTGGCTTGAATTCTTCACGCGTATTCGTAGTCACTAATGTTCATTCCTTTCGATAGTTGAAATAGCTGCATCTGAGCTTCAATTTCCGTCGCCTCTTCTAATTACCCAAAAAACAGGATAGTAACGCACATCTGCTCGTATTTTTTTAGATATTCTATGGGTCTCATTTTCCTTTCAGCCTTTGCATAGATTTGTATTCCCGAACAAACACAACAAAAAACGCCTCATCAACATAGTATATGTTAACGAGACGCTATATATTCCATTTTATAGTAAATATCCACTAAAGTGTATCACTGCTCAATCTCTTCAATCGTTCCAGAGCAGCCTTATCCTTCACCGTCAACTCAGCTGTCTCTAACAGGTCCGGCCGGCGTTCCAAAGTACGCTGCAGTGCCTGCTCACGCCGCCACACTTCGATGTTCGCATGATGTCCACTGAGCAGAATGTCAGGTACCTTCCATCCTCGAAATTCAGCCGGACGGGTATAATGCGGATACTCCAGCAGACCGGTACTGAACGAATCAGTCACCGCAGAGGTCTCATTGCCCAGCGCCCCCGGCTGCAGCCTCACAACCGAATCGATCACTGTAAGCGCAGGAAGCTCACCCCCGGTGAGTACGTAGTCTCCGATAGACAATTCATCCGTCACCAGATGCTCTCTGATCCGCTCATCGTAGCCTTCATAATGACCGCAGATAAAAATCAGATGCTCTTCCTGTGCCAATTCCTCTGCCATCTGCTGAGTATACTTCTGGCCCTGAGGGCACATCAAAATGATGCGCGGTTCCTCCTGATCTCCGGATTCAGCAAGCACATGCTCCACAGCGGCAAAGATAGGGTCTGGCTTCAACACCATCCCACCTCCACCACCATATGGCGTATCATCCACGCTGTTATGCTTGTTTCCAGAGAAGTCACGGAAGTTAACCGCGTTCAGTGAGACAATCCCTTTTTCTCGTGCTTTGCCTAGAATGCTAGTGCCGAATACACCTTCACACATTTCAGGAAAAAGCGTCAGCACATCAATCCGCATCATGGCAGCAGCCCTTCCATCAAGTGCACCTTAATCTTCTTGGCCTGAATATCCACATCCAGTACAACATCGTTGATCACCGGAATCAGGATTTCGGGACCTTTGGCGGGCTTTACCACCCATACATCATTGGCACCAGGCTGAAGAATTTCAGTAATTTGGCCGAGAGCTTGACTATCGTCCACATCGGTATATACCTCACAGCCGACAATCTGGTGGAAGTAGTATTCATTCTCTGGCAGTTCCACCAAATCGTCACTCGGAACCTTCAGCATGCTTCCTTTATATTTCTCGACCTGATTAATGTTGGTGTAACCCTTCAGCTTGGCAATATACATTCCTTTATGTTCTCTTGCCGTTTCCACCGTTACCTCGAATTTTGGGCTACCGTCGGCGGGAACCACGAGCAGTTTTTTTCCCGGTGCAAATCGGACTTCCGGAAAATCGGTAGAGGATAATATTTTGATCTCCCCGCGAATTCCATGTGTATTGACCAGCTTGCCTACGTTCAGCTCTTCCGTCATCTGATCCTCTCCTTTACTTATAGTTGTGTTGTATGTTCCTGCTTATATATTTCAACAAAAAGGAGCCGGGATATACTATCCCTAGCCCCTCATTGAACGCATTCTTTAAGATAAGATATCCACGGTAACGCGTTTATCGCTCTTGACTGCTGCAGATGTGACCACGGTACGGAACGCTTTGGCGATCCTGCCCTGCTTGCCGATGACTTTGCCGACATCATCTGGATGCACAGAAAGCTCATAGACAATCAGGTGTTCCTTCTCCACGGTCCGTACAGCCACATCCTCTGGATGATCCACTAAAGCCTTAGCAATAACTCCAACTAATTCTTCCATAGAGGACCCTCGCAATCAGTCATTATTTCTGTTGCTTCAGCTCATGGAACTTCTTCATCACGCCTGCTTTGGAAAGCAGATTGCGGACGGTATCAGATGCCTGCGCACCTGTTTGAAGCCATTTAAGAGCCTTTTCCTCATCGATCTTAACTACTGCCGGTACTTCAATCGGATTATAATAACCGATTTCCTCGATAAAACGACCGTCACGAGGGGACCGGGAATCGGAAACCACTACACGATAGAAAGGCGCTTTATGTGCACCCATTCTTTTCAGACGAATACGTACTGCCACGAAATTCACCTCCTTATAAGAATATCGAAAATTTTACAATATGTTTGAGAAACCTTTTTCGATCCCTCCCAAACCCTCCCTTAGCCAAGGGAGGGCCCCAAGGGCTCTGCCCTCTGGACACCCGGCTAAGTGCAACTGGCGTGGGCATTCAGATGTCTCTGACTTGGGAATGTTGGGAGTAGGAACGCTTTCCGTCCCTGCGGGACACGCTTAACTGCAGCGGTACCTGGCGACGGGTAAAGATTTAACATTTAAGATCAAAAGACTAAGATCATCAAAAGACTAGGATCAAAAGACTAAGATCAGAACCCTTGATCATCTGATGTTGTACAATGTCTGATCTATATGAAGATCAAAGGACTGAGATCAAAGGATTGAGATCAAAAGATGTGATCAACGGAAAGGAAACTTCATTCCTTTACCACCAAGGCCTTTGAGCTGCTTCATGGCGTTTTTCTTGCCGCCCTTGCCTCCGCCGCCCATCATGCCGGAGAACTGCTTCATCATCTTGCGCATTTCATCGAACTGCTTGATGAGGCGGTTGACCTCAGCCACGTTGGTACCACTGCCGGTGGCAATGCGTTTGCGGCGGTTGTGGTTGATGATCTCAGGCTGAGCCTTCTCGGCCTTGGTCATGGAATGAACAATGGCTTCGACCCGGCCCATCTGCTTGTCGTCGACCTTGAGGTCCTTCATGCCCTTGGCTTTATTCATGCCAGGCAGCATGTCGAGTATCTGGTCGATGGGGCCAAGCTTCTTAACTTGATCCATTTGCTCCAGGAAGTCATCGAACGTAAATTCTGCATTGCGCATCTTACGTTCCATTTCCTTGGCTTTTTCGGTATCGATGTTGGCCTGTGCCTTCTCGATCAGCGACAGCATGTCGCCCATACCGAGAATACGGGATGCCATCCGCTCAGGATGGAAAGGCTCCAGCGCATCAATCTTCTCGCCTAGTGCAGCGAATTTGATCGGGCAGCCAGTGACCGCCTTGACAGACAACGCGGCGCCGCCGCGGCTGTCGCCGTCAAGTTTCGTCAGTACAACCCCGGTAAGCTCGAGCTGCTTATTGAAGCTGTCGGCAACGTTAACGGCATCCTGACCCGTCATGGCGTCTACAACGAGCAGCACTTCGTCAGGACTTACAACGTTATGAATCTGCTTCAGCTCTTCCATAAGCTCTTCATCAATATGCAGTCGGCCTGCAGTATCGATAATCACGTAATCCAGGTTATTATCCTTCGCATGCTGAACAGCTTGTCTGGCGATTTCTACCGGACTCGTCTGATCACCCAGCGAAAATACAGGAACCTTGATCTGTTCACCCAGCACCTGCAGCTGCTTGATCGCAGCCGGGCGGTAAATATCGGCAGCTACCAACAGCGGGCGGTGATTCCCCTTCTGCAGCAGCTTAGCCAGCTTGCCTGAAGTGGTCGTCTTCCCTGCCCCTTGCAGACCAGCCATCATAATCACGGTCGGCGGCTTATTCGACTTAGCCAGCTTTGCCTGGCTTCCACCCATCAGCTCGGTCAGTTCCTTGTTGACGATATCAATAATTACCATGCCGGGAGTAAAGCTGTCCATTACTTCCTTGCCAACGGACTTCTCCTTCACCTTGGACACAAAGTCCTTGACTACCTTGAAGTTAACATCGGCTTCCAGAAGGGCCAGCCGTACTTCGCGCATGGCTTCATTTACGTCATCTTCGGATACTTTACCTTTGCCACGCAGCTTGCTGAACACATTCTGCAATCTTCCGGTTAAACCTTCAAACGCCATATGCAGCTTTCTCCCTTCATGCTACTCTAACCTCTGCAAACGATCCACGAGCTCCGTGAACCGCAGTGTATATTGCTCAGGCAGCATCCCATTCTCCGGCAGTCTGCGCAGTTCTTCTAAGTATTTGTTGCGGCTCTCATGCTTCGAAAGCAATCCGAGCTTTTCTTCGTAATTCTCCAGAACCTGCTCCGCACGCTTAATGTGCTCATACACGGCTTGGCGGCTAATTTCAAATTCAGCGGCGATTTCTCCCAGGGAGAAGTCATCGTGAAAATAATATTTAAGAAACGTTTGCTGCTTATCCGTAAGCAGGCGTTCATAAAAAGCAAATAACAAGTTAATCCGGTTAGTTTTCTCGAGCCTATTCTCCTGACTCATTAAGGGCACTCCCTTCGTCAAGGAAAAACACTTTACAGCTTCACAACGTCCCTTATGATACCTAAAACAAAGAAAGATGTCAAGCCTTTTTGCTTGTCATCTTATTCTTTGTTCTAAAGGTGGATTTCCCCATGGTGGAGAACACCATTCAGTGAATCGGCAAAACGTAAAGAAGCACGACAAAAAAGTGTACAATAGTGCCTCCGAGCACAAACAAATGCCAGATCGCATGATGGTAAGGGAATCCCCGCCACACATAAAAAACCGTTCCCAGTGTATACAGCAGCCCGCCGACCAGCAGCCAGGCCATGCCCCCATCTGCCATCACCGCTGAGAGCGGATTCCAGGCAATCACAATCATCCAGCCCATGGCGATGTAAAAAATGGTGGACATGAACAGGAATTTCTTAACGAAAAAGGCTTTGAAGAAAACGCCGAACACTGCGACACCCCAGGCTATCCCGAACAAGGTCCAACCCAGCGTCCCCCGGATCGCCACCAGCATAAAGGGTGTGTACGTACCGGCAATAAACAAGTAGATGGAGGAATGGTCCAGAAATTCAAAGAAGTCCTTGGCTTTCCCTTCTCTAAGACTATGCACCAGTGTTGAATTAATATACAGCAACAGCATCGTGGCACCGTAAATGGAGAAGCTGACCACATGCCAGGCTGTGCCGTTCTGTACAGCGAAGACGACCAGCAGCACAAGCGCTGCTAAGCTTAATACGGCTCCAACCCCATGCGTTACCGCATTTGCGACCTCTTCCTTGCGACTGTATGTGTGTGTATTTGCCATTCCACTATTCCTTCCATTCTGCGCTTTCCTTCTATTATATTCCCTTCCGCGAAGTCCTTCCACTCTGCTGCAGACACTGGGTCCATAAGCTGATTATAGTTTATACAGCTCCGTATATTTAGCTTCTAAATAATCAGCCAGATAATCAGGATTCAGCGGCTCACCTGTCACCTGTTCAATGATTTGTGATGGAGTCAGGCTCTGACCATAACGGTAGATTTTGTTTGTTAGCCATTCCTTGATTGGTAGCAGGTTACCGGCGGCTATCAGATCTTCGAGCTCCGGCAATTCCTTGCGAAGTGTATTCAAAATTTGTGCGGCATACATATTTCCCAGTGAATATGAGGCAAAATAACCGAAGTCCCCGCCGGACCAGTGAACATCCTGCAGCACTCCCAGGGCATTGCTCGGAGGGGTAATCCCCAGGTATTCCTGATACTTGGCATTCCATACCCCAGGCAGATCCTTCACTTCCAGTCCTTCATTATAAATAAGCTTTTCAATCTCATAGCGGACAATGATGTGCAGGTTGTACGTCAATTCATCGGCTTCAATGCGGACGAAAGAATTCGCTACACTGTTGATCGCGCGGTAAAAGTCTTCCACTTCAACATTGGCCAGCTGCTCAGGGAAATGCTGCTGGAGATCTCCGTAGTAGCGTTGCCAGAATGAACGGCTGCGGCCAATCATATTTTCCCATAGTCTGGACTGGGATTCATGAATACCCATGGACGCCCCTTGAGCCAGCGGTGTGCCTACAAGATCCTTGCTGATATTCTGTTCATATAGAGCATGTCCACCTTCATGTAGTGAGCTGAATACAGCGCTTAAAACATTGTCCAGCAAGTAGTTTGTCGTGATGCGCACATCCCCCGGGTTCAGCCCGGTAGCGAACGGATGCACACTTTCATCCAGTCGTCCGGCTTCAAAGTCAAAACCCATTTGCTCAAGAATGAATAATCCGAACTTCTCTTGCTGCTCCTTAGGGAAAATCTGGGCCAGAAACTCTGTATCGGGCTTGTTCTTGGATGCGGCTATAGCCTCGACAAGCGGAACAAGGCGGCTACGCAGACGTCCGAAGATATCATCCAGCTTCTCAACCGTCAGATCGGGCTCGTACATGTCAAGCAGCGTATCATAGCGGGAGTCCTTCACACCCCAGTGGTCGATAAACTCCTGTGTGAACGCAACAATTTTGCTTAGATAAGGTTCAAAGGTATCGAAATCATCACTTTCTTTAGCTTCTTCCCAAATCGTCTGGGCATGGGCGGTGAGCATGGAGTACTCCTCATAGCTTTTGGAAGGTATACTCTGGCTGCGCTCGTACTCCTTGCGGCAATCTTTAACGATCTTGTTCTGAATGTCGCTTAATTGGGCCATGACTTCCGGACGGCTGAAATATTTCGTGAACTCACCCATTTCCGGAGAAGTCTGCAGTCTGAAGATCTCGCCGCTGATCAGCCCGATGGTATTGGAACGAATCTCCACACCTTTGCGTGGGGCCCCTGTGCGCAAATCCCAATGCAGTAAGCCAATCGCTTCTGTGTACCCGCTAATTTTGGATAATAGCTCGCTGAATTTCTCCCACTCTTCCTGGACCAGTTGTTCCATGATTGAACACCCGCTTTCTCTATTTTTACCAGCTCCTCTTGATGATACTTTTTTAAATCCATATAATCAACAGCTCCTACAAGAATATAGCTAACACGAGTCAAAGCCGCATAGAATATATGTTTATCGGATTCTTTACCTACATTCACCTACATTGAAAAAGATCAATCTACAACGACTCATGAGGGTAAAGTGTGGGGAATGTATAGGGACTGCATAAATAAAAAAACCAGCTTATTCAGCCGGTTCAGCCTTCCATATGTCTAGTACGGGAAATTTATATATCCCTTCTGTTTCTGTCTGTAAATGAACTTTTCGGGTTGGTACGTCTATCTTCTTAATGAGTCCGGTTATTTTCCCTATTTTGTACACAGTTAGCGTTGTCGGAGATTTACCTGTCATTGCTTCTTGAAGCACATCACCTAGATCCTGCAAAGCATATTCATCATGATTAGGTGGGTCAAGATAATCAATCTCTTCATGTGTTCTCATTTCACATCACCCTTTCGAACATTTGTTCTTGTATTGTATACGAATAAGCGTTCGTATTTCAATGATTTTGAGGAATTTATATGAAATTCTAATCCATGCCGCTTAGGTCAGGAAAATTTTCCAGAACCATAACAACTTCAGCACACCTCAATTATGCGTATTATATTACGCAATAAATTGTTGACGCGCAATATAATGCGTGTTACAATAAGAATATAGAAAGGAGGTAAGCGATGGGAAAACAAAAAACAGTCCGAGAAGTTATCCAAGCCCTTCGGGAGGCAGGGTTCAAACCTTCACCGAGCCACGGGAAAGGCACCAGTCATCAACGGTACATACACCCGACAGACCCAACCCGATATGCTGATGTTAGCGCCCATGCAGGCGGGCGCTCCATACCGAAGGGGACACTCAAGAACATAGAACGGACTTCCGGGGTTGAGTTTTAACCCCGGCTTTCCCCTCCGCTTACCTCTCTATTTTAAAGGAGCGTGATAATTTGAATACCCATGTGTATCCAGTAGTCGTTGAACAAGCAGAAGACGGCGGCATCGGCATGTATTTCCCTGACTTCCCTGGGACTGCGATTATCCCGAAGGATTTAGCAGATGGCATCTGGCGCGCGAAGGAATTGCTTGCCTTTCGTCTTCTGGAGTTGGAGGAAAAAGGAGAGGCGTTCCCCGTGCCTTCCCTTCCAGATCATATTGAGCTTGAAGACTCTACAGACCGTATTGTCTTCGTTGATGTGTTCCTGCCGCCGTATAAGGACGCGGCCGCTAATAAGTCAGTAACTAAGAATTGTTCAATTCCAAAATGGATGCGTGACGCGGGTGATGCGGCAGGATTGAATTATTCTTTGCTGCTACAAAACGCGGTTAAAGAAGCGCTTCGCATCGAAGCAAGTAGCCAATAATGGCAATTGAACCGCCCGCCTGATGATGGCCGGATGGGAACCGGCCGAAACCAATCTGCTTAAAGCAGGTTGGTCGCGGGAACCCGCTACGAATTGGTTTTGCAAGACTAGCCTTTATATAATGTTCATTATAAAATACATAGATTACCATCCCTTAATCTGGTAGAATCAATTTGAAATTATTATCAGTTTTAGGGGGAACATCATGAAGAAACCATTCTATAAGCGCTGGATCTTTTGGGCGATTGTAATCGTAGTAGGAGGCATAATTGGGCTGACCACAGGCAATGATGATCCAGCAGATCAGGCAGATCCATTAGCTACCGAAGAGGCTCAACCCGCTGTAGTCGAGACCACACCAGAACCAACAACTATTCCTACTGAAGCACCATCGATTAAACCCACTCTCCAACCAACCACAGCACCTACTCAAGCAATAGCCGCTGATAAAGTGCCTTTGTCAAAGGATGAGGTGCTGGCATACACAGCAAACCTTACAGGAAAAACCTTTATCAAAGAGGTCAAAGTTGGTACGGATAGTATAAGCGTGATCTTCTTCAAAAATTTCAAAGAATACAAAGATGCCAACCCGAATTCTGGTATAAAAAATGAGGATTATGTAGATTATTTCGCTACTGGAGATCAGATCAATAAGCTACTTATGCAAGAAACGAGCCGACTATTTAAGCAATTCCCAGGAACCGCAACGGTTGACATGACCATACCCTATGATGGGAAAACGTACTCTGTGGATTTGACTAAGGGAGCCGTAGAAAGCTTTTATAACGTAGACTTCAGTACGCTTACTTCAAATGAAATATGGCGTGAGAAGATAAGTGATCCCCACTTCAACAAAGAGGATAGACAAAAATTCGTTGATAAATTTGTTACAGTAAAATAAAAAAAGCCCCGGGGACTCTCCGGGGTTTTGCTATGTCGCTCAGGATTTCACTTTAGTCGATGCTTCTTTTAAGTTATCCCCCAGCTCTGAGGTATATTTGGTCAGCTGCAGGCTGATTTCTGCCTTCAAGACATCCCGGGTCAGTCCAAAGCGCTCAGTATACCCCCTACAATTAATATGATGGTAGATAACAAAATCATCCTGTTCATCGCCTAGGATTTTGATATTGGATTGTTTAAGCTCTCGTCGCATCCGGTACTGGTCCTGTTTCATCCGCTCCAACAAGGCATTCCCGGCCATCAAGTAAAGTCGCTTGAGAATATTCGTGGAGTGCTCTATATCCCCTAAACTGTTTCGCACCATCTGCTCCATATACTGCAGCAGTATGTAATCGCGGAGTATGGTCCGCTCCTCTATTGTTATGTTACTCATCCAGCAGGCCTCCAAAATAAGAACGTTTGTTTGTATTATATGCCCGTAGTGGATTTTTTAGCAATGGTTTGATTTACCTCACAACAAAAAAAAGACCGGGGAGAATGTCCCTAGTCTTTACTCACTTCATTGTTCGCGTAATACTCATTGACTTTACGCCAAATATCCAACTCCGCCTGCGAGAAGCCTCCAGGATTGACCTGCTCATCCTCCCGGTACTCGATAAGCTCCGAAACGTCTTTCAGGCCGAAATATTTCATGAGCTTTTCCAGATGCTCAGGCGACCAAGTTTTTGCTGTGTTATTCTCGTAATCCTTCAATGTATTCCAACGAATATCAAGTGTTTCGCTCAGCTCCTTGACACTCGGTTTACTCCCTCTTAATTCTCCAAGCCTTAACTTCAACATAATATCACCTCACCAATAATATACAGCACTCCGTACAATAATTCAACTATTATCGTTGGTATTTAACTTATTTTGTTGACATTCAACATAATTCGTTGTATAATAAGAGTATAGAAAGGAGGTGAACATGATGGACAAAATCACAATGGCAGCTTTTGAAAAGCTCCAAAAACGAGAACACCTCCTGAGAGTAGCCCGCGAACGATTTGCACTCGGTCGCAGCTCCCGGGAGGAGTTCAAGGAAAGACAGGCTGAAATTCTTCGTCAATACGCGCTAACGGAAGCCGAAGAAACAGCCTACAGTATCTATAGTCAGATTACCAAACAACGTCGCAGTTAGCAAGTCAGGAGGAGCCGCAAGGCTCCTCCCCTAAATAAAACCGGAGGAGGAAATTGGTTATGAAACCTCGCCGTCGAACTGGATATCTGGATTACGCTGTTATGGACAATGTGATTTTCCCCCTGCTGCTGGTTAACGAGGCTTTATTCAGCGCCTTAATTGATGCCAGTGATAAGGGAAAGGTTGAACTGATCCATAAGCAACGAAAAGCTTGACACAACTGGGTTAAGCGGTCTTAAAGGATTTTCATCAATTTGCCAGAATACACTTATAACGAAATAGGCGTTTTGGGGGAGTGGAGCCGATGGGCTGGAAAAGTTCGAATATGGCTGATTATGTGGCGCCCGAAGAATTCATCTATGCAAAAACTGAGATTGAATTCATTAAAGACTGGAAGGAAAATCATCCTGATGCAACCTGTTATTATTGCGGGAAGGAACGCGAATATCAAGAAATGGAGCATGTTTTCTCACCTGATATTGTAGATAGGTTAGGGATATGCAAACTTTGTTTTTTGGAATTTCGGATCGGCCATCTATGGACAGATAGGTTTGTAGTGGAATATATTCTTTCTCGTTACAAGCGTCGGCGGGATGTTATTTTATGGTTTCAGAGCAATGGATATGAAATGTTCGAAGCCGGTGCGTCAGATGATCCAGAAGATAATTGGAAGGCATTTGCCTTCATCAATAACCCGGCCAAGTATTTTGACTTTATGAGTAGGAAACATAAGAGGCGTCAGGAACAACCCGACGATGCGAACCTAACCCGCGATGAGGCAATAGAAATGGATGAGTTATTAGGGGACCGCACTCATATAAAGATTTTCAAGGACGGAGCAATTGAGATTATTCAGTTATTTTAGGAATGGCCCCGATCCCCGGGGCTTTTTTAATTCATGAACAGTAAAAAGCCCACCAGCCGGAGCCAGTGGGCATAATCCCAAGCGTTTGGGATTTTACTTGGTTATATTAACCGTCTTGGTAGCAGCGTCATAGGCTACCGTTGCTCCTAGCACTCCAGCCAAGGCCCGCACCGGGATGTATGTCGTG
Organism: Paenibacillus sp. 22594; assembly: GCF_052044425.1. NCBI lineage: Bacteria > Bacillati > Bacillota > Bacilli > Caryophanales > Paenibacillaceae > Paenibacillus > Paenibacillus sp. 22594. Next base: position 726,102 of record NZ_JBQENA010000001.1, read on the forward strand.
CCATCGTCCAAAAGACCATCAGTCAGCTTTTTACCATTCAGCAGTACCTTAACCGGCACATCCTTTCTCATCTCATCTTCCCCTTTTGATTTATTTATTTTTGTAATTACCGCATCTAACTGCGCCTGTGTTGGCCGCTTACCTGTCCGATAGTCTGCTGTGCTCAGGCCATAGGTTATCTGCAGGTGAGGCATATCCTTAAAACTGGTCCAGTCCCCACCCCACTCCCACCCGATACGCTTTGCATCAGCTACTACCTCATCCCAATCCGCTACGCCGTCACCATCTCCGTCACGCTTGGTATCCCAGCTCACACCGCCATTTGGTAGCAACAGCGCGAAATCAATCGCCACGCCGAAATTGTGGTATGAGTATCCGCCCCGGGCATTGGTGACGATCTGCCCCGGCTTGGTCCGCCCCTGGGCATACAGGCCGTCTTGCTCAGGGATTGACCGCAGCCCCTGGGTAATGACAATCGGTACACCGTGAGCATACGCAAACTCTATTAGCGCCTCAGTTGCCGCGCGGTCCGCCGAAAGAAGCCCGCTCAGTTTAGACGCGGACTTTGCTTTGACTTGCTCAAGAGTCAACATTACTCGTCAGCTCCCTTATCTCCAGATTTACCCTTGAGGACTTCAACGGCCTGCCGCAGCCCTGGCGGTATCGGTGCATCCAACCGCCCAGCGTTTTCAATAAGGCTCAAAAGTTCATTCGCGAGGTAAAAAAAGATTGCCGCGTCCCTGAACAAATGATTGCCGCCTAGCGCCTGGTCAACTAAGTGCGCTACAGCCACAATGGCAAAGATCACTATCTTTCGGGCAATACCCCACAATCCAATATTGCTTTTGAGCTTTCCCTCTTTGGCTGCGGCAGCCACGCCGGTAACATAATCCAACACAACAAACACCAACAAAATATTAAGCAATGCAGACCAGCCTCCGAAAAAAAATGATGCGGCCACGCTGAACACTGGCAGCAGAAATTTAGCAATACTATCCACTTATCATCCATCCTCTCAATACAAATAGCCCCCGGAGTCTCACCGAGGGCAAAAGAAAAAGCACGTCTGATGTGGACGTGCCTTGTTGCATAGTAATCTACTAATCAATCTGGGCTAGAGTTTCTTTACGAAGCAAATCGTCAGGGAAGTATACCATTTTCCCTGTGGCCAGTAGTAACGTCTGCTCGCCTTCTTCTTCAATTTCATCTAAGATGGCTATCGATTCCCAATCCTCATAACTCAGCGAAAACGAAAATTCTTTCTCGATTGCTTCTATTTCTTCATCAGTAAATCCGAATTCAGCTGTGATCAAAAAATCTTCCATTGTTCGCACCGCCTTTTTTCTTTTAAGTGTAGCAGCCCAAAAGAAAATTGTTAACAAAAACGATGCAAAAAACAGACGTAAACTTACAATTTTATTGAAAATAATAAAAAATGTTTACTTCATAGAAGCGCCCGACCTCCTTTACTCCATCTTTGAATAAAATTTTCCCCCGGGGATCTGTGGGCAAAATAAAAACGCCTCTATGGGCGCCAGCTCTAATCTTTTTGTGGTGTGGCCAAAATCATTTCCAGCTCATCAGCTGTCAGATACTTCGGGCTGAATGTCTGCAGCTTAGTCTCTGTGACCTTACCCATGACCCACATATTAAGCAAAAATGGATACATCAATTTTCACCTCCCCTCATGCGCGGCTGACTACAAGCCAAAATCAAGTAACGCTAGAATTGCGGCTTCATTGGCTTCAGTCCGCTCCTTCAATGCAGAGAATTGATCGGTTAATGGTTGCTGATAGACTGGTTCAACTGGCTCTCCCGGCTCGGCATTTTGGTCCAGGTAAGCAAACTCCAACTCCTCAGTTTCGAGATTGACCCGGTAACCGATCGCCTCAGAAAATTCATATGCATACTGCCGATAAGTCAGCTTGATCACGCCCACTGTTTCTGGGACGCGCTCATTGAGGGATTTGTAGGAGGCAAAGTCCTGCTCCCAAGTCGTTTCCACTACACTCCCAGATCGCTCCCCGGTATCCACCAGCACATTCCCCGTAGATTTTTCATAATAGATTTTTCGTCCGATCTCCATTATCACCACTCCTTTTTATATTTTATCCCCATGCTTCCCATGTAAATGGGTACCCCGAGGCTGTATACAATGGAAATACACAAGAGCTTTGTGTAAGGTTAATTTTCGCGCTGCCGTTAGCGTTCTGCGTAACAATATAGGCATCATTGTCCTCATCCTTGACGACCGCAGAAACCCCGTACCCCCACAAGTTGAATAGTAAGGTACTGTTCCATACGCTTCCACCGCCCGTTGTACGAACTAAAACTATATTGGGCGAGAAAGATAGTCCTGTGATTGAACAGGTTATATACGAGGGTGTTCCCCCATTTATAGCTGTGTGCGTTGTAAATGAACTGTTGTCAGAAGTGCCCGTACCGCTGGCGTACAGACGTTCAGCTAATGTTCCCTGTACTCCATAATAGTTTGCCGTTGATTTGATATCTGCTGGTTTTATTGTTGTTCCTTCGTTACTAGCGATCATGGAATATGGAATTACTATTTCCGCATTTGCTCCATTAGCCGGTGTTCGGTAAGCACCCGTAGGAATACGTACGTAGAGATTTGACCCATTCGCTCCCATTGAGACCGCTGCTTGCTGTGCTGGGCGCTCAATTATTGAGCCATTTGCGTTGTACAATGTTCCTGCACTAAATGTCTTTCCTGCAACAACATCAGAAGCAGCAGCTGTTCCGGGTAAAATCAGCTTAGTCATGCTTAAGCCTCCTCAATTACAACGGATATATGCGCTACATTGGCACCGCTGCATGTGGTTACAACATTCATACTGCTACCGCCTGCAACGTTCAGGAATAGCGGTACAAAGCAATAACTACCAGCTGCGTCAAAATACTTAGATGGCACTATATACGCCGTGTTTGCTCCTCCAGCATCTTGATACCAAACGGTTATTTCTACCGTAGCGGCAGCCGTCAGGCGCAGGTAAGCCTTAACTGTCACATTTGCCGATGAGGAAAAAGATGCTGCGGACACTAGCGTATTGGCTGCTGTAGTAGTTACCAGAAACTCAACATCGTTCGAACGGGTTTTTGATACATGCTCCTTATAGGCGAGCGTATTATATGGCCCCCACGCCGGATCAGTTTGTGCCGCTTGATAATGAAAAATCTGCATTGTGGATTTATCAAAAACGAGCGCGTTCACTTTTCCTCCGCTTGCATCATCATAGGTGTTAAGCACCAGCATGTCTGAGTAGTCTGTCGAAACAGCACCGTTCAACCCTGCCCGTGAGACAAAGTAAGGCGCAAACTGCCCTTTACCTGTCAGACTGGGCCTGATATCCCGTGCAGTAGTAGTAGCTATTAGGCGGCTATGCTCATGTACAGCAGGTGCGAAAGATACTGAATCAGAGTCAGTAAGTATTCTCTTCCAGGGTCCCCATACGGTTTCCGTACGCGTTCTGTACGATTTTGCATAAGGCGCAGTAACTGCTGTTGCTTCCTGCTCCAGATACCCGTTGACTCCGATGAATACTTTCAGTATCCCGTAGTCCATGCCTACCGTTGGGCCATTGGTAAGGATACCTCCAGTAGCAAAAAACACGTACACCCCTGGTTCTGTGTAGGAGTTAACATTCCCGGTTACAAAGCCCCTAATCTTAAACAACTCAAAGTCGTTATCGTCGGCACCATAAATCTTACTCCACTGCGGCTCCCACACCCCATTGATCTTTCGTCTGTACCGTAGGCCTTTCTGGCTTGTAGCCGCTGCATTAATGGGCATGAAAGTCTGCATGGCATATGTTGATCCATTGTTCCAACTTAAATGATTAACATACCCTTGATTCGCTCCATCCTCCCCTGCAAACGGGCTACCTGTCCATGCGGCGGGCACGTTATAAAAGCCGTTGTCGTACAAGACGTTTGCATCGGTAATGTAGTTGCCGATATCGCCAATACCGGACACAGTACCTGCCGTCAGAACCCTCTTCCATGCTCCCCAAATAGCACCTTGCATTACCCTTTCGTAAATTACAGGTGTAGACGCTGTACCTGTTAGTGCAGTGGCCCGCTGTTTTCTCCAAGATTCAGGGCCGTTTGAGTGACCTACAACTTCGACATAGTAGTAACTTGCACTATTATCTGGAGCGTTGAGTAATTGATAACCATCATAAATTCCGGTGTCCTGTAGATAGTTTAAATCTGAACCAGTTACTAGCGGTATAGCTCTACCATTATCTGTGGTGAACCTATGCTTTTGAATGAGGTACCCGGATTGCGTCGTCGTGTTGTCCGGGATCGTCTGTACAGCCACCGAAAGTGTGGATGCTGCACCCGTGTAAACAACCCCCATAGTAAAAGGTGTTACGCTGTTGGGCGAGTGTCGCCTGATTAGCGCAGAGAACGAATTACCTGCTGGAATTAAGCTCTCTACTGTTATAACGTACCGCGAGTTGGCAGCGTCTGCCCACACATTTGATATTACTATTTGGCTGCTCACACCGCCTGTTACTTCCGTGTAGTTCCCCGTCTGAGTGTTCACCACACCTGCGCCGTCAGCCACGATGTCAAGCCTCTTTACTAGCTTACCCGGTACCGGAGCGTACGCCCACGTCCCTGTTACCTCTATCTCGATGTACCCGGAGATTGCCTCAGAAAAGGGGAGTGTAAAATCGATCTTCTGATTTGCTGTACCATTTTCGAAAGTCCAGGTGTACCGCCGCTCGGAGTATCCGGGAAGTAGTATACCGTCGGCTACAACGTTTCTATTTGCGTCATGCGCCGCCACACCACCAGCCGCACCCTTTTGTGCTAGCGGGATAGATGCCGCTATAGCCGCAGTCTTTGCATCGTCCACCGTTGACTTAATTGCAATGTCATCTGCCGCGCTTGGTGCAGCAACTTTCGCCCGGCCTGCAGAGTCACGTTTGATAAGTGTGGAAGCTGTTGCGGCATTGGTGGCAGCGTCCAAGATTATTTTGATTGCTGCTATGGTCATACCCGGAACTGTCCGCCATGTGGCCTCGCCGGTGATCTGTTTGATCATATTTGCAATGCCCGAGAGCAACCCTGTTAATGTACCGGTATCTCCCGGGACCGTAGTATCAACAATAGTACGGTTACCTATTACCGTATCCGTAGCCGATCCAGGGCCGCCTGCTCCGGCAGTTATGTCCGCTAACTTGTTCTTTTCAGCATTCGTATAATCATTAGCAGACAGCCCCTTACCAGCAACTTTGTCCACCTTCACAGCTGCTACAGCGTCCAGCTCAGATTTCAGAGCAAAGACCAAAGAATCATCAATCACCGCGCTGATATTGGATGCTGTGCCAACCACTACAACACAATCGAATTGCTTCTCGATCACATCCGAACCGCCACCCGGCGGAATATAGTCCGCCGTTACACCAGCATTAGCATAGGCATAAAGGATCTCGCCAGCGTCTGGATCTTGCGCAAACAGTCCCACCTCTCGCCAAAAAAAGCCCGTTGTTACATCTGCATTTTTCAGCACTGCCCCGACTATAGCTTTATTAGGAGGCTGTGTTCGAAGTCGAGTAATGGGTAGGTTCTTTTTTTGAGATATAAGACTATTCATGGCTGGAATTGACTGCCCACTAAGTGACCCATCACCTACAGCAATCCTTGTATAATTGAGTTGCGCCCCCGCCTGTGCCTTGCCCTGCAACACAAGGCCCTTATTTGTTAATGACAAACCGCCAAATACTGCCACGTTCGCCCCTCCTTAAATTGTGATCGTTTCCCCAAAATGTAAAAAGCCGCCGAAATATAACGGCAGCTCCTCTGCTTGAGATATTGTGACGCTATCCAGGACAGCAGATAGACGTTTGACCGCATCGACTGCCGCGACAAATTCCTGCGCCCGGGTAGTTGTCACATCAGCATTATTAGTCAACACCCGGAAATGATACGGATCACCCCCATACTGCCACCACTCTTCAACCGCCCCCTCACCGAACAAGATTGCAATCAGATCCTCGACAGCTCCCGGCGTACCTTTATGCCGGTGGAAGGGAATAGCGTTTTTAACCAGTAGCCTCTTTTGATCCAAGGGCAAATCCGGATCATAATACGGCGGCTTATATTGCCAAGCTAACTCGTCGGTTTCGGCGTCTGTCCACTCTGCCGACCGTCCAAAGATATCAAGGGCTGCAATCATGCCGGTTGTCTCCTGCAGCTGAGTGTCTAGCGCGGCAGCTGCGGCAACCATCGCCGGATCACTACGTATAGACGGAGGCAGGAAGTCGAGCAGGCTTACTGTTTGGATATTAATCATCAACCAGCCCTCCATAGGTGATTGTCGTCGTGCCCTCTTGCGCAACCTGTAACGGGGTTAAAGCCGTATATACCGGCGAAGTAGGCACAACCCGTAGTGCTCCCGCTGCCATAACGCGTGCAATCAGCTCTGAGGGATTAATATGTCGGCCAAGTTTGGACCGCTGCCAGAGTTGATAAGCAGCGACCGCCGCCGTCACCGCCGCCTGAATCGTCGGCACCTCTGCCGCCCGGCTACGGCTGATGTAATAGGTCAGAGTCGTGTCATAGGATATCGGCGTTGGAGCCGTTACTGTTACCTGATCCGTCAATGGCCGTATGCCCCGATCTTCCAGTTTCTCCGCTACTGCATCCAGCACATCCTGCCCAGGGATCTGCCCGCCTACCATCAGGGGCACAATCGTAACTTTGCCAGCTGCCGGGGAGTATGCATGTACGTCCAGGATCGCTGCAGAGGTGGACTTTGCCCAAAACTCATAGGCTCCCTGCGGGCCAGCAGTGCTGTACGAATCTGGCGCGGTACGAATACGCTCCTTAAATGCATCGTCATTCTCTGCCGTCGCTCCCCCACTACTAGCCGTCAGATTGGTTACCGCCTGAACAAATGGCAACTGATCCATTAGGACATTGACCTGATCCGGTAAAAATCCGTTGCCTGCTGTTCCGGCTGTCGAGCACGCCGCTGTCACCGTTCCGGATGTGGCTCCCGCTGCAATCTCCATGTACTCAGATGTCGCAAAGTAAATGGAGCCGTCCCCGCCTTGAGCTCCGACCCGGGTTCCAGACGGTATACCCGTAGCCGAGGAAAGTGGAATAGAGAGCGTAAACTGCAGCGTGGTAATTGCCGCAGATGCCTCCAGCCGTTCTGAGCCTTGAAACGTCCCCATGTGATCCAGCAACGGACCCGATGCATATCGTAGCAGGTTACCTTTGGCCGTCTGATTTATCAGCACCCGCTGCTGCACGATTATTGTCGCCAGTGAAGACAAAAACAGCCTTACCGGATCGGCAGGCTGTAGGGTGCGGCCAGTTAGGCCCTCATATACGGTTATCACGTTCTGCTGTATGTCTGCCGCGTCCTCAACGGTAAACTGTATTTCTGGCAAATCTACATATTGAACCAACTATTGCACCCCCTCAGCCAAACTATACCGCACCACAGCTAGTAAGCGGCCTGTTGTGGCGTCAACTAGGTCACCATTAAAAGATACCTCAGTCACAACGGCGCGGGGCTCCTGCATGGCTACAGCAGTCATGATCTCGCCTATCAGCCGCGCTCGTGCGATTGGATACGGATCGTCAACTATAGAGTAATCCAAGCCGATATCCCGGGCGAGTGGAGCGCTGCCCAGCGGTGTAGTCAAGATGGTGCGGATGTTCTGGGCAACTTCCACCGCAGTTGTTGCCGGAGCGAAATCAATTGTTGATGGCTGCGTCATATCCACTGTGTATGTGCTCATTTTACGTATTCCTCCAGACTGACGGCTGCCGTGGCGTGCAGTACGTTACCAACATTGTCTATCTTTGTCCACGCCTGGTTTAAACCCGTTATAACCCATAGACCGGTTCCGATACTCTTTCCGCCAATAATTAACGGCAATGCCTTTCCTGCTCGCTCAATCACTTTCAACTTATCCAGTTCTTTGCGCGGGTTGAGCTTAAAACGGGCGTCGAACCACATGGTGAATGCTATCGTATCAAGTCCTGGACCAAGAAACTGCGTTTTGGGCTGTTGGCCGATGATATCATGCTTCGCAAATCTCCCGGCGCTGTTTCTGGTGAAATCCTGAAAGGTCCGGATTGCCTCCGGGGATACGACGAAAACGACTGGACCCAAACTGCCGATCTTGCTCATGGTCATATGCTGACACCTCCCCGCGTTATGGAGCCTGTCACGGTTAAATTTCCGTCGATTTGCACACCGCTGGCAGCTTTGACCTGAAGCATCTTGGCAACACGGTCATAATAGACATAGCTTCCGTCTTCAAACCAGATTCCAAGCTGGTTGCCATTGCCTGGCGGATGTTCTCCCCCACCGTAATATGTGCCGAGGCAAAAGCCTGCTGACTGTCCGTTATCTAAAAAGACACACAGCACGGTTTCGCCTGGCTCTGGTACGGCGATACCTCTCCCCCAGCCGCCTGTAGTAATAACCGGCAACGGCGCAGATACCATGTCGTCCCTATCTGTGAAAGCCACCCGTACGCTACCGGTTGCAGGGTCAGCCGTGGATACAGTGCCTATTTTTATCATGTCACCACCCCAATACTTTCCGAATTCCCAGCGATGTTACATACCCTCCACTGCCGATGGAATGGGAACAAGATTCAATGATGTACTTTCCGTCAAATCGTTTCCAACCCTTGATATTGATTGTTAAGCCGGTCGCCATACGGATATCACCCATAAGTGTCAAACTCCCCTTGCCTGCCTCCTTATTCTTCTCTCGTAAGCTCTTCTGAGCCAGTCGGAGAGCTGCCGCCTGAGAATCCACCTGCTCGTTAAGCTTCAACACAGGTCCTTTTTTTGGCGAACCGGGCGGTGTATATGTCGCTTTGTAAGTCTTTTTGGCCTTGGTATCGGTGTAACTCACCTCACAAGCACGGTAAGCAACAAGGGTTGTGCTCCAAGCAAATCCATACGACAGCACATTATCCTTGCCCCGGGTTATGGTAGCGATGGCCTTTTTTTGCTCATAATCCGACTCGTCAAATAAAATGAGCCGGCCCCCTGCAACTTTGATGGCAATGGACTCTTTTTTTGCTGTGTCCACCAAAAATGCCAGGTCAGACATACCGCCCTGCTCCAATCTGTCATATGACGGATTGTCCTTGGTTTCGTAGAGGAGTTTCAGTCCTGAATTCTTTGCGACTTGCGCAGCTACAGTCTTCAGCGCGACCTTTTCCCAACTCCGCGAACGTTTTTCTTGCCTTATATCAGCGCCGATGGGAATAGACAGAGCTTTGATTGATACCGCGTCTGGAGGCCCCTTAAACTCAAATGTATCAACTTCGAAAGAGCCAAGAGGGAGCTTCTTAATCTCCCCTCGCTTCTCCCAATTTACTGTTCTGATCTCTGCTTTGATCTTGTCTCCTTCTACTGGAGACCACGGCCCCAGCCAATTTTGTGCTCTGTCCTCCAAGTTGATAGATATATCGTCCGCATCACCCGGCGCAGCATCGTTATATGTGAAATCAATTAGAAATTTTGCAAGGTCAGTAGAAACGTCCTTGCCATTGTAATTGATCACCAGCACCGCCCTGCGAGCATCCTGCATCTTTTCCAAGGCTATTCCTCCCTTCTCCACGGAGGCAGAGTGTCAGAAGCTTCAGCGGGCTTCTCTAGCACGTTCAATGTAACATTGCCGGAGAATACAACCGTCGCGGCGTGCTGCTTGTTTGCATTGATCAGAAGCGTCATAAGATGAGCATCGCCGTACAGATTAAAGGCGATACCATCCCAGGTATCGCCTTGTATTGTTGTATATGTCATGTAGATAAACTCACCCTTTGGGCCTGACGTTTATAATCCGCGAATTGCTTGGAAAAATCTTGTCGGTTACGCTGGTCCATTTGCTTCACTGCGTCCTGATCAGCTGGCCCGTTAAAGTTAAACACTGGGTTATAAACAAAATCGCCTACGGTTGTTTGCCCGGAGACCTGTCCACCGCCCATGCTCCGGTTAGCAGCCTGCAGCAGCCCCTGGGAGCGTGCGGAGTTATTCTCCGGAATAATCCACTCCGGCGAACGACCTTCACCAACCCAAGCCAGTTCCGGACTATCCACGTATCCGCCCTTTGCATACCCGCCGATTTTTGGTAATTCCGGGATGCTAAAGCCAAAAGTTTCCCCACCCATACCGGGAACCCAATCGGGGATATCAAAGCTCACTTTGTTAATCCCACGTATGGCCGCGTTTATCGCGTCAACTGCTACGTTGATGGGAAATGTAAGGATTGCGCCGAGACCGTCAAATATACCTTCAAACACTTCTCGGATACCTTGCCATGCTTTACCCCAATTACCCGAAAACACTCCGGTTACAAAGTCGATAATCCCGCCTAAAGAGGTAAGCAGCCCACTGATCACTCCGCCAATGGTATCAATTGCATTAGAGACAACATTTTTTATATTACCCCAGACAAATTGAAAAGCGAGGAACAGCACGTCCAGTGTTGGCTTTACGGCCTCAAACATGCCACTGATCCACCCTCCGATAGCTCCGAAAGCCTCTTGTGTCTTGGATGCTATGCTCATGATCTGAGGCATAAGCGCTGCAATAAGTCGGGAAATCTGTGGAAATACCTGAGTACCTAAGTAAGTAAAGATGTTTTGAATAATCGGCCAGAGTTTGCCTGCAAGGTAAGTCGCTATAGGAGAAACTGCATTATAAACAGCTTTGAATCCGGATACTGCTGTCGTAACCAGAACTCCGAAAATCGGGGCTACTGTCTTGGTGATATTGCCGAGTGAAGCGAAGACACCTTTGATACTCGGCCATAATCCAAGCAGATTCTTGCCGAAGTCGGCCCAGTAATCCATAAGCCCGCCGACAACATCCTCAAACCCGGAAGTGATGCCCTTCATGTCCTTTTTCTTAAAGCCAAATAAACCGGCGATGTCAAACCCCCCGGTGAATAGCTTTTTACCATTCTCAATAACTCCACTGATTCTGCCGAAAATATTTTTTGCGGTATCCACAACTTGAGTAGCCGTGGAGAAGTCAAGGCCCATCCTGTCTAAAAAATTGACTGAAGCCGCCGCGCTCTGATCACTAAATCCACTAGATAAAACTTTACTTATAACTCCAACGGTATCAGAGACAACATCCCCAACTTTACCAAATGCCCCCATTACAGCAGGCACCCAAACTGTCATTTTGCCAGCAAGTTCTGAAAATATAGGTAGTAGTTTTTTTGAGATTGGGAGGATCAGGCTGGTCTGAAGCGTCCGTCCGATTCCGCCGAAGGCCTGGCCTATCGTGTTGTACTTTGTTGCTGCAATCTCATCAATAGTTGCTTTGGTAGAATCAAATTGACTCTTTGCATTTCCGAGAGATGTAATGACTCCTATTTCCATATCCTCTGCTTGCGTTCCGAATAGCCCTACAGCTGCTGCTGATTGTTTTGCCGGATCTTTTACAGCTGCAATAGCCGCAACAACTTGATCAAATGCCTTTTTAGCTGCAGGACCGCCAGCAGCAAATGTCGCTGTCATTTTCTCTGCATTTAATCCGAGTGACTGATACGCAGCGACACTCGTCTTTGAACCGTCCTTTGACCGGATGCCGAACTCCTTAACTGCATCACCAACTTTATCCAAGTTAAAAGCCCCTGCTTCAAGCCCGGCAGCAAATGTATCAAACATCTGATTAGCATTGAACCCAATTTTGTCGAAATAGACGCTATACTCATTGGCACTGTCTAATAATTCCCCGGATTTATTTAATCCTTTTTGCCATCCTTGAGCAAGAAGGTTGTACGCTTTTACCGAATCACCACCAAAATTTTTAACCATTGTATCAGTCGCTTTCACTGATTCGGCAACATCTTCTCCTGCGGCATCTCTGAACACAATCGCACTATTGGTTGCATCTTCAAGTGCCTTTCCAGTTTGTTTTGTCACCTGTAGAACAGTGCTCATGCTTTCAGCAATATCATAAAAATTCTCACCCATATTGTTGTTGTAAAGGTCCTCAGCAATCTTACTGAATCCCTGCATTTGTTTATCAGTAGCCCCGGTAGATGATTGAATTTGGTTCATTGCTTCTTGATACTCTTCTGAGAACGAAAATACTGCATGTGCAGCTAATCCGGCCCCGGCTGCAACACCAGCAATGGCACCTCCTGCGATAACCGCCCCGCTAAGAGCCCACATACCTGAGCTGTCGCCGCCTTCACCTTCGCCTCCACCGCCACCGCCAGAATCTCCCGGCTGCGGTCCTTGAATGTCGTTAATCTCTCGCATACGTCGCTCCAGTTCCTGCATATCCCGGGTATAGCGTTGTAAGTCATTCCCGAACATGTTGGACGGCATACGAATCCGGGCAATCTCCTGCAGGTTACGGGATAGTTGCGCCGACTCCTTGACGGCTTCTTTGAGCTCCTTGACCGTCTCCGTAAATATACCGTCAATATGCGGCATCTGGCGCAATTGATCAAACTCCCGCTCTGCCGCCTGCAATCCTTCGCGGAGTGGTCGGACCATATCGCCAGATATCCGAATTGCTTCGATTGCTCGGGCAGTGGTCTGCAGTTCCTGAAGATTGTCCAGTACCTTACGCATGCCCGTGTTATAACTGGAGTCCAGCTTGGCCTGCAGGTCAAATGCTATTTTGTACTCTTTTCCGGCCATGGGTTATATCACCTCTTATTCCGCCGTGGCTGTTTCTGCTGCTCATCTCGTTCTTTAGCCATTTCATTTGCTGTCTCTATCCAGTCATACATCTCACTAGGAGGCATGCCCAACCAATGCGGGATCGGCGTATAATAAGCAGAAGAAAGGGCCGCTGCCAGCTTTTTTAGCTTGCGCGGCCCCTCTTTGTCTGCTAATCCTAAATGAGCAAAAAATTCTGCGCCAGCAGCCCCACTTTGGATACATCTTTGGCAGAAAGTTTGTTGAAAAACTCAACGGGTACTTTTGCTGCTGCAGCTGCAATATTGATCTGATAAGACAGGGAAAGTGCTTTGACAAACACGGGGCTCTTTTGATCGGCTTCAAATTGTGTGTTAATCCGCAGCAAATCGGCACCAGTAAGTGCATCAAAATCTAATATCAGGCGGGTGTATTCCTGCTCTTCAAAAACAAAAGGCCGACTCAGCGTGTAAACCCGCTCGTCAGCCTCAACTGCAATATTCTTTTCGTTTGCCATTATTCATTCCCTCACAGTCCCAAGCTTTTACGATAGGCGGCCAAGTAGTCCACCCCGTCGATATAAGCGATGTAGTTGTATTTGTCGATTTCAATTTGTTTAATTTCGTCTACCATAACCATAAGATAGGTGCATTCCAACTCAATAGAGCTACCAGTGTCAGCGTTGGTTTCAAGCGATCCTAAAGTCGTGGTTACAGGGATTCCTCTTACGCTGACACGTACGGGAGCAATTTTATATTCACTGGACGCAGAGTCATAGACCTGCTGTGCTCCACGAAAATCAAGTGCGTGGTTTTTTGGTGCAGCAAGCTTGAGCATGCCGTTTTCAATCGTCCGAAAGTTAAGTGTTGTGCGCATACTCCCGTAATGCCCAATAGTTGGCGAATCCAATTCACCCGCAATGCCCGCTCCACTCACGGTATCGGTCAAGGATTCAAGATTAGGCAACTCTACATTTGAGGTGCCCAGCCGCTCGACTCCGTTACGAAAAACACTATATCCTGTTAACCGCTCAGGAATAATCATAAATTTGTCTCCTTTCTACGCCGCGAACAGCGCGGACAGATATGTTGTGTCGTATTCAAGTAAGAATGAAATTTCCTGCGCCGGTCCAGGCGGTGTAATATGCAAATGGAACGTGATTTTCCCAGCCATCAAAGCCGTTACAGGGTTTTCAGACTCATTAAATTCAACGCGCCCACCTAGCAAAGCACCTGTGCTTGTCAACCCGTTCAGCCAAATGTTCATGCTGTCAGTTATTGTTGTGATCAGCCGTGTATTCATGGGATCATCCACTTTTTGCATATAGGTCAGGATGATACTGTTACCTATCCAATTGAACATGCGCCGGATCGGGATAAAGCTGTTCTTGGGATCTGTAACGCCCGGGAACGCCCCGGAATTATTACCCCAAGATTTCCATCCGCTTGTACCGAGATTGACAGCTGTAACAATCCCCAGGCCGTTTAGATAGCTTGCTTGGTCAATGCCAAGGAACAAGTCTGTTCCATTTGCCAGCGCTGTACCGTCTGCCTGTAGCACCTTATTGGACGGCGATACAAAAGGAATGCCGCCATTCGCCGCGTCTGTGGCCGCAATCAACCCGGCCAGCTGCGTTGAAAAGTGAAACTGTCTATCTCCCAACGTCAGCATAGGGTACGTCGCAATTTGCAAAGACCCGGTATAACTATTGTCCGACTTCCAGGCTGCGGCATCGGTGTATTTCTGCGCCGGGTCAATATCCGTCAGGGCCATAGCCTTAAAGTTGCCGTTGATATTGCCTGCCTTAGCCTTCATAACGGCAGCGACTGCGGGCAGGTGCGACCAGCCGGGAGCAAGCAGCAGATCCGGCAGGATACCAAAGCGAGGATATGCCTGGTTGACCAGCTCAAAGCCGGTATATGCCCCCTCCAGAGTTACACCACCTATTACATCGTCTGCATCAACTGCATCGGGATTGAGCTTGTCATAGCCAACCTGCAGCTGCGCGACGCTGGCACCAATGACGCCGGTAGATTTTGTGGTGATCATCACATGACCGTCATCATTAAAGGCCGCTGTATAGTCAGTGGTTTTACTGTAAGTGGTTGCGCCATCCGAGGATTTAACGATCAGAGACGGTAACAGCACACCATCAACCGCTAAGGTTGCTACCCGGTTACTCACTGGCAGCACCGCAGGTGCAACCGTCGTTTTGTTAACCACTGGGTCCAGTACATTGACCAAGATCATAGGTGCCTTGGCATACAATGCAAAGTGGGAGTAAATCAGTTCGCACAGGGTGTAATCCTTCCAATTGTCCGAATATCCCATAACCGCCACCGCTTCGGCGTAAGAATACACCAGGACCGGGGTGTTCACCGGTACTGGCGCGGAGGCTAGGTTGACCGGGGCTGTACCCACGGCAAACGGAATTCCACTTGTTGCCTCTGTAGGCGCGAGCACGGATGTAGCCTGCTCGATAATTGTAACGCCGTGTTTAAACGCCATTTGCTTCACCTCTCTTCAGAATTGCTTGGTATGATCCATACTCCGGCGTCCCAGTCTGAACGATTCGCGCCTGTACTCCTGCGATTTCGCCCACCGGCACGATCAATGCAGCAACATCCGGCTGCTCGTCCAGTAGTGTTTGCAAGTACGCCGGGATGCCGCCACGGAATACTGTGGACTGCAGCAGGCGGCCCCCCGAAAGATTTGGCCCCAGGTAGATCTGTGAAACGACTTTTTCCGACTCAGCTGGTACGTTTCCTATCTCTGTCTGCGGAATGACTGTTTCTACTTCATGCAGGACCTCAAGTATCCCGGCGTTAGGACCGGCTGACTCTTCAGCTTTAATATTTTTATTGCTCATAAAAATCCCTCCTCTTGTTGAATGGTTGGCAGCGTCCAGATAGTTGTCGCTTCTCCCAACCACTCCGGATATGGCTGTTCGTCATAAAACTCCCACTTGTATGGGAGTTCCAGTCTAAATCGTTTTTCAATAATTCGCTGCCGCTGCAGAGATATCCGCAATTGCTCCATAAGGTTGAAAAGATCAACAAAGCCCTGCGAATCTTCTGCTTTAACCCCAAAAATAAGCTTTACAGTAACTTTGGAATCGTCCTGCTTGTCTTCCCCTACTGTTGGTCGGACAAGTATAAACGGAAACTCACTCTCTCCCGCAGTCTCCTTTGTTTTTGGTGGTAAAAATCCAATGTGAACAGCAGGCTTTGTCTGCACATTATCGCTAACCAGTTCCTCAATGTACTTTTTGATAGCCTGCAGCAACAAAACTGGAGTTGATATGCCCTTCACCTCATTTCAAAATACGCTTAATCTCATGGTCAAGACGCTTGTCCATGCGATCTCTTGCCTCTTCTTGGATATGTTCGACAACCTGCGGCTCATTGAGCATACGAGGGATAGCCGGACCATGCAGTTCCTCAATCGGCAATTCCGGCCGATAACCTTTAGCATTCAGCACGCGGTCACGGCCACTTTGCCCCGCAGGCTTCTGCCGTTTCATGATACCGACAGCACCGCGCCTTAAGGCTACAAATGCATTGCCGACTTTTTTAGCTTCACCCCGTTTAATGGCAACTTTGACCATCTTCTGACGCTTGCGCGTCGGTGCTTTCGGGGTGACCTTGAACTGAGTAACCGGCAAGTTCCGACCTTTGGAATTGATGTGTACCTGTCCCTCTTCTGGAGACGAGAGCACTAGCCTCAAAGCCCCTTTAACGTCAGCTGCCTTGATGTTGTATGTCTCCTTGACCTTACGGGCTGCTTCGGTCACTACCCCTTGGCCCACTCGGTTAAGAGCGAGGGACGCGGCAGGCTGCATTTTTTCCTTAAGGGCCTTTGTTCCCTTGATTGCATCGCTTAATCCCTCTACTTTCACCCGGCGTTCGCCTCCAGATAGATAGCAAGCATCCCCTTATCGGAAGCAACACGAATGACGGAATATTCATTTCCGTTAATAACCATTCTCTGTCCCTGATCTGGCATATATCCCAGCTCCAACACATCCACAAACAATGTATCAGCAACAAGCGAAACTCCCTCAGCGTATGCTAGGGGGTGCTTATTATCGGTCAACGATTCAAGCGAAGCCTTAACCTCTTCACCGTCGATGGTACAGTTATCTGCAAATTCATTTGGATTCAGAAAGGTGCGCTGGATGTCCGCTGCAAGAAAACCCTTAAACGTCTTCATCGGAGTCAGCCTGATCATAGTACTCAGTGTACTGTTGCAGACGCAACGCTTCGTTAGAGTCCGGTTCAATCTCCAATTCAAGCAGTAGCTCCTTTTGCTTTGCAGGTTTCAGCTTGCCAAACTCTTCAACAGTAGGCAGTTCGTGCAGATCTCCCTGATTGCCAGAGAGCAGATCTTTATTAAGCATCAGATCTTCGGCTACGAATTCTGATGCTAAGACTATATCTTTGCTGGACAGATGCTCCACCTCAGTAGGATCTGCATTAAAAAAGGAGCCCTTTGGATGCAGGACTCCTTCATGCTTGATAAACCCTTTATTCACTTGATACTTCAAAGCGTCCGCCTCCCTTAGATGGTATTAATTACGGCCCAAGAATCGACATCAAATGCCTTCGGAATCGGTCTGGACTTGAGAATCAGAGATTTGGTATCTGTGGTTCTATCTACAGTTACCTTCGAGAGGCGCGGTGCTTCAACGGTTACAAAGTTAATTGAATCTTCTGGGATAACCGTAATGGCGCCATAGAGCATTTCACCCAGTTCCCGAGAGCCCACAATAACCTTATCATGTTCAATGTAAGGTTTGAGTAGCCCCGCTACATCATCATAGTACCAAGCATTATACGAATATAGATCAATTCCCAGTTCGATCAGGCGGCCAATATATGCATAACCATTGCCATTCTGGAGATTCAGCTGAGGATTGAATGCACCAAATTGGGCATACCGCAAATCCATATACTTTTTCAGGAACGCTTCATCATCCAACAAATTGCGAGCCGCTCCTTGCCCTAATACCATAACTTCTGGATTCCAACCCGCCTGCCGAACTAGGGTGACTGCATCGAATAGATCACTGTATTTTTTTGAAGTCGATTGATTCCAGCGATTGGCTCCGGTCAAGTTGATGATATTATCGAATCCAAAATCGAGTGTATCTTCCCGTACCTTTGTAGCAGTGTCGTCTACATATCCGGAGACGGTTACGATTCCGGATTGCATCAACTGCCCAATCATAATTTCCTCGCGGCGAATAGTCATATCCTCCAGCTCGTTGTAATCATTCTGCATGATAATGAGTGCCCGTTCTTCCGGAGTCATACCTCCAAATACATTCTCTCCAGGCGTCCGTTGCTGCAGCAGATCTACATCATACGGGCGGGAGATGTTAATAAATGGCGGCGTGTAGATATCCGTTCTGACCCCATCCCGGCGGATATTAACCGGACGTGATCCCTCTGCGATAAATGGTGCCGCGCGCTGCCGATTTTTATAAAAATCCATCATTACATGTTTGGTAGGGAACGTTTGAAAACTCGGCATGAAGGTATCCCGTAAAAATGTAGTAACCGGCATGCGGTGAATATGTGCCTGCCCCATGGTTTGTGGTTCATTGATGTTAATATTCCCATTAAATCCAGCAATTGAATTCTGCGGACGCGCAAGACCGCGCTGCAGGCGATTGACAATAGAGCTCTGTCTTAATTTCATCTCTTCAACTCTCCCTTAGTAGTCTGTTCTATAGTGAATATTGACTTCGCGTAGTTCCTCTGCATGAGCAAGCAAGGTGTCTCCTGCGGCTACGATTAAGACATCAGCATTAAATATGCCTGTTTTAAAGGCAACGGCCTTCACCGCGACCGTACCGGTATCCACATCTTCAGCCAGAACAAGCCGCGCAACCTTACTACCATCCGTTGCCGCAGAGTCAACCAGCTTCGCCTGCTTGTTTGCAGTGACGATACCAAGTACCGCGCCTTTCTTCAACACGCCCTGGTTAGGAGCCAAGGTAACAGACGTCGTTAATGCAGAAACCTCAGACCCAGCAAAGAAAGTATGAAATCCACCGTTCTCAAATCTTGCAACGTTATTTTCCAAACTGATTACCCCCTTCTCAGATTCTGCGGACGTCCGGATTGGGATGCTGCTGCAAATGTGCTGAATACGGCATTTACATCTTTAAGATTGTTTAGGTCATACTCCTTTTCGCCGCCCTGATTCAACGGCTGGCCCTCTACCCCACCGGTTCCCGCTGCTACATTGGCTGCTACTGCCTGATTAAACAACCCTGTGTTCAGCATCTTTCCTTCCTTCATCGCCTTGAATGCCAACTGCTCGGCGGAAATCGGGTTGTTGTATTTGGCATCATTGACCAGTTCAGGATCAATGTTTGCTGCAATTGCGTCGATTCCTTTCAGGCGCTCACGTTCAGCAGCCGCTGCATCGACGATTGCCAACGGTACAGCTGCAGCTTGAGGCGCTGCAATGGGTGGTACTGCAGGCGGTGAGACAGGCACCGGAGTATTAATTGGACTTGCTGGTGTTCCTGGCATATTCGGTTCCTCTCCTTCTTGTTTCAAAAATGGGTTGTTCTTCATCCTGCTTGTGTCCACGGCAAGCGAATTGACAATTGCATATTTTCCAGCATTAACAACTTCAACGGATTTGTCATACAGAACTTCATCAGCAAAGCCCATCTCTAACGCCTGCTTGCCGGTCATGTAGGTTTCATTACTCATGAGCTTGGAAATCTCTTTATCCGTTAGGTTTGATTTGATCATATAGGCGGCGACAATACTGTTTTTCACTTGATCCAGTAAATCCTTCATTCCCGCCAGATCCTCGGTATTGAAATACCCACTGATCCCAATCAATGGGTCATGTATCATCAGCGTAGCATTCACGGGCATGATTAGTTTATCCGCCGCCATTGCAATTACGCTGGCGGCAGAAGCCGCAATTCCGTCGATATACACAGTGATGGAAGCTTTATTCCGTTTTAGTACATTGTGAATAGTGTGGGCGGCGTACACATCTCCGCCGTCACTGTTGATATACACCGTGATATTTTTCTTGGCTCCGAGTGCATTCAGATCACGTACAAATGCTACTTTATCTGACACCTCTTCCCCGAAGTATTCATACACCCAGCCGTCACCGTTTACAATCGGGCCATATACATACAGCTCTGCTTCGTCCTCACTGGTGCTCACCATGTTCCAAAATTTAAGTTTTGGAATCGTCATTTTCTTTATCACCTCCTTCGTCCGGTCCCTTGCTCGGGTTACTGATGTTCGGCAGACCGGCGCGGCTGTCCCATTCCCGGCGCAACACATCGATATTAGAATCCCAGTCCATACCGGTTAGCTCGCTGGTTTCCTTTTCAAATGTGGAGAACCCGTAATTGATCCGCATCGCGGAAGCCGTCACCTCTTTAATGGGGTCAATTTGTCCCGGGCTTGGCCCAATCCAAAGCGCAGCACTCCAAAGTTTCCGGCGTGCCGGGTCCGCAAAAAAACCGGGTGCTTGAATGCGCCCGGTAGAGATGGCTTCAAAGAGCCAGGTTTCATATAATGGCTGACAAAAATCGGTTGCGAACCAATCGCGCCGGTCCCGGAACGTTCTCCAAGCTTGCAGCAGCGCTGCCCGCGACGCCGAGTAGCTGCTATTGAACACGCCCAGCAGCACCTCAAAGGGCATGTCTAACGCCGAACCTGCAAGCTTTGCCATCGTCATGGTGAAGGAATCAAAGCCCGCTGTCGGGTGCTGCGGATCTCCGAAGGTCACATCTTCGCCGGCACCTAAAACGTTGATTGTACCTGGACCCATTTCATAACTTGATAACCGGTCCTCCAGGGACGTTTCAATCTGGTCTTCCGGCGCAATCGAACTGGAAAACGGAATATCATTCTTTGTTCCTCCGTCCACCTTGATAAAGGCCGCAAAGAAACTATTAACAATAGCCGCAGCAATCTCAGCATCAGCATAACGGTTCATCTGCTTCACTTGCTCAATTACCGGAGCCAGATAAGGCACACCGCGATATTGGTCAGGCCGCTCAGGATCAACGATAAACAGACAATTGGGAAGCCCTGTGACCCGGTTAATTGATTCGACCCGTGCCCAGCTGATCGGTTTTCGGGTAGGCAGCAATGAATTCGGATGCTTATTACTGATCCAGTAAGCAATAACTTTGCCGCTCGCATCTGTCTCCACTCCGTTTTGAATTGCACCGCCGGACGGTAACTCTGCATAGGTACCCGGGGCCACACTCTCCGCACCGAAAAACGCCTGCCCGAAATGCTGCTGCGGGTTATTCAGACGATCCGCTTCAACCAGGTGCAGGCGTAGGCGGTACGGATTCAGCAGCTCTTTCTGATCCGTGTATTTAATGACACCTAACGAATCACCGTTAAGCAGCCAGCCGGTAAGTGCGATACGCTGGGCATCATAGAAGTCATTTAATCCGGTATGGTCAATCTTGGAACTGGCCCACAAACCAAATTCAAATTCGGTTTTGTCTTCCCATTCCTTCGCCTGCTCCGGTGTCATGCCGAGCATGCGGTAATTGAGTTGACACTTGAGTGACAAGCCGGAACCGAGAACATTGGACTTGTTTTTATTGATTGCCCCAGTAGCCAGGCCGCCACTCATGTATAAATCACGCGAACGTTCTCGTAGCAACGGAAGATTGCTGCCCAGATCCTCCTGCGGGCTGCGGCTGACGCTCTCCCATCCCTGCATCGATTTTTTCCGGCGACTGGCTCCGCTGTGACTGTAGCCGCTGTTCGTAAACTGCTGAAGTACGGCCATATGCACACGGGCCGACTGCCGCTTTAAAGCCTGAACAGGCGAGAACCATGATACTGCTCGATCAATAATGTTCACAAATTAAATCACCTCTTCCCTGGGAAACCTATTTCCTCGGCTGCCATCGCAATAATACTGGCCGCAGACGCCTGAATGCCATCAATATGAATAGGTGTGCCTGAGGTGCTCTCCCCCTCAACTCTTGGCGGCCAATCCCACTTACCGCCGTCCTTCCCCTGAACAACATTTTGATTAAAGAAAAATCCCGTTGGGTTGAGCACGCACAAATCGACACAGGTTGCATTGTGAACCTTTGTAATGATGGCTGCTCTCGGTTCGCTTTTGAATTCCCCGCCCGGTGTACCATAGCTTTGATAATGGACCATTCTTCCTACTGATGGATGTTGCATTTTCATTCCTCCTCTATAGATCCCGGTACACTACCCGGTAAGATTTCCGTTTATCTGATCCTTGCGTCAGTGCATTCTCCAGCTCATCTTTTCTGTCTTCCAATTCCGTTATTTGCTCACGGATCGCATTCAGGTCGCCGCGCTTCAAGCTCCGACTTCCAAGGCTATACTCTTGAGCACCGCCAAGAATAGCCTCCTCTGCAGCGTAATATCCATCTAGCCGCCTAACTACAGACTCAAGCCGCTGCTCTATCCGGAGGCGCTGACGCTGGTCCATCTTGAATCACCTACCATATATTTTGCTTTTTAACATACTTCTTCTTGCTGACCGGCTTCTTAGCACTGCTCGGTGCCGGAGCTACCCCTGTTCGCAGGGCTTGTTCAAAGATCGGCTGAATGATTTCCAACGCAGCCAATGCATAGTTCCGTAAATCAAACGGCTCATTTCGGGCGGTGGTCTTGATCCATTCATACCGGGGCTTTCCCCGCGAAAAACGAAGTGCCTTGCGCTCTGATGTCAACCCTTTGAAATACTTTTGAGAATACCCCTTGTCTGCAGCAATCGGGAAATGACAATAACCCGGCGCTTCTCCTTCCAACTGCAGGTTTGAAGTAATCCGCTCCTTGCCGGCATCAACGCCGACACGGATCAGCAAGCATTTCTCCCGGTTCTTCCGGCTTGAGCCGATAATGATCGGCTTGCCGGGTCCTCCTTCCCCCTTAATGGCATAGATACGGCGATGTTCACGCTTCACACAATACTTATAGACCTCCGTGGTATGATGCCCCCCGGAATCTATACACGCTGCCGCAATGATTACGCCAGAACCATCTTCCCGCAGCCATTTGCGCTCCAGGAAAGCATCCAGCTGCTGCCAGGTTTCCGGCTGATCCGGTTTACCGTGAATCGTATGATATTGGATTCCCCAGCTTTCTTTGCCGGCTCCCCAACCTACGACTTCGATTTCTAGCCGATCATCCTGTGTATCGATCCCTGCCGTAAGCAGCACAGCATTATCTGGAACATCAACTTCATGGCCGTAATCTTCCCGGCGTTTATACAGCTCTTCATCATCCAGCTTTTCGCCGGTCTCTTCCCACGTTTCACCTAACGAAGTATTGGTCCAGGTCTTGAGCATTTCCTTACCGCCCTTGACCGCTTCCTTGAAGTTATGAACGATTTCTTTCCAGCTCACGAAGGTGCTTGCCATTTCATTTAAGTGGAAGCCGCGCGTTTTCGCGTTTTCCTTCCGGGCAATCCACTTCCCCGTGCCGGCCTTCCACTCATGTTCACCGTGGAGTGCTCCGCATGTAAGGCAGGCGTGATCCACCTTAATAGTGGTTCGCGCTTCTTCGTCATATTCGAAAATGATCTGCTTCCAACTGAAGGGCTGATACTCCCCGCAGCTCGGACAAGGCAAACACCACTGTTCCATACTGCTCTCTTCATACGCAAATTCGATACGAGATGCATATTTCGTTGTCGGCGTACTGACCATAATCCGCTTGCGGTTCCAGAATGTAGTGGTTCTCTTGGAAACCAGGTTGACCGGGTCGCCCTCCGTCCCTGCAGATGCTGGGTAACGGTCCACTTCATCCAACAGCACAACCCGAATCGGGCGGCTGGCCAGTGAAGCCGGCGCGTTTGAACCGGCTAAAGTGATATGACCGCCGGGAAATTTTTTATGCATCAATGTGTTACCGCTGCTCTTGCTCTTTACATCTCGGATCTTCTTGCCGAGCGTAGGAGTGTCCCGAATCATTGGGGCAAGTCGGTCCTTGGAAAAGGCTTCGGCCATCTGCTCCGTCGGTTGAACCAGCATGATAGGCGCTGGGTCATGGTCTACGAAGTAGCCGATTGCATTCAGCAGGATTTCCGTCTTCCCGACCTGGGCGGAAAACATCATGACAATGTTCTGGACCTGCGGATCATTAATGGCGTCCATAACATCTTTCTGAAATGGTGCACGGCTAGTTCTCCATTGGCCCGGCTCCGCTGATGCTTCGGGAGACAGGCGGCGATAAGCGTCAGCCCACTCGGAAACAGTAAGATCCGGCGGCGGCGCTGCAAGCTTGGCTACACCACGTACCAGTTTCGATAATTTAGCTGGTATCATCGTTGCTCAACTCCACGAATTCCGAGCTTGCTGCGTAGAATTTCTGGGGATCGTAGTCCGATAGCTCCATTAATGCATCGTGAACCTCGCGGGTAAGCATGCTCAATATGACCGGTAGTTCGTCTTTCCCCAACAATTGAGGTGCTAATTTGGAGGGCATGGCAAGAATTCTGGAGCGAAATGCTGCCACCATGTCGTTCATAACCAGTTCAACATCACCAGATCGGTGCAAATCTCCCTCCATTACAGCCAGCTCAAGCTCCGCTTTCTTCCGTTTTGCCCGTTCATGCATCGCTCGTTCATCAAAGTAGTCCACTCCAGACCCGCCGTCACCCGTTTCCGCCTGAAATCGGATGTAATTCTGAACGCTGCCGGCCGCCATATACTTACCCCGGCCGCTTCTGACGATGATGCCTTCTTCTGCCAGCTGCTGAATTCGTCTTGGAGTCAGCCCGAGCAAGTCCGCCATCTGTATGGCGGTAACAACCATTTCGCTTTGACCATCACCTAATTTCGCCATCCCCTCCCCTTCACCCCCTCCTCATACCAGCCCAGGACATAACAAAAACCCTTATGGATCAAGGGTTTTTTCGATATTCACAATATGCGGTTTTTTATGCATGGCCCTGTATAACGAAACGAAGCGACCATTTTGAAATTATATCTAGCCAGAAATCGGGCTCACGCGCACCCGCATTCTATTCAAAAGTCCAGAGGGACCCAGAACCAAAATCCAGAAACTATTAAACTTTTTTATCACCTCCTAAAATTAATACAAACAAAAAGAGCCGCCTTTCAGCGACCCAAAAAGATTATTATTTCAATTAATTAGCAGTGGTGTAGCACAATATGGGCATTTTTTCACTTCCCAAGCAAGTTTCATATCCTCAGTTATATATTTTCCACAGCTACACTTGATTTGTTTTCCCTGTAAAAGCCTGAACTCATCTAATACACTAGACATTTCAAATAGGTAGCGTCTAACTTGGTTATGAATTACATTTACATCCGTAACAAGTTTAATTTTTTTCCTGTCAGATTTTGTTTCAAAAATTCTTGAAAAGAGTACACTAGCATCTACAGCATACATTGACAATCGCCACACACCTCCGTCTTTTGGCGTCATATCCTTTTTTCTCAGATGAACAAGCCTATGATACATGAGATCTTGCATTTCTTCTTCACCAATGTACTGAACATTTGAATTATCAAGTTCTATACAGAAATGTGTGTGTTTTTTTTCACCAACGAATTTCACTATCTCATTCCATAAACGTTCAGAGTACTTAATATTTTTGCTTTTTAAGTTATTCATTTTCTCATCAGCAACAGCTTTTATAGCACTGACAACATGCTTTTTATTAATAAATCTCGTATTACCCTTAATGAGAAAATCCTGTTTATAAAACTGCCATGCTTTATTTAGCATAACCCCAAAATCTCTTGTATTTCCCATACTAGCAATAACTAAAGAATCAAAAAATTGGGGTTTAATTATTGAACTTACTGTTAATACATTTGAACCGAAGACGGACTCAATTCTGTTATTCATAAATCTTTTAAAGTATTCTTTGCAAATCTCATTGTTCTCTTCATAGATAAATTGTAAATCTAAGTCTATCCTATGTGGCATATCAGCAGTTTGCTCTAAAACCCCTAAAGTTGATTTATAAGGGATATATCCAATCCAATGGTAAATTGGAGATGTACTCATTGATCTAATCAACTTAGATAACAGATTCTGTTCCGCAACCTCCAACATACTCCACTCATCATAAAAAAACACAATACTTTCTAATCCTAACACCTCGATCACTTCAATTAATAATTGTTGTAATGACGATGTACTGAGAAAAATATCAACATTGTAACTCTCATCATGTTTTTTCGAACTACTGCTTCCATTAATTTGTTCAGCCACCGACTCTAGTTTTGGTCCAGTAACGCCAAGGGCCCCTCCTACATTGGATCTGCTACTGCTTGAAGTCCCATTTAGTGAAGAAGTAGTAACTGTTCTCGCCAGTGCAAGCATTTCCATATCACCCATATATATAAGCTTTTCAATTTTGGAAAACACTTTTTCTAAGCGTTCGATCTTCACATCATTGTCTCGTTTTTTCCTGAAAAGATTCATCATTTTCCGAAATCTTGTTTCCGGAGTGTCATCATCAATCAGCGAAATGAGTTGCCTCTGTAATTGCTTTAAGATACCCCAAACATAAAAGCGTTCATCTACAATAGTTGAATCACCTATTTTAAATAACTCTTTTAAATTTATATAAACACAAAAACTCTTGCGTTCATTATTTATAATGTCACGAGCTATTAACATTAGATGTGATTTACCTGTTCCTCTAAGCCCGCTTATACAACCGTTTGACCCAGCTGCTGAATTGGCAAGCGTTGATACTGAGCCAGTAACGTCAACATGAACCTTCTTAAGTTCAGTTATTTTAATTTTCGAATGTTCTTCTGTAGCAACATCAAAATCCGATCGTAAATCTCTAAGCACTTTATCCATACCAGATATAAACTCTTCGCCATTTCTCATATTAGCAATAAAGATTGGACCCAAATTCATTTTTCCGCCCCCTTGTATTCCTAGAGTTTCTACAAAAAGGGGAGCAAATCCTTTAAACCTCCTACCGAAAACATTAAAATTTGTGGACATTTGTAGAATTTAATAGAATATTAAAGAAAATAGCTGTATTTATAATAAACTCATTTCCCCTGCGTTAGACCTCCGCAATACCTAATTGCTATTTACACCAATACAAACATTCCTTATTGCAACACAAAATGGCCGCTTTTCAGCGACTTGCTCCTACATATTAAAATTCCCAAGCGTTTGGGATTATCGGCCTTTGTAGGAATCGAACCCACCTTAACCATAAGGCCATATTATGTAATGCCCGTATTTGCACAGTGACGTTCGGCCAATGCCGGCACATATCCCTTATGCTCATATCGCGCCCGGGCGGAGCGCGTCGAGAGTGGTTATTGAACCCTCTTCCCCCGCATCAGGCCGCCGCTATAACATCTACTGGCTACTTGTGCTTACAGTTCCACCCCTATGGTATCTGCTGCTATTGCAACGGGCTTCATCACTGATTCAGCTCTGACGAGTCCTGCCAGCGATAAGGGGCAGCAGGGACACCCGGACGTTGTTCCCGTCCTATGTCCCTACTGTAAATCCTTTTTTGTATCAAATTAGTCTCACGTTAGTCTCAATTTAGTCTCATTATTTTTTCTACATAAAATTGGATGGTATTCTAAACAGCCTGCATGTATATATTATTTTTAACGTGTTGAAGCATTGTCATTAAAGTAACTAATTAACTGGTAAACTTTTTTGCAATAAGGAATAAACACTTGCAAGCCTGAATAAATAATATTTTTATCAACCATTTTACCCGTTGGATGCCCTGCATCGTTTCGATTATTCCGAATCATTTCAAATACGCCTATTAATGTTATTGCTGACCCATCTTCAATATCACCAGGTAATGTGCCCTTAACTGTTTCAAAGCGCTTATTAAACTCTTCAAATTGCCTCTTTATCATTTTCCCCTGAGTTGCTTGAATGAATTTCTTACGTGTTTCATCTGTAGATATATAGTTAGTATAAGCCTCAATTAACAAAAGCAAT
The DNA here is from genome assembly GCF_052044425.1 of Paenibacillus sp. 22594. Lineage (NCBI taxonomy): Bacteria > Bacillati > Bacillota > Bacilli > Caryophanales > Paenibacillaceae > Paenibacillus > Paenibacillus sp. 22594. The sequence goes on from NZ_JBQENA010000001.1 coordinate 753,754, forward strand.
GCTTTCTCTGAAGCACAACCAAGAGCAATAGTCGCGGATAATAAACAGTTTATATTGTAAGTCCTTAAGCTTTCCGTTATGTAGGTGAGAATCACAGTATTAATATCTGGAACTTCTGTAGTTAGTCTTGCTAAATACCCAGAAGGGTCATGTGGAATAGGCTCACTTGACTGAAGCATTACTTTTCCATATTCCGTAACTTTAAGCCAAGGCCAATTAGCATTTGAAGGGTTAATGCCTATTGTGAGAACACCTTCAACAATAAGATTCCAAATAATTTCCCTTACATTATCTTCATCTAAAGGATTAAGTGCATAATCAACATTCGTGTAAAAGACTCTACCATTTTGATTAGGATCTGTAACAATTCCTTTTTGAATTAACAAACCTGCCACTGAGTTGCATACGTTTAGGTAGTTAGTAGAATCAACACTTTTTAATGCTTCTAGGACTAAAGATCGCAATTCATTTATTGTTAAGCTTAACTTAGGCAAATACATAATTGAGCCTCCTTTTTTATGTCTATTTCGACACAAGGAAGGATTTACCTTCTGATTGAAACCATCGTATGAATAAAAAAGGGGCGCTTTTCAGCGACCCACAGACTTTTATATTACTAAGCGCTTGGAATTTTGCCCTAGCATACAAGAATTTCATATGATTCCGGCCAGCTTCAGGCACTCCGCAATTGTTTCGACCCCGGCATCGATCCGCCGATTAATAGTCGCCGTACTGGTTGTTGCTCTGAATGTTGCGATAGTCAGCTTATGCTTACGGGCATTAACGTATCTGTGCTTGATGATGTCCTTTACCTCTTTATCTAAGATCAGTTCAAACGCGGCGTCGATTTCCTGTACCTGCTGCCTTGAGCTTTGAAGCATTACTGCCTCCCGCTCCGTCAGCGACTCCTTCCGCTGGTATACTTTGATTGCCTGGCTCAGCTTGGGGTACTCGCTCAGTAATACTTTTGTTGCCCGCTTGTCCGCTTCCGTCACCCTTGGGAAGAACTCCATTTGCACCACCGCCCCCACAAGAACACTCCCCTTTTTGCTTATATACACCGTCCAGTCCCATGGCAAATGTCCGTATGTTGGTAGATATCCAATGAGTCATACTCGGTGTCTGGTACCGCACCCAGGCCATTGCCCATTTAACCACTTCAACCGGCTCGTCAAACTTATAATCCACAAAATAGCGTTCTCCAGCTTTTAATGCAGCCTGTACTTCCTTAACCTTCATCAGCAGCCCTCACCAGATCATCAGCAATGAAAAAATTACCATTGCCGTCCCGCTCCCCTTTGGGTGCTGCTGGTCGAATCGTCAATGCCGTCCCGCAGTCGTGGCATTCAATCTGGAGTTGATCAACCGGAACATACGCGTTTGTCTTCCGCTGGCATTCGGGATTCTTGCAGTGGACACGGCATTTATACTGAGGCTCACCGTCTCTATACTTGATACCGGTCTTATACCATTCCGGTTCCCCGTTACCCTCTTGGCGCGGTATGGTCTTTCCTGGATTCTCAGATATTAGCTCTCTGATCTCCGTGTGCATAGTCCGCTCTGATCCGATAAGCGGCAGCTGCTTGGGACTTCCTGATTGTTCAACCTGTTTGACGGGTTCCAATGGTATGGTTACTGCTGAAGGTTGCCGCTGTATTTTACGATCCTCTCGGTGCTCTTCCCGCTTCTGAATCAGTTCAACCTTCGGAGCTGCTACCTGTACGACAGAAGGTTTGACTTCCTCTGCTTGTCTGACACCAAAGAAGCGCATGAGGCGTTCAATTACAGTCAGCTTCTGCTCATCATTGGCCTGCTCAATCTCCAGTGAAGCATTCTTGTTCCCTTGGCTCATGGTCAATTTTAGATTTGTCATATTTTATCATCCTTCCGATTTTTGATATATCCATCAATGGGGATTGGCTTCTTGGCATTGGTACCGGTAGGAGCCGGATATTTCTTCCGGATCTCCTCCAGTTCCTCCGGCGTGAGCTGGGACCGCTTTACCTCTCCCTGTCCGCCTGCTGCAAGCTCTGCTGATTTGTCCTTATTACCAAAATGCCAGTTATTCATGATGCATCGCCTTCAGGATAGTACGTGCCTTAGCTCCAGCATCTTTCATCACTTCAGACGGGATAACTTCATCCAGGCCACCGATCCACCAATTATTGTTTTCCTCAGAAGCATAGAACTCTAGCGCCTCCCGTTGCTGGGATATTATCTGCAATGCTGCTCCATATGCCATCAACACATCATCAATAATACTGTCAGCGTCTATTGTAAGCGGAATAGACTCCCGACTTGTCCGGTGGAACAACACCCGATCACCCGGCGATAATAGAACTTCTGTTCCGTCCAGAAGCGGGTATACGTCCTCTGAGCACTCCGCATGTGGGTCAATGCTCTGAATCCATTTCCAAATGTCTGCTGACAGCTCCATATTGTTCGTTGCCTCAGCATATCTGAGGAGCGCCACCCGCGCCGCCGGGTCCCGTTCAGGCCGAAGCACGAAACACGCGCCTTCTACCTCCGATCCTGTTTCCCTGTGAGTAATCCGGTATTTGTTATAGAGTCCTTTGTCTTGGTCGCTCATTAATTATGCCTCCCTTGAATCATTTAGTTTCCAGAGGTGCAGGACGTGGAATAAATCAAGCTCCCGCGTCCATTCCCCTGCTGGTTTATCCTTAAGCCTGTTGTATATGTCTCGGTAATCAATGATTTGGCATGGTGGACGCTCTTCCTCAAAGAAGAAAAAGAAGAACATCATGCCCTCTAATCCGCTTGGCGGTATGTGAGAACGTCCCACCCTCGCCCGGCTAACTCCTTATACATCACCGTTACAGCCTGACAGCGTTTGTCTCCTTGGCCGCCGCTGTCCGGGTTAATCATGTACCCGGAACCAATCCAGCGCCGTTTTGCGCGGCAATACAGGCCAGCTGCCTTAATAGCATTCAGTACCTTGCTTTCAGGCTGTCGCGGGACGCACAGGAACACAGAATCCAAATTCGCGCTCCCTCCGTCTGGAATTGCATCCGCTGCCGCTTTAGCCAGAACATTGCTTTCCCGAAGATCCCTCACGAGCTTATCCCAATCCATGCTATTCGCCCCTATCCCATTCAGGATATTCCCGTTCCTGAAGGCTTTTTGTATCAAAACTCAATTTATCAATCTTGGTTATGTTCGGGTATGCCTCTATGATTTCAATAGCGTCCCCCTCGAAATTGACTCCGGGATCTATTCCCTCATCAATGAAACACGCGTGGATGAAGGAGGCAAGGTATTCAATATGTTCGGTCGTTCCGGAAACAGTGGCGAATACCTCTCCTTGATTATTTTTCAAAATCAATTCCTTTTTCATGGCATCATTTGCCCCTTTCTCAAATTGCTTTGCCAAATATACGATCCAGGAACACCCCTGCCCCTGGGAAGTAGTTGTCCCGCTTCAAGACGGAAAGATCGTACCGGGCGAATACCCGACTGTACTGTGCGTCCTCGGCTATACAGAGGTCAATCAGTGATACAGCTGTCAGCGCGTAGTAATGGGCTATCTGCCCTGTATGTGTTTGATAGCAGTGATACTGCCGCTGGAGCAGGACGCCTTCGCCAATCAGCTCCTCAATAGCTGATTTCCCGGAATCTTCACTGCTGAAGAAGAAAAACATTATTCCGACTCAGTCCGTGTCGCGGCTTGAAGCATTTTCGGCATAAGGTCGATTGAACTCAGAAGGATGGCTACACATTTCTTGGCGACCTCAACGTCTTTGGTTGTCAATTTACTGATAACGCCAAGTGCTGCATTAAAGCTGTCACTGAGCCCCTTAGCATGAGCCTTGAACAGCGCTGTTTCTTCACCCGTAGCTGAAGCGGCTTTCTTCCGGAGCGTTTCCAGCTCGGCTAGCACTTCCGGCGGGGTTTCAAATACCGTTGTGGTTGCCGTAGCCACTTCAACCGGCTTCGCCTTCAGCTCTTCCTCAAGTTCCTTAATGCGCTTCTGTGATTCAATTAATTGCTCGTCGGATTTAGTAAGGCTTGCCCGGAGCTGTTCGGCGGCTTCGGCAGCTTCTTCGGCTGCTCCGTCGTCGCCAGCGTCGGAAGCTGCCTGAGCTGCATCAAGCTGCACCTGCAGGCGCTGCACAATGGCAGCATGTTCCGTTTGCTGTTTCTCCAACTTCTCCCTGGCTTCCCGCTCCTTTTTGGCTGTTTTCTCTGCTTTCTCCTTGGCTTTCTCGGCAGCTTCCCGTTCTGCTTCGGCCTGCTGCTTCTCCTTGATGGCTACCTGCAGCTCCCGGGTTGTCATTTCAGAAACATTATTTTCAACTACAAAGGCCTCCCGCTCCTCGTCTGGAACACCAAGCAGGGCAACTGCCTGCGTATATGTCAAATTCGCAAACGCTTGGGAATTTGTGTTGTCTCCGAAAAGGCTGAGCTGATCGGAGCCGTATTTTTCAAAGATGTTCATTAGGTTGTTGGCCGTGCTCTGCTTATAATCAACCGAATCAGCAAGCCAGTTTCCCCACTCGCCATGTGGCAGCATTGCCTTTGCCTCTGTAAGCCGTCTGCCGATCTCCACGCTAGCGGAAAGCAAGATCCGCTGTGCCTGGTCCCGAATACTGTTAATCTCAATGGCAATGACTTCCGGTGTTCTCATACTTACTTGGCTCATACTGCTACCCCCTGCGGTTTATTGGATTTTGTTGAACGCTTCTTCTTTGCCAGCTTGTCTTTCTTGAATCTTTCAATGAATTCTTCTACCTCGGGTGTCATATCGCAGTTATCAAAGCCTCTGCACTGCCGAACCTCTTCGTTTTGAACTTCTAGCGTGTAGAAGGGCTTATCCGGATCGGATTTGCGGCGGACAAAGAATAAATCAGTTGTGCCCCGTGCGTAATCTCTTGCATAGTCGGCAACACAGTGCTCTAGCACCTTTCCCTCGTTGACAAGAGCATTTGTTGATGGAGCGGGAAATAGAATCAGCTCCTTATACTGGAAGCGCATCTTCTCCAGCTCCTCTTTACGCTTCCGGACGTTCTCTTGATACTGTTGATTGGCGATTGCCTGAACCCGTTTAGTTGTGCTCCGATGGGCTTCATGGAGATTATTAGGCAGATATACACCTGGACGGGTAATATCAAGGCCCAATTTCTCACACTCTCCCAAATAGTCGCGGTAATTAATTAGAACAGCTCTAGCATTGTAGAATGAGGTTCGATTTTTCCGCATCTGCTTCAGAATGTACCGTTTCAAATCCCCAGAAGATAAGCGGCCTTTAAGCGTATGTAGCGCCCCTCTAAATTCAGCAGCTACACGAGGATCTACAAGATCAGATATTGCCTGCGCTTCTTCATAACTAAAATTTAAACCTTCTGCTTTAGTAACCTGGTAGCTTCTCAACGTCTGGAGACTGATAGAATCCTTTTTTGCCAGCTCCTTGATCTCGACATTGCTTAAACGTAAAACCTTCGCAGGCGTCTTGCCCAGCCAGTTAATTGCACCATATGTGGAGCCACCGCACAGTTTCTGGCTGACAAAAGAATTGAATCCTGCTTTGGTCAGGAACTCAATACATTGATAACGTGAAGTAAGCTCAAACACTTCCACATAATCGTTGTAATGATATTTATCCCAGGTGCAATACTGCCAAGGTGTTCCCTTCACTACCTTTGCTATTTCATCCGCCGGCATATGATAGCTCATAACCTGGCGCATTGATCCCCTAGTCTCAGATGTAACGCTCTTCTGTGAATACCACTCTTCTCCTCTCCAATAGGGCCGATGCATCTTTATTCCGCCCTTTCCCCAGCGGAAAAGGTAGCGTGCAATCTGTTTTACTTCCGTCCGAGTCCTGCGATAATCCCCGGTGTAATCCCGGCTGCAGTAGAACCCGCGAGCTATAAGGGCATCAGGATCAGCCTGCGAACGCTCGTACCAGAGCAGATAGGCTGTATCGAAAAGGCGTTTCCGACCTCTCCCGCTTGCCAGCACTTTACCTTCTTGGCCACAATGGACACATACTTCCCGGGTACCATGCTTTAGCGTTTTATCCGGAGGGAACTCCTCTCCACAACTGGTGCAATGCGCCCATTGTTTGCGGCCTTCGCGGTTTGTGATTAGGTAGCGGCTCCAGTCCATGACTTGATTCGTGATGTAATCACGCAGCTTTGGTTCAATGTCGTCGGGGAAATGTTCATGAAACTCATGTTTTTTCATGTCCCGCTCCTCCTTTACAAATCGCCAAAATCAATATCCAGGCCAAATGCTGGCGGTGCGGCCACTGGAGCAGGCGCCGCCGCTGGAGCTGCAGGAGCTACAGCAGGAGCGGGAACAGCACCGCCCTCAATGCCGTAATACTTCCGGACCTCGGCATAGCCTTCTTCATCGCTGCAGTAGTTCCGACCCTTTGCTAGAGCTGCCGACTCCATTGCGCTGCAGCTCTTTTCAATCGTCTTATCCGTAGCAATAACCTTTTCAACCGCAGCAGGGTTTGTGGCAATTACCTGCAGTAGATAGCTCCCGACCTGCTGAACCATCCCGTTTCCCTTGTTTGCTTCCATTTCCGTTTTCAACTTCGCAACCGCTTGTTCCATCCCTGTTACCTCCCATATCCACGGCGTAACCGTGTGTAAATTGAGTCGGGCACCGCATATGCGGCACTCGCGGATCATTGTGTGGTCTATAATCAACAGCCTGCCGGCAGATCCGGCGCAGCAAAAGCAGTATCCGGGTATCTCCCGTAAGGGTAAGAGTGCTGTAACCTCAGAACATATTGGGCATTTATCAACGGGCTTCATGGCCTTCTTATCACGCTGTGGCTTGCCTTCCCAGCCACATACGCAGCGGTGCATCCCTGGAGCGCGTAGAAGGTAGCTCATCGGCCTGTCGCCCCCTGTTTGTTGGCCTTAATCTCAGCGGCCTTTCTCATAAGTGCGGCGTGTTCTTCCTCTGAAACGGCTCCGGCATTACCATCATCTTGCACTATCTGGATTTCAGGCTTCTGATAGCCATAGCCCCGGCCCCCGCCGCCGGAACCCTTATTACCCGTAGCTGGTTTCTTCGACTGGTTCATTTGAAGCAGCAACGTAGGGTACTTTTCACGGAACGTTTCCCCGCTCAATACATTCGACTTCCAAAATTTGTCTTTAACTACCCAATCCATGACATCGGCAATTTGCTGCTTATCGTCCTGGCCGTCCAACTCCACCAATTTCCGGAAGTCGTCGGCCCAGCTCTGCAGGTTCGCACGCGGTGTCAGCGTCGCCACACCTTCGGATTTTGCCAGTGCATCAAGCAGCGATTTCCAGTGAACGGCCATTCGCATATACGGGCTTTCCGGCGGATATTCGGGCTTTACCCGGGTTTTTGGAACCTTTTTACCCGGGTTTTCCGGTCTTCCGGACTCGTCCGGCGCTGCCGTTTTGTCGGCGGGCGGCTTCGCTGGCGGGTTTTGCTCTTGATTTTGATCTTGCTTTGGTTCTTGATCTGCATTTGGCTCTGCATGACCGTCTATCTTTAAATCTTTATTTAGTTCTAAATCTTTCTCTAAATCTAAATCTTTATCTATAGAGTGGACTTCTGCTGGAACTCCATCGGATGTCCTGGGGATGTCCGCCGGATGTCCGCCGGACTTCTCTTGGACATCCGAAAGACCTTCCTTCTTTAACCGCTTCTTTTCCCGTGCTTCCGCCTTGCGTTCAGCATCCTTTTTCTTGGACTCTATGATCTGTCCACCGATTTTGAACCAGTTGGCAATCTCGCGCCCTGACTGGGTTTCAACGACATAACCGGCATCAATCAACGCTCTCATAAGTACCTTGGGTTCACCTTCGAAGTTCACCGCTTCAGCGATATCAATGTCATGGTACTTGCTGATATCACCGTCCTGCGCCCAGTCCAATACCCACCACCAGAGCATGTGTAACGTGCCTACTGCAGCGGGAGTATTTAAGCCGGTCGAACGGCAAAAACGTCGTGTTATAGGGTCCCGATCTGTCGCTTGATAGCTCTTAATCCATAACCTTGGGGCTTCTGTTGATTCACTCAATTGCTGTTCACCGCCTCCTGCGCGGACAATGCATGGACAGGACACGGACATCCGCGCGCTGTCCGGTTGTTATCCGATGGATGTCCAATGGACGTCCATCGGACATCCTGCATGCCCCTATTTCCAATACTGCTGACCGTCTCCAGCCGTGTAGTAAAGGTAAAGCTCTGCCTGCTTCCGGGCCTTCCAATCCCGGCCCTCTACCGTCTCATCTGCCCAATGATGGCAGCTGCCGTTATCGTTGCGTGGTCCGCACAGGATAACCACGTTCCAGGGTGCCCGACCTGTCCCATACTGCGAAGCGTTGAGCATATGGCACCGTTCAAAGCGGAACCTCGGAACACTGCAGCCACAGTGCTCACAGACCGTATAACCTTCCTCGCTGGCCCGTCGGTAGATCTCTTTGTCCACCCTAGCTGTAATAGCCGTCTCTTGGCTCTGCTTGCGCTTGCCGCGCTTGTGATCAGGCTTCTGCACCGGATGAAACCCGAAAGTGACTTTATCCATTGGTGAAACCTCCTGTTTGCATCTCCACTCGGACACGCATTCTAAGTTCGTAAATCTTTTCTTTGACTGAATCCCTTTCATTACGCCAGTACATTTTCTGTTCGTAGGCTTCAGCCTCCAGATTGCGAAGATCCATTACAGCCAGTTCAGCCGTCAAGATCTTGTCTCCCTTTTTCGCCTGTGATTTAGCCAAAGTGAAGGTATTCTGCCGCAGGGTATAGAGTTTTTCGTAGTCTCCGTCAATCTGAGCGGAGATACGTCCCATAAGGTCATATGCTGCCGTTAAGAGCCGAACGATCTCGATCATAGCTCCAGGCGCATCCTCGTCGTATGCCTTCGCCTGGTCCCGCAGTTTGTTACTCTGTTCGATGTGCCAGTCCAATTCATCAGCTCTCATAGTTTCCTCGCTTTCCATGTTCCCCGACACGGCGGAAGGTCAACCTGTACAGATGCCTTGTCCACGTTCGCTAGCGCTGCCTTTGCCTTGGCAATCTTATAGTTGATAGCCGTTGATGGTTTTTGGTGTGTGGAGAGATACTCCACTTGGCAGAGGTATAACTCGTGGATCTTCTGCCGTAATTCTGTCCGCTTGGCAGATATCACTCGTTTGGTCATTGCCTTCAACTCCTAACAATGGTAATCTGGACTTAATTGTGAATTTGAAAGTTACTGACGGCTGTCCGGCTCCTACCCCGGACGGCCGTTTTCCGTTTGCCTGATATAATAACTCTTGATAATTGCGGTATGCCTTGTCTGCATTAGCAGCTGCTTGAGTCAATCCCTCCGCTTCTGCCTGATCGCGGAGGGTAAGGAACATGACGCAGACATTGCGAAGCATGTTGATTGTTAACTTCACGCGTTTTCACTCCTTCATGTAGGTTTTCTTTCTTCCCTTGTCGAATTGGTAGTTATCCCGTCGTATCAAGGCGGAACCCTCCGGGCGAATGGAGAGTGATGCGCGTTCTTTTTCTTCTATTTTGATTTCAGAAGTGATTTCTCCAAGCGGTTACAGGCCGCGATGGAAGAACGTAATTTAGACCATGTCGCCCTTGCTATGCTTGCCAACGTTAACCCTCGCACGGTGAAACGTTGGATGGATGGAATAAACCAACCGAGATTCAAGAACTTACCGGGCCTCACCGATGCTCTTGATGTCTCCGGAGATTATCTCTTAGGCAGAGCCTAAGTTAATACGGCCCGGAGGGTTCTGCCTTGATACGACTTCAGATGTGTTAGTTACCTCCCTCCAGTGAAGTGATATAGCGTACTTCCATGTCATTAATGAATAATTGCATTTGCTTTGATCCGTAGAAGTGTCTCCGGTACATGGCAATGATTTGCCGCAGCAGATCCGGTGCGGCTCCAGCATCCAGACAGGACTGCAGAGTTACCCGGATGAAATATTCTTCAGCGGCCTGATCAAGGATGCGGTGCGTTGTTTCGTCCATAGCATATTTCCTTTCAGGTATGGATTGTTTATTAGTGGTTATGATGCTGATAGAGTTACTTAGCAAATCCTGAAAGCCCCTCTTCATACTCCAGCAGCCACTCCCGCTTGATTTTCCAATGTTTCCCCTGTTTGTAAGCCTTTAATTCACCTGCCTTGATGCGATTGATTACTGTATATTTGCTAATATTCAGGTAATCCGCAGCGTCGAGTACGTCGATGGTTGGTTTTAGCCATTCGGTCATTTCTTCACCACCGCCACGTTAAATTTTTGATTTCCCTGCAAAAAATAATCAACAGTCACTCCAAAGTAGTCAGCCAAAATTTTCAGTTTGTCTGTTTTAGGTTTGTAATTACCTTGCTTCCAATTGCTCAGTGTTGCAGTAGAAATGCCTGTTTCTTTAGAAACCTGATATGGAGTTTTACCAGACTGCTCTAGTAGGCTCAGAAAGTTATCGTACACAGTTCTATCTCCTTCCAATAAAAGTATTGACTGTTAGCTAAGATTTCTTATATAATCATAGTGCCACCTAAGTTAAATAAGAAATCAAAGCTACCATTCATTTTTTAGCTCAGTTATCTAAGCTATGTTTGTATACTAGCATAGTTTTCTGAGCTAGTCAACAATGGCTAGCTTATTTTCCTGATTTATTTTACGAAATAAACTGTGGAGGAAAACTATGTACGAGATATTCGAGAAACTTTTAGAACAACACGGTGTTACACCTTATCGGGTAGCCAAAGAAACTGGCATAACAACTACAACATTCACTAGCTGGAAACAAGGGAAATACACACCTAAACGTGAAAAACTTCAAAAAGTGGCTGACTACTTTGGAGTGACCGTTGATTACTTGATGGGCGTTTCAGAGGAAAAGAATCCTTCAGTCGAGGACAAGCCATATTATGACCTCACTAGTAAAGACGAGCGTGACATCGCCACGGAATTAGAACGTATGATGAATGACCTCAATAGTGAGACATCTCTCGCGTTCATGGGCGAACCTATGGACGAAGAAGACCGTGAGTTGTTGAGAATCTCGCTCGAGAATACACTACGGATGTCTAAGAAAATGGCGAAGAAAAAGTTTACTCCAAAAAAATTCAGAAATTAACATCCGGGGGATAACTCATGGGGAAACACATATCCAGAGAACTCATCCAAACCCATGGAACCAATAGTCCAACAAGAATTGCATCTGAGAGAAACATAACGGTTCTGTATGAGGATTTAGGGAAAAACACATGGGGGTATTACACTTGTATTCGGCGGATACCAGTCATTCATGTCAATTATCATTTGCAGGGATTCCGCCGTCCCTTTGCTGTGGCGCACGAATTAGGACATCACTTTCTCCACCCTGGTGTAAACACGCCATTTCTACGAGGCAATACGCTGTTTTCAATTGAAAAGATTGAATGGGAAGCAAATCAGTTTGCTCTATATTTATTGATCGGAGATTTTCAGCCAGAACGAGACGAAACAAGGCATAATTTTTTATTACGCTGTGGGATTCCTGAACAATTTCATGTTTTTTACTAACCTTCGTGCTTCCCGGCCAAAAGGCTGTTTACATATACTTAATAATAGAACATATGTTTGGTGAAGGAAGGAAAAAGGATGAGAAAAACCAATAAGAAACTGCCCACAAACATTCGTGAGCGCGACGGAAAGTACACTTATCGCTACCGTGTACCCATTACCAAGATTGTTAACGGGATCGAAGTCAAAGGCAGCAAAAACATGGAATCCCCCCGGTTTGACACCGTTCGAGAAGCTGAAGAGTTTGGAATTCTGATCAAGGCACAGAAAATCACCAAACAATTACACTACGCTGAAAAGGTTACGGTTAGCGCTTGGGGTAAGGTTTGGCTAAAGGATTACGATCTCGAACAGGAACCCGCAGAAGAAACGCTGAGGTTGAGAGAATATGGAATTAAAAAATTGAATGAAGAATTCGGGGCTTTTACTCTCAGCAATGTAACGCCAAATGCATACCAACAATATTTACTCAAATTGAAATCAGAAGGTTATGCTAGAAGTACGATTATAATGATTCATTCATCGGCGAACCTCATGTTCAGACATGGCGTTCGCAAGGGAATTTTAAAGGAGACTCCTACAAACGGTGCTACCATCCCAAGAGAAAAAAGAGAATCGCGCAAACCGGGAGAAAAACGGATTGTCCTCCCAAAATTCCTTGAAAAAGAACAGCTAAAGCAATTTTTGCAGTTAGTACGTTTCATGATGAACGTAAACTACTGGGCGCTTTTCATTGTTCTTTCCTATACTGGGATGCGTATCAGAGAGGCAGCCGGTTTACAATGGGAAGACATCGATGAGCAGGCAATGACAATTGACATTAACAAGCAACTCAAAGGTACTAGTGTACGTAAATACCATTTCGCACCTACAAAAAATATACAAAGCGAACGTATTATAAGCTACGGAAAAACCGTGCAAAAGGCGCTCAATCAGCTAAAAGATTGGCAAGAAGGCGAACGCGCAGCAGCTAAGGGATTTAATCCAAATGATAATTTCGTATTCTGGAGCGAATATCCTGGGTATCCTATTTCAGTAAATAGTATTGTACGAATGATGGAGCGGGTGTTAAGAGCCGGGAATCTCCCTCTTAGCATCACACCGCATAGTTTTAGGCATACACATGTTTCACTTCTTGCCTCAAATCCAAAAGTAAGCCTTACAGAGATACAAGCTAGGATTGGGCACAAAAGCAATTCTAAAGTAACTGAACTTATTTATTTACACGTGACTAAGCATAGACAAATGCAGATGGCTGATGACTTTGAATGGGCAATTAATAATTAAATAATCTATTGTGGGTAACGTGTGGGTAACGTTTTCGAAAAAACTTTGAATATCGCGGGTTCTTGAAGCCTGTTATTTATAATCCATATAATCAACCGCACCTGCAAGAATATGGCTTAAACGAAATTACTCCGAATAAGGTCAGCGTTTTATAGATTTATTTCTGTTATAGTAGCTTTACCTAGGAGGTGCTATTTATGATAAAAAATGATGAACAATTTATTGAAGTAGCTATTGAAATGGCTTTAAAGGCTAGAGAAGAGGGAAATGAACCATTCGGTGCAATCTTGGTAAAAAATAATGAAATTGTAATGTATGGAGAAAATAAAATAAACAGTCATTGTGATCCTACACACCATGCTGAAATTGGACTTATACGTACTTTTTGCTCTGAAAACAACATTTTTGATCTGAATGAATATACTTTGTACACCAGCTGCGAACCTTGCGTAATGTGCACAGGAGCTATGGTATGGGCTAATTTAGGGAAAGTAGTCTATAGTGTGTCACATGATCAGCTAGCAGAAATTGCAGGCAGTAATATAATGATTTCAAGTCAAGAAGTTATCGATAAAAGTCCGCATAAGCCGGTCGTAATAGAACAAGTATTAAATGCCGAAGGGCTAAAAGTATTCGATGGTTATACATTCTCCCATTAACTCCTCAATGTTTTTCTGAGACCAGTATATTTGAATCTAAAGGGGCTATGTCAGCCCCTTATTTTTGTACAAACTTGTTGTTACTTCTGTCTTAGATACCGATCCACTCCTTTTCTAGTGAAGTGTCCAGAAAAATACGGAATATTGACGCAGGTTATATAATCCGTATAATCAACTTCAGAGGATCATATCTTTAATTTGAAATAATCCTCAAACTTCATCCAAAGGAGTGTGGGCTGCCTATGTACATTCAGATTGATTACACCTCTTGCCGAAAGGAAGTTGCTAGCAGATCTGAAGGATCAGCCAGGGATATTCAAGCTTTTCTATGACACAGAGGGTTGCGGCTGTGACGGTATCCTGATCGTGAATCAAGCGGAAGCCGGAGATACAACGATAAAAAACATACAATCTTCCTTTTGTCATCAGCCGCCAGCAGGAGGTCACCAGAACCTTATGTAGCGTAACCACCAAATAATGTGTAAACATCCTTTTTATCAAGTACATATGTGCGAAAAGGGGGTTTAAGGAGTATATTAAGAATTAACATTCTCGGAGCAGGATGCTCACAAAACTTGGCGTATGCTTTTGAGGCGGTTTTTCCAAGCTGAATCGTAGGGGTATCGCTAAAAAAACTTTTAGGAGGCAGCAGGTCATGAGCCAAATCACTGATATTATGGAGTTTAACAAGAAATTCGTCGAACAAAAAGAATATGAAACCTATCTGACCAGCCGCTTTCCTGACAAAAAGATGCTGATTATCACCTGTATGGACACAAGGCTTGTAGAGCTTCTGCCCAAGGCTATGAATTTCAAGAACGGGGACGTCAAAATCATCAAAAACGCCGGTGCCGTCATATCCCAGCCTTTCGGCAGCGTAATGCGCAGCGTTATGGTAGCCCTGTATGAGCTGGATGCGGATGAGGTAATTGTCGTGGGCCACTATGAATGCGGGATGGCTTCACTGAATGCGGACAAAATGATCAACTCCATTAAAGAGCGCGGAGTATCAGAGCAGGTGTTGTCCACTCTGGAGAACTCGGGAATTAAGCTCACGAAGTGGCTGCGCGGGTTTGACAATGTGGAAGAAGGGGTAATTCAGACTGTGGAGCTGATTAAGCGCCATCCTTTACTCCCCCCAAACGTACCTGTTCACGGCATGATCATCGATCCGGCTACAGGAGCGCTTGAACTGGTGTCTGACGGTTACGTGGAGAACAAGGCAACTCTCTGATAATCTGCTGTTTGCGTGGATCATACGATCCGCGCATTTTTTTTGCCCGCAGCCTCTTCTCCTTCCACTATCCGTTAATTGTAATTATGATATTTAAAATTGAAACTTCCTACTGTGTGCCACGTATTACCGGACAGATACACAAAATTCATGTGGAGCAGATGCTTCCAACACCTTTAGGAGGGTACTTGTACTCAATGAAACCAATGAAACGTGTAATGATGATTCTTATGGCTTTTACCCTGTTTTTTGCAGTTACCGCTCCGGACTTTGCGGATGCGAGACGTGGTGGCGGGGGCTTCAAATCCGGAACCCGCGGATACACCACGACTCCGAAGAAATCAACTACAAATAATGTGAAACAAAGCGATAGCACTGCAGGAACAAAAGCCGGAACAGCCGGCAAAGCAAATCGTGGATTTTTCAGCGGCGGAAGCTTAATGAAAGGCCTGATGATCGGCGGAATCGCCGGCTTCCTCTTCGGTGGTATGTTCGCCGGCATGGGCGCCTTCGGGAACCTGATCGGATTTGCCATCAATATGCTGGCCATCTACCTGGTCGTAATCCTGATTATGTCCTTCTTCCGCCGCAGAAAGGAACGGCGCAGACTACAGGAACAGGGTGGACGTTACTAACATGGGGACTACCATTCTTAGCATGGATGAGATTATTAATGCCATCTGCATGCATATGGCTGAACGCAAGAGCGTTCGGGTACAGGATGTCCAGGTGGAGCTTAGCTGGGAAGAAGACACCGGATACACCGCAGAGGTGTGGGTCGGAGGCCGAAGCCAGTTCCTGGTGGAGTCCAATATGATCGAAGCAATCCTCCGTTACACGCACAGTGAGTATGGCATTCGTGCCTACCGTGAAGATGTTCGACTGGAACTGGATGACGAGATCACGGCGGTTGTGAATACGTCAAATTTATAGTTCCAAAAAGAGACAGCCAAGGTGCTGTCTCTTTTTTCTAATGATGCTGCTATTCATAAAAATATTGTGTGATTACCCCTGAGCCACCAGCAACATTTACCTCGGCGTATGCTCCATTGATCAGCGTCATTTGCGGTGGAACATGACCATAATCCAAATCATAAACAACGGGTAACTGCAGTTCTTCGGACAATTCCTTATATGCATCCTCTTCCGTGTAATTGTCTATGGGTGTGTTGGTGCCGCTTCTGCCGAACATCACACCGGAACAGTTCTCGAACCAGCCGGCCAGCTTCATCTGCACCAGAGACCGGCGTAGATCCACTGTGTTCAATTCACAATGCTCCAGATACCAAATGACCGGTTCCTGATGAATGAAGGCTTCTTGAAAGTGACGCACATCGCCGTAAGGTGTGCCTATGATATGGCGGATGATATCTATGCAGCCACCAAGCAGCCGGCCCCTGAGAGACACAGCATTCCCTGAGACTGTCTTCCACTGTGTTCTGGTATTTAAATGGAATAGAGACGGCGAGGGTTCCGCTCCCTCCACCTCCTGATGGTAGTTCAGCGAAGAGCGCTGGACGACCGATTGTCCACTCGCGGTGGATAACACCGTCTGCCACATCCCTGTAGTCTGGTCTGTAATCTTTCCACGCAAATCTCCAAAACTTGGTCCATGCGCGGTCGCTACCCCTGTCCGCAGGGTGACCACAAGCAGCAGCAGGCTAATATCAGAGAAGCCCATGATCCATTTGTTCCGCACCTTCCCAAAGTCGATATGCTCCAGCATCTCGATCAGCAGTTCACCGCCCCAGGGCGGAATGATCAGGTCAATCGTGTCATCACTCATCATCTGATTGAACTCAGTGCCACGCTCCTTGCCGGACGCGGATTTGGCCTTGTCATGCTTATAGACCGTATCGCCGCAAATAACCTGAAACCCTCTCTCCTTCATGCGGCTGCAGGCTTCACCGAACACTTCCACAGATCCTGGGCCAACCCCTGCCGAGGATGCGGTCACACCAATGGTTGCTCTTTTTTCAAGTACAGGGTATGTAATCATCTTGAACCTCCTATAACTTACTTGCTTTATACTTAGTCTATCATTCTCCGGCGTTTTCGGGGCAAAAAAAACATGAACTTAGATTCGGCACACTGCCGGTCATCCGGTTCATGTTTTTTGGAACTTAGATAGGGTCAGATCAAGGATATGGCCAGCAGTTCGAACAGCACCAACGGCAGAATCCCATTGTTATTGACGGGTCCAGGGTAAGGGTAGCCCGGGCCTGGATAAGGCTGGTAATAGGGATTGTAGTATGGATTGTAATATCCGCGCTCCATATCTGCGGTCCCCCCCACCATGAGATACAGATGTTTGCTGTCCATTCCGGCAATCGTACCTTCATGCATCTGACCGTCAATCGTCTGTACATTGACTTGGTGGTTGAGATAAGGCTTACAGGAGTGGTGCAGGGAATCGCGGACCTTGTGCAGATGCTGGACAACGGCGGGATCGGCCTGATAGATCAACGTTGCAGGCTGGCCGGACTGATAGTATGACATAGCTTTATAACCTCCGTAAATGGATTTGCTCCATTCTATGCATCTGCCCAGAGCACGGTGCCTATACGGTGAACCAGGTTCATGGAAGAGCCAGCTTCTCCACCCGAATATTCACAACAGCCAGCGACAGCCCAAGCATGTTCTCCACAGCGCTGCGGACATTATGCTGCAGACTTTTACATACCTCTTGAATCCGGCAGCCATAATCCACTATGATTTGAAGATGAACGGCAACCTCCTCCTCTGACACTTCCACGGACATTCCTTTGGCCCCGATTTTGCTTCCCAGAAGTTTGGCCAGATTCCCCGTAACGGAACTCCCGGACATTCCTGCGATCCCCGGAGTATCCATAACTACATAGCTAATAATAGCCGATATCACCCGATCAGAAATATCAACGAGCCCTTTTTGAACACCTTGATCCATGGTAAATTCCTCCTCAAAGTTTGATTAGTTTAAGCATCGGCCGAATCACTTCGTACAAAATTCACTTCGAAAGCATGCGCTTAATATTTACTAAGTACAGATAGGTTTACTCTCCTGAATCCGCAGCCAGCTGCGGCTCTTCCGGCCAGCGCTGACGGATAAACATCTGGTACAGCTTCACTGTAATAATTTTGAGCATCATATAGACCGGAATAATCAGGAGTATACCGATAATACCGCCAAAATCCCCACCGGCCAATACCAGAATAATCGTAGTAATCGGATGGATATCGAGGCTTTTCCCAAAAATATAGGGTGCTACCAGGTTATCCTGAATCTGCTGGGCAACAAGCACAACCACAATGGACCAGACTGCCGTTGAGGGTGACTCAAACAGACCGATAATTAAGATAGGAACTGTAGACAGAATGGCTCCTATAAAGGGAATAAAGTTCATCAACACAGCTAGCAGTGTCAGGAGAAGCGCATAAGGCAGGCCTATGATCAAAAAACCAATATACATCAACACGCCAAGGGCCAGATTCACCAGTACCCTGCCTACGATAAATCCGCTGAGCGCCCCGTCAATGTCCGAAACCACCCCGGCGCCTTCTGCCTGAAAGCGTTTTGGGAAAAAGCTCACCACTTTTGCGCCGAACTTACTACCTTCCTTGAGCATGTAGAACAGAAGAATAGGAAAAGTAAACAACACCATGGCAAAATTGGATACAAAAGAGAACAACTCCGATACAGAACTCGACATCAGGGAAAAGCCTTTATTCAGATAATTCATCAGTTGGCCCGCCGGATTCATATCCGCAGGAATCAGCGAAGACAACAACTTGCTGTCCTCCAGCTTCTTCAGTTGTTCGCCCACTGCCGTGAACACGTTTGGCATGTTATTGCCGAGATTCACCAGCTGATTCTTCAGCGATGGCCAAACCCCAACACTGAAGCACATGAACAGCACGGCTATGACCAAATAGACCAGCAAAATAGCTGCTGTACGATTCAGCTTCCGCGACTCCAGCAGATCAATCAGCGGCCGCAGCAGATAATAGAAGAACGCCGCCAGCATTAAAGGCACGATGACCACACGGAATAACGAGAAAACCGGTGTGAAAATAAAATTCACTAGGGTGCCTACATAAATAATTCCCAGCACCAAAAGCACAGCGATACAAATGCGGATAAACAAATTTAATTTGGCCATGACCCTCTCCCGTTCCTGAATTCATCCTGCCGTCCTATTTTGGAATACGGACGGTGAAAACCGTTGGTTCTCCCTCTCTGCTCTCAAGCGTAAGCGAACCGTCCATCTTCTCTACGTTTTTCTTCGCAATGGATAATCCAAGCCCTGTTCCGCCACTTGCCGTCCGGGATTCGTCCCCACGTACAAACGGATCGAAAATCGTTGACCATAGCTCTTTGGGGATACCTATTCCGTTATCTGCAATCTCTATACGAACCTCTGTATCCTCCGGGATGACGGTTACCCGCAGGCTGGTCCCTTCTGGATTGTAGGCCAGCGCATTGGAGATCAGATTATTGATAACACTTGCGAATAGCTCCGGATCATAGCGGGCATATACTTCTTCATCTGGAACCTGAAGCTGAAGCTGGAAGTCTTTTTGCTCAATTTCGCCGTAGGTATCAGCAACAATCTCCCGCAGATGATCCCCCAGCTCCAGACGTTCTGTATGAAGAATGAAATCCGGAGAGTCCAGCTTCAGCAGCTCCAGCATATGCTGGATCAGCTTCGTCACCTGCACCGATTTGGTGTAGATATAATTCAAGTACTTCGTCTGGCGTTCAGGGTCAGTCCCCCGGCCTTCCATCAAGGCCTGCGCATAGCCCTGGATACTCGTAATCGGTGTTTTCAGATCATGGGACAAGTCCACCATCAGCCTCTGCTTGCTTTTCTCAGCCTTCCGCTTCTCTTCTGTTGTCTTCTCAATCACGTCGGCCATGTAATTGAAGCTCTCGCCGATCCGGAGGAATTCTGTCTCGGCATAAAGCGCAATCCGTGTGCTGTAGTGCCCTTCCATCATCTGCTTCAGACCGAGATTCAGCACCCGCAGCGGCTTCTTGATGCGTCTTGTGACCCAATAGCTATATACAAAGATCAGCATGAGAATTAATCCGCTGACCATAAACACATAGAAAAACACAGAATGATTCAAATAGGAAACCAGAACTACGTTGTTAATGGATACTTTGATTACATCACGGGGGATTTTGAGCAGCAGCCAGGCTGCATGGCTCTCTCCATCTAGTTGGGTAATCGAATAGTAATAAGGCTGATCTGTGCGGTTCTCTAATCCCAGAAAGAGACTATTTTCATCATAGGAGAGGGTCTGATCCTGTTTCTCTCCAATGACGCGGATCACCTGTTTATCGGAATCAAGGAGCTCCAGCCAGCCCCCGCTATGCAGCAGCCGCCTACTCTGAATGCCCTCGCCCAGCTCTTCCCGGTAATCCCCAGCCTCAACGGAAAGATTCGGGTCCGTGAGCTGTTTGTTTAGAATCAGATGGGTGATATCCTTCTGGATGAACAGGTAGACTATCAGTACAATCATCAGCAGCATACAATTGAACAGCAGGAAATCCAGCGTAAGTGACGTCTGCAGCGGACGGTTATCCCTACTTTTCCACGGGTGCTTCAATTTTGTACCCCAATCCCCTGATCGTCTTCAGGTATTCCGGCTTCTTGGAATCACGTTCAATCTTATCCCGGATATTGCTGATATGCACCATGATGCTGTTATCTTCATAGACGTAAAAGTCTTCCCATACGGCTTCGTAAATCTTCTTCCGGGTGAAGACCCGGCCCGGCTGTTCCATCAGCAGCTCCAGAATTTTGTACTCTGTAGAGGTTAAGCTAACCGGCTCTCCAGACACCTGTACCTGACAGCTGCTCCGGTCGAGCAGCAGGCGTCCGAGCACAATCTGCTCCTTCTTCGCCTCTTGTACCGCCGGGGCGTCAAACTGGTGAACCCGCCGGAGCATTGACCCTACACGGGCGACAATTTCCAGAGGATTGAACGGTTTGGAAATATAGTCATCCGCCCCCAGCTCAAGCCCCAGGATTTTATCATGATACTGACTTTTGGCTGATAGAAACAGCACTGGAAAATGATTATTTTCACGGATTCGCTTCAGCAGCTGCAGCCCGTCCATGCCCGGCATCATAATATCGAGAATCGCCAGATCAACGGTATGGCTCTGCATCAGCTTGAGCGCCTCGTTCCCGTTCTGTGCTTGCAGAATGTTGTATTCCTTCTCCAGATAGAGCTGCAGCAGCTCTACAATTTCCGATTCATCATCGGCAATCAGAATGGTATACATCGTGAATCCCCCTCTATCTTTTTCCGCAAGGTGCGTTAATTGTAACTATAGCCTGCCATTCTTTATCCTGTCTAAACCAAATCTTAAGAATAGATAAAGTTTACTGAAGCAAGTGGAAATGGTTTGACCGTCCTTCTAAAAGCTTATGCTTCCGAAGCAGCGATACTACGTATCGCTTTCAAGTATTCGTTTCATCGAGAAATAGAAGGATAATATATAGCGTGAAACATATAAAATCTTAAATTTAAAAAAAGCCGTACACCGGGCGAATCCCAGGTACGGCTTGACTGGTGAGGTGCGGAGCGGTGGTTAAAAAGCCACGCCGATTCCGCCTTCTCCGGCATATGTACCCATCACAGGTCCCATACTGGAGAACAAAATCTCTTTGAAGGGGTGCTTCTCAAGAATACGTTCCTTGATCTCCAGCGCAAGTTTTTCGCAATTGCTGTGTACAATGGCGATAACCGCCTTTTCGTAATCATGCTGCTTGTCTTCGAGCTTCGCCAGCAGATGAGTTAGGGCCTTCGGAAGACCCCGTGTCTTCTCAACTACCTCGACAGTCCCCTCGTCGCTGATCTTCAGCAGCAGCTTAATATTCAACACGGAAGCCACGGCACCGGATAACCGGTTCAAACGCCCGCCTTTAATTACATTCTCCAGGGTGTCCAGGGTAAAGTAGGCTGTCACTTCCTCGGCTTTGTCCAGAACCATAACCTTAAGCTCTTCTAGGCTTGAGCAGGTCAGTGACCATTTAGCCGTCATGGCGACAAGGAGGGATAAGCCCCCGGAAAAGGTTTTGGAATCTATAATTTCAATCGCATTGGGATGGCCTTCTTCTTCATACATTTCCTTGGCAATCAATGCGGTCTGATAAGTGCTGCTTATATTGGATGACATACAGACGACCATAATGTCAGTGCCTGCTTCCACTTCTTTGAACTTGTTCAGGAAGACCTGCGGACTGGGACTGGCCGTCTTCGGCAGCTCTTTGGAGTCCCGCATTCTGGCATAAAAAGCCTTCGTATCCGTATCTTCCGGCATGAGATCATGCTCGAAGTGAACGGGCAAATGAACGATATCCACATTATATTTCTCTGCATATTCAAGGGGTAAATCCGAACCGCTGTCGGTAATGATCTTGATGGGCATCAGAGTGCTCTCCTTTCAATTCTATATTATTATAGCCAGCCTGATGGGCAATCAATAGTACATTTTATAACTTGTCAAAAGTCATGTTTTATGCTTTCCGATCTTTCTTAACGGTTCGTGATGTGATATGGTGAAAGTATAAGCCTACAGAAATGGAGTGTAATCATGAGCAAGGGAAGAGTATGGAATAAAGGCAAACATAACGGAAGAGGTCTATCGAAGAAAAATATAGCGTCAGAAGAAACAGAGGTCCAAGCGCAGCCTGTAGAGGCTACTGAGGAGAGTTTCATTCCGCGCATTGATACGGTCAAGCCGATGAACCGCAGCAACTGGGTGACCCGGCCGTCCCGGACGACACCTAAGGAGCCGGAGAAGAAGTCATAAACCAGTTAAGGAAATGAATTTCCAGCGAGAAATATAAGGATCAATTCTGGCGTGAAGCGTATAATATTGCGGCAAAAAACAGGCAGCAGCGTAATTCCTACGCCACTGCCTGTTTGTCGTATCCTCATAGACATTCATAACTGTTCCCTGAATCTAATGTCAAATCACTAATCGCCAGACTTTTGCACTAGAGATTCAGACTCTTCATACTCTGTTCCGGATATCGGGTTCCGGCAGCCACTCCTAGGGGAGCAACAGCATTAATACTCTTGAGATCATCGTCATTTAGGCTGACATTCAGTGAACCGATGTTCTCCTCCAGATATTTCATCCGCTTCGTACCGGGAATCGGAATAATGTCGTCACCCTGCGCCAGCAGCCAGGCCAACGCCAGTTGGGAAGGCTCGCAATCCTTCGCTGCAGCGATCTCACGGATGCGCTTCACCAGATCCAGATTCCTGGCGAAATTCTCCCCTTGAAAACGCGGAGAAAAACGGCGATAGTCGTCTTCTGCCAAATCCTCAAATTTTTGAATTTGGCCGGTAAGGAATCCCCGGCCCAGCGGGCTATACGGAACAAAGCCGATGCCTAGCTCTCGGCAAACAGGAAGGATCTCATCCTCCACGTCGCGGCTCCACAGCGAGTACTCTGTCTGCAGTGCCGTGATCGGATGAACCGCATGGGCACGGCGGATCGTATCGTGAGCCGCTTCTGACAAACCGAGGAAGCGGACTTTTCCGGCCGTTACGAGATCAGCCATCGCGCCTACAGTCTCCTCGATTGGTGTGTTAGGATCTACCCTGTGCTGATAGTACAAATCGATATGATCTACTCCCAGACGCCGAAGGCTGGCATCACAGGCAGACTTCACATATTCAGGACGGCCATTTACACCGAGCATTTTCCCTTCTGCACTCCGCACATTGCCGAATTTGGTGGCGAGCACGACATGATTCCGGTGCCCCTTAATCGCTTGTCCCACTAGTTCTTCGTTCTTCCCGACCCCATACATATCTGCCGTATCCAAAAAAGTCACACCCAGATCAAGGGCCCGGTGGATGGTACGGATAGATTCCGCTTCATCCCGACCGCTGTAAAAGTCGGACATCCCCATGCAGCCCAGTCCCAGCGCCGAAACCTGCAGCTTGCCACTTCCCAGAATTCTGGTCTTCATTTCCAAACCGCCTCCTTTATTCTAATTATCATACCATAGGGGCTTCTAATGCTTAAGTTTCAGTCTCCCTAATGATGTAAATATGAACGCAAAAAAAGAACACCACCAAAGTGATGTCCTTCATCTCAAACATGTGCTATTTCACCCTATCTTCAGCCTTCTTACAGCTCAAGCGACTCCCCATAGGCAAGCGGTGTTCCCTTGATCCCGGCTTCACCCAACGCCTGAACAAAAGCTCCCACATCCTGCACAATGGGCGGGAAAGTGTTGTAGTGAATCGGCAGTACGTGTTTGGCCCCCAGCCATTTGGCGGCGATTAGCGCATGCTCCGGTCCCATGGTGAAATGTCCACCAATCGGCAGAATCGCCAGATCGATGTCATAGAGCTCGCCGAACATTTTCAAATCTCCGAAAAGTCCGGTGTCTCCCGTATGCAGAACAGTGCGTCCTTCCGCCTCAATAATGAAGCCCGCAGGTGTACCTCCATAGATGCGCTGTCCATCCTCTAGTGTAATGCTTGAAGTGTGGAACGCATGGATCATCGTCGCCTTCGCAAAACCAAAATCAACCGTCCCCCCGATGTTCATTCCAATGGTCTGGACGCCCTTCCCTTCCATATAGCCAGCCAGCTCCACATTCGCCACAACCGGCACATTATTCTGCAGTGCAATCGGTGCTGCATCCAGAATATGATCCACATGAGCATGTGTCAGCAGCACCATATCCGTCCGAATATCCTCCGGTTTGGTGACCGCAGCAGGATTGCCTCTGAGAAACGGATCGATAATCAGCGACTTGCCGTTCACCTCAATCTGTATACAGGAATGGCCATGATAAATGATTTTCATAAGTATCTCTCCTCTTCTCGAATGGAAATTCATTGGGTGCAAATGGACTAAACCGTGCAAAACCCTAAAGTTTACGTTACAATGACACCAAATACACAGAAGTCCGGTCGTCACCGGAAATCGTTAATATAACTATTTTTATGCCGTTCGTATGTTTTTATGATATATTTATCAATGCCTATTGTCAAGAGAGGTGTGAAGAACGTTGCTGTCCGTTGAAAAAACCATGCTGTTTCTGTTATCCAAAGTGGAGCAGATGGGCGCCCAGCAGTTTGTGGAGATCTACCAACAAAGGGGGTATACCTCCACCTATATCCGCAATGCCTTATCCCGCCTGAAAAAAGAAGGTTATATTGCATCCCCGTCGCGCTCCTGGTATCAAGTCACAGCAGCCGGCCTTGCATATATCAAAGCGATTAACAGCAAGCCCGCCCGTTATCAGGAGCAGTGGGATCAGACCTGGGATGTGGTCATGCTCGAAGTCCCTGAATCCGAACGCAAAAAACGCGATCTGTTTCGTTCGGCACTTTTACAGTTAGGCTATGGACCATTGTATAACAGTGTGTACATTTCTCCATGGAATTACCGTAATGAAGTCGCTGCACAGATCCGGAAGCTGGAGATGGAAGGCAAGGTATCTATCCTGCAGGGCCAATTCCTGGAAGGCTCGATTACACCGCGCAAAGCACAGTCCATCTGGCAGCTAGATAAGGTCAATACCTTATACCAGGAAAAATCAGCCTGGCTGCAGCAGGAGTTTGCTCCATTAATGCATGAGGCGCTTGAAGCCGGGCAGCCTTTACAGCTTTTCCTGTTGTATCTGCAGATGGGCGAGGAGCTAAGCGGGATGTTCATGACCGACCCGTACCTCCCGGATGAACTGCTGCCGGACGATTGGGCAGGCAAAAGCGTTCTTCAACAAATGAGTGAACATGCGGCTACAATTGCTGGAGCGATTCCCCAGGATTCTTTTTATACACAATTTATCAGATGAGCCGTATGAGCTGCGGCAAATGAAGAAGCTGACCTATGGTTGGCTTTTTTGTGGTGCTTCGGAAGAACGCACAAACCAAAAAGCAGCCCAAACCGCAGGCTGCCCTTCATATTCCTATCGCTATACTTCCCGATGACCGGAGACCAGAAGTTCCCTGACCGCTTCCATATTCGTAACCGGGGCACGACAGGCGAAGTTCCGGCAGACATAAGCCGTGGCTTCCCCGTTTATGGCCGGTTTGTCCGCCAGATGCGGCAGCAGACGGAGAATCCCTTCGGCATCCCCTTCCCAGTTGACAAGGAGTGCAGCGTCTGGCAGATACGCCTGCTGGACCTGGGCCAACATGCTGTGGAGGGCAGCGTCTTCCCGCTTGCCGGACAGCACCCATTCCCTGCCGCCAGAAGCCATCGCCAGATGGGCCTGCAAATACATGGCATAGCCCGGCGGATAAGCAGATGCTGCTGAAGCCATCACTGCTGCTGTATGCTCAGCAACCATCTTCAGTTCTACATCCTGGCTCATTACCGACAGCTTCCACAGCAGCTTCGCAGCCACCGAGTTTCCCGAAGGTATCGCTCCGTCATACCATTCTTTGGAACGGATCGGCAGCTCTTCCCCATCATGCCCCGTGAAAAAGAATCCGCCGTTCTCCTTATCAACGAACAGCTCCAGCAGTCCATCCTTCAGGGTCAGCGCCCGCTCCAGATAGACGGGTTGACCCGTCGCCTCGTACAGTTCAGTCAGGCCCCAGATCATAAACGTATAATCATCCAAATAAGCGGGAATCGCGGATTCACCGTCACGGTAGCGGGCCAGCAACCTGCCGTCCTCCCGCCGCAGCTTGTCCCAGATAAAGTCTGCTGCCGCTATTGCGGCTTTGGCATACTCAGGCTTTTGCAGCGCCTTCGCACCCTTCGCCAGCGCCCCAATCATCAGCCCGTTCCAGGAAGTGAGCACCTTGTCATCCTTTGACGGATGGATACGCTGCTCCCGGTAGGCGAACAGCTTCTCACGCCACTCCTCCATCCTTGTACGCAGACCCAGCGGATTCATACCCAAGCGCTCCGACATCTCATCAGGCAAGCCCTGCAGCAGATTCGGAATATTCTCACCTTCAAAATCCCCCTCAGGGGTAATCCCGTACACATGGCAGTAGGAATGCATATCCTCCAGGCCAAGCGCCTCTTCAATCTCCTCACGGGAGAAGACGTAGAACTTCCCTTCCACCCCTTCGGAATCGGCATCCTCCGCTGAGTAGAAAGCACCCTCCGGCGAAGTCATATCACGCTCAACATACGCAAAGATCTGCTCAGCGACCTCCGCATACAGCGGTTTCTTCGTGATCTGGTAAGCCTCCAAATAAGCAATCGCCAGCAGTGCATTATCGTAGAGCATTTTCTCAAAATGCGGCACCAGCCACTCCCGGTCCGTGGAATAACGCGCGAACCCGAAGCCTACATGATCGTACATGCCGCCCCGGTACATCGACTCCAGCGTCTTCTCGACCATACACAGCGCTTCCGGCTGGTTGTACGTCTGGCTATAAGCCAGCAGGAACGACAGATTATGCGGCGAAGGGAACTTCGGCGCATTGCCGAACCCGCCATAATCCTCATCGAATTGACGGCGGTACAGCTCATAGGCTTCGTGCAGCAGCTCTTCCCCGGGAATTCCCCCGCTGCCTTCACTGTCACTTAGCGAGTTCTTGCGGTCCAGTGACTGAAGATCCGCGAGCAGATCATCTCCAAGCTTGTCCAGTGCTTCACCATCCTGCTCCCATTTGCGGTGAATCTGCTCCAGCACATCCATCAGCCCAATGCGCCCGAACATCTGCCGCTTCGGAAAATACGTCCCCGCATAAAACGGCTTCTTCTCCGGCGTCAGCAGCACCGTCAGCGGCCACCCCCCGCTCCCCGTCAGCGCCTGACACACCGACATATACAGCGCATCAATATCCGGCCGCTCCTCGCGGTCTACCTTGATGGCGACATAGTGATCGTTAAGAAGTTTCGCTACATCCTGGTCTTCGAAACTTTCGCGTTCCATTACGTGACACCAATGACAAGTACGTGTGAATCAACAACTAGCTATACCCAATAGATAAGAAGATTGGCTTGTTGTCGCGCTTAGCGATTTCAAAAGCTTCTTCAGACCAAGGGAACCAGTTCACCGGATTATGCGCGTGTTGCAGCAGATATGGCGACTTCTCCTTGGCTAATCTATTGGGTACTTTTTGAGTTGTCATGGGGCATCACCTCTCTCGTGTTGGATTTGGGTAAAGTATTGCTTAGGGTTAGTTTACCCAAAAAGGTGGGGGAAAGCGCAGGATATGAAAACGACTACAAACATCAGAGAAATATTCAGTAAAGGACCGGACATTCATGGTCATCAATTTCTCGCTAAGATCATACAAATTAGTCAATAGCAAGAAGTAGCTCTCTAAGCCCTCTATCATATTCTTCTCTGAAATCGGCATATTTTTTTGTCTTTAACAATTCAGGTATGTTGCAATTCTCAATTAATATAGGAAGTATTTTAACCTTCCTTTCGGTAATTTCTTCCCAATATTTTGTGTACCATTCTTGTTCAACCCATGCGGATTCGATTGAATTATTCGAGAGTAAGACAAGTACATAATCACTTTCTTGTAGGGCTCGAGAAATACTTCCTGGAATTGATTCACCAATTTTTATGTGCCATTCATCTAGCCATGGACTATGCCCTGCCTCAGCTAAGTCCGTTGCTAATAATCTAGCAAACGGCTTATCCATTGAAGAGTGCGAAATAAACAAAGTTTTACCACCGCTATTATGTAAGAATCTCGCTTTAAAATATTTATCAGAAAATAGGGTTTCTATATAAATAAATTCCGTTAATAAATCAACCTTTGTTTTCTCATGATTGACTTTTCTTTTTGAGTAATTTATTTTCAGTAGTTCATTTTGAATGTCTCCCTGACGCTTGTATAAATCTTCAGTAGTAATCTCTCTTAGGTATGCCATTGGCACCTCGTGTTCACTGGAATAAAGAGGATTTCCTAGACTAACAAATCCAATCGGTTGGCCATTTTCATCTAATTCATCATCATCAAAATACCCGATTCGTCCCTTTAATTTGCCTTCTGTTATGAATATCGGACAACCATAATATAGTGCCATAATCCCACTCCTTTTTTATTCGTCTCGATTTCAGATAACGTCTCATGTGTTCACAAACCCAAAAGGCTTAAGGCAGCTTGACGGATGGCTACGCCACTTAGCCTTGCAGGGTTAATCGTCTGACACCGCTCCTTGGCATATTCACTTCTGGCGATCCAAGGCCAAAAGCACGCCGTGTGAATACTGTGTTGACGTTCCCTCCTCTACGAATTACAAACAAGATTTCTATAAAATCTTCTCAGTATGTTTAATCCTATTTCTTTAAAATAGCTTATTAGTTCTTCTGATTCTTGTTTAAATCCGTTTGAGTAACTAACTGTAGAACCTTCAAGTGTTATATAAGTAAAACTCAATCCCTTAAAACCACCTCTTGGGCCAACATACTTAATTATGTCTTTCGCACTTCTATATTCTTCTAGTCTCTTCTTCTTACGATCTTCGGCTTTTTTTAAATATTCCTCGTCGATAATTTCAAGTGAAGACCAAAGAACATCCAAAGAACCAATACCTAGGAAGTGAACACCAGTAAAATCATCATTTCCGCGTGACCACATACCGAATCTGCCTATGGTATATCCTTCCGATCCTGCAATCAGTCCATTCAGGTACTTAGTTAAATCTGTATTAAGTCTAACTTTGATTTTTTCCTCCATCTTAGTAACAACTCCTTTGAGTTATTAATAAATGTTGCTCGTGGGGAATGTCATATAACGTTCTTGTATTCACGAACCCGACAGGCTTAAGTGACCGTAGGGAACGGGTCATCAGACTTAGCCTCGCAGGAGTTGTCCGGCTGAATTTATCCTCGGAACTTCTACTTCGGCCCGGACCAAGGGTGCAAGCCCGCAGCGTGAATAAGGTGTCACCTCTTCTTTGAAT
Source organism: Paenibacillus sp. 22594 (assembly GCF_052044425.1). NCBI lineage: Bacteria > Bacillati > Bacillota > Bacilli > Caryophanales > Paenibacillaceae > Paenibacillus > Paenibacillus sp. 22594. The sequence goes on from NZ_JBQENA010000001.1 coordinate 783,326, forward strand.
ATACTTACACAACTTACAAAATCCTTATTAATTATGTAACATCCTTAAATATAGAGCTAAAAATCTTATATAATCTTCATGAAAGGTATTCAAGATAATTTGTTCTGTATCTTTAATCTTCCCTCTATATCTCACTTCAATTACAATATTTTCATTGCCTCTATTAAACTTAATATCCAAAAAAATATGTTCGTAATTACCGTTTTCAATTTGGCTTTCATCTGGAAAATTAATAATGTACCTTTCAGTGCTCACTAAAAACAGTGCAACAATATCAACAAAATCTACTACTTGCTCTTCATCTGGCACCATAAATTCATGTTCTACTATATTTCTAACAGAATTTATTTTATTCAGAATCCTTGGAGCTAATATACCTAAGCTCTTTATTATTTCAATCTTCTTGGGTATATTCCAATTTTTCTTTTTTGCTAAATCATATAGTTGGAATGCAACAAGTAATGAATCAATTTGACAATCTATAGCTCTTTTGGCATTTGATAAAGCATTTATTAAACTATGCTTTTCTTTATTCAAATCAATGTCTAATTCTGCGAAAGTAAGATATTCATTGGGTGTTACATCAAATGGAATTTTAATTACTTCATGTCCTCGCGAAGACCAATCACTACTTGAATGGCTCATAAAGTCTATTATTTCTGATAGCTCCAATGTTCTAACCTCCATAATGCAGTTATGATTTAGGTGATATCACTTAACGTTGTTGTATTCACGAACCCGAGAGGCTTAAGTGAGCGTACGCGAACGGGCGGAGACTTAGCCTCGCAGGGTTGTCTGTCTGACTTCACTTCCTCGTATTTGCGTCTGGCAGACCAAGGGCCGTATGGCCCGAAGCGTGAATATGGTGTTATTTAAAGTAAACGACTTCTTCGCATTCTCAACTATTCTTGATTCTCTCCATATTTACTAAATCTATGATACCATCCATCTTCCGTGAATAATTCACCGTGCAATCCATCACTTATTTCTGTATGTTCTCCCCATCGACTATTATTTTTTATTCCTTCTTCATCTTGTTCTTGAATTCTAAATAAAAAAATCATGAATGCCCATATCTAAACTAGTAATTAGAACTCTTCGAATAATATTAATCTGCTCTTCATAAAACTTCTTTAAATTCAGACTGTAAAGTTTGAGTTGAAGGCGATCTCCATTTACCTTTAATAAACTTTTCGAAGTAATTAATAGATTTATCCCTTAGGTCCTCCATTACTATCGTTACAATTTTATTAAGAGTAACCTCATCGCTCATTTGAGTCCTCCTAATTACTTGTAGATTTCTGCTTTCGTTCATTTCACATAACATAATATTGACGAAGTTCATCAATCTACAGAATACAATTAAATAAACGAACAAACCGAGGGCTATGCTCTTATTATACTATGAAATGGAAAAATATAACGAATGGTATTCCTTTACTTCTAAACAAAAAGCCTCCGCCAATTCCAATGGCGAAAGCATCTTAAAATTGATTCAAGCGATCATCTCATCAATAACAGCTGGAATAACCGATGGATAAGAAAACAGGCTTATTGTCGCGCTTGGCGACTTCAAAAGCCTCGTCCGACCAAGGGAACCAGTTCACGGGTTATGAGCATGTTGCAGCAAATACGGTGACTTTTCCTTGGCTAATCTATTGGGTACTTTTTGAGTTGTCATGGGGCATCACCTGCGCAGTGAAAACAATTGAAGTATTTGCTCATGATAGACAGTATCTCAACCTATGTTAATTCATGCCTATAGCTTCTTTAATTTGCGGGATAGATAAACCGTTCGCTTTCAGTTCTTTTATCCGAATAATGCGTGCGACGGTTTCCTCTCTTTTATATCTTCGTGTTAAATTCTCTTCAGCCTGTTCAAAGGGCAGCATACCTTCTTCGGTGTAATGTTTCAGCGTGCTATAACGAGAACCTGTAATTCTTACCAATTCACCTATAGACACATACTCTGAGGCCAGAATCGCCTCGATGGAACGTTGCCTAGACATAGATACCAACTCCTTTACAGTGGGCGCTTCGGAACAAGACGCACACCTTGAATCGGTATTTTCATCATCACAAAATGCGGCATCGCATCGTATAACAAATTATCAATTTTGATGGTCGCAATTGATCCTCTCTCAATAACCTTAACTTCATGTCCATAAGACTCTAACCTTGTAAGGACGGAGTTTAGCCTTTTATTAGAATTATCGAACCAAGCCTCTGTCTCTATAAAGACAGCCTGTGATCGCTCAAGGAAAGGGAATAAAAAATTGATACTGCTGCCCGCATATGTCTTCATAAACTTCGACTTCATTTGCAGGAACTGTTTGATCCCTAACTCAATTCCATGATGGATTTGGATCCGAAACAATGACTTTGCCCATAAGTTACTACGGTATAGATCGTGCATTCTGGTATTGATCTTCTCCAGTTCATTCCGTGAGAAGACATCATGCATACATCCACTTTCGCGAAGCAGCCAAAGCATGCAAATGATCTCATCCGTTACCGTTCCCTCTTCTAAAATTTCTGCTCGAAGGTTCTCTGTAATGCTTGTATAAACCCCAATGTTGCTGCGATAGGCTTTCATTTCAACGCCCGCTGAATCATAATACATGTCGCTCCCTAACAAACTCGGAATTTCTTCCAACAAATTCATTGCCTTTAGTTAATCTGATATCGCAATTTCAAACTTCTTTAATTTTTTGTTAGGCAGCATGGAAGCTTTTTTCAGCCACCATCCCAGATCACCTTGTACCTCAGCATGATTATGGAGCAAGGGTAATAGAACAGTTTCTCTGTAGAGCGTTGAACTGGATTGGTCAAGAACTTCTTTGCGGAAAGTTAGCTCGTTATCAGCTTGTGTAAAATATCCCTCTAAGTAGGCTTCCAAAATAACCGCAGCAGCCATAGATCGTAGAGACACTTTCTTTGCATTAGTCATGTAAAGACTACTCTGTGCATTTAATGCGGTCAGCGCAAAACTTTGTGCTAATTTTAAATCCATCATAGCCATCCACCCCTACCCATGATTTAGACAAGCCGGTTCGTATTTCGTGTGTACGAAGAATTTTTTTGAATTCATTTTACTTATTACTTACTACTTACTACTTATCACTTACTGCTTACTGTATGACATTTGCAATATATTGTAAATGGCGCTACTCCATGCCTTGTTCAACCGAAAAAGTATTTAAATACAACAAATACCCCACGGAAATTCCATAGGTTCAATCAGCATTGTTCTTGCTCCCAATATCCCACATCTACCCTTTACCGCGACAAATGGAGTTAAGTATTTCAAGTTTGTTGCCGAAGTAGTAAAGACCAAGATACTTCCCGGAATTTACATAAATGCATGGGGCTATAATGGAATAACTCCAGGTCCAACGATCTGCGTATACCCTGAAGACTATGTATGCATTAGAGTACATAATCAATTGCCTCAGCCGACAAGCGTACACTGGCATGGTTTAGATATTCCAAGATGAAGTGGACGGCGTACCGGAGGTTGAAGCTTCGTCTAGCATTGATCCAGGCTGTTATTTTGATTACTAAGCGAGGATATCTATAATAATATTGATTCACACGAAAACCAAAATAGAAGTAAGCCCAAAGGATGCCACTGCAACCTTTGGGCTTAGACATCTTCATTTCTATCGGAGGCACCTTAGTCAATGGAGAACAGATTAATTTACATACAAAGCGAGGAATCGTTTTTGTATTTCCTCCGGATCCACGACTTCAATCGTGGTTGAGATCATCCAATAATGTCCGAAAGGATCCTTCACACTTCCCGATCGGTCACCGTAGAATTGATCCGCCATAGGATTAACACTTGTAGCTCCAGCCGCAATCGCCTGATGGAACAACTTATCCGCATCGTCCACCTTCAGATGGATACCAACTGTCGTATTTCCAATAGTTTCCGGCCCTAAAATGTCAAATTCCGGATATTCGCCAGCAATTGAAATGTTGGCTCCGCCGATTGTAATCTCAGCATGAGCCACTTTGCCTTCCGGCTCCGTCAAGCGATATTTCTCTACGGCATCAAAAGCTTTCTTATAGAACTCAATCGCCTCCGCAGTATTCTTGATCCATAGAAACGGGGTTGCTTTACCCAATAGAATCCACCTCTCTCTTTCCCGGAAGATGATAAGCCCTATGCAGTATCGTCTGATGCGCTTAAGCTGACCATTCCCGCTCACATACTATTCTAATCGCCCCTCAAACGAGCGTATAGTAAAAAATTGACCTTTTTAAGATAATTTTCCGTCCAATAATAACATAGTCTGCATTTGAATATGGCTAATTGTAAATCGCAACATGATTGTGATGCCTGCCTTGCCTTGAGAAATAATCTGTAGGACTGAGACCGGTGAAAGCTTGGAAATCTTTTATAAAATGCATCTGATCATAATAACCGCAAGCGAGAGCGACATCCAACCAATTGACGCTTTCTGTGTGGTTTAATCTGTTCAATACCTCTTGAAAACGGCGAAGACGACAGAAGAGCTTGGGAGTCATCCCCACTTCTTCTTTAAAAATCTGGATAAATCTCCGTTGGCTTAAACCGATTTGTCCGCTTACATCCGAGAGGGGTCTTTTATGTCGCAAACTCAAAAACTCGTTAAGTGCGAAACTTACTGCTGGATGTCGTATCAGAGGTCTGGAAGCCAATTTTAAAAGATTTTCTTCAAGTATTCGAAACTGATCATCCACCGTTTTCAAGGGAAGCAGCGTCTCACGCAGTTCATGAGCTCTTGCTCCCCACAGTGTATCCAAGGATACACGAATATTATGTAGTTCATTCACTGGTATTTTAAGAAATGGATAGATTCCACCCGGTTTGAAATGTATTCCCAAAACCGTGGTCTCTGCGGAAGTATCAATCATGAAAAACTCTGAATGAGGCCCGCAAATGACAGAGCTGTCATACGTCCGTAACAGGCCGTTAGAATCTCGATCAAACAATTTAATCTTATCCTCACATAGGTTGATCACGAGTTCTATCGAACCATTAGGAAGCGTTAGCTCCTTCGAATAAGGAGGACTATATCCTTCGAGATACCAGAAATAATCGACAAAATTTAATAATGGGGCTTGCGGAGTATAAGTGCGTAACTTCATGGCATATTCGCGACAGTAGCCATGGATGTTAAATCCACGGAGTCGCTCCACCTTTCTTAGGAAGTACGTATTTGTGAATCAACAACTAGCTATACCCAATAGATAAGAAGACAGGCTTGTTGTCGTGCTTGGCGATTTCAAAAGCCTCTTCGGACCAAGGGAACCAGTTAACCGGATTTGCGCGTGTTGCAGCAAATACGGCGACTTCTCCTTGAGTAATCTATTGGGTACTTTGTGAATTGTCATGGGGCATCAGCACGTTTCGTGTCGGATTCTTGGTAAAATAAAGCTTAATGTATTTTACCCAAATGGCTGAGGGAAATAGCAAATAATTAAAAGTAATTATGGAGTCATTCTCTTGTAAACTCTGTATTTCGCAGTTTATTAAAGTGAGATTCCCACCTCATCCAACTGGCCTGCTCTCCAAGCTGCATCGTATTGGCTAGGACTCAATCGGTTTAACTACCGGGAAAGCGTCGCTCGTTGTAAAATCCAAGTTACTGTCTTCGAAGCATCACCAAAAACCTTTGATCAAGATTCCAACTCTATTTTTTGCTTTGGTATAAAAACTCAACTTCACGATCTAGCAAATATCGATATTCAAATAATTGCATTGTTCTTTCCCTAATTCTCTCCCGTATAACCGTGCCTAGGCTTACCGATCCTTGTGATCCAAGGTAACCATTATTAATAAATGTCTTCTCTACAAATTTTGTTTCCCTTAAGTGATACTGTAACCATTCTTTCTGCGATTCAATTAGTGCTTCTCTTGGTTCTCTATCCAACTTAGAAAGAAGCTTTTTATATATTTGATTCAACTCTTTATCCCAAATCTCTGTATATTTGCTTTCCAAAGCCCCCCATCCCAATGTTGTAATAATCTCTTTGGAATTTTTAAATTCATTAAATTCCACTTCATAATCATGATCTATAGGATTTCGAAGCATTTCATCATAAAAATCCCCAGTCAAATCATAGTTCCCAATGCTCATGGGTAACACTTCATTGTTAGAAAGTTCTGATCGACCTTCAGTTATTTCTTTCATTTCTGTTCCATTACCTGTACTCACTACATCAGGAGGCATTTCAGAGTTCATTATCGAAATCACTATCGTAATAAAAAATAATAAGAGGATCTTACCTTTCATAAATTATCTCCTTATATAGAATTTTTTCCTTCTCTGTTCTCCAATATATACCTCCTTTGACTCAAACGCATATAAGTTTATATTATCCAATGGGAATGAAAAAGACACTAACAGAAGTGTTAGTGTCCGATCTTATCACCATGCTCTGTATATTCATTTAAAAGCTCTCTTGGGCTGAAATTATTTTCCTACATACTCATCCATAAAGCGGTCTACCCTTTGGAAATATTCAGTCGGGTAGTGGTTGAGAGCATCGATATGCTCCGTATTTTGCGGGTACCATACTTCTGCACTTGGGTTATTTTTTAAGGACTCGTAGATAATTTCTGTATTTTTATAACTAATTTGCTGATCTCCAGTACCATGAATGAGCATAACTGGCTTGTCTTGTATCTTTTTCACCGCATCCATAGGAGATATGGAATCAAGATCAACCTTAAAGGCCCAATTTGCCATCCATGTCGATGTATAACTGAAGGGAAACGCAGGTAAACCTGAAAAGAAGGGCAAACCCTCTCTCAGAAATAGACCGGCATTACGAAAAGGACTATCTGCAATTACGGCTTTGATGTCATCACTTTCACTTGCGGCCAGTAAAGAAGTAGCAGCACCCATTGAAAAGCCGATCACTCCAATGTTATCACCCGTATGGTCTCTGGATTTTAAGTAGCTCACCGCTCCCAGCAAATCGTATTTTTCATTGAGGCCCAGGGTAATCAAATCACCATCGGATTTACCTTGTGAGCTGAGGTCAAATGCCAATACATTGTAGCCTTTCGGCACGAAATGCTCTACTAACTTTTGGGTCCGCCCTTTGACTAAACGATTGCTCGTATATCCATGGACGACAATAATCGTCTTATTACGTTCTTTACCAGAAAGACCACTTGCAGGAAAGAAGGAACCTCTAATTGTATTATCATTTTTCAAACTATTGAACTCAACCTCTTCGTAGGGAGTTTTATCGATATTCAATCCGTAGCTGACATTAGTGTCTCTAGGATGGTGCAACAAGGTGTCTACTACTTTATAAGATATAAAAAATACAAGAGCCATCACAAGCAAAAGCACGATCCCTAGGCTCCAAAAAATTTTCTTCCGTTTTTTCACACGAACATTATATGTCAGATCGGGTTGTAATGATGTTTGACTCATTCAGACTCCTCCAGTTTTTCTTTAGGTTGTATGGGTGCGAACAAGTAAAAGGCATGCCCCTTCAAATTTTCCCACTCGGGATGATGAATAATACTATCTCCAAGAGTTAAGGCCACTCCATTTAAGAAAGAGATATAGGCACGAGAGATCATTGCTGGAGAAAAGCTTTTGTTGAATTCTCCTATTAACTGTCCCCTGGCATAGATACATTCGATCGCATCTGTCATTACCTTTATACTTTCAAGGACCTTCTGTGTAAGTTCAGGGAATCTTATTCGTTGTCCTAAAACAGATTGAACAAGCCGCAATTCATTTGTATAGAAGTAGATATGGTTGAATTGTTCTTCCACCATGTTCTTAATCAATGCGCCCGGCATCCCCTCTTGTTGTAGACAAGCAAGTGATTTCAACTGAATATCAGCAAGCGGCTCCAGGACAGCGGCGTAGAATAAAGCTTCTTTACTAGGAAAATATTGAAAAATGGTTCCGGGGGTCACTCCCACACTCTGGGCAATGATAGCCGTTGTGGTATTTGAATATCCACTTTCTGCAAACAGGACTACAGCTTCTTTTAGGATACGTTTACGCCGCTCCTGTCTTTTTTCTTCATTGACGGGTCTGGCCAAATATATTCTCCTCTCTTTAAACAAAACTTCTATTAATTAAATGACCATTTATTTAATTAATAATGTATCTTTAATTACGACTAATAGCAAGAGTGAATTTATCTTACTTACGAGCAGGATGAAACTCAACAAATAAAAACAAGCTGGAGTGCTGCCCAACATGCGCCTCCGGCTTGTTTATATCAGGTTCCACCAGCATATGCTGCAAGAGGTTCTACAATAATTGATTCACGCAAACATCTCACCAATGACAGGTTGACTTAAGCTTTACTACGAATGTCCAACAGATAAGAAATAGGTTTATTTTCTCGTCTCGCGGTATCAAACACTTCTTCACTCCACGCATACCAGTTGACTGGATTATGTGCATGTTGGAGCAAATACGGTGATTTCTCAGCGATTAATCTATTGGGCTTGTGGTTCCTTAAATTGGGTTGAACTGAAGGTGTTGTTCTCAAACAGTTTTTTGATTTATAAAAAACTAAAGTTTCCCGTTAGTTCAGCGACTTCACACTCTTTATGATGCGGTTCACCGTAATGAATCTAAGCGCAAAGTACAGTTTGACCACAAATATACATCAGTTTATAAAGACAAAGCCACTCCTGACAATGGAGTGGCTTCTTTGTCATTTGTAGCTTAGTTCGATTTTCATCCATCATCCATGAAAACTGTTTGGTTATATCATTAGCATGTCAATTACTACTTTTTCTGAATCCCCTGTGACTTTCCAAGGGACAGCAATTAAATTAATTTCCTCGACCCCTTCAAGCGAAACATACGCATAGTTTCCTTGCGAGTTAGCAGATATACAGTTAATTCTAATGACCTCTCCACCTATCTCCTTAAAAAATTTCAAATTGCTTTCCTTATTAAACTTTAAGTCGGACAACAAATATTCCTCAAGCACCACTGTTCTAATGCATTTCGAGTGCAATGTATCAGAACAGATAAAAGCGTACATAAAGTTTCTCCGATTCAAATGAATCCACTCCGTGGGTAAACAATATCTATGTTTATGTATCTTTTCCCCAATTAACAAACCAAGCATCAGCCACGAAATCATTCCAATATAGGACAAATCCTTTTGCTGCTACTTTCCACTCACAGAACCCATGGTCTGAACCAAATACTTCATACATTTTATATTCGGAATGTTCCTTACGGTCAAACTTCAGAATTTCCAACTCCCTGAAATCAGTACATTCTATTTGATGTTGAGTGTTGCCCTCCAAAAATAACTTTGCTTCACTTGATAAGGGTTGTGAAAAAACCAATCGACAGTTATCTGTGTATTTTGCAACATCAAATGGGTTAAGCGGATGTTGCGGCAGAATGTTGATTGATTCAATTTCAACTATTATTTGATTTTCGTTTACCTCAATTTTCCCGACCACAGCATCATGAAAATCCAGCGAGTCAAAGTAATCATCTGTTGTGGAATATTTCCACTCCTTCATTTACTCACCACCATATAATTGATCGTAATACAATCGTTGGAACTTATCAAAACTCATTCGCTTAAAATAATAAGACCGAAGCGTATCTGATCCGCCCCGGTTCTGCTACGATCATTATTCACCTTTATTTCACAGATTCGCTGTCTCCTTTAAATACTTCAATCATCATCAATGCCCCCATTCTATAGCCTTGGATAAACGATAATGCTGATTGCAAAGAGTTCGAATCACTTTGTAGATCGAACAGCTTTTCGACTTGCTCAAATTCCTCTTCGGAAAATTGTTCTTTGAGCATTTGTAAGGATTCGGTGATTTTCTGATTGATCTTCTGGAACTCCGGATCGCTTGGCTTAACCAACTCATTCGGGCGCAACCTGCCATAATAAAAATCCTCCAAAATGATTCATTAGGCCTCCTTTCGCAGACTAACAATCTTTCCATGCATAAATTTTATGCGAAAACCGCATAAATATCAATATGCAATTTTCGCATAAAGTAAACTTGGCTTGGGTGATGAGCATTGTATAAGAGAATCCGTGACTTACGCGAAGACAAAGACCTGACACAACAACAAATGGCTGAGCTTTTACATATCACACAAGCCACTTATTCCCGCTATGAGAATGGAAATTTGGATGTCCCGAGTGCTGTTTTAATTACTCTAGCCAATTTCCATAAAGTAAGCATCGACTATATTCTAGGTCAGACAGACAACTCCAAGCGTTATCCTGTAAAAAAAGAATAATCCGTAGCAGAAACAAGCTCTTGTGACGAACCATAGGAGCTTGTTTTATGTTACTGCCACCACATCTCACCGAATGCCTGATTGATTGTGAAGATCACTTCACTTTAATAATGATTTACTCGAACATCTCATCGCTGACTGAATGGAAAATCGGCTTGTTAACAATACTAATAGGTGTTGAAGACCTCTCCGCTACCTCCTCCAATGTCATACCAGTCACATAGTATCTCTTGATTACCACATTCATCGGTTCGCCTAATTCTATAATATATTTATCTGGCTCATATACTCTAACTACTCTTTGTCCCCAAGGCTGTTCAAATATGACATGTTGAATAGCCGAACGACAGGAGGATCGGCTTGTTTTCAGACTGTGCTTTGGCAAAAGCCTCTTCTCCCCATGGATACCAGTCTACGGGATTGTGGGCATGCTGCAAAAGATACGGGGATTTTCTATACTCACCATGTTTTAGTCAATAAAATCCTCCACTGCGGTGCAAAGTAAATTTCCTTACATATTATAGGGTAAAACCTTCGATGAAAGGAAATTTAATATATGGAATATTTCGACATGCTGTCCAAATTAGGTGTTGGTAATGCTCATCCTGGGGGATTTTCTGCAACCTTGAAGCAGTTTGAACATTATCCCCTACCCACTAGCTCCAGAATTCTTGAAATTGGTTGTGGCACAGGTAGAACATCTTGTTATTTAGCTGCTCAGGGTCATGATGTAGTAGGTATAGATATTCGCCCAGATATGATTGCAAAAGCAAAAAAGCGGGCTGAAAAAGAGAATGTAACCTTGAAATTCCTAGAAGGAGACGCACTTTCACTGCCTTTTCCTAACGAATCATTTGATGTGATTCTTGTCGAGTCTGTATCCATCTTCACCGATACAAGGAAGGCATTCTCGGAATACTACAGGGTTTTGCGGTCTGGAGGCCAACTTTTTGACAGAGAAATGACCCAACGAAAACCCATGTCTACTGAAATCAAGCAAGAAATTACTAAATTTTACCATTTTGATAAGCTATGGGACATTAAGGAGTGGTTAGCTTTAGTAGAAATCATAGGATTTAATCGTTCAAAGATAGAGGGTCCCTACCGGTTTCCTAAAACAAATCTGGATTTGTTTGAGCAACCTGACGCTCATCAACAAATTGATGAAGGTTCCTTTCTTGACCCCTCCATTTGGGAAGTAATCAGTAAGTACAACAGTATAATGGACAGTTATGCAGAATATATCGGATTTATTCTTGTGATTGGAACTAAATAAACTTGTTGTTCGCCATGCTACAAAAAAAGAACAAAAGCCTAGCAATATAGGCTATTGTTCATGCTTCATGCGCTTCATAGGCTTTGTAACTAAACAAAGAAACCAGCAGATAAAATGATTACCAACAAAATATAAAGAACCAAAATTGCAGCCGTAGAAGTAAATCCGTGACAAACATCAGGATATCCCATTGATTTCCCCTCCTCATTCTTTTCTAACACAGGATATGCGCCGTTCGTTCTGAATGTATGGATTATAACCCAATTATCATGGAGGAATATATATGTCTGATTTGAACCGACAAAACTTAACCGTGAAATACATTCCGCCTGCCACTTCACTGCAACCTCTTTCTGCTGAATTATATTTAGATAATGGATATGCACACAATAATCCTATCTATATGTATTATGAATCCAATGATCCGCAATATAAGCAAAAGGTTTACTTTGGGACTCCACACCAATATTCAAACCAAATATACCCAGACCGAGGGTATAGTAACTTGACTCTTTCTAGAAACATTACTTTGCTGGATATAAAGCAAGCCGATGTAAATGGGGACAGAACGCTTGATAACATATATTTATTCGGCAATAAACCAGAAGGAACTGGAGACTTTGCTGATCAAATCACACTTGCGATCCAAGATGGACATTCTAACATAACTACAACGGTAAATCTTCAATACAATGCTGGATATAATGCCAGACTTTTTCTGGGGGATTTCTCCAAAGATGGCGTAGCGGATATTTTAATAAGTATTGACTCTGGAGGAAGCGGCGGATATGGCATATTCTATGTGTATTCCTTTAAGGATAACCATCTACAAGAAATGTTTAATGTTGAGAAATACAATACTGAATATAAATTCAATGTAAATTATGAGGATTTTTACAAGGTAAGCATAGGGAATCCCCAATTAAACGTGCTATTCACTATAGACATTAGCTATAAGGGCGTAGAATATTTATCACAATACTACAACGAAGATGGCAAACTAAAACAACCCGTAAAAGGAGAGGTTCTTGCTTTAGGTGCGTTATATCCCATTGTTACAAACCCAAAAAGTAATAGTTATGATTTACTCGCGATTCAACGAATTATCGGCACTACTAATTCGGATACATTAGGGTATGTAGAAAATATTTTAACATGGGAAGGTACTAAATTTATTTCAACAAGATTGTTAGTAGCCATACTTGGTACTAATTTAATTGCCCTTTATTGATCAATTTTATGATGAGGTAGTTCTTCAGTAACTACAATTGATAACATGCAGTCACCACTTTTCTGTGGGATTTGGGTAAAGTATTGCTAAGTTAAACATAAAAGCGACCATGCAAGGAGCATAGTCGCTTTTATGTTTTCGAGTATTGCTATTGTCTAGGGTCTGATTGGAGTAAGAGAATTAAGCAACGCAAGCGAATGAAGCGGTGGCCTTTATTTATTGTAACTCAAATCGCGTCTGCCTGTTAATGCTAGCCTCTAAGAGCGTATGAATAATTACTGGTTTATAGCAATCACACCAACTTGCTCTCCGAACTGTCCCATCCACAGCTCTCCGTTGCCAATCATAACACCTTTCGAATTAATAAATACTTTATCGAGTTTTTGAGCTAATAACGCCTTCTTGACTTTAGCAGTCATGATTTTGTCATATTTTGCAATAAAATCTTTCTTGGTTTTGATTTCTATGGTTTTCCCCTTATTATTCACTTTCAATGGGTACACCATCAAATTGGCGACGTCAGATTTTTTTCCTGCTTTAACGTATTTCTGCAGCAAACTGAAGTTATGCTCAAATACGACTGGATTTTTGATGCCTGCTATCTCAAATGGATTGCTAGTAATATTAACCGCAATAACTCCAAGTTTATTGTTTCGTACGCCCATCCACAAATCTCCATCTCCAACCATAACTCCTTGATAGTTCATAAACAGGTTGTCGACTTTTTGAGCTAGCAGAATGTCACGTACTAGAGAAGTGAAGATGCGATCGTATTTCTTAATAAATTCTTGCTTGTTATAAATAACATACTGTTTGTTGTCTTTGTTCAAATTCATGGGATAGGAGATTAGATCTGCCACTTCTGCAGGTTTGTTATCCTTAACCGCTTTTTGTAATTTGGAAAAATAAGCCGTAAATTCTGCTGGATCGTCTATGCCAGCAACCTCATAAGGATTGTTGCTATCTGAACTCATTACATAAGCAGGTGTTGAATTATTTGCACCTTGCTCCGCCCAGGCTTGACCGGAAAATGCTGTTATAACCATTGAGAAACTCAAAAAAATCATGGCTTTTTTCATGCTATTTTTTGTCATCATTCTTTCCTCCAAATAAATTTATACTCCGAGTATATAACTATGATAAGTACAACAAGTGTACAAAACTTAATTATTCATGTAAATTTTTGTCACCTGATTTGTCACCTGATTATTCGAATGTCACGAATACTCAACACATTTATTTTATTCTGAAAATAGCCGTACGATTTGCCATACAACGCTCTAATCAGTATGTAAGACACTAACAAGAGCTAGTGTCTTGTCACTATTACACTCTTATTTTTTTGCAGGTTTACAAATAAATGGACCGACAGGTTTGTTCGTCAATACCCGGGACGCTTCACGCACGTTTTTAGCAAAAACTAACGGACGCTGAATTGCCTCCCAATGGATATACCAGATATTTGGATTTGTGAATAACCAATGGTTATGAAGAGCTGTTACTTTTATTCCTGATTTTCGAAGTCTGGAGATAAACGGATTGATTTCCTTCGTTAGTATCACTGATTCTCCAAGACATAACGCTCTGCCATCTGCCCCCACACTCTCGTAGGAAATACCAAAAGGAAGTGTGAATAGGCCCTTAGAACGTCTACCTAAAATTTTCACCTTAATATTTGTACGTAACTTTGTGGCTACACATACTCCGTTTACGACTTGTGCTTCACCGCCAAAAATCTCGGCAAACCTCTTACATTGTGGACTTATACTCATATCTATCACTCCCCATCGTTTGATAAGTTATAGTATTTGAAGTGAAAACTTTTGGAACGGTGTTTATCATCTAGTAGAAAAAATTGAGTAGATTAACCCAAAACTTTTAACACCCATATATTTACATTTATTGATACATATGCTATGTTTTCTATGAAAGCGCCATCATGAATCGGTAGATTGAACAGGTATTCATCATATTCCACATCGAAAGGAAGATGACAATGAAAACTTGGCTCAAAAAGGCAAGTGCACTGATGCTGGCAATGACTCTAATGCTTGGATGGGTGACAGCAGCCCCCGTTCATGCAGACACCAACACTCCCCCCGCATTATTCACGATTGAAAGTGAGAACGCACAACTTAGCTCTGACCTGCAAGTGGTGACGCAAATTTATGGACAACCTAAGCCCGGGTACTCTGGAAACGGATTTGTCTGGATGCAGAACTCCGGTACACTAACCTTTACCGTGGCGGTCCCGGAAACCGGCATGTATTCGATCCGGACCCGATACATGCAGGAGCTCAGTCCAGACGGACGTCTTCAATCTTTAAGTGTTAACGGCGTTACCAAAGGTTCGTATATGCTGCCCTATACAACTACGTGGTCGAATTTCGATTTTGGCTTTCAAAAGCTGAACCAAGGCAATAACACCATCCAAATAAAGGCTGGCTGGGGATTTGCTTATTTTGACACCTTTACGGTAGATGTTGCTGTTCTTGATCCTTTGGATGTGCAGCCTGTCCTTACCGACCCTAAGGCTACACCGGAAACGCACGCTTTGATGAATTATTTAACAGAGGTTTACGGCAAACATATGATCTCTGGCCAGCAAGAAATTTATGGAGGTGGAAATGACGGCAACTCCGAGCTCGAGTTCGATTGGATCCATAATCTAACCGGAAAGTATCCGGCCATCCGCGGCTTCGATCTAATGAACTATAATCCGCTGTACGGCTGGGAGGACGGCACAACCGCCCGGATGATCGATTGGGTGAATAACCGGGGAGGGATCGCAACAAACAGCTGGCATATCACTGTGCCGCGTAATTTCACCAGCTATCAGCTAGGACAGGCCGTGGATTGGAAGGAAGCCACCTACAAACCGACAGAAACCAATTTTAAAACAGCCAATGCGGTCATTCCCGGTACCAAAGAATATCAATACGTAATGATGGCTATCCAGGATCTGGCGGAACAGCTGCAGATTCTGCAGAATAACAAGGTGCCGGTTATCTTCCGTCCCTTTCATGAGGCAGAGGGCAACGGCGGGTTGAATGGCGAAGGCGCGTGGTTCTGGTGGGCTTCGGCAGGCGCGGACGTGTATAAACAGCTGTGGGATTTGCTCTACACCGAACTTACGGAGACATACGGCTTGCACAACTTGATCTGGACCTACAACAGCTATGTGTATAGCACCTCTCCCGCATGGTATCCCGGCGATGATCAGGTGGATATGGTCGGTTATGATAAATACAATACGGTCTACAACCGCTATGACGGTTTGTCCGGCGTACCCAATGAGGATGCCATTACCTCGATTTTCTATAAGCTTGTTGACTTGACCGGTGGCAAGAAGATGGTTGCGATGACCGAGAATGATACCGTACCTAGTGTGAAGAACCTGACCGAGGAAAAATCGGGCTGGCTCTACTTCTTACCGTGGTATGGTGAGCATCTCATGAGTACCGCTTTTAATTATCCGGCTACTCTGAAAACACTGTATCAAAGTAATTATGTAATCACGCTGGATGAGCTGCCCGATCTAAAGGTGGACGATCCCACTCCAAGCGCGTCTATTACACCTGCAAACGTTGATTTTGACAAATATGGGCCGTCTCAGAACGACAAAGCCATAACCGTGAATGCTAACGGCAAAACATTAACCGCTCTCCGGGCAGGTGGAAGTGCATTGACCGTGAATCAGGATTATACCTTGAGCGGAAGTACACTGCTGCTAAAAAAAGCCTTCCTGGGTGGGCTGCCGGTTGGCGAGCATTCAATCATCTTTGATTTTAATCAAGGGCAAGATCCCGTATTAAAAGTCAACATTGTCGATTCCACACCGGGCGCTGCGATTTCGCCCGTAAATGCGGCATTTGATAAAGCGGCAAATCTGCAGCAGGATATTTCCCTATCCCTTACCTTAAACGGACTCCAGCTTGCAAGTATAACGAATGGAAATTATACGCTTATACCAGGCCAGGATTATACATCATCAAGCACTGCTGTCGTTCTGCGCAAACCCTATCTTTCCACGCTACCGCTGGGCCAGAACGCGATAACCTTTCATTTCAACGGAGGAAATAATGCCATTCTTACTGTAAATGTAGTGGACAGCAGTGTTCCTGTACCCGCGGGAGACTTGACGATCCAGAGCTTTAACGGCAATACGAGTGCTTCTACCACCGGAATTTCACCCAAATTCAAAGTAGTCAATACCGGCGATTCAGCAATTCAGCTTGGTGATGTCAAGCTCCGGTATTACTATACGATTGACGGTGAAGACGCGCAGAGTTTCTGGTGTGACTGGGCCAGTATCGGGGGTACGAATGTAACCAGCAAATTCGTTAAACTGGCGACTCCGGTTGCCGGAGCTGATTATGTTCTGGAAATTGGCTTTACGAGTTCGGCTGGAACGCTTAATCCCGGCCAGAGCGCAGAGATTCAAGCACGGTTCTCCAAAAACAACTGGTCCAATTACAACCAGGCTGACGATTACTCGTTCGAGGCATCCAGCAGTCAGTTCGTAAACAATGAACAGGTTACCGGGTATATGAACGGTCAGCTTGTATGGGGGATTGAGCCGTAAGGAGGCAAGAAAAAAGGGTTGGATCGGGGTTTCACCCTACTCCAGCCCTTTCTGTTATGTTAGACAAAAATGAGAATTAACTGATTTCTCGTACATTTTTATGATGAAATCAAATTCAAAGGCCTAAATCCGTGTTCTCGTTCACATAGAGCTCGCTGGGTTGAATTCGATGCTGGCCGGTGTGCAGCAGTTCTGGCAAACGCCCCATCCGCTCAGCCAAACGGGAAAGTTTTTGCTCATGAAAATTAGATAACCCCGTATGAATCCGGTCCTGGAAAGGCTCAAGCCATCTTGACTCTAAGCCATCAGAACCAAAATAAACCCCGAGCAGAGAGCCGGCTGTTGCCCCAAAGCTGTCCGTATCATTGCCTTGCATTACCTGCTTGCATATCCCGTCACCTACATGTTCTGCAAATCGAAATGTATTTATTAAAGTACCTATTTCCTGATAAACCTGACAGTGGGAATAATTCGCATACTTATCGTTAATGCTCTGATAGGCTTCCAGCCAGTTATCTGCATTCGCTACCATCGTCAGGCAATCCTCAGTAATCTCATAGAATCGGCTCCTTCTAGGTACGAATTGCAGTGCAGTACTGATGATTTCGACAGGATTGCGCAGCACATGTGCGACAGCAATCGCAGCAGCAATGAACATCGTGGAGTAGATACCGGTCCGGCGATGTGTAAAACTTGCATCCCGCCAAGCTAGCTCAGCCGCAAGCGCGGGTTGACCGGGGCAGGCATAGCCGTAAGCATCTGCACGAATCGCTGCCCCGCATAGTTCCGTATCTTGTACCCAAAGATCGGGCCAAGCCTCTATTTCAGAGTGATTGAATATCTCCCTGTCATGTTCCAAATAGCTAATCCCCGATTGAAGCAAGATGGACCTCTCCGGACCCCAAGTTGTACTTATCGGAAGATGATTTATCCATAAATCCCTTACATTTCTTTTCGTAAAACCCTCGCCGAATTGCTCCAGCACAAGCATTCCCATTAAGGTGTAATTGATATCGTCGTCAGGTGCTACATAATGAATTCGCCCCCGAGTCGTCTCATACCAGGACCAATGACGACGATCCAACGCATGGAGGATATCATCAGAAATGTAATCGTTCAGTGGCCATTCCCCTACGGAAGTAAGCGCTTGACGCAATTCCGCCAAGCTGGGGTTTACCTCGATCGGTTTGCCCAGCATGGAGCCGCAGACCGAAGCGAGGAATCCCGCCTCTACCCGCTTGGAGCTGTCCTTCAGATTCAGGATTCCGACCTGGCCTAGAGGTCGAGCCGGATCACATTCCCGCCATATCTCTTCTAAATCATCCGGCTCATAGTATGTCCAATTGTCCCTCATTGGAATAGCAGCCAAGCTATGAGCGAATTCCAGATAGGCATCATAGCTTGCAGGAAGCTGTTCCAGCTTGGCTAAATAACCCGAGGTTTGATGCCCCTGCGCGAATTTATTGCGGAGAACCCCCTCCAATTGACGTTTAAGAAATGTGAGTGATGGTAGCATGCTGCATCTCCTTTGTCCAAATTAGAATTTATTCTTATTTCATTGACAACTTACCTCAATGTATCAAATGATAGAAGAACATTCTAAATCGTTCTATCAAGAATTATTCGAGAAAGGCATTAAGTACTCCTACCCCAGAATTTCAGGATAAGCTGCACATTTTCAGGTCCGTCTCATTGTAAAATAAATCTAATCCTCTATATTCGTTGGATGAAACCGGAGGGATACCCATTTTGATTAAGAAACTAAAACTCTATTGCAGTAATTTGAATCAGATGATTGAGTTCTACACGGGTGTATTGAATCTCCCGATAAGCAGTAATGATGCACAATCATTTACTCTCTCAGTTGGGAGTTCTGAATTGGAGTATGAATACCAAAGTAATCATAATTCACCATATCATATTGCATTCAACATCCCAGAAAACCAGATTGAAGATGCGATGAATTGGCTTAAAAATAGAGTGGAATTGCTGGATGACAACGGGGATTTAATTATTTTCTTTGAGGATTGGAACGCCCACTCTATTTATTTTAAGGATCCCGACGGAAATATAGTGGAATTGATCGCCCGTCATAATCTTAATAATAGTTCAACTCTTGAGTTTTCTGGTAAATGTCTTTTAAACGTAAGTGAAATTGGCTTACCTGTCCCAGATGTATTATCTGCTGCAGCGTTTTTTGGAGAGAAATATAATCTTTCTCCTTGGAGAGGCCAAAGTGAAACATTTACAGCCGTTGGTGATGAGAATGGGTTGATTATTTTGGTGAAGCAAGGAAGAGTATGGTTTATGTCAGATGTGAAAGCAGAGCCACAATATATCTCTGTCCTGCTAAAGGAACACGGGGAATTTGAAATTCATAAAGCGGTAAACGATCCCGAATGAAGGGGCATTTTCATCAACTAGCTTCTAAATCTATTATAAACAGGCTCCGCATCCAAGCTGATCCCTCGGACGACGAAGCCTATTTCTTCTGTCATTTACTTTGCTTTTGCATCCATTCCAGGCTCAGTTTCCAGTCTTATCAGCAGCGTTGCAATCAGAGCAATCAGAAATCCAGTCGCACAGGCGATCAGGAAACCGCCGAACCCGTCGCCCAGGTAAGCAGGTAAAGTCGGCAGTCCCGCAAAAGCGAAGGAGATCGCGGACGATCCGAACATCCCGGCCATTCCGCCGCCAACGGCCCCAGCACAGCAGACAATGACCATCGGCTTGCGCAAGGGCAGATTCACACCGAACATCGCGGGCTCGGTGACTCCGAACAAGGCCGAAATGGAGGCGGACAAGCTTAAGGTTTTGAACTTTTTATCTTTGGCTTTGAAGAATACCGCGAGCGCCGCTCCTGCCTGTGCGAACGAGGCCGGGCCCATCAGAGCCAAAAGGGTATCCGAACCATTCAGACTGATATTATTGATTGCGAGCGGCACCAGACTCCAGTGCAGACCGAAGATGACCATCGGCTGAATGATTGCACCCAGAACCATTCCCGCTCCTACCGGACTGAGATTATATACAAAGCTGTACCCTTTGGCGAGCGCATCCCCGGCAAGTGTGCCCATCGGTCCAAACACCAGCAGCGTCACGGACGATACCACAACAATAGAGATCAAAGGTGTAAAAAACTCACGAATAATCTCTGGTAACACTTTAATGCATATTCGTTCGACATAGACCAGCAAGCCAACTGCGAGAATTATGGGAATGGCACTTGCCGGATAGTTAACAGAAGTAATCCCCATGCCAAAAAACTGTATGGTCTCATGGCCTGCAAACTGTGTGGTCAGACTTGGGTATAGCAACACCCCGGCGACCACAACAGCGGTAAATGGATTCGCCCCGAATTTTCGGGCTGCTGTATACGCCAGAAGAATGGGAAGATAGTAGAACAGACTGTCCGCCATCGCGTTCAGCACTGTATACGTGCCTTCCGTTTTACTGATCAGTTCCAGCGCCGCCGCGCCAGCCAATAACCCTTTCATAATGCCTGCTGCACTCAGAATATTAACAATCGGAAGAAAGATTCCAGAGATGCCGTCAATAATGATATTAACCGCGCTTCTTTTGGAGTGCTGCACAGATGTTGCCTGATTATGTACTTCCATATGATCCCCCTGCGTCCTTATGGTGATATCTGACTGACAATAGATTTCAGCCAATCTTTCGACGTCTACTATAGCATAGTGGTCTGCGGGTGAGGCACCCCAATAATTAGTGCATTTCATGCAGACTAAGACCGCATTTCGGATATACGGCACCTATACTTCCAAACAAAAGACCCGCAAGAGGGTCGCTTTTTTCAAAGCTTCCATCTTACGGGTCACCGGTCAGACCCGCATTCCTGCAGGTTGTTTAAAATACTTTTGTCGTCCACGATTCGCAGTTCCACGTTTCTGTCACGATATCGCGGTAGAATTCGGGTTCATGGGATATCAGCAAAATGCTGCCCTTATAGGCTTTGAGCGCACGCTGCAGCTCGTCCTTCGCATCTACGTCGAGATGGTTGGTTGGTTCGTCCAGCACCAGCAGATTGGTCTCGCGGTTAATCAGCTTGCACAAACGGACTTTGGCTTTCTCGCCACCGCTTAAGACCGCGATCTTGCTCTCGATATGATTGGTCGTCAGACCGCATTTGGCAAGAGCCGCCCGTATTTCAAACTGAGTGTAGGACGGGAACTCTGTCCAAATCTCTTCAATACAGGTGTTGTAGTTCGTTCCCTTGATCTCCTGCTCGAAATAGCCGATTTCCAGCAGATCGCCGAGTCTGGCCGAACCTGAAATTGCCGGGATCTGGCCGAGAATGCTGCGCAGCAATGTCGTTTTACCGATACCGTTCGCGCCGACGAGCGCAATTTTTTGTCCGCGTTCCATTTGGAGATTCAGGGGTCTCGACAACGGAGAATCGTATCCGATCACGAGCTCCTTGGTTTCGAAAATAAGCTTGCCGGAAGTGCGCGCATCCTTGAAGTTGAACTGCGGTTTCGGTTTTTCTCTGGCGAGTTCGATAACGTCCATCTTATCCAGCTTTTTCTGCCGGGACATCGCCATATTACGTGTAGCCACACTGGCTTTGTTCCGGGCAACGAAGTCCTTCAGATCCGCGATCTCCTGCTGCTGGCGTTTAAACGCAGATTCAAGCTGCGATTTCTTCGCCTCATACACCTGCTGGAAGTACTCGTAATCGCCCACATAACGCGTCAGCGACTGATTCTCCATATGATAGATCAGGTTGATGACACTGTTCAGGAACGGAATGTCATGCGAAATCAAAATGAAAGCATTCTCGTATTCCTGCAAATACCGCTTCAGCCATACAATGTGCTGCTCGTCGAGATAGTTCGTAGGTT
Organism: Paenibacillus sp. 22594; assembly: GCF_052044425.1. Lineage (NCBI taxonomy): Bacteria > Bacillati > Bacillota > Bacilli > Caryophanales > Paenibacillaceae > Paenibacillus > Paenibacillus sp. 22594. The sequence goes on from NZ_JBQENA010000001.1 coordinate 805,548, forward strand.
CGTCCAGCAGTAGAATGTCCGGCTTCTCCAGCAGCAGCTTGGCCAGCAGGACCTTGGTCCGCTGACCACCGCTGAGATCATGAACGTCCTTATCCAGACCGATATCCGTCAGTCCCAACCCGCGGGCAGTTTCATCCACTTTGGCATCGATCATATAGAAATCCTGGCTTGTCAGTGTGTCCTGAATCGTTCCGACATCCTCCAGCATCTGCTCCAGTTCCTCAGGAGACACCTCGCCCATTCTGCCATACATGTCATTCATCTCTTGTTCCATGTCAAAGAGATATTGAAAGGCACCCCGCAAAACATCGCGAATCGATTGTCCCTTCGTCAGTACGGCGTGCTGGTCCAGATAACCGGCCCGCATACGTTTTGCCCATTCGACTTTACCTTCGTCCGGCTGAAGCTTGCCTGTGATGATGTTCATGAAGGTGGATTTACCTTCACCGTTGGCGCCGATCAGTCCGATATGTTCGCCCTTTAGCAGACGGAATGATACATCGGTGAAAATCGCGCGGTCGCCAAATCCGTGACTCAGCTTTTCTACATTTAATATGCTCATGTAATAAACACCTTTTCCTTTATACTGTACTCTTGTCATATTATAAAGGCTAAAGCGGCACAACTCCAGACAGGTTTTAAAAAATTGCAATTTCACAGCTCCGCTATACGCCGCTGAATGCGCGGGAACAGCCCCATGGCATTCTGATAAAACACCTTCTCATGGTGCTGCTCGGGTACAAGTCGACGGACGAACTCAGCATACAAGCCGATCGGTGCGAGCGGCCAGTCGGTTCCGAAGAGCATTTTCTCGTAGTGATCCGAGTACACCAACGCCCTGCGGAAATGGTCCATGAATAGCGGTTCATTCATGAACCGGTCAAAATGAGGCCGGTCACCGACGACAAGACCAGACAAATCAGCATAAACATTCGGGTTCTTGGCCACCACTTCGGCAGCGTCCATGACCCAGGGATCACCCAAATGGCAGATCATGAAGTTCACCCCGCGCTGCTGATAGGCTAATTCATCTACGGTAAGCGGATGCGAATACTTCAGCAATCCATTCATCGAATAGGTATCACCGGTATGAATGACCACAGGAACGCCGTACCTCGCAGCGAGTTCATACACGGGTGTGTAGATGTTGTCGTAGACATAATGATGGTAATACCCGGCATACAACTTGATCCCCGCCACCTCCGGCGCTTGCAGCCGTGCTTCGATCCGGTCCAGCTCCTGCCAGGCTTGCTTCCCGGTGAGCAGATTCGGATTGATGCCGACGCATTCCATCAGAAATGGCGGGACGCTCTCTTCCAGATCAAGGCCCATCGGGTTAGGTGAGTTGGAATCGGGAAAAGCTCCCTTGGTCTGCTCAGTCACACCCATTCCAATACCAAGAATGACATCGTTCTTGTCAAACTCCGCCTTTAGGCCTGCGGTAGTGTAATCAACTTTGGACAGATCCGCTGCTGTCTGATGAAAGCTCTCGATATTGGAGAGGTGGATATGAATATCAATGATCGGCATGTAAGGTCTCCTTATCTGCGGCCGGGCTGGCGAACTTCAGCTTAAGCAGGCTCTGGATATCCCTTGAATTCAGCTCGATTCCTCCCAGGATCAGAAAGGTCGGCTGTGTCATGGCAGTCTCCCCGTTCAAAAGAGCAAGCTGATGTTCCGTGCCATATTCGATTACTTTGTTGTTCACATAAGCTGAGGCGGTTTGATTAGGATAGTTATTCACTGCATGCAGCATATTGAGGCGGGTAACAACGCCAATCCGCAGCAGCCCCTTGGCGTGTAGCTCAGCTTCCAGGTTCCCGGTAAGGAATCGTCCTTCTCCGGGAACATCGATCCAGCCTTCGTTGAACGATGGTGAAGGCCGGAAGAAATGAGACTCTTGCAGCTTATACTCTGGCAGCATCATACCACTCTCATTGGTGACCGAATGCAGCATACAGAGGACTGGAGCACCTGGCAGCATGAGGTAAAACTGCTTGATCGACATTCCCCGATACATTTTATGCTGCTCGATCCGGGTGGTTAGACTCATTCCTGTCCAGACGTTGCCTTGATCATCCGTACATTCCGCCCATGCCGCATGCCTTGGCTCCTGCTGCCGGCTAAAGCCATTCATTCCGGGAATATGTACGCCTAGACCGCCATACCAGGGATTCCACCAGGAACGCGGAACCGGTACCGGATACGAGCTATCCAGCCATTCTTCACCCTGGTGCTTCAAGGAATGCACAACACTGCCGAATCCGGGGTCAGCCGCAATAGAGAGGACACCGTTGCTCACTGAATATATTGTCCCGGCCGTCCCCTCCTGAATTTCACGTCTGACACTCGCATCCGTCTGAGGGAACCACACTGCAGAGCGTTCCTGAATCCGATCCTCACCTCGATAGACGGCACGCACTTTCCAAGTGGATTCTCCGGTTCCCTGAATCCTCTTGTCCTCAGGAGAGAATTCCACATTTGCAGAATGCAGGTTCTGCTCTGGGCGAAGCACAACATTCGCGATTCTTTGATCTTCTTCCCCATCACATTGGACATATAGCTCGAGTTCCCCGGCAAGCGGAAGCAGCTTTCGTTCGATCAGCTCCGCATGAAGTACCGGAGACTTGAACGGATTGCCGCCTCCAAGCACAATTTCCAGATGATTATCCAGCACAGGTACAACCGGGGCCGGACATTTACGGGCGAAGGAACGGAAATCCGACCAGTTAGCGAAGGTGTTCAGAGCAAATATCGTCGGCTTCGTCTTCACTGCTGCTCCAGGAGCGATTCGACCGAGATCATGCTCTAGTCCGAGCGGATATTCCGAGCGTAGCAGCTTCAAGGAAGGGTCCCAGCAGATTCCACAAGCCACGTTCTCTTCCTTGTTGAACAGCCAGTTCTCCGTGATCTGAGCACTATCCCAGCGATCCGGACTGCCAGAGTACGCCTCGCCCATATCAACATAACGGCCCTGATACGGCAGAATGAGCCGATTGCCGAAGAAACCGAAGTTCGTCAGCAAATATACGTTCTCCTCCAGCTCAATACTGCTGCTATTCATTACTTCATAATGAAATTCGGCGATCCCGCTTGCAAACAGCTTGGTTACTGATTTCAGTTGCAGACCAGAAAAGTTCTCCGACTCGTACAAGGCTTCCAGAACCTGACTCTCTCCTTCCGGATAGATCTTCACTTCTGTAGCTTGCTTCTTCGAGAATTCTTCCGCAAACGGTTTTCCAAGCTTGGGATAGTTCCACCAAAAGTTGTGGCGGGAGTCTGGATATTCGATCCACATGTTATTACTTAGCTTGTGAAGGTGAACCGAAAAAGCACCGTTCACAGCGACCCATTGCTCCCCGTTCTGTCCTCCGTAACGCCCCTCTGTTCCCTTCATAAGTACGGACAGCTTGCTTGTAAAGATAACTAGCTTGCCGTTTACCGGAACCGCCGTTACCTGAACTTCGTGAGAGTAAAGACCGTATGATTGCAAGGTGAAGGGTACCCGAATAGAGGTTTTGCCTTTAGCCGGTATGGTGATGCGGACCGAACGTTCAGCCCACTCCACGATTTTATCCTCAGGCCAGTCAAACGTGAACTCCGCTTGTGAGGTGAAATTGTTCTCCACATTCAGATATAGCTCGGCCGGAATACCCGGATGCAGTTCTTTGGCTGGCAGTACCATCTGCATCTTGACCGGAAATTTCGGAGTGATACCTATACAGAACTTGGCCTGTCTGCCACCGATGATCCAGGTGCTCATGACAACAGGATGGGTCTTCTTGTTATTCTGCTCCTCCAGGATCGGGTCGAGCTGGAAATCCCCCTCCACGATTACTGCTTCTCCCGGAGCGATCGTTCGGGCGATATCCAGGGCAAACCGGATATTCTTATCGTTATGCCCCTTGATTTCTATTGAAAGCTCGGTTGCCAAGCGGTTTTCGATTCGGTAGCGGACCTTGTAAGCAGAACCAAATACGAGGTTATGCTCTTCGATCTCTGTTGAGATCGCATATTCTGGCGTATCCAGAGCGGTCAGCCCGCGGCCCGTCGTCTCAAATTCTGCCCGCAAGGCCAGTTCTCCCTTACGCCACGTATAGTCCAGGAAATCGAAGCCGTGCTTATGGCGGCCATCCGGTTCGATCACAAGTTCACGGGTGCTGTCTGCGTACCAGTCAAGCTCCTCGAAATACGGTGTGAGCGCTTCCGTTTGTAATATCGTCGGAATGAAGTTCATCAAGTGAACGTAATCATCATTTTTTTCCCAGAAGAACCCACATTTCTTATACATGGGCACGGCCTTGGTATTGCCCGCCCAGGTGAACAGATCGAGCCGTGGCCAGCCCGCTTCGACGGTCTTGCGGACAGCGTTCAATATCAAATTGCGGCCGACCTTACGTCCGTGATAATCGGGCCTCACATTCAGCAGCGGTACATACAAAGCGCCTTCATCTTGCTGGTAATGGGCGAAGCTGCAGAAACCCACAACCTCCTCGCCATCGACGGCAAGAAAAGCATGCAGATTGGACGAAATCTCCATTTTCCGGCGAATGCTGTCCTCTGTTCTTAGATTGGTGCCCCCGCCCCAATTTTCGTTGCTGCGGTTCCACATATCAGCGAGCGCTCCAGCGTAAGAAGGATCATATTCAACAATACGAATAGGTTCAGCAGTAATATTGATTGTCATGCTCATATCCCCTTATTTTCATTTGATAGTGCAACTCTATGCCTTGCTATATGAAATCCGGACCTTCCTCAATATCGCCGCAAAATACTTTTTTCTTATAATTACGGTTATTATATTCGACTAAAAATTGCTCTTCATAATGTAAACAATATTCAATTTGTTCTCTGAAACTCTTCCAGGTTATTTTTTCAAGTGCCTCTTCAATAGAATAATATCGAATCTCTAAGCTTTCAGCCGATGTTCTAAACTCTCCACCGATGGGTCTTCCCATAAATAAGGTGTTACAAACTGATCCCTTAACATTCTGAAAAAAACCACAAAATTTAATGATTTCTATATCCATGCCTGTCTCTTCTTTCGTTTCCCGCAAAGCTGCAGCAGACAGTGATTCCCCCTCTTCGACTCTGCCTCCTGGGATTTCCCATCCACGCTTCGGTCCGTATTTTAGCAGTATTTCGTTACGATCATTAATCACAACCACAGCAGCAGTCACTGTATGCTTCGGAGAAACCTCCATTTCACAACTCCTCTCATCCTTCATTTTGCCCATACTTCGTCTAGCGTTAATTATACTATTAAATGGAAGAATATTACGATTACTAAAAATAATTCAATGAAAAAAAGCCTCCGCCAATCTCTGGCAGAAGCTTCTAACTGTGGATTCAAATGAACGAACGCTTGAGGAGCGGACGGTCCTGCAAATACAGCTCCAGGTCAGGACTATGTCCTTCGACGATTTCCTGTACAATAATCTTGGCCAGCAGTTGGCTGTAGACCGTTCCGTTGTCGCCGTAAGCGAGCAGGAAGTAGCTGTTCGGGAATTGATCGTATTTTCCGACTATAGGCAAACCGTCCACGATCCCGCCGTAAAATGCCGTGGAATAGAAGGCAGGCCTCACCTTGATTCCAGGAAACAATTGATTAAAATCTTCGATCAGCTTATCCTTCTTGTGCATCAGCTTGCTGTCCCGGTCCTCTGGTAAAGTCGTGTTGTCATCGAGACCACCGATGATAATCCGGTTATCGGCGGTGCTGCGGATGTATAAATAGGGGCGTGCCGTCTCCCAGAGAAGGGTCCGGTTATACCAGGAGGAGAAGTCCGCTACTTTCTCAGTGGTGACTGTATAGGTACTAACGAAAGAGGCTTGCTTTTCTTTTCGGATATCCATATTTTCATAGCCTGCTGCAAAAATGACATATCGGGCGCTCACCTCGTACCCGGTTTTCGTGTAGATAATCATGCGCTGCTGTTCCCGGTCATAACGGTGGCCGTTCATCTCCGTGTGCTCATAAACAGCAACTCCCTGTTGCCCCGCATACTGAAACAATGCATGGGTGAACTTGTACGGATTCAACTCACCATCATTGTAGGAGTAGATCGCGGCGTCCCGGCTGAACGGGTACTTCGCTTCAATGTCCTCTTGTGTCCAAAAGTCCAATTCTATGCCATGCCGCTTGATAAAAGCATACTCATTCCGTAAACGATCTACATCCTCGTGACAGCTAGCGGAATATAGCGTATCCCTCCGGCGAAATTCACAATCGATATCAACATGCCGTGAAGCCGCTTCGATCTCATCGATCGCCTCCTTAAGCAGTTTCAGATGCCGCCCGACATATTCATCCCCGAAGGTGTGGGCCAGGGCCGTGAACATTTTTTCGCCCGAATATTGAATGATAGCGGTGTTCGTACTCGTGCTTCCGCTGCCTATGGTCCCTTTTTCCAAAACAGTGACTTGTATGCCTCTGTCGGCTAAGTAATACGCACATTGCGCTGCGGAGCTTCCTCCGCCGATAATCACCACGTCACAAGTAACATTCTCCTTCAATGGAGGGTAGGACGGAGCTTCTGGAAAGGTGGTCGGCCAATAATAAGTTCCCGATTGTAAGTTCATGGAATTCCCCCTGCAATTAACAGACTGGAATTTATTATTACCCGGTTGTTAGGATTCATACGGTTTACTGCAGGCTGAAGCTTTATTTTTTTCTGCCGATATAGAGCAAATGGGATGCGTTTGCCCCTAGAATGTAGGGGTCTTCCGCTGATTCATAAATAAGTTCCATAAGCATATCTTCTTCGCCTCGTGCTGACCAGTAATCCCAATTCTCTTTCGTTAATCTCCCACCAATTCCTGTAGAAGCCACTAATTTTATGGTTTCAAAGCCATGACCTTCAAAAAAGGGAAGGATATCTTCAATATTAAAAAAATATGCCCCAGTAAACCTTCCTTGATCTGAATGGTTAAACACACCCGTTTTTTTAAATTCCATTATTTCTGCTAAGCTGTCGAGCTGAATAAATCTCTCGCATCCCGCACGAGAAAGTCCGAAAATTGATGAACCAGACCAAGCTCACTGCCTTTGCTATATCAACTAACCTGGGTGTTAAATCAGTCAGCGTTACGTCGTATCCCAGTTTGGCCAATTCCATCGAGTATTTTCCTGGGCCAGCCCCGTTGTCTAGAACTATTCCTGTAGGAGGCAGGCTATTCTTAATAAAATGCCAGTTCACCCTAAATTCAAGGGGTTCCCGGTCTAGGCGCCCCCATTCATCATAATTTGAATAATAATCAATGATATCACTCATTTGGCACCTCCGTTCTCTTGCAGCGACCTGATGAATTCATCCACTTGTTTTCTTGTTTTCAAAGTAATAACTTGTTGTGGTTCTTGGATACGTTCCAGTTTCTTTATTGTGTTCTTGCGGCTTCTTGTCCGGTAATTCCAGACCCACTTTACAAAGTCCCAGTCTATCTTTTCCGGGCACTCTTCGTTCATATCAGGTCTGGCCTTCTTGTGGTACATGATACGCCGTTTAAATATCCGGTACATACATAGAACTCTCGGCATGTCCAAAAAAATAATTAAATTTGCTCTCTTTATTCTGCTGTCCATCGTCCTGGAATAGTTGCCGTCAATGATCCATTGATCTTCGTGAGTGAAGCGCTCTACGATCTGATCCCATTCTGCATTTTCTTTGGGGACCCAGTTCGCATTCCAAAAATAGGTATCCAAATGGATAACCGGTAGCTTAAGAATGCCGCCAAGCTTCCTGGAAAGTGTAGATTTCCCCGATCCTCCCGAGCCAATAACCAATATCCTTTCCACAGTTTCTCCTTTCATGAAACAGACTAAGAGCCAGCAAATCAGGTTCCGCAAAAGGTTCGATAGGGACGCGCAGTTTCCTCCGGCAATGTCGAGTAATCCGTCTGTTCGTCAGAGTAGGCATACGGGTCTGAAAGAACCTTCAGGAGTTGCTCCATAACACTGTAGTTTTTGTGTTTCACCGCAGCTTCCAGTGCTTCTTCCACTCTGTGATTACGCGGAATGACCGCAGGATTGCTGCTGCGCATCAGCTGCTGCGAGGAAGCCGGGGTTTCGCCCTGTCTTCCAAGTCTTTCCTGCCAGAGCTTATGCCACTGGGTAAATTCCTCCGTGCCAGACAAGACTGTATCTTCCGGCTTCCCCAATGTTAAGGCACGAAAAGTATTCGTGTAGTCCGTACGATACGTTTGCATTATACGGAGGAGTTCTTCTATAAGATGGATATCCTCTTGTTCTTCGTTAAAGATTCCGAGCTTCGCTCTCATTCCTGCCACCCAAATCCGGTCATACCTTACAGAAAAATCAGCTATGGCAGCCTCAGCCATTTGGATAGCCTCCGATTGGTTGCCATGCAGCAGCGGAAGAAGAGTTTCTGCAAACCTCGCAAGATTCCAGGCGGCAATCCGGGGCTGATTGCGATAGGCGTAGCGGCCCTGAAGATCAATGGAACTAAATACGGTTGCAGGGTCATATACGTCCAGGAACGCGCATGGGCCATAATCAATAGTTTCTCCGCTAAGAGCCATGTTGTCGGTGTTCATCACCCCATGAATAAAACCTGCAAGCTGCCATTTGGCAATCAAATCCGCCTGACGTTGAATCACCTCCTGAAGCAAAATCAGATAACGGTTCCCTTCCGCATCCGCATCCGGATAATGTCTTTGCAGGGTGTAATCTGCCAAAGCCCGGAGCTCCTCGGTGTTGCCCCTTGCGGCAACAAATTGAAAGGTCCCGACGCGCAAATGACTGGCAGCTACACGGGTCAAAATGGCACCCGGCTGTTCGGTTTCACGGAATAAGGACTCACCGGTTGACACAACCGCCAAACTGCGGGTCGTAGGAATACCAAGCGCATGCATGGCTTCGCTGATGATGTATTCGCGCAGCATCGGGCCGAGCGCCGCCCGGCCATCGCCCCCTCTGGAGTAGGGGGTTCTTCCTGATCCCTTAAGCTGAATGTCTACTCGCACGCCGAGCGGATTGATCTGTTCACCAATGAGCACTGCCCGGCCGTCTCCCAGCATATTGAAATGACCGAATTGATGTCCTGCATAAGCTTGCGCAAGAGGTTCAGCACCATCGGGAACCTCATTGCCTGCGAGAACCGCTGAACCGTTATTGCTGCGCAGAGCCGGGACATTTAGCCCTAATGAGGTGGCGAGCGGATCATTAAAAATAACAAGCTCCGGCAAGCGGACAGGTGTCGGCTTCTGTAAGGTAAACAAAGATTCCGGCAGACTGGCGTAACTATTGTCGAAGTGCCACCCCGGGTCTATACTTTCTTTTTTCTCCGTCATAGTGCCTCCTTGTTTACTTTTAGTCGTAATTAGTTTCCTTCTAGTGTACACTGCTGCAGCTCTGCTAATTCTTGAGGCAGCGAAAAATAGCCATCTACATTAGGCTCGAACTCAACAGTCTTCACTACAGCATCAAAATTGAGTTCACCGTAGATATGAGGATATTCGCTTCCTTCATTGTATAGATCTTCCCACCTAACCTCAGCCTTTACTTTTGACGCCTCAATACACAGCAAAATAAGCCCGTGAACTCCCTGGAAATTATCATTGGCGACCGGCACTATTTTATGAATCGGTGAGCAATGAATGAAGCCTTCTGTTTCTAAAGTAGGACCTTTATAGACTCCGTTCAAAATCGCTGACTCCCATTCCGTTTTGAGCACAGCATGTACAAATATCATACCAAAACCCTCCTTATATAGGTTGTGTCAAAAAAAAAGCAAAAAGAAACCAACCTTTGGAAAAATGGAAGTGCGACAACCATTTCAAAGGAGTGGTTTCGTATTGCAGAAAATCCAGTCTGATTACCGGCAGCCTCGTTCATAAGCAAAACACGGATTGCTCCTGCCTCCTGCAGGGTGATGTTGGGTTTATAATTTAATGGTCGCTGCCCTGACTCACTCTGATCACAACACTGCCTTTCTTATGCCCTTGTTCCACATACCGATGAGCCTCGGCCGTATGTTCTAATGAATAGTACCTGTCGATCACCGATTTAATCTTCCCCGTCTCCATTAGATCTTTTAGGAATTGCAGATCCTGGATGCGGACCCTGGCCATTCCCTGCCCGGCTACCGTAACATATACTCCGGTGGGCTTCAGTGCTTTTTTGCACCTGGATTTTGGGAGCTTGCCGGAGGCATCGAAGATAATGTCATACCGAACGTCTCTTGTTGTAAAATCCTCTATCGTATAATCGATCACTTGACCCGCGCCCAAGGAATGTACCCATTCCAGATTTGCTGTACTGCATACCGCGTCTACCTCAGCCCCAAAGTGCTTAGCAAGCTGTAATGCAAATGTCCCTACAGTGCCTGAAGCTCCATAGACCAGAACTTTTTGTCCCCTTTGAACACCTGCTTTTCTAAGAAAATACAATGCGGTGGTTCCCCCATAAAGCGCTGCAGCAGCTTCCTCAAAGGTCGTATTGGCCGGTTTGAACCATACCATTCTATCTTCATGCAGACAGGCATACTCAGCATGGGCGCCAAAGTGCATCCCCGTTAATGCAAAAACCAGGTCACCTTGCTTGAAATGCTCCACTTCAGAGCCTACAGCTACTACTTCACCGGCTAACTCTACACCCAAAACAGGTTTTCTGGGTTTTCTTAGACCTAATACGATCCGCATAGGCAGCCATAGCAAGGCAGGACTCTTGAAAGTCCGTACTCTAACATCCCCTGCGGTTACGGTTGAAGCATGAACCTTGATCAGCAGTTCTTTGCTCTTGGGCAAAGGCTTCTCCAGCTCTATGAGGCGCAGTGTTTCTGGTGATCCGTAGTTGGAGCATACTATGGCTTTCATAAGTTTCCCCCCCGGGTGTCGATTTGCAATAAGTATAGCTTCAGCGGGGACGATAATGTAGATACTTAAGTATGCTTTTCGCCAAAAACTGAAACAGTGCTGTTAAAAGACATTACAACAAACCTAGCCTACGGGCACGGGCAACAGCCTCTGTACGCCGCGAGACCTGAAGTTTGTCAAAGATATTGCGGTTGTACCCCTTAACAGTACTTAGTGCTAGAAATAGCCGCTCGCTAATCTCGCGGTTCGAGAGACCTTGTGCAATGAGCTGCAATATTTCAAGCTCCCGTCCGCTCAGTGTCTCAATAAGGGGCTGGGACGTACTGGGCAGTTGATTAGCAGATCTCAATTGGCTGTGTTGTGGATTCTCGGCTTCAAATGCAGCCAGCAGTCTCCTCCGGTAGTCCAGTAATTCCCCACCAACCTGTGCTTCGCGCAGCAGCCTTTCAACCGGCAGCCCTTCGTCGACAAAAGCGCGGATATAGCCGCCAGGCTGGGCCATTGTCATAGCCTCAGCCAATGCTTGCGTCGCTGCAGACTTATCTCCGTTTCTGTAAAGGACTGCTGCATAAAAAATCATTCCCTTTAGCCGTTCGTCCGGACGACCCCTGACGGCTGCTTGCCCAAGCATTGGCTCAAGCACCGCTAGCACGGCAGAAGTATCTCCGCGTGCCATGTATACCTTTGCCTGGCAGAGTGAAAGCCCGTGCTGCTCAGCAAGGATAGCGGCTGCATCCAGGTTCTCCTGATGAAGCAAAGCCGACACTTGCATAACTGCAATCTGGGGAATCTGTGCCCAGAAATGTTCCTTGCGGGCGAGAAGCTCTGCTTGTGCTAAAATAGCAGCTGCCGCACTCACCTCTCCCCGTGCAAGCTTCAGCTTGGCGAGCAGCACCTCGCCTGCCACCCCCCGGTCCGAATCTTCAAACTGTTGCGCAAGCTGGACGCTTTGCCGGCTGTGCAGGAGGGCTTGATCCCATTCATTCCATTCATAAAAGATCCGCGCTAATCCCAGGTGTGCTTCGCATGCAGCCGGCAGTGGCGGTTCCCCAGCCCATTCCAGCACACGATGATAACTCCCAGCCGCAGCCGGTAACTGGTTCTCCACTTCCTGAATGTTTCCGAGGCCTAGGGTCGCCATGATAGTGATCATCACATGCCCGATTCTCTTGCTGATCGACAAGGCTTCGGCATAGGCTGTTTCGGCCAGGCTGAGATCTCCTTGGAGCTGATAAGCATACCCCAGCGACCACGCGGCCGCTGCACGCACCGGCAGATTGTCAGGATGGAGGTATTCCAAGGCGCGGCGTGATTCGGCCATGATGGGTTCAGCCTGGTGTCTGCTTACCGCGAGCGTAGCACGTATAGAGGCAATATGTCCTGTAATATCACGGGTTCTCTCGTTCTGTACAGTGCCGTGCAGCGCTTGTTCTGCAGCTTGCAGCTTCTGTTCAACACTCGATATCCAGCCCTGCATGAGGAGTCCGGAAGCATACATAACCCACAATGAAGGCCTTGAATCGAGTATTTTCCTTGGTACGGATTCCAGCCAGTTCAGTACGGGAGTTACTGCTCCCCGAAACAGCAACGGCATCCCTTCTCCTTCCATCAACCGGGCAGCGCGTTCGATATCCCCGGCAGCGGCTGCATGGTGGAAAGCTTCAAGTTCAAATCCATTGTCCTCATACCATACGCTCGCCCGAATATGAAATTCAGCAACGGGAAGGCCTTGAGACAGACGTTCCCGCAGCAAATCCGCAAAGAGGTGGTGATAGCGGTACCAGCGTCTTTCGTTGTCCAAAGGGATAAGGAAAAGATTCGCATGTTCAAGATATTCCAAGGTGCGTTGTCCGGAAGAAAAAGTTGACTCTCCAGATTCTTCACCCATAACAGCATCACACAGCGGGCCGCACATCCGGCTCAGGACCGATGTGAACAGCAAAAAGGCCTGAATACTTGCAGACTGCTGCTGCAGCACTTCTTCTACCAGATAATCCAGGACAAACTTGTGGCGCCCCGAGAACGACTGGATGAAACCGGTGGTATCATTGCGCCCCTGCAAAGAGAGTGCGGCTAATTGAAGGCCAGCTATCCAGCCTTCTGTGCGGGTTTCAAGGAGCATAACATCTTCAGCGGAAAGCATCAGACCCATCACCTGATCTAGAAATTCAGCAGTTTCGGAGGCATTGAACCGCAGGTCTGCAGCATGCAGTTCAGTCAATTGATGCCGCACACGGAGCCTCGGCAACGGTAAAACCGGTTCTTCGCGTGTGGCGATGACCAGATGCATCTGCGGCGGCAGGTGCTCAATCAGAAAAGCCACGGCTTCATTGACCGGCTTCGAATCAATCAGATGGTAATCGTCAAGGACAAGAATGGAAGGCTCAGATACAGAGGTGATTTCATTCAGAAGTGCCGTCAGCAGTGATTCGATTGGCGGGGGCTGCGGGGATTGAAGCATAGCAAATATACCCTCTCCGATGTTCACGCCAATGGTCCGGCAAGCGGCGCACAAATACGTGAGAAAACTCGCAGGATCATTATCACCAGCATCCAGCGACAGCCACCCGGCTCTGCGTCCGCAGACGGAGAGCCAAGCACTGACGAGTGTCGTTTTACCATAACCGGCAGAGGCGGAGAGGACAGTCAGCTTGCCTTGCAAACCTTCGTTAAGCCGCTCCAGCAGACGCGGGCGGACAACGATTTTTGACCTGGCCGGGGGGATATACAGCTTGGTAGATACAATAGATATTGTCATAGCTAGATTATAATGATTGTAATCCTGCAGCGTCAACAAAGCAGCTCGTTCCGGGATCAGCTGGATAGCCTGCGAGCCCTCATCCTCCGTTCAATGGAACGGGTAATCTACAACAATAACACTTTCAATCAAACTGCCTGCGTTTTGCAGAAATTGCTGATGCAGCGGATGGTGAAAATAGTTCCGGCTTGCCTGTTTGTCTTCGAAAGTAATCCGGATACCCAGAGTATATCCATTCTTATTCTCAACTTCTTCCGTTACATTGATGCCAGCGCTCAGTTCAATAATACCGGGAATCGAGGTTTTGAAAGAGTTCACGGTCTGGATGACTTCTTCTTGTTTCTCTGCCGTGCCGCTGTTATTGAATTTAAAAAGAACGATATGTTCGTACATGATGTACCCTCCACTCGAGTATTGATATTATCTTGGTCTTCATTGATTCTTCTCCATAGATGACATAAGCTATTGTATAAAGAACCCTCCGGGTTAGTAAGAGATTTGATTATCCTGGGATTGTCAGTCCCACTCTCCTTGTGAAATTCATGTGAAAGGGAAGAATTATATGTCTACACCCCAATTAGATAGATTTCAGGAATTAGCCCGATTCTTGCGGATTCGCAGAGAACGGATTCGGCCTGAGCAAGTCGGATTGCCATATAGCGGACGCAGACGCACTCCCGGGCTTCGCCGCGGAGAAGTCGCTATGCTGGCGGAAGTAGGATTGGATTGGTATACCTATTTGGAACAGGGCCGGCACATTAATGTATCCCCTGAAGTCCTTGAACGATTGTCCAACGTATTCATGCTGGATGCCTCCGAACGTAAACATCTGTTTTCGCTGGCACGCAGGGAGCTGCCCCTCGAGCTGCCATTTGACGCCTCCTTTGTCAGCCCGTCGCTGCAAGGTTTCCTGGATAGTCTCGATACTTCTCCTGCCAGTATCATGGATACCCGAATGAACATCGTCGCATGGAATTCGGCTTACTGTGCCATTAACGGTGACTTATCCTCCATGTCTGAACGGGAACGGAATTTCGTATGGATGACCTTTACCTCCCCGCAATTCCGGTATCTCAAAGGCGATCAATGGGAGCTTCACGCCCGCCGAATCGCAGCTCAATTCCATGCCGGCTACGCCCGTTGTGCAGACGATCCCTGGTGGTCTGAGCAATACGAGGCTTTATCCAAGGCCAGCCCCGAGTTTCGGGAATTCTGGAAAACTCATGACATAAGGGATGCCATTGACAGCCACAAAGTGCTGCGGTGTCCTAACCTGGGGAAGCTGAATTTCGACCTGGTCTCCTTCCAATCCCTGGAGAATCCAAACCTGACTGTGTCCATTCACGTTCCGCAACAAGACGGCACCATTGCAAAAATGGAGCTGCTGATGAATAAAGGTAACTTTATTTAAGAAATAGTTTCATCAGACGATTATAGATTGGGTTAATCATATACCCCGTTGGATTCATCGAATAGCGTTTGCCTGTATTCAGCTGGCTGACTTTTTCCATATTCCTGCTGGTCAGGCTAAAATCAAAGATCTCGCTGTTCTCCTTGATTCTTTTGGGATTAGAGGACTTGGGAATAAGGATTACTCCCCGTTCCAGGTGCCAGCGTAAAATGACCTGAGCCACCGTTTTATGATGCTGCTCAGCGATCTTTTTTAATTCCGGATGCTGGAGAAGTGTCTGATTGCCTTGTCCTAGCGGAGCCCAGGCCTCGTGCAGGATCTGATGCTCCTTAAGATAGTTATGCAGCTCTAATTGCGGAAACTCTGGATGGGTCTCAATCTGATTGATCATCGGCGGGATTGTACTGTATTTCATTAAATGCTCCAGATGCTGAATCTCAAAATTAGCCACCCCAATGACTTTAATCTTCCCCGCTTCATATAATTCCTCCATCGCTTTCCACGTCTCTATATAGTTAGGCGATGCGAAATGGATTAGATACATATCCAGGTAATCTACACCCATCTTTTGAATGGTTCGTTCAAAGGCCTTCTTGGTCGCTTTATACCCATGATCTGTGTTCCACACTTTGGAGGTGATGAAAAATTGCTCACGCGGGATTTGACTGTTCTGGATCGCTCTGCCTAAAGCTTCCTCATTCCCGTAAATTTTGGCGGTGTCAAAATGCCGGTAGCCTATCTGAATAGCCTCGCTGATTGCTGTCCTGAACTCTTCCTCCTTAGTTATTTTATAAACTCCAAACCCTAATTGCGGGATTGCAACGCCATTGTTTGCTCTCACTACTGTTGATTCTAGACTCATTTGAATGCTCCTTTTCGCTAATTTAAAATCGAAATATACACAATATTCTTTATACCTATTATATTTAGTTAATTCAAAAAAAATAGGTTAACTTTATCACGTTAATAAATCCGTTAACCTTACTTTTTTTAATTGATCCTGCATCGCTATCTCTGCAGCCTCTAGACTGTCTGAGATTTTTTGTTTCACTTCATCCACTTCTTTTCCTTGCAGGGTTACATCCGTGTGGAGTTTGAATAAGGCTTTTCCAGGCTCTACGGCCAGAAAAACATCCAATATCGTGATCTCGGATAACGGTCTTGCCAGCAGGATGCCACCTTTAGCCCCTTCTTTGGCAATCGTCAGTTTGGCATTATTCAGGTTGCGGATGACTTTCACCGTGGTTGGTACTGGAATATTAAGCTGCTCGGAAATCACTTTGGTGGATAAAAAGTTAGCACAGTTTTCCTCCGAGATACCATGAATATAGAGTAATATGGAGATCCCTTGCGATAAGGCTGTCGAGTATGACAATTGTATTCACCCTAACTATCGATTTCTAAATATACTATATATCTTTTAGATTTAGATTTCAAGCAGGCAATTAAATATCGAGCTAGCAGCCTAAAAAAGATAATAAAAGCAGCACTCTCAGAGTGCTGCCCGCGTGTATACCACTATCTGTAAGTGTCATGCGTTGGACGAAACAGATCTTCCTCAGAGTCTCTGACCATCGAAAAATGTTCGACATTGTAGTGTCCATGCAGTGTACGGTTATGATGCCTGATGATCTGTTCTGCACTCAAAACCTCACTGTCTGTTGTAGAATGTCCATCTCCGACTAGGGTAACATCCAGCTTACTGACGGTAGCCGTCCGGACTGCGGTATCGATACAGTGCTGTGTCTTACAGCCCATAATCACCACATGTTCGACCTGTTGATCTTGTAAATATTGCAGAAGTCCGGTCCCGTGAAAAGCATTTGTTGCCTGCTTATCGAACACTTTGGCATCTGCAGGCATATGGATTTCACTGTGCACCTGAAAACCTGCACCCTTTCCCTGAGCTACATCGAGATCCCTTACAAACACCGCTTCAACACCAGATTCTTTTGCCTTCTCAATCACTTTATTGATCGTGTGAATGAGCTGCTCTTTATTAAATACTGCACTTTCCTCTTGGTTCCCATCCATTAATTCCTGCTGCGCATCAATGATTAACAATAGCTGGTTCAATCAAATTCCCCCTTTAATAGGCTAGAAAACGGCTCTGATCCGTTACTTACGCAACCTAAAGAGCTCACTCCCGTATTACCTTCAGTATACTTGGCACATAAGATATCTCAAGAGGAGTGAAGCGAATGAAGAAATACGGAATAAGTCTGCTGCTTTTCATTTTGCTGGTTGTACCAGGTTGCGGGTTTGCAGAAAAGGTGGGGAACAGCGTCAATTTCGCCGCCGATACAGCTTCATATATGCAAACCTTGACGGAGTTCGGGCAGGAAATGGATACACTGGCCGAGAGTGCTGCCACAGATCCGCAGGTTAGACAGGCATTGACGGATAGACTCCTTGCGCTCAAGGAACAGATCGTTCAATATGCTGACCTGCAGGTTCCCGAATATGCAGCGGACCTGCATCAATCCATTGTAGGGTATAATGAAACACTCCAGCAAGGTCTGGATCAGGCAATCACCAATCTGGAAGAAGGAAAAGCCGCCTTTGAATCGACAGGCATTCCCGATACAATAAACAAAATCAACGAATTATTAAACCAGCTTACTCAGCTGATCCCGCAATAACAGCACATATAAGCGCTCAAAGCATAGGAGTAACTGCTTTGAGCGCTTTTTAGGTTCATGGGTTGGATACAGCTTTAGTTTCCCGTCAGCAAATATTTATATATCTTCCCATCCCGTACATACTCATTAGTGAACAGCAGAGCGTCCCCTTCACGCTTGATGAATTTCAGATTGTCCCCATAGAACGGAATATCGTTGGTTTCCGCATATTCCTGCTGCTTGGTGTCGAGCAGCTTTTGGTACAATAATGTCTGTTTACCTGACTTGCGTTCGATCAGCGTAAGCAGCCCCTTCTGATTCGGACGAATCAGCAGAAAATCATCATCCATTCCTTCCACCAAATAGTTCTCAGCTACACCCCCAAGCTTCACCATGTCTATGGATGAGGTTACCTTCCCTGTACCATCTTCAATCAGCCGCAGCGTTTTCCCGTCAGTAAGCACCAAGTGATTGCCGTACATTTTCACATTATCCCCATAGCGCATCCAGTACTTCACACTATCCTGGCGGATAACCATTCCATCCTTGAGGATCAGCGTATACCATTTATTGTTGATATGGGGTTCGCCGTAAATATCCGTGATAGTCAGGTAAATCAAGCCCTTTGGAGTCTTTTTAAAATCAAATTGAACCATATCGTACAGCTCCGAACCGAGTTTTGCCAGCAATCTGAACTCACCGGAAGGAGCGGTTACATAGAGATTCCCTGTTTTTTTATCAATAGTATATTGGTTACCACCATAAACAGCGCTTGCGGATGCGAAGGACTTAAGCCCTTCAGCTGTATAGACACTATGCGCGGCATCCCAGCCCACCGTGGTTCCTCCCAGTGAACGTACTACGAAACGGGCGGGAACATAGAGCTGCTCCTCATAGATAAAAGGAGTGCCGCCAAGATCAACGATAGCTCCGTCGAGAACGCCCTTTGTGCTCCCTATGCGAATACCAACCTTTTTCTTCCATCCAACAAACTGCACCTTTTGATGAGCCTGATCCCAAATGGCCTGAAGACCTGCCGACTCCAACAGATAAGCGGGCACATAGGTAATTCCATTCTTGATCAGCGCCGAATTGGTGCTCTGTCCTCCGCCCTCCATTGAGTACTTGAAATATGCCGAAGAAGCAGCGTCTATAATTGGAGCCATTAGCAGAGAAGTCACGAGCAAAGGGGCAAACAGCCATTTTTTCACCATACATCTTTCCATCCTCTCTTGGCACAGCATTCATTCCTGTATGTATAGACGCAAACGGTTCAGATAGGTTTCATTTTAAGGGTAGCTGGGTCTTGGCCCATAATCTCCACCCACATCCAAATAATCGTATCCTTAACTTTTTTTCCAGCGGCATGCACCTATCTTAGGCTCCAGTCATAAAAAGGTTATAAGGAAGGCGGGATGCAGGTGAACAACAATCAGGCTTTTGATGAACGGGCCATCTTTCTGGCGGCTGTCTGTGGACAGACCTATGTCCAGTTTAATCATACGGATGGTGCATTCACTGTTCCAACAGGATATTCAGTCACCCATATCATTCAAGCGAAATCGTTAGGCCATGTATGGGAACCGTTTGGATTCATTATGGAATCGCCGCAAGAGATCATTATTGCCTTCCGCGGGAGCAGTTCAACGGCTAACTGGATTTCTAATGCCAATGCCACGCAAAAAAAGTACAAATACATCAAAGAAAACTGCCTTACCCACCGCGGCTTCACCAACATTTATTCCTCTGCACGAAGCGGTATTCACTCCGCACTCTCCCGGTTGTCCCCCGGCAAAAAGCTATATATTACAGGTCACAGCCTCGGTGGGGCACTCGCAACGCTATGCGCTCCCGATGTTGCTGCTAATACTGCATTTAATACTCCGCACCTATATACCTATGGTTCTCCCCGTGTGGGTGATCCGGCCTTCGCAAAAGCTTGTACGCGATATGTTCCGAATAGCTACCGTATTGGCAATCTTTTTGACGCTGCCGTTTATGTTCCGCCCTCGATCTTCATAATGCCTGGCCGGGACAAACGGTATTATTACAGCCATGTCCAAACCTTCTACCCCCTTTCTTTTCAAAAAGGTTCCGTCAGCCTCAATCACGCACTCAGCAGTTATTTCAGTGAACTTTCCAAGCTCCGTCCGGAGTTTACTCAGCAGCTATGCGCTTCAACCCCCGGTTTTTGTCCGGTTGTGGAAGAGCTCCCCCAAGCGACTCGAGCTTAGCAGGCCTTGAATAAGCAAAAGACACTAGCCGAAGGGCTAATGTCATGGATCATTCTCACCTATGTAAAGTGAATTTTCATTTGTGTTTCCTGATGAATCTCTTTGCTGCGTCACCTGCTGCCGCCGGAAGCTGCATCCACACATAAGCATGGAGGGAGTTCTCGATACGTTCAATTTCATAGGTATCAACTAGACGGGCAAATGTATGCAGACTGCTTCTCATGTTCTCATCTGCCCACTCTCCTTCGCTCGGCAGGAAAAGAACCGGACACTTCACCTTGTTGTAATAGTGTTCAAATTTTACATCCCAGTATTTTTGAACATATTCAGTTCTAACCCGATTTAAAAAACAATAGGTAAAATTACCGTTCGGCAGCTGCTGCAGATTATTTTTGATAAAAGCCGAGAAGTATTCGTTCCACAATCCGTCCGCCTCGAGTTCCATCCGTTCTTCTTCCTCATAGGCTTCTCTAGTGGTAAATTCACGTTCTTCCCGCTGTGCCAATTGGGCCCGCAGGGCTTCCTTCTTCTGTTCAATTTCTTCTTCTGAACCCTTAAATAGACCATACTCACCAAACTCATTATACATAGCACCTTCACAGATAAGGGATTGAACAAGCTCGGGATGTGATGCAGCCAGACTAAGTCCCACCTCCGCCCCCATGGAGCTGCCGACAACATGACAATGCTCCACATTAAGATGCTGCAGCAGGATATACATATCATTAGCCATATCATCAATATGATAGCCTGTTTCAGGTTTATCTGATTTGCCATGCCCCCGGCAGTCCGGAGCAATGATACTATATTCCTGCTCAAACTGCGGGATGATACCATCCCACATGTTCAAATTCCCGCCGCTAAAGTGGAGAAAGAGAACGGCTTCCTTCTGTTCAATTACGTATTTCACATTGATACCTATGTGCCCTAAGTCTATTAGTTCCTCTAGCATGTACTTTGCCTCCAATATGTAAAATCATTCACTTCATTATACCCTATGGATTCTATCAGATTCAGTGTGAAAGTTGAGTTAAGTATAAAAACTGTTATACTGCAATTGAGAACGATTATCAAATATGAAGGTAGTGAACGTACATATGCTCACTCAGCGTTGTGACAGCTCCATCGCTCATCCCCATAGCTTCTATATCCCCACGCGATTGGCAAATCTTAACGGATTATCCGTCAGTGGAGAACCCTCTACCGGGCAACAGCATTCTATTTTGATGATTGTAACCGGCGGGAACGGCACGATTGAGCTTGAAGGGAAACCGCATAACATTGCTTGCGGAACCTTGCTGTGCTGCTCCAGCTCGCTAAGCATTTCCTTACATCCACAATACCAGCTTCATGGGTTATGGATTGAATACTCCACCTTGCCTCCGCAGCCAGCCGGGGCCAATCCCTTGAACAACGGCATACCTTTGAATGCAGGCAGCTCAAAAGCTTGTACACTGGCTTCAGAACTGCTAAAAACCTGGGAAGCGCCGGCACAGGATAAACCGTTCGACTTACAGAAGCTGTTCTCGGAGCTTCTGGTAGAGCTGTACCGCACAAAAGTGGAATGTGCCCAAGCATCCGTGCAATGGCTTGATCAAGTACTGCAACATATAGAAACGCATTATAACGAAGATCTGACAAGAGTACAGATGGCAGAACTAGCCGGGGTCAGTCCGGAACATTTCTCACGCACCTTCCGCAAGGCCACGGGTCAAACCTTTAATAAATATCTTACTTTACTTCGGATCCGCAGGGCACAGCAGCTCATTCTGACAGACAGACCGAATTTGACCGCACTGGCACTGGAAGTTGGCTATGGCGAAGGAACCTATTTAAGCAGGAAATTCAAGCAGGTGGTCGGCGTATCTCCGGCAGCCTACCACCGCAAGAACAAAAGAATTGTTGCTCTGAACTTCAATCACACCGCGAGTCTAAGAGCGTTAGAAGTCATGCCTGAACTGGGTGTGTATTCAGGCTGGATGGAGCATCTTGAGCTTGCCCCTTCCCGGTATAAATTGCGGTTTGAAGAGACAAGCTCCGCTTCGCTATACCAATCAGTAGTCGCAGCACGGCCCGATGTTATCATCAGCTATAGCCTTACCGCTGAGAGCAAGCTGCTGCTGCCGGTAGCACCGGTAATTGAGCTGCCTTTTATGCGTATGGGCTGGCGGGAGCAATTCCGGCAGATCGCCGCTATTGCAAACCGCGAGCCGCAGGCTGAGGCCTGGCTGAGCCGCTACGGTGAGCTGTGTCATACCGCCAATCTGGAGTTGGACCGGCTGCTCGGAGCGCGGGGCACAGCCATCGTCTGGGAAATTGGCGAAGATACCGCTTATTCCTACAGCAGCAGCTTTGGGCATGGATGTCAGATCCTATATGGTGATTTGGGTTTCCGCCCGCCTGCTGCCCTGCTGGAGCAAGGCCTGCTCCATAGCGGTTATTTGAAGTCACCCACCCAGAATATCGCTGCTTATCCTGCAGAACATATATTCATTACCAGTATTCCCTCAACAAGTGAAGGACTGGAGCGGTTCTCAGCGCTGCTGCACTCCTCAAGCTGGAAGGAGCTTGACGCAGTTCAAAATGGCCATGTCTATCAACTGAACCAGCCGGAATTATTCTACGGCTTCGATCCCTTATCCTCGCTGGCGCAATTGAAAATGATTATGCAGACGATCACATCACAAATTTACATGAGGTGAGATCACATCAGACCATAGTCTTCACCGGGTGAAGTCTGTAAAGTATAAATGAGAATGATAATCATTGTACATAAGGAGGCACACAAGTTGAATAACCTGCAACAACGCAGCGCGAAACAAAAACATTGGCTCATCTTTTCCCTGCTGCTGGCAATGACCTTATTGGCTTCAGCCTGTGGAGACAACACTTCCAAGGGAAGTGCCGCTAATACAGGAAGCGCCACCGAAGCCCCTCCGGCTTCGCAGCAACCGGAGCAGACGGTGGAACCCGCTGCATTCAAAACGGTTACAACCATAAACGGGGAGATTAAAATCCCGGTTGAACCTAAACGCATCGTTGCCGAGGAATACCTGGGCAGCCTGATTGCCCTGGATACTATTCCTGTCGGCGCTCCCGGCCTGACACTGGAGAATATGTACTTCAAAGAAGCCCTTGCCGGCATAGCCGATACCGGAACCTACGGGAAAATGTCACCCGAAAAGATCCTCGAACTTGAACCCGATCTGATTATTTCCGGTATGGCCGACAGCTATGAGGCTTTAAGCCAAATTGCTCCTACCATCATCGTGCCTTATGGGGATCTAAAAAATGCCCATGAAGAGTTAACTTATTTCGGAGAGCTGCTGGGTAAAGAGCAAGAAGCCAAGGACTGGCTGGCTCAATTCGACAAACGTATTGCTGAAGCCAAAGCCAAGGTGGACGCAGCTATCCCTACTGATGCTACCTTCAGCATTCTCGAGCATGGCGATAAAGCCACTTGGGCTTATGGAGACAACTTTGGACGCGGTGGACAGCCTGTCTATCAGGCGCTGGGCCGCAAACCTCCTACTGGAGTTGCTAAGGAAATCATGGAGAAGCAGTGGGCTGAAATTTCTGCTGAGATGCTTAACAAATATGCAGGGGATTACCTCATCGTAACCGACAACGAACAAACCGTGCAGGACTACAAGGATGATCCGATCTGGGGCAGCCTGCCTGCGGTCAAAAATAATCATATTTATGTCTGGAAGGAAGGAACATCCTGGTATTATGATCCCATTGCCGTTCTTTCCCAAACGGAAGAGCTTGCGGCTTGGCTCACCGCCGGACAAAAATAATGCAAGTCATTCTATGAACACCAAAAGAGCCATTTTCCTAACTCAGGAAAATGGCTCTTTTGCGATATTTACCGTAAAGGTATACCCGGAAGATATTTTGATTAGGTACGCCGCATATATGCCCGCACGGTGATGGGCGCAAAGACCGCCACAATGACAGCGGCTCCGATGAGGGAGTAGACCAGATCCGAGCCCATGGTTCCTAAGTTGACCAGATTACGGACGGCTGTCACCAGATGCGATATCGGGTTCATTTTGACGAACCATTGAAGCCAGTCCGGCATCGTGTCCACCGGCACAAAAGCATTCGACAGGAAGGTCAGCGGGAATAGCACGATCATGGATATCCCCTGAACACTGGAGGCTGTACGTGCGATAACACCGAAGAAAGCAAAGATCCAGCTGATGGCCCAGGAGCAGATAATTACCAGCACACCGGCCATGACAACATGCCCGAATCCGCCTTCAGGACGAAGTCCCATCACATATCCCATCGCAAACGTAAGCACAGTCGCTATCGTATAGCGGACTGTGTCTGCAAGCAAGGCTCCGGCAAGCGGGGCTATCCGTGAAATTGGCAGAGACTTGAAGCGGTCAAAGACGCCCTTTTCCATATCCTCACGCAGCTGTACGCCTGTCACAATCGAAGTAGTGATTACGGTCTGCACGAGAATTCCGGGGATGATCACCGGCAAATAATTGTGGATATCCCCGGAGATCGCTCCTCCAAAGATATACGTAAACATCAGGGTGAAAATAATCGGCTGAAGCGTAACATCGAATAATTGTTCAGGGGTGCGTTTGATTTTGAGCAGCCCCCGATAGGCCATCGTTAATGAATTCCGCACCGATTGGCCGAAGCTCGTGTGGTTTTTGAGCTGGCGTTCAGCGCCTGGCTTAATGAATGTACTCATACTGTTTACCCCTCCATTTGGTTTGACTTGGCGGATGCCAACGTGGATTTCTCTTCTACCCCATGCCCCGTAATACTCAGAAAAACCTCGTCTAGCGTTGGCTTCTGTACACTAAGCTCAGCCAAAGAAATCCCCGCTTCACGGAGAGCAATCAGCAGATCGGTGACCCGGTCCGCATCCCCCATAGGTGCAGTAATGTTCGCAGATTCCGCTGATATAATGGTTTTTACATTCAGCACCCGTTCAACAGTCTGGCGTGCAAAGCCGATGTCAAGCGGATTCTGAACTTTTAACTGCAGGGACGAAGTACCGACAGATGATTTCAGCTCATCTACGGTACCCTCAGCGACTACCCGGCCATGGTCGATTACAGCGATCCGGTCTGCCAGCTGATCCGCCTCTTCAAGATATTGTGTGGTTAACAGAACCGTTGAACCGGACTGAATCAACCGCCGGATGGTATCCCACATCTGATTCCGTGTGCGCGGGTCCAGACCGGTCGTCGGTTCATCCAGGAAAATGAGCGGCGGCTGCGCAATCAAACTTGCAGCCAAATCCAGCCGGCGGCGCATTCCGCCCGAGAAGTTTTTAAGCGGACGTCTGGCAGCCTCCGTTAATCCAAATTCCTCGAGCAGCTCCTCGGACTTGCGCCGTGCCTCGGCACGTCCCAGACCGAGCAACCGGGAGAAAATCACCAGATTCTCAGTGGCACTGAGCGATTCATCTACAGAAGCATATTGTCCGGTCACGCCAATCAGCTGACGCACAATCTGCGGCTCCTTCACCACATCATGCCCGAAAACCCTGGCGGATCCGCCATCAGGCCTCAGCAGCGTCGCCAGCATCCGGATTACTGTAGTCTTACCTGCCCCATTCGGACCCAGTACGCCATATATTGAACCTGTGGCTACTTTAAGATCCACACCATCTACTGCGCGATTGTCCCCGAAAATTTTGACAAGCCGCTCTGCCTCGATGGCCCATTCTTTCTTCGGGGTTGCTGCCTTAAGTTGACTCATTTGTTACTCCTCCTTGACAACTAATATAGTTGGATCATAAATCGCTTATTTAAACTGAATATAAACATGTTATGTATTCCTTCTGTGCCGCTTCATTATAACGCCAACGGGTAAGCAGCTTAACGGTCTCCAAACGCATTTATCCCTCAGTCTCCGGATGTAGAAAGCAACCACTTCATTATTAAAAAGGCCTGGGAAAAGGCATTTCGCCTTAAACCCAAGCCATATATTTATTCATACGGTTTGCTATTACTCGACAGGTACATTTGCTATGTTCACCGGTTCGGTAAATTTTGCAGTACCGCTTAATCTCAAGCGCATATTGGCTGCACCGGTGGTAGCTGGATTGATTGTTAGGGTTAAACTTCTGGTGGCAATACCGCTTGAATTGGCCGTTAGCGAAAAGGTTGAGCTATAGCCATACGCTGACGGCCACGAACCGTCACTGTTCTTCACCTTTGCGACTTGTGTACCTGAACTGGTATACACCCCAAGGCTATATCCGGAGGTCGTCGAGCCCGGTGTCAGACCGGAGAGTGTCACTTTCACCTCGAACTCATAATGATTAGGAAGCGTTGCCTGATGTTCGAATGCATATAAAGGTGTTGTTGGAGAAGTGGAGCCGGCACCGTAAGAACCGGTCTTGAAAGTGGAAGAATCATACCATTTGTAGCCGGCAGCCGGAGATGCCCAAGGTTCAGCCTGCGGCTCCGTGGAACTGGCGGGCGCTTCCCAGCTGTATACCGGAGTGGCCGTATCCAAGGTTAGGCCCGGAACTGCGGAGAATGTCGTATAGCTCTCCGGTGTAGCGAGCCAGTTCACCATGTTGACCAAAAGTGTGGCGTCATCCGCCTCCTCATAGCCATCATAGGTTGTTTTAGTGCCGCCCGTCTCTTCTTTTTTGTATTTAGGCGTGGCATCCTCTACCGGAGAGGAGTCGCCTATAAAGCCCGCTTTACCTGCGCTAACCTTGGCTACCGCAACAAAGGGCCCTTCCGCGACACCGCCGCCGTTATACACACCGGCATCCACTGCGCTGGACCAAGCGGTAGCCGTTGCCGGAACATAGACAATTCCCTTTGCCTTCGCCGGGTCTGTGATGGCAAGTGTGGAACCGGCGTGAACAGTCACGCTGGATACCCCGCTTGTAATATTGAAGGCTTGCGAAGGAGTCACGATATGGTTTGCCGACACATCGCCCAGTGCGTTATAACGGAATCTCACACCGAAGTTGGAAGCCAACCAATCCGAGCTCGAAACTCCAGACATCGCCGGTGAAGCAGCTTCCTCCGCCCCCATACCTAGAGCAGGACTTCCCCAAGCTCCCCGCCGGTAGCCGTTGAAGACCTCGGAGGCGTCGAAGCGGTTTTTGTTCCGGTCTGCATTGTAATGATCGCTGATGAAGAAAATGCTCCCCCCGCCTTGAACATAGTCAAGCAGTGCACTCTGCTCGGACGTCTTGTACGGGATATTGGCTTCCGGAATGATGAATACGTCGTAGCCAGACAGATCGGACAAGGTGATCGCAGTAGTCTTGCGAAGCTCTTTAATGTAGTATCCTTCGGCTGCCAGGCCGTTCGCAAAATCCGAAAAGCCGCCATCAATAACCCAATCGGCCGCACCGGCAGTCTGGGCATGCGTGTTATCGAACAATACCTTCTTGCCGTTCGCGGTGGTGGGGGTAATGCTGGGAGCCGGATCAGATGCCCCTTCGGCTTGAACCAGGGGGACAGGGATGATTACAGCAGACGCCAGCATTGCGGCAATCGACAGGCATGTCCAGGTTTTACGCAGACGCGGAAAGCTTGGAAACATTCTTCATTCCTCCATTCTCTTCATAGGATTGAGGCCATTACGGCTGACAATAGAATATCATAGTAAAATTTGGAACAGAAGTACTATTTGCTATTTTTTACAATTTTAAAACAATTTTATTCAAAGGATGACAAACCGGCGGGATGACTGAGCCAACATCAGCTATCGACAAATAGGTAATCTGTTGCGTATAATATATATGTAATAGGTTACCTATTTAATAAAGAGGAGCTGAGTATGTTGGATGAAAAGGATGAGCAGGCTTACATTTTGGGTGCTGTGCTGACACTTGCCAACCGCCTTCAGGTACTGGGAGATAAATTGGACGATCAAATGACCATGAAGCAGTGGCTGCTGATTGCAGTCATCCTGAAGAGTGGTTCATCCTCCCCCACCTTAAGTGATGTTGCGGAGATGATCGGCAGTTCGCGGCAAAATGTAAAGAAGATGGCCCTTTTGCTTGAGAAGCAGGGGTTCGTTACGCTTACAAAAGATAACAAAGATGCCCGTATCCTCCGGCTGCAGTTGACCGGGAAATGTGGAGCCTATTTTGCGGAGAGAAGCGATCGGGAAGCCCGTTTCATGGATTCACTATTCCAGTCATTCGATTACAGACTAACCGAAGGCTTATTCTACGGCTTGACCCGGCTCACAGAGAACATTGCCCAAATGGAAGCAGACTCATACGAAGACAGAGAGGTGTAGAACATATGGCCCTTTTATTGGTTATTCTGGCTGGCACCGCAGCTGCCCTGATTGTTTTTTTCAAGATTCCCTACTCCAGAACCAAAGCAGAATTCCGGAGGATCGCAGACAAGTACCTCGTCAAACCTTCCATTCCGAACGAGACGTTTACAAGTGAAGACTGGAAGCTGCTTCCTCCCCCTGTCCGGAAGTATTTTGAGACCAGCGGATTTACCGGCATGCCGAAAATGTCCTCGATGGAAGCCGTATTTAACCAAGTTGAGTTTATCCTGTCGCCCAAAAAACCTGCTATTCCCATAAAATATACGCAGTACAACTTCGTTCAGCATCCCGTCAGAATCGCTCTGATTGAGACAGCTATGTACGGCATCCCTTTTCAGGGCCTTGATTCCTATGTAGAGGGTACCGGCAGTATGAAGGGCGTCCTGGGCAAGACATTCACTCTCTTTAACCAACTAGGCGTGGAGATGGATCAGGCGAGTCTGGTTACCTTTTTGTCAGAATCTCTCTGGGTGCCGAGTGCTATTCTACAGGACTACATTACCTGGATTCCCATTGACGATCATCATGCGCAGGCGATCATTTCGTGTTATGGGATTACAGCGGGCGGAATATTCAGCTTTAACGACCAGGGGGAATGCCAATCTTTTACAACAAACGACCGCACCGCCATTGGAATGGACGGCTCCAAGCAGCGTGTGCGCTGGTCCGCCCTAATGAAGGATTACAAGTGGATTGACGGTATTAGACAACCTACACACCTGCAGGCTGTGTGGCATTATGACAGTGGGGATCTCGTCTATTTTGACAGCCGGAATGTTCAGATGAAGTATCGTTGAACGCAATGCCTCGCGGCTGATCTGCTTCGCAGCAGGGAAAAAGTGACGCTGGAGTCGGATGGCTTTGGCTTGCCCACAATCTGCTGGAGCAAGCTGCAAACGACCAAAAACACAAAACAGCGATCCTTCAATACCGGAGGATCGCTGTTTTGCTGCCTTTTACACATTTAAGATGATAAACTCCTGTCTTTGTGTAGGAATAGCTACTTATGAGTCAGCCTCCTGTAATAATAGACACTCAAACCCCATAATGAATAACATATTTCTTTTCTTCAATGGCCTGTCTCAACAATCTCATTAAATCTATCAATTCAGATGATGATTTAGATTGTTTATCTTTTAACATAATCAAATCGCCCCACCAATCATTCAGGAAATCATCAGCAACACAAGCCACTTGCACCCACCTTTACTTTCTGCTTATTTGGTCACAACGACTCGCGGATCACTCTTTTATAATACAGCACCGACAGGAAGCCGAAAATTGAATACAGCGCCGTGTATAGCAGCATAACCAGGATCGTCGGTGTGAGCATTTCTGTGCCGAAAAAAAACCAGCCGGACTTGACGGCAAAGTAGCTATGGCTCAGGCCAACGACCAGCGGAATCCCGAAGTTGAACAACTGCTTGAACTGGATGCCGCGCAAGAGGTCCCCTTGGGTAAAGCCCAGTTTCCGCAGAATGGTGTAGCCCGCTTTCTCTTCCTCCCCTTCATCCATTTGCTTGAAGTACAGAATGCAGCCTGAAGTAACCAGGAAGGTTAAGCCCAAGAAGCCGACAATAAACATAATAACGCCCATATTGTTGCGCTGTTTGATTTCGAAATCATACTGCGAAAAGCTTGGATCCTCGGGTGACTGATTCGTAAAAATTTGATTTGCCTTTTCTATTTGCGAGCGGTTAGCAAGCTCAATCCCGTAGTAATTCGCTTTTTCTTTTGCTTTTTGCAGCTTGGGATTCAGGCTCTTAACCAGCTCCTGGTAGACCGTCTCATCGACAACAAATATGCCAGCGCCTCCACCGTAATAATAGGGCACAATAGATTCCTTGGATATGCCTATAAGCTTCTGCTTAATCGTCCCTTTCAAAGTCTTAAGGCCAATCTCGCCGGTTTCATTCAATTTAAAAAGCGAATCCATAGCTCTGTTGTACCCCATAATTCGGGCTTCGCCAGGCTTTACATCTACCCCTTCTACAGTGCTGTCGCTGACTACGGAAGTAGAAAGAACCGTGTCTTTGGAATCCTTCTCCATAATTTTCGCAGCATCGACTTCCATCTCCACGGGCTGCATATGAATTTCTTTGTATTTGATTTGCGCCGCATCCAGTGCCTGTACAAACTTCTCCTTGGCCTCCACCCGGGCAAACCCAAAATCGTTAGGCGAGCTATCCTTGGCGTTCGCTTCCGCCGAATAATAAGAGATATAGCTGAGCGACAGCAGACCGATAGCCAGCGCGGATACCGTTGTAATGATCGTCAGCAGCAGCGCATTCGACTTCATACGGAACATAATAGACGAGAGCGAAAGTACTTCATTGATGGAGAGGTAACCTTTTTTACTCTTGCGGATTGCGTTGAATACGAAGCTGACTGAGCCTTTATAGAACAGATACGTGCCGACAATAACCAGACCCAGGATGAGAATCATCGAGGTCATCAGTCCGTTCATGCTGTTTATTTTCCCGCTGAAGAGCAGAGTGGACAAATAATACCCTGACGCGATAAAGGCGAGGCCAAGCAGGCCAAAGACAATCTCCCACAGCGGCATTTTTCGAATGCGCTCCTGTGTGGTGGAAGTAGCCTTGAACAGGGAGAGAATGCTCTGCCTTTTGATGAACATGTAGTTCATGAGCATGATGAGCAGGTAAACTGCGGCAAAGACGATTATGGTCTGCTGCAGCGCCTCAGGAGAGAAGCGGAGCTTGGCCACGGCTTCAATTGCCAGGATTTTGAACAAAATCATCAGAATCAGCCGCGACATCGCGAACCCGGCACCAATCCCGATAATCATGGAACCGAAATAGAGGATCAGGTTCTCCGCGCTCAGTAGTTTGAAGATTCTTCCTTTCGTTAATCCAATCAATTGAAACAGCCCAATCTCACGGCTGCGCCGTTTAATGAAGATCGTATTGGCATACAGCAGGAAAATCGCAACAATCGCGACTAGCAGCACCGAGGATGCACCAATGGCTGCTCCTCCTTTTACCGTTCCTTTGAGTTCACCCATGGACGGGTCATACTGAAGCGTAACAAAGGAGAAGTACAGCGCCACCCCGAAGATAAGCGCGAAGACGTACAGATAATAGTTTTTGATGTTTTTCTTCAAATTGCGCAGGATGATGTAGTTCAGGCTCATTGCTGAACACCGCCCAATACACTCGTGGTCTTGATGATGTCGTTGAAAAAGGACTGCCGGGCTTCATCGCCTTTGTTCAGTTGCGTGTAAATTTGCCCGTCCCGGATAAACACCACCCGGCTGCAGTAGCTGGCGGCAACCGCATCATGCGTGACCATTACGATCGTCGCCTGGCGCTTCGTGTTCATGTCGGCAAGCTTGTTCAGCAGGTCGGAAGCTGATTTGGAATCAAGCGCACCTGTTGGCTCATCGGCAAATATAATGCTCGGATCATGTATAAACGCCCGTGCCGCCGATGTCCGTTGCTTCTGTCCGCCGGAGATTTCCGCCGGGTATTTGTCTTTCAATTCATAGATGCCCAGCTCACCGGCCACTTGTTCAAACTTCTGATGGGCCTCTTTCTTGGAAATGCCTGTAATGGAGAGCGGCAACAGCACGTTTTCTTTGACCGTTAGCGTGTCCAGCAGGTTATATTCCTGAAAAATAAATCCCAAATGCTGTTTACGGAATTCGGCCAGTTGTTTCTCCTTCATGCCCGTAAATTCCTTGCCTTCAATTTCAATTGTCCCCTGACTCACCTGGTCAATGGAGGACAGGACATTCAGCAGTGTTGTTTTGCCTGAACCGGATGCCCCCATGATGCCGACGAATTCACCTTTGCTGACTTGAAGGTCAATCCCCTTCAGCACCTCCTGTTTGTTGAATTTGTTACCATACGTCTTATAAATTTTGTTAGCTTCTAGAATCATCATGTTCTGTGCACTCCTCATATAAAATTACGATTTCTAAATCGTTTCGATCCCTAAATCGTTTCGATCCCTCCCAAACCCTCCCTTAGCCAAGGGAGGGCCCCAAGGGCTCTGCCCTCTGGACACCCGGCTAAGAGCAAGTAGCGTAGGTGTTCAGACTGGCTGGACTTGGGAATGTGGGGAGTAGGAACGCTTGCCGTCCCTGCGGGACACGCTTAACTGCAGCGGCACCTGGATACGGGGTAAAGATTAAGATCAAAAGATTAAGATCAAAAGATTAAGATCAAAAGATTAAGATCAAAAGATTAAGATCAAAAGACGAAGTACAAGACCCCCTGATCTTCTGATGTTGTACTATGTCAGATCTTTAAAAAGATAAGATCAAACCTCCTTGATTTTCTGATGTTCTACTATGTCAGATCGTTAAAAGCAATCAAAACCCGACACCCCTTGATCTTCTGATGTTTCACTATGTCTGATCTCTATAGTTCTATCATAAGCGGATCGCTTTCTGTTTTCCTGCGTTTCACCTAACAAAACAAAGAGGCATGTGACATTGTTGTCACATGCCCGAAATACTCAAAAAGTCATTTTTGCGTGGAAACGTTAACGTAAAGGTAGTACCTTCCCCGGGTTGGGATGCTGCCTGAATATCGATCTGCAGCGGCTCCGCCGCCTGTTTCGTCAAATAGAGCCCCATGCCTGTGGCCGCTCCTTCCTGGCGGCCGGTCGTGGAAGTGAAGCCTTTATCATAAATACGCGGCAAGTCTTTGGGGTCAATCCCTCTTCCGTGATCCTGGATGGTCAACACGACATGTCCTCCAGCTTCCCTGCTCTGAATGAGGATATCGGAATATTCGCTATATTTCACAGCATTTGTCAACAATTGTCTAAGCATAAAACCAAGCCATTTGCCGTCAGTGAGCACTTCTTCTGCAGTAAGTTCAACGTCAAACCCTATTCCTTTGGGAATACACCATGATTTCAGCGCCCGGATCTCTTGATTGAGGATCGGTTCAAGCCGGGTCTTCTCGATATACAGATCATTATGCATGAACGGAATCCGTTTCTGATGAAGCTGCTGGTCAAGCAAGTGGTGAATTCTCAGCCATTCGTACATAATTTGCCGCTTTAGCGTTTCGTCCGGAAGCCTTTCGATCATGAGCTGCATGGCTGTAAGCGGGGTTTTGACCTCATGAATCCAGGACAGCAGATCGTCTTTCTCCTGCTCCAGCAGATGGAAATTCGCTGAAGATTCTAGCCTGTAGCGTTCGGTTTGGGCAGTCACTGCTTCCTCGACCATCCTCTCGAACGGACTGTCCGCTCCCTTGAAGGTACTCAGATCATAGACCTCATCCCAAGCCCCGATCCGGTGATAGAAGCGGGTTTCCTTAGGATATCTGAGGAACACAAAAACAGTACATACCATAACATTCAGTCCGACAATGTACAGCACAGGCATGAAGGGAATGGAAGAATCTACGTAGGCCACGAATAGAAAGATGATCTGCAGCCCGCCAAGCAAGAGCAGCCAGCTAAGCTTCTCCTCTATGTATTTCCTAATCATAGTGCCGCCTCTTCGGTCGCCATGTAGCCTTGCCCCACCTTGGTTTCAATATACGCATCCAGACCCAGAGGCTCCAGCTTCTTACGCAACCGGTTCACATTCACAGTCAGCGTATTGTCGCTCACAAAATGCTCGTTGTCCCAGAGGTTTTTTATGAGCTCCTCGCGCTCTACAATCCGGTCTTTACACTCTATCAGGATTTTGAGGATTAGCATTTCATTCTTCGTCAGCAGTGCGGAGTCTTGGCCTCTTGTTACAGTATTCTTCACGTATTCAATCGTTGCTCCCCGCCACGTCTTCAGCTCGATTCGTTCGGTGTTATAGTTATACACCCGGCGCAAGGTGGCCTGGATTTTGGCGATAAGCACATCGAAATGGAACGGCTTCTGTATAAAATCATCTGCTCCGAACTGCATGGACATGACCATATCACTCGGGTGGTCACGGGAGGACAGAAAAATAATCGGCACATTGGAATGGGCCCTTAATATCCGGCACCAATGAAACCCGTCAAACTGCGGCAGCTGAATATCAATAATGACCAGCTCCGGCTGGACCAGTGTAAATTCCTGAACGACTTTTCCGAAATCGGATATGCCGTGCACCTCATAAGACCACTGAGACAACCGCTCTTTTATCTCACCGAATAGGGTGATATCGTCTTCAATAAGCATAATTTTGAACAATAGAGACACCTCGTTTCAAATCTGTGCAGCTTAGGGATAGAATCCAGGGTTATTTTAACATAGAACCTGTAGATTGGGTTACGTCCTCCATTCTACAGCATACTTCAGCCATTGTTTTTATCGAATAATAGTCACATATTATGTAAAATCAGGTTATCCCTCTAGTTGATTTTGAACGCTTCCATGTAATAGAATGAACTAATTATATAGAAAAGGATGCGCATACGAAATGCGGTTGAAGGAAACTCGTACTCTCAGCAAAAGATCTATCATTTTCTTCTCTCTGATCATGCTTGCTAAAAGCTATTTTGCCTGGTACTACTTATTCGAAGACGGGCCAACCTGGACTACCTTGTTTAAAGAACTTCCTTTTGTGCTGCTTATCTTCTGCTTAATTGAATGGTTTGCCACCAAACGGAAGATCGCCATCTACATGCTTGTGAATTTGTTGATTACGGTATTGTTCTTCTCTCTGATTATCTATCATAATCATTTTGGGATTATTGCCACATCTCAGGTATTCGGTCAGGCCAAACAGGTTGGAGCCGTTAAGAAAAGTATTTTTTCGGTCATCCACCCGCAGTACATGCTGATTTTCCTGGATATCATCATCATTAGCCTGGTTATGTTCAGCCGGAAAAAAGCTCTCGCCTGGAAGACAGCCATGTCCCGGCAGAGTAACCGCAAAGCGGTTGCCGCCTTGTTCTGTATTTCCTTCGCGATCTGCATGATGAATATTTTCCCGAACCAGGCCAGCATGAATGAAAACGTTCAGGCCGAACAAATGGGTATTCTCAATTATGAAGCCTACGCTCTGCTTGCCGAGCATAAGGAAGAACAGATTGAGCTGTCCAAAATCACACAATCCGCCATTGATGAAACAAAGGGCATTCAAGCGCCAGCCCATCCGGTCATGTTCGGTGCCGCCAAAGGAAAGAACCTGATCATCCTTCAAATGGAGTCCTTTCAGAATTTCCTGATTAATTTGTCTATAGATGGACAAGAAATTACACCAAATATGAATAAGCTGGCTGCCGGGAACTTTTACTTCCCCCGTTTCTACCAGCAAGTCGGACAAGGAAATACATCCGATGCCGAATTTATTGTGAACACTTCCTTTTATGTTCCACCGGATGGACCGGCTACCGACATTTATGCTCCTAAGGAGCTTCCAAGCTTGCCTAAGCTGCTGCAGGCGCAAGGTTACGATACGGCGACTTTTCATACCAATGCAGTTGACTTTTGGAACCGCGGGGAGCTCTACCAAGCAGTGGGATTTGACCGCTATTATGACAAAGCCTTCTTCGGGGAAGACGACACCGTATTCTACGGGGCTTCTGATGAAGTTCTGTACAAGAAGACATCCGATGAACTGGCGAGAATGGACCAGAGCAGCCAGCCTTTCTATTCACATGTAATCTCCATGTCCTCTCACAATCCTTTTTCCATTCCGGAGAGCAAATACAAGATGACACTTCCGGAACGATTCGAAGGAACACTCGTGGGAGATTATATCCGTGCACAGAATTATGCGGACTACGCACTTGGACAATTTATTGACGAACTCAAGGCGAATGGGGTTTGGGATAACAGCTTAATCGTGTTGTACGGCGATCATCGGGGACTCCCTATTTTCTCACTGAAGGAAGCGGATAAAACCTTGCTCGCGGAAATTCTGCATCATGAATATACAGAACGCGATCTGATTAATATTCCGCTCATTATCGCATCCAAGGGATTGACAACGTCCAGCGTGAAGGAACAATTAGGCGGGCAGGTTGATATTTTGCCGACGGTATCCAATTTATTAGGGGTATCCCTTAGCAACCATATCCATTTCGGACAGGATATCCTGAATCAATCCGCCTATAATCTGCTTCCGCAGCGTTATTATTTACCAACAGGGTCATTTGTTAATAATGAGGAGCTCTTCTTATCCGGCAGCGGGTTTGAGGATGGACAGCACTATACCTTATCCGGTAATGGCAATCAGCCGCTAAAAGCCACAGAAGATGAATTCAATCGTGCACTGGAGCTGCTGCACCTGTCAGACAGCTATGTCACACAATTGCCCGACCGGGAAGTTGTAGTTGAGGACAATTAAAAGCACACCCCGCTTCGTGAACTCGAGGCGGGGTTCTTTTTTTGTGCAATCCATCGCATTTCTGGGTGTATGCAGAAAATAAAGTAGTCATACCGTCAAACTCCCTAAAATAAGTTTTAGACTGAGCCTAGGAAATAAACAGCGACAGCCAAGGACGAGAAAAATAAAGTCCTAGACTGTCGCTATTTTATTGAGCTAACGTTTCCTGTATCTCATAAGTGATTTTTTGATTACTCGTCTAACGGTGTTATCCAGAGGTGTGGCTTGCCCTTTTCGGAAGATGCTCATCTAAATATGCGTAAACTTTATCATCTGGAGTCGCGTACCCAATTATTATCAGCAAAATTGAAAGTATATACCAAAGGTATTCGTGAATTGATTTAACGTTTTCTAATAGCTTAACAAATCATTATTTTTTATTTAGGCTTTGTTTACTTTTACCAACAACTGTTTTTTTGTCCAAAGCAATAAAAACTATAAGGTTCCCTGAAGTATTAGTTTCAGTATGATTAAAAGTAATGGAGTAGACTTCTTTTTTATCATAGTTTCTATCTATTACAGATTTTATTTCGTCATTCATGGATACTATCTTTACATTAGAATCTTTAGGGCTTGCTGTTATTAATTCCGATTCTTCATCAGATAGGGCACCAAATGCTACCATCTCAATTGGTTTTTCATGTTCAGATTCTAATAAACCACAACTCGTCATAGTTAAAACAAAGAGAAGTAGAATTGTAATCTTTCTCAAAGTATCCCTCCAGTGAATTCACTTGGTGCCTCATGTGTTGTTGAGCTATACTTCCCCATTAGTTCAAACGTACCGGAGAACCCATTCTTTGATTTGAGATGCAACTAAAGTTACATCAGTATCCGTTGTATCAATAGTAGGCATAGGTGGGTCAAAGTCTTTATCAGCGATATCAAGCAATGCTTTTGCAAAGTTTTTGTGTTCCTGAATCATTTCCACAGACCAATCTCTTTCGCGTAAGCGACGCTCACGAGTTTCATCGTTACAGTGTAGGTTTAGGTAATAAACTTGCTTAAAACAAGGAAAATCCACACACTTTTCAATATCCCAAGGCATCATTGACCCGCATATAATAGTCATGCGTCCACTTTGAGCGATATTTTGTGCAACCCTAAGCCAAATATTCCGCACTTTTTCCCAATCATGTCCGATAAACTCTACAATATGATCAGGATCAAATACATCGAAATTTGGCATTATTCCGCGTAATTCTTGAACTACATATGTTTTTCCTGACCCACTTGCGCCTGTTACGATAAATAAAGGTAATTTAATTCCCATAGTTGCAATCCCCCCGTCCACTTCATTTTAAAATTATAGCATCTCGCAAACGATATATAAGGTAGTAAACAATTATAACTATCCTACACATTAGTTGAATAAAGGCAACTGATCGCGTTTACTGACCGGCTGCCTTATCGTGTTTAAGCTAACGTTCCCGTTAGCTCGACGATTCTTCGGTTATAAAAAATCCAACAGGATAGTTCTCGTCGTCTTCTGCTTCTACATCAGGATATCGATTAAAGACTGATTGGAAATTGTCGTGTTTAATCAAATGGTCGATTAGTTGTTCTATTCTTTCCCTACTTATAATATCAACCAACACCATATCGCTGGACCAAAAATAAGCACCGTTCATGCATTCACCGGTTTGTATATTTTTCCGCCTCAACGTCTCGATATTTTGGTAAGTGAAAACGGTGGCCATCCATTTGGAGCGTTCCGGAAGGACAACAATAACATCGGAATTATCATCCTTACAATCCCATGAGCCTACGGGCCATATTTCAGCTTCAATCCATACATAACGCTTCGAAAAGCACATAGACAATCTCCTATATTAGGTTGTATTTGAGCTATCGTCTTCCGTGGGAGTTGAATCCATTTTCGTTTACGAAAGGCTTATAGTCTTATTCGTACGATAATTTTGACCTTATATCGATATAGACAGGTTTATACCCATCTATATTCGTCGGAGCAGAATGAGAAACTTGACTAGAAACATCTTCTAAGTCTCTTGGGTATATATGATGATAATGAATATCAAGATAATAATCCAGAAGGGTTAATTTTTATTCGTTATCGTGGCGCTCGCAAAGGAAGGCCATTCAACCAGCATTGG
The DNA here is from genome assembly GCF_052044425.1 of Paenibacillus sp. 22594. Classification (NCBI taxonomy): domain Bacteria; kingdom Bacillati; phylum Bacillota; class Bacilli; order Caryophanales; family Paenibacillaceae; genus Paenibacillus; species Paenibacillus sp. 22594. The sequence continues at coordinate 844,113 of NZ_JBQENA010000001.1, forward strand.
CTTCTGATACAATTATATGAACTGGCTATGAAAAAGAATATCACCGCTGAAAATGGGAATGTATTTCACTTTAAAACCCATCAAAGCACTGGAGAACGAGAACAAAGAATTACGAGAAGAAATGAAAATGGCTTATGCTCAGATTTACGATAAATTTTAGTTGCATTTCATTGAACGGTAAGAAAAGTAACATTCCGCAAAAAATATCATAACCGATCGTTTCATCTGTCGTACAGTGATAATATCTCTATGGAGGCATTAATGTGAACTATAAGGATTCGGTAATCAAGGCTATTTCCTATATTGAAAATCATCTGACCGATGAGAGTTTAAGCGCCAAGGTTTCGGAAGCTGCCGGCTATTCGCCTTACCATTTTCACAGGATCTTCCTTTCAGTTACTCGATGCTCCGTCTCAGAGTACATTCGCAAGCGGAGATTGACGCACGCGGCATACGATTTATTTCATACCAACCAAAGGATCATAGATATTGCCATCCATTACCGATTCGAGTCCCAGGAATCCTTCGCCCGAGCCTTTAGGAAAATGTTCTCCATCTCGCCAGGACAATTTCGTAAGCAAAGGGACATGAAGGACACGTTGTTCCGGGCCATGGAGAAGCTTCCTTTGGATGAAGTGGGGCTGCAACATTTGCATAAGGGCTTTTCCTTAATGCCAGCTTTTGTCTGCCTGGACAATCTGCATTTGGTCGGCATGTCGATACCGGGTGTCAATTCGGACGAGGTCGGAATGCTATGGCGGAGCTTTAGGCATCGTGTGTATGAAATTAAGCGAAAGCCGGATACGGAAGACATATTTTATGCGGTCATTGAACTTACGGGCGAGCAATGGGAAGTCACTTATACCGCTTGTGTCGAGGCGACCAGCGAGGAGAATACGGTTCTCTTGGGAATGGTCGCTAAGCTGCTACCAGCGGCAACTTATGCGGTTTTTACTCATAAGGGGACATTAGCGAGACTCAACGATACGTTCCAATACATTTACGAAACGTGGTTACCCCAGTCAGGCAGCGTTCGTACGAATGCCCCGGAGTTCGCGCGTTACGACCAACGATATCTAGGACCAACGAACGAGGATTCGGTATTGGACATATATATTCCCGTTAGCTCGCCATCTTAGGAGCGTATTGCTCAAGGAGAGGAAGAAATCATGATGAACAAAGAAGCAGACATTAATGAAGGATACGCAGGATGCTGCGAGGTACAAATTACAGAAAACTCATTGAGGGTGACCTTTCCTATGATCGTGATGTATCCGACAGACGTACCGGAACAAGCAGATCGTCTAGGGCCGTACTCGTTGGAAGTGGCCAGAGACGCAGCGCCGAGGGAAGGAAAGTTTAGGTTGGTCCTCATTTCACACGGTACAGGCGGTTCGCCGCTTCTGTACTGGTCGCTTGCTCGGCATTTGGCACGCAACGGCTTTATCGTTGGCCTGCCCGAACATCCGCACAATAACCGCAACGATAATAGTTTGGAAGGTACGGTCCAAAATCTCACTCATCGACCCCAGCATCTTCGTATGGCAGCCGACTGGTTTTTTGAAGACGAGAGGTTTAAGGGGCTTATCCAGCCGGGAAGCTTCTCGGTCATCGGGCATTCCATGGGTGGCTACACCGCGTTGGCAGCAGCTGGCGGCGTCCCGACCTCCTTCCCTAATGAGAGCCCAAACGGGAAGCCTCAGCAAATAGATGTCCTTCGCGATTCGCGAATTCAGTCCCTGATTTTGCTGGCCCCGGCGTCCGTTTGGTTCCGGAATGAGGGGGCATTAAGCGACGTTCGTCTCCCCATTCTCATGCTGGACGCGGAGCGAGACCCGTACACACCTCCATTCCACGCACAAATCATCTTGAATGGTGTTGCCGAACCACGGATGATTCGCTATCGGACGGTGGAGAATGCCGGACACTTTTCCTTCCTGAGTCCTTTCCCAGCTGCGATGATTTCACCCGCCTTCCCCCCCTCACAGGACCCCCCTGGCTTTGATCGCGTGCAATTTCACGAAACGCTGAAGACTGAGGTAGTAAAGTTTCTGTTGACTTCTGATTAGGAAACGAAATGTATTGCAAGCGTATAAGTGTGCACTACCCATCGGGAGGGAAATATGATGTTTAATGGATGGCGAATGGGTGACGATAGTTAAACATAAAGGGTTCCCACATATTAGTCATGCATAATATGTAGAGCCCTTTATTTTGCTTGATTTTTTTAAGTTTAGGTCTTGATAATTTCCAGTCTAACACTTTATTTTCCTTTGACACTGGGCACTTAATAAGGTGAGCGGAATAGTATATCCCAACTAGACCCAAACAAAGGATAAGTGAGGAATGCCTTATGGAGCACTGGATTAGAGTAGAACCGAATGTGAATGTATATGTCAATGATATCAATCCGCTGGGCAGAAAAACGATTCTGTTCGTCCATGGCTGGCCTGCAAACCATAAAATGTTCGAATATCAATACAATTCTCTGGTGCCCCTGGGGTATCGTTGTATCGGGATAGACATGCGCGGATTCGGTAATTCGGATAAACCGCTGGGAGGATACGACTACAACCGGTTAGCGGATGATATCCGGTGTGTGATCGGAGCTTTGGGGCTCCGGGATATTACATTAGCCGGGCACTCCACCGGGGGAGCAGTAACCATCCGGTATATGGCCCGGCACAACGGATATGGTGTTTCCAAGCTTGCGCTGTTTGCGTCGGCCGCCCCCAGTCTGATTCTGCGGCCGGGTTTCCCCTATGGCACCACCAAAGAAGCGATTGAGCAGATCATTCAGGCAACCTACCAGGATCGGCCCAAGATGCTCCGCGACTTCGGAGAACAATTTTTCTATCAAAAGGTTTCTGAGCCATTCTCGGATTGGTTTTTCCAATTAGGGTTGCAAGCAGCAAGCTGGTCCACGATAGCTGTCTCCAGAGCCTGGCTTGCTGAAGAATTATTTGTTGATCTTCCAAAAGTGCACGTACCCACATTGATTCTTCATGGCATTCATGATCAAGTATGTCTGTATCCGCTGGCTGTGGCGCAGCATCAAGGGATACGAAATTCGGTGCTTGTGCCATTTGAGAACAGCGGCCACGGACTTTTTTATGACGAACGTGAGAGATTCAACCGGGAGCTGTCCAGATTTGCCTAGCGAAACACTGCTTTATTGTACTTCCACGTCTTCCCGTAATTATGGCTAGTCAAATAGACCGTACCCACTACATTACCTGCTCCATCCTTACTGAGTTGTATAGGGAACTGTCCTGTTGCCCCATCGAATACCGGAGAGAGCGGCGTCAAGCTATAGTCTGCAAAACCATCGGGCAGCTTGATATGAAGCTTAGTCCAGCTCTTCCCTCCGTCCTGTGTCCAGCATATGGCCGGTTGGAAGTCTGTTTCATATCTGAACCCCATAAACCATATCTTGTCATTGGCAAAGCCTGCTCCGGTTAATACTCTTGCGTATACTGTATTGGCGTTCCCCTTCACTTCACTCCAAGACTTCCCGCCATCTTTTGTCTTGTAGATATAATGATATTCACTGCCCATCCCGTTGAATCTGCTGAGCACTATCCAGCCTTCATTTTTGGAAATGAATCCGATGTTTTTGGTCGTGCCGATGAGTTCTTTTGTCACTGGGTACGTATTCCATGTTTTCCCCTGATCGTTCGAGATAAGCACCTGAACCGGAGTTCCCCTGGAGCCTCCATAAGTAATGGCTGTCTTGTCTATGGAGATAAAAAAACCCGTTTCATGTTCGGACATTCCCGTGTCTTCTCGATAGCCCGGGATCAGGGTCAATGGGGCTTTGACCTTTGATTTACCGTTGCTGTACGAAATGATCACATGACCATCCTTGTCGAGTGAATACGAATGACCGGCATTATAGGCAATGACTTGCTCCCCTGCCGAACCGCGTGTATATACCGTCCCTGGTTTGAGCGCTACACTGCTGCCCTCGCTGATTCCGGAGACAAACATTGCCGATAACGATATCAATAGCAACGCTCCAAACCAAGGGATTTTCCTCAAAAATAATCCTCTCCGCATCACCAATCCTCCTCCTATATTCCTGTATATTTCTTACAATAAACGATTGTCCTGCTTTAAAAGTGGCATAAAGTTATCATTCTTAATACTATTTTGTATAATATTCCTGTTCGACTTATACTCACAATCGGTATACACGGATATACATTATTTTGCTTTCGGCGGACACTTCTATTAATCTAGTAGTCAAGGAACAGACACATCTCCGCGCAGAGAGGACTATATGAATGGACAAAAAAATGCTGGCTGCACTAAAGAAACTCTATCATCATACGAATTCCGAATATGACGCAGAACGCGGTGTTAGCTTGTATCGAACAGAGACCCTGGAGCCTGCTGAGCGCAAGCAGCTGGAGCAGTACGGGTGGAAGGCTAATGACACGCATGAAATTACACATCATGATATCAACAGGAAACTCATTGCTCTGCAATCGGACGGGCGTGCAGACTGGTCCCGTATCACGGGAGCTTTTATTGCGGGGGTTGGCGGAAGTTTCCCCAGAGGCATTTCTTCTCTCATGAGTTATCAGCGGATGATCCATATGCAGGAGCATGATTATGAACAAGCCGAACGCTTTGTGTGCTGCAAGTACTGCGGGTTCCATCGCGATCAATGGGAGAACCTGTCCCGGATAAGGTACGCTATTCATTTGGGTAACACCTACAGCAGCACCACAGGAGCATATACGGATTTATCTGAATTATATGAATTATTGGAGCGTGGATATGGGGTCCCAAAGAACGAAGATATTCAGCTGTTCAAACAGCTCCTAGAGATGCTTGAAGCAGCGGCAGATGAAGAAACACCCGGCCAGTTTGAGAAACGTCTGACTTCGTCCAAGCTGCTCAAAGGAACCGCAGGCACACGCAGGGGCATTCTGCAATCGCTTGCCATGTTAGGTGTGCTCCCAAACACCATCCTACCGCTGGCTCCAGGTTATTGGACGAATATTGAAGAGATCCTGAACGGTGAGCATGAATTAAGCAATACCAAAGGCCGCTCCGATATGGAGATGCCCTGGGCTGGTTGGCAAGGTAAGCTTGGCGTGAACAGAGATGTTCTGGTTCAGCTGTTTGGAGAGTATATTTAGATGCTAATCCCTTTTGATTCCTTATGACTTCCAGTAAACGTAATACGTCCCCAGCAAAGAGCTAACTTCATCCATTAGCGGATATGACGGAAGAGATTGAACTGATCCTGCCCGGCGGGTAATTAGCGGTTCTGAGAGATAGAGCTTATTTAGAACAACGATATGTGAATTATCAGGAAGATTGCTTGCACTGCGGGTAACCTCGATTTCATGTGGGCGATAAAAAAGACGGTACGCTTCTTCACAAGTCTGCCTGGTATCAAGCAAAATCGATTGGACTCTGGCATCCGTCATTCCTAGAAGTGATTCAACTGAAACTATATTTGCTTCAAGTAGAATCGAAACCAGATGCTTGAAAATTGCGTTCGGCCCGATATTGGCTACAGAACAATGAAACCTTGCCTCGGAAAGAATGCATTGCAGCACTGTTTCGGCAGTCTCGACATCCATCGTGATGTGATTGCCTTCCCTTGTGATTTGGCCTAAGAGCATTCCCGGCGACGGCACGAGTCCTGTAATTTGTGCACTCCTCAGCCATGAATCCAGATGGTCCAAATGGACTTTGTTTTCTTTATTTCTTAAAGGACTTGCGGTATTGCCTTCTATTAAATCTATTATAGCAACTGGATCGACATTGTATCCTGCAAGGATATCACCAATCTCAGAAGAGAATAACAGCTCACGGGTTCTTGTATGATGATCGATCCCTTCGATCTTCTCCAGTACATGGCTAAAGGGACTGTGTCCGATATCATGCAGAAGCGCTGCAATCCTAAGCTCAGCCGATTCCGGACAAATATAGGCAATTAGAGAGAACACACCGATGGTGTGCTGCAGACGTGTTGCCACATGCTGAGTATTGATGTAGCTGCAGCCGTTATGGTGAATGAAATGCAGCCTGCGTACAGGAGATGATTGCAGCAGGGCAACTTCGATTTTCGTTAACCTTGTCCTAAGACCCCACACCGGTTCCCATATTTCTCTTCCGCCCGTTATCTGGGCGCTGTATTCATAGATGATTTGGCTCAAACTCCTGCCCCCCATATTATTCCATTGATTGCTCCGAGAAAGAGCTTATGTATTCCGTTTATAATCACTGAGACTGGCGGGAATATGTCCCGCTCCAAGTATTACGCTGAAGATAAGCAGATAGCCGGAGTGCAGAATCACTGAAGCGGACAGAAAATAGAGGACCGGACTTAAGGCCAAAGGCACAGGAACACCCATGAGCGGTGTGAACAACAGTCTGTGCACTCTTCCATCCCTGAAATATCTTCCCCATCCAAAATAGTACATGCGCAGTGAGAGCAGCATCACTACCAGAGCCAGGACCTCATAACCATTTTGCACATGAAAGGAATAGAAAAGTGGAACGGTGATCACACCCATTCGCCCAATGAATTCGGCCCCAGTCAAAAGAAAATTTCTGGCCGTCTCGCCAGGCATATTCTGAGGCTCAAATTTGAAAAATAGCACATTGGGCAGCAATATCATCAGCGGTATTATAAGGCTTACAGGATGAAACATGATGATCCCCCTAACCAAGATTCAAGAATTCCACCTTGAAATCCTTATATTGACATTCCCACAGCTAAAGCAGTGGGATTCTTGGGTGATTAAGTCGAAGGGCATTTCTGCGATCGAAGTCTGACCCCAAGATTGGGCTGTGCCATCAGCCCTCCTAAGACAGTGCGTTTTAGCATCTTAGGCTGATTGACTATGACCACCAATCACAGGTGCGTGAATAATATTCATTGCACCGACTCTATCTCGATGAGTATGAAACCCACATGGACACGAATATTTTCTATCTATCGCTTTATTTAGCGTAGAGCAAGATGGACATTTTTGCGATGTATACGCAGGATTCACATATTCCACTTTGATCCCTGCCATATTTGCTTTGTATTCAATGAATTGTGCCAAGCGATAGAATGACCATGTGTGCACATTTTTTTCGTTTTTACGACTTGTTCTTGTCGTTTTTCTGATGTTTGTCAGCTTCTCTAAGTGAATGACAGACACTTGTTTCTCTATGGCAAAATTCACAATTTGTCTACTTACTTTGTGGTCCTTATCTTTCATCCATCTTTGTTCTTTATGATTCAGTTTACGAATTGCACGTAGCTTTTTCTTCTTTCCTAAATCTTTTCGTTCACTACGGAACTTGCGTTTCATATATTTGTTTTCTCTACCATTTCCAAAAAATCTCGTCGTTCCTTCGCTAGTCACAGCAACAGCAGGGACTTTTAATCCTAAATCAATGCCTATTACCTCTTCGCCTGTTGTTGTCTCTGTAGGAATTTCAAGTGAAACTTGAGCAAACCATTTTCCTGATTTCTCAACGATTCTCATAAGACCACATTTTGCATGTTGAAGAAATTGTTTATCTCTTTCTGTTAAATGAGCAGGAAAAATCATCTTTTTCACTTTGTTGTCCACGATGATAGGAAAAGCAATAGAGGAATGGCCAATGGAATAGTTTTGGTTGTTGATATAGTAGGTTGGTTTCCTTAATATTGGACGCTTCATTTCCTTCTTCGTTTTCTTAAATACGCTTTTAGCATCACGAATCGCTTGATTAAGTACAGCAGAAGGGAGTTTAGCTTCTACATCTTTCGTGGTGAGTTTGGGGAATGAACCTTCTTTTTCTGCTTGTTCTGTTAATGAATTAATCGTTCGAATATATTCTCTGCTTAATAACTTCAATTCGATGGAGTGACTTGGAAAGAATCTTATCTTTATAGTGACCGACTGTATAAGTTTTCACCTCTCCTTCATTTGTTTCGCTCTTTTGATTGATTTATACTCTTCATATGTTAATTCTCTAATTAATGACCAGCCTCCTAGCCAACATATTTGTCGTCTATCTATTTAAGACTTATCGCAATCGTTTCGATCACCCCCTTGTTTTTTGTTGTTCAACATATCTTTTAATTGTTTCACTAGACACATTTCCTGCGGTACTTACAAAGTATGAACGTGTCCAAAGTGAAGACAAATGAGCTAAATGTTTAAACTCCTCTCTTAGTCGTTTAGATGTGACTCCTTTAATTTTTGCCATAATATCAGCAGGACTACATGTCGGCAAAGCATTCAAAAATAGATGTGCGTGATCTTTATCTGTTTCGATTGCGATAATCTCTATTTTCAAATCATCACAAACCTCTTTAATCAACTCCTTAAATCTACTTTCAACATCAAATTCAAGAAAGATTTTCTTTCGATACCGTGGACAAAAAACAAAGTGATAATGGATTAGCGATACGGTTGTGTTGGTTCTTCTATAATTATCCATACATTAATTGTATCAGTTTATGTTAAAAACTGAAACATGATAACCAAAAAATGTTGGAACATTAACGTGTCTTAGGACACGCCTGTTCCAATCTCGCTATCATCCCACACCTAAAGGAGTGGGCTTTCTCGCTCAAAAAATTCTGTAATCAATTCACAGGAATGTTAAAGAATTCACCGTTCTCCCAGACCAGTTCCCCCTCCTTTACTAGAGTCATATTCTCAATATCTGTCTTGGAAGGGTATGTACGTAATACATCTAAACTGGTTTTGCTCGTACCCATGTCTTTAATACGGTACACTTCGATCTGCTTATCTTCAGTTTTCAGGATCAGATCATACTGGCGGAAATCCATTTGTGCTGGTTTACTCGAAATGATATGCTCGGAATAATTCTGCAGGTCCAGCCAGGCAATAACCGAGCGGTGAAGACCTGAGCCAAAAGAATATGCATAGACCATATCCACTGTACCATCTTTATTGACATCATAAGGGACAGCGCTTGTTACCCCAAATCCACCGAACCCCATACCGATCTGCACAGCACTCCCATCAGACACGGCAAAGGTATCCCAGCTCGAAGTCGATTCTATATTTTTAAAAAGCTGATGCCCTGTTTGTTCCCAAATGTCAGAGGGGGTGATGTCGATCAGGTGTGAAGCCATTTCGCTGGAAGCAGATAAGTTCTTATTCTCCAGAATCAATGCACCCGCCTGCTCAGAATTTAACTTATGGGGGAGCTCTTCCGATACTTTGCCAGACGGGGCACTCGGATCACAAGAGATCATAATCAAGCATATTGCCGGTATTGATAATATTCTCAACAATCTTGCCCTCAATTGTTTTCGCCTCCCAGACAGCAATTTACCTTATTATAACATTTCATCTCCGTTAAATTCTGCGCTGGGAGATCACAAAAAAATCGGGACATTATGTATATCCACTTGTGCCACTGGTAAGAAAAATTAAAGGCGGTGTGAAATTTGAATATGAATGAGGGTAAACCCGAGCAACTAAAAATAGGATACTTTTCCGGAATACCTTACCGGGCACTATTAACTGAATTTCCAGATGGACAAATTGTTGCTTCAATCGTCCTTACAGATAATATGGGTACCAGAGAGTATAAGTGTGAAATCGTCTCTCAGAGAGATGAGGCAATAAAAATAATCAACCAAGCATGGACAGAATTAGAAAATAACCACAAGTAGAAACGCTATGCCGTCCTTAAAAGGATGGGACCCGTTTCAGCAAGAAAGATATGGATAATTTTTGCGCGAATCAAATAAATTCTTATCTTTCCAAAAAAACTAACCCACCGGGTTAAATAATCCCTGTGGGTTAATTTTATTCGGGTAAGATCCACCCCCTGCCTTTTAGTGTCTGCTCATCTATTCCCTACTTCGTTTCCAGCTCTTCTGCAGCTTGCGGATAAATACGATCTGCCCGATATGATAGGCATTATGGGTAGTCACATTCCCGACGATTTCCCACCACTGGCTGCCTGGGAACTCCAGCACGTCTTCCGCCAGCTGTGCTTCGGTTAACAGACTCTGCCAATCCAACAGCACCTCCAGCAACCTTGTTTGAAGCTGCTCAAACGAGATCTCCTGGGGAAGCTCAAAGGTATGATTATTGCTCTGCACAGAGGGCACAGCATGAACACTGGCTTCCCGGTACCTTGTCTGCCAGGTCTGATTCCAATACAGCAGATGCTGAACCAGTTCGGCAATGCTGTTGCTGTCTTCGTCCGCCTTCCACAGTGCCTCATCTTCGCTTAACCCCTGCACCGATTCTGTAAAGGTAACATACCAGCTAGGGTCATTTGCATTTGCGAGCAGCTGGTTGCTGAGCACTTCCTTAGCCTGAACCATTTCTAATACACCTGCCTTGTCGATATTAGGATGTAATCATACCTTACCATATCAACCCGACAGGCGGGTCAATTGAACAGGTATCCAAATTTCACTTCTGTACGCTGGCGAGGCCGTATCCTTGCTCTCATTCCACAAAATCTCCGGCCCTTCTACCAGCTCGTAATTGGAAGAAGGGAACCATTCGGAGTAAATCCGGCCCCAAATATTCTGGAGAGTATCCGGGAACGGCCCAACCGCTTCAAATACTGCCCATGTGGAGGCGGGAACCTCAAGCTGCGCGTAATGCCTCGGACCTTCAAGCGAGGTAGCTACACCGATATAGTGGTCCAGCTCCCCCTTTTCCTCCATGCGCCCTTCAGAGAAATTCACCGATGCGCTGATCATCCCGGCCGGATCGATATTCGACAGCCCCTTGAGCTCGGTAATCATTTGCATATTCAGACTCTGCCACATGGCAGCAATCTCCGGATTCACGCCGCCAAATTGAATCGGAACCCTCTTCTTCAGTCCAACAATGCGAAAAGCCTCTTTTTCCTCGATACGGTAATTCATTTCACTGCCTCCCCTAATCGTCAACTGAAAAGTCATCCGAGGAAAGGATTTCAGGGAGAACCCGCCCGCCCGCGCTTCCGATGGAGTCACTCCATGAAAAAGCTGGAACGCCTTCGTGAACGCATCCGGTGAGCTGTAGCCAAAATTCAGAGCAACATCGATGATCCGCAGCGTACTTTGCTGCAGCTCAAATGCAGCCAGCGTCAGGCGTCTGAAACGGATATACTCCGATAGCGATACTCCGGCAAGGAATGAGAACATCCGCTTGAAGTGATATTCGGAGCATAATGCCCGTCTGGCAGCCTCCTTGAGATCCACCTCTTCCTTGAGATGTGCTTCAATGTAAGCTAGAGCATCATTCATGTTCTCCAGCAGATTCATTTCACTTCCTCCTCCCCTCATCCCTAGAATAACAGCCCTTCAGGACCCGGTTCCGACAGTTGGTGCACCATATTGACGGGTCATTCCCTTTTGATTGCTGCAATAATATACTATAGGCATTAGACTTCAGGGTGTATATTCATGTGACTACTTGTATAGGAGGTCATTATGAACATCGCATCCTTCATTCTTTACTGTATTGTGGTCACCTTTACCCCTGGTCCTACCAATATTGTCATTCTATCATCCGTTCAGCATTATGGTGCCAGAAAAGCTATGGAGTATGTGTGGGGAGCGACAATTGCCTTTGGTCTATTGCTTGCTGCTTCCGCTCTGCTTAACCGTGTGCTTACCGGAATTATTCCGAATATACTTGGCATCATGCAGATCGCAGGCAGTGTATATATGCTCTACCTTGCTTATCAGATCTATCGAATGGGGCGAGCGGACGCCACGCCGGTGCAGACAACCAGTTTTACCTCAGGCCTGCTGATGCAGTTTATCAATCCGAAGGTGCTGCTGTTCACTCTAACCGTTATTCCCAGCTACGTCCTACCCTATTATACTTCATCATCCGCTTCGTTTCTGTTTGTGCTGATGATTACAGTTATCGGATTTCTGGCGTTTGTGACCTGGGTCGTGTGCGGCGCTGTCTTCAGAAGATTGCTGCAGGAGCATCACCGGTTGATTAATTCTCTAATGGCCTTGTTTATGTTATATTCTGCAGTAATGGTATCGGGAATTCTAACTTGGAGGTGAGCCGCGTGGAGAAATTCAACTATGCCAAATCAGCAGATATCCTGGCTTTGTCGGCAAGTTTTACTGATTTCACTTACAAAAAGCATTGCCACGAGGAATATGCCATCGGCGTAACCCTGCGCGGCATACAGCAGTATAATCTGGAGGGAAGCTATCAGGCCTCCCATAGAAATGGCGTCATGCTGTTCAACCGGGAACAGTATCATGACGGCAGCTCTTATGACAGGGAAGGCATTGACTATGTGATGCTGTACATCAAGCCGGACTTGTTCTCGGAAATCCTCGGCGGCCAAGAATTGCGCTTCTCCTCTCCCATTGTCTACGATGCAGAGTTAGCGTCGTGCATATTAAGACTGAGTTATGCCATCCAGTCGGGCAAAGATGAAGTGCTGTGCAGCGAGCTGCTAATGAAAATAGCCGGTCTCGTCTCACAGACACATTTCGATACGGGGCAGAGAACGAATAACAAGCTTGTCGAGCAAGCAAAAGAAAAAATGTATTTCAGCATAGATCACGTATTGAAGCTGGACGATCTTTGCCAGGAGTTTGGAATGTCCAAATACCAGTTCATCCGGGCATTCAAGAGCCATACCGGCATCTCACCTTATCAATTCTTCCTGAACTGCAAAGTAGAGCATGCCAAGCAAGCCATCGAGCGGACCAAGGATGTCTATACCGCCGTCACCGAATGCGGATTTACGGATCTGACCCATCTCAACAGGCATTTCAAAAGTATGTTCGGCATTACGGCCTATGAATATAGGTCACAGCTGAATTGAGAGATCGGCAGTCTTTTATTCCCTGTTGCAAAAAAAGCCTGTAGATTCTGAACCCGGAATGGGTCAGCTCTACAGGCTTTTCAATAAAATTTTATAATAGCTATGATTTAGAAGCTCAATTATTTAACGGCTGTTTCGCCGGTAACTTTACCTTCAAGAACAGCACTTGTTTTCAGATCATCGCTTTTAAAGTACAGGTTACCGTCAATTGTTGCAGTTTTATCTAAAGTAAATCCTTTGGCTTCTACATAAACGTCACCTTTGATCGTTCCGCCCTGAACTTTGAAGTTTTCACTTTGTACAGTGACCTTAGGAGCAGTCAGCGTGTAGCTGGCAGTGATCTTGTGGTCTGCATCCTGTGCGTACAGAGCCAGTTTACGGTAGATTGCATTTTCTGCAGCGCCTTTATCATGGAATTCACCCGCAACAACCACATCAGTGTCAACGGTCAGATCATTCAGAATCGCTACGATCCAGTTACCCTCTGCACTAACGGCTTTGGTAAAAGCATCTGCCTGGTTGACGATGGATGCTGAGCTTTTTGCATCTGTAGTAGTTGCCGCTGCACTTGCAGCCGGTGATGCACTAGCCGCTTCTTTCGCATTATTATTATTATTTCCGCAACCCGACAACAACGCTGCCGCCACACCTGCAACCAACAATCCTTTTACTAGCTTCACAAAAATTCCCCCTGTTTTTGGTATATTCATATTATATATTAAAATTTTAATAATAACAACGTGATTAATTTCACGAAATTGTGTCTATCACTTTTTTTCTACAAAAAATTAAGATATTGGGTGTATAGACGCTAACAGGTTAAGCCATTTCATCCAGCCTTACACATCTCAGATTCCTGGTCTTCAGCTGCAGCAATACTTCCTCCAACGCCTGCAGCATATAATGCGGAGCATTGCCATCTGCCCCCAGTGTATCCCCGCTGTCATGCAGTAAAATAATGGACCCGTCCTTCATCCGGTCTAACAGTGTGGAGCGCAGGGAGGTCTGACATCTCTCGCGGCTCCAATCATGTCCCATTATCGACCACAGTACAATCCGGTACTGCCGGAGCCGCAAGAAATCAAACACATTGATGAGTCCCCAGGGCGGACGGTAATGATTGGGCCTGGTTCCAATAATAGACTCCACAATATCTGCAGTCCGCTCCAGGTGTCGGTGCCGGATGGTGCCTGGCAGCATCAGCCAATTGGACGTATGAACATAGTTGTGAATACCAATCTGATGGCCTTCCCGGTCCATTCTTCGGATCAGCTCGGGGTATTGTTCCGCTTGAGCACCAAGGACGAAAAAGGTGGCTTTCACTTGATGCAGCTTCAGAAGATCCAGCAGTCTGGGTGTATACTCCGGATGCGGCCCGTCATCAAATGTAAAGGCCACCTGTTTGGGAGTCGTCCCTTGGCGCAATACACCATATCCGGTCAGCCTTGTGATCAGACTTGGTGCTAACATGTACAGAAAAAAGATAGTGACCATTCCAATTGCTAGATAAATGAGCATCGCTTCCTCCTTCATCCGTTATGTATATTAGCCTGGCAGCTTCTCTCCGGGGGAAAAACGGCTTTTCAGAGAGGAACGTGAATGAATCAACAGCATCGGGACCAGCTTTTCCGTGCGCTGACTGATTCTGTTCTTTCCTTCTGGATGTAGCGCAGAAAGAAGCAGACGTAAATAAATGGTAGTCATCCGTCTAAAAATCCCGGGCTGCAGCGCCTGTTGCTCAAACCCCAGACCATGTGTAAGACCCCGGTGAAGCAGTGTAATGCCTAGCAAAGCCTTGACCTGTTTGAACTCTGATTGTGTCTCGAAGGCTTCATTGATCTGGCGCATGGATTGACGCAGTAGCCTCGCTGTACGCAGAGCAGCCCGGTCTGAGCCTTCAGACTTGATCAGTTTCAGGATACTTCCATTATCAAGGTGCAGCTCTCCTACCCATTCCCCATCATGAATAACCGTCGAATCCTCGCATATGATAGCCTGGCCTCTGTGTTTTTTGAGCATCACGCTGCAAATGCCAAAGTGGGAGGTTCCCGCTCCACGAAAATGTGAACCCAGCGCAAACACTTTTTCCCATGCCATCCAGAGCGATTGCACGGTTGTTTTGCCTAATTTAAGTTCCAACCCGTTCACCCTTCCTCTAACAGCTGTTTAGATTTATACGTCTCTTATTAGCTCTCCTATGTTTGACGTTGCGTGATGGGAATTCCCTGCATAACAAAAACCCCCGCCTGATCTAATGATCAAAGCGGGGTTGAATTTATTTATGAACCTTACGAAATTACCGAACGGGTACCAGCTCTTGATCCTGTTCCCCTGACTCAACACTACCCGTCCTTTTGATAAAAAAGGAAAGAATCAATCCGATCCCTCCAAACACAATAACAGCGAGGTAGGCATCGTTCATCCCGGATATGGAAGCCTGCAGCAGCATATGCTTGGGCTCACCCGAAGCTCCGGAAGCTGTCATATCCGCAAAATGAAATTGGGTACGATTCGTTAGAACCGTGACCAGCAGTGATGTTCCGATCGCACCGGCTACCTGTTTTACAGTATTCGCGATTGCGGTGCCGTGTGCATTCATGGATTCCGGAAGCTGGTTCAGACCTGCGGTTGTGACCGGCATAAGGAATAGCGCCATACCGAGCCGTCTTCCGGTTGACATGAGCAGAAGATATGCGTACCCCGTAGAATCAGTAAGGTGGATGAAGCCGAATGTAGTTAGAATCGTTATAGCAATCCCGATAATGGACAGCCATTTGGCGCCAAAGCGGTCAAACAGTCTCCCGGCGACCGGCATCATCACACCCATCAGCAGTGCACCTGGAAGCATAAGCAGCCCTGAGTCCAGAGCGGAATAGCCTCTCATATTCTGCAGGTACAACGGCAGCAGCAGCATATCCGCATACATGACCACGGTTACCGCCACATTAATCAGGGTCGTTAACGTGAACATGCTATATTTGAATGCTTTTAACTCCAGTAACGGATTGCTTCCGGTGAGCTGCCGCCAAGTGAATAGGATTAGCAGCCCCACGCCTGCAGCAAGCGTAGACTGCACTTCAGTACTTGACCATCCCATACTTCCCGCTCTGCTGAAGCCGTACAATAATGTTCCGAAGCCTAGAGTAGATAAGATCAGCCCCCATATGTCCAGTTTGGGATAGCTCCGCTCCGTCACGTTCCTTAAATAGAACCAGGCGAGAACCACCACCATAAGGGCAAAAGGAATAATGACATAGAAAAGCGACCGCCAGGAATAATGATCCAGCATGTAGCCTGCATAGGTTGGCCCGATTGCAGGAGCAAAGATGATGGCAAATCCGATCATCCCCATCGCTCCTCCACGCTGCTCCACAGGATATACTGCGAGCACGACATTCATCAGCAGCGGCATAATAATCCCTGCCCCGGCAGCCTGAACCAGACGTCCTGCCAGCAGCAGTTCAAAATTCGGAGCTGCTCCGGAAAGAATCGAACCCGCAAGGAAAATCAGCATTGCCGACAGGAACAGCTCACGGGTTGTGAAACGTTGCATAAAATAAGCTGTTACAGGAATAAACACCCCGTTAACCAGCATATATCCGGTGGTCAGCCACTGGGCGGTAGCCGCCGAAATCTGAAAATCTCCCATCAGCTCAGGTGTGGCCACACTCATAATTGTCTGATTCAGCACTGCAATAAACGCGCCAAGAATCATGACAAACAGCAGCGGGCCCTTTTTTATATGGACTTGTTTGTTGTCTACACTCATCTCCACTCATCCTCTAGAAAATAGTAGCACGACGTCGTGGAATCAGTGTACTTCCGTTCAGCCCAAATGACAAAGTACAATGCCTGACAAACTGTCTGTTATCAGACACTCTCTGAAATAGTGACGATTAGTCACGGTTATCTTTCCTTTTTTCGAAGAACAATCATTTATGCTACTGCTCCAACTTGCGGTTAAAGGCAGTCATCAGCGGGCCATCGCGGACCAGGCGGGTTAAGATTAACGCCACTTGCTCCGGAGGCAATATTCTTCCTGTTTCAAACCAGTGCCGGATGACCCCAAAATGTGCTGAGCTGAAATAAGCGACAATATATTCGTCAGGGACGGAGAGCGCATCCGGACTCAAGACCTGCCGGGGGAGTTTTTCATACATGCGGCTGCGAATGAGGGCTTTTAATCTTTTGCCAAATGCCGTTCCTTCCTGAGTGAAAAAAATTGCAAAAAAACGGTGCTGCTCATTCATAAACCGGATAAACTCCACAATCGATGGATAAGGTTCTACTACATACCCGCTGGTGAGCAGTTGTTCCGGTTCACTTCGGGCAGGAAGGCGATCCATCTCTTCAATAATCTGATCCTCCATTTTGTCCATCAGGTCATAAATATCCTGATAATGCAGATAGAAGGTACCCCGGTTAATACCCGCCTTGGCGGTCAGACTCCTTACATTCACGCCTGCCAGCCCTTTCTCCTCCACTAGTGAGAGGAAAGCTTCATCAATCAGTTTTCTCGTTCGGATTACACGCAGGTCAGCGGCTTTTTCCATGAAAGTCTCCTCCATTCATTCCTGTTAGCCTTAATGAACACTATTCGAAATAGTGACGATTGTAAGTGTATTTTACTCTGATTATAATAAACACAGGGTTCATAAATCAACACAATGTTCATTATTTGAAGGAGGAAAAATTCATGTTAAACCATAAAACAGCCGTCATTACAGGAGCATCCAGCGGTATTGGCCGCGCCATTGCGAGCCAGCTTGCAGCAGAAGGTGTACATGTCTTCATCACCGGAAGAAGCCAAGAGCAGCTTGAGGACTTGAAATCGCAAATCGAACAGTCTGGCGGTCAGGCGACGTATAGTGCGTTTGATCTCCGCGATACCGGCAAGCTTCAGGGCTTTATCCATCAGGCCCGCGAGCAGACCGGTCATTTGGATATTATGGTCAACAATGCGGGCCTTCATATTCATGGCAATATTGTGGATACAAAGGTGGACGACTGGCGGGAGATGATCGATGTCAATATCGTCGCGCTTCTTGCCGGGTCACAGGCAGCGGTCCATGAAATGCGACTCAACGAAGGCAGTGTGCCAGGGCATATTATGAACATCTCTTCAGGCAACGCCTACGAACCTGGTAGGGATTTCTACAGTGCCACCAAACATATGGTGAATGCCATCGGACAAGCACTGACACATGAGCTGGCCAAAGAACCGATTCAGGTAACAACTATTCTCCCCGGTGCTGTGGCGACGAACTTTGGCCGCAACCTGGAACCTGAGACGGTCATGGAGCTTGCCCGCAAGCTGGGCATGGAGGTGGAGTTCAATCAGGGAGACCATCTGCCGGAAGAGCTGATTGCCCGGATTCGCGGGGCGATGGGACAGACTTTTTTGAGTGGTGATGATATCGCGAGAGCCGTAGTCTACGCGTTGCAGCAGCCACAGAACGTAGTGGTCCGTGAACTGTATCTGGCTGCACCGAATGTATATCTGGGCAATGACTTCTCTATGTAAAATGCAGCAAAACAAGCCGCCTAGCCCATGATAAGGGTTTGGTGGCTTGTTTTATTTATCTGAGTGTGCAAAGGCCTTAACTATCTGCTATTGTTGTTTGCTCTTGATCTCAAAGCTGCGGACCTTCATCCATTTCCCGGCAACGAACTCGTCGATGGTCCCGGTTTTGGTTCTGACGCAGAATTTATGCTGTGTCTTTTTGTCAAAGCCCGTGGCTTCATAAAGAAGATCATCGCCTGCCTGTCCCTTATAGTATACCTGCTTCAGGCCAAGCCTACTCAGCAATTCCAGCTTTACACTCTCAATATATGTGCGCGAATACTCTTTTGACATCCCATGTTCCTCCTGAGGTGTTCATCTACTGACCATTTTACACTTTTATTCTGCGAATTCACACTCCAGAGACTGACTAGCTCATGAAAAAACAGACTGCAAAACTAATTGCCGGGTAGTTGGAGGCCGCGCCAGCCGCTTACCTCGCATTGGCCATATTCATTATTACCCACAGCAACTACTGTGCCGTCTGATTTAAGCCCGGCGGTATGGGCACAGCCTGCTGCAATCGCTACTATATCGCGCCAATCACTTACATTACATTGACCATACTCATTGGAGCCCACAGCCATCGCCGTACCGTCTGATCTAAGGCCTACGGTATGACTACTGCCCGCCGCTATCGCCACAATACCACTCCAGCCGCTTACATCGCATTGGTCATGTTTATTCAAACCCACTGCCGTCACCGTACCGTCCGATTGAAGACCGATGGTATGAAGATAACCCGCCGCAACCGCCACCATATCGCACCAGTCGCTTACATTGCATTGGCGATACCGGTTATTGCCCGTAGCCGTCACCGTGCCGTCCCTTTTAAGACCGATAGTATGCCAGTCACCCGCTGAGACCGCCACCATATCCTTCCAGCTGCTTACATTGCATTCACCTTCATGGTTTCGGCCCACTGCTACCACCGTGCCATCCGCTTTAAGCCCAATGGTATGACGCCAACCCGCCGCAACCGCTACAATATCGCCCCAGTCGCTTACATTGCATTGGTCATGCTTGTTCCAACCCACAGCTACCACAGTTCTGTCAGATTTAAGACCAATGGTGTGAGCATTACCCGTATTCGTCGCCATATGAACATTACCAGCCGCAACTGCCACAATATCGCGCCAGCCGCTCACATCACATTGGCCATATTTATTATCTCCCGCAGCCGTCACCGTTCCGTCAGATTTAAGCAGGACGGTATGACGATGACCCGCCGCAATGGCATCAATAGGCCAGCGGTTCCCCTTTTCCCCTGCAACTTTCGGAGAAATGTACTCCATGTCTTACCTCCTTGAAAACAACCCCTATTTCTCATTTACCCTGTGTGTGCCCAATTCATCACACTTTTCACTCCGTAGCTACGCATATATGGTATCAAACTTTCACATCTTTTGTCTGTTTTCATAGCTTGAATGACTATTCCACATGAAAAAAAAGCAGCCCCTTAGCGCTATAACTGAAGGGGCTGCTTAATCTATTTCTTACAAGTGCTGATCGGGTTATGCGCCTGTTAGGGCTGCCACCTGAATCTGAAGTTCATTCACCTGATTCCGCATGTCTTGTGCATCTCTTTGCTGCTTCTGTACAACAGTAGTCAGTACACCGATGATATCCATCAGAACAACCGACTTGTGATCAGCAGTCGAGAAGATCTGCGGCACATCCTCGGCGATGAAGCCGATGTTCTGTTTCTTGGCATTTTCTGCTTTGTAGTTGAAGGTAACGGGCTTCAGTTTGTTCAGCAGCTCCATAGCTTTTTTCACCGGAAGACTGGTGATGTTCTCCTTGAAGGTTCTGGAAGAGGTTTGTGCAAAATTAGTCGCCCGCAGGTTGCCGTTCACGTCCAGCTTGTAATCATCCGTTGGGGTTTTGCCGATCCCTATATTGCTGCTCTTATCGACAGTTAGCGCACCGGCCACCTGGATGAGCTCGTCATAGACGGCATCTTTGCAGACGAGGGTCTGCATATTGTCTTCAATTCCAGCTTGCCATACATTGTTTGACGCGTCCCAGAATATCCGGGCTTTTTTATCCGTTCCCCGGTTCACCTCGATGCCTTGGCTAACCGTCAGACTGCCGCTGATGGATGCATCCTTCGCATTCAGAAGACCGGTTAGCGAAGCATCCTTCGCAGTCAGCTTCCCGCTTAGTTCGGCGTCGGCTGCCAAGAGCTTACCGGATACTGCCGCATTACCGGTTACGTCCAGCTTGGCAGTTGGTGCTGCGGTGCCGATTCCGACATTGCCGGAAACAATCTTCAGCACTCCCGCCAGATCTGTAAGCTCTTGGTGCGTGTGGCCGCTGTACGAGAGCTGTTTCATGCTCCCAGCCGTGCCCACCTGCCATTCGTCCAGAGCTTCGTTCCATAGAATCTGGGCTTTCGCGTCCGTGCCTCGGCCTACTTCGATGCCCTGGGTAAGCGTAAGGGTGCCGCTGATGGATGCATCCTTTGCTGACAGATTACCGGTGACCGAGGCATTGGCTGCTGTGAATATGCCGCTCACTGTAGCATCCTTAGCGGTTAATGTACCGCTGAGGCTGGCGTCAGCAACGGTCAACTTGCCGGAGACAGCCGCATTGCCGTTCACATCCAGCTTGGCGGCTGGCGATGCAGTGCCAAGCCCGAGATTTCCAGAGGCAATCTTCAGAACTGCGGTCAAATCCGTCAGCTCCTGGTGGGTATGGCCGCTGTACGCAAGCTGTTTCAGACTGCCGGCTACGCCCACCTGCCAGGCATCCGTGGACTCGTCCCAGATAATCTGCGCTTTCGGATCTGTTCCCCTGTTCACTTCGATGCCCTGGCTGAGCGTCAGGCTGCCGTTGAGGGTAACATCCTTAACGGTCAGCTTGCCGCTAACCTCCGCATCCTTAGTCGTCAATGAACCGCTGACAGCAGCATCCTTCGCAGTAAGTACACCACTTACCGTTGCGTCTTTTAAGGCTGCCATACCGGTTAACGCAACATCTTTGGCAGTTAATATACCACTAACAGCAACGTCTGCAGCATTCAGCTTACCGGAGACAGCTACATTGCCATTGACATCCAGTTTGGCGGCTGGTGTCGCCGTGCCGATCCCAATATTCCCGGACACCACTGTAAATGCGCCGGATAGCTCAGCAAACTCCGGATGAGTATGGCCTTTGAATTCTATCGCCTTCAGCGAATTGGAGAGACCAGCCAGCCACTGATCAGCCGTTTCATCCCACAGAAGCTGGGCAGGAAGTGCAGTCCCGCCGCGGAATACTTCCAGCCCGGCATTTGCCACAATCGGGGTTGCCTGTGGTGTATATTTGTTGACCCTGATTATATTGTCTTCGACTTCCAGTGTAGCGGCGTTGAGGGTTACCGTATCACCGTTCACAGTTAGATTGCCGGTTACTGTTAAATCCTTAGAGATGACCGCATTTACCGCAGTAACAGTTCCTGTAGCCGTAAGGTTTCCTGTTACAGATGTGTCGCCTTGTACATCGAGCTTCACTTTGGGAGCATAGGTCCCGATGCCGACATTCCCGGTTCCGGTTACGCTGAATGCTGTATTCCCGCCCTTAATCTTCACATCCAGCAGTGACAATGGGGTATTGGTACCGATCCCTACCTTGCCTTCAGAATCAGCAAACAGGGCAATTGTATCTCCAAGCGCGTTATAGAGCTTGTTCTGCCCGCCTTTGCCTGTACCGAATTCCGAGAGCGTATCTCCGTCGCCATAGAACCAGGCCTTCTGCACATTATTCCAGACGATCCGCGCATTCGGCAGGGCTTTACCGTTGCTGTCCAGCCCGCGGGGGGCTTCAAATCCACCTGCCACAACGCTGCCCGCAACAATTGCATTCTTGCTTACTGCGACATTCACAGCACTCAGTGCCTTGTTAAATGAAGTATCTCCATCGAAGACCGCTTCATTTGTTGCAGTGACCTTGCCTGAAAAAGTTGCTGCACCGGCAATTTCCGCCTCCGTCCTGAAGATCGCCTTCCCGGCTACATCCAACACCTCGGTGGGATTATCCGTACCCACACCCATTTTCCCGCTGCGGGTCAAGCTGAGTACAGTCTTGCCTGCGGTTCCCAGCTTCCAGCGGTCCTTCGCCCATTTGATCTGTGCACTGGTCTCTGTTCCCTGGAGAACTTCAAGTCCATCACCGACGGTTACCGTTCCGGCAATAGCGGCACTGGCTGCGGTAACCGCACCAAGGATATTGGCATTCTCCGCCTTCAGCCCCCCGGTTGCATTGACATTACCTGAAGTATCTACAACCAATGCGGCAGATTCCGTAGGGGTTGCAAGCTGCCACTGATCCTTATCCTCGTTCCATGAGATGGAGGCTGCCGGCTCATTCAGGCCGCGATAAATCTCCAATCCTCCGCCGGAAAGCGAAGAGACATGATCATCCTCTTGATTGAGCGTGATCCATGGACTTCCGATTTCCAGTTCATCCGTATGAATGCTGGCAGACTTCCCCCGGACCTCCAGGTCACCGGCCACCGTAAGATTGCTGCCGACTGTCAGATCATGATGAACATCCACATCCCCCTCGGCACTGGCGCTAAGTGCCAGAATATCGGTCTGCGGGTTATACAACTGGCTGTGGATATGCAGGGAGTCCGCACTAACCATTTGTGTCAGCTTGTCCCAGGAGTTGCCGCTTGCGATATTTTCCAGCGCAGCGCCGATGCCCACCTTCCATTTCCGTTCACTCTCATTCCAGATAATTCTGGCAGCGGGCTGTGATTCACCCCTGTAAACCTCAATACCACTCTCGTTCGCGGGTGGCGTTTCGCCTTCGAACTTGTTAATCTCGATCACATTATTGGTTACGACGAGATCGTCGCGCTTAACGGTTGTCGTGGTGCCTTTGACAATCAGGTTGCCGTCCACCTTCAGCAAGCCCTCCACGGCCAGACCGCCGCTGATATCCGCGCCGTTGTTGACAGTAAGGGTTCCCTGTACCTCCGCACTGTTGGCAATCTCAATATTGCCTTCAGCGGTTGCCTGGATGACAGTCTTCCCCTTACTGTCACTCAGAGAATTGTGACGATGCAGACCGTCCGCATCCGAGCTCACTCCTCCGGTCAGAGCATCCCAATTGCTGCCGTAGGCAATATTGGATAGCTCATCTCCGAGCCCCAGCTTCCATCTGCCGTCCGTCTCGCTCCAGACCAGCTTGGCGCTCGGATTCAGCTTGCCCCGATAGACTTCAATGCTGCTCTGCTTCAAGGCGGAGCTGTTGCCTTCGAACTTGTTCAGTTCAATCCGGTTGCTGACGACAACCATATCTTCTTTATTGACATAGGTAGTTTTGCCTTTTACCGTAAGGTTGCCTTCGATAGTGGCGGAACCGCCTACTTTCAGATCGGCATTCAGATCAGCATTGCCTTTACCCTTCAGGGTTCCGGCAATCTCTATATTCCCTGAAGCGGACAGCTTCCCCTGCTCGTCGGCAGACAGTACGGTTCCGCCTGAAGGGGTGCTCAGGGAGCTGTGCTTATGAGCGGTGTCGGCCACTGAACCGTTTGTCAAGGAATCCCATTTGGTTCCATACGGAATGTCAGACATACTGCCTTCGATTCCGATTTTCCATTTGCGGTCTGTCTCATTCCATTCCATCCGGGCCTTCGGATTGTGGCTGCCCCGGTACACGTCCAGACCACCCTTGCTGCTGAGTGCCGCATCATTCTCCGCCTTGTTTACGGTCAGGAAGCTGTCCGTCACCTCCTGCTCGACTTTTTTGATGACGATCTCTTCTTCTCTGACAATCAGCTTATTGACCGTAAGTGTCTCGCCGACCATCAGCTCATGCGGGATATTCACATTCCCGTCCGCACCAATTTCCAGGGCCAGCAGGCTTTTGTCTTCATTATGAAATTGTCTATGGGTATGCAGAGCATCCGCATTACTGCCACCGGTCAGCTCATCCCACTGCTTCCCGTCAGGAATGTTGGACATATCCCCGTTAACCGTACCGATCTGCCAGGATTTGGCCTTCTCATTCCAGGCAATCTTGGCATTGGGCAGCGTTTCTCCCCGGAAGACTTCCAAGCCGTCCCGCTTGGACACAAGACTTCCGGACACCGTCAATGTCTGGTCAATCTGGATATTTCCCGCTGTGTCGGTACGGAGAGCCGGCTTTCCGTCTGCCGAATGCAGCTGACTGTGGGTATGCAGGCTATCCGCTATCGCGCCCCCATGCAGCTGCTCCCACTCGTGGCCATAGGCTACATGGAACATGCCGCTGACCGGGTCACCCTCTTTCTCTGCAGTCCCTATCATCCACCCGTTGCTTTTTTCATCCCACAGCAGCTTGGCACTGGGCTGGTCCTTGCGGATGATTTCAATGCCGCTGCTATTTTCTGCACTGGCATTTTTGTTGATCGTCACCATATTGCCGCCAATCATAACCTGAGGCACATCCAGTACCGCCATGCCTCCGCTGACTTCAATCCCGCTTTTCGCGGACAAGGGCCCTGCGATGGCAACGGAACCCGTCATTTCCACATCCCCGGATTCATTGACCTTGAACACTTGCTCACTGCCAGCAGTGACGGTAAGCTCGCCGTTTACATCCAGAGTCCCGTAGGTACTAATCGCACCGGTTCTCAGATTGCCTGTAAATTCTGTCAGGCCTGCATGAACATTAAGCTTATTCCCCTCTTTACCATCCTCTTTCACAGAGTTGCTCAAGAAGGGCTGATCGGGATCTTCCTTCGAACCGAGAATAATTTTGTTAGCCTTCAGCGTTTCGCCGCCCACGGCTCTGGTCACAAGCAGCGTTCCATCTACGTCAGTCTCATAAATCCGGTCGATGCTTAGCGCTCCATCCTGATTATGCTTCAGGGTAACACGGGCCAACAGGATGTCCTTGCGCACATCCTCAGGCTTCAGGGAGCTGGCTTTGATATCCGCGACCTCCCACACATGAATTTTATTCCCGCCCCCCTTAAGCAGATCAGGGTCTGCCAGTTCTTCCTTATAGCTGACTGAAATATAGATCTGATCCGAGGTGCTGTATCCGGACAGATCCAGAACCCTCGCCGGATGGGTGTCACTGACCAGAATCTCCTGGCTGATCTCTTCATTGTTGTCCAGGTCCGTAACTCGGTTCAAGGCAAGCCCCGGATCAATCTCTACTTTGGTCAACTCTTTTGGATTAACCTTCAGTCCGGTTACGACTCCCCAATTATGAAAATAACGGTTATGCAGCCCACGTGCGCGCTTATGATATTTTTGATCCAGTGTTAAGTCCTCTTCTTTTAGCAGCAGCCCGTTGAAATAATTCATGCGTTTCATATCCTTTGGCACAATCCCACTCCTCCCGGCTTTCATAGTTACAGCTTATTCAGGCTTGAACAGACTCTTCTTCCCCCGCAGCCAGCTCCTCCAGTACCTGAATGGCCCCGCTGATCCGTGTCATGGCATAGCCTAGATTACTGCGTTTCTCGTCCAGCTCCTGCATCATTTGCCGGCCGGATTCGAGTTCTGCCTTCAATTCTTTCACGCGTGTTTCCAGTTGTTCTTTCATTATTTTATCCTCCATTTTTTAAGCACCCTGCAGGGTTGCGATTTGTTTTTGCATTCTTGCGATAGCCTTCTGCTGATCTTTCATCACACTGGTCAGAACGGCGATGATATCCATCCCGCTGATAGCCCGCTGATCAGGGTCCGCCAGAACTGCAGGCACCTCTTCAGCGATAAAACCAAGGGTTCTTTCCTTCGTACTTCCTTTGTACTTAAAAGAAACCGGGTTCAGCCCGTCGAGCAGCTGCTTTGCTTCTTTGACAGGAATATCGGCGATGTTGTCCTTGAGTTCGCGTGAGGACCACCAGTACATACTGCCGTTCGCATAAACGCCGCCGCTGGCATGCAGATAGATGCGGTCCCCGGCGTCATTAGATACACCGATATCCAGTACACAGTTCTCCCCGCTGGTCGGATAGAATTTGATCCAGGCTGAATCACCGCTGCCCCCGCCGGGGTCGGATGGAAAGATAATGCCGTTATTCCCGCTGCCCGCACTGGGATTCAGCGCATTCTTGACTTCAAGACTGCTGTGTACGGAAGCATAAGACCAGTCGTTGCCGTAATTGAGCACCAGATGGCTTCCGTTATCGACTAAGGCTCTGCCCGGAGCTCCGCGGCGGCCCGAGT
This sequence comes from Paenibacillus sp. 22594, assembly GCF_052044425.1. Taxonomy (NCBI): domain Bacteria; kingdom Bacillati; phylum Bacillota; class Bacilli; order Caryophanales; family Paenibacillaceae; genus Paenibacillus; species Paenibacillus sp. 22594. Next base: position 870,627 of record NZ_JBQENA010000001.1, read on the forward strand.
AGCCGATATAGAAATCGGCACAACGTACATAGGCTGCAAAATTATCAGCGACATCCAGCTTTTTGAATCTGCCGTCAAAGTTGAACACATCTGTCTTGATGCTGCCTGTAATCTGCAGATCTCCTGTTATGCGGGCGCCGCCGTTCACCTGCAGAAATCCGTTCACATCCAGCTGGTCCCAGACCGAAACCTTCCGTTTGCCGTCTGGAGAGGAAGAATTGCCCACGAGCATCAAGGATTTGTAGGTTGTGGTATCATTGCTGATCTCCGCCTGGTTCCGGGCCTGGTCCGGGAACCCTGACCAGGCCGATGTGAACCGGATCGGATTCTTGCCGCTCAGGACACGCAGTTCCCCGTCTACATCCATCTTGTCCGCCGGTGTCAGCGTACCAATACCGACATTGCCGGAGGCGTTCAGCGAGATGTGATCATTGGCATCATTCGAGGTGCCGATTTCCAACGTACAATCCTCGCCTGTGCGCGGATAGTATTTGATCCAGGCAAGGTCCGAACCGCCGCCTCCCGGGTTGGCCGGGAAAATGATGCCGTTGTGCTCACCTTTGCCTGCACTTGGAATGATTTCTTGTGATGCCTGCATTTTACCGTTCACATACAGAAATCCATTCACATCGAGGCGGTCCCAGATTGCAACCTTTCTCCCCTGGCCGGCGGACTGGTTGCCCACGATCATCAATGCTTTGTGATCGGTAATGTCATTGCTGATCTCTGCGCCATTCATTTGATTGTCGGGGAAGCCTGACCACACAGAAGTGAAACGGACCGGGTTTTTACCGCTAAGAATCCGCAGGCTGCCATCGACATCCAGCGAATCCTCCAAAGCTTTGCGGGGGCCGATCCCGACATACCCCGTCTTGTTCCAGGAAAGAACCGGCTTGTCTGTCCGGGTGCCGTCGCTATTTGCCGTTCTGGTGCCCAGAACACCGCCGCTGTTCCCGAATAATACAGGTCCGTCCACCTCAGCAGCGGCAAAAGGCTTGCCGGTTCCGAACCAGCCCAGACCATGTGAGCCGTCTATGGTGTCCGGATTTGTGCCTTTCAGCCATAAGGTGGTCCCGTCCTTCAGCGCCAAATCTGCATCGCTGTACAGCTTGCCGGAGCTGTTGAAGCCAACCGACGATCCGCCCGGCGACGAGAGCTTGCTGTGTCTGTGCAGCAGGTCAGCGAACTCATACTTGATCAGACTGTCCCACTCGTTGCCATAAGCGATTTTTTTGAGATCCGTGCCAATCCCGGCCTTGAAGCATTGATCCGCCTCCACCCAGACAATCCGTGCGTCATGAGTGCCTCCGTCGCCGCGGTAGACCTCAAGTCCGCCGTCCCGCGGGCCGGGAAATTCATAGTTCGGATCATCCGTATTGGGACTGTTAACCTCAACGAAGCTGTTCATGATCCGCATTTCACTTTGCGATTTATCCTTGCTCTGCAGAATGAGCTCTCCCTGGAGGGTTAAGTCACCGGCAACCAAGAGGTTTCCTGTAAATTGGGTATCCGGGGCGTTGACCTCCAGCACCTTGCCTTCCTGCAGCGTATAGACTGATGGCATCGCAGCCAGCGTTTCTTCATTCAATTGCATATTGTCGATGCTGTCTTCACTTTTTGCTTTGATAATCAGTTTCTCTGTCACCATCTTCTTACCGGCTGCGCCTGCGTAGGTTCGAAGTGGCGTGCGGGCAGCGTCACTGTCGTAGTCAAAGATACATGCGCTGTCGATTACTGTTTCAGTGGGGGTCCTGCGCGGGACGACCCGGGCCAGAACAATATGTTCAGAGCTGTCAGGTTTCACGGTACCGTGGCTGATCCGTCCCCGCTCCCAGATATGAATCTTTTCTCCCTGACCCCGTTCAATATTGCGGTCGGTCTCCATCTCTTCATAGCTGACCCAGATGTAGATACTTTCGTTAGCGTTATACTCGGAAAGATCCACCGGATTGTCCGGATGCCCCTCATAAATAAGGATCTCCTGGCTGATGCTCTCATTCTTCTGGGGAGTGGTCCCCTTAATCACTGCCTGATTCAAAGCCAGGCCTTCCGCAATCTTTACCTTCATGTATTCACCCTGATCCAGCAAAGGCAGCACCTTCAGGCCGCAAATAATGCCCCAGGTATGCAGATAACGGTTATGCAGCCGCTGCAGACGCAGGTAGAAATCCTGGTCCAGCCTATAATCCTCCGCATTCAGGAAGAGCCCGTCAAAGTAACGCATTCTTGCAAATTCTTTTCCCATGATTCGCTTGCCTCCGTTCTCTATTCTCTAATTCTCTGTCATACCCCCGAGCAAGGTCTCCATTCCTACGCGTCCATATACCCCCAGGCACATGTGCGGAACTTCAATATTCAGGCTGGAATTGGTGTGAAAAGGTTTTTCCTTCCGGATGACCTCCTGCAGGATTTGCACTTTGTTCTGCAGAAGGCTCCGGCTGTATGCGGGAAGGATGACATGGACAGAAAAATAGCTCGGCTCCGCCGCTCCCACCATCGTATTGATTCCCACACGTAGCGACTGGCCGCAGCGGACAGGCTCTTCGAAATCACTGATGTGAATGGCAGCCTCTTCCCCCGCATACACCTGCAAGTATTTCGCGAGCCCATCCAGTGTTCCGCGTTTTTTGTAGAGCTGGACAATGCTGCCGATCAAATTGCGGTTGACCGTACTGCGGGCGGCTGGAAGCGGCAAAATCTGCCGGGGGGAAAGCGTTCTTTCCCGGTTATCCTGCTCTCCGTCATATTCGAGTCCTTCTTCCAGCTCCAAGCCTACCCAGCCTGCCAGCCAGGGAAGAAACTGGGAAGGTGTCCTGCCCGGGTCAAAATACTGATGCAAGTTATCCAGCAGCGCTTCAATTCCAAGTGACTCTTGGCCTGCTGCGCCTGTTTTACCAGAGAGCATGGCTTCAAAGGCCTTCAGGAACCGGCCCAGAAAAAACTTCTCGTCGGTTTCCCCTGCTTTCTGCTGGAATACTCTTGGAAGATACTGCACATAACTGTAATCGTTCGGACTGCTCATGATTCCACCTCAACCTTCAAGTCCTTCAGCTTAAATAATTGATACGGCAGCAGGTCAGGAGCGTCCAGTGTCACACTCGTCACATGATTGATTCCGGTTAGGCCTTCTACAAGATGATACAAATCGGAGGCGTACAGCTTTCTTCCCGGAAGCCATCCCTGGCCTTCCTCTCCTCCGCTTACCGGATCTAAAAAACGTGTAATGCTGTCGGTAACCGTACTGCCGATGCTTTTGTCCATGGCTGAAACCACCATTTCGATCGCAACATCCCGGTAATCAGGCTCTACCACATGGACACGGGTGGTCAGCAGCTTGCGGGCATCCAGATAGGCTTTGACACTCTGCTTGATTGCCGTCATTTCTCTCAGCAGATCCTTCTGATTCGCAGTCTGCAGAACCAAGATCACAGAGACATGACCGAAAGCCTCTTTGTTCACGCCTGTGCCGTTCTCCATGTCGGTATTGATCAGACAGAGGATACGCACTGCAAGGTCAGGATATGTCTCCAGGATGCCTGGGATTTCCAGCAAGCCCTGTTCCGCCAAAAGCTGAAAATCCGCCGAAGTTACTGCTCTGTAACACTCTGAGAATTGCTTCACCCCGCGCCGTATCCCGCTTGTCAGCTCCTCTTCCTCAGCCAGGGTTACACCCAGCAGTTTGAGAAACTGCAGCTGGCTGGCTTCTGTCACCTGGTCAATCCGGTAGAGAACCATTTCACTGAACCATGCAAACAGCTCAATCAGCGTAATGCCCGGATCCGAGGGGTTATAATTCGTCCAGTCCGGATCGTAGAGCGGAATCAGCGTTTTGGCATCCGCCACAAGCTCGTCAAAGCCCAGGTCATCCAGACTCGGTACTGGAAGCGGCATAAGTCTTCCTCCTTTCTATGGTCAATTTACTGCTCCGCCGGAAAACAATAAGGGCAATGTACCGCTGATCCCGGAGCATCAACCCGTTCGGTCAGAAACTTCCGGTCCTCCTTGAGGATCGCCGCAAGCCTGCAATCTGCCGTTGTCCCGGTCAAATCATGCAATAGGCCCGTGTTCTTATCCAGAAGATATGAAAAGAGATGTTCCTCCGGCTTGTTGATCAGGTGTGTCCCTCCATAGATCAGCTCGTCTTCCTCAAGGAAGATATTTTCCGAGTGGATTCCACGGATCTTAAGCGGCGTAGTGTTGACATACTCATCGGCCCGGCTTAAAAAGACGATGTCCCCCCGCTCAAACACGGCGATTTTTACAAAAAACGAAGTTGTACCCTTATCCAGACTGTTAAGAATATAGGTACGGACCGTCAAATCATCGGTGATATCAAATTCGAGGTCACTGCCTTCGGGATAGCTGCGCTCCAGCGGTTGTCCGTCCAGGGTCTGGCATTCCAGAATGTCACCGTCAATGGAGATAACGATCAGTTGTACCGGTTCATAGGTTCTGTAGCGGAGCCTGATCATCCCTTTCTTCTTGAAGCCCTTAAGCACCAGCGATTTCACCCCGCTTCCGGCCTCCACCCGCTCAGCAAGCGCGTACTGAATGGAATTGTCGTCAGACCGGACCGCGCTGTATTTCGGGTAAGGGGCAAGAGGTTTATAAGGTCCGTTCTCCAAGGGTTCAAGACTTACAGTGAAGCATTGCACCGAAGCTTTGATGACAATACCGGAAACATAATCAACGCCTGGCGTATTCTTAATCACGGCATAGACCTCGGAAACATACAGGTTTTGGCCCAGCTCCCAGCCTTTGTTCTTGTCCCCTCCATAGAGCGGATGAAAAAACTGCTTCAGGTTATCTATGATCCGGCCCTCCGCCACTTTACGCTGCTCTACCGAGGTAAAAGCTACTGCAGCCTCTACGCCGATTTGTACATAATCCGGGCCAATCACTGCGATTCCCGGCACATTCGTGTCCAGCGTCGCCGAAGCTCTGTCACATAGATAGGCTTCAATCTCACTGAGCAATTCCTGGCTGGGAACCGGCTTCGGCTCGTCTGTATCCGGGACCACAATGATTGTGGCTGTGCCGGGAACGAACTCCAGGTCACGATTCATGGCGCTGAGACATTTTACCTTGGCAATCTGGGGCATGGCCTCGCGTACCAGCCACTCCATATCCTCTGCGGTAACGCCCCGGTCCCAGCTTTTCAGCGTATGGGGCCCGCGGATCTCAGCCTGATCCGCCTCCTCCTGGTCAAATCCGCCGTCCGCCGCCACTGGATTGGTCACCGAATCCAGCCAGCTGAAGCTGTCCCATATCTTCGTTATTGCACCTGCCGCAACATTGCCGGAAGCCCCCCCTCCATGCTTGTAGTCGCACTGGATATTGTCGATTCCGGTAGGCGGGATCATCCCGTTCCTGCCGTCACCGAAAACAATTGCTCCGCTGCTTCTGTCCAGCATATAGTGCCTGCCATCCGATGTAGACAAGGAGAAGGTGTCGACTTCCTCCCACAGCACCCATTCCCCTTGGCCCGAGGCCTCCCGGACGCGCAGACTCTGGCCAGGCAGAACAGGTGACTTCGACAACTGAAAGCTCTGGTTTTCTTCCCCGTTGCTTGATCCCGGAATTTCGCCTGCAACCGAATAAGAATTGCGGGCCCACACCGCATTAGAGGGGATAGCATCTACCTGGGGAAAGATCTCAAAGCGTCCTTCATCCAGCCGGGCGCGAATCCAATACTGCTCGGTTCCAAACAGCGCGCGTTTCTCGATATCCGATGGCACGGCAAACTGCAGGATCTCTCTGCGGGTAAAGCCCCGGATCTCGTCATTGACACTTAAGGTCAGCCATCTTCTGCCGTCCCAGTATTCCCAGGCCACAACCGGACGCCCGAGCTGTTCGCCGGTTAACGGGAAAAAGAGCGAAACCGGAAGATTGCTGATGTCACGGTCAAAGCCCAGGTAGAATGTAGGTGCAGGCTCGGCACAAGGATAAAAGGGCTTGAAAAATTCCCCGGCCTTCAGGCATTCGGCTGTCTTGTCCTCAAAGCTGAAATTATTCTCTGTGAGCACTGTTTGCGGATGCGCCTCCAGCGTGTAGGTGTAGGCAATACCCAGTTTGCGGATCGAAGGTGGCGCATAGGTCGCTTGCGTAACCTTCAGCTGGGCTACGGTGATGCTTCCCTCTCCCAGCTTGACCGCTTCATCTTCGTATTCATATTTCGCTTCCTCACCATAATTGCCGCCGATGATGCGGACGCGAATCCAGTAGCCTTCTTCACCGTTCAGGGTCAGCGGTTTGATCCCGGGACACTGAAATCTCAGGGTTCCGCTTGCTGTAAGACTGGCTGCACTGCCTGTGTTGCCGACTTCAGCCGAAGCATCATCACCCGGAAGCTCTTCCAGGCTGCCGATCACGAGCCATTCCTTGCCATTCCAGTACTCCCAGCCCAGCCGCACGTATGAAGTATCCGGCAGCTTGCTGATTTCCGGATCAGACAGCTCAATCGCCAGCGTAATCTGTGCATTTGCTTTGGAGAAAGCTTCCCTGCAAGCGATGTAAAAGGTGTCGTTCACTTTGGGCTTCTCCCCGAAAGGATAATAATCCTTGCCCATATCCAGCAGATTGCCGTTGTTGACCGTCAAATCCGGAGTCAGCGGATGCGGACTTACTACATTCAGCTCCATGCGGATGTCCTCGATATCCGGCATCTGGGTAGAGGCTGTTATAGGTGTCTTCAGTTCGGCAAATATCCACTTATTGGACCATTCACGCCGAACTTCGGCTTGTTCATAGCCGGCTATCGTCTTCGCATGAACCCCGGACAGATGATTGAAGCGGAACACAGCCCTCCACGCGGTATCCTCCGCAGTCCCGGACATCTCCGGATGCAGCTGAACGGTATTGCCCTCTTCATCAAAGCAGAACCAATCCATATTCAGCAGCAGACCTTCGGTCACACCTTGATTCTGCACAGCCATAGATAACGCGGCTTCCGGCTTGTTGAAGTACACAGACAAGCGGCTGCTCTCTTCCCCGAACCCCAGTAGCTCCGATTGTCCCAGATACAGCCTGTGGACTACCGTCGAATCACCTCTGAACAATTTGGCGTTTTGGCCGGAAGGCTCCTCTGAGAAGAGGTAATCCTGATTGCTCCACTGGTCCTCTTCTGGATCAAGGCTAACGGCTCTCACCAGCCGTGGCTGGATGACCGTCATATCCTTTTCCGTTTCATATATAACCTCCGCCTGATTGTCAGGCTGTGCCGATACCTTGGTCCCTGCCGGAATCGTATTGATAGGGTCCGCATCCGGCTTTTGCTTGAACAGCAGCGGTACTTTGGCTGCTCTCGGCGGAGTAGGATGAATGCCGATCAGATTCAGAAAGGAGATGAAATTTTTCTCGGGTGCCTTGTTCAGCCGGTCGATGACCTTACCTGTCATATTGGTAAAGATATGAACCAGAGCGTCCACCTTCTTGTCCGCTTCCAGCTCCGTCAAATCTGTCCATTCCCTGCTGCAGTATTGGTAGATTAAGCGTCTCAGCTCTGAAACCAGCTGTTCCTGATTCCGCTTGTCAATGGTAGGTACAATGTTTGTCATTATTTCCCCACGCTTTCAAGGAAGAATGGATAGACGAGATTATATTTGCTGTTGCTGGCCCTGATGGTATAGTCAATAGACACTTCCAGCTCAGACTGGTCGGAGCGCGGTGTGACTGTAATATCATCCACTTCGATCCGCGGCTCCCAGTTCAACAGTGCTTCTTCAATAAAGCTTCTTAACAATGTGGCAGTGCTCATCGTATTCGGCGCAAATACCAGCTCGTTCAGCCGGCAGCCAAAATCCGGTCTCATTACCCGTTCGCCACGGGCGGTGGAAAGGATCAGAATGACCGATTCCCGGATGGAGTCTTCTCCCTCCGATGCGCCAGATCTGCCTCTTTGGACAGCGAAGGGATACTTCCAGCCCCGTCCCAAAAAATCTACGACTTCCATAACTCAGCCTCCTATTAAGACCGTTCCCGCCGCAACCACCTTGCCCACCGGCAGGTCGGCCGGATCATTGCACGTCAGCGCCGGATCACTGTTTCTGGCGGCCATTTTCCCGTTGATTTTTACTGTTGCGCTTCCGGCGATAATTTTCCCCTGATTTTTGGGAGGTTTTTGAAACGGGCCTCCCTGCGGAACATGTACCGGTGTATTTGTTGCCGTGGAGTCCACTGTAGCTGCCGGCTGGCCCATAATCTTGACGTTCGTGCTGAGCGCACCGTCCAGAATCCCCGTAAACGGATGAGGCAGAGGCGTCGGAACAAGTGCAGCTCCGGCAGGAAGCATCACGATATGCGTATCGGTGGCCAGAATACGGTCGCCTTTTTTCGCAGCAGGTTGTCCCATCATTTTGCCTCCTTTTTAATTGATGTTGACCGTTGCCCCTTTGATCGTCATACTGGCTGCTGCTTTGACATCCATGCCCGCCGACGCTTCAATCTTAGTGTCCGCTGACGATTTCATTTCAATGGTTTTTGCGGAGAGGGACAGTTTGCCGCTCGGGGCGGAAATTTCAATATCCTGTCCCGACAGGACCGATATCTTATTCGCTTTGGTGTCAAAAACGATTTTGTTTTTCCCTGATTTATCCATGATCTGGATTTGCTCTGCGCCGCTTTTGTCATCCAACTTGATGACATGACCTTTGGCGGAAGTGAGCATAATGTTCTCTTTCCCCTCGGTATCAGCAAACTGGAGGATATGTCCGCTGCGTGACTTGAACATACGGATATTATTCTTGCCGTCCTTGTTGGTCTCCGGCGGAGTATCCTTCCCGTTCCACAGAGACCCGATCACATAAGGGCGGTTAACATCCCCGTTCTCAAAAACCACCAGCACCTCATCGTCCACCTCAGGCAGGCAAAAAGCCCCCCGTTCCTTCCCGGCCATCCAGGAGGCCATCCGGGCCCAGTTGGATTCCGGCATGCCCATCAGCGGGATCTTCACCTTCACCCGTCCAGGTCCCGGTTTATCCGCATGGTTCGTGGAATCATTGTTGATCACAATCCCCACCATTACCCCGAAGAGCCGTCCTTCGCTGATGATGCTATCGACAAAACTGGTAATTCCGGGTCCCTCATTCATAGGCCAGTCCTCTTCACCTTAAAAGTCGTTGTATACCCCTTGCTGTCAATCTTGTGAACCGTAGAGACAATATAGTAAATACCGCTGAAGCGGTCGCCCATGCCCATCAGCTTCACCGTCTGGCCGGCCCGGAGCAGCGGGTTTCCCCAGCACATCCCCTCCCCGGCGATGAAATCGCGCAGACGGCTGTTGTAGGCAGCAGAAGCCAGTGTTTTGGCCTCGCTCATATCGAGCAAATTTTCCGCCATGATGGAGATGGGTGATTCCTGGATGGCTTTGGCGCTTAATGAGAAACCAGATTCGGTACCGCCCATCTTGGTCGTCTCGTCTCCGGTTTTCGCTTCAGCTTCCAGCTCTTTTTTCTCCTTCACGTCCCAGCCCTTGACCTTCACCTTACTCCCCCGCGTAAGTGCCCGAAGCTCCAGGTTCAGCCGTTCAAAATCCTTCTTGAAGGTCATCTCGGGGAGCCCCGGAGCTTTTACAGACCGCGACTTGACAAAATACAGCTTTTTGTCGTCAACATAGAGCTCATAATCCAGCATGGCCGCCCGCTCCAGCAGAAACTCGTAGTTGCTCTGATTGTTCTGGAACAGGTAGGGATAGACGGTTCCCGTATCATCAACGACTGGGGTGAGGCCATGCTCCTTAGCGATTTCCGAGGCGATATCACTAAGCTTTTTCTTTGCAAACACTTTGCTTCTCGTCCCCATCCGCAGCCTGTGCAGCAGGTCATATCCGCGAATCTCCAGTACAGAGTGCTCCGAGAAATTCAGATCCAGCGACGTAACCTCCCCGCTGATCAGCGGCTGGGGCTTGTCGAGACCAAGCGACAGCTTCACTTTGTCCCCCGGCTTGATGCTCTTCAGATCGGTTCCCCTCCACATCCCGCTGCCAGAATTGACCATATTCATCTGAATGGAAAATAAAGCCGGCAGATTGATCTCATCCTCCAGCGTAACTCCCTCGACCGCGGCTGTAAGCTCTGCGGACAGCTTGCTTCCATTCAGCTCAATCTTATAATTCGCTACACTGGTACCCATGTAACCCCCGCCTTAATCCGGGATGACCAAGGTCCTCCCGATATCGTTTTTTCCAGGAAAACCGACAGGATTCACAATCCGGTTCAGCTCGGCAATCCTGCGCCATGCCAGCGGCTCCTTCAGCGCCTCATTCGCGATCAGGTCCAGCCGGTCACCGCTTTTAACCACCCATAGCTTACGGCAGGCATTCAGGCCCTGGCTGTCCTCCACGGTTTTGTCCGGCTCGTCCGTGATGAAGGTAACATCAAGCAGAGAGCGGACCGGTGTGCCGTTCTCCATGAACATCGTGAACTTCTGCTCAATTTTGCTGAGGAGGCCCCGGTAGGTGAAACCACCCCAGACGAACATGCAGACCGGAGGCTTTTTCGTGCTTTTCCCGCTGACCTTGGGATCAAGCAGCGAGGTCAGCAGCCTGGTTTTCTTGCGTACATCCGTGCGTTTTTCATATGTGTCATAGAATAAAGAAACCTTGAATTCTGGTGTTTCCGTGATTTGAAATTGCTTGTTGTTCTTCTCCCCGGTATATTTTCCTTCGAAGGAAACGGTGTACTCATTGGGGTTGAACATCACCTCAATGGCTCCGCCGCCCATATCCAGGGGGATAATCTTCGCTTTTTCCGCCATTATCTAAGCCCCCTCCGATCCTTGCGGATCGCCATTTTCTTCTCCAGCACCTGATAGACCCGTTCAGCCAGCTGATTCAGTTCCGCAGTGTCCATCTTTGCAGCAGGGGCTGCCGCTCTGGGGGATGGCTGAGCCTTAATCTGCTGGGCGGCCTGCTCCTGAGGCATCGCCTCCTGCAGCTGCTGGACCGTCACCTTCCCTGCAGCCTTAGGTGCTTCCTGCTTCCGCAGAATCAGGCTGGAATATCGGCCTGCGGGCGGGTGCATCTCCTCTTGCAACGGAGCAGCAATGTTTGACCAGTTCCCGCGTCCGCTCTTCCGCTGTGCGGAAGACGCTCCGGGCTCCTGAGCCGCATGAATTAAGCCGGGTATCGGATCTTCTGCTGGAAAGGCTCTAGCATTCGCCCGGCGTGCAGTGCTGCCGAGCAGGGTTGAAACCTGCTGCAGAACTCTACCTTGGGGTTCTGATGGAGCGGCAAGAAGCAGTATGGGCTGGACGGCCAGGGGCTGCAGCATGTTGAGACGTGAAGCAGACTCCTGTGGCAGCGGACTCCGGGGAACCTGTCTGCTCTCCATCTTCTCCAGCACTGCCGCAACCCCCGGGCCTAAGCTCAGATGAAGACCGGGGCTTGTGGAAGGGAGGAAATCCTGACTTGGCATGAAGATCCATGGAGAAGAGTGATGCTGTGCATTCGCAGCGGTCCCGCCAGAGCTGGAGACAACCTCTATGCTATCCTTTAGCACCAGTGCAGGAGGTTGCCCCGGCTGCGCGTCCCGATTATCCGCCTGATCCCGTTTCAGCGACCCATGACGCTGAGTGTTCAAGGCGTCAACAGCTTGGAATACAGCGTGGGTCCGCAGCGTATTCAACTGTTGATGGACGGCCCGCAATGGCTGCGGGATATCGTCCTTGAGGACTTCATGCTGCCGGGATTTCCGGGCATGCGGCACCATCCCGTCCCTCTGGTGCTGCTCTTTCTGTTCAGTTCCGACTGTTGAGGCCCCCGGCACTTCTAACAGGTATAATTGCCTTGTTTCAGCTGTTCTCTTCTGAGCCCGTGCATCTTGCGGGCTTATAGGTTCCGGTTCACTTTTAGCTAGCCTGTGAGTTCGATATCCCCTTGTTACAGGAATTTCACTCTTGCTTTGTTGCTTTCTGCCTCTCTCCTGTAAGACAGGGATGAGGTCCAGATTGCCGGTCTCTCCATGAAGCGCATTCTGTTCACTACCCTGGTTTCCCGGATAGGAATCAAGACTGCCCTTTACAGCTCCACCGCTGCCTGTGCTGATCTGCAGCTTTCGATTTGGAGATTGCTGCTGCAGCATGACCTGTGTCAGCGGATGGATGATCGACTGATGGATATGCGTTTGCTGAATCAGGTTCACCTGATGAACAACTGCGCCTACGGATTTCTCCGCCTCAGGCTCTGTGAACAGCAAAGGGAATTGCCGCAGGATCAGATTCTGAAACCGGCTCCGCCATCTGGTGATGCCATACTTCCCCAGAATGGACTGGACGAAATCCTGCCTTTTCTGATCAGCTGTTGCTGTATTCATTTACCGGTACCTGTACAGCCCGTTATGGGTCAGCACCAGACTTTCCACAGCCACTGCACTGCTGCTGGCGCTGAATGCCGGTCCTTCCCACTTGATGGGACAGGCTTCGATGAAGTTCCACCACACCTTTGGTGTGCCGGAATGATCCAGCAGGCAAATAGACCCGTTGCGGCGTTTCACAACTCCATTGATCACTTTCTGATACCAGTTCCACAGAAATTCGTCGTTCGTGACCCCATTTTTCAGTGTCAGGTCGGAATATTTCGTCTGGCCGAGGAAGACAAATTCCTTGTGGTTCTCGCCTCCGAAGTTCTTCCGTTCCACCTGTGTCTCAATACTGAGACCTGAGACATCGGAGAAACCGGCGACGGATATCCCGTCAATCTCCACGATGAAGTTATAGGCAAGATAGGGATCCTCCCGATAGCCGGGTACCCAATTGCTTTTTGCACCGATATTCAAAATATTCGCCTTCATGTTATCCTCCTAAGCCTCAAAGAAGTTCTTCTTCTCTTCCCCGCCACCCAGCTTTTGGTTGATTTTGCTGACTTCCCTGCACCAGCGGTCCCGTTCAGCGTGTTCGAGGTTCAGCACGGCTGGATAGTCCCAATGCAGATAGTAGGTTAGAAAGGCTACCTCCTCATAGAGGCGGTCAAGGGGGTAGCCGATTATTCCCCCGGCGGTTCCAGTTCAATCTCAAACGGCTGCTCGCATTTGGGGCATTTGGCATGTACGGTATTGGTGCCGTTCTGGTTAATCCGGTTATACATATCCTGCAGATAGGCAAAATCCGAAGTATACAATTCTTCAATCACTCGCGGTGTGATCATGCCAAGCCCGCCCAGGCTGGTTACCACTCTGGAGAGCAGGATGACCGTCAAATACGCGGGGTTCGACTGGACCCGGGAATCCCGGAGCGGCGTGATTTCATCTGCTGCGGTGGCCAGGCGCATCGTTCCCTGCTTATGGAGAGTGCCTGCCTCATCCACGTAGCCCTTAGGCAATGTGAAGCTGAATTCGGTTTGCAAAAGTTCCAAGTGTTATCCCTCACTTCAGAAAATTCTAGTTTCCTTCACTTCGCCCGCATCCTCAGGCTGTGAATTTGATCCCTATACCGTCCATCTCATGTTTTGGCGTATCGTATCAAATTCCTTGTGACGATGGGGAAAAAGCAAAAAGCTATTTCACTCTGCGTACACCTTCATGAACCAGCTCCATGGATTCAACGGAGACTTCGTTCCCTTTGGCGCTGAGTGCACTGACATCATACTTGATCGGCCAGGCTTCGAGGATATCCCACTGCGCCTTGTCATTGCCTTCTTCATCCACCAGAATGATCGACAAGCTCTTGCGGTTCTTCAGGGCACCCTTGTCTTCAATCGACTTGCGCCAGTTGTAGAGCTCCAGGGAGTCGGTCAGACCTTTTTTCAAGGTAATGTTGCCGAATTTGGTCAGCCCTGAAAGCTTGCGTGCATGCGGAGCATCAATGCCCTCGCGGTAATCCACAGCCTCAGTAGAGGTATCTGGAATTGTTGCATCAGCGAATGCTGCAGTTTGAATACCATCAATCACGACGCGGAAGCGGTAATTGCGGTAGGGGTCCATTCTTTTGCCGGTTGCCATAGGATAAATCTCCTCTCAATCTCTTATTTGGATAGGGTTTTCTGGCTGACCCGAATGACTACGAATTCAGCAGGTTTGACCGGTGCCACACCGACCTCGATAATTAGCTGACCTGCATCCCGAACAGCCGGAGGATTATTCTCCTCGTCCACTTTGACGAAAAAAGCCTCTTCCTGCGTAGTTCCGTACAAAGCGCCGTCTCTCCAGACCCGGGTCAGGAAGGCTGTCAGGTTGCGTTTCACCTTACCCCAGAGGCTTGGATCATTGGGTTCAAACACCACCCATTGGCTGCCCTCGTCAAGCGATTCCTCAATGTACATCATCAGCCGCCGGACGTTGACGTAATTCCATTCGGAATCGGAGGACAGGGTTCTGGCCCCCCATACACAAATGCCTTCCGGCAGGGAACGGATCACGTTGATGCCTTCCGGGTTGAGCAGCTCCTGCTCCGCTTTGGTGATGATCTTCTCAATGCCCACAACCGTATCCAGATAACCATCTGTAGTTCCGGCTGGTGCTTTATGAACACCGCGAACAGAATCCACATAAGCATAGGTTCCGGCAATCGCGCCTGACGGCGGTACGAGCTTTTGCTTGCCTGTGAGCGGATCGTTAATGTAGACCCAAGGATAATACAGGGCCCCATAGGAGGTGTTGAACGAATTACCTGAATAGTTGCCTGCACCTTCCTTGAAATCCTTGACCTGCATCGGGGTCAGCCCATGTGGAGGGTCAACAATGAAGATGCAGTCTTTTCGCAGCTTGCAATAATTGAGCATGTCCAGGATCGTGCCCCGGCTGTAGGCCATATCCGCAAGGTCTGGAGCAGCCACAATATTGATGCCGTCAATGGTGTCAAAGGCGTGAATCCCGGCCCGGCTAACCGAATCCCCCAGGAAATCAATCGGAGACATCCCGTTCACACCGCCGCTGAGCGACAAGGCCGTTTCATTAAAGGCCGGGGTTTTCTCCATGTTCTCCAGGATGGTCAGATCGACCAGCGGCTTCACTTTCACAAAAGCAGAAACCTCGTTTACCTTTTCCACAAAATTGATCAGCAGCATATTGTCGAAGATTTCAACGATTTTGCCGGCTTCATCTTCCCCGTTGTATTCATCATTAAATTCACTGTCTTCCAAATATTGCACCACCATTTTGAAACCGAATTGCTGCTTATTGGAGGACTGGCTGACCTTGACCGAAATCCGGTTGCCCCATACCCCTTCCGAGCGTGCAACTACCTTGAACAGATCCAGGTTATCGGTGTCTCTGATCGCAAGGGAGGCAGGCTGAATATCTGTAGGCGCTGCTCTTACCACATAGCAGGAGGTGCCGCCTTCAGCGAAAAAGTTATACACGGCATAAGCCAGATAGCCATTCGGAATAAATTGGCCGAATTCGTTGACGAATTGGCTCCAGTTCGTAACCAGCACTGCTTTGCCGATCACGCCCTTCTCTGAAATCCCTACAAAAGCCCCTACAGATGTGCCTACGCCGGCAATCGGTTTGACACCGCTTGAGACTTCCTCTACATACACACCTGGCGATAAATAATTTGCCATCTCTTACCCTCCTAAAAGTTTTGTTAGCCTATGCTCCAATGACTGAGCTACGTACAAAACTCGCTTCGAAAGCATAAACTTAAGTTTTGTTAGCCTATACTCCAATGACTGAGCTACGTACAAAACTCGCTTCGAAAGCATACGCCTAAGTTTTGTTAGCCTATGCTCCTGTTGAGCATGTGCTGGATTTTGCGGAAAATCCGCTTTTCCGGTTGACTTGCAACGGGTTCCCTCCATGAATCACTCCTTTCAAAGAAGAAGCCTGGACCTGTCTATTTAAATGGGGTGAATGCCCAGATCCTTTACCTGTACCCGAGGAATCGTAATCGACCTATCCGCAGGCAGCTTTACCGGAGATACCAGATAAGACAGGCTTACCTTGGCAGGCTTGCCGGGAAAAACCTCCCACAGCTGCTTGATATCCTGAATCGTCAGATTGTTGTACGAAATCCGGATCTTGTCATTGCCGCATGCGGCGAGGTTTCCCCTGAGGTCTGTGCCGCTGAGCACCGGGTGCTCATGAAACAGCTGAAAAATCCTGCCCAGTATGAGCTGCTCCGTTTCTCTATCCTTGGCATACGGGGTGAGCAGATAATACAAATCGAGGTAAGCGGGCGGATAATTGAACTGGTTCGTGCCGCTGATCTCTTCCTTCTCACTGTTGCGCATGCTCGGACTGTGGCTCAAATAATACAGGCACATCGAGAGCTTCATTGTGGAGCTGTCGATGTCGCTTGGGGAGCCAAAACTGATGAAGCTGTCATCGTTCAGCTCAGGCACATGTGCCTTGAGCAGTGCTTTCAGGCTGGTGCTGACATCTCTAATTACTGTACCGGTATCCACAGCCATACTTATTTCACCTCGATCAGTTTGTGATACGGAGCATAATCGGATTGCAAAAAGGTTTTGCCCAGCTTGAGATATTCCCGCTTCGCTGCCAGCATGATCTGCTTCATCCCGATTGCACAGCCCTCGTGCGCGGCATAAAAGGCAGCGTTCAAGGCAATGTTCTTGATATTGCCTCCGGCAAGAATGAACTTCTCCGCCATAAAATCGTAATCGATGTCCGGATCAAGCGGCGCTCCCGCCGGGAACATACCCCGCCAGATCAGCGCACGCTGATTTTTTTCCGGGAAAGGGAATTCCAGCTTAAAATGCAGCCTGCGCGCAAAGGCATCATCCAGGTTCTGATTCAAATTGGTAGCCAGGATCACGATCCCGGTGTACTCCTCCATCTTCTGCAGCAGATAGCTGATCTCCACATTCGCATACCGGTCATGGGCATCCTTGACTTCTGAACGCTTGCCGAACAAGGCATCCGCTTCATCAAAAAAGAGAATAGCGTTGGACGTCTCTGCCTCATCAAAAATCCGCGACAGATTTTTCTCCGTCTCCCCGATGTACTTGCTCACAATCTGCGAGACATCGATTTTGTAAATTTCCAGGTTCAGCTCAGTGGCGATCACCTCGGCTGCCATTGTCTTCCCGGAGCCCGGCGGGCCGGAAAACAGAATGTTGAGCCCTCTGCCCAGGGACAGCCGTCCCGCGAAGCCCCACTCTCCATAGACAAGCGAGCGGTATTTCACCTGGCGGCAAATTTCCCGCAGCTGGCTTAGCTGTTCGCCAGGAAGCACCAGCATGTCCCAGGTGTACATGGCCCGGATCTTCGTTGCCAGCGCCTGGATTTTGCGGCTGGACTGGAAGTAACAAGCCTGGTACAGATCTTTGGCGCTTACCTCAGCCCCGCTGGAACCGTTCCATACGGCGATATTCTCGCCGCCGGTCAGCGCGGCCCGGATCTGTCCGGAAGTGAATCGGAAGCTGCCGCTGAAATCCGCCAGTTCAATCTTTGGAGACAGCCTATAGTCCTGACCAAAGTTCGTCCAAGCCTGCTTGCGGGCTACTGCGTCCGGGAAGGGGAACTCGATCTGCATGAAATTCAGTTGAACCCCGGTTAAGCTTATGCCCCACTCTGCTTCTCCAAGAATAAAAGTCAGAGGCGCATAAGTATCCAGCATTTCTACTAGAAGCCGGATCTTCACGCGATAACGGTCGTCTTCGGTCACCATGCTGTCGAAGCCTGCGAAGCAAAGAGCCGCATGTTCCAGGAGCGCATGCCGTCCAAGCAGCCTCAGCATTTCGCTGAAATCCACCTCTGGAAGCAGTAGCTTGTCCATATCGGCAACCAGCACAGATAATCCCAGCTTGCTGCAGACACCTCGAATGCCGCTAAGCTTCCCGGCTTCATCCGGACCACTGCAGTACAGGAGACTGCCGGCCCTGCGTTCTTCGCCGCTGCTGTAATGCTTCACAAACCGCAACAGGTTCTGCTCCAGCTCTTCAGGGAATCTTGTCTGCTGCGGAATTACCAGAGTGTTCAGGCTTGCTGCCTTCGTCAACCGCTCGTCCAGCACCTCATAACCGAGCAACAGGTTCACTGCCCAATCCTCCAGCTTCAACGGTCTGCCGATCAGCGGTGTGCGGCTGTCACCGTATTCGCCTCTTCGTTCCAGCAGAAATTTCATTAATGGGGCATGGGCATCGAACAGCAACCGGGCCTCAAGCCTCTCTTCCTCTGACCTGGTAAACAACCCCAGGACAAAATCAACCGAAGGGCGCTTGTCCGTCATATCATTCTGTAAAAAAGCGTAGATCCGTTCATACTTGCGGTCTAGTTCAGGTGCAAGACATGCGATAACGATGTTTACCTCCAGAGAAGACAGGTTAAGCGTGGAAGCCACCTGCTGGAGCATCAACCGGACCTCTTGCCCATGACTGGCCCTCAGTCTGGATGCGATGCGTTGCTCTACCTGATTGATCTTCGCTGTTAGCAGATTCGTGTCGTCTTCATCTGTGGACTGGACATCCAGCAAATCGTGGATCTCTTCGTCCATTTGAGACAGCCCGGAGTCCAGTTGGGGTGCTTCCAGCATCCTGAGTTTGAGCCGAAGCTCCAGCCGCTGCAATTCCTCTGCCAGATACTCGTGGTTGGAGCTGTAGGGGGGAGCAGCCTCATTGTCTTCCGGTTCGAGAGCTACTTCGGAAGCAAGGTTACGATCTGATGCTGGATCAAGGACAGGTGCAGCTCCATGTTCCGTACATTCGGCTTCCGGCGTTTCCTGACGAAAGGTTCTGGCCAATTTTTTGAATTTCATCGCCTGTTTATGTCCTCACTCTATATTTTCTCGTTCATATATAAAGTAAGTTTGGGGAGGGGAATTACAACTGGGTGGGGAGGAAATTTTGGAGGAGTAAGTGAAATACCAATTGACTTTCTTAAAAGTCTCGTGATACATTGTGCATACACGGAATACACAATTTTCTAGGAGGTATCGTATGCTAGCACTAGATATTAGAAACTTAAATAAAAAATATCCTCATTTTCAGATCAAAGATGTATCTTTTCAATTGGAGCAGGGCTATATAATGGGTTTTATCGGGGTCAACGGTGCGGGAAAAACGACCACGATCAAAACGATCTTGAACATGGTTCAAGCCGATAGCGGCGAGATATGCATTTTGGGCAAGAACATCGCTGAACACGAAATCGAATTGAAGCAGGAAATCGGATGCGCCTTCGGTGATATTGATTTCTATACCCGCAGCAAGCTCAAAACGCTGACCAATGCTACTAAGAAGTTTTATAAGAATTGGAACGATGAAGCCTACTACAACTATCTGAAGAGATTCAAATTGGATGAAAACAAAAAAATAGCAGAGCTGTCTACAGGCATGAAAGTAAAGTACAGCTTAGCCCTTGCTTTATCGCATGGCGCCAAGCTGCTCATCCTAGATGAACCGACCAGCGGACTCGATCCTGTCTCAAGAGACGATCTGCTGGATATCTTTCAGGAGCTCATTATTGACGGCGAGATTAGTATTCTTTTCTCAACTCATATTACATCCGACTTAGAGCGGTGTGCGGATTATATAACCTTCATTGAACACGGACAAATTGTCGCCAGTTCGGAGAAAAACGAGTTTAAGGAGTCCTACCGTTTACTCAGTGGCAGCGAAGCCCAATTGAGCGAAGTGAAGGAACATTTGATTTCTTACAAGCTCAACTCGTTCGGCTTTACCGGATTGATTCATACCAAAGATATTGATCCTCTCTCCAACCTAAGAGCAACCACACCCAGCCTCGATGAAATCATGATCTACTTCGCGAAAAAAAAGGAGGATGTATATGTATAATTTGGTGATGAAAGATTTGAAATTAGGAGTAAACCCTTGGTTCTTCGTATTACCTTTAATTATTGGCGGCTTAATGCTAATTCCCGGCTGGATCTACTTTATCGTACCGCTATATTTCTGCTTCATAACGATACCGAATATGTTTGGCGGATTTAAAAGCCAGAATGATTTGATGTTTAGTACGATGATGCCTGTGACCAAAACAGACATTGTAAAGTCCAGGATAACTGTTGTTGTCATTCTTGAACTCATGCATCTTCTCGTTGCAATGATCTTCAGTATATTTACGTTTCGTTTGTATCCTCATCTGACTTACATCTTCTATCCGCCGCATATGGGTTTTTGGGGATTATGTTTCATCATGCTGGCGATCTTCAACATCGTATTTATATCTATGTACTACAAGACAGCGTATAAGTATGGCGCGGCAACGACCGCATCCACTACGGCTGCTATACTATTTGCCGGAGTTGCCCAATGGGCCGGAATCCAAAGTCCTTGGGTAAACGACACTTTCTATGGCCCAGGGACGGATAATACTGCACTGCAGCTATCCATTCTGATCGCAGGTATCGTAATTTTTATAGCATTCACCTTAATTGCCTATCGGATTGCCGTAAAGAGATTCCTGAAAGTGGAGATATTATGAATGTAACGATTTCGAACACATCCGAGAAACCGATTTATCAGCAGCTTTACGAACAGATCAGCGCACAAATCCTGAAAGGCGAGCTGGAAAGCGGCTATTGTCTACCACCCATTCGTCAGGCAGCCCTGGAGCTTAACGTTAGCGTAATCACCGTTAAGAAAGCTTGGGAGGAGTTGGAACGAGGCGGTTTGATCAATACGGTAACAGGTAAAGGATGTTTTGTAGCCGAATTCTCGCCCGACGAGATGCTGCAGATACGCAACGAGATGGTCCTGAAGCAAATGGAGAGCGATACATCCTACTACAAGTCCTTTGGCCTCACCCTCGATGAAGTGATTGGGCTGCTGAAAAAGATTTATTAATGGCGCCATACAGACGGATATGCTTGCCCTTACGCTCCAACTTGAACCGCTTGAACTTGAACTTCTGCAGAATCCGGTCTACCAGACCCTGGAGCTTTTTGGCCCCCTTCATAAGCCCCTTTTGCAGGCTCTTGATCACAATTTTGCCGTTACGGATGATCATGCTGCCGCTCTTGGATGCATGGCCAGTGCGGTTGCCAGCGCAATGGCAGCCGGTTCGATCATCTTCTGCCAGCCCTGGCTCAAGTAGGTACCAATGTAGCCCGAGGCTTGGACTAGGGTCTGGGCGACGGAATTAATCGCATCCGCTTGCAGATACATCGTGATCAGGTTGATGATCATCGGGAGTGCAGCCGTGATCGCCCCGCCTGTGATGATCTCTGCAGCCACGACGCCAACCAAGATGCCTGCAATGGCAGCCAAAAGCTTCAATCCATTACTCTTCATCCATTTTATTACATATGATTTAATCTGGTCAAACAGCATTTTCGCATTGCCCGCACGAAGTTTCGCGCCGTCGGCTATTTTGCCGCCCAGGCTTTGATCTGCTTTTCCGGTATCGAATTCCGCCATGATGCTGTCCATCGTAGCCGGATCGCGGCTGCCTGACAGTTGCTTGCTCTCCCCGTCCTTGTGGTTCGCTTCCTGCACCAGCGCCGGGTCCATCTCACCCGCTTCGACCGACTCCAGTTCGATGTCGTCTGCGGTAAGCTTCTCGTTCGCTGCTTGACCTGCTTCGGCTGTCTGCTCCGCTGCTCCGCTTTCTGCCACCCCTGCCCCCATAGGCTTGGAGATGTCTACTCCGAGCAAATACTCCACATCTTGCCTTCCAAATGGCTGAGTGAACGCTTCGCCGCCTTACCAAGCGCTCCCATCCGGGCCAGCACATCCAGAAACGTAGCAATGAGCAGGTTGCCCAGGGTTGAGATTAACTGGGTATAGAAGTTCTGTACCGCAGCCAGCGCCTGGTCCACCTTCGCGGCCAGGAACTCCATGACCTGTGTGACTTTGGTTTTGAGCTTCTGCGCCAGCTGGTTGACGGCCTTCACGGCCTTGTTGACAACTCCGTAAATTTTGCTGCATATTTTGGCGGCGATGCCCGGAAATTTGGCAAACACCACGGAGACCAGCTTTTTGAGCAGCGTGCCGAGTCCCTTGATGAGGGTGGTGATTAGCTTGCGGCCCAGTTCGATGATGCCCAGCACGGCTTGTTTGGCTTTTTCAAAAATGAACTTCACCGCTTTGCGGAGGCCTTCGAAAATAAAGTTGACGGCCTTCTTAACGACCTCAACCACGGCTTCGAGCTTGTCCTTCACCCAGCCGAGGAACCCCCCCCCTTCTTCTCTTCCTTGG
The DNA here is from genome assembly GCF_052044425.1 of Paenibacillus sp. 22594. Classification (NCBI taxonomy): domain Bacteria; kingdom Bacillati; phylum Bacillota; class Bacilli; order Caryophanales; family Paenibacillaceae; genus Paenibacillus; species Paenibacillus sp. 22594. The sequence continues at coordinate 892,678 of NZ_JBQENA010000001.1, forward strand.
CTTTCTCCTCTGCATGCTTGCCGTCCGCATCCTTCTTGGCTTTGCTGTAAGCCTGGGTGGCTTCCCGTTCCGCTTCGGACTGCTTTTTCTGCGCTTCGCGTTCTTTTTCGGTCCGGACGCTGTTGATCTCGCCTTTTTTCTGCTGCGCTGCCGCTCCAGCCTGTCCGGCATAGTCGGCTTCGGCTGCATCCAGTTCGTTTTTCCATTCGCCCCGCAGGTTGTCGACTTCTCAAATTCCTAACGAATTTCGGACTATATTAGAGGGGCAAGTACTTGTTGGAATTTTTGAAAAACCGTAAGAAAACAAAGATAACAAAAAACAGGTCAATCATGGTAGTACCTGACCATAATCGACCTGTTCAATGTAACGCATTAGCGTTATTTAGGGTAAAAATTCAAGCGTTGTCGTGCGTACAACCAAATTGACGAAACATTATTCGGATATTACATTGGTTAAGTGTGTTATTGGTTGAATGATGGGTTCATTCATCACCCCCCCTCCAAAATAAGAAACCTGAGAGGAACGAAGCAAATCAAGGATTTAAAAAATCGTTCTTTTCGTAATGGTATGCAATTATAACTGTAATATAGATGACCTTAGTTAACATTTGATATTTCCAATAATGCACTAAGTTCGCCTAACTCTGTTAAATTTTTATTAGCTACATCAACAGGAATGTCTTTCATTAAAACAAAAGGAAGTTGCTTCGAGCCCTTCAATAAATCAAATAGACCCTTTTTAATATTAAAGACCTCTTGTATTTTTTTCAGATCAGTAGCCCCACCCATAAGCGGATTTACTAGAATAAGATCACAAAGTTGCTCGTTATCCGCCTCATCCTCTTCTTCTAACAAATCAATGTTTATTGCCCCATTATTTATCCATTTTATAAAATCCTCACTGACTAATGAAGCGAATTCTGGATTCATAACTCCTGCATCTACTTGTAATAATTCAGTAGAGTCCTCATTTGCCGACATCAAGTAGAACTTGCCTCCGCCGTTACTCCCTACAGCTAAATAACCCTGAGCGTACTCTGAAACCTCATATGTTTGATTTCTTTCAATAATAATATCAGTACCAAAAATTGCGACACCTTCTTCTGTTTCAAAGCCGTTAGTCAATTTTAGAAGTTCCCTAAATACCTTAGGGAATTTCAAACCCATTTCTACCTCCACCTTGTTGATTTCATTTTCATCAACAACAGGATAAAGATTGAAACTTGACAAAGATTTTGAATTTATCATTTAAAGCCTCCTAGTCCATCAAAGAATCTGTATGCTTCCCCGATTACCTTTTTGGCAACTTTAGGGTCAACGCCAGCTTTAATCATTTCTCTATACGACTCATTAAATTCATGCACAATACTTGTATAAAAACCTTCAGTTCGTCTTCTTGCCCTTTGTAATGCTGATATAATAGCATGTGATTCACCTGATACTGATTTTAACAATAACGACGGTGCATTAGAACTACTATAATTCATTCCATTTCTCTTTGCCCAAAGCTTGGCCCATTCATCTTGTATTGCATGGTGAGCCTGTACCAGTCCATTTAATTTCGACGTACCGAATCCTGGAGCACGGTTCTTATTGGGACTCATTTTCTTGTAAGCATCTACATCGTTAGTACCATAGCCACCCTGTTTAAGTTTACTATTAGTTGATCTTTGTGGAAAACTAATTCCTGCTCTATCATTAATATTGGCATGAAGTTGTTCAGAACTTAATTTCCCGTACTTCTCCCTTAAATAATCTGCTCTACTTTCACCCGCCCCCTCAACGCTTTTAAAATCAATCTTACTTTTATCTCCATCTGCGTTCATAGAGATTTTTTTTATTTCTGTATCTTCTAACTTACTGAGTTTACTATGTTCTGCATCGCTTAATCTGACCGGTTTCTTTCCATCAAGCTCCAGCTCTTTCAATTGCTTTTCAAGTTGCTTCTCGTCGATGTCCTTCATCGTCCCGTCAATCAACAGCACCCAAGGATTAACCTCGCCATACAGACCGATATGCTTACCCTTGCGCTCCAGCTTGAACCGCTTGAACTTGAACTTCTGCACTACTTGGAATCAATTGTATGGTTTTTCCATCATTAAGTTCGTGCCAATTGTACTTGTTTTGTGTTCTCCATTTTGCCACTTCAGCCTTTGTCCACTGCTTCTCTGGTGTTGACCACTGCTTTGCGAGCAACTCGTCAGCTTTTGAAAAATTAGAAGTTCTTGAACTAGACATACCCGTAATCTCAAATTCCGCCTTAGAAAACGGAGATAAATCTGGTACTGCATTCTTATATTCTACACCTTGAACGCCTGCTTCATTAAAATATGGTTTTACTTCGGGACTATCGGAAATAAAAGTTGATTCACCTCTTTCACCAGTCCATTTACCATTACTTACCGGAGTTTGATTCAACCTTTCTTTATAAGTGCTTTTCAAAGGTGTTACATCATAACCTTTTGTTACTTTAGGAATTTTATCCGTTCCCTCAACGCTATCAAAAACAATCTTACCTTTATCTCCATCTGCATTCTTAGAGATATTTTTTATTTCTGTATCTTCTAATATAGAAAGAGTTTGTCCCTCTCATTTTGAGGAAACATACCTAAGTTCTGGTATTCAAAGACCATTTGTCGTTGACTTGGCAAAATTTTTGATGCGAGCACATCTTCATAATCATAAATAATATTCATCTTTCCAGGAGACTTCAATGTAAGGGTTAAATTTGTCCATGGCTCTTGATCATTGTCGATAAATACTTGTATTAAAACCTTCAGTTCGTCTTATTGCCCTTTGAATGCTGATATAATAGCATGCTGATATTAACAATAACGACGGTGATCTTTGTGAAAAACTATTTCCTGCTCCACCTTCTCCCCTTAGTAGTAATTTTGGAAAATAAAAAGCGATAACTGGGTTACCAGTTACCGCAAGCGATGTTAGACAATTTCATGTGCTAAAACGTTATAATTATTTTATTTTCCACTACAGTTCTAAAATTAGAATAATTTCTCATCATATTATTACCGTATACACTTACCGTCTTATTTCCATTTATCATACTCTCGTAGTTTTCTTTAAATTCTTTTTTTATCGACTCGTCTAAACTAACATAGTATCTTTTGGTGGCTTCTTCTGCTAATTCACGTGAACCATATGTTAAGATAAAACTAATATCTACCACATAACCCCTTGAAGGATAAAATCCTTCCACTGTAACTTGTTTAACGAAGTTATCCAGATCATTCATACAGCATTCTACAATCGGTATGAATACACTATCTAACCAATTAGTGAATTCCTGAACTGCATAATCCCAATTATCCTCATTTGCGATGTTCCAATATAATTGACCACTTGGAATATTACATTGACGGGTATTGATATGAAATAATTTATCTTTTGATTTTATAGGCATAATTGCACATTCACCATAAAATGCTACATTTTTATCAGATATATTATTCCAACTTGTATAAAAAAACACTTTGTACGTGAAATTCTTATCTTTTTTTGTCATCCAATGATCTGACTTAGAGTATTTCCACCCACTTTCTGTATATTTCTCAGATATTAAACTGCATACGTCATCAAATACCTCATTTGCTTTCATATTTACACCTCAAATCGAAACCGTTTAGGATTCATAGATTTCAAAATCAATCTTCAAATCTTGCGTGCTTTTTCTAAAAAGCTCCACTAATTTATTACAATTTTCGGTTGGTTTATATGCAAATCTTAGATCAAAAATAAATCCATCTACTAACTTTGAATCTGGATATAAACTATAAACTTGTCCACTTTCAATAAAAGAAATATAAGCATTAATTTTGTCCTGCAAAAATGTTAAGTGTTGGTGTTCATTTTCCCAATCTAAATGGTCTGCAATCATTAAAGCTAATTTATTTTCACTTTTACTTTTGCCAATACCATCTATTTTATTCTTGTCTAATACTGACACTTGCATCTCACCTCATTTATTCATCTGAATAGGTTTTACCTTCGGGCCGAACAGTTTGCACTGTTGTTCCACTAGGTATTTCGTATCCCTCTGTAAAATCCCCCTTCCCTTCACCCACAACTGATCCGCCCGATTTCTCCAATTCCGGGAATCCCTTACCTTGATTTGGAGTATATGGAGCAGTATCGGAACTTTTATATTCTTGTATAATAACATTACCGTGATCATCAGTTGCAATTGCGTCAACCCTTATTTTAGTTCCTTCATTAGTAACAATTGTTATTTCTTTTTGTGCATTTTCATATTGTTGTGAGAATTTAGCAAAACTTTCATCAGAGAAAATCTCTCCCTGTTCTCTAAGAGATGCCCATTTTTCACTTGCTTCCTTCCATTCTAGAGGGTCTTTAGGTGTTTCACCAGCTCTATATTTCCTTTCACAATATTCATCATATTTTGATTGCATCTTAGCATCTTTAAATTTTCCATTGGAAGACAATAGATCATTATCCGTCTTCTTTACGCTTTTAAAATCAATCTTATCTTTATTTCCATCTGCATGTTTAGCAATAACCTCTAGCTCTGTAGCATCAAGCTTTTCAAGTTTCTTATAATCGGTTTCACTAAGCTTGATCGGCTTCTTGCCATCGAGTTCTAGTTTTTTTATTTCCTTTTCAAGCTGCTTCTCATCGATGTCCCGCAGTTCCCCGTCAACCAGCAGCACCCAAGGATTAACCTCGCCATACAGACGGATATGCTTGCCCTTGCGCTCAAGCTTGAACCGCTTGAACTTGAACTTCTGCAGAATCCGGTCCACCAGACCCTGGAGCTTTTTGGCCCCCTTCATAAGCCCCTTTTGCAGGCTCTTGATCACGATTTTGCCGTTACGGATGATCATGCTGCCGCTCTTGGACGCAAGTTTGGCTCCGGTTTTCAACAGGCTCTTGATGCCCTTGACTCCTTCACCCGCTATCTTCTTCGCACCAGTGGCTGCAGCTCCAACGCCTTTCTTCACGGCTTGTCCGGCTTTGTTCAGCCCTTTGCCGATGGCCTTGAAGCCAAGCTCCATCGCTAGTTCCACGAGTCCCATCGCCAGGGCCGTTGCCAGCGCAATAGCGGCAGGCTCGATCATCTTCTGCCAACCCTGGCTCAGGTAGGTGCCAATATAGCCGGAAGCTTGGACAATAGTCTGAGCGACGGATTTAATCGCATCCGCTTGCAAATATACCGTGATCAGGTTGATAATCATCGGAAGTGCAGCGGTGATGGCCCCGCCTGTGATAATCTCCGCAGCCACGACGCCAACCAAGATGCCTGCAAGGGCAGCCAAAAGCTTCAATCCATTACTCTTCATCCATTTTATTACATATGATTGATGTATTAATACCCTATACTGTTTATTAAGCTACCCATATTTGATGTGATACGTCCTGGTTGAAGCCCTCATACTATTAAAACTCTGTTCACTGTCCAGATTCCTGAGTTCGACTGAGACGGAACAGATTTCACTCTTAGAAGGCTTCCAGATTTCAGGACCTGAAGAACCAAGAGCTCATGTGGGGGAAGGGAATTCGATTTGGACTTGGTCCCTATAGTTCTTTTAGCTTTGTAAAAAAACAAAAAAAGGGTCAATATTGGTATAATCCAACCAAAATTGACCTAAAATTATTTTTCCATAAAAACCTGTTTATTAGTCCACAAATTCAAGATAGTACTTGTCATCCTTCTCTATTTCAACTAAGAAATCTTTAAGAGAATCTGCAATCTGAGTATCATAGTAATATATCGGATTATTAATACTTTCGTTTAGATCGATTGACATCAACGCTGTTTCATTACCTTCAAAAAATATCAGTTTGTTAACCTCGAATTCATCGTAAATCTCTATATCAGGATAATATTTGTAATCATTCTCCCTCAATCGAAAATCCCTTATAGAATAAGGATCCATAATTCGATTTACATTATTTTCAGAACCTTTAATAAATCCATAACCAACTTCTAAAAAGAGTTTTTTTAATTCATTTGGAATTCTTAAATTCAAGGCTTTCTCCATGTTACTTATCTCATTCTCAGTTACTGGATAAAAAGTATTAAATGAATTTCTTTTTATGAAGTCATAACTCATTACCTCGCACCTCCGCTAAATAAACTATTTGCTGGAGAACCTGCTCCATGGATACCACCTTGATGTTCATCAGGAAATTTAGCTGGATGCATATTCCACCACTCATGCTCTCCACCAAAACTATTTTCAATGATATGATGTGCATCATACTTATCACCTTTTTTCCTAATAACTTTCCCACTATTTTCTGAGATGATATCTTCTTCATAAGTGGGCCATTTTTGACCTGTTTTCGATTCCCATTCCGTAATTACTTCATCTCGTACTTTATCGAATTCCTTTCTGTTCTTAGCCGTTTGCTTAGCAGACTTTTTGGTATACTGCTTATTTCTCAAAGCATCCTTTAATCTATCGAGCTGTACTTTTGGTAGTTTTCTCCCCGTGCGTGCTTCAATATCTTTAATATAGCTCCTTGCTAATTTAGAATCAAATTCAACATCGACTTCTAAATGAATGGCATCTTTTTCAGAATTCACAATACTATCAAAATCAATCTTACCGTCTTCTTTAGCTACTGCATTATTATAGACTTCTCTTCTCTCAGAAGGCTTCAGACTCTTGATTTTGTCATACTCAGCCTGAGTACTTATTCCTGCCTTTTTACCATCAATGTCGTCTATTTTTTTGATTCGCCCATTAGCCAGCAACACCCACGGATTAACTTCTCCGTAGAGTAGAACATGATCTCCCTTGCGCTCCAGCTTGAACCGCTTGAACTTGAACTTCTGCAGAATCCGGTCCACCAGACCCTGGAGCTTTTTGGCCCCCTTCATAAGCCCCTTTTGCAGGCTCTTGATCACGATTTTTCCGTTACGGATGATCATGCTGCCGCTCTTGGACGCAAGCTTGGCTCCGGTTTTCAACAGGCTCTTGATGCCCTTGACTCCTGCACCCGCTACCTTCTTCGCACCAGTGGCCGCAGCTCCAACGCCTTTCTTCACGGCTTGTCCGGCTTTGTTCAGCCCTTTGCCGATCGCCTTGAAGCCAAGCTCCATCGCAAGCTCCACGAGTCCCATCGCGAGTGCGGTTGCCAGCGCAATGGCAGCCGGTTCGATCATCTTCTGCCAGCCCTGGCTCAGGTAGGTGCCAATGTAGCCCGAGGCTTGGACTAGGGTCTGGGCGACGGATTTAATCGCATCCGCTTGCAGATACATCGTGATCAGGTTGATAATCATCGGAAGTGCAGCCGTGATGGCCCCGCCTGTGATAATCTCCGCAGCCACGACGCCAACCAAGATGCCTGCAAGAGCAGCCAAAAGCTTCAATCCATTACTCTTCATCCATTTTATTACATATGATTTTATCTGGTCAAATAGCATTTTCGCATTACTCGCACGAAGTTTCGCGCCATCGGCTATTTTGCCGCCCAGGCTTTGATCTGCTTTTCCGGTATCGAATTCCGCCATGATGCTGTCCATGGTGGCCGGATCGCGGCTGCCGGAGAGCTGCTTGCTCTCCCCGTCCTTGAGGTTCGCTTCCTGCACCAGCGCCGGATCCATCTCACCCGCTTCGACCGACTCCATTTCGATGTCGTCGGCAGTAAGCTTCTCGTCCGCTTGACCGGATGCCTGCACCTGCTCCGCCGCTCCGCCTTCTGCCGCTCCTGCCCCCATAGGCTTGGAGATGTCTACTCCGAGCAGATATTCCCACATCTTGCCTTCCAGGTGACTGAGCGAACGCTTCGCCGCCTTGCCGAGCGCCCCCATCCGGGCAAGCACATCCAGAAATGTAGCAATGAGCAGGTTGCCCAGGCTTGAGATTAACTTTCTGTAGAAGTTCTGTACCGCAGCCAGCGCCTGATCCACCTTGGTGGCCAGGAAGTCCATGACCTGCGTGACTTTGGTTTTGAGCTTCTCTGCCAGCTGGTTGACAGCCTTCACGGCCTTATTGACGACACCGTCAATTTTGCTGCATATTTTGGCAGCGATGCCCGGAAATTTGGCAAATACCACGGAGACCAGCTTTTTGAGCAGCGTGCCCAGGCCCTTGATGAGGTTGGTGATCAGCTTGCGGCCCAGTTCGATAATGCCCAGCACGGCTTGTTTGGCTTTTTCAAAAATAAACTTCACCGCTTTGCGGAGACCCTCAAAAATAAAGTTGACCGCTTTTTTGACAAGATCGACCACGGCTTCGAGTTTGTCCTTCACCCAGCCGAGGAAGCCGCCTTTTTTCTCTTCCTTTGCTTTCTCTTCTGCATGCTTGCCGTCGGCATCCTTCTTAGCTTTGCTGTAGGCCTGAGTGGCTTCCCGCTCCGCTTCAGACTGCTTTTTCTGCGCTTCCCGTTCTTTTTCGGTCCGGACGCTGTTGATCTCGCCTTTTTTCTGCTGCGCTGCCGCTCCAGCCTGTCCGGCATAGTCAGCTTCGGCTGTATCCAGTTCGTTTTTCCATTCGCCGCGCAGGTTATCGACTTCAGCCTTGGCCCCGGCCTGCTGGCTGAGCTGCTTGTTCTTGGCCTCGGCCTCCGCCTGCTGGATTTGCGCGTGGCTGTCTGCTTTGGAGATCAGCACCCTGCTGTCGAATTTCGCTTTTTCCTTGCTGTATTCCGCCTGCTTGGCACCTAACTGCTTCTTCATTTCCGGGGCAAGGCTGCGATTGAGTCCGGCCGTCATGTCCGCAGGCACTCCCAGTGCAGGGAGCTTCTTGGCTCCGGGGGCATTCCCGCCCTGCAGCTCTGCGGAAGCCTTCACCGTAGTGCCGTCCGGCTCGGGATAGATGTCATTCTCACCAAACGGAGTGTGGATCTGGCCCATCTCCGCCTGCTTGGCTGCCCCTACCTGCTGGGAGGCCTCCTGATTGAAGCCTTCAAGCTGGGAAGGGTCCGCCTCACCAGTCATGCTGATGCCCGGAGGCTGCGCCGCAGCGGACCGGATTTCACCCATAATGGCTTCGGGATTACCTTCCGAGCCGGAAGATCCGATGTTCATTCGCTCCAGGTTGCCTGTAGTCGCAGTCCCGCCGGTGCGCTCGCTTCTGTACCCCTCCGGTGCGGAGTGCTTCAGTGGCGCTGGCTTTTTCCGGGCTTGAAAGACTTTGCCTTTCAGCCCTGTCGGGGCTGGAATGGCCGGCAGCCCCTGCCGGGTCTTCTGCTTCTGCTTCGCGAAAGCCTCAGCAGAAACATCCACCGCCTGGGCGTAAGCGTCCCCCATCTCTGTCGGCTGAACCCGGGTCAGCTGATCGAGGATCTGTCCGGGATCCTCTCCGTGGATGTTCACCTTTTTAGCCTTGGCCGGCTCTTCCTTTCCGTCTCCGGCCAAAGCGCCCAACGCATCTCCGAGCGAAGGCTCCTTCGCGGCTCCCTTAGGTGCAGGTTCCACTTGTGCTTCCTTCGCTTCTTTTCCTGACTTCAATTCCTTATCTGCTTTGGCCTCTTTGCCTGCCTTGGACTCTTGCCCATCCTTAGCTTCATTAGGATCCTTTGCATCCTTACCTTCCACCGGCTGTTCTTTTCCATCCTCTTTAGCTTTCGAACCCATTGCCTCTTCTTCAGCTGACTGATGAGCTTCTACCTTCTCTTTACCGGCCAGCTGCCCTACATCTGCCTTACCCTTGCTACCTTCTTTGCTGGAAGGAGAAGTTCCCGCCAAGGATTTCACCCACGTTTTGAGTGTAGTGGCAGTCTTTGCTCGAATGCCGGACTTTTCATTCTGCTCGGCCTTCGGCTCAGTCTGCTCACTGACTGGTTGTGCCGTTAGTGCAGGTTCTTGCACCTGAGGCTGCTGCTTACTTGCAGACGGCTCCGTAGTGGCTGAAGGTGCCAATGGATCCGTTTCCGGAGGAGCAGGCTCCTGCTCAGTCCGGGAATCCCCCGCAATCCCCTGCCCTTGCTCACCCTGCTTCGCACCTGCTGCCTCACTTGTCTGCTTACCTTCCTTGCTATCCTTCAAACTGGATAATAATTGAACCACGGCCCGGTTGCCCAGGGTACGCTGGAGCGCCAGCTTGTCTTCCCGGCTTAAGGAAGCCGGATTCTGCCGTGTACGCCGGATGATCTCCACCGGGTCCGGCAGCTTGGTTACTGCTGGCTTCACAAAAGCCAATGGATTGCTGTATGGTTGATGGCTACCCGAAGTTTTCTCTTTTTCCTTGCTTACGGTTGCATGGGTCTGCAAACGGTTTCCCCCCTCTGTAAAAAATCGGTCCTATAGATTAAGTAAAATCCATAGCGTTTTTTACAGCCGGGTTAAGAAATTAATCTATTCCGCCTCTCATCAACACAATACGCAACAGTACCAATGTTTAAAACCAGGCAGGATAACAGTTACTTTTTCTAAACAACAAAAAAAGAGCATAAAACAGAGCCGTCAAGCACTCCACTCTATACCCTTCTAATTCCTATCCTATGATTGATTACTATTACGACAAGCAGTACTTCACAAGTGCATCGCGCACGCCATTATTGTTATTGCTTCCTGTAATTACATCTGCAGCCGCCTTAACCTCAAGCGGTGAGTTATCCATGGCAATACCAAGACCGGCGTATGTAAGCATGGAAATATCATTATAATAATTCCCGATGGACAGAACATCCTCTTGAGCTATTCCCAGATGTGCAGCCAGATTCATCAGTGCGTTGCCCTTGGAGGCTTCCGGATGCATTAAATCTACGAAAAACTCCCCACTGCGCACAATATTATACTGCTGCGTCCAGGTGCTCCATTCCCGCTGGGCTTCATCCAGAATATCCGATTTGGTGAAGACCGTAAATTTGACAACCGGTTCGCGAAAATCCTCCCAGGCTGGTAACGTCGCTGGTGTCACCCGAAAATGCTCGTACATATGATTAGCTTCCGAGGTCAGATTAGCGACATTATCTACATACATGTCAAAGGCAGTATTCACATCATAATGAATATTATGGGCACGGCAGTACTCTATATATGGGTCCAGTCCCCGGGCATCCAGTCCATAGATATGCAGTACCTCTCGATCCTCTACACGCACCGTAGCCGCACCATTATGTCCCAGTACATACCCGGTCAGTCCCATCTCCTCCATTAAAGGAATCGAATTCTGCGGGCTGCGCCCTGTACACAGGACAATCAGCCCGCCCTGCTTTGTCACTTCAGCGATAGCCTCCTTATTTTCAGAGCTCAACTGGTGATCGTCATTCAGGAGCGTGCCGTCTACATCCAGTGCAATCAGCTTGTATTTCATACCCCACCATCCTTGTCTGTCTTTATCTGTATTAACTATTGTATATTACATCCGTTAACGGAGACTGTTAATTTAATCAACCGTGGCAAAAACCTCCGCTGATTCCCCTTAAGTTTCCGCTTCCCCGCCGCCAAGCAGCGCCAGTTCTTCAGCAGTCAACTCCCGGGTAGCACCGGGTGCCAGTTGCTCATCCAGCTTCAACCCGCCCATAGAGACCCGTTTCAAGAAAATCACCTTTTTGCCAACCGCCAGAAACATCCGCTTCACCTGATGAAATTTCCCCTCCGTGATGGTCAGTGAAATCTGGGACAGGGTTTTGCTTCCGCGTTCCCTTCCCAGAAGGGTAAGCTGTGCAGGCAAAGTCAAATAGCCGTCCTCAAGCTCAACACCTGCAGCAAAAGCTGCCACATCTGCAGCATCCACCTCACCCTCGACCGTAGCCTCATAGGTTTTCGGGACATGCTTGCGGGGCGAGAGCAGCTCATGGGCCAGTTGCCCATCATTAGTCAGCAGCAGCAATCCTACCGTATCCTTATCCAGTCTTCCGACCGGAAAAGGCTCGAACTGTGCATATTCCTGCTTTAGCAGGTCCAGCACTGTGCGGTCCCGCTTGTCTTCTGTGGCCGATAATACACCAGGTGGCTTATTCATCATCAGATAGATGAATTCACGGTAAATCACAAGCTCTCCACCCACCTCAATCCTGTCCGTGTAAGGATCAACATGGAAACCGCTATCCTTAATAACGGCGCCGTTCACGGTAATCAGCCCTTGCTTAGCCTGTTTGCGGATATCACTCCGTGAACCTTTGCCTATATGGGACAATACTTTATCGATCCGCTGTTTTTTTGCAGAATTTCCTGATGCACTCATCCTTTACGTCCACCTCCAGCCTGCGGGATATTCATTCTTCAGCATGCCGTCCTGCCATTTCCCCCAGCCAGCGCTATAGCCGTCAACACAGACAAGCACGTAACCTTTGGCGGGATTGCCAGGCCGTACCGTTAAGCGTTCCTCAGGGATAGACAATGTTTCCCCTTTCAGATAGGAGACCGCTTCGCCGCTCCCGCTGGATAATGAGAGGCTGCGGATACTTTCGGCGGGATGCAGAGCGGTAGCGAGCGGATGTCCGGGAATAAATCTGCCGCTGCGGATATGACCCGCATACCAGCCGGGACGAATCGTCTTTAGGCCGTCAAGTGCAGCCTTGGGCAGCGGTGAGAGATACAAATGGTCACCGAACAGCACCGGAAATCCGGATGGCTGCCAGCCGAGCTGGTCTTCGGCGAATAGGGAATACGCAGCTCTTGCAACCTCTTCTCCCCCGCCTTCAGACTGACGTCCGGGTGAAGTGCCGCTGGACTTTCCTGAGGTTCGTCCCCCTTTGCCGCCCCGTCCGCTTACCTGTCGGGCAGAACCAGCTCTGGCAGTGGCTTCCCCCTTGACTCCATTGTTCCGCGAGGAGGCGGAAAGTGTTCTTTCTGCAACAGCCTGTCCCGGATCGGATGCAGTCTCCTCCAGGGAACGGGGACTTCCGTCATGGCGCAGTACAGCCATAAAATGCCCTTCACCCTTGACCTTATGCGGCCACAGCCGGGCAGCTCCGGGCAATCCGCTTAGGCCAGGTGCAAAAGAACCTGTTCCGCCTACTGTAACAAGCGAAAACTCAGGATGAGTATCCAAAAACTCACCGATCGTACCTTCGTTCTCCTCCGCGGCAAAGGTACATGTGGAATACACCACGGTTCCCCCCGGTTTCAGCGCCTTTACGGCTGAATTCAGAATATCCCTCTGCATAGCAGCATACTTCAAAGGCGTTTCAGGCTCCCACTGCTTGACCATGTCTTCATCCTTGCGGAACATGCCTTCGCCCGAGCAAGGCGCATCGATCAGAATACGGTCAAAAAAAACAGGAAAAGCCGCAGCAATCCGTTCCGGACTTTCATTCAGTACGATTCCGTTGCGGACACCGTACAGCTCCAGGTTCTTAGCCAGGGCCTTGGTCCGCTCCGGGTGAAGATCGTTGCTGATGAGAAGCCCTTCGCCCTTCAGCTTGGCCGCAATCTGCGTAGATTTACCTCCTGGAGCGGCACATAAATCAAGCACATAGTCGCCTGGTTGTACGCCGAGCAGCTCTACCGGCGCCATCGCACTTGGCTCCTGAATATAGTACAGTCCCGCATGATAATACGGATGTTTGCCGGGTCTCGCTCCTTCTTCTGTATAGAACCCGGTGGGGCACCAGGGAATTGGAGCAAGTTTAAAGGGGGAGAGAGCGCGCAGCTCCTCCACCGATATTTTTAATGTGTTGGCACGAATGCCGCCATAAGGAGTCTCCTTGTACGACTCCGCAAATTGCTCATACTCCGGTCCCAGCATTTCCTTCATGCGCTGCATAAAAGTGCCGGGCAGTTGCACTGCCATGATGCCGTCCTCCAATAATCAAGGAACACCCCTGCGGGTGCTCCTGTGGTAGTCTTGCTATTCAGAATTCCTTATTCGCGCGGTGGGAAGGTAATGGTCTCTGCGGACCGCGGCGCTGTGGACGATTGGGTACAATCTCCTTACCTGTAGCGGTGACTTCCTCTACCAGAATCGGATCAATCAGCTCAATCGTGAGATCATAATATTCAAACGGCTGGTCTGCATAGGAGTCCAGCTTACGGGCATAATCTTCAACTTCACGGGCCAGCTTGATGAGATTGATACCCAGAGTATCCCCAGGATACTGCTGCAGCACCTCATACGACCGGTTCAACATCATTAAGCCGCCGCGTACATTGTTGTTCCGGAAATGATACAAACCTACTGCAGTCTGCAGCAGAGCCTTGTACAGCGGATCACGTTCCCTGGCCAGCCACAGCTCTTCAAGAACCTCATGACATTCAAAATAATCCCTGTCCCGGTTGAAATAGACCAGGTAAGCCAGGTACAGCGGTTCATAAGCCATCCGGCTGGCTATCCTTTTTGGCATTCGACAGCAGCTCGCGCACATGTTCCAGCAGGTCCTTCATCGCTTCCATATCCTGCGCCTGCCAGATCTGATTGAAGCGTTCCTGGCTTTCAATGGCTTCATTCACCAGATGGTAGAAGTACAACTGATGTATGGCTTTCAGAAGCTGGGTCGTTGTATTCGAATTTTCCTCGAAGGTTTTTTGCGCCTCCAGAATCTCTTCACGGATACTGGACATTTCACTGTCCAGTATCGACGCGGCTTCCGCAGCCGTTTTCAGGCGCAGGCGCATTTCATCAGGCAGGCTTTCCCGGTATTTGTAATTCAGGGAATGCTCAATGGTTGCCCAGAAGTTCATAGCCAGCGTACGGATCTGAATCTCGGCGAGCACAATCTTTTGCCCGAGAGCTGTCTGCACCGGATATTTAATGATCATATGGAAACTGCGGTAGCCGCTTTCCTTATAGTTCGTGATGTAATCCTTCTCGTAAAGAACCTCAAGATCCTTGCGGGCGCGGATATATTCGGCCACTCTGCGGATATCCTCCACGAACTGGCACATGATGCGAATGCCGGCAATATCCTCAATCCCTGTTTCCAGATCCTCCATTTTTACATTTAAGCGTTTGGCCTTCTCCAGTATACTTGACAGCCGCTTGACGCGCCCGGTTACGAACTCGATCGGTGTATACTCTTCTCTTTTCTTGAGCTCCGAACGCATTGTTTTGAATTTAACCTTCAATTCCTCCACAGTTTGTTCATATGGAAGTAAAAATGTTCCCCAGTCCCTGACGTCCATCGCCTTCGTCCTCCTGTCCATTCATCCTTCAGTGATGATCAGCGCCCACTGCTTCCAGGATATGAGAGAATCCGTCCCGCCGCAGCAGCTTCCGTAATCCAGCATGCACTCTGCGGTTAACCTCCGGTCCTTCATAGATGAGAGCTGTATAAATTTCGACCAGACTCGCGCCTGCCCGGATCTTGTCATATGCGTCCTGGCCGGTAAAAATACCGCCCGAACCAATGATCGGCAGCTTACCTCCTGTCTGGCGGTAAATCCTGCTGATAATTTCAGTGGAGCGGTCACGCAGAGGTTTACCGCTGAGGCCACCTGTCTCTCCTGCCTTGTCACTCTTAAGCCCTTCCCTGCTGAGTGTAGTGTTGGTGGCAATCACACCGTCCATTCCGGCGTCAGCGATTGTATGTACCATATATTCCAGTTCGCCGTCGCTGACATCTGGCGCGATCTTGACCAGCAGGCTTTTGGAAATGCCGCTCTGTTTATACTGAAGCTCCATTTCCTCCTTGACCTGGGCAAGAAGATTAGACAGCTCGCTGCCGTGCTGAAGACTTCGCAGGTCCGGCGTATTCGGCGAGCTGATATTGACCACAAAAAAATCACCGTACGGATATAGCGTACGGATACACTGGCGGTAATCCTCATGTGCCGATTCATTAGGCGTTGTTTTGTTGCGCCCGATATTCACCGCAACCGGAATTCTTCGTTTCCCCAGCGCCTTCAGCCGCCGTGCCATCGCATCAGCACCTTCATTGTTAAAGCCCATCCGGTTGATCAGCGCTTCGTCAGGCAGCAGCCGGAATAACCGTGGACTGTCGTTTCCGGGTTGTCCCTTCGGTGTCACCGTGCCCACTTCCATAAATCCAAAGCCAATGGAAGAAAATCCTCCCACAGCCTCAGCATTCTTATCCAATCCTGCCGCGAGTCCCACTGGTGTCGGGAAATGCTGGCCGAATAAATCCACTGCAAGATCAGCGGTCTCGGGAACGCCGTACATGAGACGCATCGCGCTATTGCCGCCGGGCACCAGATCTGATTTGTTCAGTCCGCTAATGACGAGATGGTGCGCTTTCTCCGGGTCCATTTTAAAGAAAATAGGTTTGCCTAAATGTCGATACAGCACCGTTCTCGCTCCTTCAAAGGGAACCCTTAAGTAGGTCAGGTGACTCCCCGATTCTGTAGGTTTCTTCTTAATTTTAGCTGTTTCCGGGGGAAAAGAAAAGTTTTTTACCGGGCGGCGCTTCCGTGCGAAATGCAGAGTATAGTAATTTTGTTGTAAACGCATTACAATGTAAGGGTAATCAATGATAAATAGAGAAAGAAGGATGGCCAATATGTCTACAAAACGCAAACCTCCAACACTGCAGCAAAAAAAAGAAGAAGTCAACCGCAAAGCCATACTATGGATCAGTGTTAGTCTGGTGCTGCTGGTTCTTCTAATTGTTGTTCTATTTATTGTTGCAGGAAATTAATTCAGCCAATGGTAGACTTTGTTGGGGTTGGTCTGATCTAGCGGTGTGCCGGACGGGAAACGTTCCTCAGGCAGCAGCAGTTCGTCAGGCAGAACCCCTTTACTAATCTGGACCTTCGTCCCCATCGGTACCATAGCGAACAGTTCCTCCACATCTCCGCGTTTCATACGGATACAGCCCAGTGACTCATCCTTGCCAATGCTGTCCGGCTCATTCGTGCCATGTATGGCATAATTTGTGTCCGAGAGCTGCATACCGCGGCTGCCAAACTCCCCATTGTCATGCCCATTCGGATTGACTACCTTATCAGAGATCGCAAACTCTCCTTCTGGTGTCCTGTTACCCCCAAGGCCAACCTCATAGTTCCGCAGAATAATACTGCCGCTGGTTACTGCCAGACGGTGATTTTGTTTATCCACGATAATTTTCAGCGGACTGCTAAAAAAGGGTTGCTGCGTCTCTTTGCTTTTACCAGTCTTGGTACCCAGACTCCCTGCTTCTTCACCCGCTCCCGTCGTTGGCACAGGTGAAGCCTTAACTGCTGAGGATTGGGGCATCTGGGAATTTAATGCTCCCCGAAGCGCACTGAATTCCTGCTTCATGAGCGGCGTCGTCCCCCCGAGATAATTCCCCGGAAAAGGTTTGGCCAGCTCCTTCAACGATTTCGGCAACGTACCCTTACTGTTCTGATAAGATCGGATGGCGCTCCAAAGTGCCGCTAACTCTTCCTGCTTATCCTGCCATATCGCCGCCTGCTTCTTCAGCCCGCCTGCTTCCGGCGGTACGCAGGCACAGGCAGCCGGATCATAAGACTGGTATACAGCCTTTCCTTGCTTGCTCTTCTCAACCGTAGCCACAAGAGGCAGGTTACTCTTCCAGACCAGCCAGCGTCCCGACTTTTTCATAGCAAGAACTGCTGTTTCAGAAGGAGCCTTCCGGCTCTGTATAATCTTCACCAATGCCTGGCCCGCTGAAGCCATGTCTTCACCTGCTGCCGTAAAAGCCATGGCTGGCTGAGCTGAAGTTTCCGTTGCGTCCTCTGACGGCTCCGCAACCGCCGGCTCTTCCAGGTTACCGGCAGCAGCAGCCGAGGCCGGCTCTTCGGATTCATCCGTGCTTGCCACAGGAGCTAGCGCAGAGGGGATCAGCACGAGCAGAAACAGCATCAGCGCAAGGAATGTCCGGCGCATCCGCAGCCTGGAATCGCGCCGCTGCCGGCCCTCCCTGAGAAGACCTTCCTCATATTCACGGAGCATATCCGCCGGTACCTTACTATGCTCAAAGGCTTCATATACTTCCCCCGCCTGGTTGAAGCAATAATTCGCCTTCCCCTGCTGGCCGTTCTTATAATATTCCTTACCCAGCAAGTACCATGCCATCTTGTTTTCGGGATGCAGTTGAACATATGCTTTGAGATGCTGCGAGTTTTTCATGGGGGCCTCCGCGAATTGTGAAGTACTTCAATTAATCTTTATATTCTATATCGGCCGCTGTATTAAAAAAAGACATCTCCAGCCGCATTTATAACGGCAAAAAGATGTCTTTTGGAATAATAAGGATCAGAGACAAGGAGAACCTTATCTCTGATCCTTATCTTTTGCGCAGATACGAATAACCCGGAGGGCTTTAGCCCTCTTTATTAAAAGGCGCGTCTGCAATTTTGATGGAGTCCGTAGGACATCCGTCAGCAGAATCCTGCAGATCATCGAACAAATCGTCAGGAATCGCGGTTACCCCGTGGTTGCCGTCGTTTTCGTAGATCACTTCTGCCAAGCCTTCGTCATCGTAATCAAAAATATCAGGGGCCGTCGCGCCACAAGCACCACATGCGATGCAAGTATCTTTTTCGACCCAAGTGTATTTAGCCATTTTATCTCTGCCTCCCGTTAAACAATACAGACTGCTGTAGCAGCCTGTTATTTTTCTCATATTAATATAAATAGAAAACAATATCAATGAAATTTCAGCACATTTCCATTTTTACCGCTTCATGTGGAACGGTAATCGGTCGATGTAACCGGGTTCAGTTCACTCCTCCGCAGGGTCCACTTTGTGAAGATTGTCCTTCTGCAGGGAAGTCCCCCGCTCCTTGTGGTTCCGCAGACGCGCTGAATGACTGTCGCTGAGCATCCCCGCCGTAAGTACTGCATTTTCACCGAACTTGTTACGCAGCATGTCCATCGTTTGGTTAAGCGATTCTTTCTTCGGCTGCCGCTGGTAATCGAACAAATCCAGCTGAATTGCAGAATCCTCCTTGGCGGTCAGTCCATGCAGCGTGACTCCCAGCAGCCGCACAGGCTTGTCACCTTTCCAGTGCCGGGCGAACTGGTCACAGGCTGTCTTATAAATATCCTCGGCACTCTCCGTTGGCGTCTCCAGCTGGCGTGATCTCGTGATGGTCTTCATATCCGGCGTGCGGATCGTGAGCTGTACCCCTGACGCTACCAGTCCCTGCTTCCGTAGCCGCCTCGCCACCTGGTCGCTCAGATTTAGCAGAATCGGCCGCGCTTCAGCTAATCCGACAACATCACTCGGAAGTGTTGTAGTGTGCCCGATGGACTTACTTTGCTCCCGTTCCGGGTTCACAACGCCATAATCAATTCCATTCCCCGCCCGCTTCAGCCATGCGCCCATCACTCCAAAATGCTCCACAAGCATCCGCTCTTCTGCTGCCGCGAGCTGACCGATGCTGTAAATTCCAAGTTTACGCAGCTTCTCCGCCGTTTTGCCCCCAATACCGAACATTTCATTGCAGGGCTTATCCCACAAAACGCTCGGCACATCACGCAGCCGCAGCACAGAAATGCCGCTGGGCTTCTTCAGATCGGAAGCAATCTTGGCCAGCAGCTTGTTCGGGGCGATACCGATAGAGCATGGCAGCCCAAGCTCCTCCATAACTCGCCGCTGGATCGCTTCGGCTATATCTAAAGGCGTACCGAATTGACGTGAACCGGTAATATCGAGATAACATTCATCTATCGAGACGGCTTCCAGGAGTGGAGTATAACTGTATGCAATCTGCATAAAGGCGTTGGAGTACTTGCGGTAGAGATGAAAATTCGGCTTAATTATTAGAAGCGAAGGACAAATGCGCAGTGCCTTCTGTACCTGCATACCCGTTGAAATCCCAAGCCTGCGCGCAGCATAGGAACAGGTAACGATGATCCCCCTGCGGAGCTCTACACTGCCGGCAACGGCCGTTGCTTTTCCTTTGTATTGTTCAGGGTCTTCTGCCTCATGTACAGAGCAGTAAAAAGCATTCATATCCACATGTAGAATAACCCTGCCACTTGTCGGATAATAGTGATCCACATTCTGCACAATATCTACCTTCTTATCTTCAGGGTTTCCATTGTCAAATTCAGCATACCTCTTCTCCCGGCGCAAGGTCAACCGGACGCAGGGCTCCTGTAAAGTTCTTTGTTACATTCCCGCGTAAAAATGCTATAATATAAAAATTCATTTACCTAAAACGTGTGCTTCCAAGGCCCACCAAATCTATTCAAATGCTCACAAAACTTAAGGCATCTGCTAATGAAGCGAGGGTTGTATGAAGTCGTTTCAGAAGTAATGCTCACAAAACTTTTAGGAGGACTCTCATGTCTAAGTCCATTTCCATCTTCGATACGACGTTGCGTGACGGCACCCAAGGTGAAGGCATCAGTCTGTCGGCGGATGACAAGCTGAAAATTGCCAAGAAACTCGATGATCTGGGTGTGCATTATATTGAAGGTGGCATCCCGGGGAGCAACAACAAGGACATTGAGTTTTTCAAAAGAGTCAAGGAACTGCACTTGAATGCCAAAATCACTGCATTCGGCAGCACCCGGCGCAAGAATTCCATTACCGAACATGATGACAACCTGCAGAGAATGATTAATGCCGGTGTTCCGGCAGCCACCCTGGTCGGCAAGACCTGGGACTTCCATGTTCACACAGCCCTTCAGACCACTCTGGAAGAGAACCTCGCCATGATCGGTGAGTCTATTGCCTATCTGAAACGTAAAGGCCTGGAGGTCATCTTTGATGCAGAGCACTTTTTCGACGGTTATAAGAACAATCCCGAATATGCATCTGCCGTCCTGACAGCGGCTCGTGAAGCAGGCGCAGACTGGCTGGTAATGTGCGATACGAATGGTGGAACACTTCCGAATGAAATTCAGGAAATGGTCTCCGGCATGGCCCTTAAGCTCCCTGGGGCTTCATTTGGAATTCATACCCATAACGACTGCGAACTCGCAGTCGCAAATACACTCAGCGCCATCAGTGCAGGTGCACGGCAGGTACAGGGAACGATCAATGGTTACGGTGAACGCTGCGGAAATGCCAACCTTTGCTCGATTATTCCTACTCTGCAGCTCAAAATGGGATATCACTGCATCCCCGGCGATTCCTTGCCCCAGCTCACCAATACCGCCCACTTTATCAGTGAGGTTGCCAATGTGAATCTGCCTGTAAATCAGCCATATGTAGGCAATGCTGCATTTGCGCACAAAGGCGGCATCCATGTGTCGGCAATCCTGCGTGATTCCCGCACTTACGAGCATATCGCCCCCGAGCTGGTAGGCAACAAGCAGCGGGTGCTCGTCTCCGAGCTTGCGGGTCAGAGCAATGTTCTGTCCAAGGCACAGGATATGGGCCTCAGCCTGGATCCAAGCAGTGAGCAAGCCCGCAAGGTGATCGACAAAATCAAAACTCTGGAGCATCAGGGCTACCAGTTCGAAGGTGCCGACGCTTCCTTGGAACTACTCCTGCGCGAAGCCACCGGGGAGGTAAACGAACTGTTCACCTTTGAATCCTTCAAGATGCTTGTGGAGAAGACAGCTGATCGTCCTGTTGTCTCCGAGGCCTTTGTCAAGCTCAGAGTCGGCGGTGAGAACCTCTATACCGCTGCTGAAGGCAACGGTCCAGTTAATGCACTGGACAACGCATTGCGCAAGGCTCTGCTGACCTACTTCCCTCAGCTCAAAGACATGCATCTCTCAGACTATAAGGTGCGTGTGCTTGACGAGAAGGATCAGACAGCCGCGAAGGTTCGTGTGCTGATTGAGTCCAAGGATTTCAATAACACCTGGAGCACCGTCGGGGTATCCAGCAATGTGATTGAGGCCAGCTGGGAAGCGTTGGTAGACAGTATGCGTTATGCACTTCTGGGGCAGATTTCACTGAAGAATGAAACCGAAACAAACAATGAGCCCAGAGGACTCGTGAATCACTAGTTGAGCCAAGTGTTTTATGGACCAGTCAAGACAAAGCCCCTCGCAGCCGGGAATATCCCGTATTGCAGAGGGGCTTTGCCACCTAACCGATACCTGCTTGTTCAGGAACCAGTTAGGGTAATGATTTTCTTTTCAAGCTCTTCTGGAGACAGAAACCCCAGGATTACCTCGGAGACGACTCCATTTTTATCTACAAGCACATTTGTGGGGAATACCATCCCTTTATATTTGTCGAACACCTCGCCCTTCAGGTCATACATAATCGGAAAAGCCAGCATATATTTCCGGACAAAACGCTCCGCATTGGGCTTGTAATCCTGGCTGGTCACATTGATCCCGTAAACATCGAGCACATTTTTGTATTTTAGCGCCAGTGCATTCAGTGTCGGTGCCTCCTGCTGGCAGGGATCGCACCAGGAAGCCCAGAAATTTAGCAGCACTGCCTTATCCCGTTCGCCTCCTACAGTGTAAGTTTTACCGCCTTCCTGCAGGGAAAACGTTGGGGCGAGCAGCCCGGCATGTATTCCACTATCCGGTTCAGCGCTTTGCTGAATCGCCGGGACTGCTTCCGGCTCAGATTTAGTGGTTCGCTCCACCGCCAGAAAGACTAAAAAAACAATGACGGCCAGCACCGTTATATTACGTTTGTTTATTGCTTTCATAGTTGTTTGTCCTTTGCATGTGAGATGGTTTTCTCCTATTGTACCCCCAATGTCCATAGTTTCAAACCAGCCATGATCTGCAAAAAAAAGAACAAAAAAAGAGGATTCCGTCGAAGACGAAACCCTATGAAGAGAGAGGGGTGAACAAGTGACAGCATTCCAGGGAAATATCCAGCCGATTAAGCTGAATACCTCCGTACAGCAGGCGCTGGGGAAGCACTTGCTGTCCTGTTATCCGCATGAAGCATGCGGTGTACTGCTGGGTACTGCCGCAGCGGGGGGCATGCGCATTGACAGATATCTGCCTCTGCGCAACGTAGCGCCTGACCCGCTGCATACTTTTGTCCCTGATCCGAAAGAGTGGATTAGAGCACTCTATCATGAGCAGGCACCTGTTGGCTTATTTCATTCCCATCCGCATACCGCACCTTGGCCATCCAGCGCAGATATTCAAGGACTGCCTTCACTAGGGCCAGAATTTCAGATCTATCTGATTGGTTCTCCTGGTCCGAAGAGCGGGGAGCCTATGTGCTTGTACGGGTTTCAAATCCTCCGGCAGCCAGACCCCTCCGGTCAGCTAATCCATAAGCTGCTGCAATCTCCTGTCATGCTCTGCTGAGATAGGAGTACAGATCCCCTAAGGTTTCTACCTGTTTCTTCTGTGAAATCTCCCGCATATAGCATACCCACAGCTTTGCTGTCATTTTGGCATCCTCCAGCGCATGGTGGCGGCCCTGGATAGGAATGTCATGAATAGCCAACAGCTCATCCAGCGTGTAGTTGCTGCGGTGGGGTTCCAGCCAGCGGGCCAGCATCATCGTATCCAGCACTCTGTGGGTTAGCTGAACCTTCGAAGTTTTCCACAGAGCCGCATTCAAAAAAGATTTATCATGATTGCTTCCATGTGCGACCAGTACCTGCTGCCCTACAAAAGACATAAAATTATGCAGTCCGTCCATCAGTGAAGGTGCTTTGGAAGTCATCTCTTCCGAGATCCCGGTTAGCTTCGTAATATCCTCCGGAATCGTGGTTTGGCAATTCACCAGCGTATAGAAGCATTCCTCTTCCTTGATTTCTTCCCCTACGACCTTAATGGCGCCAAAAGACAGAATCTCATCACCATGCTGATGGGAAAAACCTGTCGTTTCCAGATCAAAGATAACCGTTTCCAGCTCCGAGAGCGGGGTATGCAGTACTTCAGGGCGACGCTTCTCACGCATAAGAGATCTGATAAAGGCCATTTGCTGCGCGGTTTGCTGTGCCGTTTCCCCGCCCCTTATGGACGCGATGGCGGATGGCATTCCGCCCTGTCTCAGGTTGTTCCAGAATCCTCCGCCTTTATTCGGCTCCTTCATGACTGCCTCCTTTCCGCTGACCGAAGCTGACGCTGCAGGGCCTTGTGGAGACGCCTGACCAGCAGCAGGCTATCCCGCAGCTCGGACATGAGCTGCTTATTCTTCAGATCATTCTCAGCAATATAATCACTGCTCGACAATAATCCGTCCTGAACTGTAAAAGGGGTATTCACACGCATGCGCAAAGCGGTCAAAAAAGCCCGCCGGATTTCTTCCAGATGCTCGTACTTCCCCAGCTCTGCCAGATGCTCCAGCCGCTTCAGTGTTGAACTGTCCCACACACCATGCAGTAGCGACAAATGCCTGACGATATTGACCAAAGGAATATAGACACCATATTTAACATCAAAGCCACCGGCATAATCACCAAAACGCTCTGTAAGCACCTGCCCTAGTAAATTAAGCGTTGCCTTATGACGGACTGTATTTCGAAGCACAGCGGTAGACAGCTTCACGTTATTCACAAATCCGGCATGAAGGGCTTTACGCCACTCCTTTGACAATGCAATACTCCCGGCCACATGGCGCATATCTGAAGCAATAATGAGATAACGGATCGGCTCCCACTCAAGCTGGTTCATCCAGTTTTCCAGCTGCTGTTTCCATTCAGGGAGTGTCTTGCGCCACAAGGGTTCGGAGCACATGACTTTCCCGTCGCATTTCTCATAACCAACTTCCTCAAGCATATTAGATAACATCACACCAAAAGCTTCAAAATAACTTTTCTTAAGTCCATCCGGCTCACCTTCAACAATTAGCCCGTTATCCTGATCACTCCACATTGTAGCTTCCTGTCTGCCGGCACTGCCGAATACAATAAAGGAATAGGCACAGGGAGGCGGGCCGTAGCCCGCCTCCTTCATCTGTGCCTCACATATGTTGACCGCTGTCCCGGCAATCCGGTCATGCATGTCATTGACCCGGGACATCCATTCCTCAATCGGAATAACGTTTAACTGCTCCAGCAGTACTTTTTGACAAGCGGTACGCTTTGCCTTAAGCTCCTGCGGCGAACCGGCTGTTACGATGGACAAATAACTTTTATCTTCGTTCCAATCTGCCATCTCCATCGAAGCCACACGGTCCGCCTCCCAACAAGTAAAGTTATAAGTTATTTAAGATTTAAGGGTTTTGGATTCTGATTCTGCGATCAATTTCATTTGTTCCGGATAACCGTAAGTACCATGCTCACTGATATCCAGACCCATCAATTCTTCTTCCTCTGTAACACGAAGTCCAATAGCCATCTTCATTACATACAGAATGATGAAGGACATTACAGCTACGAATACGAACGTACCCGCTACACCGAGAATCTGGACTCCCAACTGGTGGAATCCTCCACCATAGAATAAACCAGCCTTACCTACAAGTGCGCCTTTAGTGATCAGATCAGGGGCTGCGAACAAACCCGTGGAAACCGCACCCCACATCCCTGCAATACCGTGCACGGAGAAGGCATAGATAGGATCATCAAGTCCTGCACGTTCCAGCCACTGTGAAGTCATGAATGTGAATGCACCAGCGATGAAGCCAATCAGAATAGCAGCCCAAGGCTCTACATATGCGCAAGCACCAGTGATAGCAACCAGCGCAGCCAGAACCCCGTTCAGCATTGCCGGAATATCCGACTTTCCAAAGTACAACCAGGATGCGATTAGTGCAGCCAGACCGCCTGCTGCAGCTGCAATGTTCGTTGTCAAAGCCACATGTCCGAAGAAACCGCCCATAGGGGACAACGCACTGCCTGGATTGAATCCGAACCAGCCAAACCAGAGGATGATTACACCGAGTACAGTGAATACCTGGTTATGACCTGGAATGATAACAGGTTTGCCTTCTTTGTTAAACTTGCCAAGACGGGGCTTAAGCAAGATGGTTGCTACTACTGCAGCCGTTGCGCCTGTAAGATGGACAACTGTCGAACCTGCATAGTCCTGCATACCCAGTTCTGACAACCAGCCGCCGCCCCATACCCAGTGGGCAACAACCGGATAAATCACGATAGAGAACAATATTCCGAAAACAATGTATACGCTAAGTTTTGCCCGTTCTGCCATACCACCGGATACGATAGCCAAGGAGACTGCCGCAAACGCCATTTGGAAGAGGAACTTAACATTTAGGGTTACATCGGAGAAGGCGAGGGAATCAAATGAAGCGCCTTGGGTATCCCCACCGTACAGGAAACCCGTAGTTCCGAAAAAGCCATTGCCGTTACCAAATCCAAGACCAAAACCGATAGCCCAGAAACACAAACTTGCAATTGCAAGCGTCAGTACCGTTTTACCGGCAACGTGACCAGCGTTCTTCATCCGGACCGAACCGGCTTCGAGCATTGCAAATCCCGCTTGCATAAAGAATACCAGAATGAAGGCCAGGAAAGTAAATACTGTGTCCAATCCGATCTGCAAATCCGGCGCTGTCGGGCCGTCAGCCGCGAATGCGCTAACCGGATAGGCCATCAATGTAATCATGGCCAAAAACATCATTATCATCTTTTTTCTCATTCTTTACCCCACTCCCCAATGTTATATTTTCTAACAAAGCGTGAAACTCTTAATGTCATTATAATCAGAAGTCAGGTAAATTGACAAGACTATTTTTTTGAATGTTTTATTTTATTTATGGAAGGTCATGTTTTCTCCACAGATCAGTACCACCCCCTCTATCTTTCGGATAAGTCGCGGGATTCCCCAGCTTCTCGAGGGACATATCATGACAGCGGATACATCGTGAACATTATTTTTAAATTCATATATATGTATTTTTATTAATTTTTCATTGAATCATGTCTTAATGGAATTTATTTTTTTCAGCACAAACACTTTTCCGAGAAACACCTTACATGACATGTGATTTATTGAAACGAGGGAATTCAGCCCTTCCTGATTCATTGAACATGGTTATTATAAGAGTGCATTAGCCGAGCATTGAGCGTGCTTTGTCAGCATATACTTAAAGTAAGTGTGACGTTTGACTGTATGGTTTTTATTTTGGTATCATTAACTATGCTCTTATATATAGAAAGAAAAGTTAAAATTCAGAAGAACTTAAGTTCTTTCATCGAGGTGAGAACCCATGGGGATATGACCCTTTACCGGATCGGCGAGCTGGCAAAAGCTGCTCACATCAGCGAACGGACGATTGATTATTACACAAAGCTGGGACTCATTGTGCCGGAATCAAGAAGTGATAAAAATTACCGGTTGTATAGCCATGAAACCCTGGCTGCTTTGGAACGTATTAATCAACTAAAGCAAGAGAAATATACATTGGACGAGATCAAGACCATGATGAGCAAGTGGAATGAGGCTACACCTGAAAATGACGTCTCAGACCGGTTGGTCGAGCTTGAGCTTCAAATGCAGCGGCTGGAACGTGAGGTAAAGGCACTCGAGCCCGTAATTAACGGTTTGAAGCCCGGGCAAGCCAGACGAGCACTTGCTGCACTCCTTCCTCAAGGGGTTGCGTGTATGGAGGCGATC
Organism: Paenibacillus sp. 22594; assembly: GCF_052044425.1. Taxonomy (NCBI): domain Bacteria; kingdom Bacillati; phylum Bacillota; class Bacilli; order Caryophanales; family Paenibacillaceae; genus Paenibacillus; species Paenibacillus sp. 22594. The sequence continues at coordinate 919,869 of NZ_JBQENA010000001.1, forward strand.
AAGCTCCTACTCACTCAGGGGCCGCCAATGTAAGAAAAAAGCTTAATAAATCACTTCGGAGGAATGACATATGATTTCTTTTATGTATCTATTGGTAATAGTCGCTTTTCTATTCTCTGTATGGGCCCAGTTCCGCGTGAAGGGCAACTTCAACAAATGGGCCAAGGTAGCTAACACAAGCGGGATGACCGGTTATGATGCAGCACGTCGTATGCTCGATGCAAATGGCCTGGGTGATGTGCCGATCGAGCCCGTGCGCGGTTCCCTTTCTGACCATTATGACCCTATCCACCGGGTTGTCCGTTTGTCAGAGCCTGTGTATTATGAGCGCTCTATAGCCGCCATTTCTGTGGCCTGTCACGAGGTGGGGCATGCAATTCAGCATAAAGTCCATTATCCAATGCTTACGCTGCGTCACCGGATGTTCCCCGTGGTCAACATCGCTTCGGGTATCGCACCATTTATGCTGCTGGCGGGTTTTCTGTTCAGTTCCTTTAACCTTATTGGCTTGGGCATCATTTTCTTCTCCGCCGCTGTTGCCTTCCAGCTTGTAACGCTGCCTGTTGAATTCAATGCAAGCAACCGGGCACGCCAGGTCATGGTAGAGCAAGGTTATATCCGTAATGAAGAAGAACGCGGTGTAGCCAAAGTACTGAATGCAGCAGCTTTGACATATGTGGCAGCCGCCCTGGTTTCCTTGCTCGAACTCCTGCGTTTGATCACAATGTTCCTCGGAAACCGCGACTAACCGCTAATTGACCTTATTCATAACAATACCCCGGAGGCTAAGAGCCTACCGGGGTATTGTTATTCCTGTTTTTGAAATAGTTTAGCAGAAAAGTCCGAAAAGACCGGGCCACCAGCGGCAGTTTCCCATCGGCTCTGTGAATAAGCCCTACCGTCCTAGTTATAGCCGGGTCGACGACCCGAACCTGGGCCGGCTGCATCGGATTGGTCTGATATAGCGCCATCTCAGGCAGGAGGCTTACTCCCATTCCCGCAGCAACCAAACCGCGTATCGTGTCTGTTTCTCCGCCCTCAAAAGCGATTTGCGGCTTAAACCCTGCCTGCAGACAGGCTTGCCATACAATGGGCCTCAGTGAATACCCCTGGCTGAACAGGACAAACTTTTCTTCGCGGAGCTGTTCAAGACGGATGACCTCCTCCCCGGCCAAAGGATGATTCTGAGGAAGGATCGCGAACAACTCCTCGGTCATGACAATATCTCCAGCGACATGTCCATCATCCTCCGGAAAAGGCGAGATAAATGCCAGGTCCACCTCTCCTGAGATTACATCCTTGATCAGAGAAGGGTACGCACCCTGCTTAAACCGGAATTTCACATGAGGATAATGCTTGCGGAATTCAGCAACAATGGTTGGTATTAGATGAGTTCCCAGACTGTGGGGAAATCCGATACGGATCTCGCCGCGTTCCGGGTCCAGAAATTCATGCACCTCAGCAACGGAGCGCTCCAGTTCCTTAAGTACGGACTCCACTCTTTTGCAAAAGAGCTGCCCCACTGGGGTCAACTGCAGGTTACGCCCCTTTTGCATGAACAAGTCGACACCAAGCTCCTGTTCCAGCTGATGAATCTGGCGGCTGACTGCGGACTGGGCGACATGCAATTCCTCCGCTGCTCTTGTTACATGTTCCTTCTGGGCCACCTTTAGAAAATATTGCAGCTGTCTGAGTTCCACTTGAGCACCTCCCGTTATCGTCGGCTTCTTTTAAAGATGCGAATTATGAGTCCATAGAGAAAAAAGCCGGCAGCCAGCCCGCTGAGATGGGCCATCCAATTCACATTCGGAGTCGCAAAGGACATAATGACCCCCATCACCAGAAGGCCGTAGAGCGTCTTGCGTGAGCTCTCGTCCATCATCTCCCTTTGTATCAGAGCAATATATAGAAACGCGCCATAAATAGCATAGATTGCCCCTGAGGCCCCCACGGAGACCATCACTGTATCCACAACCGAACGGCTGCTGATAACAACGGACAGATAATTGGCGATGTATCCGCCAGCCATATATAGCAGGGCATAACGCCACCAGCCCATCAGGCGCTCAAGCGGGGGGGCAAATACCAGAAGTGCAAAGCAGTTGAAGAATAAATGGGCAAACCCGTTATGTAAAAAGGTTGCTGTCACATAACGCCACATTTCATCCTTTTCCGGCCCGGCATTTAAGGTCGCCCCAAACTTCTTAAGCGTCTCGAGGTTAGTCGAACCGCCATTGACCATCAATACAATGAACATAAGCACATTTAGCAGAATTAGAATACAGGTAACCGGATAATAGCGGATGTAACCTTTCCATTTCTCGTATCTTATGAATATCATAGCACCATCCCTTATGTAACATAATTGGTCCTCGTTGGACATCCAGCTTCTAAAAAGATTATAATTTATGATGGCAGTAAGAATCCAATCATGCAATTCAAGGAGGAAACAAGGATATGACGCAAGAAAGAACAGGCGTAGCCACATTCAAGGGCAACCCCATTACTCTCGTAGGGCCTGAGCTAAAAGCCGGGGACACCGCACCCGATTTTGTGGTAAGCAAGAATCTTCTGGAAGATGCTTCACTCAGCGATTATTCCGGCAAAATCAAGCTGATCAGCGTTGTGCCTTCTCTGGATACCGGCGTGTGCGATGCACAGACCCGCCGCTTCAACACTGAAGCTGCTGAGCTCGGTGATGATGTGGTCATTCTAACCATCAGCATGGATCTTCCGTTCGCTCAAGCCCGCTGGTGCGGCGCAGCCGGTATTGACCGTGTTGTAACACTGTCTGACCACAAAGAGGCATCCTTCGGACAAGCCTATGGCGTGCTGATCAAGGAATTCCGCCTGGACATGCGTTCTATCTTTGTTATAGACAAAAACAATACCTTGGCCTATGTAGAATACCTGACTGAAATGTCCGAGCATCCGAATTATGAAGCTGCCGTAGCTGCGGTAAAAGCACTGCTGTAATTGGAAAGAGAACCAAATCACATATAGCAATAGCTCATCTTTTAAAAAAAGCGGCAGAAGGTCATCCTTCTCCCGCTTTTGGTTTATGATCCAACATAAAAGGTTATTCGGGCAAAGCCCGAAACCGCATACAATCCATGTACAGGAAAAATTCCATGATTTACGTTCAGTCCACTTTATATTTGCCCAGCTTCTTCTCCAGTGTCTGGTATAAGCGCTGAATAACACGGTAGTTGGCACCCAAATCGCCAAGCGATCCTCTGGATGCCGAATAAATATCAACGGCACAGCGTACCGGAGAAGTATTCAGTACCGACACCGTGATATCAAGCGTCCGCCCAAAGCCCGTCCTTTTTTCCAGGGTAATTTCGCCAACAGACTGTACTTCATGAAGCACTTTGAATCCAGGAACCTTCTTAAGCGTTGAGGATACTTCATCCCACGCCTTGTCTCTTGAAAGATTGTAATAACGCGTCTTTAATGCCGGGTCTTTAGCACGGTCGCTTGTTCCGTCATGACTGCGAAATAAACCGACCAAGGTTCTTTTCAACGACAAAATACTTCCCCCTCTTCAAATCCCAAGTTCATTAGTCTAAGTGTAACATTCTTAACCCCGGAACAAAAGGGCATTGCTCACTTTCGGTTATTACTCTTATACACAAAAAGGCACCCCGTATCCGCAACAAAGCGGGAAACAGGGCACCTTGTCAATAATAGTAGAAAACCCGCCTATGCCGTCCGGCTACAGTGTCTTCTGAACCTGCTAGAGCAGGTGGGTGACCGCAGAAGTCGTTTTTGAATTCCCCAAGTCGTATAGACAGGGCATTTCAGCTGCGCTTCATATAGATCTCCCAAGACATTATCATTGGTTCAAAACAACGAGCAACCGTAACGTACATCGCAGGAATTACCCTTATTATATTGCGTTTTGACGAAAATGTAAACCTGTATGCGCTTTATTTAACACTTGAATACAGTTTTCGCTTATAAATCCCGGTTTATATTATTGTTTTGTTAAATCCGGTCGAGATCTTTTGTCGTTCTCTTCATCTTCATCTTCATCATCCAGATCGTCTTCCGCTTCTCTCTCAGCCGCCTCCAGCGCCGCAAGCTCTTCCTCTTGCTTCTTCTTCTCCACCTGTTCCTGAAGCTTGTTGTAGGTAGCATAGAAATTAAAGAAGGCCAGCATAGAAATCAGTGTCGGAATACAAATGGCATAAAGCACTGTATACCGCAAACCTATGTAGGCTAGAACCGCTGAACCAATAAGTGTCGAGAACACACGGATCGGCCGGGCGATGGTCAACAGAATCGAATTCGTCACCACTTCTTTGAATGTCATTTGGTAGTGAACCACAATCGAGAAGAAGTTAAACATAGAGACGAACAAAATAATCATCAGCACCAGCATCAGTATACCGACAATTCTAAAGTTGGCCATCTGCGTCATGTATACGGTCACATCTACGTACATCACGACGAACAGCAGGGTATAGATCGCCCCTCCTAGCATACTCTTCAAATAATTCTCTTTGTATCCCTGAAAAAAAGTGCGGAATGTACTTACATCCGTATTGCCCATAACCCATTTACGAACAACGGTAAACAATGCTGCCGTTGCCGGAAATACAGTAAAAGGCGCCAAAATACCCAGTGCCCAGTTGAGTGTGATCTGTTCATTAGGGCCCCCTGCACCTGAACCCAGCATGATCATCTTTGTTACTGCCATGAACAGAAACGGAACCGAACATAACGCCCACAAAATATTACTAAAGGCGATACGCGAAATCCACTCCGTGATGCGGTATAAACCACCCATTGCTCCTTTAAACTCCAATTTCCTTCCTCCTGTCTGTCTCGCACATACTGCGTATCTTAACTATACCTTATTTGACCCGAACTTTTCCAGCGCCCAAGTTTGAGATTCTGGGTTAATGTCTATGCATCGATGGCGGAGAGTCCATATATTAGAAACGTAACCACACAAATCACCAACTTTTGAAGGAGGTTGACCTCATGTCCGCACCTGGCTGCTACAATCCTTGGACTTCCACCGGCACAATTCTTGTTCTGTTTATTCTGCTTGTAATCATCACTCGTACTTTTGTCTAAAAAAAATAAAACCTTGCTTTTATGCAAAAAAGAAGACGAGAGCCGTCTGACGGCTTCTCGTCTTCTTGTGTCATCAGGCCTGCTGATTAAATATCGTAATCTTCGCGTTTAGCCGGGCGTGTGCTTGTGCTACTTGGGCGTGTGGATGGTTTGCGGTCACCACTGCGTCCAGCGCCTGCATCACGGCTTGCACTGGAATCGCGATTGCCTTTGTAGCCGCCGCCATATCCGCCGCTGCTATTGCTGCCGTATCCGCTGCTGTAACCACCACGGCTGCTGCTGCTACTGCTGCTACCGCCGCTTGCATTGTCACGATTGCCTCGGTATCCTCCGCCTGTTCCTGAACCAGTGCGGTTACCGCCATATCCGCCGCTAGGTTTGCGTCCGCTGCGGATATCATTTTTGCCACCGCGGCGTTTAGCACGGATAGGATCTTCCGGTGTCAATTCAATCTGAGCATCCTTGGTATCACCGGTAAGCAGCTTCATTGCTGCAGACAGCAGTTGAACTGAATCATATTGCTCCAGAAGCTGAATAGCAATACCTTTGTATTCGTTCAGCTCACCGCCGTCTTCAACCATTGCCAGCAAACGCTCAGCTGTAATGCGTTGCTTGCCTTCAATAGCCTCAGCCATTGTTGGAAGAGGTTTACGGGTAATACGGTGACGGGTAACGCGCTCAATCAAATGCAGGTGATCCATCTCGCGTGGTGTCACGAAAGACCAGGCTGTACCTTCCTTGCCGGCACGGCCAGTACGGCCGATACGGTGTACATAGCTTTCCGGATCCTGCGGAAGGTCAAAGTTGATTACATGTGTTACGCCAGAAACATCGAGACCGCGTGCCGCTACGTCGGTAGCAACAAGCACGTCGATGCTGCCATCACGGAATTTGCGCATTACGGCATCACGCTGATTCTGGGACAAGTCACCATGAAGGCCGTCTGCAGAATAACCGCGTTTCTGCAATCCTTCAGCAAGCTCGTCAACCCGGCGTTTGGTACGGCCGAATACGATCGCCAGATCAGGAGACTCCATGTCAATCAAGCGGCTCAGCGCTTCAAATTTTTGGCGCTCAGGAACTTCGATGTAAGCTTGATCAATCAAAGGTGCACTGATTTGCTTAGGAATTACGGAAACATGCTGTGGATTCTTCAGGAACTGCTGGGCAAGACGTTGAATGTTAGGGGGCATTGTTGCTGAGAACAGCATGGTTTGGCGTTCTTCCGGTACAAGCTTGAGGATCGATTGAATATCCTCCATGAATCCCATATCCAGCATTTCATCCGCTTCATCCAAGACGATGGTTTGAACATCATCCAAACGGATAGTCTTGCGGTTGATATGATCCAATAGACGTCCCGGTGTACCGATGATGATTTGCGGTTTCTTCTTCAGACCGCGGATTTGACGGCCGATATCCTGACCACCGTAAATAGCCAGGGAACGGAGACCTTTGAAACGGGTCAGTTTGCCGATTTCTTCGGCGACCTGAATAGCAAGCTCACGGGTCGGTGTCATTATGAGAGCTACGATTTTCTCTTCTTCACGGGCAATCTTGGAAATGAGGGGAATACCAAAAGCAGCCGTTTTACCGGTACCTGTCTGAGCCTGGCCGATGAGGTCAGATCCTGCCATTGCAATAGGGATAGCCTGCTCCTGAATGGGTGTAGATTCCTCAAATCCTAACTCTGTGATTGCTTGCAGCACTTTTGGCTCCAAGCCGAATTCTGCGAATGTTTTCAAATTATTCATGCTCCTTCTATACAGTGGACATTCCACATGCTTGTCTGTATTCTTAAGTAGCGGTAAACACATTTATAGGCTGTCCAATCATGCCGGATTTTCTGCATGGTTTAGCTCGCATTGGGACCAAAAGATGTCCTGATCAGGCCTGGGTGAATATGCCTGAACAATTGTGTCTTGCACTCTAATCAATGCAAAAAACACTATTGTAACGTCCTACTCAAGAATATCCTATACATTATATCACAAACCCGATTAGGAATACCAGTGTATTCCTTACTTTCATTACTTACATTACGCGTCAGAGGTGAATTTGCTTGTCAAGACTAAAACAAATCGGGAATTACCTTGCAATTGTCTTCGGTTCAGCGATGATTGCATGTGGCTTTAACCTGTTTTTAATTCCTCACAGACTGCTGAGCGGAGGGGTTTCCGGGCTCGCCATGCTGGTCGGATACTTTACCCCGTTCAATATCAGCTTAATGTATCTGTTGTTCAATGTACCTTTGCTCGTAGCAGGCTGGTTTCAGCTCGGGCGGAGATTTATTGTTCTAAGCATCCTGTCGGTAGGTGCCACTACCTGGCTTATGGCTTTAATCCCAACGGCCACTGTAGCTTCAGATATGTTACTCGCCTCCGTATTTGGGGGAGTGCTTGTTGGTGTCGGCGCTGGTGTATCCTTCCGGGTGGGCGGTTCTTCAGGGGGCTTCGATATTCTGGGCTCCATAATCATTAGGCACCGTGACTTTCCAATTGGTAATGTGCTCGTTGGACTCAACGGGCTTGTCATTCTAACCGCAGCCTATTTTGACGAAAATTGGAATTTAGCGCTGGCATCGATGGTCTCCATTTACGTGTCAGGCAAGGTCGTAGATCTGATCCACGTCAGCCACATTAAAGTGACGGTTTACATTGTTACCACACGCACCGATGAACTGCTTCAACAGCTTCTTGGACTGCAGCGTGGGGTGACAAAGATTAAAACTGAAGGTGCTTATTCTCATGTGGAACGGGACATGCTAATGACAGTGACTACACGCTATGAGCTGGCTGAATTAAAGCGGATTATCAAAAACAGTGACCCGCAGGCTTTTGTGAACATCGTAGAAACAGTTGGGGTTATGGGTTCCTTCCGCAAAAGATAGGCTCAAAAAAAATGCGCATACTTTAAAATTATGATATATTAGACTCACGCAGGACCTTACAAATTTCATGAAGATTGTGATTTACCCTCTTTTTTCCTGGCACTTCGTTTTCCGATGAAACCTGAATTCAATTCAGCACTATTCGAAAAAGGAAAGGGTGATTGTTGTGGAAATGGAAACGGTAAAACTGTCAGCAATCGTCATGAGATGGTATCCGGATATGATACCTTTTCTGAAGCAGGATGAATTGAACTCCGTGATTGTTCTGCGTGACGGTCTGAGTATTCTGGAACCGGAAGATGCCATGGATATTATCCATTACAGCATTTACGAGCATCAGAATTCTGCTTATCTTCAATAAGTAAAATGCTTGGAACCCGTTTTAATAGTTGCCGCTTTGGATTCGGCCGTGTGCCGGACCCAGGCGGCATTTACTTTTTAAAGCTGAATGCTAACCTTCTTATAATGGCCGGGGGAGTCATTCAGATGAATTGCATGGTTTAAAATCTGTACATCCCGTTTATAAACAACAAGAGCGGTTTTTATGCGAACAAAATTACGGGGATTGTTACAAGTCTGTTCTTTTTGGACGCTGCCGTTCCTTTATACTTTAAGGGAATGTACATAAAGGGAGAGAATAACAAATGAATATCACCTGGGCTCTACTGATGATGGCTCTGGGAAGCGTCGGCGTTCAGCATCATTCACACGAAGCTGACGTGACCGCTACACTGCAGTCCGCCATGAACACGTCCATCACCGCACAGCACTCATCAAATCCTGACGCTACACAGAACACTGCGGGAGGAAACGAAGCAACACCTGATCCAGGCGCTACGCCGGGCGCTGAAGCTTCTCCGGGTGCTACAGACACCGCCCTTCTAACCGATCCTCAGCCGGATGCCCCCAAGGTCAAAGGCATTTACGTAACTGCATATAGCGCCGGTGGATCCCGGATGGAGACTTTGCTCAACCTGCTCGACAAAACCGAGCTGAATTCCATGGTCATTGATATTAAAGACGATGCCGGATACATCACATATAAAACAGATAACGCAGAGCTTCAGCAGTTGGGCCATCCTCAGCCGTTCATTGGTGACATCAACAAACTAATGGAACGTTTGAAGAAACATGACGTCTATCCCATTGCACGTATTGTTGTATTTAAGGATTCCGTGCTCGCCAAGAAAAAACCTGAGATGTCCTTTGTTACTGCCAATGGTTCAGTATGGACCAATAAGGGCGGAGACAGCTTCGTGAATCCATATAACCAGGATGTATGGAAATACAACGTGGATATCGCCAAAGAAGCCGTCAAACTCGGCTTCAAGGAAATCCAGTTCGATTATGTGCGTTTTCCTGAAGGCTTCGAAAAACGAGCAGATACACTCAAATACACAAAAAGTGACCGTCCACGGGTAGAAATCATTTCTGATTTTGTTAAATATGCCAAAACAGAACTTGGGCCGCTTGGCGTCCGCGTTTCGGTTGATATTTTTGGCTATGCAGCCTCTGTCCCTGCTGCGGAAGGCATCGGCCAGGACTTTGTAAAGATATCCAAGAATGTCGATGTCATCAGCCCAATGATATATCCAAGCCATTACTCAACCGGTTGGTTTGATGTGAAAGATCCGGATAAGAACCCATACGCCACAATCAAAGGCTCCATGGTGGATACACATAAGAAGCTTGATCCCCTGGGCAGCTACAAACCAATCATCCGTCCCTGGATTCAAGACTTCACCGCAAGCTGGCTCGGAAGCGGACATTACGTCAAATATGGCAAACAGCAGGTTGAAGACCAGATACGTGCCCTAAAAGAAAAGAACGTCGATGAATTCCTGCTCTGGAATGCCAATAACCGCTATACTTCCGGTGTAGATTACGAAAAATAAGAAAACAGCTTACTGCCATTTTCGAATTCTATTTTTACAAACATCCATCTAGACCCCACGTTGTGGGGTCATTTTACTGGGATCTGTCCCGGAATTAAATAAATCGAATGAAGAGGCTTATGTACAATGATACCCACGAGTTCAATGAAGCAAAAAGCTAGACAATTCCTGTATATTTTATTCCCTATTCTTATTACGCAGGTTGCTTTGTCCGCCATCACTTTTTTTGATACGAATATGTCAGGCAAATATGGTACGAATGACTTGGCCGGTGTAGCAATTGGAACCAGCCTGTGGATTCCCATCCAAACCGGACTCAGCGGTATCCTCATGGGTATTACGCCCATAGTATCTCATTTGATGGGAAATAAAAAAGAAAAAGACGTAGCTTATCAGGTCACTCAAGGCATGTGGCTGTCTCTGCTCATATCGCTCTTGGTCCTGGTGTTCGGTGCCTTTGCCCTTTCGCCAGTACTTAATTTCATGAACCTGGAACCGCAGGTGCGTGATATTGCCTTCCGTTTCCTCTGCGCTATCTCCGTAGGAATCATTCCGCTGTTTGGGTACACCGTTATCCGCAGCTGCATTGATGCTCTCGGGCAAACACGGGTCTCTATGTTCATCACGCTAATTGCACTACCGGTAAATGTAGGCCTCAACTATCTACTGATTTTCGGAAAATTCGGCTTTCCCCGTCTTGGCGGTGTTGGTGCAGGGGTTGCATCAGCCACAACCTATTGGGTGATCTTCGCCATCGCTCTGCTCTTCGTCTACCGGTCCGAACCCTTCCGAAGCTTGCAATTGTTCCGCAAATTCTACTCCATGTCCCGGCGAAGTTTCAAAGAACTGCTTAAGATCGGAGTACCCATCGGCTTCTCTATTTTCTTCGAAACGGCAGTCTTCTCCGCAGTTACACTGCTGATGAGCCGGTTCGATACCGTAACAATTGCTGCCCATCAAGCGGCAATCAATTTTGCCTCCACATTGTATATGATCCCGCTGAGCATTTGCATGAGCCTGACGATCCTCGTCGGCTTCGAGAGCGGGTCCGGCAGATTGAAGGATGCGCGGCAATACGGAATTATGGGCATCGGAACTGCTGCTGTACTCTCTCTGGTTACAGCCCTCGTGCTGCTGTTCGTAGGCAATCACGTCGCCGGCTTGTATTCAGATGAGCCCGAGGTCATTTCACTTATTCAACACTTTTTAATTTACGCTATTTTTTTCCAGATATCCGATGCAATCGCTACTCCTACACAAGGGGTACTTCGGGGCTACAAGGATGTGAATCCGGCATTTATTATCTGTTTTGTCGCCTATTGGGTAATCGGCCTGCCCACCGGATATCTACTCGCAACCTATACAGCGTTAGGTGCTTACGGCTACTGGATCGGCCTGATCACCGGTCTTGCCATCGGTGCTATCCTCCTGCTGTCCCGTCTTGTCAAAGTACAGCGCCAGTACGGACATACCAAAACCAATACTGCTCAGATATAACAAATAAAGAACAGCCCGGAATCAATCCCGCAGCTGTTCTTTTTGTTATCGGCTTTTCACCAGCAGTTCTACCGCCTCTTGAATGACTTGATTGGGAGAATTCCCTTGTTGCAGCTCCTCCTGGATACAATGCTCCAGGTTGGCTCCGATGACGGCACCTACCGTACGGTCTACGGCTGTTCGTATTGCGGTGAGCTGGATAACAATCTCCCTGCAGTCTTGTCCTTCTTCCAGCATACTTAACACGCCCCGCACTTGTCCTTCAATGCGTTTCAGTCTGTTCTTGATCCCTTTATCATATTCCATTGCTATACACTTCCTTTAGATGAACAAATTGACGCCTGAATCCTCAGCGGCCCCTAGGTAACTGGCGACGCCGCCAAATTCAACGCCTGCTATTAATTCCTCCTGCTTGATTCCCATGATATCCATACTCATTGTACAGGCCATCAGTTTTACACCTGCATGGATGGCCCCCGACATCAGCTGTTCAAGAGAGTCCACATTTTTTCGTTTCATGGTGTGCCGGATCAGCTTTGCCCCGAGACCGCCCATATTCATTTTGGAGAGGGACAATTTACGGGTACCTTGAGGCATCATCATGCCAAACATTTTATCCAGTCCCTTTTTCTGAACCTCTGGAGCCTGCTCACGACGCAACAGATTTAATCCCCAAAAGGTAAAAAACATCGTGACTTGCTTGCCCATAGCAGCTGCACCGGAGGCGATAATAAAGGAAGCGATCGCCTTATCCAGATCCCCGCTGAAGACAACCATAGTCGTTCCTTCCTTCTCGACTGTTGAGGTAAGAGGAGCTGCATCTGCGTTCACTGGCTTCTGAACTCCTTTGCGCACAAGGGCCTGAACCCTGCCCCCTGAGACATCCAAGGATTCCAGAGTATTCTGCGTCTTGAGACACCACTGCCGGATATCCGGGGCAAAGCCGAAATCTGTTGCTACAATTTCAAGCTGCTGTCCCTCTTTCATGGATTTCACGGTCTCGTATACTTTGAGTATAGGGCCAGGGCACTGCAATCCGCAAGCATCCAGCATAAGCCGCTGTTCAGTGGAACCGGAAACTTCGGGAACAGCAATCCGATTTTTCTTTTCTCCTTCTGGATCTACACCCCTGTCTATGGCCATCACAGCGTAGGTTTTATAGCCCCCGTCAACATTTTGCACGTTGAATCCATGCTGCATCAGCATTCTTGCCGCAATATACCCTCTGAGACCGACTTGGCAGGATACCGCAATCTTTTGACCAGAAGGTATTTCAGTAAGGCGGTTTCTCAGCTCTGAAAGAGGGATGTTGATGGACCCGGGAATATAACCGGCAAGAAGCTCCACCTCATCTCTGACGTCGATAATAAGCCCCCCGGTCCGTGCGAAGTCATCCACTTGGTGCCATTGAAGGTTCTTCACCATACCTTCCATTACATTCGAAGCAACATATCCAGCCATATTCACTGGGTCTTTGGCAGAAGAATACGGTGGCGCGTAGGCTAGCTCTATATCCGCCAGTTCGTCTGCTCTGAGCTTTCCCCGGATAGCTGTAGCAATCACGTCAATCCGTTTATCGGCGCCTTCACTTCCCACTGCCTGAGCCCCATATATTTCTCCTGTATGAGGGCTAAACAGCAGCTTAATTGCAATCGGGGCTGCACCAGGGTAATAGCCCGCATGTGAATTGGGATGGATGTGTATGGCTTCATATGGAACTCCCAGAGATTTCAGTGTTTTCTCATTATTCCCGGTAAGGGCTGAGGTCAGGCCAAAGGTTTTGATAATCGCTGTACCCAAAGCGCCTTCATAAGCAATGGACCGGCCATTGATATGATCTGCGGCAAGACGGCCCTGGCGGTTGGCACCCCAAGCGAGTGATACCATGGTTTCAAAGCCTTGAACTTTATCTCTGACTTCAATAACATCCCCTACTGCATAGATCTCAGGATCGCTTGTCTGCAGTGTAGCGTTAACTTTCACAGCTCCCCGGACTCCCAGCTCAAGTCCACTGTTTCTGGCTAGCTCATTCTCCGGTGAAACTCCAATGGCCAGAATAATCATATCCGTAGCAAGCGTCGTACCGGATGCAAGCTGAAGCAATCTCCCTTCCTCCTTAATCGCCTCAACACCCTCGTTCAATCGCAGCTCCACACCGTTCAGGCGCATGTGTTCTTCAACCGGTCTTGCCATTTCAGGATCGAGCGGGTTCAGTATCTGTGTTCCCCGGTCAATCACCGTCACCTCAAGTCCGCGCTCCCGCAGATTCTCCGCCATTTCCAGTCCGATAAATCCCGCTCCGATAACCGTTGCGTGCTTTGGATGCTGATGATCGACATATGACTTGATTCGATCTGTGTCCGGAATGTTTCTTAGCGTGAACAGATTATTCGCACTGGTGATCCCTGGAATTTGGGGAACAATCGGTCTTGCACCGGGAGACAGGATAAGGATATCGTAAGGAATCTTAACGACTTCACCTGTGATTACATTACGGGAAACCACTTGCTTGCTCTCGCGATCTATGGCTGTTACCTCAGTCAATGTCCGCACATCGATATTAAATCTTTGCTGTATCCCCTTCGGTGTCTGCAGGAACAGCTTCTCCCGGGAGTCTATAGTTTCTCCAATGTAATAAGGGAGTCCGCAATTGGCAAAAGAGACATGCTCTCCCCGCTCCACCAGGATAATCTCGTCTTGTTCATTTAATCTCCGCAGACGGGCAGCCGCTGAAGCCCCGCCCGCTACACCCCCAACAATTACAATTCTCTTGCTCATTCTTTTGCCTCCTCGTTAATATACCCTATGGGGTATATAATATACGGGTGGGGGTATATAGTCAAGTATAAAAAAGACCGCCTTCTCTAGGCGGCCTTGATTGAAAATATCTATCATTCTATTGGGAAAGACGGGATGCCAGCTCGTAAAGCTCGGTATCAAAGTCTTTTTTGGTATTAACAACCAGATCGATGTCTGTAAGCGTAAGCTCACCCTTGATAATGCCGCAAGCTTTGTCAGACTGACCTTCGATCAGGGAACGCACAGCAAAGTCGCCTAAACGGCTGGCCAGATTGCGGTCTCCTGGAGTTGGAGTTCCGCCACGCTGAATATGCCCAAGAACTGTAACGCGCGCGTCCAGGGAGGCGTGACGGTCTTTCAGTGCCTGAGCCACATCCTCACCCTTGCCTACACCTTCAGCGACAATTACGATACTGTGACGTTTACCTCTGGCAAAGTTGTCGCGCATACGGTCGGCTACTTCGTTCAGATCATAAGGCATTTCCGGTACCAGAATCGTTTCCGCTCCGGAAGCAAGACCGGCATGAAGTGCAATGTCCCCGCAGTGGCGGCCCATAACTTCTACGATAGATGAACGCTCATGCGAGGACATCGTATCACGAAGCTTATTGATGGCATCAACTACAACACCTACCGCAGTATCAAAGCCAATGGTATAGTCGGTGAACGAAATATCATTATCGATGGTACCCGGCAAGGCCATGGTATTAATGCCAAGCTTGCTAAGTTTGTTAGCTCCCTTATAAGAACCGTCTCCGCCGACAACGACCAATCCGTCGATTCCCATCTCGTTCAGGATATCTGCACCCTTTTGCTGACCTTCGGGGGTCAAAAACTCGAGACAGCGGGCGGATTGAAGAATGGTGCCTCCGCGCTGGATAATATCACCGACACTGCGCAAATCCATAGGGAAAATGTCACGGTTCAGCAAGCCCTGGTATCCACGCTGGATTCCGAACACTTCAATACCATAGTAGATTCCGCTGCGTACTACTGCGCGTACAGCGGCATTCATGCCCTGTGAATCTCCTCCACTGGTTAATACTGCGATTTTTTTTACGTTTGCCATCCTGTTAGTTCCTCCTTAAAATTGTGCGGAGCCCGTTCTTGATCAGAATAACGCCCCGCAGCCTCTAATACATATGTCTTCGTATCCAGCGGCTGTTCACGAAGAAGAATAATCTTGTCAGAGGACTTCTTCTCATCAGACGTCTGGATACAGAGCGAACCTCCCGCTGTTCGCTGACTTTCGGATCGGATAAATAAAGTGCCAGCAAGCCCTCGATGACCATGCGATGCATTGAGGTCTCGGGTAGATTCCGGACATCCCTGCGGGCCCACTCCACAATGGAGGCGATCCGATTCAACATGGTTTCGCTATTGTCATAATAATTGCAGAAATTAAGATCCCCGCCAGCCCGGTCTTCATCCTGATCGATCAGGTAATCCAGCATGATGTGCAAACCGCATAAATGCGGAAAGTACGCCGCCCGAATGGAAGCCGCTGCTGATGTGCTCAGCTTGGGGTCGCAAGAAGCCAGAAACAGCATAAATACGCCGAGCGTAGAGCCTGTTGCCGCCGCAAACTCATTCCACTGCAAGTGCGGGGCCCGCTTGCCTTCCACCTCCCACCATTCCTTCAGGGCAGTCTCCCTGAGATCAGGGCGAATGTGCTTATAGACCTGCAAATCCGTATACAGCACAGCCAGACCATGCACTTCTTCAACTGCCGCAGCATAGCCGGGCAAGAGTGCAGTCATCTCCTGGCATTTGCGGACAAGCCTGTGTAGATATCCCCCGTCGTTCTGCTCATTGCGAAGCGCATAATAATTACTAAGCTCAGCCTTGGGGTTAATGGCATCCAGCATGGATTGATGCAGCAGCCTGAAATCAGCAGGATCAAGAGATGTGCTGCGGTCACACAGGTTGTCCAAATAATCACTGATCGTTTGATAAGCAACAATAAGCGGAATCAGTATATGTCTCATCGACAAATTGCCAGCGGCATATATTCCGCCGCCCTGGCAGTGAAACTCTTTAGTCTCAATGCTGGCAAGCGCTTGCTTCCGTAGCTCGGGATCGGGAATCCCTTCCGCATCCTGGCGCCAGAAATGGAGACATTCCCGCACTTCCGGCAGCACGTACTTGTAGACCCTGCTCATCATCCCTATGGGACCGCGAGGGCTAAGGTAACGGCCTTGCTCAAATTCATTCAATGACAGTGCCTCCACATTGTTGTCTCCTTATCCAAATCATCATTATTATAATATGCTGAGCGTATTTGTACAAACAACAAAATCACTTTCGCAAAACAGTGAAAGATTCAGAAATCTCCAGATTTCTGCGGACATCCGGCGTTTGCTTTGTGCTATACTAGAACGCGTTCAACACTAAAGTATGGATTAGGAAGCCGTATTTCATATTCGGAGGAGTGCAACTTCATGTTATCAAGACGGACCGGAGGCCAGTACAGCGATCAAAACTGGCTGCGATCCTTTATGTTCACACTCTACGGCACAAGTGTGCTGGTAGTGTCTTATTTCCCTTTATTTTATACTCACCTTGGTTTCAGCAGCCCCCAGATCGGAATCCTGTATTCTATCGGACCTCTGATCTCCATTCTGTCCAACCTGTTCTGGAGCATGATGAGCGACCGGCTGGGAACCATCAAAAAAATCATGGCCATTCTTTTGGCCGGTCAACTGGTTACCGCACTGCTGCTGGCAAGAACTACGGATTTTGGGGCCGTGATGTTTATTTTGTCCCTTTTCTATTTCTTCTATTACCCGTTATTCCCGCTTGCGGATACGATGGCAATCAAAATTGCCCAGCGCCATGGGCGCAACTTCATTACGATCCGTGTATTCGGGTCGCTTGGCTACTCCTTTTTCGCATTGACGATCGGGTATGTGCTGAGGGCTCTGGGCTCATCGTCCAGCATAGCCGTCTGCATAGTAATCGTAGTGATTGCGCTACTTATTACCTTTGGACTGAAGGATGTCAAACGGACCGAAGAAAACAACAAGGCAGATACTGCCGCTTCCGCAGAGGAGCCACTTAAACACGGAGGCCTGAAGCAGATTTTGCTGCAAAAGGAAGTGCTATGGTTCTTCGGCAGTGTCTTCGTGCTTGCGATCGGTTACCGGATGAATGAAGCCTTCTTAACACTCAGCCTGAAAGCCATGAATGCCGGGGATGAAATTATCGGCTGGTCGCTGCTGGCTTCAGCCTTGAGTGAAATTCCGGTCTTTTTCGTCCTGAGCAAATACGGTGACAGATTCAAAGAGCTGCCGCTGCTCGCTTTTGCCAGTCTGATGTTTGCCGCACGGTTCCTGTTCATGTCTCTGGCGAATGAACCCGGTGCGGTGATTGCTATACAGGCCATGCACAGCATTTCATTTGGCATATACTACGTGACGGCCGTCCGGTATATTACGCGCATTATCCCCGATCATCTCCGTGCAACCGGCATGGCGATTTTCACTGTTGTATGGTCGAGTGCTGCAGGTCTGCTCAGTGGAACATTTGGCGGGTTCATCTATGAGGATGCCGGACGGACGGTATTCTATGTGGTGGCGATGAGCTTCTCACTGCTCGCCTTCGTTGGTTTTTTGTCTAAACACCTGGTGGACACTGGCTTCAGTATCGCCCGTTATACCCGCCGCAAAGGCAATTAGTTTCTATCAAGGGGCTGCATTTCTTGCGATTGGCGGCCCTTTGTGGTTCTAACCGGATAAATAAAAAAACACAGTTCCCGAAAGAACTGTGTGCTTTGAAATTGCTGATTATCACTCTTGTAAGTGTTGCCATTCCAAAAATATATGTTGTGACTGACAGACAAACTGTCCAGCCGTTTATTATAGTTTAACTACGTTAGCTGCTTGAGGACCGCGGTTACCATCAGTAATATCGAATTCTACCGCTTGGCCTTCATCCAAAGTCTTGAATCCGTCGCCTTGAATTGCTGAGAAGTGAACGAATACATCTTCGCCGCCTTCTACTTGAAGAAAACCATAGCCTTTTTCTGCGTTAAACCATTTTACTGTACCTTTCAAATGAACAACCTCCTAAAAATACCGCCATATATGACGTATGCTTACATTATACCCCAACTATACCTGCAAATCAATCCATCATTTCCCTGCTCCAGTGATAATATTTGCTTTTCACTTCCCCCGTGCGTTATCATTGAGCCAAAAGCCAAAAATCGCCAGGGTGGTAATGATAATGATCAAAAAACATGAAATATACAAAACAGACAAATGGAATATGATGACGGTAGAAGTTCAGGGGCGCTATATTGTTCTCCGCGAAATTTCCGATCAATGGGGAGAAGAAACGCACACCTTTATGAGCCGTCCAGCTATGATGCAATGGGTCAACAACCGTTTCAACAAAGAATCGTACAAAGATAATGAAGAAGAGTACAAAAATATCATCGCTGCCTTCAAACAGGTCTAGCCGGGAATGGATAACGAGAATTTAGTTATTTTTATTATTGTTGTTCTCTGTCTTGGAGCAGTACTGGTCATGGGCAAGGAAAAAGTGCCGCCGCGCCTCAAGCGCGGCATGGCTCTGACTGCGGTCATTCTGATCGCCATGGCTTTTATCTTCATTATTTATAGCTTGCTGGCATAGCTTCTGAGGCTGGATCATAAATAATCAGGATTTGGTAGGGCATACTAAGTCAACCTTAAAATGTTAAGGAGGCTTCCGTTATGTCCTTTTCCGTCAAGTCCCTCCCGTTGCTGCTTGCCTTAAGCCTGCTGCAGGGTGCTCCCGCTTCATACGCGGCACCACAGAAGAATATGCCTATTACATCCCATCATCCGAGGAGGATCTCTATGGAACAATTATTGAAGAGAAGTGAAGTGCCCGCCGAAAACCGCTGGAAGCTTGAGGATATGTTCGCCTCACAGGAGCAATGGGATGCAGAATATAAGGAAGTCAAGGAGCTGATTGATGGCGCCGCTGATTTCCAGGGCAAACTTGACTCTCCCGAAGCACTCAAAAAATGCTTTGAGCTCGACGATAAGCTGTCCCTGCTTACCGAACGCCTCTATGTCTATGCGCATATGCGCCAGGACGAGGATACGGCTGCCCCGACCTATCAGGCCCTCTCCCAGAAGGCGAAGAAGCTTGGAGTGGAAGCCGGGGAAGCCCTTTCTTTTGTTACACCGGAAATCCTTGCCCTGCCAAATGAAAAGCTCGACCAGTTCATTACCGACCCTTCCCTGTCAGACTACACCTTCACCTTGACGGAAATGAAACGCGAGAAAGCTCATGTTCTGTCCAAAGCGGAGGAAGCACTCCTGGCCCAGGTAGGTACTCTTGCGCAAGCGCCGCAAACCGTGTTCAGTATGCTGAACAATGCAGACCTTAAGTTCCCGAAGATCAAGAATGAGGAAGGCAAGGAAGTCGAGCTAACACATGGCAGCTACATTCAGTTCCTCGAGAGCCCCGACCGTGAGGTTCGCAAGAATGCTTTCAAAGCGGTGTATGAGACGTACGGTAAGCAAAAAAATACAATTGCTGCCACGCTAAGCGCAAACGTCAACAAAAATGTCTTTTACTCTCGTGTGCGCAAATATCCCTCTGTTCTGGAAATGTCCCTCTATGGCGACAACATCCCCAAAGAGGTCTACACAAACCTGATCGATACCATTCATGAGAGCCTGCCGCTGATGCACCGTTACATGAAGCTTCGCCAGAAGCTGATGGGTGTTGACGAGCTACATATGTATGACCTGTTCGCACCGCTCGTGGACGAATACAAGCTGGATATCACTTTTGAAGAAGCCAAGAAGATTACCAAAGAAGGCCTGAAACCACTCGGCGAGGACTATCTGGGTGTGCTGCAGGAAGGTTATGACAAGGGCTGGATTGATGTCTACGAAAATGAGAATAAACGCACTGGCGCTTACAGCTGGGGAGCCTACGGTACCCATCCTTATGTGCTGCTGAACCATAACGACAACCTGAACAGCATGTTCACACTGGCTCATGAAATGGGCCACGCCCTGCATTCCTACTATTCGGACAACACGCTGAAATACCGGGATGCACAGTATACAATTTTCCTCGCAGAAGTAGCTTCCACAACCAACGAAGCGCTGCTGATGGATTATCTGCTGAAGAAGTCAACCGATCCGAAGGAAAAAATGTACCTGCTCACTTATTATGCCGACCAGTTCCGTACTACGGTGTTCCGGCAAACCATGTTCGCTGAATTCGAGAAAATCATCCACCAGCGCGCCGAAGAAGGCGAGTCCCTGACACCTCAGGATCTGTCGGAAATCTACTATGACCTTAACGTCAAGTACTATGGCAAGGATATGGTCGTGGATCAGGATATCGAAATGGAATGGGCACGGATTCCTCATTTCTACAACAGCTTCTATGTGTACAAATACGCTACCGGCTTCTCGGCAGCTACCAGCTTCGCCAAGCAGATTCTGGAAGAAGGCAAACCGGCGGTAGATAAATATCTCGGCTTCCTGAAGAGCGGCGGCAGCGATTATTCGATCAACATT
Source organism: Paenibacillus sp. 22594 (assembly GCF_052044425.1). Lineage (NCBI taxonomy): Bacteria > Bacillati > Bacillota > Bacilli > Caryophanales > Paenibacillaceae > Paenibacillus > Paenibacillus sp. 22594. The sequence continues at coordinate 940,571 of NZ_JBQENA010000001.1, forward strand.
CTCTCCAAGGCAGGCGTTGACATGTCCTCACCTGCACCGATCCGCGAAGCGATGAGTGTCTTCGAAAGCGTGATCGAACAAATGGAACAGTTGACCAAATAAGGCATAAAGCTTAGTATTACTGTAATCCCTTGCCCTCTGCGGGCAGGGGATTTATCTTGTCATCTATGCTTAGAGGAGGAAGTTTCATGAGATTGCAATGGTCACTTATCTTAGGCTTGATTTTCGCCTTGCTCACAGCCGTGTTCGCAGTCATCAATGTGGACCCGGTTCAGGTTAATTTCTATTTTGATGTTGTCAGCATTCCGTTGATCCTGGTCATTCTTGGCTGTGCGCTGATCGGCGGGGTGATTGTCGGCTCTTACGGCATTTTTCGCCAATACAAACTGCAGAAGCAGATCAAAGGCCTTACGGCAGAGCTAAACAAGCTCCGTGATGCAGGAAATTCCCTGGATGCGGTGCCAGTAAATCAGGATAGCTTTAACGCAAACAGCACGTCCCAGCTATAAGATAACCCGTAAGAAAATCAAATATATGTGTTGAACTGAAGCTATTTGGAATAAGTAAAACTAAATTGGTTGAAACCCTGGCTACAGTATATAGAATGTAAATCCACAGTTTCACAGAAAAGCTATATAAAAATGAGCATAACCCAAAATAGCATGTACTGATTATATCGCTTATAAAGAACAGGAGGACTTTACCTTGCTTACCATCCAACCTAATGAAGAGTACATTCTAACCATTCTCAAAAAATTGCTCGATACTCCCAGCCCCAGCGGCTTCACGACTGCGGCCATGAACCTTGTGGCTGAGGAAGCGGCAGCACTGGGTGTACCTTTGAGCTGGAACGAAAAAGGCGGAGTGATTCTGAACGTTCCCGGACTTGATCCTGCTCGCACCATCGGCATCAGTGCCCATGTGGACACGCTTGGAGCCATGGTGCGCTCAATCAAACCGAACGGCACACTGCGTCTTACCTCTGTCGGCGGCTTTACCATGAACAGCATCGAAAATGAATATTGCGTCATTCACACCCGCACCGGATTAACCTATACCGGCACAATTCTCAGCAGCCATCCTTCGGTCCATGTCTACGCAGATGCGCGTGACTTCAAGCGCTCAGAGGAAAATATGGAGATCCGGATCGACGAGCTGGTCTCCACCAAAGACGATGTGCTGAAGCTCGGCATTGCCGTAGGTGACTTCATCTCCTTCGATGCGCGGGCGGTTATCTCACCCAGCGGCTATATCAAATCACGCCATCTGGATGACAAAGCCAGTGTAGCCGCTCTGCTCGGGCTGCTAGAGAGCATCAAACGCGAAGGCTGGAAACCGCTGCATAACCTCTCTCTGCTGATCTCCAATTACGAAGAGGTGGGGCACGGTGCTGCCTGGATTCCTGGAGAGATCAGCGAGATGATCGCGGTCGACATGGGTGCCATGGGTGATGATCTAAGCTGCAAAGAGACCGATGTCTCCATCTGTGCCAAGGATTCCTCCGGACCGTATGATTATGCCATGACCGGCCGGCTGATCGAACTGGCGAATAGTCTGGCAATTCCGTTCGCAGTCGATATCTACCCGCAGTACGGCTCCGATGCCTCCGCCGCCCTGCGAGGCGGGAACAATATCCGGGCTGCGCTGATCGGCCCAGGCGTACATGCCTCCCACTCCATGGAGCGCACCCACAAGCAGGCTGTGCTGAATACAGCCAAGCTTCTCGCAGCATATGTGGGCGCGAACTGAGGCCACACTTGCTGGCCTGAGGCGGGCTTCACAGCGCAGGCCATGGCTCACAGCCGCCGTTCTCCTGACGGCGGCTGTTGCTGTTGTGACGGCGGCTATCGTGATGCTGACGAAGCCACAACCTAGGGAGGCATTCCATGGCCTCCCTCACACGTACAGCTACCTGCAGGCGGACAGCTCCGGCCAAGTGCAGCTGCATATGATGTCAGCGGCACCGGCTGACATCGTGCTGCGCAGCGCAGGTACACCGCTGCGCCCGATTGCCGCCTACGGGATTAACGGCGGCTTCTTCTACGGCAGCGACCTGCTGTCGGTGGCGATCCTGAATGACCGCCCGGTGAACGGAGTTCAAGGGGCGTATGGCTCGGGCTGGTTCAACGCCAAATATCCGCGTGGAACACTGGTATGGGACGGGGCGAGCGGGACGATGTCGGTTCAGGTCGTCTCCTCGGGAGATGACCTGTCCGTCACGGACCGCAGGCATTACTGGGCGCAGGGCGGGATCAGCATGAACCTGCAGCATGAAGAGGTGTGGCAGGCAGCGGCAGCCGCAGAGCATCTGCCCTATGCTGACGAGCAGCGGATGCGCTCGGGGCTGGTCTACGATGGGAACGGGAAGCTGTGGCTGATCGTCACACCATCGCTCTGTACGGCAGAGGCATTCCGTACAGCCATTCTGGAGACCGTCCCCGGCGAAGCGCGGGAAGGGATCTTCCTCGACGGCGACGGTTCCTCGCAGATGAATGCCGAAGAGGCTGTGCTGACCGGCGACTCGCGTCCGGTTGTGCAGATGATTGCCCTGGCAGGCGGCAGCTAGCCTGCCGGGCAGGATCCGCCGGATGAAATAACGGATTAACATCATCAATAGCCAACAGGAAGTCTCCTGTTGGCTCGTATAGGCGGACGCTTGCACAGCCAGGTATCTACCGGCTGGTGATGGCGCCCGCTTTTTTATAATAAGCAGGCAGGTTTCCAATCACGGAAACCTGCCTGCTTGGATTTCTGAATGCTTATTCCCATACCTGGTCTATTCTATCCGAATAGTACAGGATTGCACGGCGGTAGCTGCTGATTCCTTCGTTGACAGAAGTCTCCGCAAGCAATGTAAGCAGTAACTTCATCGCTTCACTATGGCCGCCCAGATTGTGTAGCGTCATGGCCAGAAAAACCGCAAATTCCTTCTGCTGCGGAAACTCGTGCAGCCCCTGCTCAAGCACTTCCTTGGACCGGGTATATTCCCCCAGTGTTCGATAGGTGCTGCCAAGTCCCAGAAGTGCACCCATGCGCTGCTCGGTGGGCAGGCCCAGTGACAGACTGCGCTCGTAATAAGGGATGGCCTCCCGTTCGAGGCCCAGCACATCATGCGTCCAGGCCAGCTGATAATGCAGCTCAGCATTCTCTTCATCCCCGCTCAGCAGTGCAAGGAGCAGTTCTCTTGCCTCTTCAGCCTTGCCGGCGGTGCGAAGGGCCACCGCGGTTTCAAACGAATAAGTCAATCTCTTCTGCCTCCTCTTTGCGCTGTAAAGCCGCACGCTATACGAAAGCACAGCAACCAGGGCAGGAGCTCTGATTGCTGTGCTAGTGTCACAAATTGGTGAGTCATCAAGCCTAAAAGCAGGGTAGCCATCTCTGGGATGACGTTAAAATGTCGCTTGGTATCACAGATTAACGGATACCCGAGTCCTAAGCTTTGCCGGCAATTCTCTCTGCCAGCTCATTCAGATACGTCCAACGCTCCATCAGTCGCTCCAGCTCCGCTTCTGCCTGCCGCTGCTTCTCCACCAGCTCCTGAAGCTTACCGGAATCTGCAAAGGCTGCTTCCATCTGTACGCTGATGTCCGCCAGATGCTGCTCCGCCTGCTCAATGGCCTCGTCAATCCCCTCATATTCACGCTGTTCCTTGAAGGTGAATTTCAGCTTTTCTCTGGAAGAAGCTGCGGTTGGGGCAGCCTGTCCTCCTTGTTCTGGTACGGAGCCGCGCTTGCCTGCACTCTCTTCTACTCCACCAGCCGGGACATTCTTCGCCATCCATTCCTCGTATTCACTGTAGTCACCTACATGCAGACGAATGCTTCCCTGTTCAAAAGCAATCAGCTTATCCACCGTGCGGTCCAGAAAAAACCGGTCATGGGATACGGTAAACACTACACCCGGGAATTCATCCAAATAATCCTCCAGCACGGCAAGTGTCCCGATGTCCAGATCGTTGGTCGGCTCGTCCAGCAGCAGTACATTAGGCGCTCCCATCAGGACACGCAGCAGATAGAGCCGTCTCTTCTCTCCTCCGGAGAGCTTGGAAATGGGCGTCCACTGCATAGCCGGCGGGAACAGGAACCGTTCCAGCATCTGTCCGGCTGTAATTACACTCCCGTCCGCTGTGCGGATGATCTCCGCTTCTTCTTTTACATACTCTATGGCCCGCATAGTGTCATCCATATCCTGATGCTCCTGGGTGAAGTACCCCAGCTTGACGGTTGCCCCCAGCTGCACCTCTCCGCTGTCCGGCTGAAGCTTGCCGGCAATCAGATTCAGCAGGGTTGATTTGCCGCTGCCGTTCGGACCCACAATGCCTACCCGGTCCTGTGGCACCGCGATATAGGTCAGATCCTTAATCAGTGTCCGTCCATCCATTGATTTGGTAAGATCCTTCATCTCGATGATTTTGCGGCCCAGACGGGTCGAAGCCACGGAAATGTCCAGTGCGCCCGTTGAAGCCGCGCCTTGGCTGTCCTTCAGTTTCTCATAACGGTCGATTCGGGCCTTCTGCTTGGTCGAACGGGCCTTGGCGCCCCGGCGGATCCAGGCCAGCTCGGTGCGCAGCAGATTCTTGCGCTTCTGCTCCATGGATGCCTCACGCTCCTCGCGCTCAGCCTTCAGCTCCAGGAACCGCGAATAATTCGCTTCATAACGGTACAGCTGTCCGCCGTCCAGCTCCAGCATGACACTCGCTACCCGCTCAAGGAAATAGCGGTCATGGGTTACCATCAGCAGTGCGCCGCGCCGCTTCTGGAGATATTGCTCCAGCCAGGCTACCGAATCTGTATCGATATGGTTCGTAGGCTCATCCAGGATCAGCAGCTCAGAAGGTGTAATCAGAGCTGCTGCAAGAGCAACCCGCTTGCGCTGTCCACCGGACAGCGTCTCCATGCGCGCATCAAACTGCGTGATGCCGAGCTTTGTCAGCACGGTTTTGGCTTCGCTCTCCAGCTGCCACGCCCCGGCGGCGTCTATGGCTTGTCCGATCTGTACCAGACGGCTCTCCAGGACAGAGTCGCCCGGGCTTTTATCCAGAAGAGACAACGTCTCCATATACTCCCGCATGGTAGCGAGCTCTGGTTCATCCCCGGCAAAAACCTGCTGAAGCACAGTATTGTCCGGCTCATACGGAGGATTCTGTGCCAGGTACTGCACCCGCACCGAATTTCCTATGGAAATTTGTCCGTCATCAGCTGTATCCAAACCCGCGATAATCTTCAAAAAAGTCGATTTTCCTGTACCATTCACACCGATGACGCCAATCTTATCCCTGTCATCCATTCCAAACGACGCATCCCGGAACAATGTTTTTTCCCCATAGCTCTTGGAAAGATGTTCCACGGTCATAATAATCATGATCTGTCCTCGCTTGCCTTATATTTTAAACCGGATCTGTATTCCTTATTGTCCTGCCGGTAAATCTCCAAGTGACGCATTCATATTGGCGACGGCACCGCCGATAAAGAGGCTGGCTGCAAACTTAGTCCGTTTGTGCGCATCCTCTTCCGAGAAAGAGGGGTCAAACAGAATATCCATCTTCAGCCGGTCCAGCATGCCGATGTACGACTTCGCCATCAGCTCCGGCTCGGATGCCCCGCCTTCCAGCAGCACCTTCACTACAGCCTGCATATACTCATCCATAAATAGCGCCATGTAGGCTACCAGCTCAGGATTGTTATTCGGCGCCCGAAAAAAAAGCTTCGTGTGCTGCTTGCGCTCGTAATAGTAAAATAAATGATGCTCTGCAATGACGGACAGCTTCCCGGTCAGACTACCGCTGGCCCGCAGCTTGCCTTCCAGCTGCTGAAGAAAACCTTCACAGTCCCTCCGGGTGACCGCCATGAACAAATCCTCTTTATTTTTGAAATATAAATACACCGTGCCTTTGGCAATCCCTGCACGTTCTGCCACTTCCGACATCTTCGTTTCGTAGAAACCGCCTGAACCGAAGAGCTCGTAAGCGGCATCCAGAATGGCTGTATGTTTGTGAATGGACGCGCTGCTCACCGGTTCACCTCCTTCAATAATGCGAATATAGGTTTTATATATGATATGAAAAGCACAACGATCTGCCGCCTCGCGTCATAGCCCGCCGACCAGCAAGGCGGCAAGACCGCCCAGAATGGAGCTGACGGCATTGACCGCATCGTTGTCCATCCAGCGCCAGCCGCGGGCGTACACCGTAGGCTGACCGCAATGCCGCGAGGCTTCCACCTCGCGGCCGCAAACGGTGCAGCGGTTCATGCGCTGCACCGTTGCCCCCAGGAACGAGTCGGCGAAAGCGCCGACGAGCCCCCCTAGAAGTCCTGCCAGCGTAAGCAGCAGGACGGAGTGCTCAGGCATGCCGGAGGCTGCCCTCAGCAGCCAGGAGGCAACGCCGATCAGGGCGCCGCCTGCAGCGGCAGCCAGGGTGCCCGGCAGCGAGACACCACCCGAGGTGCCGGGCGGCAGAATACGCCCCGTCAGCACAGAGCGGGGCGGCTTCTTGGCGAGGGTGCCAATCTCCGTCGCCCAAGTGTCGGACGTCACGGTCGCCATGACGCCAATGAACAGATATCCCCAAAGCTCCAGGGGAAATATGGCGTTCAAGAGCACCAGCAGCATGCCAAGCCCGCCGTTGGCGAATACCTGGCCGGCGTCCCGGCGTCCTGTTTTGTCATAGGTGGCTTCCAGTTCTGCCTTATTCTCATGGTGAAGCTTCGAGAGCAGGCTGGAAGAAATGAAAAACAGCAGCAAAATACCAAACCAAAAGGCATTCCCTGCCCCAAAGTAGATCGTTCCCATCGCAACCGCCGCCAGCATCCCGGAAAAGCTGAGCGATTGCTTATAATAAGCCGCCCCAGCCACCAGCAAGGCGCCGCAGAAGCCGATCACCCATTGCAGCACTTCAAGTCCCGTTACCATATGCTAACCGATGAGACAGGTGCCCAATAAGCGATCGCCCCAAAACAATTCGAACGAATCGCCTAAAGCCACAGGGCCGACACCTGCCGGAGTACCGGTAAATATAATATCATCTTTGCCCAAACCGTAACGGGCGGCAATGAACTCTACAATTTTTTGCAGTGAAAAAATCATGTTCTTGACGTTCCCGCGCTGCACCTCCACACCATTCTTGCGAACGGTGTAATCCGTCGCTTCCAGCTCATCCGTTTCCGGAAACGCAATATAGGGGGTCAACGGAGCAGCATTCCTGAAGCCTTTGGCAGGCGTCCAGGGCAGACCCTTTTTTTGCAGATCGTTGTGCACATCGCGTAGGGTGAAATCCAGCCCCAGGGCCATGACATCCACCAGCTCCTGCACGCTCATGCCAGGTACATAGTCCCGAGCAATCCGCAGAACAATCTCACCTTCGTAATGAATCAGTCCGGCATCCTTCGGAAGCTGGATAATGGCCTTGTCGAGGGGAACCGCCGCATGGGAAGGCTTCAGAAAGATCAATGGCTCCACTGGTACCTTGTTGCCCAGCTCCTCCGCATGTTGCTTGTAGTTTCGTCCAACGCAGTAGATATTGTTAACATCAGCGCACATTCATTCTTCAGCTCTCTTTCCCGTCAATTATAAGCTTAAGCTATATTTCCAGAAAGGTATCGCCCCAAATGTCGGGACGGTTCGTACAGATCATGATATCTGAATGCATCGCAGCCAGACGGCGCATCTCTTTTGCCTTATTCACCGTCCAGGCCATCACCCGCACCCCGCGCTCGGCAAGCAGCTTCGCCAGACCCGGATTCAGCCGGTCAAAGCTGATGGACAGAAAGGAGCAGCCCAGCTCCGTCAGCTTCCTCGCCGGGTCGCCGGACCTTGCGTCATAGATCAATCCTGTGCGGAAACGGGGGTCCAGTTCCTTGATCCGCTGCAGCGCGCCGGCATCGAACGAGGTCAGAACTACCTCATCACGCATGCCGTGAGTGTTGACAAGATCAATCACAGCTTTTTCCAGCCCGGGATACATTTCACCGCTAGTCTTCAGCTCAATGTTCAATCGCAACCTGCCGGAGGCAAGCTGCAGCACCTCTTCCAGAGAAGGAACGCGTTCTCCGCGAAATGCACGGCCTTTCCAGCTCCCTGCATCCAGACGCCGGACATGTTCATAATCCATATTCTTGACTTTGCCGTGGCCGTTGGTTGTGCGGTCTAGCGAGAAGTCATGAATGACTACGGGGACACCATCTCTGGTAAGCTGAACATCAATCTCCATCCATCGTACAAAAGGGAGCGCAATGGCCATCCTTATGGCAGCAAGGGTGTTCTCCGGAGCTTTTCCGGAAAAACCGCGATGGGCCACACACATATTTTTCATCGTTAGCACCTCCGGCAGAAGTATGGTCTATGCCTGCGCCTACTTGACAACCTCAACTACGCTTCCGTCATTGCCGATCCTCACAAGACCGGAGGACAGGGATTCCACTTTGTGCAGCAGCAGTTGGCCGTCCACTTCATTCATTGGCACCGGCTGCGCCAGTTCCGCATTCATCGGTCTGAGCTTCATCGAACACTGCCCTTGTGCGCTGCACTCCGCCTGAAACACAGCGGTATCCCAGGTGGCCCGGGTTTGGGAACGGGTGAAAATAAAGTTGCCGGCGCTGTAGGCGATCCATTTGCCCTTATACGGCTCAATCCCCTGTAGCACATGCGGATGCCCGCCCATGACCAGATCTGCTCCCGCATCAATGAAGCTGTGCCCGAGTGCCTGCTGGACGGAATCATATTGTTCCATCCGCTCTTTGCCCCAGTGTACCATTACAATGACCAGATCTGCTTGGGTCCTGGCGGCAGCGATAGCCTTCAGTGCCTCTGTGCTGTCATACACCGAAGCCACTCCGGGTTTGCCAGCCTCAGCCTTCCATTCCATCACAGGCATTACACGTGTGAATCCAAGCAGGGCAATACGGATGCCATTTCGCTCAAAATACTTGGCGCTGTATGCCTCAGCTGCATTCACTCCGCCCCCTACATACGGAATGCCGCGTTTGTTCAAATGTTCAAGAGTGTCCAGCAAACCTTCCTCACCCTGATCCAGAGTATGGTTGTTCGCCAGATTCACCGCATCCACACCAGCAGCCTTCAAGGAATCCAGTGCCTTGGGATCGCCTTTGAATACAAACTGCTTGTTAGCGGCGCCTATCCCTCCGTTGGTGATTGGTGTTTCCAGATTGAGAACGGTCAGATCATCCTTCTTGAACATGCCATCCAGAGCGGCGTAAGAGTAGTCATAGCCTTTTTGCTGCAGGATTTCACCCGCTTTGCCTGAGAAAATGACATCTCCCGCAAAATTCAGCTTCACGGTCTTCCCGGCATTCTCTGGAAGGCCTGAAATTGGGCTGCTGCCGGAGCTCTGAGGGGAGCCCGCATCATCGGGATCGGCCGTCCCTTCCGGTACAGCGCTTGCTTCAGGAGCAAGTGAAGGAACGGGGGCCGTAGGGGCCTGAGTTGTCTCCACAGCCGGTTCAGATGAAGGCTCCAGTTCTGGTGAAGATTCCGGAGTCGGCTGAGAGGATACTGTAGCTTCGGGTACTGTTTCTCCCTGCTCCGGTGATGGAGAACTAAATATTGCTGCAGCCGGCGGGGGATTGTCGCTTGACTCTCGATCGCCCATAAAAGCATAAGTCAGCAGTGCAGCGATCATTAGAAGCAGGCTTGCGTTAATCCATGCCCAAACCATTCTGCGCCGGCGCTTACTGCTTTGCTTGTTGTTTTTTCGGGTACGTGAACGCGGCGGATACATGAATGCAAGTAATCTCCTTTGCCCTAAAATTGTTTCTATTATAGCATAAGTCCCGCCCCATCCTCCAAAATAGAGAGGCTCACCCAAAGTGGATAAGTGGAAACGGCTTCGCCGTCCTTTTAAGGGACGGAATCCGTTTCAGCGAGAAATAGAAGGATGATTTATAGCGTGAAACATATAATCCTTATATTTCAAGTAAAAACGGTGAAGCGCGCCATATGGTGCACTTCACCGTTACGATTAACTCATTACAACAGCCTGTTCCGGCTGACTTTCGAGGCTTCCGGCAGCATTCTCCGCCGTCAGCTTGGCCTGCTTGATGCAATCCGGCATGCCAATGCCGTCATAGCCTGCGCCAAAAGCATACACTCCGGGCAGCTTCTGTCCGAGCTCGCTGCGCAGTCCGGCAATCCTGGACGGATGTCCCACGGGATATTGCGGCATGGAATGTTTCAGCCTTGTAATTTCCGTAAACAACGGCTTGGCAGAAATACCCATGATCTCCCGCAGGTCTTTACGTACCAGCTCAGCCAGTCCCTCATCCGGCAAGTCTACATTCTGCTCATCGCCAGACCGGCCGACATAGCATCGCAGGAGGACGCGGTCATCCGGGCTGGTGTGCAGCCATTTCGTGGAGGTCCAGGTGCAAGCCGTTATATTACGTCCTTCCTTACGCGGCACCAGAAAGCCGGAACCGTCATATTCAGTCACAATATCCTGCTTCGCAAAAGCCATGACTACATTCGCAACCGATACATAGTTAACATTGTCCAGCGCTGACACATCCACATGCGGACGAAGCAGCTCCGCAGCAGCATAATTCTGCACGGTGACGTAGATATCATCTGCCATCAGCTGCTCCCCGTTATCCAATACTACTTCATAACGGGGTGCAGGAACTGTTTCCGAAGTCTGTGAAGACCAAACTGAGGACTCTGTTCCGCTTAAGACCTTTATGGCTGTAACTCCCGTTCCCGTCCGCTGCTCGACATCATGCAGTTCATGAATCAAGGCATGGACGAGACTCTGGAGACCTTTGCGGAAGGTGAGAAAGGCGCTTTTTTTGGTGCCGGTATGCGTTTCAGCCGGTTTCCGTCCCGTCGTCATTCCGCGAATGAGGCTTCCGTACCGCCGCTCTACTTCACCGAATTGCGGAAACGTAGCCTGCAGGCTGATCTTGCGCATATCTCCGGCATAAATTCCGGCAAGCAGCGGCTCTGTCATATTCTCCAGAACTTCTGTCCCCAGCCGCCGTTCGATCAAATCACCTAGTGATTCATCCTCAGAGCTGCGCCGCGGCGGAATGATGAAATCCATCATCGCCCTCATTTTACCGCCAAAAGTGACGAGGCCACTCTTCAGAAACGGCTTGAGCTCTGTGGGTATACCCAGCACAAGACCGGCTGGCATGGGGTGCAGCTTGCCACGTTGCAGTATGTACGTCTTCTTGGCATTCGGGTTCGTGGTTACCAGCTCATGATCGATTCCCAGTTCTTTTGCCAGCTCGCTCATCGCCGTCTTGCGCGCCAAGAAAGAGTCTGGTCCCTTCTCAATCACAAAACCCTCGCGGTGCAGCGTTTCTATCTTCCCGCCAAGGCTCCCTTCCTTCTCGACCAAAACGATATCCGGCTGTATCCCGGCTTCCCGGTAATATTTGCGGACATAAAAAGCGGCGCTGAGGCCACTGAGGCCTCCGCCGATAATTACTACTTTACGGGCAGTGCCAGTCATGATTGGCCCACCTTCAGCCCTCTGGTCTTGGTGCGCACTACATCGCTCAGCACAGACATATACGCAGGGTCACTGTTGAGCGAATCAATACGCATCAGCCGCATATCCAGCTCAGAGGCCAAAGCCTGCGCTTCAATATCCAGGTCATACAGCACCTCCAAATGGTCGGAGACAAATCCAACCGGAGCAACCAGCACATATTTCACCTGCGCCTCACTAAGCTCATGCATCGTCACCAGAATATCCGGTCCAAGCCATGGCTCGGCTGTGCGGCCGGCGCTTTGCCAGGTGAACTGCCAGGAGCTGACTCCCGCCAGCTTGGCGACAGCTTCAGAGGTGGCCAGCAGCTGGTCACGGTAGGGATCTCCCATCGACAGAATACGCTCAGGCAGACTATGGGCGCTGAACAAGACCCGCACCTCTTCACGCACCGCACCTGCTTCCTCAAACAGGTCCAGCTTGGCCGACACTCTGCGGCTAAGAACATCGATCAGCTCCGGATGAAGGTGATAACTCTCCACGAAAGCCATTTCGATTCCGCAAGTCTCCGCCTTTTCCTTGGCACGTTTGATATAGGTGCCTACACTCATGACGGAATAATGCGGCGCGAGCACAATGCCCACAGCATGGGTAATTCCGTCCCGGACCATTGCTTCAACACCGTCCTCAATAAAAGGGTGTGCATGTTTAAGCCCTTGATAGCAGACATATTCTACTTCTTCACCGGTATGACCGCTGTTCAGCGCGGCTTGTAGCGCTTCCACTTGACGGTCCGTGTTCTCCCGCAGCGGAAAAACCCCGCCGACTATAGCTTCATAGCGGTCCTTCAATTCCTTCAATTGCTCTGGAGACGGCGCATTGCCCCGGCGGATATGAGTATAATAGGCTTCTACCCCTTCCAGACTTTCAGGAGTGCCGTAAGACATAACGAGTACACCAATTTTAGTAGTCATGGATTCCATCCCTTTCTGCGGATAATGGGCGCAACAGGTGATCTGATTATAATGAAAGACGAGGGGTTTGGGTTTTCTTCAAAACCTCGCGGGAATAGTCGTGGATATATTCCGTCAGTTCCTTTAGCGTGTCCAAAGATGCCTCGGGAAATAATCCATGCCCCAAATTAAAAATATAACCCGGCTCAAGCATGCCTTCATCTATAATCGCCTTGGCCCGTTCCTTGAGCAGATCCATCGGAGCCGTCAGCAGATAAGGGTCCAAATTGCCTTGAACCGCAAACCCGTTGCCGGTGCGCTGTCTGCCTTCCGTAATGCTGACGCGCCAGTCGAGTCCGATTACATCCGCCTGAAGATTTCTCAGGCTTGACAGTAGCTCTCCTGAGCTGACACCAGGGAAATAAATCTTCGGCACATCAAGATCCGAAAGCCCGGCAAAAATACGGGAAATGGTCGGCAGCACGTAGTGCTCGAAATCACGTGGAGCGAGTGCGCCTACCCAGCTGTCGAATAGCTGAAAGGCTTTGCCTCCGCTGGCTACATGGGCACGCAAATAAGCGATCACCATATCACCAAGCTTATCCATCAGCTTGAACCATACCTGTGGCTGGCTGTACATTAACTCCTTGGTGCGGTGGTAGCTCTTGGAAGGCCTGCCTTCGATCAGATAGCTGGCAATGGTGAAGGGTGCCCCCGCGAAGGTAATCAGCGGCACTTCCAGCTCTTTGTCCAGAATGGCAATGGTCTTCAGGATGTGGCTAAGGTCGCCTTCCACATCAATAGGCTTCAGGCGGTCCACATCGGCAGCACTGCGGATCGGGTTCTCAATAACGGGGCCGATGTTCTTCACGATATCGAATTTTACCCCCAGCGAAGCTACCGGATTCATAATATCGGAGTACAGAATGGCCGCATCCACGCCCAGCTTGCGTACAGGCATCATAGTGACCTCTGCTGCCAGCTCCGGCTGCCCGCAAATTTCGAGCAGCGAGTAATTTTCTTTAATTTTACGGTATTCGGGATCATACCGGCCAGCTTGCCGCATGTACCATACGGGAATGTGCTCCGTGTCTTGCTTCCTGCAGGCGCGGATAAAAGTGTCATTGTAGGTCATGATAAGATCTCCATTAGTTGATAGAATGTGGGTAACGCTTATCCTTTATTATGCTCTTTTTAAAAGTTCGGAACAACCGCCGAACCCGCGAGGTAATGACAATCCCATGACATTACTATGACAAGTGTTGCATCATCTGTCTCTGAAACTATGATATACTGATTAAATGTCTTTTTTTGAGAACTCGTGATCTTTGAATCCCTTGAAAGGAAGTGAAAGCACTTTGAAGAATTGGGAGACCTGGAAAGTCAACCTCATTGTGCTTTGGTTCGGTCAATTTCTGGTTAATGCCGGTATGACCATGATTACCCCATTCCTGTCCCTGTATCTGGCTAAAGACCTGGGAGTTCATGGGGATGCGCTAGGGATGTGGGCCGGACTTATTTTTGCAGCTAACTTTATGACCTCATTCCTGTTCCAGCCGCTCTGGGGCAAGCTGGCCGACAAATACGGGCGCAAAATCATGCTGCTGCGCTCCAGCTTCGGTATGGCGATAGTCATTGTGCTGATGGGCTTTGCCCAGACACCTATGCAACTGTTGCTGCTCCGTCTGCTCAACGGGACGATCTCCGGATTCAATCCGGCTTCCATCGCACTTGTTTCGGGCAATACCCCGAAAGCCCGCATGGGCTTCGCCATGGGGCTGATGCAGTCCGGCTCGGTCGCCGGGACCATTCTCGGTCCGCTGATCGGCGGGGCTCTGGCCGACTGGATCGGTTACCGCCCGATCTTTTATATCGTGGGCGCCTTATTATTTGCCGCATCCCTGCTGGCATTATTTCTCGTGAAAGAGAAGTTCGACCGTGCCGAAGCTGCTCAGGTCCCGCAGATTTCCGTCTTTGCAGGCTTCAAAGAGCTGGCAAAGGTCCCGCAGCTTCCTGCATTGTTCGGTGTAACATTTCTCCTGCAGTTTGCCATGATCGCCCCGATGACCCTGCTTCCGCTCTATGTAGAGAAGCTGCATGGTACCGCAGTGGACATTGCTTTCTGGGCAGGAGTCGTCAGCGCGGTTACGGGCGTGTCCAACATGCTGGCATCACCTGTACTCGGCAAGCTGAGCGACAAGGTTGGCGCTCACCGGATTCTCACCTACGCTCTGATCGGCGCTGCATTGTTTATCATTCCACAGGCTTTTGTGACAACCGTCTGGCAGCTGGTTGTCGTCCGTTTTCTCATGGGTGTCTTCATGGGCGGCCTGCTGCCTAGCGTCAACGCTCTCATCCGCTCCTATACACCTGACGGCAAGGAGAGCCGGGCCTTCGGTTTCAATAGCAGTATGCTGGCTCTCGGGAACATGCTTGGAGCAGTTATCGGCGGCTTTCTGTCCGGCTATATCGGCATTGAAGGATTGTTCCTCATCTCCGGTGGCTTCCTGCTGGTCAATACGGTATGGGTACGTCTGAAGCTGTACAAAGGCGCGGCTCCGCGATTATTCCGCTGATAAGACCAGCGGCTGCACGCTATTTGACAATCGCCAGCGCCAGGCCATCGTAGGCGGGGAGCAGTGTACTTGTCAGCCGTTCATCACTGGCAATCATCTCATTGAAGCGGCGCATAGCCTGTACGGCGGGTCCATTCTTCTCTGTATTCAAAGTGCGTCCGCGCAGAAAAATATTATCTCCGGCGATCACAGCACCCGGTGAAGCGAGCTTGATGGCATACTCCAGATAATTCGGATAGTTCTCCTTATCGGCATCAATAAAGAAGAAATCAAAGGTCCGTCCCTCCGCTTCCAGCAGCTTCAGACTGTCCAGCGCAGGGCCGAGCTTGTATTCTACGGCTTCACCGAATCCGGCCTCTTCCAGGTGCCGTCCGGCAAGCTCTGCATATTCGGCTTTCAGTTCAAGCGAGGTCAGCCGCCCCCCGTTTCGGAGTCCGCGGCAGAGGCAGATACCGCTATACCCGCCGAGTGCCCCAATCTCCAAAATACGGGTAGAGCGGGACATCGCAACCAGCATAGTCAGCATTCGTCCATATCCGGGCGCGATGGACACCTCGGGCATACCGCTCTCCTTAATAGCCTGCTTCACCTTAAGCAGGAGCATATCCTCTGTATATAATTGTTCACTATATTCTTCTTGATGGGGCATATGTATTCTCCTTTATGGTTAGTACTGTTCCTAGAACATCAAGCGGGCAGAATACGGCAGGACGGGCATTGTGCTGCGTCCATCATTCCCCTATACTTGATAAGCAAGCCGTATGAGGACTACCGGAAGCACCGCTTCCCTTATTGTAAAGGTAATATGTATTCATCCACAAGTTAAACGGAGTTGAGCGAATTTGGGCAAATTACAATTGATTGCTACCGCCCCCATGGGGCTGGAAGCTGTTGTAGCACGTGAATTAAACGAACTGGGTTATGAGACTACGGTCGAGAATGGCCGGGTATTGTTCAGTGGAGATTATATCGATATCTGCCGCTGTAATCTTTGGCTCAGGACTTCTGACCGTGTATTGGTGAAAATGGGCCAGTTCCCGGCCAAAACCTTCGACGAGCTGTTTGAAGGGGTCAAAGCGATTGAGTGGCAGGACTGGATTCCCGAAAACGGAGAATTCCCTGTGGAAGGAAGGTCGCATAAATCCCAGCTTACCAGCGTACCTGCCTGTCAGGGCATTGTCAAGAAAGCCATTGTCGAAAAGCTGAAGCTATCCTATCGTACCGAATGGTTCCCGGAGAACGGCCCCCGGTATGTGGTAGAAGTGATTCTTCTAAATGATACCGCTCTGATTACGCTGGATACCACCGGTCCTGCGCTGCACAAACGCGGATACCGCCGCCAGGCAACGGAAGCACCGCTGAAGGAAACTATGGCTGCCGCGCTGATCCAGATCAGCCGCTGGAACGGCCACCGTCCTTTGTATGATCCATGCTGCGGCTCCGGAACGCTCCTGATTGAAGCAGCGATGATTGCCTGGAACATTGCACCAGGCCTGCGGCGCTCATTCCCATCTGAACATTGGCCGGAAATTCCGCAGCGTCTCTGGGAAGAAGCACGCGAGGAAGCCTTTGACGCTGTGCGCGACGACTATCCACTGCAGCTGACTGGCACAGACATCGATCCCGCAGCGATTGAAATCGCCGAAGCCAACGCCAAGAGTGCCGGACTTGCCGGCGAGATCACATTTCAGGCTATCGCTGCCGCCAAGGCCAGACCGCAAGGCGAATACGGCTGCATCATCACCAATCCCCCATATGGGGAACGAATCAGTAATGACAAGGAAGTGGAGAAGCTCACCCGCCAATTCGGTGAAATGATGCTGTATCTTCCGACATGGTCCTTTTTCGCCATCAGCCCCTATAAGGAATTCGAACAGTTCTATGGACGCAAGGCGGACAAACGGCGCAAGCTGTACAACGGTCGTATCGAGTGCCAGTATTATCAATACCTGGGCCCCCTGCCGCCGCGCAATCCGCAATAAACCAGCATATAGGCAGGCAACACCACTCCGCAAAAAAATAAACGGACATTTCCCAATGAGGAATATGTCCGTTTTTGTATTTAGAATAGCACCTTGTCCGGATCGGAGCCCACTCGCTCACCGGCATCCAGTCCGCTGATGGCAGCCAGCTCATCCGCCGACAGCTCGAAATCGAAGATTTCACTGTTTTCCTTAATTCTCGATGCGGTTACGGATTTCGGGATGATCACGATTCCATTCTGCAGCCCCCACCGTAAAATGACCTGGGATACCGTCTTGCTGTGCTTGCCTGCAATTCCTTGCAGCAGCTCATTATTCTGCAGTCTGCCCTTCATCAGAGGGGCCCAGGCTTCAATCTGAATGGAGCGGCTGGCGCAGTAGTCATGCAGCTCCTTTTGGATAAAACGCGGATGCAGCTCCACCTGGTTCACCGCAGGCACTGTTTCACTATCCTTACGCAATTCTTCCAGGTGGTGAATCTGGAAATTGCTCACACCTATTGCACGAACGCGGCCTTCAGCATACAACCGTTCCAGTGCACGCCAGGTAGCTTTATATTTATCCGTGCCCGGCCAGTGGATCAAATAGAGATCAATAATGTCCAGACCCAGCTTCTTGCTGCTGATTTCGAACGCCCTTAATGTCTCATCGTAGCCCTGGTCGGAATTCCATACCTTTGTCGTGACGAAAAGGTTATCCCGCGCAATGCCGCTGGCAGCTATCGAGCGGCCCACCTCTTCCTCATTGCCATAGACCGCAGCGGTATCAATACTCCGGTATCCCAGCTCAAGCGCAGTTGCAACAGCCCGGGCTACCTCTTCACCCTCTGCCTTGTAAGTACCCAGTCCAAACCGGGGCATGACAATCCCGTTATTCAGAATCGTTCCATCGGCAATATGCTTCATTTGGCTCCATTACCTCCTATGTATCTATCTGATTTTGAGAACTTCACCATTATATCATGGGCATTTGCACAAACCCAAACACGAAGGATAGAGGAGAAAAAAGCAAAAAACCTCCGCTTCTCTTAGCGGAGGTGATGCTGTAGCACTGTGTCTAGTCTTTGGTAACCGGCTGTTTGACAAAAGCCTCGGCTTTGGCCAGCACCTCATCTTCCGTCGGGGCACTGACATACCGGCCGTTAATATAGACAAACGGCCGTTTGCCGCAAGGCCCGCAATAAGAGATGCAACCGGTCTTGATCTCGGCGTCCGGTGCCATCTTGCGCAGCTTGGGGAGGATACTTTTCATCTTGATATGATTACATTCGTCACAAATACGTATATCGTTAGCCATGGAGCAACCCTTCTTTATGTCCGTAAAATACGGGCGAACACTTAGTGATCGCCATGATTTCCTTTAGACGGATTAGTGATGACAAAACCTTCTTCGGGGAAGTAGAGATAATCGATCTTCACACCGTCCAGCAACGGCTGGTTCGGGTCAAGAATTACATCAATTTCTTTATCCGTGGATACGACAACATCATTTTCCTTGGGCGTGTCCAGGTCAAGGCCGTAGTGAGCATGATCGCCGTGGGCATGTGTAATGGCTACGCGCAGCTTCAACTCGCTGTTGCCTTCAAGTTCCATCGTTTTCTTTATCACTTTAGCCGCATTGCGGGTAATTTTGACGTTCATCCTCATCCATCTCCCAGGCATCTATAGTTTAAATACTCAATAATTTATTTTAAGTAAATCAGCCCGTAAAAGCAACCATAATGGCGAAATAGATCCGGATGAGGCGGGAAAAATTCTCTAAACCTTCATCTTCCTGCTCCCAGAGCCGGGTATTTGCGTTCCATCCGCGAGACGAACCAGCCCATGAGCAGCATCGTCACACCAATATCATCAATCGGCAGAAACGGCATGAAATC
The DNA here is from genome assembly GCF_052044425.1 of Paenibacillus sp. 22594. NCBI lineage: Bacteria > Bacillati > Bacillota > Bacilli > Caryophanales > Paenibacillaceae > Paenibacillus > Paenibacillus sp. 22594. The sequence continues at coordinate 959,401 of NZ_JBQENA010000001.1, forward strand.
AGGCAGCACCCAATATAAGATTACCGGTATTGTGAACAGCAGCTTGTCCGGCATTGCCACATTCGGGGAGATGACATACTGCCAGGAGTTGCGGAATATATGGGACCATTGCTTAAGCGACAGCAGTTTTCTCAGTTTCATATGGGGCCTCCTAAAAGTTTTGTTAGCATAGGCTACTGTGGAAATCGCTTCGACAAAACTCGCTCCATAAAGCATACACTTTAAGTTTTGTACGTGGCAGCTTCCTGATTAAGCATCAAACAAAACTCGCTCCGAAAGCATACACTTTAAGTTTTATGTGCGGCTACTTCTTCAAAAAAAGGATCCAGCCGCGAAGCGCATCTAGGAATGAATGCGGCCGTACCCTTTGCTGGTATATTACGCAAATTTGCAGAAATTGTTTCATTTTTATTTGAAATTTGAAAGAATGGCTGCTAAAACAAGACCGGTCTCCAGTGCCATATCCTCAAAATCAGCCAGCGGCAGCGGATTTTTGCCACTCCCCAGCTCCACGGTGAAACCGGGCCGGCGGAAGCGCTGAATGAACCAATCCTTGTATCCGGCATCACTGCCGTTCAATTCCACCGCCCTATAGCCGCAGGATGCCGCGAGCAGGGTTGCCAGTACCTTGCTCTCTGGAGGCTCATAGCCCCGGTAATTCCAGTAGATCTCACTCCCCTGGCTGTGCAGTGATACGGCAGCATCGCCGGGAACCTTCTCCGCCAGCTGCGCCAGGGCAGCAGCTTCCGGCTCACTTAGCGCAGCCGTCCCGCTGTAATCACGTGGTCCCGGAGCTGACACGGCCCGCCGATCCCGCTCCTCCTCCCAATGGGCGGGAAACTGGTCTCCGAGATCCACCCCGCGGATGTTGGCCTTCCAGTGACGGAAGCTGCGCCGTCCACAGTTCCATGTTCTCAGCTCATCGTAATAGGGATGACCAGGCCATCCCCCTTCCTGAACCAGTTCCACCCCGTCGGGATTGGCCATGGGCACAGCCCATAATGTCCAGTTGTTGTACCACGCTTCAGGATTGTGGCCATTCCAGTCCTTGCCTGCAGCATAGGCCGCCGCATACTGCTCAACAAAAGACATAAGACATGGCGATGTCAGCCATTCATTCGCATGCAGTGACGCATTGACGTGAAGATGGCGCGGCCCGCGGCCAATCCGCAGCAGATGGAGCGGCTTACCCAGAATGCTTGTGCCTATACTTTCAGCATGAAGAAAAGGATACCTGATGAGCAGCTTTCCAATATCCTCATCCACGTCCGCAGGTCCGTACTCCCCGCGCAGGAATACAGCCGTTTGAGGTGCTGCCTCAGGAATGACCAGCACTTTGCCGGGTGAACACCCGTAGGCCGAACTAACGCCCGGATTCAGCTTTTCAAGTTCCCCTACATCCACTCCAAACAAGGCGGAAATGCTCAAGGCAGCATCGCCCTCCTGCACTACATAGCGTTTGCGCGGAGCAGAAGGCAGATACAAAACCTGCCCCGGGTATAAATACGGCTGCTTGCCTGCCCATGGATTTCCTTGTATCACGTGCTCCGGTGTAAGTCCATGCCTCGCGGCAATCCGGTGAATAGTGTCCCCCTTGCGGGCAATATATTGCTGCATATGTCTCATCCTCCCGGCCCTCTAGTTAGTGTCATCCAATGCCATCAGCCGGAAAGTTCACGGGAGACATTCGGACACAGCCCACTAATCCATTCTATGCAGACAGTGCTGTCCACCATGAAATTTTTGATGAGGCAGATGCAGCAAAAGACCGGAACATTTGCTGTCCCGGCCTCAAGTTTCCGTTCTAAAATCACCCCTGAATCAGGAGTTTGTCCCTATTCAACTCACTGCTGCGATTCTTAGAGCGAAGACACCTGCCATACTACGGGCGTGCGCTTAATCTGCTCCCCGAGCCAATCCCGGGCGATCCGCTGGAACATCTCCGCATCTCCACTGCAGAAGAACTGGTGAATTGGGCTTTCGTCCCCGCTGGCCAGCTTTCCTTTGTCATACAGGATCGTGCTAATCTCTCTTGCGGTCTCGTCCGCTGAGCTGATCAGCTTCACCCCCGGTCCCATCACCTTGCCAATGGGTTCCACCAGGAACGGGTAATGGGTACAGCCCAGAATCAGCGTGTCGATGGGCTCGTATTTGATGCCATTGAGCGATTCTGCCACTGCGATATGACTCTCCTCCGAACGGAACATGCCTTGCTCCACAAAGGGGACAAGCGCCGGACAGGCCTGGCTGACCACCTGAACGAACGGGGAGAGCTGCTTCAGAGCAGCGGTGTAGGCACCGCTCTTGATCGTGCCCACAGTGCCGATGACACCCACCTGACCTGTTTTACTTGCGCTTATGGCTGCACGTGCGCCGGGATGAATGACGCCGATGACGGGAATAGATACTTTGGCTGAGATATAGTCAAGTGCGGCAGCAGTTGCTGTATTGCAGGCGATAACAATCATTTTGGGATTAAATTGAATTAAATAGTCCACAATCTGTTCGGTGAACATTTTCACTTCTTCTGTCGAACGGGGTCCGTACGGGGCCCTTGCGGTGTCGCCAAAATAAATGATTTTCTCCCGCGGGAGCTGTCTCATCACTTCCTTGACAACTGTTAGTCCCCCTACACCTGAGTCTAGTATTGCGATAGCTTGCTGCACGAACACACCGCTTCCTTTTTACTTGTTTTGTGTAGCTTATGTAGAGCAAAAACAAAATGTACCTGGGCTTCAGCCCCAATTGCAGATAATACTCCAATTTGCGGGACAGTTCAAGAGCCGCCCTCCGCCGGAATGCGAAAAGCGGCTCATGGCCGGGAAGAACAAGTATGATTGATGGCGTGAACCATGTAAATCTTTTTTGAAAAAGTGATATCCGCCCAGCCTAGGCGATGCTGCTGCCATCTTTGTCATTTTCGGTGTCATCTTCCAAAGCTGCTTCGGCCTCGGCTTCAGTATCAAGCACATCCAGCTCTACCAACTCATCAAGCTCTTCACCAGCTTCATCATAAATGATTCCAGCCTCTTCACCTTCTGCAACAATACCGCTTACCGCAGCCTTCTCCTCTTCATCGGCACAGGTATATTGCTTGCTCCATTCCTTGACTTCAGTGACGACAGTGAGGGCAGCGTCTTTGGTTTTGCTGTACAGCTCCGTGCTTTTTTCACTTACCGCTCCGGCAACTTCCTGCACTTTATCTATGGCTCCCGCAGTTCCGTCCGCAATGTCCTTGCGCAGCTCCTTGCCGGGCTTAGGGGCGAACAGTAATGCCGTTACAGAACCTACCACAGTGCCGGCAAGAATTCCCCACAGCAAGCTTTTGTCTTTTTTCATCTTTCATCTCTCCCTTGGAATCGTTTTGAGCCTCTGCCCGGCCATCCGGGCTATCGCCTAGTTCTGCTACATCATAAGCAAAGAGAGTTTGTCTTGTGACAGATTATCCGCTCATTTCCGAAGTTTTGTCTTTCTTGAGGGGCGCTATGGCATACCGGCAGCTCTGACCGCCTTCAGCCATACATTCCGTTCGGGTTACCTTCGCGCCCAGCAGTTCCTCGAACAGCCCCTGTTCACACTGGCAAGCCTTGCGGTATTGGGTTGCCACCTGGCGGATTGGACAGTTGTACTCCTGCATCACAAATGTGCCGTCCTCTTCCCGGTTCCACTCGGCCATATAGCCGCCTGCATTCTGAATGGAGGATAGCTCGGCAACCCGTTCCTCCAGACCACGGTTCTCCATCATGGGTGAATACTGAGCCAGCATACGCCTTTTACGGCCTTCAAACAACACATTAACCGCATCCAGCCCACTTCCGTGATCCAGCTCACGCAGCAGCTCCAGTGCCAGATTATGATAGCTTTTGGGAAAATGGTCTTCTGCCCGCTCTGTCAGCGAATACACATGCAGCGGACGCCCCAGCGCCTGGCGGACGACCTTGGTTTTGGCCAGCGATTCCTGCTCCAGCTGCAGCACATGCCGCCGGACACCCATTTCGGTTATTCCCAGTTCCTCCGCGAGCGCACCGATCGTCAGCGGGCCTTTCATCTTCAGGAGCGTCATTATCATGCGCCTCGTCGATCCGCTTTCCTGCCCCTTCTTCATCATCAAGGACCCCTTCCTTTCACAGCTGACGCCTGTGGTCACCTCTATATCATTATCTCCCTGTTGCGACTGCAATGTTATACTGGAGCCTGTGCGCCCAGCTCTTGATCCAGATAGCTTCGCACCTCGGCCGCAAATTGCTCCAGCGCCTCCGGCAGCAGCGCGGCAAGAGGGTGCAGCGCCGTTCGGTCCCATACATAGTAATCCTGTACCAATGGCTTGCGGAGCGCCACAAGCTGGATCAGCAAATCATATAGGCCGCTGCCGGCAAAAACCTTTTCCTCATGGATGATGGAAATAATGTCCTCGTAGCTTCCGGCATCACGCATAATGAATCCGTCAATCAAAGAGCTGCCTACATCGGTAACGACCTCGATCGCCAGATGCAGACATCTTTCCTGAACTAATCCCATGAATGTTCCGCCATCCCACGAGGCTGACGCTCCCCGCAGTCCGGTATTGATATCGGGAATCTGCCCGAGTATAGTTTCGATCTGTTTCCGGTTGACATAGTACACAGTAGACCCTCCAAATCAGGTGATGTGGCAATTGAGCGGCTAGCAGAGTCCGAACTATTTCCCCCGTTTGCCACGGCGTTTCAGCCAGAACAGCATAATGATGCACGCGGCCAGAAATACGACCAAATAGGTTAACGCTTCCATCGGGTATTCAAGCTCTCGCATAGACGTCACACCTTCCGGTATTGATGGCGGTTCCCGCCTTATTCTGCATTCTCTCCTAGATTTCGTAATCCACGGCAAATGAGACTTCTTTGACCTCGTTGATGTGTGCAATGACTTCCTTATGGGCCGGATGCACCTGATACGCCTGTAAATCCTCCATAGATGCAACTACCGTCACCAGCGCAATATCAAAAGAACGCTCAGAGTGAATGAGATCAGCCCCCACCTCGATGGAGATTAGCTGTGGAATCTTGCCTTCCATGTTCCGGAGCACCGCTACGGTTTCCTGGACTTTTTCCGGAGCACGGTCTTTTAATTTGAAGAATACAATGTGCTTAATCATCTATATCGCTCCCTGCGCCTTAAGTATTGTAAAATAGATTACTAAAAATATATCATACCAGCATCACTTCTGAAAGAAACTTAAGCACAGGCGGACCGTCAAGCATTTCACCCTGGACGAAAGTGTAACCAAAATGTTAAAGTCATATAAAGCCGACCCAGAATATTTACTAAATTATTAAATCAGTATATCGGAGGAATTATGCCTAAGAATCAGCAAGAATCACATAAAATTCAGGCCTGGTCTCTGATCAACCGCAAATATCTTGGACAAGGTGTACGGGTCAAAAGATTCCGCCGGCCGAAGCGCAGCCAAATCCGCAACCGTGTGCTGCTTGCCATTCTGATGGCTAAAGACATGAAGCTGTCCCGGCTTGCGGAAGAGCTCTCCGTCTCTTCGCGCAGCGTTAGCGCATGGGTCTATGAAGGACGTATTCCTTCCAGAACCAATCTGGAGAAGGTCTGCCGTATTCTAGGCTATCCGTCCCATATCTTGTTCAATGAGGCTCTTCTGCGGCAAAGTCCGATTGTATGCCAGCCGACGCCTTCACGCTTCATGAAAAGAGCCAATGCCCATTCCCCTCAGAGTAATGTGATTCTTACGGGGCTGTGCATGGTATATGATTTTTCCGTTACAGATGTCAGCATTTGGATTGGAGTCCATCCCGGAACGTTCCGCAAATGGCTGCATCAATGCCACCTTCCTACACTGGCGCTGCAGGAAAAAGCCGAGAATTTCTTCCATATTCCGCGCCATATCCTGTTTGCTGACTGCGAACGGCGTTAACAAGTAGCAACGGCCTCGCCATCTGTTAAAAAAGCGTATGCTTTCGAAGCAGCGATTCTGCGTTTCGCTTTCAGGTATCCGTTTCAGCGAGAAATCTGGAAAGCCGCAAGCTACATACTGCAACTGCGCATAACTGCTTATTATACCATCACCAGGCCCTGCTTCCTTTGGAAGAGGGCCTTTTGGTGTTCCTCTGCTTCCTCAGCGTGAAACCTTTAATGTATATGTTAATAAAAGGTCATACTACAAGAAGACGTCCAGATTAATCTTCATAAAAACACAGGAGGTGCGCGGGTGGAATTGAATGGAATATTGACGGCCGGCCTGACCGACTCTTGGGATGTAGCAGAGGGTGTAGCCGGTCTTCGGACATTATTTGTCAACGTTGTCTATATAGGTCATTCTGCATCAGATTGGATCCTGGTTGACACCGGACTAGGCAATTTCGCAGGGAGCATTCTTCAAACTTCCTGGGAGCGGTTCGGCAAGCCGCCGGCAGCCATTGTCCTGACACATGGTCATTTTGATCATGTTGGCAATCTAAAGGAGCTTTTGGAGGAATGGAAAGGGGTTCCGGTGTACGCACATCGCTTGGAGCTTCCTTATCTCACAGGCTCCCGGGATTATCCTCCAGCTGACCCTGCTGTAGGCGGAGGCCTCATGGCCACTGTATCGCCGCTATACCCGCACAGGGGGATTAATCTTGGGGATGCTGTTCATCCGCTTCCGCAAAATGGCACGGTCCCTTACGCGGAAGGCTGGACCTGGGTGCATACACCAGGCCACAGTCCTGGCCATATTTCTCTTTTCCGGCCTGACGATAAGGTGCTTATTGCCGGGGATGCCGTGATCACTGTCAAGCAGGAGTCGGCTTTTGCAGTCATCACCCAGCACAAGGAGCTGCACGGTCCTCCGGCCTATTTCACAACGAACTGGGTAGAAGCGGAGAAGTCCGTCCGCAAGCTCGCTCTCCTTGACCCGAGGATCGTAATAACCGGACATGGACTGCCCATGTCCGTGCCCGAGCTGTCCACGGAATTCGCCCATTTATGCAAGACATTCAAGGAGCTATCGGTCCCCACTCAGGGGAAATTCGTCTAATTCCCGGCGCGGCCTGTACATCATATGGGGCCGCGCCCTGCAATGATTTCCTTTTATTCCTATTTTCTTTTACGCGCGAGGATAGCCCTCAATATGTACTCATGTGTCCCGCTTCCGGGGCTTGGCAGCGATTCGGTAAAGGTTCCCGTCTCCACAATCTCCACCGCGGCAAAATGCTCCCGCAAATCCGCATCGCTGAAAAAGTGAGCGTACTTTCCTTCCTTATATTCATATGTGCCCGGTTCCAGCATTATCCCCTGGCCATTGTTCGGGTCTTCATCAGAGAAGCTGGTGAAATACATCAGACCTCCGGGCCGGAGCTGCGCAAGACTGGCATCTATGAGCTGTCGGCGCTCTGCGGCAAGAAATAAATGAAGGACATCATAGCAATATACTGCATCTACCCTAATGTCCAGCTGAGGCTCCAATGCCGATCCTTCAATAAACCGGGTTCTACCGTCCCACGCTGCGGCAAGTTCCAGGGCAGCGTGGCTGAGTTCTACCCCATAAGTATCCATATCAGAGGAGAACACCTTGGTGTTGCGTCCATATCCAGCACCGGGAACCAAAACGGATTGTACTCCGTGCTCAAGAAACCAAGCTTTGGCCTGAAAAGCCGATGGACTCGGCTGATTCCCCCAGATCATACCCTCGCGGGCAAATCTTGTACTCCAATACTCTGACATACGGTTTTCTCCTCCTAATGCCGGCTTTTCACTCTGTACCAGTATTGATAAATTTCCTGGAAGCCCAGCTTGTCATATAGTGCTGAAGCCCCTGCATTGGCCTGCACCACCTGAAGAAAAGAATGGGCCGCCCCCAGATTTTTGGCCCAGTTCAACAGGCTGCGCAGCATTTCCTCCGCCATCCCCTGCCGGCGGAATGCAGGAGCTGTACATACATCATATAGTCCGATGTACCCGTGCTGGATTACACCTAGCCCACAAGCCGCTGGTATATCATCCTTTAGCAACAGGGCATATCCCTGCTTCAAAGAGGAAGCGGACAGCATTCTTCGCAGGGTATCCCGGCTAGCAGATGACAGATCTGACATTTCCGCGAAAGCCTCCAGCCAGTCTACTGTTAGCTCCTCCCGGATTTGGACATTGTACCTTCCAGCTGGAGCGGGCAGATCCTGCAGATCCAGAGTCCTAACAGACGAAGGCTCCACGATCTCGTAGCCCTGCTCCGCCAAGCGTTCGTCCAGGTCTCCGGGCTGGATGAAGGGAGTGATTTTGAACACGGTGTTCAGCCCGGCACCCGCATAATACTGCTCGGCGAGGCGGATTTTGTCCATGATTTCCAGTCCGCTCTGCTGTGCATCCAGTCCGTATAGCGGATTTACTGAATTCGCACGTTTGGTGTAGCCTGCCGAGGTGCGGAGTACCCAGCCCTCCAGCAGCACACTTTGCTCCGCAGGCCAGGTATTCAGCGTGATTTCTTCAATATATTTATGCAAAGTTCGATGCTCCTCTTTGTCATTTTCCCGGATGTGAAATGATCATATTCCGGGGACTCTTTGCCATACAGGGCGATTTTCCCCTCACGATTATAGTGGATACCCCAGCCGTACCTTTTGGGCATCATGGAGGCTCATGATCTGGCCTCCTTCAAGGTAGGTTACATTTGTCTACTATCATAATTCACCTTGCTTCATCAAGCAAAGTCTAACGGCCCGATATTTGGTAAAACCTTAAATATACAGCAAAACGGCCATCTCTCCGCTTAAGCAGAGAAACAGCCGTTCTATGTGAAACTGGTGTGCAGTCAAAGCGGTTACCAGCTTGATTTGGTAATGCCGGGGATCTGGCCTTTGAGCGCAAGCTCCCGGAAAACAATCCTTGAAACCTGAAACTTGCTTAGGTATCCCCGGGGTCTGCCGGAAACGGCACAACGGTTCTTTTGCCGGGTAGGCGACGAATCGCGCGGCAGCTTTTGCAGAGCCATGTAATCCCCCTCAGCCTTCAGCGCTCTGCGTTTGTCAGCATATTCCGCCACCAGCCCCTGTCTCTTCATTTCCTTTACGATCTTCGATTTCTTGGCCATACTGCTCCATCTTCCCCCTTCATTGGTGTATTGCATCTAACTCTATTCGCTCAACGCTGTCTTCAGCGCTTCGAGGTTCTTACGCATAATGCTCAAGTAATCCAGATTGCTACTGCGGTCCTCATCGGTCAAGCCTTCAATCGGATTCAACACCGCGGTCTTGGCACCAATCTCCCGGGCGACCGTATCTGCGACACTGGATGATACCAGGGTTTCAAAAAAGATGGTTTTCACATCATGCGCCTTGGCGAACTCCACAATACCGGCCATTTGGGCGGCGGAAGGCTCCTGTTCCGGAGAAAGACCGGCGATAGGGACTTGCGTCAGGCCATACTCCTTCGCCAGATAGCCGAAGGCGGCATGCTGGGTGATGAAGTCTTTGCGCTTTGTATCTTTCAGACCTTCCTTAAAATCCCGGTCAAGCTGCTCCAGCTTGGCGATATAGGCATCACTATTCGATTTGAAGGTTGAAGCATTCTCAGGAGAAGCTGCGGACAAAGCGGCGGTGATCGTCTGAACCTCCTTGATGGCAAGAGAAGGTGCCAGCCAGACATGCGGATCAAGACCGCCATGGTCATGGCCTTCATTGGCATGTTCGCCTTCTTCATGAGAATGATCATCTTCCGCTCCGGTGTGATCCTCTTCTTCCTCTTCCGCACCTTCCATAATATTCAGCCCTTTACTCGCTTCAACAGCAACCAGCGGGGTGCCGGAAGCACTGCCGATCACCTGCTGCGCCCAGCCCTCCATACCGGCACCGTTATATACAAGCACGTCGGCAGCAGATATTTCAGCCATATCCTGAGCCGTCGGCTCCCAGTCATGCGGCTCTACTCCGGCTGGAATCAGCGTTTCCACATCGGCCAAATCGCCGACAATATTTTTGGTGAACTCATACATCGGGTAAAAGCTGACTTTGATGTCCAGCTTGTCCGCCTTGACATCGGTACCGGCGGCTGGCGGCTCTGTGCTTCCGGATGAAGCAGGGGCGGAACTTCCCGCATTGCTTGGGGTTTTGTTACTGTTACAGCCCGTGGCAATCAGGGTTAGGGCTAGGGAAAGAACGGCAAGGTGGCGGATTTTAAAACTCAGCATATTGGGATCAAGCTCCTTTTTTATGTGGACTTACGGACATTGCGGCGTCTTCGAACTGCCATCAGCTTCTGAATGGAAATGGCACCCAAGAGAAAGCATAATAAAATGAGGGCTATCGTACCTCCGGGCGGTGTGTTGATGTAGTATGAAGCGGTCAGGCCGCTGAAAACACCCGCAAGGCCAACACCGACTGAAATCAGAATGGCGGCGGTAAAACCGGATGCAATCCGCAAAGCGATGGACGCCGGAAGGACAATCAGCGCGGATACGAGAAGTACGCCGACAACAGGCATCGCCGCTGCTACCGTCATGCCGGTCAGCACAGCAAATGAGAATGACAACAAGCCGGTGTGAACACCGCTGATCGAGGCAGTCTCCTCGTCAAAGGTCAGGCTGTAGAGCGGACGCCGAAGAAGAATGAAATACAATAGGCCCACTGCAGCCACTATGGCAATCAGCCCCAGCTGGGTATTACTGACAGCGACGATGGAGCCAAACAGATAAGAGCTGAAGCTCCGGCTCAGGTTCTGTTTCAGACTCATCAGTACTACAGCCAGCGCAAGGCCGGAGGTCATTATGATCGCTACCGGAAGCTCGCTGTATGTACGGTAAGAACGGCGGAGTTGCTCAATGACAAGGCCACCGGCCACTGCCACTGCAAATCCGCTGAGCACCGGATTCAGCTGCAGCACTGAACCCAGCGCTACGCCGGCAAGCGACACGTGAGATAGCGTATCGGCCATTAGCACCTGCCCGCGCAGCATCAGGTATACACCCAGCAGCGGACCGATAATGCCGATCAGGCCCCCGGCCCAAAATGCGCGCTGCATGAATTCGTAACCAAGCATGTCCAGCCCTCCTGCTCTTTTCGTTCCAGACTAATCGTGGTGTCCAGATAGGGACTAGTCTCTTCAAGACCGTGTGTGACCATAATGACCGTCCGGCCGTGGTTGCTGACATAATGACGCATCAGCTTATAAAATCCGGTGCGGCTCCCGATATCCATGCCTGTTGCCGGTTCATCCAGCACCAGTACCTGCGGCTGCTGGGCCAGTGCCCGTGCGATGCAGATACGCTGCTTCTGCCCGCCGGACAACTCCCCGATCCTGCGGTTCCGGTATTCCCACATGTCCACCTGCCGCAAACTCCGCTCCACAAGCTCCTCCTGCTCCTTCGTAAAACGTCCGAACAACCCCAGCCTCGGATAGCAGCCGGACCGGACCAGTTCGATGACCTTGCTCGGAAATCCGGCATTGAAGGAAGCGACCTGCTGCGGAACATAGCCGATGACAAGCTTCCCTCCCTCCGTCATCTCCTTGTTAAGAGAAACGGTTCCGCTCCAAGGCCGAAGCAGACCGAGCAGAAGCTTGAGCAGTGTGGTTTTGGCTGCTCCGTTCGGACCGGTGATCCCGATAAACTGCCCGGCTTCAATATCGAGCGACAGGTTGTCAATGACCGGCTCATTTCCGTAACCGAATACCACATCCTTCATGGATGATAAAATCACGGCTTATCCCCTCCCTTTATCTTTTCGCGTCTGTTTCGGACGAGGTTATTCGTAATAATTACGTATTAACTCCAATGATATTATCGTAATAATTACGATTTGTAAATACAAAACGAGTGATTAATCGTAATAATTATGATTAGAGTCACGAACCATTGATAAATCAACGTCATATTTCGCCCACTCTAGTTGTCAGGTTATCCTCATGCAAAAGAGCCGGAATCACAGATTCATGATCCCGGCTCTTTCCATGATTCCAAACTCCAGCTCTAGATTCCGCTCCAATTAGATTGGTTTAAGCCTGCTTACTCCGAGGCTGCGACCCTTTCCCCGGCTGGCCAAGGCAGCGGGTTATTGAAGCTACTCCAATCCTGCTGCATCTCACCGCTGGTCAACAGGCATCTGTCCAGCCGGGCCTCAATATCCGCCCGGTTCATTCCGATGCCAATAAATACGACCTCATTCATGCGGTCGCCCCAGCGCTCGTCCCATCTGGCTGTCATATCGGGCTCGGTGGCAAGTACCTCAAGCTGCTGCTCCTCAGGCAGCGTTGCCAGCCAGTAGCCTGCAGGGCCGAACTGGATCGAGGGCCCCGCCTGGCTAATCGTTGCGGCAAGGTCACCGTTGGCCGCCAGCCAAACCAGCCCTTTGGCCCGAACCACTTCTTCCGGCCAATTGCTGAAGAAGAAGCTTAGCCGCTGCGGATGAAAAGGCGCTCTGCGGCGGTACACAAAGGAACTAATACCGTATTCTTCCGTCTCCGGTGTATGCTCCTCCTTGTTCAGCTCCGCAATCCAGCCGGAGGACATGCTGGTTCGTTCGAAATCGAACCGTCCTGTATTCAGAATCTCTTTGGGATCAACCACACCATTAACCGTACGGATGATCTTTGCGGCAGGTTGTAGTCTCCGCAGCACAGATTCAAGCTTGTTCAGCTCCCGCTCCTCCACCAGATCACATTTATTCAACAGCAGGACATCACAGGTTTCAATCTGATCGATAAGCAGATCAACAATATCGCGGGCATCCCCTTCTCCGGCAACAGTACCACGGTCAATCAGGCTGTCGCCCGAAGCAAAATCATGCCAGAAGCGGTTGGCATCAACTACGGTAACCATAGTATCAAGTCTGGCCAGAGCGGTCAGATCAATATCCAGCTCAGGATTGGCATAGGTAAACGTCTGGGCTACAGGCACAGGTTCACTGATGCCGGAGGACTCGATCAGAATATAATCGAAACGCCCCTCCGCCGCCAGACTCTGCACTTCACGCAGCAGGTCATCACGCAGCGTGCAACAAATGCAGCCATTGGACATTTCAACCAGCTTCTCCTCCGTCCTGGAAAGGGTGTTGCCTGATTTCACCAGGCCCGCATCCACATTGACTTCACTCATGTCATTGACAATTACGGCCACCTTCAGGCCGTCCCGGTTGTGAAGAATGTGATTAAGCAATGTGGTCTTGCCTGAGCCCAGGTATCCGCTGAGCACGGTAACAGGAATGGGATTCATAGATTATCTCCTTATCTCGCCTGAGATGTTATAGGTTTACAGCTTGTCTTACAACGATCCGTCGATCATCGGGTCTCACGGTGCAGCGTAACCCGCTTCAAGCGGGGGCTGTATTTCTTCATCTCGATTCGGCCCGGCTGAGTCTTCTTATTCTTGGTGGTGGTGTAATTGCGGTCGCCGGTTTCTGTACAGGCCAGTGTCACGATAACTCTCACAAACATCAGCTCCTTTCATTTTAATCGTAATTATTACGATTTAAACATTCTACAGGTTTATTCTGTTCACTGTCAACAGCAACCCTAAAAAATTTCAACTCTCTTAGATTTGTGGTCTTTCTGGCAGATCTATTACGTATAGATGGAATTATGAAAATATGATTCTTGCAATAGCAGGAATGTAGCAGGAGGGAGAAACATGAAGATACCGGTAATAATCCTGAGCGGATTTCTGGGGAGTGGCAAAACAACGCTGCTGCTCACGCTACTTAAGGAGAGTAAGGCAAGAGGGCTGAATCCCGGTGTTGTAATGAATGAACTGGGTAAAAAGGATGTCGATGGCTACATTCTGCAGGAGCATGGCGGCACCATTGTCGAAAAGCTCCTGGACGGCTGCGTCTGCTGCAGCCGCAAGGAGGAACTTCCAAAAACTCTGGGCCTGCTGCTCTCACGTCGGCCGGATGTGATCTTCATCGAGCTTACCGGCGTTGCCGACCCCGAGGAAATCGCCAAATCACTGCTGGAGCCTTCGCTTAGCGAGCGGCTGAAGCTGCACTACTCCATAACCGTGCTGGATGCGGAGAATGTGCTGGAATATGGAAGCCGCTTCTCTGCCGACAAGCAGCTTGTGCGGACACTGCGCCGCCAGCTGTCCAGCGCCGATCTGATTATTGTCAACAAGAGCGACCTCGTGGAACCGGAAACCCTATGGCGGATTGAAAAAATGGCCAGTCGTCATAATGCAGAATCCGAGATCGTATTTACACATTACAGCGAAATCAATCTCACTCCGCTGCTGGCAGGTATCATCCCCCGTGAACAGCGTACTTCGGTGCCACAGCGCGGGCGCAGCGATATGAACGGCACCACACTGAAGCGGATGAATAGTCTCCATGGCGGACAAGGAGCAACCGCTGTGCAGGAACCGGAATCCGCTCAGCAGGCCTCGTATTCGCAAGTAGCGGCTGTGACACTGACTTTTCCGCCAGAAGCGGCAAACGGAATCCGGATGGAGCAGCTTGAGGGCTTTTTCCGTGAATGGGGAGACAGCCTGGTGAGAGCCAAGGGGCATGTCCGGCTCGCCGGGCAGGACGGGGTCCAACTGGTCCAATACGCAGGAAACCGCTGCAACTGGGAGTTCTCGCGTTATCCCGGTCAGCCTTATCTGGTATTCATCGGACTACATCTGGACGAGAAGCAGCTGACGGACCGCTGGTCCGCCTTGTTCCAGCAGCCTTGACCACCCTTTCACCGCTCAAAATGCTGCCCCTGCTGATTCCTGCCGCTTTCCTGATTACAGCGGGTGTCCTCTGGCTTCCGGGTCACCCGCAGGTGCTGGACAATGCCTATACCGCAGCCTTTAAAACCGGATTTATCGGCATTCTGCTGGAAGCATTGCCGTTTGTCCTTCTGGGAGCGCTACTCTCCTCACTCCTTCGTGTATTCGTACCGGATGAGATGATCTCACGCTGGATTCCGCGTCGTCCGGTCCCGGCGATCCTGTTCGGCTGCCTGCTTGGCATTCTTTTCCCTGTATGTGAATGCGGGATGATCCCGCTGGTCCGCCGCCTGATGCATAAAGGGATGCCGCTATACGTGGCCATCGTCTTCATCCTGTCGGGTCCAATCCTGAATCCAGTCGTCTACGGAGCCACATTGACGGCCTTCCGTGCCCATCCGGAGCTGGCTTACGCACGGATGGGACTGGCCTTTCTCGTGGCCGCCGTGATCGGTTTTGTGGTGTATGCCACCGTCCGCAAATCACCGCTCCGGCTCTCGATCAGCCGGGAGGGCGGAGAAATTCATGAACGCAGTACGCGCGGCGGCAAACTGGTTGCTGTATTCGTGCATACGTCGGAAGAGTTTTTTGAAATGGGCAAATATCTAATTATCGGCTGTCTGCTCACCTCCGGCATTCAGACCTTTATGGATCAAGGCAGCCTGGCCGCCATTGGCGGGAAGCCGCTGGGCTCCTATCTGTTCATGATGGGGCTGGCCTATGTGCTCTCGCTATGCTCTACCTCAGACGCTTTTGTTGCCTCCACTTTTCTGCATACATTTCCCAGCGGCTCCCTGCTAGCCTTTATGGTGCTGGGACCGATGCTCGATTTCAAAAACTCTCTGATGCTGCTCTCGCTATTCAAGACCAAATTTGCTTTTTATTTGTTTTTTCTGATCTTCTCTGCTGTGTTTATCTCTTCCGTTCTAGCCTCACTGTGGCTATGACACTTCATGAACGTTCAGGAGGTCCGCATATGAATGACTCCCGTAGCATCCGGCTGCACTATGGATTCAGGTCGCTGGTCCTGCTGCTCTTCGCGCTCTATATCGGGCACCTGGTTCAGCAGGATGCGCTGCATTACTATGTCGCCCCCAAGCTGGCACGCTGGATTCGCCTTTGTCCGGTACCGCTGGCACTGATGGCGCTAAGTCTCGGAATCCAGGCTTTATTCGGCAAAAGCACGCTGCTCTGCGACTGCGAGCACCGCCTGCCGAGATCCGGACTGGGCAGCGCCATGCTGTACAGCCTGTTTCTGTTCCCGCTGCTGCTCGGCTTCCTCCTTCCCGACCGCTCGCTAGGCAGTGAGGCAGCGGCCAAGAAAGGTATCGCCTTATCGTACATTGCCGAGGAAGCCGCTGAGCATGTGAAATTCAATGCCGCAAGTCCTTACCTGGAGGAGTTCGCCGAGCTCGCCGGGAAGCTGTATGTGCAGCCTGTAATCCAGGTGTATCCGGAGATTTTTTCGGAAACCCTGGGAGCTATCGACTTGTTCAAGCCGCAATTTGAGGGCAAATTGATAACTGTGACCGGATTTTTGTATCAGGAGAACGGGGAAGGGTCCAAAAAGGCGTATGCAGTTAGCCGCTTTCTGGTGCAGTGCTGTACGGCGGATGCAACTCCCCTGGGCATCCTCCTTGATCCCGCAACGCAAATAAGCCTGCCCGCTGATACCTGGATTGAGGTTAGGGGCAAGCTCCATATGTCGTTTTATCAGGGCAAGGAAGTCATAGAAATAATACCCGACAGCATTGTTCCGGTTCCGCCTCCCTCCACTCCCTATGTCTATACCAATGCTGACTCGGTGGCTGCCTGGGCTGAGATCCATGAACCCGGACTCATGGCTGAATAACCTCAGCCTTTAAAATCTTCGTGTGTCAACGCCTGCGCAGCCTCTTCAGGATGAACCGCAGCCAAACTGTAATCGCCGCATAGATCACAAGAACCACGATTAGGGTGAGCGTCCGCTCTTTGGCGGAGCCGTCGGCGAATAGCACCGGACCCAGGCCGAAGAATGTGGTCAACAGATACAGAATTGCAAACAGCACATACAAAAGCCCTCTCATTCACAAGCCCCTTTTCAAAAAAATACAACTTATCTATGGATATGGGCGGACCATTCCCGCAGCACCCTGTCTACTTCAGCCGGTGAGATCGGCTTGGAGATAAAGTCCTGCATACCTGCTCTAAGACACAGCTCCTTGTCCTCTTTGCGGGCAAAAGCCGTAGCAGCAACAATAACCGGAGACAGTCCCATTTCGTGGCGAATGATGCTGGTCGCTTCAATCCCGTCCATGAGCGGCATTTGAATATCCATGAACACCAGATCATAATGATGCGAGCGCACTGCCTCAACAGCCCTCTCTCCGTTCAACACCACATCGGCGCAATATCCGCGCTTTTTGAGGTAGGTCTGAAGCAATTGCAGATTCACCGGGTGATCTTCAGCAATCAAGATGGACAACGGACCGTATTCACCTTCCGAGGAGGTTCTGTCCTCAGCATTCTTCTCATTACGCGTATCAGCGGCACTTATGGAGAGTTGATCATAGGAAAGTTCCGACAGTGGCAGGAAAACATGGATAGTGAAAAAGAATTCCGCCCCTTCTCCTTCGCTGCTGTCTACGCCGATCATTCCGCCCAGCAGTTCCACCAGCTTTTTGCTGATCGCCAGCCCAAGTCCAGTGCCGCCATACTTACGGTTGATCGAGGGGTGAAGCTGGGAGAAGGACTGAAACAGAAGGCCCTGGCTACCTTGCGGAATGCCAATTCCTGTATCTTTCACAGTGAATTTAACAACCAGATCACCGGTATCAGCAATGGATTGCAGCTTCGCAGTAATGTGAATTTCGCCCTCTTCAGTAAATTTCACTGCATTGCCGAGGAGATTCACCAGAATCTGGCGCAATCTGGCCTCATCTGTCACCACAAGTACCGGTAAATCCGAGTCCAGCTCGCAGTGGAGAAGCAGGCCCTTTTCCTTGACTTTTGGATAAAACAGCTCAGTCACATTCTGGAGCACCTGGGACAAATCCACCGTCTGCAGATCCAGCGTCATCATCCCGGCTTCAATCTTGCTGAAATCCAGTACCTCGTTCAGAATATGCAGCAAGGACTCGCTGCTTTTATTGATAATTTGCGTGTAGTATTCCTGCTCTTCATCAAGCTCGGTTCCAGCCAAAAGATCCGCCATGCCAATAATCCCGTTCATCGGCGTGCGCAGCTCATGGCTCATGATTGCCAGGAATTCCGACTTGGCCCGGTCTGCCTGCTCCGCTGATTCCTTTGCCCTTACAATAGCCTTCTCTTCCGTAATGTCCCGGAAGACGACAACCGCACCCTTCCGTTCCCCATGATCAAATAATGGAGACATGCGGTATTTCACCAGGAAGCTGGAACCATCCTGTCTCCAGAACACCCCTTCCTTGTCCTCGTAAGATAGATAGCTTGCGAGGGAGTCCGATAGTGACCTACGTCCGCTGGTATACGGTTCGGCGTCCAGCCACGTCTGTTCCACGGTATGCAGTTTAATATTCCTCGCCAGTTCACCTGGCTCATACCCCAGCATCGTCGATGCAGCCGGATTAATAAACATCGTTTCGCCCTCAAGATTCATACCAAAGATACCTTCGGAGACCGAATTCAGGATCAGCGCATGCTCATAGCTGAGCTTCTCAATCTGCTGCAGATGGCGTTTGCGTTCTGTGATGTTGCTGGTAATACCGAACACACCCACGACTTGGCTGTTCACCATAATCGGCACATAGATCACGCTGACCTCAACCGGATAACCTCCCCTGTGGATCAGTCTGCTCTCAAAGGTCTGAGGTATTCCTTTCGCTGCCTGCTCAAAACGTTCCTGGGCAAAATCCAGCTCTTCCGGATCAATAATTTCGCTGTAACTGGAATGCAGAAGACTCCCGCGCGGATAGCCGCTCAGTTGCTGAAGACTGGCATTCAGTGACTGGATATGCCCATCCAAATCCATCGCACTGATCGCAGACGGATTATACTCAAACAGGGATTTATAACGGTTCTCACTTTCCAGCAGCTTGAGTTCATATTGCTTGCGCTCGGAAACATTTCGGGTGACACAGACCATTTCGGCTTTGCCGCCCGGGCCTGCACTGATATGGCGCAGCGTCGTTTCCACCCATAAGTAAGAGCCATCCTTGCACAAGAAACGGAAAATGATAGGCTCCAGCTTGCTGCCCTCCATGCTCTTCTGCAGATAAGAATGAACTCTGTCAACATCATCCGGATGAACGTACTGCATGCCACTCGAGCCTTCCAGCTCCTCTGGTGTGTAACCTAGCATAGGCTGGCAAACTGGCGAAGCATATAAGTAAGCAGCCTCGCTGTCTGTGGTATTCCGGGAGATAAAATCCAATGAATTCTCAGAAATCAGCCGGTAGTTCCGCTCACTCTCACGAAGCTGCTCCTCCATCCGGTAGCGTTCGGTGATATCCTGTACAATACCATTCATCTGTAAGGTTTTACCTGCTGTATCCAGCACGACTTCCCAGTAGGTATAGATAACCCTGCGCTCACCCTTGTCGTTCTCAATTCTAAACACCGATTGACCATTAACCCCGGACTTCAATGTCTTGTACAGCTCCACCCGCAGCTGCGCCAGGTCCTCCGGAACCACGCGGGCTAACAGCTGCAAGTAATCGATATGGCTGTGCGTGCCGATTTCGCCATTTTCGCACATATCAAAAATAAACCGCAGCTGTTTCGAAACAGTCATTTGCCCGCTTGGGGAATCCCATTCCCATGAACCCATCTGGCCCAGTGCCTGGGCAGTTGCCAGCATATTCTCATATTTCTTGCGTTCTGTGATATCACGGGCAATAGTCAGTACCTGCTCTACATTCC
The DNA here is from genome assembly GCF_052044425.1 of Paenibacillus sp. 22594. Lineage (NCBI taxonomy): Bacteria > Bacillati > Bacillota > Bacilli > Caryophanales > Paenibacillaceae > Paenibacillus > Paenibacillus sp. 22594. The sequence goes on from NZ_JBQENA010000001.1 coordinate 978,950, forward strand.
CATCGCTGTCACGCATCACCTGAAATGAATTTTCGAGCCACAGATAATGCCCATCCTTATGCCGGGCCCGGCGGGTAAACACATCACTGTCGGAATAAGCCTTCCCGTGCTCAGTCATTTCTATCACATCTTCTTCATGATAGAAATCCGGTCTTTTCCTGCCGATCACCTCTTCCATCGGGTAACCAAGCAGCTTCTCAACGGATGGAGACACGTAGCGTACCGTTCCGTCCGCATCCGCAAAGGAAATCATATCCGGTGTATTCTGCGTAATCAGATTATAGAGCAGCCGGTCCTCCTCAATCTTTTTCTCGGCGAACTTACGGCTTGTAATTTCCGTCAATTCGGCAATTAGGTGAAGAGGATCACCGGTAGTCTCATCAAACGTTAAGAAAATATGTAATGCAATCCAAATGATCCTGCCGTCCTTGCGCACAAAACGTCTCTCTTTATCTACAGCCGCACCGGGACTGCGCAGCAAATATTGCATAATCATATCATGATCAGCAGCAGGCTTATCCTCCGGGTACGCAATATCCAGGTAACGGAGATTCATCATTTCTGCTTCCGAATACCCGAACATACTGCAGAGCGCGGGATTCGCCATAATCATGGTACCGTCTTTCGTGGAGACTACTGCGAACCCTATAGAGGACCGCAAAAACAGATGCTTAAAGAGTATGTCGGTCAAGTGATAGAGCCTCCTCTGTGAAAGTGGGGACTGAAACTAATCCTAGTATACCTTTTTTTCGGAAAAGATGCTTCTGGTGTGAATGACGAGATATGAAAGAGTACGTAAAAAAGGTCCGCAATTGCCTAAGCAATTACGAACCATGTTTGTAAAGTAATGCGGTCAAGAGGACTCGAACCTCCACGATATTGCTATCACTGGCACCTGAAGCCAGCGCGTCTGCCAATTCCGCCATGACCGCACAATATGAACTTCAGCGTTTTGATCGCTGTAAATAAGACTATACTCTCTTTTCTAATCAATTGCAAGAGAATTTTGTTGGAGCTTATTGAGCTAAGAACGAATATCTTATTAAGTTAAAGTAAATAGCGGATTCCGGATTTCATTATACAAAATATCACTTGAAATAGTTAATTAATCAAAGTAAGTTATAATAAATACTTAATAAAGAAAGGTTGTTCTCCTTGGATGCTATTGATTACAAAATTATCAGGGCTGTTATGGATAATGGAAGGATCACCTGGGCTGAATTGGCCGGGTTGCTAGGCCTCTCTTCACCGGCAGCGGCGGACCGAGTGCGGAAGCTGGAGGAACAAGGCGTGATTAAAGGATACACCACACTAATCGATGCTGAATCCGCCGGCTACGGACTGGGGGCGATGATTGCGGTCTCGCTGGAGCGCCCTGCGCACCGGAAGGCTTTTCTGGAGCTGGTGCAGAAGCTGCCGGAGATTCAGGAATGCCATCATACAGCTGGAGATGATGACTATATTATGAAGGTGCGCTGCCAGGGGACGAGTGACCTAGACCGGATTATCAGTGAGGAGCTGAAAAGCTTGCCGGGCATTGTCCGCACCCGCACCACCATTATTTTGGGAACGGTCAAAGAAACCTCAAATATCCCGCTCCCTCCTTCGGAACGTACGCCATGATTCTTTGGAGTGCACTCCTTGGCGGTATCGGCTTTGGCTTCGTCGTTGCTGTTCCAGTCGGCCCTATGTCCCTGCTATGTATGAACAGGACTCTGCAGCAGGGATTCACGGCAGGTCTTGCCACCGGTCTAGGGATTGCTCTGGCGGATGCGGGTTATGCCCTGGTGACCGTTTCCAGCTTCAGGATAGTGAATGAATTCACTGCTGCATATGCTCTGCCACTCCGGCTGCTGGGCAGCCTGTTTCTTGGCTATCTGGGCATCAGAGGTCTGCTGCCCGTCATGGCCAGGTCTAAGGTTGAAGCCAGCCACAGGGGCATCCTCTATTGTCTGGGGTCATCCTTCCTGCTGACTTTGGCCAATCCGGCCACGATCCTGAGCTTTGCGGCGCTCTCGGCTTCACTTGGAACGTCGATCGGGATTTCATGGCTTCTGCCTGCGGGTATCGCGATTGGCTCCACCTGCTGGTGGCTGCTGCTCACCGCTACAATGTACTGGACTTGCGCCAAACTTCCCACCTCCTTCACCCGCTGGCTGAACCTCTGTTCATCACTGCTTCTGATCCTGTTCAGCTTGTACGGCATCCTCACCGCACTTACCGGATAACTTCACTGAGTTTAACTCTTATCACCCACAAAACGGCTACTACCCGCTCCAAGTCCTACTATGAACAGTAAAATGCTTACCACAGCAAGTAATGCCAGCGGCACGTTCCAGCTATGGGTCACGTCATGCAGCAGTCCGAACAGGGCGGGACCCATTGCAGCGAGCAGATACCCCACAGATTGGGCCATACCGGACAGCCCGCTGGCTTCCTGTGTGCTGCGGGTCCTCAGACTGAAGAACATCATGACGAGGCCGAAGGCAAACCCGCCGGCAATTCCGATGCAGATAGCCCAAACTGCCATCCAGCCACTGCTGCCCAGCCAGACCCCGAGAATCCCAATCATAAAAAGAATAGATGTAATGAGCACCAGGCTGCGCTGGTTTTTCATTTTGCCCGCCCAAAGGGGCACGAAAAAAGTAAACGGCAGCTGGGCCAGCTGCATGAGAGAAAGAATCCAGCCCGCATGGCTTGAGGTCATTCCCCGTTCAACCAATATCACGGAAAACCAGGCAATCAGCACGTAATACAGCAGCGATTGCAGCCCCATGAACAAGGTGACCTGCCAGGCCAGCGGAGACCGCCAAAGCTGAACAGAGGATTGCCGTTTAGCTTCGCCGCTGCCCCTTGTCATATTCCTCATCTGAGGAATCCAGAACAGTGTCGCCAGGGCGGCCACGACAAACCACATCGCCAGTGTCTCCCGCCAGCCGAAACCGGCATGCTGCGCCAGCGGGACGCTGATGCCTGAGGCAGCCGCCGCACAGATATTCATGGATAGGGTATAAACTCCGGTCATAAGTCCGATATTTTCCGGGAATCTTCCCTTGATCAATCCCGGCAGCAGTACATTACAGACGGCGATAGACAACCCGATCATCGCTGTGCCCGTGAACAGCATAGCCGTTCCAGAACCCGAGCGGATCAGAATGCCCATGGACAAGGCCAGCATAGCCAGCATAAGAACATTGGCGGTGCCAAATCGCAGAGCCAGCTGTGGCGCAAAAGGTGACAGCACAGCAAATGCCAGCAGCGGTAATGTGGTAATCGCTCCCGCCAGAGTATTTGACAATCCCAGATCATCACGGATCATGCCCAGCAAAGGTCCAACGGAGGTGAAGGGAGCCCGAAGAGCCGCAGCGACGCAGATTATCCCCACGACAAGCAGAATACCGCTGGCTTCCTTGTCCGGCCGGGCCTTGCCCAATTCCGGTAATGCAGCATCTTGATGTTTTGCTTTCATGTTGTCCTCCCGATTGCAGTCCTTCACCCTTACACTCCAAAGGCTTGTCCGGGTAAAAAGGCTGTCTTATGAAATAATCACATTTTTACATTATATCCCCTCCCAGAATGCTCTGCACTAATTTTCCGGCAAAGTTTCCGCAGCGCGCAGCAAAAAAGCCAGTCTGAGGGACTGGCTTTACGTTTAGAGACAGATCACTAATTAAACCCAGAGGGATTTAGAAATGATAACGAGCAGGATGAACAGTACCAAAATTGCGCCAGTTGAAGTAAATGCACCGTATCCTCTTACATTTTCACTCATGTTAACTCCTCCTTTATACTTCTATACACTACACTATGAACATAGAACATCCGGGGATTGGGTGATTTAGCAAAAATACGCAGGTACTGTTCTCCATTAAAAATATCTTTCCGTTGACAAAACACTTCACCCTCTTTAGTATCCTTAACATGAGGCTCCTATTGAGAATGAATCTCAACAGAGAAACATCACTATACAGAAATGAGTGAATAAGAGATGCTGCGTCGTTTTTTTTCCTATTACCGTCCATACAAAAAATTATTTATACTCGACTTCACCTGTGCGGTGGGAGCCGGTCTGCTGGAACTGGCATTTCCAGTGGCGGTAAATAAATTCATCGACGAATTGCTGCCCGGGCAGGACTGGCCGCTGATTCTGATCGCCTGCATCGCACTGATGGCCATTTACGCGCTGAATACCGCAATGCAATATATCGTTACCTACTGGGGGCATATGCTAGGAATCAACATTGAGACCGATATGCGCAAAAAAATGTTCGATCATATCCAGAAATTATCCTTCCGGTTCTTTGACAACAATAAAACCGGTCATCTGATCGGCCGGATTACGAATGATCTGAACGATATCGGCGAGGTGGCGCATCATGGGCCGGAGGATGTGTTTATCGCAGTGATGACCCTTGTAGGCGCATTTATCCTGATGGCCGATATCAATCTCAAGCTTGCGATTATTACCTTCATCATTGTTCCGCTTATGGCCTGGATCATTATCCATTTTGGCCGTAACATGACCTCCACTTATCACCAGCTTTTCGGCAATGTGGGCAATTTCAATGCCCGGATTGAGGACAATGTCGGGGGAATCCGCGTGGTTCAATCTTTTGCCAATGAGGAGTATGAGAAACAGCTGTTTGCCGCCGACAATCTGATGTTCCGCAAGACCAAGCTCATGGCGTATAAGCTGATGGCCAAAAGCTCGTCGGTCAGCTATATGATGACCCGTCTGATTACGATCGTCGTGATGATCTGCGGTGCCTGGTTCTTCATTCAGGGTGAGCTTGAGATTGGCGAATTTGTTGCGTTTATTCTGCTGTCCAATATCTTTTTCCGGCCGATTGACAAGATCAATGCTGTCATAGAGAGCTATCCAAAAGGCATTGCCGGTTTCAAACGCTACCTTGAGGTCATTGATACAGAGCCCGATATCGCCGATCAGCCCGGCGCTGTAGATGTCCACTCCCTACGCGGAGATATCGTCTTTGACCGTGTCAGCTTCGGTTATGATCCGGGCCGTCCGGTGCTGGACAGCATCAGTCTGAAGGTAAATGCAGGTGAGACCATTGCTTTTGTCGGGCCATCCGGCGCAGGTAAAACCACCATTTGCAGCCTGCTGCCCCGCTTCTATGATGTGACCGGCGGCTATATTTCCATTGACGGAACCGATATCCGCAGCATGAAGCTGAATGCGCTGCGGAAGCAAATCGGGATTGTGCAGCAGGATGTCTTCCTCTTCTCCGGCACCATCCGCGAGAATATCGCTTACGGCAAACTCGATGCCGAGCTGCCTGAAATCTGGGAGGCAGCGAGACGCGCGCATCTGGAAGAACTTATTAACGGCTTGCCTGCCGGAATGGATACCGTAATTGGCGAACGCGGCGTGAAGCTGTCCGGCGGGCAGAAGCAGCGGCTCGCCATCGCCCGGATGTTCCTGAAGAATCCGCCGATCCTGATTCTGGACGAAGCGACCTCGGCACTGGATACCGAGACGGAAGCCGCGATTCAGCAGTCGCTGGCGGACCTGTCCGTTGGTCGGACAACCCTTGTGATCGCCCACCGTCTGACGACCATCAAAAATGCTGACCGGATCATCGTCGTCAACGAAGACGGCATCTCCGAGGAAGGCCGTCATGAGGAACTCGTAAATGCCGGAGGCACTTACAGCCGTCTGTATCAGGCACAGTATAATGCATAGGCGTAAGTCTTCATAAATCAAACGTCCCTTACAGAATGTCTATCCTCAGCTTTTCATGAGCATGCTGAACAAGCAAAAACCTTCCGCGAGACGCCTCAGAACCAGGGCGAATACGGAAGGTTTTTTGTGGTGTAATATCTCCGGAAAAGTCACTTTCTAACCTCCCCGCTATACCCTGTGCCGCTTCCGGTACTCTGCCGGACTCATTCCAGAGGTGTTCGTAAACACTCTGCTTAAATAAAATCCGTTCTCATAGCCGCAGCGTTCGGCGATCTGTGCCAGGGTTAGCTCACTGTCCTTCAGCAGCGTGCGTGCTTTGGTTAGACGGATGGATTTCAGGTACGAGGATGGCGTCTCCCCGAACGCTTCACGGAACCGCCGTGTTAACTGCACCGGACTTAGTCCCAGGCTCCGTGCGGTGTCCAGCAGACTTAACGGTTCCCAGGCCTGTGCAGTGATGAACGCTGCCGCATCCGCCATCAGGGCATCTTCTGTAAATTTGCCCACCCCAGCGGCCTCTCTGCTCTCCATGTGGTACAGCTGCCATAAATCCGCAACGAGGTGCGTTTTCCATCCCAAGGCTTCAGGACTGCTGTCCTCGGCAAGCTGGCGCAGATAGGCATAAGTGGAGCTCAGCCGTTTCGTGTCATTCAAATGAAGCAGACCCGGAGGAAGCTCGCATCCGGCATCCGCAGTGAACTGGATATAATGAAAGGTCAGCGGCGTGACCGTTTCCCGGATGAAGGGGACTCCCGGCGGACAGACCACCAGATCTGCAAATCCCGCTTCCCCCGAGTGCCTGCCAATCTCAAAGCGGAACACGCCCTCTTCAACAGCAAAAACCACCCATGTATCATAACGGTCGCTCGGCAGTGCAAACTCCCTCTTCTGCCTCCAGTAGATATGGTTCAGCAGCTCCATGCCCCGCCTCCTTGATCTGAAATAAAGTATATGCTAAATGATAAATACATGCATTTAAAAAGTAAAGTGGCAGCTTCATTATGAAACTATAGATATGTTCAAACATCAACCGATAAGAGGTGCTGTAGTGATGAAGCAGGAGCTAGTGAACAATGACATTACGGTGATCGGGGGCGGATTGGCCGGGGTATGTGCGGCAATCGCTGCAGCCAGACTGGGACAAAAGGTGGCGCTGGTGCAGAACCGCCCCGTTCTTGGGGGCAACTCCAGCAGTGAAGTGCGTGTCTGGGTCTGCGGAGCAACTGCGCATGGTACGAACCGATATGCCCGCGAAACCGGCATTATGGGCGAGCTGTTCATCGAGAACCAGTACCGGAACCCCGAAGGCAATCCTTATATATGGGATTTGGTTGTGCTGGAGGCCGTAAAAGCTGAAGCGAATATTTCACTGTATCTAAATACAGATGTTCATGAGGTACAGGCTGAAGGCCCAGAGCATGACCGGATGATCACTGCCGTGGTAGGCTGGATGATGGCCTCTGAGCGGCGGATCACGTTCAAGAGCAGCCTGTATCTGGACTGTACAGGCGACGGATTGATCGGCTTTCTGGCCGGGGCCAAATTTGCCCTCGGCCGGGAAGCCCGCAGTGAATACGGCGAGGAGTGGGCTCCAGAGATTGCCGACGGGATTACGCTTGGCAGTACCATTCTCTTTTATACGAAGGATACAGGGATACCGGTAAACTTTGTTCCGCCTTCCTTTGCCAAGGATATCTCGGAGACCACGATTCCGCTCCGCCGGGTCATTAAAAGCGGCGACTCCGGCTGCCACTACTGGTGGATTGAGTGGGGCGGCGAGCACGACACGGTACATGACAATGAAATGATCCGCGACGAGCTGTGGTCGGTCATCTACGGCATTTGGGACTATATCAAAAATTCCGGCAAGTTCGGTGCCGAGAACATGACGCTGGAATGGGTCGGCTCACTGCCCGGCAAACGTGAATACCGGCGGTTCACCGGCGACTACGTGCTGAACCAGAATGATATTATCGCCCAGCGCGGGTTCGTGGACGGTGTGGCCTTTGGCGGTTGGTCGATCGACCTCCATCCCCCGCAGGGGATGTATGCCGATGCCAGCGGCTCGAAGCATATGCATGCGGACGGGGTGTATCACATCCCCTTCCGATCCCTGTACTCCGTAAATGTGCGGAATATGCTCATGGCCGGGCGAGATATCAGCGCCACCCATGTCGCCTTCGGCACGACGCGGGTGATGGCAACTTGCGCCGTCATCGGCGAAGCCGCCGGCACCGGGGCGGCGCTCGCCAGCCGCTTGGGGCTTACGCCGGGCGAGCTGCAGGCGCGGCACCTGCCGGAGCTGCGGCAGACGCTGCTGCGGCAGGACGCTTCGATCATCGGCCTGCGCAGCAGCGATGAAGCGGATCTGGCCCGGGAGGCGCGGGTAAGCGCCTCTAGCGCGCGCTGCGCGCTCGGGCTGACGCAGCCGGGCGAAGCCTGGCCGCTGCGCAGCGATGTTGCCGTGCTATTCCCGGCAGACCCGGGAATCCACGGCTTTGAGCTGCTGCTGGACGCGGAGCAGGCAGCGGAAGTGACGGCCGAGCTGTGGGACACCGGCCGCGGGGAGAATTACGTGCCGCATACTTTGCGGGCACGTGCAACGGCACATGCCGCAGCCGGGCGGCGGCAGTGGGTTGCCTTCGATCTGCAGTGGCAGCCGGAGGAGCCGCAGAACGCTTTTGTAATCATCAAGGCGAACCCTGCGGTCAGCCTTCATCATTCGCTGGAGCCGCACAGCGGCGTGCTGGTCTTCTTCAAGGATGAGCACCCGCAGATCTCGAAGGATCTGGAGGACCACTCGACGGATCAGCTCGTCGTCCTCTGGAAGATGAAGGGCCAGGCCAGGCGGCCGTTCTGCTTCCGGCTCAGCTCGCCGACGGCGGCGTTCGCGCCGGACAAAGCGGTGAACGGCTATCACCGCCCGTTCGGCGGTCCGCAGCTGTGGATGTCAGAGCCGATCACGGCCGGCAAGTCGGAATGGCTGCAGCTGGAGTGGGATACAGAGCAGAGTATTGCCGAGATTCACCTGACCTTCAACGATGATGTGAACGAAGATCTGGTGAATCTGCACCATCACCGTACTCCTTTTACGGTCATCCCCGAGCTGGTCCGTGATTACCGGGTGGAGGCCCAGGGTGCTGGCGGACAGTGGACGGAGATTGCAGGCGGCACCGGTAACCGCAAACGCAAAGTAATCCATCTGTTGCCGGAGCCTGTGCAGGCACAGCGTATAAGAGTCTTCATAGACGCAACAAACGGAAGCCGGCACGCGGAGTTAATCGAAATCCGGGCGTATGAGGAAGCTCACTAAACCTTCAATCTGCGGCAGGTGTTACGTAGTAACAGAAACACAAATTTATTAGAGCATGCTGAGCACGAGGAAAATTCTAATTTACTGGAAACCGAGTACGCGGCTCATAATTAGGTGGAAAAAGGATCACTACTTCTGAGGTATACGCGCATTTCAGCATGCTAAGTGGAGAAAGGATCACTAATTCGCCTGCTGAACCCTGTTGCCGGGGTTTTTGGTTAAAATAGGTCTACTTTTTCCATATAATAACCCAATAAAGTTTATTTTCAACAAATAAAGTTTTTTTCCATCTATTTCTCCCGTTGCTTGGACGAGAGGCCGAATACATGAGAGTCACTTTGAGAGTTTCCGAGGGGCTTTGAGGTTTTTTTGCGGGGGCTTTACGAGGGCTTTGCGGGGCCTTAGTTTGATTAAGTAAACGGACCCACATCTACGGGAATATAGAGCGTGAACTTGAGCATGTTAGGCTCATACATGAGGAATGCCTTGTTATTCAATGCGGTTCCTCAAATATCGCTATGCCTTCTCAAGTTCATTGAAATAAAACGAAGCCTCCGCTTTGCCCATAAGGCTATGCGGAGGCTTTTTCATACGGCATAATATTAATGGTCTGTGTGATTACCTGTGATATCTGTTTGTTGACACATCTATGTCCATACGGATATCGACTGCGTACATTGGGGAGCTACTTACCGGACTACAGCTGCCCTACTTCTTCGCAAGATGCACCTTCAGCAGCTTGCCCTTCACTGTTGTGTCCTTCATCGCCTGCAGCACCAGTGCGCCTTTGCCGTTCAGGATATCCACGTAGGTTACATTGTCCTGGATCGTGATGATCCCGATGTCTTCAGCGGTGATCCCTTCCAGCTTGGCAATGGTGCCGACGAAGTCAACAGCTCTCAGCTTCTTTTTCTTGCCTCCGTTGAAATACAGCTTCATGATGTCCTGGTTCATGACCTCGGTTTTGCCCTTCTTGCGGACCTGCTGTTTGCCCAGCTTCTCGTCAAAAGCAGGTTTGGCATAAGCCACGGCATCCTCTGAGGGAGCTTTCATCACCGGCAGACTGAAGCCGATATAGCTCTCAATGTCTTTCACCCATTTGTGCTCGTTCGGCGTAGCGAGGGTGATGGCTTTGCCGCTTTTGCCTGCGCGTGCGGTGCGTCCGGTACGGTGCACATAGCTCTCTTTTTCCATCGGAATATCGTAGTTGATCACATGGGTGATGTTCTCAATATCAATGCCGCGCGCGGCTACGTCAGTGGCGATCAGATAGCGGAACTGACCCCGTTTAAAAGCGTTCATCACCTCAAAGCGCTCGTCCTGCATCATGCCGCCGTGAATTTTGTCTACCGGGTACTCCAGATCGGCCATCCCCCGGAACAGCGCGTTCACCTGATCCTGCGTCCGGCAAAAAATAATGCAGCTGTCCGGATTCTCCACCGTAAGCAAGTCGCATAAGAGTCCAAACTTTGCAGCTTGTCTCACTTCAATCAGTGCATGCTCAATCGTCGCTGTCGTGATACCGCTGGCTTCAATCTCAATATCCACCGGCTCCGTCATATATTTGCGGCACAGGTTCTTCACTGCATCCGGCAGTGTGGCGGAAAATAGCATTGTAACGCGATCACGGGGCAGCTTCTGGATAATCTGTTCAATCTGCTCAATAAAGCCCATGCTCAGCATCTCATCCGCTTCATCGATCACCAGATATTTAATCCGGTTCAGCGGCAGCGTACCGCGCTCGATATGATCAAACACACGTCCCGGGGTGCCGACGACGACATGTGTTTTTTGCGTAAGTTCAATCTTCTGCGGGGCAAAAGGCTGCTTGCCGAACAATGCGACTGCCTTGATCCGCTTGAAGCGGCCAATATTGGTGATGTCCTCTTTGACCTGTGCAGCCAGCTCGCGCGTCGGCGTCAGCACCAGAGCCTGGGGCTTGTTCTCCGCCCAATCCACCAGCTCGCAGAGCGGGATGCCGAACGATGCGGTTTTGCCGCTGCCGGTCTGTGATTTAACGATTAAATCCTGACCTTTCAGGGCAACAGGAATGACCTTACTCTGTACCTCAGTCGGCTCCAGATAGTTCAGTACGTCCAGCGCGCGGATAATCTCTTCATTCAAACCATAATCTCTAAATTGCAATTCACTCATGTAGTTGTTATTCCTTCCATATTGTGCATTCTATTATTATAACAGCTTCTGGCCCCCTTGATTCCATTCCTTATAAAATTGCTCCAAAAAGCTCAGCATGAACTCATGCCGCTCCACCGCAAGTTTGCGCCCGTAGGCAGTATTCATCAAATCCTTCAATTTCAGCAGCTTTTCGTAGAAATGATTGACCGCCGTACCTTTGGAATAGTCGCGGTACTCCTTCTGGAGAGATTCATCACGCGGAGGAATCTGCGGATCATAGACCGGGCGGCCTTTAGCCCCTGAAAAAACCATCACCCGTGTAATCCCGATCGCACCCAGTGCATCCAGCCGGTCTGCATCCTGTACTACCTGTCCTTCGAGTGTGGACATTGGTACTCCTCCGCCGCCGCTGAAGGACATCGTTTTAATAATCTGCATGATGTGCCCGATTTGTCCCTCATCGTTCAAATGCTTCTTCAACCAGTTATGTACTTTATTTAGGCCCGCTTCTTTGGACGGGTTCAGCTTCTCATCCGCCACATCATGCAGCAGCGCGGCTACTGTGCAGATAAACACATCCGCATTCTCCATCTCCGCGATCAGTGCCGTCATGTTGCGCACACGGTCCGTGTGGAACCAGTCATGGCCGGTTTTATCCTGTCCCAGCTGCTCTTTGGCAAAGCTCTCGGCCTGGGCGATAATTTGTGTATCCTTCATAAATAATTCTCCCTTGTTATTGAAGTTGTTATTCGATATAATGTGCAGTAATCCAGCCTTGAAGGGACATGATTCGCATGAATAGCATAACCATCATACTGAATCAGCTTCATCATCACAAGCAGCGTTAGCACTCCTGAACATTTTTCAGGGAGGGCTGACGCTTTTCGCGTTTGGCCTCCCTGCCGCATATTAGGCGCGCGGGACCATGAGGTCCGGCGCGTTTTTTGTTATTAATGGGCAATATGGTTTCAGCGGAGCGTTTCGCGCAAGCGTACTGGGAAACCGGGAATGCCATTCAAAGCCCAGGCTTCATTTTACACAAAAAATAATAAGGAGCTGCTAAACATGCAGAACGTTAAAGGTACCTATGATTATTTCGGCCGGGAGCAGTCCATCCGCCAAAAAGTCCGCTCCACGCTGACCGAACTGTTCGAGCTGTATGATTTTGAGTCGATGGATACAACCCTGCTTAATGAGCTAGAGCTGCTGACCTCCAAATATGCGGGAGGCGACGAGATTCTCCGCGAGATGTATCAGTTGACCGACCAAGGCGGCCGCAAGCTGGGGCTTCGCTACGATCTGACCATTCCCTTTGCCAAGGTGATCGCTCTGAATCCGGGCATGGAGTTCCCATATAAACGCTATGAGATCGGCAAGGTGTTCCGGGATGGACCGGTCAAAAAAGGCCGTCTGCGCGAATTCCTGCAATGCGACGCCGATGTGGTGGGCATCGCAGGCCCGCAGGGAGAAGCAGAGCTGATGCAGCTCGCAGCGGAGGCCTTCCGCAGACTAGAGATTCCCGTCATCCTGAAATGGAACAACCGGCGCTTCCTTGGGGAGATACTGGAAGCAACTGGAGTTCCGCTTGAAGATCACCTGTCCGTGATGCTGACTCTCGATAAGCTCGCCAAAATCGGAAGCACCGGGGTACTTGCAGAGCTTATGCAGAAAGGACTGACTCCGGTTGCCATAGGCACACTTAAGGAACTGCTGGACATGGATTCCCCTTCCTTTGAAGAGCTAGCGGTAAAATATGAGCTGGACGGACAGCCAGGCCTGCTGGAGGTGCTAGCCTTGCAGCGGCTGATTGCAGGAATCGGACTTGCGCAGATCTGCGTCTTCGATCCTTTTCTGTCCCGCGGCCTGTCGTTCTACACGGGTACCGTTTATGAAATCTTCGACGCTTCCGGTGCCTATACTTCCAGTCTTGGCGGTGGAGGAAGGTATGACTCTATTATTGGCAAGCTTGTGGGACGAGATGACATCGAATATCCTACAGTGGGCATCTCCTTCGGCATGGAGTCGATTATGGCGTTGCTGGGAGAACGGCCTATCCGGGAAGAAGCTTCAGGGGTACTGATTATACCGATTGGGGAAGTTATGCCGCAGGCGTTGACTGCCGCCGCAGCACTTCGCGCTGCAGGCATCCGCACTGCCGTGGATACCGGGAAACGCAAGCTGAAGAAAACACTGGCCGCAGCGAATACGAAGGGTACCCGCTACGTTATACTGATCGGAGAAAGCGAAGCTGCTGACGGCAAGCTCCGGCTTAAAGATATGTCGCAGCAAAGCGAAGAGCTGGTCACAGTAGAAGCGGCAATTGCACAAATTGCCGAATAACCGGAGCGTCCAGCGGACGATCTGGAGCGGCCGTACGTGAGGAATACCACCGCAAGGGCATTGGCAAAAAGCTGGTGAACGTGTTGAGCAGACAATTGGGTAGGACGCAATGCTGATGTTATCTGCCCCGAACGCGATGAATTATTATCCGAAGCTGGAGTTAGCAGAATCTAATATTGCCTTCTTTCATCACGAATTTAACCTTTCGAAGATTGTCTATATTGGCAAGTGGATCTCCTTCAATGACAAATAGATCAGCCTTCTTAGCAGTTTGGATAGTTCCAATCTCGTGAGACAGATTACATATCTTTGCACCTACTGAAGTTGCCGCTACAATTATTTGCATCGGTGTGAGACCAGCGTCGCCTAACAAGCGGATTTCTTCCCATGGCATTCCTAACCTATACCATGGTTTTTCTTCTTCAATAAAGTCATCACCCAAGCCGATCTCCCCACCCGCCTGGACAAACCTTCGGACATTGTCCAGCCCTTGTTTTAAAAGAGGGGCTCCAAATTTGTCTTGAAACATCTTTAATACAGTGAGTGTAGGTACTATTCGAACGTTTTTTTCTACCATCTGACGTATCAAGTCATCATCTAAACGGTCATAGATCATGTGTGCAGCATCGTGAATTCCCGAATTCACTAGAATCTGGAGATTTTTGGCGTTGGTTACATGAGCAGACACATGGGCTCCCATTTCCCTAGCTTCCTTACAAATGGTTTCCAGAATCTCCTGATTAAGCTTAGGCAGTCCGAACGTACTGGGGTCATATCCATCTTCAAGAGCGGTCTTTATAAAGTGAATCCCTTTTTCTAATACCTCGCGAACCTTAAGCCTGGCTTCTTCCACATTTCCAACACCGATGGGTTCTTGCCCTCCATATCCCCCGGGAGCCGTAAAAACTTTACCTGGCGTGATAAGTCTGGGAAAAAGCACACTATCCAGCCTGTTCGAATGTGCTATAACATCATCAATCGTTGCATTTGTAGTCATTCCCTCGTCGCGAATCGTAGTAATTCCCTCTTCAAAACATGCAGCTAAATACTCTTTATGGTACCCCTGAAAAGGCTCATTCTGCAAAAATTTAAAGCTGGTGTGCGCATGTGTATGAATAAATCCTGGTAACATCACAAGTCCGTTCAGGTCTATTTCTTTTACTTTTCCATTCTTAACTTGGGTATTCCGATATTCTGTTATGGTACCGAATCTACCGTTTACAACTTCTATTGTTGCATTTTTTATCGGCTGCCTACCCGTTCCATCGATTAAAGTCACGTTTGTTAGTAACAATGTTTCGTTTCTCATGGTAGAGTAACTCCTCAGTGAAGATTGTTTTTCATCCAGAGAAAGTATATTACACAATAATTACTAGACGAAGATACTATTTCTTTATAATTCGTTTTTTACTTACTTTTAAATCTACTCTTTTCCATGTCCACGAATGAATTTAGTATCGATTGATACCACCTCATACTCACATAAACAAGCCGCATCGGCAGAAACCCGGTGCGGCTTGTTTGCAGTCTATTTTTTACCATAGACGATCTTTTTGATGCTGTCGCAGGACAGGCAGAACCGTTCTGCCAGCTCCTGGGTGGTGAGGCCTGAGGAATACTGCTTCCTAATATCATTATTACGGTTGGAGAGATACGTTCTGCCGCCGGAGTGCTCGCCCCATTTGGCCCGTTGCCCTTCCGGTTTAGGCACATACAGCATTCCGCCGTGCATATATTTCTGGATTTCCTTCAGTAACTTTTCCGGTAGTACAATATCTGCATTTACATATTTCATGGTAGCTCCGCTCCTTAAAATTAATGAACTTTTTAAGGTAGCAAAGTCTACTGTACAAACAACGATTCCCTATCCATGAATCAAAGCGGCATCTTATCTTCAGCTCTATACAAACAACCGCTGTTGTTGTTCATCCGTAGACTTTGCATAGAGCTGAACCCTAATCTTCTCATCAAATACCCTCCTCTCCTTTAACCCTAGGCATTATAACTGAATACCTTTTCCTTATAATACCATTGATTGGGTTGAGAAAAAAAGGGTATCGTCTCCTGCTTTCAGTTCCGGGCATGCCGCTTCACATAACGCTCCCGGTAATCCTTCGGGCTTTTGCCGCTGTATTTCTTGAAGGCGCGACAGAAACCGGTGAAGCTGGAATAGCCGGTAAACATGGCAATATCGGTCAGCTTCAGCGTATTTCCCTGCAGCAGCTGCTCGGCCTCGGCCATCCGCAGTCTTGTAACATAATCGTCCATGGGAATGCCGACATGCTGCTTGAACAGCCCCGACAAATACGTCTCATTGAAATGGAATCTCTCTGCCAGGGATGAAAGATCCTGCTCGCAGCAAAAGTGCTCCCCGATATCTTTCCGGACTGCCTCGATCATCTGCCGGCCGCTGGATAAGCGGATCTTCTGCACTTCATCCATCACAAGCAGCGCCAGTTCTTCAATCTTCTCCCGTATCCCTTCACGCGACTGGTAATCGGCTATGGTAATCTGGCATTTCCATAAATACTTCTGCACAGCAGAGCCGCCGAGCTCGAACTTTTGGGCAATCGAGCTGAATACCAGAAGCAGACGCAGCGCCAGAAAGGTAAATACAAACATGGGTGTATCCCTTTCGCTGCTGATAAGGGCATCAAGGTGCATTCGGAAGGCATTCATGTCCATATTTTCGATCACTCGGGCCAACATCCGTTCCACCTCAGGAGTAAAAAACTCCATCAGCTCCCGCACCTGTCTGCTTTCACCTTCCGCTTCCCTGTAATTGGGACTCTGGTTCCAAGAGAGCATACACGAGGTATAAGCATTCTTTAACCGCTTCAGCCCCTTCACTTGCTCCCCAATCCCTGCTGCACATTCCAGCTTCAGATTGCTGGCAGTACTCTGCTTCAGTCCCTCTATGAAACGCTGTGATTTATGGGCATGCTCCGGTCCAGATTTCAAAATAACGAGAAAGTACATCATCGCAGAGTTAAATTCATCTCTGAACGGATAGATTCCCTTCCACCCGGCGGACGTCTCCCGGCAGATCTTCTGATACGCCAGCTTCAACAGGTCCTTCCACTCCTGGCGGTCTGTCCCTTTTGCTGAGGGCACTTTGATCTCCAGGGCGGCAATCTGCAGCTTCAAATCATTTGCTGTCAACGGATTAAGCTGCAGTTGCTGCAGACGTTCTCTAATAACGGCCATACTGTTCCATTCATCCTTGATTAACTGCAGTAAAAAGCTCTCCTGCAGCCGCTGCAGCGCTTCATTCCCGCTTGACGCTTCCGAGGCAATCGGGAAACCCAATGCTTCCCAATCCCCTTTGCCGTTGATGCTGCTGCGGATTCCCTGTTCACTATCTACAAGCATGCTCTCAAATATGATCCTCACTCCTTGGTATCAGTATGGACCAATAACCTGAGATGTATTGCTGTTCCCCTGTTCAAAAAAAACAAAAAAAGGACCCCGCCGGCGACCGGCGGGGCCAAAGATTATATTAAAGGGGGGTTATGAATTCAATATATACCCGCAAGCTTAAATCCAGATGAAAGTAAGCTAAAGATTGCATTAAACCGCTTAAATTTTGAATTTCTCCACCAATCCCTGCAGTTCTTTTGCACTTTGCGTATTCTCATCGGCCATCGTTGCTTCATGCAAGGTTTTCTCTACGATATCTGCCGTTTTCTCAGCAATATCCTGCACGCCGATGGCCCCTTCATTTACAGTAGTCGCAACTTCATTAATCGCAATGGCTACGCTGGACACGGTCTCACTCAAATGGTCGGCGGCTTCTCCGAACTGATTCATTAGCTCATCAATGGCAGAAGCGTCACTGTTATATTGCTCACTGACCTCTGCAAGACGCTCATAATCTCCCAAAACATTATGATCGATAAACTCAAGCATAGCCTCGGAATGCTCCTTCATTTGCTCTACAGAAGAATAGACATTCTTGACAACTCCCTGAATACCTGCCGCTGTTTCGGAGGATTTCTCGGCCAGCTTGCGGATCTCACCCGCTACCACAGCGAATCCCCGCCCTGCTTCTCCGGCCCGTGCGGCCTCAATCGCAGCATTTAATGCGAGCAGATTGGTCTGGCTGGTAATAGAGAGAATGGTGTCCGCCAGTACGTTGATTTCATGAATCGAGCCTGACTGCTCAATGGCCTTTTCCATCTCCACACGCACCGATTCATAGATCCGTTTGGCATTGTCTATAGACTCGGTGGCGTCATGCTGTAGCGCAAGCGCCCGCTCGGTGATCTGACCGGACACACCGGCACCGTCCTTAACACGCCCTGAGATGCTGCGGACATTACTCTCAATCTCATGAATAGCTGCTGACATTTCCTGCGTGGAGGCTGCGGTTTCTTCCATCCCTGCTGACAACTGCTCTGTTGTCGCCGAATTATCATGGGCATTCTCCCGCACGTCATTGGACAGCTTCTCCAGCATCTCCGCATTGTCCAGCACCTTCGTGGAGATGGTAACCAGGCTGCTGGCCATCTCCCTCAGCACCGCCCGGGTATGGAACATCGCTTTGGCGATGGTTCCGGTTTCGTCTTTATTTTTCAACAGATACTCGTATTGCGAGTCGTATTTGAGATCCAGCTCCGCGGTGCGGTTAATCATCTCAGTCAGCTTGATGATCGGCGAAGAAATCCGGGTAGCCACTGAGATCCCTACGAGCAAGGTCAGCAGCAGGCTCCCGATACCCAATAAAATAATATAGTTCGTCATGTTGTCAACAGGCTTCATAATTTCGCCAAGATCACCTGTCAGCACCAGTGTCCAATTCGTTACCGGCAGAACGGTAAAGGCAGCTTTTTTCTCAGCACCCTTGTAGGTATATTGAACGTTACCGTCTGCAACCTTCTCACCAGCTTTGATCTTTTCTACCACTGCTTTGATCTGAGCATTTTCTATCGCTGTTCCGATCTTGGTTTCATCGGGATGAAACAGGATGTTCCCGGTCTCATCCACAAGGTACGCGTAGGAAGAAGGTGCATTGGCCACCTTCGCATCGGACAAATATTTAATGATACTGTTCGCATACACTGCTGATGCCACGAAACCGATCATCTTGCCGCCACTGGTTACAGGATGCACAAATGCCAGAATATAGGCGCCTGTTGACTTGGATTTCAGCGTTTCACTGATTACAGGTCCGGCAGTTTTCATCACATTCTTGGTGTAGTTTCTTTCACTTAAGTCTGTTCCGATTAGCTTGGTATCACTATCTGCTATCAGGATCCCCTTCATGTTGGCCACGAACATATGCTCCAGATTGCCTGCGTCCTTCACCATCTGTTGAAGTTTGGTATTCACCCCAGCCTGCAGCGGGTCCCCCGTACTTGCCAAATTGCCGTCTTCAGATTTCAGCAGCAGTTCAGCGATTTCAGATTCACCTGCAACAAGCTCCATATTGCGCTTTTCTTTGTCAATCATCGCTTCAATGGTCTGTGCTTTGTTGGTGTTCACCTGCCCCATTGCAGTATCGGTCAGATTCAGAATAGTCTTAGTAGATTTGCTGTACGTAAAAACCCCCATTAATAACGTAGAAATCAGTGTAACGACGATCATCAACACCGAAAGCTTCATCCGAATCTTCATTTTTCTCTACATCCTTCCGCCCTAATCTATTGTTCCAACCCTAAAGCAGTAACATTTATTACAATTACTATCGGATTCAAGACCGAAATAGTTAATGTTTTTTGGATGTTTTTGGGGAATATTATCGTATTTTGTCGAAATTTTAGATAAAATTTAGGACTTTAGTCATAACGATAAATATCTTGGAGAAATTGAAACAGTGCAGCAAACCTATTATTTCTGGTTGAATTCAAACAAGCACCTTAGACACGGAGGTTCTCCGGCTTAGATGCTTTTAGATCACGGCGTTATTCAGGCCATACTGTTAGTTATCTCCACTACAACCCAGGATAGAATCAGGACAATGTTCCCCCAAATCAGTAATTTTTTCGGAGCAGCAAACCTCTTCCATTCTCCATCCTTAAGCCCCCAGGCGCTACTGATGATCAAGGATAAGCCGTTAAAGGCCAACCACCCCGCCACAGCTATTCATTGCCGCCGAGCCTAACCCGGCTACAGAAATACATGAAAAAAATCAGAAAAATGACCGCAGCGTTAGGCTACGGTCTTGTCTTGTAAGGAATATTACCTGAACTTCCAGCCGCGCAGCAGTTAGAGCTGGCGGAGAACGATTCAGACACCCTGCGGGAACAAAGCATCAAGCGCCGGGCAAGGCTGTTTGTCAAGGAACTCAGACAGCGGTGCAGGCATGTTGCTGTAGAGATCCTTTAACGAGGTGCCTTTATAAATATTGCCGATAATGACCGGGTGACACAGCTCGGAGATCAGGATATCGCCATTGCCGTGCAGGTGCAGCTGTTTCTTACCTTCGATGCAGTGCGGGAAATATACTCCAGGCTGCTCCTGAAAGCCCAGCGCCTCCATAAAACGGTCCATGCAGGTGAAGTATAGAGTGGTATCTTCTTTTTTGCGGGCAATCAGCTCGCTTACGGCATTCTTCAATTGTTCGCGGGCCGCGATCGCCTTCCAGCCGGTATGGCCCATAATAATGCTGTTCTGGATTTCATGGGTTCTGACTCCCATTGCATAGACATGATCGCTGATTTCCTGCATATTGTCCTGTGTCTCGCTGAACAGCAGAGTCTCCAGCACCACATCCACACTGGTCTTGGCGAACATCGTGATGTTTTCTCTGATTTTATCATAGATGCTGGTATGGATATTATAATAGCGCGAGAAGGCCTCGGCGGTTGTGAAATTGAAGGAAATATGTATCGTAGTCAGTCCGGCATGGACCAGCTGGCCGATCCGTTCCTCGGTCAAAAGGCTGCCGTTGGAATTCAGTTGGGTCTGAATGCCCCGGGATGCGCAGTAGCTGACAATCTCCAGACAGTCTTGAAACTTCAGGGTCACTTCTCCGCCGGAAAGACGGACCCGCTTCAGATGGGGCAGCTCCTCCAGGATGCGGATTACTTCTTTGCCTTTGATGCTCTGTCCGTCGTTTCTGTTATAAGCACAGCAGTAATCGCAGCGGAAATTGCAATTCGAGGTTACTCCAACCTCCAGCCCTTCCAGCTCATACGTTAGCGGTTTGTCCAGCTCAAGTGATTTATATTTCATGCTCATGCTCAATAGTCCTCCTGAAAATAAGATGTCATCGTTGTCTGCCCACAACATAAAGGTTGCAGGTACTACTTAGGTGAACCTTAAAAATTATACAGGTTTGCCGCACAGGTTAATGTGACATTTGTTGTGATGTAAAAACGCAAAAAGCCACTCTATGGTGCATGAGTGGCTATAATGGCTTATATGAATGCAATGGGCATGAAGCAGATTTGGTATTCTTTACAATTCTACCGACTTCCCCATCTCGCTTAACACCGGCTGGCCGATCAGACCCAGACGCCAGATGGCGATGCCCTTAAGGCCGTAGCGTTTGGCCAAACCAATCTTGGCATTGACCGAGGTTTCGTTCTCGCTGTATACCGAAATGCCAAGAATCAGCTTGTCCTTGCTGACCTGCTGTAAGGCAAGACGGATGGATTCATCGACCTTGTTCATCGGCTCCGGTCCGGTCTCACCCTCATAAGCGTAAGCCATAATGACCAGATCGTCGGCCAGTGAGGCCAGCGTCTTGTAATCATATCCTTTATATGAACTATTGAGGGGATGCAGAATAACCGTAAGTTTCAGGTTCGCAGCCTTTGCTTTGGCGGACAGATTCTTGACAAAGGTGTTGTATTGACTCTGCACAAGCGCCTTGTCCCCGGTCATGCCAAGCCCCTCCAGGTCCAGGGCAATCCCTTGAAAGCCCTTCTGCGTCGCGGTGTCCACAATACTGGATATCGTCTGCTGCTGAAGCTGCAGATCCTCCACATTCTTGGTCAGCTCCAGCTCCTTGTCGCCAGAATATACCATCAGATATGGAGCTGTTCCCCCAGCAGCTGCATTCTGAACAATCGATTCTGGTGTGACATCACCTGCTGCCTGTGGCCACCGGAACTCTGTGCCCGAGGTAGTGTATTGTCCACTGCGGTCAATTCGGCTCCAGCCAAAGGCAACGGCATCAAAATCCGGAATCAGCGAAACCTCGCTGTAAGCGCCCTGTGCGTAGAAGCCAAGCGTGTATATATCCTTCTTTGGCGAAGTGATCGAGACCGTCTTTGTAGCCTGATTCCAGGTTACTCCGGCGCCGAACTGCTGGCCAAAAAAGCTGAGCGGGATCATCGTCGTGCCGCGGACATTCTGGGGAGCGACGGCCAGCTTCACGGCTGCGCCGTTGACAGACGCGCTTGTTTTGCCCAGAGTAAGAATGACTTTCTTGGTGCCTGAAGCATCATTATTTGTCGCGGTAATCTGTTTGGCCGCCTGATTCCATTCCACCTTGACACCCAGCGCTTCGGATATCGCCCGGAACGGTACCATGGTGGTCCCGCTCATCACTGCCGGTTCTACCGGAAACGGTAGCGGGTATCCGTCGAGTACAATACTTACACCGCCTGCTGCGGCGTGAACCCCGTCTGTAGGAAGCGAAGTAAAACCTGCCGCTGTAATCGCTGCGCACAATACTATTGTAGCTATACGCTTCATTACTCCATTCTCCATTCTGTAGGATATGATTTCAAATCTCTCAATTAGCAATACCTCTATCATTTTACCAAACCAGGTATTTATAGCAAATTAATAGATTGTAACCATAACTCCCCTTACATGAATGCGCTAAGAAAGATCCCCACTGCACGTTCTGCATCCACATCTACTGCCACCTCGATGAACTCGCCTACCTTGGGCTGAGCCCGGAGATCCGCGACCACCATACCGGCGGTATGCTCACCCTGATGCTCCACGCGCACCTTCATCTGCCGGCAGGTCAGCAGGTCCGGCTGCAGTGCAGCCATCAGCGCCAGCGGATCATGCAGCGGCGCACTGTTGATAAGATAATTGGCTTCCCGGTAAAATTTAAAATAAAACGCCAGTGATTCGTCCATAAATTGAATGATGTCCCTGCAATCCTCCCGTCCGAACCGTTTGAGAAGCTCCAAATGTTCTGAAGTAATGCGTGTCTTCAGCGTAACGTCCAGTCCCACCATCAGTACCGGCATCCCTGAAGTGAATACCCGGTCAGCCGCTTCGGGGTCGCCCCAAATATTGGCCTCGGCAACAGGCGTCACATTCCCTGGCTTAAAAATAGTGCCGCCCATCACAGCTACCTTCTTCAGCTTGCCTGTAAGTTCTGGGTCAAGATCTAGCGCAAGCGACAGATTCGTCAGACGTCCGAGTGTAACCAGCACAATTTCGCCGGGATGCTCATTCGCCAGCCGTACGATAAATTCTGCCGCCGTCTCGCTCACCGGTCGCTGGGTTGAAGGTGGAAGCTGTACGCCGCCAATGCCGTTTTCGCCATGCACATGGGTGGAGAAACCGGTAAGCTCACGGACCAATGCCCGGGAAGCGCCGATGGCAACCGGAACCTCATACCCCGGATTCGCCAGCGCCAGCAGTCTAAGGGTATTGTCCGCCGCCTGCGCAACATCAATATTGCCAAACACTGTGGTTATGCCTTCAACCACCACGCCTGGAGTCCGCAATGCGTACAGGATGGCAAGTGCGTCATCAATGCCGGTATCGCAGTCTATAATCATTCGGGTTGTACTCATCTCTATGATCTCCACTCCTATGATGTATCTCTATTTGTAGAAGTCCGCCGTCCCTCCCGAACATAACCTGTTCTAAGGAGATACGGCGGACCTATGATTATCGTGTTCTTATTTTACATAAGGTGCAGCAGACTGACAGAAACGCTCCAGTGCTTCTGCAAGAACGGAACGCGGGCAAGCCAGATTAATGCGCAGATGGCCTTGTCCCTCTGTGCCAAATACAGAACCTTCATTAAAGGCCACCTTCGCTTCACGGTACATCAGCTTTTTCAAACCGTCAGCGTCCAGTCCGAGTGCGCGGCAATCGATCCACAACAGGTAAGTGGCTTCCGGAGTCATTGGCTTCACTTGAGGAAGATGCTCTCCAAGGTAACGGGTGGCATACTCCACATTTCCGCTGATATGCTGCACCAGCTCATCCAGCCATTCCGCGCCTTCATTGTATGCTGCTTCTACAGCCTCTGGCGTAAAGAAAGCAGACATGTGCAGACTGAGCGTCTTAAGCTTGTACTCAAATTTCCTTCTCATTTCCGGATTGGAGGTAACGGTGTATGAGGTTTGCAGTCCCGGCAGATTAAAGGTTTTGGTAGCCGCAAGCGTAGTCAGTGTGATATTCGACAGCTCCTCAGACAAGGAGGCGAACGGAATATGCTTGTGGCCCGGCATTGCCAGATCACAATGAATTTCATCCGAGATTATCGTTACGCCGTGCCGCAGGCATAGTTCCCCAAGACGCAGCAGCTCATCCCGCTCCCACACTCTCCCGCCCGGATTATGCGGACTGCACAGCAGCAGCAGCTTAGCACCGCCGATCATCAGCTCTTCGAGCTGGTCGTAATCCATGACATAATGGCCTTCTTCAAGTTTCAGCGGATTGATGGCCACCTTGCGGTCATTCATCCGGATCACATCATAAAAAGGATAATACACCGGCGACTGCAGAATCACCTGATCTCCCGGGTTGCTGAACAGCTCTACCGAAAGGCTCAGCGATGTAACGATTCCGGGGGAATCCGTAATCCATTCCTTTTGAATCTCCCAGTCATGACGTCTGCGGTACCAGCCCGTAATCGCCTCTTTATAAGAATCGCTCGTCACGCTGTAGCCGTATATCCCCTCCTGCACACGGCGCAGAATGGCTTCTTGTACCGCAGGGGGGCTCTCAAAGTCCATATCCGCCACCCAGAGTGGAAGAATCTCCTTGTCTCCGAACAGCTTTTCGGACTGGTCCCATTTGTATGAACGGGTATTGCGGCGGTCAATGATACGGTTAAAATCGTACTTCAACTAAAATCACCCCATCCTTTCTGCTTGTTCATTTATTGTAACATGGGGAGACACTTCCGGCACCCTGATTCAGGTTGACCTTTATTTAATACCGATGCTTCCTGAATGGCTTTTGACATATAAGGAATTCTCCCCGGCACCAATAGTACCATCTACTTTCTCGTCTGTTTTCTCCGTGGTTAAGAGATTCGCCAAGTGAACCGTTGTATCTCCTTTGGCATTTTCCACTGCCACTTTCAAGCTGGCTGGCGCTGTTTGATAATCAACTTGAATGTCCCCAGTTTTTGTTTCAACTCTCATTTCACCTTTTTCATTTACCCCATTAAGCACGATTTCGCCGCTTTTAGAATAAAGATTCATGACTGGACTGGTTACATTTTTAAAATAGAGGTCATTCCCCCTGGCAGCTACGTCTATTCGTTCAAATGAGCTATCCTTTACATTCAGGTCCCCTTCAATTAAATTTAAGTCCCCTGAATCTGCTTCAACTTGATTTAATTTCATACTGCCTGCTTTATTTTCAACGATTAAATTATGGGTTGCTAGCGCTCGAATATGGATATCTCCTTCATTGTTGACTATTCTGACTTGTTCTACTGTATTTTTGGGGATTAAAACCGTGATGGTTCCCTCTTTATGAAAAGAAAAAGCTGAGAAGGCCCCGCCAATTTGCTTATCTTGTTGAATAACTAAGTTATTCGATTGACGTGTCACTGCAACAGGGGCCTTCTTCTTATCCGTCTGATTCCCCTCAATGTCTACATGGACTTGATTGTCTGTTGATTCCTTCACAAGAAGCTCCCATGAATCATTATTGATTTCGATGCTCTGAATTTCTTTCGCCGGGATATCTTCTGTTAGCTCAAAATTTTGAGATCCACCTTGCAAGCCAATAACGAGGATTCCCACCAGAATAACCGCCATCGATATCCAAATCCACTTATTTGATTTCATAGTTTATGCAACATCCGTTCTGTCAATTTTTCGATACGATAGATAAGCTACAGCTAAACCCAGCAAGCAGAATACGATGGGTACGCCGATAAATTGAAACATGGATACAGAACTGCTTCCATCAGAAACCATAGAATTTAGCAGGATTCCTAAGATTACTGAACTAGTAATTGTTGTGGCAGTAGATTTTTTACGCATACCGAAAGACAAAGGAATAAGACTTAAGCCGGCTGTCATTGCTGAAGCAACAAGGATTGATGGAATGGTAGCCAACACATCTTCCTTTGTTGCTGCTGTTTCGAAAAAGTGTACTGTCGGATTTAATAAGACGGTCAATACTTCAATGATGAAGGTAGAGATTACTACACTGAAGAAACAGAAACCAAGCACAATCATTAGCTTTGCTTGAATCACTTTTTTCCGCTGCAGGGGATACGAAAATAACAATTGAATGGTTTTATTTTTATATTCATCAATCACTAGCCTGGAAATAATGATGCCTGAAAAAACAACAAAGGTAATACGAACAAAGATGTTAGCCAGTGACATGAAGGCTGTAAAATCTAAAAACATGGGTTCATCCTGCGCATTTGACATTAAAGCCATACCGGCAACCATTCCAAAAATAATAACCATACAAATCACAGCCCTTATCCCATATCCCGCCAGATGATTTCTCTTCCATTCGATCCTCATTAATCTGAACATGTTATTTGCCTCCATGAATAAGATTCAGGAAATACTCTTCCAGGTTGTTTTGCTGTGTTTCGATGCGATTTACAACAATATCATTTAGCACCAGCTCTTTATTTATGACCGATTGTGATACATCTTGTTGATAGACCCGGATGGTTTCCAGATCAATAGCTTCATAGTCATGAATGTTCAATTTTCTCTCCAGCACAAGCGAAGCGCGCTTACTGTCAATCACTTTAATTTGCAGGTATTGGGCATTTTCTTTTCTGATTTCACTCATCTTAACTTCCTTTATTAATTGTCCATGATTAATGATTCCGATCGTATCCGCAATGAATTCAATCTCTGAAACAATATGACTGGAGACTAGAATTGTCATACCGTAGTCATTCTTCAGTTCCAGCAAAAGCAGACGGATATCTTTGATCCCCACAGGGTCCAAACCATTAATCGGCTCATCCAAAATCAAAATTTCCGGCTTGGTAAGAATGGCCCTGGCAATTCCAAGGCGCTGTTTCATCCCAAGAGAAAACTCATCTACTTTTTTGTTTCCCACTCCTTTTAAGCCAACCGTTTCCAGCACTTCATGAATGCGATTCTCACCATGATACTGAGTGTACTCACAATGATATTTCAAGTTTTCAATGGCTGTTATCCGGTTATAAAAAACGGGATATTCAATGATACTGCCTATATGCTGCAAGTATTGAAAAGAGGTTTGTGATACAGGTTGATTTAGCACAACAATCTCGCCTGATGTTGGCTTCACCAAATTTAAGATCATTTTCATAATTGTTGTTTTTCCCGCACCATTGGGTCCCAGAAACCCGTAAATTTCGCCTTTTTCAATATGCATGGTTACATCTGAAACGATTTCGTTTCCTTTATAAGCTTTTGACAAGTGATTGATTTGGATTATGGTTTCCATGATTTCTCGCTCCTTATGCGGTGTGGTCTATCTCCCTGCTACGTTTCCAGCATAAGGCTTTGGCCCTCCATTCAAGATGGTAACATCACCAACAGTCCTTTAACCTTCATAGATGGTACGCTTTGTAAAAGAAAAGAAGTGCCGGCCGCCATTTAAGAAATAGCTTCCAGCACTTCTATATAAGTTGAACTTTAGATTTTCATATTAGGGTCTGATCGTAACTGCGGGGAATGTTTGGACTTCCGGCCGCTGTTGTCTACAGATTTCTTGATTTATACCGCTATTCGCGGTGGAAATCCGCAGACAAAGGCGGTCGCTATCGCTCCTACAGTTCCAAACTTCCCCTCCGCACTCCTACCTTTTTATGATTTTTTAAGTTCAACTTATATATTTAAAATTTCATATTCAAGCAAAATATTATTGTTGCCTTAAAGCTTCTATCTTTTCAATGGTTTCCTTTTGTAATCTTCTTGAAACCGGACAGCTTTCATTATGATCAAACAAGACTAATTTGTTCTTCTTATCAACGGATCTAATATTGGTTAAATTCACTACAAACGCTCGATGGCAACGGAACAGGCGTTCATCATAACCTGCAATTTCATTTAATTCAGCATAAAAATCAAGAACTTTAGACTTAGTAATTAATCTTATTTTATGTGCAATTTCCATGGTTTCAAAATAAAAAATATCTGAAAAAGGAATTTGAAAGCTGGTGTATTTATTCTCAAAAGAAAAATTATCGGGACTTACCGGAATCGTCCGGCGCGAATCGGCAATCAATAGACACTCTTCAACTTTTTGAATAAATTCTTCTTCCCGTAACTCTTTTTCAATAAAATCCAAAGCAGCCACACGATATTCAAACGTTATCGGCGCAAGCTCAGAATGTGTGGTCACAAAAACAATCGTGCCATATGGATCTTTTTTTCTTATCTCCTTAGCGACAGCGAGCCCTTTGTGCTCCTCATGCTTGATCTGCAAATCCAGAAAATACAATTGATGATCGGCCACATTTTCAATTTGCGATAATAAAAGCTCCGGTTTTGCGGTTGAGAATAGATTCCGGTAACGGATCTGATGCTTTAACGACAATGATTTAATGATTCGTTCCAACCGCTGCTGCTGGATAAGGTTATCCTCTAATATATAAATATTCATTTCTGTTCTCCAGTCTTTCTCAAAATAAGCGTCTGTGAGAATAAGTTCGATTGAGCTTCCGTCTCTAATGACGCGAAGTTATTTTCTTTTAACATTTGCTGTACATTATAAAGTCCCAAGCCACGCCCCCTGCCTTTGGACGAATATCCGCGTTGTCCCAGCCGTCGTAAACTGACCTGCTCTCCGCTGCTATTTTCAATTTTGATTCGTTGAATGGTCGGGTCCTCCAATAACACAATCGATATCTTTGCTTTTTCCGTCTTTGCCGCTGCTTCAATCGCGTTATCTAACAGAACCGAGAGAATCCTGGTAAAAGAAATCAATTCCATCTGAATCAGATGAATGGGTTCTTCAATTTCTAATGCAACATCAATTTTCATCTGCTGGGCCATTATGATTTTGGCAGCCAAGATGCTTTTGACCTCTGATACATGCAGGTTTCGCAGCTTAACAAAGCTATACTCATTCTTACGCATTAATTGCCCGGTTGGCTTAACGGTTTGTTCATACACCTGTTTGACTTGCTCCCAATCCTCCCGATAAATCCCATCCTCCAGGGTCAACAGGATGTTGGCATAGTCATGACGAAAACCTCTGAATTCATCGTATATTTTTTCAAGCTGCGCTGCATAATCCTTAAGTTGCACCAATTGTTCATTTTTAGCTTTTTCAATTTCTCTTTTATGAATATGAGTGTATTGAAACTGCATATACAGCAACGCAATGATAAATAGCAGCCACATTCCTACAAGTAATGCTCTATGGAATGAATTGAAATCACCCGTTTCATTACCAATGGTTAAAATCGGATACACTGAGATAATGATGATAATGAAGAGAACGATCACTGGAAAAAGAATGACTTTACTGGATTCCTGCAGGATTTCTTTGTTGAGCTGTGGAACATAATGACGCACCAATCTAAGGCCGATTTCATTGATAACAGGCGGTGCAATAGCTGTAAAAAGATACGGCAGATAATCCATATTCGCTGTTGATTGTTTGAAGATAAATTCAACCACGCTTGTAATCGGATCTGCTGCGAGATAACCGATAAATGAATTCATTACTAAAGCATATGCTCCATAAAAAACACCTAAAGCGGTAAACGTTCTATGATTTTTAAAGTAGGAGATGCCCACAAAACAGAAAAATAGCGTAATCGCGCCCCATACGCCTATAAAATATGTAGAGACAAATCCAATCATTAAAAATACCACTAGCCAAACTGTTATTTCTTTGATTGTAAAGTGATAGCGTGAGATGGATCGGAAAATAAAAAAGAAGCTTAATATCTGAATCGCCATAATTAAATTAATCATTTTGTGCACCGCCAGTCTTCACAAGAAAAAAGTTACCTGTTCCCACTAATTTCCTTATCGGTTTATTGACACTCCCCAGTCTAGCACTAAACTTTTATTAACAACAGCATCGAGAAAGATAAGGATCATTTTATTGCGCGAAGCAAATATTATCTTATCTTTTCAAAAAAAAGCAGCGCTCCAAGGCGCCGCTCCAATTGAACTATACAGTAGCTTCTCATTATTAACAGTGTCTTCTTCTTCATCCCTGCGCTTCCTTACTTCCCCACCGGTGCCCGGCCAATCGCCGCGCCAACCTTCCGGAGAATTTCCGCCATCGATCCCGGGTCCTTCACATCGTAATCGTCGATGTTCAGGCGCAGTACCGGACAGGCGCTGAACTCGCCAATCCACTGCGAATAGCGGCCGTGCATATGCTCCCAGTAGGAGACATCGGTCTGGATTTCCATCTCGCGTCCGCGTTCATTGATGCGGGTCAGGATCGAGGGCAGGCTGCCTTCGATATAGATCAGCACGTCTGGATGCGGGAAATACGGCGTCATGACCATGGCCTCATACAGGCTGGTGTAGGTGTCATAGTCGGTCTTGGACATGGTACCCTGATCGGCATGCATTTTGGCAAAAATACCGGTATCCTCATAGATCGAACGGTCCTGCACAAACCCGCCGCCAAGTTCGAACATCTTCTTCTGCTCCTTGAAGCGTTCCGCCAGGAAATAAATTTGCAGATGAAAACTCCATCTCTCAAAATCATGATAAAACTTCTCCAGGTATGGATTATGGTCCACCTGCTCCAGGGACGTCTGGAAGTTCAGGCGCTCGGCCAGGGCTGCGGTCAACGTCGATTTACCGACACCTACCGTACCGGCTACTGTAATAATGGCATTATCCGGGATGTTGTATGGGTTCATGTCATAAGCTCCTTTAAGTGTTCGGCGATCGCAGCGAAGTCTTCCTTGTTCTCTACAAAATCTACCTGATTTCCATCGATCGTAACAATGATGGTGGACGGCTCCGAAAGTGCCAGCGAGGCCATGGCTGCATCATAATCTTCGATTAACTGCTGCAAATAGGCAGGGGCAATCTCCTCCTCGAACGAACGCCCACGCTTCGCGATGCGCGCCAGCAACGTATCGAGGTCTGCACGAATGTAGAGAATAATATCCGGCTTCGGCAGATCGTCCGTCAGCACATGGTAGATTTCGCGGTATTTGTCCCGCTTCGTTCCCTTCAGTGTGCGCTCCCCAAAGATCAGATTCTTATAAATATGATAATCCGAAATAACCGGTTTGCCTTTATCTATGAACTGGTTCACGGTATCTTCAAGCTGCTTGTATCGGTTGCAGAGAAAAAACATCTCAAGCTGAAAACTCCAGTCGTCCATATTCTGATAGAACTTGTCCAGAAAAGGATTCTCGTCCACGATTTCTTTAATCACCGGGAGCTGTAATTCGCCGGCCAACATCGTGGCTAGGGTGGTTTTTCCAGCTCCGATCGGGCCCTCTACTGCAATAAAAGGTGCATGTTCCATTAATGCTGATATCCTCCTCAAGTACGGTCAATCCCGAAGCTGGCTCCGGTATGGAGCATGACTCCGAAGTCTGCAAGGTTCCTCAAAAAACAGACTAAATTATTGTATCACAGAGAGCAGGCCAGGAGTGCTTTAATTTTTCG
Source organism: Paenibacillus sp. 22594 (assembly GCF_052044425.1). NCBI lineage: Bacteria > Bacillati > Bacillota > Bacilli > Caryophanales > Paenibacillaceae > Paenibacillus > Paenibacillus sp. 22594. The sequence goes on from NZ_JBQENA010000001.1 coordinate 1,010,178, forward strand.
TCACTCTTCGTTCCCTGCTGCTGCAAAAGAGCCTCAGCCCCCACTTCCAGTGGGACTGAGGCTCTTTATGTGTACAAAATTCACTTTTTCTCCAGCTACAGCTTCTCCCCGAACCGGCTGCTGCCGACTTTCAGCGAGCTGTCCAGGCGGCTCCGCAGAGCCAACAGCCATTCCGGCTCATGCTCCCACTGTTCCGCCGTAGACCTCAGGATCCGCGCATACCTGTACAAATCAGCAAAACGTCTACAGGCTGACAAAGACGGTCCATCCTCTGACAGATCATACCGGCTGGCGTAACCCTCCCGAAAGCGCTCCTTCTTATGATCCTGCTCCGCTGTTGCAACAGCTTCCAGCAGGCTGTCCAGGGCTTGCTCAATATCCACGGCATACCAGTGGTACATGGCATCGTCGAAATCAATGACGTTAACCGTATCCTGTGTCTGATCATAAAAGATATTATCCAGCTCAAAATCATAATGAATCAGTCCGTAATTGGCCGGTGTCACCGGAATTGTGCTGAAATAGTCCGCAAGCCTCTCTGTCTCTGCCCATGCCGCTGTTTGTTCCGGGTGTGGCCTCAGGACCCGGCGAATCCACTCCAGCACCTCGCTGTGTGTCCATCTTTTGCTCTGCACAGGGCTGTAGTCACTGGATAGCCGATGAAGCTCCCCCAAAGCCTGACCGTAGCGGAATACGATCTGGTCATCCAGAGTAGTATCATCCATTCGCACCCCGGGGACACGCTTAAAGACCGTTGCATAATAAGCCCCCCAAGGTGTCTGCGCTTCTACAAGCTCTGAACCTTCCCGGGAAGGCACAGCTTCAAGCACTCCATATCCACGCTCACGCAGGTACGAGAGGAACTCAAGCTCCGCCAGCAGATTACTTCTAAGCTTCTCTGTCTGTGGCGCGAACCGGAGCAGCTGATTCTTCCCTCCGTTCTCGAAAGGATATATCGCATTGGAGGAAATCCGGTAATACTGGAACAAATGCAGCGATTCCTGATCATACGCCCAATTCCGTAGTATCATTTCCGCCAACTCTTCATTATTGAACAAATATTTCAATTTTAGCACGCTCTGCAGCAGCTCCTTTTGATCTTCAAGTTTCTTTCACCTTCACTGCAGCAGTGGTTTGATTAGCCCGGCGTTTCATGCCGATCACTCCCTTCCGGTTATACACTGTTTTCAGATTATCACTCTGCACCCTGCAGAACTATGTACAGAATCGTTATAACCATTTTCTCCGTGTCCGACTTCTGGAATACTGGCTATAGGAAAAAGCAAAAAAGGTGTCCTGCAAGCCATAAGATTGGCTTACAGGACACCTGACTATAAATGGATTAAGACAAACGGCCGCTGAAATCGCTATATTCAAACTCGCGGATGACCTTGAGGCCTTCTTCATCGTTGTATGAAGCGATAGCCGGCAGGTTCACACCGTTGAACATATGATTCTTAACCATGGAGTAATGCGCCATATCGAGGAAAACCAGCTTGTCGCCGTATTTCAGCGGCTCCTTGAAGGAATAGTCCCCGATGATATCCCCTGCCAGGCAGGTCATGCCGCCGAGTCTATACGTGTACGGATATTCTCCTGGCTCTCCTGCACCGATAATGCCCGGACGGTACGGCATCGCCAGCACATCCGGCATATGGCATTCTGCCGAAGTGTCCAGGATAGCAATATCCATGCCATTGCGCATGGTATCCAGTACGGTGGCTACCAGGTACCCTGTGTTCAGCGCAACCGCCTCACCCGGCTCCAGGTAGATCTGCACATCATAGGTTTCTTTCATATGAAGAATGCATTTGATCAGCGTGTCCAAGTCATAATCAGGACGGGTAATGTGATGACCGCCGCCAAAGTTGAGCCATTTCATGCCATGCAGATATTCACCGAACTTCTCTTCGACTACCTTGAGCGTACGCTCCAGTGTATCCGAGTTCTGTTCGCACATCGTATGGAAATGCAGTCCGTCAATGCCGTCCAGCTCTTCCGGCCGGAAATTAGGCAAGGTCACTCCCATCCGGGAGTTGTTGTAGCAAGGATCATACAGCGGGACTTCAATCTCGGAATACTCCGGATTAACGCGGATACCGCAGCTGATATTCTTAGGCGCGTTCTGGACCCGTTCCTTGAACCGGGCCCACTGGTCAAATGAATTGAACACCATGTGATCCGTATAGGTAAGCAGCTCATCGAACTCACGGTCCATATAAGCCGGTGCATAGACATGCACCTCTTTGCCCATTTCCTCATAGCCGAGTCTTGCTTCGAACAAGGAGCTGGAGGTCACCCCATGCAGATACTTGCCGACCAGCGGGTACAGCGCATGCATGGAGAAGCCTTTTTGCGCCAGAAGAATCTTGGCTCCTGTCTGCTCCTGCACGTAATTCAACGTTTCCAGGTTCTTCGTCAGCAGCCGTTCATCAACTAGATACGCGGGTGACGGCAGATTGCTGATATTGATATCTATATCCTTCATGATCTTAGGCCCTAATCCAGCAGCGTCGGCGAGAAATCTTCTTGCCAAGGCAGCCCGTGTTTGTTAAGTGCATCCATGAATGGATCCGGATCGAATTCCTCCACGTTATATACGCCCGGTTTCTTCCAGATACCTTTTATGATAAGCATGGCTCCGATCATTGCAGGTACGCCGGTTGTGTAGGAAATGGCTTGGGAGCCCACTTCTCTGTAGCATTCCTCATGATCGCAGACATTGTAGACATAATACGTTTTAGGCTGGCCGTCTTTCGTGCCTTGGATAATGCAGCCAATGTTAGTTTTACCTTTGGTTCTTGGTCCCAGGGAAGCCGGGTCAGGTAGAATGGCCTTCAGAAACTGTAAAGGAATAATCTCCTTGCCTTCATACATTATCGGCTCAATGGAGGTCATACCCACATTCTCAAGCACCTTCAGGTGAGTCAGATAGTTCTGCGAGAAGGTCATCCAGAAGCGAATTTTCTTCACGCCAGGGATGTTGGCAGCCAGAGATTCCAGCTCTTCATGATATAAGAGGTAAATATCCTTCGGGCCGATCTCCGGGAGATCATAGACTTTCTTCTCGGACAATGGTGCAGTTTCGATCCATTCGCCATTCTCGAAGTAACGCCCGTTGGCCGTGATTTCACGAATGTTGATTTCAGGATTGAAGTTGGTCGCGAACGGATAACCATGATCACCCGCGTTGGCGTCAACAATATCAATCGTGTGGATTTCGTCAAAATAATGTTTTTGCGCATAGGCCGTGAATACTCCGGTTACCCCAGGGTCAAAGCCACTGCCGAGCAGCGCGGTAATTCCGGCTTTTTCGAATCTTTCTTTGTAAGCCCATTGCCAGGAATATTCGAATTTCGCAGTATCCTGCGGTTCGTAGTTGGCAGTATCGACATAGTGCACTCCCGTTGCCAGGCAGGCATCCATAATGGTCAGGTCCTGATATGGGAGAGCGACATTAATCACGACATCCGGCTGGAAGCTCTTAATCAGTTCGATTACCTCGTCCGTGTTATCTGCATCAAGCTGAGCCGTAGAAATCTTCGTCTGGCCTCCGGCCAATTTATCTTTCAGAGCATCACATTTCGCGACAGTTCTGCTCGCTATGCAGATCTCTTCAAATACATCCGGGTTCTGGCAGCATTTATGAACAACAACGCTCGCTACACCGCCAGCGCCAATAATTAACGCTTTTCCCAAAATTGATTACCTCCCAAAAAAAGTTTTGTTAGCGTTGCTTCATAAGAATAGCTTCGTACAAAACTTGCTTCGGAAGCAATGGCTATTCCATTTGAAAAATCAACAAGGCTGATTATACATAAAGCAACGCAATAAATCAATAAATAACGACAAAAATTGATACCGAGACTGTAAAATCTCATGATTACCCTGTTAATACTCACGAACGCATGAAAATACACTGAAATGCTCTGATTTCCTGCGTTTTTTTCTCCAATTCCCAGTGTGTGTAAAAGCATTATAAGAAATGGGACTCCACGGACCAGGACAACTAGATAATTGTATCACAGGAGCTGCCTGCTTCATAATTTTTTTTGAAAAGCAATGAAATGGCTGTTCATCATCGCACAATATACTCTTTTACCCGATTTCCTTCCTATATTAACTGTTATCCCGCCACCAGAATGCTTGTCTACTCTAACCAGCCCTTCGTTGGGGTTATTATATGTATTCCTGTTAATCCAATACTCGTGATCGTCAGTCGTGAATATTTCATCCTGTTTGTATAAATAAAAAAGCCATGGAGAACCATAGCAGCAAACAGAATCTGCGGTTCACACGGCTCAGCAGGTGATTAAATGATCTCCTTGCTGTCTTTCTTCCCGTTCATCGTGCAATTTTCAATAATCAGCCAGCAGTTTACATCATCCCAGCCTTGAACTGTGCCTTCGATGAGATAGTGCGGATACAGGAAGCTATGATCGACCCGGGAACGAACTGCTTCATAAGCTGTGACTGCAAATCCCCCGTCAGATAAGGCAATATGAATGCCATGGATCGTAAAGAACAGAATCGCTCCAGCTACATGCTGCCCTGGTGAATATCTCTGCTTCATCCGGGTCCACTCTTCCTGGTAGGAAGCCATTGCCGATATCCAAACCTTTTCAAATTCAGCCCGTTCAATAGAAATATCCTCTTCCAACATCTCCACAGCCTGGTCCGTTAAGAAAAAATCCGGGCTGCCCGAAATTTCGAAGGCGCCTCCTTGTTTCGCAACGATCTGCCGGTAAGCTGTCTGTTCATCATCTACTTCAAAATAATAAATCTCATCTTCGACAACCGATTTAATGTATTGGATATTGTTCCGCTCCTTTCAAACGTTTGGCTCCAGACCGCTCCTTAATTCATTTCATTATATCGTTCGACCGCCTTACTTAGCAGATAATTGAAATTCTCAGGTGTACCATCCGTAGTGTTCAGAAACTGGCCGTTCAGGTCAGAATCAGATACAGCTTCCTTCTTATTGATGCGTTCAATGATTTTTGAAGCGGCTGCTTTTGCCTCCGTGGCAGAATTAACATAGTTCCCGATACTGAAGCTGTTAATCCCTTCTTTTTGAATCCGTTTCTGGTCTTTTGAGATTGTCATGAGCGCACTCAGATCTGCGGCCATGATGTCGTATTTGGCTTTAAACTTCGCCATATCCAGCTGTAGCACATTGCCGGCGTTGATTCCCTGCTCATCCATTTCAATGGCGGTGGCCTCGGCATCTATCATAAACTTCAAGGCATTATACCTGATCTGCTGGTCTGCATCCTTGAATTTTTGCAGTTCAGCCAGCCGCTTCTCGTTAGCCAATTTTTGTAAAGCCGTGAAGTATTGTCTGGCGACAGTTTCATAGGCGAGATTGGCACTTACCAGTTTGGTATGCAGCTGTTTTCCTTTTGCAAAATCATCATCCACGTAGCTTCTTGCATCATAATAAGCTTTCATTTCGTCCAGGACGGACAACAGATCCTTGATGGCTGGAGTCAGATTGGTCACTACGGGGTCTGCGTTCGCAAAAGCAGGTTGGCTTGAGGTATATCCGTTCGCTTTATCAATAACTTCCCGCTCCGTTCCAGCAACGTCAAGCATAATGAAGCTGAAGTTCTTCTCGATTACAGGCTGTGTATCCACTCCGAACTTCTCGAAATAATGAACCAAAACCTCATTGATTCTTCCTGTCATCAAGTTATTCAGACTCACATACGCATTGTATTTCTCAATTTCCTTGTTTTCTCCGGACGTAACACCTGAAACCGCTTGATCCAAGGCAGATGAATTAGCAGAACAAGCGGACAACATTGCACCTAACATGATAATGGCAAGAACGAATGATAGTTTTCTCAAAATAGTGTTCCCTCCGGCTTAGTAAATTAGCGTGCTTTTCTTTTTGTAAGATGTCTGAATAGGCGAGAGAACAACGGTCTCTTCTGGTCGATTAATTTCTCTTTTCACCACTTTTTAATATTGCGAAACACAACTATTCAATTTTAGTATTATTTGGTGAATAGGTCTTGAGACTTGAGTAACAAAGTTAATTAAATTTGTCACACCATCGGAGAGCTGCGGCTCCAGCGCAAACAGCCTTCACTTCCCCAGGGGGAGAAATGAAGGCTGTATATTCGTCGTCCTTTTCGATCTATTCCTTATTGCCCGAATCCAACCCGCGGACGCTCGCGTTCTTTCGTCTCTACAACTACAGCTCGGATCGAGGTAATCGGAATGTACAGTACCTGATATTCGGTACGGTACTTCACGAAGCGCTCATCGATTTCTTCCAGAATGCCGCCTCTGACACTAGAACCATCCAGAAAATTCACGGTAACCTCTTGACCTTGCAAAGCTTCCAGCATTTCAGAATCCGCTCCTCTGCTTATAGTTTGGTAATCACTTTGTCGATAATGCCGTATTCCAGTGCCTCCTGGGCCGACATGAAATAATCCCGGTCCATATCCTTGGCTACCTTCTCTGCCGTCTGACCCGTGCGCTCGGCACTGATCTGCACAACCTTCTCCCTAATCTGCAGAATCCGGCGGGCACTGATGGCAATGTCGCTGGCCTGGCCCTGGGCACCGCCATGCGGCTGATGAATCATAATCTCGCTGTTTGGCAGCGCGTACCGTTTGCCGGTAGCTCCGGCCAGGAGCAAAAGTGAAGCAAATGAAGCCGCAAATCCCGTGCAAATGGTACTGACCTGCGGTTTGATTACCTGCATCGTATCATAAATACCGAAGCCTGCGGTAGTCGAGCCTCCCGGGCTGTTGATATACATCTGGATATCCTTATCCGGCTCATCTGCCGCCAGGAAGAGCAGCTGGGCAATGATGCTGTTCGCCAGTTGATCGTCGATGGCCGCACCTACGAATACAATCCGGTCCTTCAGCAGCCGGGAATAAATATCGTAGGATCGCTCGCCTCTGCTTGTTTGTTCAATGACATAAGGAATAATGCTCATGTTCATGCCTCCTTGTATAGCTTTGGTTTATACCCTGTAAACGGATGGAGTCCTCAAAAGGATACGGGTTTTATCTTTCAAAATAACCGTAAAGGCAGCGTATCCTTTACATTGTGCTGATCGTTTATATAATAGAGGCAACGGAAAACTCAGGATAACCAAAAAGGAGATGATCGCAAGTGTCGACTCTAGTACCGTTCAGCACCGGAGAATCAATGGATGAGATGCTGCCGCTTCGAGACGCTTTGTTCCGGTATTGTCTATCTTTGACTAGATCCAGACTTGAGGCCGAGGATTTGGCCCAGGACACCTGGACCAAATCGCTGGCTTATGCCAAATTTGCAGACAATCCGAACCCCGAAGCACTGCTGCTACGGATTGCCAAAACAACATGGATTGATACGATTCGGCGCAAAAGTTCAATGGGACGGGCGCTGGAGCGTACTCAAGCATTGATATCGTCAAGCTCAGTTCAAATGCCCGGCCAATCGCCAGGGGAGGCGCGGTCTGGGATCGAGCTAGCTTTTCAGGCGCTTATCCGGCATTTATCTCCGCTGCAAAGAACAGTGTTCGTGATGCGCGATGTACTGGACTATTCAGCGGATGAAACCGCAGAGATACTGAAGACCACCGGAGGAGCCGTCAAAGCGGCCCTGCACCGCGCGCGTCAGACGCTCGGTGCAGTCCGTAAAGAACTCGGAGATCACGAGGGTCCAGCGCGGACACAGGACCTGGATTTCCGGATTCTGCTGCGGGCGCTGGCAGAGTCCTATGAAAAAGGCCAACTGCCTGTGATGCTGGAACTGCTTCGTCAGGAGACTAAAGCGGAGATGACGATGGCAGTCGGTACCGGCACGGTGCAGGCGCTGCATACAGGTGTGAGAGGTTCCTGGCCATGCATGGTAGCTGGCAGCATGACGGAGCTGCAGATGGCTGCGTAATCATTAGAAGACTAAGTTTACGCTTCCGGAGCCAGTTTTGTACGAAGCCTATTCCAGGAAGCGTTGCTAACAAAACTTTAGGAGTGAATACATTGAGGAATATACTTGTACTCGGGGGAACCCGTTTTTTTGGCAAACGGTTAGTGGAGCGCCTGCTCCGGGATGAAGATACTAAGGTTACCATTCTGACAAGGGGCCTGACGGAGGACGGTTTTGGCAGCAGTGTGAACCGGTTGAATGTGAACCGCACGGATACGGAAGCACTTGCTGAAGCTGTTGGAGATACCGCCTGGGATGTAGTTTACGACAACATATGCTACTCCCCGGATGAGGCCGCTGCGGCCTGTCGTATATTTGCAGATACGGCTAAGCGATATATTCTGACCTCCAGCCTATCCGTGTATGATCCAAGATCTGAAATTCTCCGCGAAGCAGACTTTGATCCGGAATCTTATCCGCTGCGGCTGGGCCCAAAGGAAGATTTCAGCTATCAGGAGGGCAAAAGACTGGCTGAAACGGTCCTCTTGAGACAAGCGGCTTTTCCCGTGGCAGCGGTCCGGTTTCCAATCGTGCTCGGGACAGATGATTATACGAAGCGGCTGCATTTTCATATTGAGCATGTGCAGGAAGGACAACCCATCGGGGTACCCAATCCGCAAGCGCTGATCTCGTTCATCCGTTCTGATGAGGCGGCTGATTTCCTCTATTGGCTGGGCTTCTCGCCGCTGACAGGACCCGTGAACGCATGCTCCGACGGGACGCTTACCATTGGAAATCTCCTCTCCATCATCGGGCAGGCAACCGGACAGCAGGCGGAAGTTCAGAGCGAAACGGCCGATAAAGATCGGTCTCCGTTTGGAATAGAGGAATCCTGGTACATGGATACAGCAAAAGCCCGCGAGGCGGGCTTCACGTTTCTAAAGCTTGCAGAGTGGTTCCCAGAGCTAGTCCTGGAACTGGTAAGTGAACGTAACACTTCACTCGGCCATCGCGAGTAGCTGGCCTGACGTCTTCACGTCCTCTGCTCTGGATTCATCCATGATTAATAACAGACCGGCCGGGGCATCTGCTCCGGTCTCTTCTTCGATTCGGAACACATGAATCTCCCGGAACAGCTGCTGTGAAATTTCATTGATCTCCACCGCTTGCCGGGCAATGTCACGGATCGCTTGATCCTGCTGGGTGCTGGAGGCATTGACCTCCTGCACACCTGCAGCAGTCTGTTCAGCCACTGCAGCTACGGAATGCACAGAATCTGCCAGCCGGGTGTTGATCTTCCGGGTCTGCTCCACCTTCTGGTGAATTTGTCCAATCTGGTGGCTGATACCGGTAATGGATTCGTCAATGGCCTCGAAGGAAGCAAGAGTCTGTGCCACCTGGTGGTCCTGTTCCTCTAGGCTTTTTTGGGTTTCCAGCATATATTCCTGAACATCCGCCATACTGTCCTGCAGATCGCTAATCATCCGGCTGATATGGATAGAGGAGTCGTTCGTCTGTACGGATAAATGCCGGACCTCATCGGCGATGACGGCAAAACCTTTGCCCGAAGCCCCCGCCCGGGCTGCTTCAATGGCGGCGTTCAGGGACAGGATATTCGTCTGTTTGGAAATTTCCGTAATGGACCGGGTGATTCGCGAAATATCACCGGACTGCTGAACGAGCTTGTCCAGTGCTTCATACACCTTGGTAATGGATGCACGGGAATGATAAGAGGTCTGCCGGAGAGCAGTTACCATCTCCGAACCTTTGCGTGTATTCTGATTGGCCGCTTCGCTGGTCAACAGCATCCCATCGGTGTAATCCGTTATCTCATGAACCCCGCGCTCCAGCTCCTGCAGCAACAATGTGCTATGTTCAGATTGTTCCGCCTGCTGGCCCGCTCCGACGGATATTTCCTGGATGGTATGAAGAATTTCCTGATTGGTATGGGCAGTGATGACCGATGACTGCTGAAAGGAATGCGAATAATCTGCAAGGGAAGAAGCCGCAGTCATAGTCTGCCGTAGCATATCACGGACCCGGCACACCATATGGTCGAAATGGTGGCTCAAGCGTCCAAGCTCATCATGATAAGGAGAGTTGATCTGCTGCCGCAAATCACCATCAGCAATCTCCCGCAGGGCCGCTTGCAGCTTGCCGACCGGGGTTACGAAAGAACGGATCAGCAGCCAGCCAAGCAGCAGCGTGAACAGGAATACACCCCCTGCTGCATAAATGATGATGGAAATCGTGTCGTCCAGCATGAGAAAAGAATGATTTTGTGCCTGCTCGGCATTATCCGCAGCTGCGGCATACAGCTTGCCGTTCGTCTCCAACATAGATTGGCTAAGTGCCAGCGCCTTCGTATGTAAGTTATCTATTTGTTCCAGTACCGCTAACGGGTCAAGGCTGTCGTCACCCATAGTCTGAATCAGTTGATCAAAAATCCCGTTGTATTCTCCTGCTTGGGTTCGCAGCAGTCCCAGGATTGGGGCGGCGGGTGTATCTGTCTCGAATTTAAGTTTGGCCAATTCAGCGGCAAGCTGCTGCTGCTTGTCCTTCAAATCACCAGCCAGTTCCAGATCACTTGATTCGGCGAGTGCCGTCTCTACACGGTTCAACTCCTGCAGCAACTGGGTAACCGTTGAGACAGTAATTCGTTTTTCCATCTCTGTCTTTTGCTTTTTCATGGAAAGCTCCACTTGTCCGATCTTATTCCCTTGGTACAGGGCCACCCCCAGAAAAATAAGCGTAATGGCGGAGAAACTTAATATCAGCTTCCATTTCATAGAAAAGTGCAGCCGTTGTCCCTTCAAACGAATCATCCCTTCATATCAAGCTTCAAAATACAATAGGTATATTTTACTAACACACTCATTGTAGAAGCTGGATATTAACTGCTTTCCTAACTTTTGTATGGGATTCGTAAAGAAATTGTTGCGATTATGTTAACAGAAGGGCGCTTGCAGTGACTGCTATCTAACCGCCATCCGGTTCATAAAGCGGTTCATGAGCAGCGGCAGCGAGATCAGAATCGGCGGGTCGTCCAGCCTCGGAGGATGTAGGGTCACCGGCTGATGCGGGACCAGAGAACCTGGTACGACATGGATCGGAGTCTTCGACCGGGTGCGCAGTGTGGTGTGCGGAAGGAGGAAATCCAGCGTATGCGTTCCCCATGATATGGAGGTGGCAAGCAGGTAGTAGGTCCCGGGAGCCACATGTTCAAAGTGAAAATGACCTAGGGAGGAGAGCAAGGTACCATACAGCGGCAGTCCCTCGGGAATAGGTTTGGCGAAGAGGCCGATCAGAATCACCCCGTCAACAGGTGCCTCAGCAGATACCGTCCCGTGCACAGAAGAAGGCATCCGGCTGATCGGGTACGAAAAACTCCAATCCCGCAGCTTCCTTAGCGAGCTCATCTGGTCTCCGGCATATTGCACCGAATTGCGGAATTCCGCCGGAGACATGCCCACCCGGGCAGCAAAACGGGAAGTGAAGGTCCCGAGGCTCTGCTGACCGATCTCCAGCGAAATATCACGGACCGTAAGCCCCGTGCGCAGCAGCATGTCCTTCGCCCGCTGCAGGCGGTGGGAGGACACATAGTACAGAGGAGACAGTCCAGTCCGGTCCTTGAAGATGCGAACAAAGTGATACGGGCTGTAACCGGCATAGCGGGCCAGACGCTCCAGCGGCAGATGGTCATACATATGCTCATGAATGTAGGCAATAACTCCATCAATCTCTGCAAACCGTTCTGTCAACGTAAGTTCCACCCTTCTTCGGGAAGATATTAAGAACGTAAGTTCGCATAAATGATATCACAAATTTAAATGAATTGGAACCTCCCTTTTGCATCAGAACAAACTCACCCTATCGGGTGAAAGCAGCATCTTATTGCCGCAGGTAACGGCATTGCTCCCAAATCAAGGGTATTTCTACCTCCCGTTCTGCCTGCTAGCCCGTTTACAGTGAGATCAGAGGTATTTCTACCTCCCATTCTGCCCGCTAGCCCATTTATGGCGAGATCTGAGGTATTTCTACCTCTCATTCTGCCCGCTAGCCCGTTCACGGTGAGATCAGAGGTATTTCCTCTTAGGCCCGTTTAGTTCATTTCGTTTCCCCTGGTCTATTTCTTCACGCTAATCCTCTCACTTTTAATCACAGTTATCCACAGCTTTTTTACACAGTATCATTTCCTATGCAACAAAAAAAGCAGGCTCCGGCTGCCCGGAAACCTGCCTGTCCTATTTGGTGATTCTCTTTACATGCATGAACTATGCCTGCTCTGGTGTGCCCTCTTCCATATACACGGACTCCCATAGATGACCGTCGATGTCCTGAAAGCTCCAGCTGTACATAAAACCGTGGTCGATCGGGTCATTATATTTCTTGCCGCCTGCGGCCAGCGCCTTATCCACCAGCTCGTGCACCTCTTCCCTGCTGGATGCGGAGAATGCCAGAATCACTTCGGTGTGGCTGGAGGTGTCAACGATTTCTTTGGAAACAAAGGTTTTGAAGAATTCTTTAGTCAGCAGCATGACAAACGTATTGTCGTTGAGAATCATACATGTCGCGTTCTCATCCGTAAACTGAGGGTTGAACCCGAAACCAAGTGCGGTAAAGAAGTTAATCGAAGCCTGCAGATCATTTACCGGCAAATTCACAAAAAGCTGGCCTGCCTGAAATCCCATTCTCTAATCACCTCTGCATGTATTGTAGTGTTACCGCTCGATTATAGCATGAAAGGACAGGAAGAATTTCTTCCCGATTGCTGATTGTCCCATATCGTTGAATGGGCTCGATGAACTTACTTCAAGCGGCTTATTGAAATTGATTCGGGTGAGGAGTAACCTAAAAGAAAGGCGGAATCAAGAGAATTACAATCCGCACGAGTAATATTCCATCTCTTTTAACACAAATTCTGTATGCTGAAGATAACAACGATCAGAGGGGTGAAATGAATGCCTAACATTTGGATGCATCTGGAGTATGGGCAACAGTTAGCGGAAGAGTTCAGCGGTGAGTTCCCTTTTCTTGCGGAGATGAAATCCCGTCCTGAGCTGTACCAGCTCGGCTGCCAGGGACCGGATTTCCTGCTGTACCACAGCTTTCTGCCCTGGAAAAAAGATACCCGGGCGCTTCAGCTCGGCGATCTCATGCATACGGAGAATTGCGGTCCGGTGCTGGTCGAATTCTGGCAGAGAGCCCGGGCGCTTCCCGCCGCGGAGCTGAAGGAGGCGCAGCAATATTTTCTCGGCTTCCTTACCCACCATCTGCTGGACCGCAACCTTCATCCCTACATCAACTGGAAAGCGGGCTACAAGCACCGCAATCACCAGCGTTTTGAGATCGTCCTTGACACCTTGTTCATGAAGCGGCTGAGACAGTTGGATACGTGGCGGCATGCCGCCTGGAAAAAAATCAATGTGGGCTCCCATTTGCCCATCCCCATCCACACTATTCTGCATGAAACCGCATCGGACTGGTATCCCGAAACCCGGCGCCTTCCCGCTGAAATCTGGCATGAAGCGTACCTGGACATGATTTTGGCGCATAAATGCTTATTCGATCCCAAGGGCTGGAAGAAATCTCTGCTGAGGGGCAAAGCCCGCCGCCTGTTTTCACAGCAGCTGTCCACAGCCGAGGAGAAGCTCGATTATTTGAACGAAAAACATGGGGAATGGCGGCATTCTGCACTCTACTCCGAAGTTCGGACCGAAAGTGTCTGGGACCTCTGGGAGGAGGCGCTTGCAGAAGGACGGACGGTGCTGCGGGCTCTGGCTTCGTGGCTGAACAGCACGGTTCCAGCTGAAGGCGCCCGGGCGTTGGAGCAGTTCAAGCTGGTGCTGGGCGACCGTTCCTATGATACAGGCAAAGAGTGCAGCAGCAAGCTTAAGAACAGGTATGCCGAACCGATCTGGGAAGCAGGAATTATATCCTGAAAATCAAAGCAGTCTCCGATTTCCTTAAGGCATATCCAAGGGACAGCAAAGCAGCGCTTGTTCTATATAAGAAAAGCTGCTTTGCTTTTTTTGCTTGTTTATCGATACTATGACCCGTTCCATTCACCTTACACCATTCATCCTGCCGTCTTCATGCTCTATAACCACGCATGCTCCACCCCCGGGTGTGTTGCTCAACCGGATCTCCCCGCCCAGCTTCGCAGCCAGCTGCTTTGCAATATACAGACCGAGCCCGGAATGCCCGTTCCTGCTGCTCCTGGCGTCATCCCCCCGGTAGAATTTCTGAACAGCCTTCTCCAGGTCTCTGCGGCTGAATCCGGGTCCGGTATCACAGATCTCGTATGAGATGCGGCTGCCGTGCACGGTAACCGTCACAGAAATGGAGCCATCGTCAGGCGTATATTCCAGACTGTTCATTACCACATTGTCGAGAATACGCTCCAGAAGTTCCGGGTCAGTGTAAAGGGATACTCCTGTAGCCTCGCCCATCCTCAGAACGATTTTAACGCCCTTCCGGTCAGCCTCCAGCGAGTAATCCCTGATCTTGCGGTCCAGAAACGCTCCCAGCTCAAATATTTCGGGATGGACTACGGTGCCCGCCTTTTCCAAATCCGAGGTATACTGCATCTGCCTCACCCGTTCGCTGCTTTTGGCCGCATTCTCCCGGATCACGCCAAGATAGCGAAGAAGCTTCCCGTCTTTCGGGTCCCCAGAATCGATCAACGCTTCGGTATAGCTGCGAATGATGGAGAGAGGAGCCTTGAGATCATGTGCCAGCGCTTCGACCATCTCCACCCGTTCCTGCTCCATCCGCCATTGTGCCGACAGCGAGCTTGCAAGCTCCGCCTTCATCTCGGCAAAAGCACTGCTAAGCTGGCCCAGCTCATTATCCGAATGATAGCTGATCTCGAAGTCAAGATCCTTCTCTTTGATCTTGCGGGCGGCCTCCATCAGCAGGCGCAGCGGCTTATTGATATTGCCGGCAACAAGGCGCGAGAATAACAGCGAGAATAAGAGAATATAGAGAAATGGCGACACTAATGCACCGATAAAAATCACCGTCATCCACATGTTTCCGGATTCATTCACATAAGTAGGCTTCAGCGCGTAGGACAGCAGTACCGCACCTTTGACTGCGCCTTCCGTATCGATGACCGGCACCGTGTGCACATATCTGCTTTGGATACCCATGGTAGTGTTCAACAGCTTGTACAGCTCCGTTCGGCCGTGAATTTGCACATTATCCAGTGTGCCATATAAGATGTGTGCATTCCCGTCCACCACCTGGTAGGTGATGCCCTCACCCGGAATCGCCGCTTCCAGCGCCGTTCTGGCGGATAAGGCAAGCAGCGCTGTTTGTTCCTGCAGAATATAGCTTTCGATGGCAGGCAGACGTTTCTCATAATGATTGGCGGGATACACCAGCTTATTCTCCACCCGCATAAAAAGCAGCACAGCCAGAGCATAAGTGATCACCGTCGCTACCACGCTGGACAGGATAATATAGGTGAAGGCCAGTTGAAACTGGGTCTTAAGCGGTTTTTTATTCATACGGCAGCTCCTAGCTTAGTGAATGGTCCATTTGTAGCCGATTCCCCATACGGTAGAGATATAATCGCCGGAAGGATCGGCCGCGGCCAGCTTGGCCCGGATCTTCTTAATATGCTCAACTACGGTCGATGCATCTCCTTCGGCATCATAACCCCAGACTTTCTCATAAATATGCTCGCGTGAAAAAACCTGGCCGCCATGCAGCGCCAGCAGCTCGGTGATATCAAATTCCCGCCGGGTCAGTGTGACCGGCTCCCCTTCGACGCTTACCAGCCGTTCCTTCAGACTCAGCTCCAGCTTGCCGAACCGCAGCCTGCTCTGCTGATGCGGCTTTTGCCGCGTCCGTTCTTCCCTCCGCAGGTTGCCCTCAATCCGGGCCATTAGCTCGCGGAGGCCAAACGGCTTGATCACATAATCATCTCCGCCCAGCGTCAGTCCGCGGACTCGGTCCGCTTCCGACTGTCTGGCGCTCAGGAAGATAATCGGACAGCTTACCTCGTCGCGGATGCTGCGGCAGACTTCAAAACCATTCATCCCCGGCATCATAATGTCGAGGATGATCAAATCCGGTTCACGCTCCGCAAGCCGGACGCCTTCGATTCCGTCAGCAGCGGACAGCACCTCATGCCCCTTGGCCTCCAGCTCATCTGTGAGCAGTTGAACCAAGGCCTCTTCATCATCGATGATCAAAATTCTGCTCATTTTATCCCTCCTGCCCCTCGCTATTCGTAGCTGTCACGGCCTTCTCATCTACAAAACTATAGTATACTACAAACAGTCACTAGCATGAACTACCATACAGGCTGGAATGAGACCATACTTACAGGCAGAACTATACTAGCCGACTGAATAAAGGCCTGGTGAATCTCATACGGAAGTCCCGCTGTACGCACTGGTCGGATCAGCGAGACAGATTAACAAGAGAAAATAAAAAATTGATAATGTTTATCCGAATACAATTTGTCCGCTGTAATTGTTTAACCTCCGGTTAACTCCCTTGTAATATTCGCCTGTTACGATCAGGGCAAGAAGACCATTGGGAGGGATTCCATGCGCCTGGCCTTATTTACGGACACGTTTCTTCCGCAAACCAACGGTGTCGCCCGCACGCTTGGCCGGTTGACCAGCCACCTGAACCGCCGGGGGATTGAGCATCTGCTGTTTACACCCAAATCCGCCACTGAAGGCAGCTACCCCGATCCGGTTCGTCCTGTCGCCAGTATTCCTTTTTTTCTGTATCCGGAGTGCAGGCTGGCTCTGCCTAGCATGTCTTCGATTCAGAGCCAGCTGAATTCCTTCCAGCCAGATCTGCTGCATATGGCCACTCCGTTCAACATTGGCCTGTGCGGCCTCCGTTATGCGCACAGGCAAGGCCTTCCTCATGTTGCCTCCTACCATACCCATTTCGACCGTTACCTGGAATATTACCGGGTACGCAGAATTGTCCCCCTTTATTGGAAATACATGAAATGGTTTCATCGCTCTTGCGATGCTACGTTTGCCCCATCCCAGGAAACGATACGCACACTGCAGGAGCAAGGCTTCGAGCGGCTGCAGCTCTGGTCAAGGGGCATTGATTGCCGGCAGTATTCTCCGGACAAACGTAATGCCGCTGAAGTACGGGAGCGCTACGGAATCACCGCACCGCTGGTATTGCTCTATGTAGGCCGGATTGCACCGGAAAAAGATATTTCCACCCTCCTGCAAGCTATACGGCAGCTGCCCGAATCTGTTGCGGCCGGGGTTCACCTGCTGGTGGTCGGCGACGGCCCTTTGCTGCCCGAGCTGCGGTCGCAGGCACCGCTGAATGTTACCTTCACCGGTGTGAAGCACGGCGAGGAACTCGCAGAGCTGTACGCCTCTGCCGATCTGTTCGTGTTCCCTTCCTGTACGGAAACCTTTGGCAACGTGGTGCTGGAGGCTATGGCCTCAGCGTTGCCTGTTATTGCCGCCGGTGCAGGCGGGTCCAAGGAACTGGTGATGCCCGGGATTAACGGCGAGCTGTTTCAGCCGAATGATCCGGGAGCGCTGGTTGAGGAAATATGCCGCATGGCCAACAACTCGATTCTGCGGGAGATCATGGGGATGGAGGGACGGAGACAGGCGCTTGGCCGTTCCTGGGAACAGATTTTTGACAGCCTGATCCGCGATTATGAAGAAGTGATCGACAGCAGACGCATCAAGACCAGAGCGAAGATATTCACAGCCTGAAGGAGCAACGGAAGAATCCTATCCCGGTTCCGCTGGAAGATGGGATGAATGTATGTCAGCAGTACGGTTTTATGTGTTTACGCATATAGAAACGGCTGCGCCGTCCTTTACTGGACAGCACAGCCGTTTTGCGTTGGGAATACCGGGGTACCTTGCTTTTCCCACTCGGCAGGCAAACCGGTGCTTCCCTTGTCACTCCCTTCCTCCTTGAACCCTGCGGTGGAGGCAGACCTAAGTGGAAAAAGTGAATGTAGAACTAAGCCTCCTGCTCTCCCGAATACGCTAGTTGGAGAAATTCCCACTAACACCTCTGCAGAAAGGCTTTTGAGCATATTTAGGTTCTCTAATTCCACTTGACTCCCCTCAGTGCTATAGTCCCATGCGGTCCTGAGGAGCCAGCTGTCCTTGTTCCAGTAAGTCATATTTGGACAGCTTCATATTTACAATGGCAAAGGCCCGGTCCAGCTCCTGCTGTTGACGCGTCAGATCCTGCTTGTATTCCCGTAGAATGGCCGCACGCTGCGGAATCGTCGAATCGCCTTGAAGCGTAAGGTCTACCATTTGCTTCAAAGTGGCCACTGGTAATCCGGTTACCCGAAAACAGTTCAGAAGCGAGATAGACTCCAGATCTTTTTCCTCAAATATCCGGTTCCCGTACTCGTCCCGCTGAAGCGATGGAAGCAGCCCTTCCTTTTCATAATAGCGGATGGTATGCGGAGGCAGCCCCAGCTTCTCCGAAGCCTCTTTGATGGAGATTCCCAAGAAAGCCACTTCCCTCTGACCACTATAGTGATCCAGTTTTCCCCTAGTATACAGCTTAAAGTGTACTTTACGTCAAGACGGCTCAGATATTGAATTTCACTCCGGTCATCTGCTCACTGAGCACCCACAGCTGCCCAGCAGACTCCAGGTCAACGGCCCACGGCCAGACTCCCGAGCCCTGCACACTGTCTGCCGGAACAGCTTCGGCAATATCGGCATCCTCACAGTAGACGCCTCCCAGGCCATCAAGTTGTTCACTGACCGCACACCACACGCTGGTTGCAGCTCCCTGCTCCAGAGTCTTCATGAAGTCGGGCTGGACCATGCCCGAAGACAGTTCCCCCTCCTCCTTGGCGGGTTGAACGGTCTGGATCGGCTTCACGCCTCCCTCTTCTGACTCCAGGAAACGGCCAATTCCCGAGGAAGGAATGAGGCCTGGATGGACAGCGAAAGCCCGGACTCCGTACGCTTTGGCTTTATCATCCAGAGCTACGGCAAACAGTACATTCGCGCTTTTGGACTGGGCATAAGCTTTCCATTTGTCATATTCCCGCCGTTCAAAGCTCGGATCGCTCAGATCAACACCACCCAGGCGGTGTGCCCGGGAGGAGACCGAGATGACCCGGGCCTGTCCCGCCTGTTTCAATGCAGGCCAGAGACGGGCCGTTAGCTGAAAATGCCCCAGATGATTGGTGGCGAATTGCGACTCATAGCCGCGCGTATCACGTGCCAGGGGTGCAGCCATTATGCCTGCACTATTGATGAGAAGGTGAAGCGGCCGGCCTGAAGCGATGAACCGCCGTGCGAAGCTGTCAATAGAAGCGGGGTCCATCAAATCAAGGACTTCCAGCTCCAGACCAGGTATGCCGGATACTGCAGCTTTAGCCTTTTCCGGTGTACGCGCCGGCACAATTACAGTGGCTCCCGCTTCGGCAAGCACACGTGAGGTTTCCAGGCCAATTCCGGAATATCCGCCAGTAACTATAGCTACTTTACCAGTCAGGTTCAGACCACCAATTACTTCTTTGGCTGTTGTCTGGACGTTGAACCCCGTTGCAAGCGGAGCTTGTAACGTTCGATGATTATATTGTTGTGCTTCCATGTATTATCCCTCCATTTCGCTTGTTCGGGATCATCATATTCCTTAAAGTTCACTTTAAGGCAAGCCTTAATTTATTAATAACAGATCAGCTTCCTCACACAATAAAAGCACATGAACTCCCCTACGGGAACGTTCATGTGCCAGTGTCAATCTCAATGTAATTTTCAGTACAATACCTACGCATTCCAGCAGCTCCTGTGCATCTTCTAGCCGTACGAATCTATAGAACCAGTTGGGATAAACCGATTATAGAAGAGCAATTCAGATACCAGTATGTCACCATTTCAGCAATACTTTTTCAGAATCAGCTCAGCCTGGCTCCGCATCCTCTGCTTAAGACTCTCAGGCTCAAGCACCGTGACCAGGTGGCTGTATTGCAACAGCCGTCCAAACCAGCCGTCTTCCTCTTGTGGAACATTGAAGGACAGTATCATTTCATCACCCCCAACCTCCTGAATCTCCGCATTCGAAAAAGCCTCTGCCAGCAGAACCCTGTTCGCTGTCTTGCTGGCAAGACGCACATGGACTAGCGGCCGAGTGTCCCCATGCTGTGCCAGCAGCACCTCCGCATCCCCATGCGTTTGGGTAAACGGTAGGGATGTAAGTTGAACCCCCCGGCTCCGGGAGATTCGGAACAGCCGGTAATCCTGCTTGTCGCAGCAATAGGCGAATAGATACCAGGCATACCATTGAAAGGTCAAGATCAGCGGCTCAACGCCTCTATCTGATACAGTATTGTGAGTATCTGTGTACTGAAAACAGAGCCGTTTTTGCTCTTTTATCGCCTTTTCCATCAGCGCTATACTCTCAGCCGTATGTTCCCCCTCACGCAGTACACCCAGATTAAGCTGGAACGTAAGTCCCGGTGAAGGCTTGTCCGGAGCGAGGGCAGTCATTTTCTCAACGGTATCCTGCGCCCGCAGATTGTCATACCCGGATAGCAATCCCTTAAGCGCTGCAAGAATATACTCATAATCCTCGGACTGCAAAAGCTGCCTGCTCATTTTGAAGCTGTCCAGAATATAGTAGCCTCCATTAAGCCCCTGCAGCGAACCCACGGGAATTCCCGCAAGACTGATGGATTCGATATCACGCTGAATGGTGCGCTGCGACACTTCGAATTTCTCAGCCAGCACCCGGGCACTGACCGTTTCACGGTTCAACAGATAGATTACAATCCCTAGCAGACGGTCCATTTTCATCCCGCTATGCCTGCTGCTTGTCCAAAGCCGTCCGTTGGATGCTTAGCCATTCACTTCCAAGCAGGCCGTAGGCATAGGTATCATGCCAGAGCGGATGTCCTTCAAAATCGTTTTTGAAGTACCCCGTCTGAAGCAAATGCCCTTCCCGGCGCAGCTGCAGCCGCTCAAGCAATTGCCAGGAGGGATGGTTCCGGGGATCACAATGAGCAGTTACTCTGCGGATCCGCAATTCACTGAATGCATATTCCAGCAGCCTTAGGCAGGCCTCTGTTGCATAGCCTTGGCCCTGAAATCCACTCCCAAAGACATAGCCGAGCTCCCAAGTCTGGAACGCCTGCGGCTCCTGCTGCTGAAAATAGAGATTGCCTATCATTGTACCGGACTCCCTTAAGCATACCGCCCAAAAAGCATGATCCGTAGAGCGTCTAAGCGCCTCCGCCTTACTTGCCTCCTCATCAAAAACCCCATAAGGCTCGTACCTCACCACCTCTTCCCGGGAAAGATAATCATGCAAATCCTCCCAGTCTTCCGGCTTGAAGCCTCTCATCGTTAACCGCTGCGTTTCCAGAACTTCCATAGTTTTGTCCCCTTCATCCCAACTTCACCGTATTAGAACTCTCCACAATAGTAGCAATGGCGATCCAATTTATTCAATATATTTTCTTGGTAAATCCATATTTTACCGAAACATTCCCGCGGAGAAGCCGTCTATATGAACAATTGCACACGTTGAAGCCAGTTCCCCACCTCATTCACCCATTTTTTTGAAAGGAGAACATCATGTATGGCTAAAAAAATGCTTCTGCCCGCCGCCATTGCCTTGCTGCTGTTATCGGGTGCATCCCCTTCTCCGGTATCCGCCCAAAAGGCTGCAACCGTGCAGGTCGTGCTGACCTTCACCAATCACTCCACACTCTCAAGCGGCGAGACAGGGGATGCACAGGTCAAGAATGGTGTCACCTATATGCCAGCTTCTATAATCACGCCTGCAGGATTTGCACTCAAGTGGGACAATTCCAGTAAAAAAGCTGTTTTCAGTGGCTGGGAGAAAAGCTTCACCGTTCAGGTTGGCAGCCGCACCGGTGTGCTCGATGGCAAAAAGCTCGACACCGGCGGCACTCCTTACCTCTTCAATCATCAGCTCTATGTGCCTGTAAAATTCATCGTATCCGCTCTTGAGGGTAAAACCGTCCGCTGGAATCCACAAACGCAGCAACTCCTGGCAGACGGACTCCATATGTACCGTGCCTACTCCGAGAGCCACGCAGGTTCCGTTTACACCGTATCCCTCGATACCGGCGAATTATTCATCACCACTGGAGGCAGCCCCAAGCGCAAGCTTGCTTCCCTGGGTAGCGGGCTGGATCTGGTCCACTTCAAATTTGAACAGACACCGGCTGGACTTACCATGCTGCGCATCAGCAATAGTTACGGGGAGCCTCATATTTATCGGGAATATTTCACCTACCTCCTCAAGAACACTGCCCTTATCCGCCAGGCCCATACAGGTTTCCATTCCACCTTCAGCGAGCCAGCCGTATGGTCCGGAGGCAAGCTGCTGCTGAACAACGGCCGCACCTTGCGGCTCATCGAGGATGGGACAGGGGATGTAATTGAAACCATAGATCTGCCCCAACTGATGGGCATAAGTAAAAGCAACCCTCCTGCCGTGTACTATAACGTCGAAGGCTGGTATTCGGATGTGGCGGTAATTCGTCCTGGTGATACAGGATTCCTGACATTGGTGAACCGCAACACAGGTGCACAAACCCCGCTCTACAAAGTGCTGGTGGATGCAGACCGGCAGCGGGTGCTGGAACAGGTCGATTCGATGTTCCCGGGAGACAATATCTTCCTGACCGGACGGACTGGCAACACCTTAACCTTTACCGGGTATATCACCGGCGGCAAGGATGAAGTGTATACCTATACCCTTCCGGACGGAGAGTAACCGGATAGAAATAAGCAATCGCATATCCATTACCACAGCTCCATTCTGCAGCCTTGAACTCTTATGACCCGATATCAACAAAAACCACGGCAAGCGTCCGATACGCCTGCCGTGGTTTTCTTTATTTCCGCCCGGCCAGAGGGGCTCCCTGTGCAAAAAAGCGTTCAATATTCCGCTCCACCGCAGCGTCCGGGATCAGTGGAGGCGCCTGATGCGGCTTCACACGGGCGTCAATGATCACATTATCGCAGAACCAGTGTTTGTTCTCTACACCGCTGTTCACCCCATAGATATCATGTGAGGGATTGCTGCGCGTGAAGGTTGCCCAGAGGAAGTTGTTTAACGTTTCACTCATGAAAGTACTATCGTCACACAGGATGATCATCGGGCAGCTATCAAGTACGCCTTGCTCCTGAATCGCGGCACTCAGTCTGTCTGTTTCCTCCCGGGCTGCCGCATAATCAATAAACTTCGGTCCCTGTAGTGCCACGATCCCCGGCAAAATCATTTTCGCTTGTCCGAACGCCTGCAGATTCTCCAAAATCCCTGGTACCTCCGTACACAAGGTTCGCTTCTGCTCTCCCACCGCTGCAAAAACCACCTTGCTGCCGCTGTTAATCCCCGTGCCGGAATAGTCCAGGGTGTCTATCGTAGTATTGGTCTGAAAATGAATGTCCCGGTGCAAATTGATCCGCTCCAGAATATAGATCAGGAAATCCCCGATCTTGTGCGTGCTGATCGGCCGGTCTTCTTCCGCTGTAATGAACAGATACTTCGCCAGACTGAGCTGTCCTGTTCCGAGTATCCGGTTCGCGATGGTAAGCAGCTCCGCCGGCTGCTTCAACTGCTGGTAAGGGGTATAACGCTCGCTTCCTATGGCGAACAGCAGCGGATGTACGCCAGCAGCATCGACCGCATGCACCTCTTTGACTCCAGGCACCTCCTGCTTCACCGCACCGCCAGTCAGCTCATGGATCAATTCACCGAAGGCCGTATCCTCCTGCGGCGGGCGTCCTACAACGGTGAACGGGAAGATCGCCCCTTTTTTGGCATAGACCTTATGCACTTTCATCACAGGGAACGGATGGGTCAGACTGTAGTAGCCTAAATGGTCGCCAAAAGGCCCCTCCGGTCTGGTCTCCCCAGGATGAATCTCACCGGTAATGACAAAATCGGCGTCACTGCTGATGCAGAAGCCGTCCGCATAACTGTAGCGGAAGTGGCGCCCAGCCAGAAGCCCTGCAAAGGTCATTTCGCTTAAGCCTTCGGGCAGAGGCATGACCGCAGACAAGGTATGTGCGGGAGGTCCCCCGATAAAGCAGCTGACCTTGAGCGGCTGGCCTTTCTTCGTAGCCTTGGTCTGGTGAATGCCGATGCCCCGGTGAATCTGGTAATGCACGCCGACTTCCTTATTGATCTCATACTCATTACCGCTAAGCTGAATACGGTACATACCAAGATTGGAATTCATAATGCCGGGCTTGTCCGGGTCCTCGGAATACACCTGCGGCAGGGTGATAAAAGCGCCACCGTCCCCAGGCCAATGCTTAATTTGCGGCAGGTCGGATATTCGGATCTCCTCGAAGCCCGCCGGAACGCCGCTCCCTTTTTTCAGTGGCAGGGCTTTTCTGGCCGCCAGACCTGTGCCGATATATTTCAGCGGCTGCTTGAGCGCCTTCATTGGATCAGTGCGCAGAGCAATCACATCCTGGGACGACTCCCAGGTATCGCGGAATATAAATTTACTGCGTTCTATCGTACCGAACAGATTCGACACTGCGCGGTACTTAGAGCCTTTGACCTTCTCGAAGAGCAGGGCGGGCCCGCCCGCTTCGTAGACTTTCAGATGAATCGCCGCCATCTCAAGATTCGGGTCGACTTCCTCATGAATACGGACCAGATGCCCGTGTTTTTCCAAATCGGTAATACATTCTTCCATATTGCGGTATCTCATGGTCTTACTCCAATCTCCAGAAGAAATGTGAACTCCTTTTATTATCAATGAGGGGAGGCCCGAGGTCAACGCCAAGCGGTGGTCCGACAGGCGCTGGAGCACGATATCAAAGGCAGAAATACCTTTGATTCCGCTCTCGCAGCGCTGGCGCACCAAATCAAAGGCAGAAATACCTTTGATTCCGCTCTCGCAGCGCTCACCCGCCATATCAAAGGCAGAAATACCTTTGATTCCGCTCCCGCAGCACTGGCGCACCAAATCAAAGGCAGAAATACCTTTGATTCCGCTCTCGCAGCGCTGGCGTACTATATCAAAGGCAGAAATACCTTTGATTCCGCTCTCGCAGCGCTGGAACACGAATCAAAAAGAAGGCTTCTCCTCGCAGAACATTCTGCGGGAAGACAGCCCCCTACTATAAAATATACACTTACGGTTCATCAATCTTATCAGCCCAAAGTTTTCAAGGGCCATACCCCGGTAAATTCAGCCTCATCATAGGCGAAAAAGGCACTTAGAATTTCCTCGCGGTCATCCGTGAACAGCTGATCTGCCACCCCGGCCACTAGCTTCGGTACCGCATTCTTCATGCCGGAGATGGCGGATGCCGACAGGCCGCAGCTGGCAAGCGCGGAATAGTTGAAGACGAACAGTCCGTGTACAAACTTGCGTCCCTCTTCCTCACGGGGCTGGAGCGCAAAGCCCGGGCTCAGATACGGGTGCGCATCCAGCAGCGCATTCGCTTCTCCAGAAGGTGCTTCGTAGCGGTCGCTCCAGCGGGCGATACGGCTCTCGACCAGCCGCAGCTCCGGACGCAGGCCCGGGTCGCTGAGCAGACCGGTGCTGACTACGAGAAAGTCAAAGGAGAATTCACCTTTCGGCGTTGTCACCACTGCCTTGTCGCCGATAGCTTCCACCTTCAGCCACGGCGAACCGAGATGAAGCTGGAAGCCCGGCCAAGCCGCCGCTCGGGCAAAGGTATCATTGGTCGGCGGCTGATTGAATTTGAAGAAATGTGAAATCACTGCATATTTTGCCGGGTCAGACAGCGTATGATACCGTTCAATCATACCTGAGACTTCCATCTGGCGGATCGGATTGACATTCGGAAGCTGCTCGCGGCGGACAAACACATGGGCTTCCGCTGCTCCCCCGGAGAGCAGGAAATTCGCGTTGTCGAACGCTGAGGCTCCGCCGCCGAGAATGGCGATTCTTTTTCCCCGGAGGAACGTATAGTCCATATCCTCTGAGGTATGGGCATACATGGCTTTCGGCAGATGGTCAGCTACCATCGGGGGAACATGCCATTCGCCTCCCCCCTGGATACCTGTAGCCAACACAACCTTACGTGCCAGCAATTGCTCCTTCGGCGCTCCAGCACCTGAGATATGCAGGCGGTGAATTCCATCTTCACCAGGTTCTATCAGCTCTAGCCGGACCTCATTGACCACGGGCAGGCCCAGAATCCTCCGGTACCAGCGCAGATAATCCATCCAGTCGCCGCGCGGGATTTTATCGACGGCCCCCCAGCTCTCAGGCCCGTTCTTCGCCTCCCACCAGGAGCGGAAGGTCAATGAAGGAATCCCCAGATCAACCGAGGTTAAATGTTTCGGTGTTCGCAGCGTGACCATCCGGGCGTAAGTTGCCCAAGGTCCTTCCAGCCCTTCACTGTTCTCATCGATCAGCAGAATGTTCGATATCCGTTCACGGAGCAGTCCAAAAGCCGCTCCGAGGCCACTTTGCCCACCGCCCACAATTACAACATCATATACATGGCCTGCCGGATGGCTCAACGGCCGTACCCAGTCTGCGGCTCCATAGGCAAGATAGGAAAGATCCATTTTCACTCGTTCGTTTAAGGTTTCCAGGCTCATTATTCCTCAGACCTTTCGGGTAGCATCTTTAGGCCATATTATAGCGTGTAATCCCCGTCTTTTGAATGGATATGTCAGGTTTATTGTCATTGTATCCAAAATCCCTGAACCGGATTGTATCCGATTACTAACATTTGGGGCCCGACCCTACTATTATATTGACAAAAGATACAATCTTGCTATCGAATGATTTCTGTGTTAGATTTCCCGCCACTGGTTGGACTGTTTCATTGTTCACTTACAACTCCGCTCTGATAAACTCCAGCAGCCTTTGCTTCTCTTCTTCACCTATAGAACCAACGTTCAGTTTACGCGCAGCGAGCGGAACCAGCCACTGTTCCACCTCACGGTAAGCAAGCCCCGTCAACCGTTCGTATTCTTCGCTGAATACAGAGATGATATGTTCTCTCACAGAGTCAAAGAAACCCGGCACATCCACAGGCAGACCCGGTGGCAGAACCGAATAGCGGATCATGATGATGTATTCAGCGAGATCCGCTTCGGGGTTCCCGGTCGAGGCATCCATCCAGTCGATAACTACAGGCTCACTATCCCGCATCAGGATATTTCCCGGGTTGGGATCTCCATGACAGAGCTGGTGCTTCACAGGCAGACGATCCAGCCGCTCAACAACCCGCTTCTTCTCATCTAGAGTCAGATAACGGGCTGAATGGAGATGCCACCGCAGCGCTTCGCGCTGCGGTGGCATCGAAGGGATCACATGGCTATGAATGGAGCTTAGGCTGCGGGCGGTGATGCGGATATTCTCATCGTCACTGTCCGTCCATGCCCTGTCTGCAGACGACTGCATGAACAGCTGCATGAACCGCTCCATTAGCGACTCTCCATAGATGCGCTCTGTTACCATCCCCGGATAGCCATCGACTTCGGTTAATTCATAGGGGCGCGGCACAGTCAGTCCTTTTTCCCAAACGGCTTGCGTATTGCCGAATTCATTTGCCAACGCCTCCATTGCAGTATGGCTTTTAGCTAGCTTAATAACCTTTGACTTATCTTCCCATTCGTAAATTTCCGCACATCCGCCTTCGCCAAGCTTCATTCCCAGTAATCCATTCACTGCTCAGATGCCTCCTTCTTTGAAAAAAGCGGTCTCAACGGATGAGTGTTCCACTATACGCCTAAGCTGCTCCTGTACATTCTCCGTACACAGCCCGCCATGATAGCAGACAATTTGGTCGATGTCGTAATCCAGCAATTTATTCAAGGAGTTGAACGCCGCCGGCAGGTCAGGTGTGGTTTGATTTGTTGGGGTTTGCAGCTCCCCGTTTATGGAAGGCAATGCGTCTCCGGCAATCAGTATCCTGCTTGTCTGCAAATATAAACTAATATGTCCCGGGGTATGCCCAGGAGTAAAAATCACTTCAACACCACCACAAAAATCAAGCACATCCCCGTCATTTAGCGTATGATTCACCTTTACATGATAAGGAAGGTCGAACATATGCTGAAGTTGTGGAGGCAATTCTCTTTTTAATAGCGGAACCGTTCCTTCGATAAAAGGCTGATCCAGTGCGTGGGCATACACACTCAGCGGTCTATCTGCTAATTCCATCAGGTCCTGCACACCGCCAATATGATCAATATCCTGATGGGTCAAAATCACGGCAGATAACCGCTCGACAGCTACGCCGGCCCGCCTCATGCCTTCTACTATCTGTGTGCCATGCCCGTAAAAGCCCGCATCAATCAGGATCGCCCTGTGTTCGTCCCACACCAAAGTGGAATTCAAAATGATGCCCTCGATTTCTAAGGGTATGATGGCTGCGCCTTCTGCGATATTCATTTTTAATTCCTCCTGCCGTTTCAAGGACCCTTTCATGTTTAGAATGAGTAAAATACTTCTTTGCCTGCAATAAAATCTTTGCATAGGGTATTACAAAGCTTTGCCGCACTCTCTTTGATCCAGTTATTGCGTGTGGAGTCATGTATAAAGAAAAGATAGCTGATAAAAGTATCCATAAATATCTGCCCTTCAATATACCTTATTTGCTCCCATGAAAAATCTGCTGCTGAAGCATAGCCCTGTAAAAAAAGCTGACGCAGCTCACCGGGAAGAACAGTCCCCGCGCTGCCCAGATCAAATAGATAGTAGCCATACCCGCAAAAGCCAAAGTCTATTAAACAAGGCCCGCTTTCGGTGATAATCACATTCCCAAGCTGCACATCCGCGTGTACAAGCCCCCATTGCCCTGGAAGGGTCTCCAGCACTTGGAGCTGCCTTTTTATAATTCCGAGGACCTGGACAATGATCTCATATTGTGCCTGACTGTACAGATCTGAATCTACGCCGTATTTCAATTCTTCAACCGCAGTATCGATCCTTTCTGCATCATACACCGGTCGTTGCAGACCAGGAAGCTCAGTATGACGGGAGAAATGATGAAATGCCGCGAGCTTTTCCCCCAGCTGATAGGCAATTTGCTCCATGTTGTCTTCTTGTAAAGTTAGCGTTGCGCCCTCTATCCATTCCAGCAGGGTAGCATAACAAACATCGTTGCCATCCTTTACATATTCGGTTACGAGCCCTCCGGTCCGGTTGGCTACCGGCTTCTGCACATGAAGTGCCTGGTCCTTGGACAGCTCCTGCAGTATGTACATTTCTGATTCCAAGCCCTGCCGCGTATGCTGAATCCCGAGCAGGCCTGCTGTTGACGGACTATGAATACGCAGCAAGTATAGCTTGCCTGCCTTTAGATCCGTAACCTTAAACGTCATATTTTCATTATGTCTGATAAATTCAACCATCGGCTCCTGAAGCGTATAGAATGAGAGCACTTCTTCTGCAGCTTGTATACTCAATGTGTACACCTCTCTTCTTTTTTCTTATTATCTATTTCACCCAGCATATATCTGGCAAAAGCGGTCAATGGACCGGACTGCACCTGCCTGTTTTCCGAAACTCCATTATATTGATTCAAAAAAACATGCAAAAGTTCCCTGAACTCCGATGGTAAGTTCGTCATTCCCCATTCCCCCCGCTCTTCTCCATTTGCATGTCCACTCTTTTTGAACCTCCTTGCAATCATTAACTTCCATTATATGCAAATGACTGGCGGATTTATAGGTAAAGAATGAGTAGAATGAAAAAGCATTCTCCATGCTAGAACAGCCCGCAGAAACTCTGCGGGCTACTGGCGAGTGCTATATCGACAAGGGGGACATCACCGGGTTAATCCTGTACCTGAATATCCTCCAGCTCCTGATTGATCCTATCGACTATAGACTGGATAGAATCCTGGTCATAAAAAAACCCGATATTGGCCGGGACCGGTTCTGCCGTTTCATGATTGAAGTCATTAAAATCCATGCCTTCCTTCAGCCAATAGGCCTGTTTCTCTGCAAGCTCTTTCCAGTTGCTCACCGGAGACTGTCTGCTTAGACCGATTGCATACACAACCCCATGGCCCATATCCACATATAAATGGCTGTCCTTTCGCCGTGGAGGCTGGGGACGTGCCGAATTCAGCAGGACCTTGCAGGCGAACTCCTTGCCGGACATCTGAAGCAGGATGACCTCACCAGTGTCTTCATCCACCCCAAGCATCAGATGGGGAACAAATCCGGCAAAAAAGCGAAGCGCTGCAGAATACCGCAAATTCTCGTCAAAGAACCAGCCGAGCGGCATCACGCTATATTCTACATCCGGCAGGTCTAGATACGAACTCAGCAGGGCTTGAAGTGTTTCGGTGTCCGGCGCTTCATAAGGCTCCAAGGCATCCCTATTTACCATATAGTTGATGATCGTCCGCTTACCCCCGCTGATTCTGTCATTCATATCATGATGCCTGTAGAGATCTTCCAGCACCGGCAGAATTCCGGTTTGCGTATCCCCGAACAGCTGCCGTGATTCCGGCTTCAACTCCTGTAAATAGATCGTTTCAACGCTTCCTTCGCGTATACTCTGCTTCACATCTGCAAAATGCGGTGCAATTTCTGTAAGGATTAGCTGGCGGATATTCTCGTTATGTGCAGGAATGTTTTGCCGGAAATCATCAGACAGCCATGCATTCTGGGCAATAAAATACTGCGCGGCTGCAGTCATACCGGAAGGCGATGATTCCTGCTCCATTTTCTCCATTCGGAAGCTTGAATCCTTGCCGAAATCAAGCCTCTCTGCCTGCTCACTGTATTCCACCCGGCTATAACCCTTGATCCACTCATACATCGGCGAGCCCCCTCTCATAAAGAAACAAAATGACTTCAGCAATATATTTCTGCTGCTCCTCGTCGGGAATCATATGCCCGGAGTGAAGAAATTCTACAACGTGAAACGGGGAAAGGTACTGCTTGTACTTGTCCAAGGTCTCTTCAGAGATATCAGATGGAATCTCTGCCGCCCTATTTCTTCCGGCAAACAAGGTTACTGGGATCTTAAGCTGAGCCAGCTGTGAAGTGAAGTCCCGCTCCTCTGCTTCACGTCCCAGCCCCTCTAGCGCTTCCCGCCGCATATAATTGAGTATAGGCACCTGCTGATAAGTCAGACCGCACCAGAAATCCACGGTTTCCGGTGATACACTTCGATGGATTGGCGGCTGGTCTACAAGAATAAGGCCTTTTATCTGTTCTTGATTCTGTAGACTCCAGCCAAGCGCGTAGGAAGCGCCTCTGGAAAATCCCAGCACGCAGTAATGTTCAATTCCGGTATGGGCAACGACAGCGGCAATATCTGATAAATGATCCTCTAGATCATAGCCGCCATAAGGTGTTGAACTGAGTCCGCGTCCCCGGAAGCTGAAGGATACGGCATGTCCCGGTAAATTCGACAATAGCGGAAGGGCCCGTTCCGCAGGCTCCCACAGTCCGCCTATCACAAGCAGCGATGGCATCGTGGAAGAAGGCTCTCCATTCTCCAGCACATGCAGCACCACAGCTCCGTTATGTACAAAATAGCTTTTCAATTCTACATCTCCTCAGGCGCTGGATAAATTTAGGGTTCGTATTCGTTAAGAATATCATGGTGGCCGATAAATTTGAAATGCTATAGGTCCTGACGGCTCTATCACTAGATGATCACAGGAACTCCCTGTTCGAATACTTATTAAGCGTACCAAAAAGCGCGTACCATCTAGTACGCGCCGTTTAGGCTCATCTCAAAGGTCGCTAGAATTAGAATCTGGCAACATAAAACTCACGATTGGCAGAGACGGACTTGGTCGTTAAGAGATTACCTGCTTCATCTCTTATTCTCAAAGTATAGGATACCGTTGTTAACGTACTGATTGTAGGGAATCTGGCAACACCAAAATCGTCAAAATCGGCAGTTACCGTTACTGTACCGCTGGTCAAGGAAGCTGTCCATCCGGAGGAATCCTTGTTCACATTGCCCAGGCTTGTAGCAAGCACTACGAATCTGTCAAAGGTCTGTCTGATTCTGCGTCTCTTCACTACCTTTTTTGCATTTGTTTTGCGGGCCATCATTGCTTTTTTTGCCATTAAAGCTTTTTTTGCCAGGATTGCTTTTTTGTCAGGAGCTTTCATTTGCTTCACCACTTTCTGATAGGATACAGTATTAGATGCAATTTGCGCTTGTAGTGAACCGCGTTCTTGCCTACTCTTCCAGAAATGTGGTATTGTCTCAGATTTATAGAAATGTACCCATCATCCCTTTCCGCGCATACCCTGTATCGGAGGGATAGCCATGGGCAAAAAAATGTGGATGAAGCAGTATGCTTCCAAAATGAACCGTCCGCTGAGGAACTGTATTCGCAAAACGGTTCATTCCAGTAAGGGATCAGCGGCGCTGCCTGTTATTATTCAATTCAATCACAAGTTAACCCAGGGCAGGATGCAAGCCTTACACAATCATTTAGGCTCACACGTTATGTCTGTCAAACATCGTATTCCTATGCTTAATGCGGTTTCCTCACGTATTTCAATGAAATGCCTGGAACGGATGTGCTGCTGGGAGGGCGTTCATAAGATATACCTGGATGACATTAAAAGTATGTCACTGGATATTGCCACTCCATCCATCGGTGCAACTGCTGTGAAGCGCTCAAGGGGGCTTACCGGAAAAGGGATCAACATTGCTGTGCTTGACACCGGAGTGTTCCCTCACCCCGATCTGGTCCGGCCCGTGAATCGCATCGTAGCGTTCAAGGATTTCATCAACCACCGCAAGCGCCCCTATGACGACAACGGTCATGGCACTCATATTACCGGGGATGCGGCGGGTAACGGCTGGCTCAGCAAAGGGAAATATAGAGGTCCTGCACCTGAAGCGGGGATTGTAGGTGTTAAAGTACTCGATATCAACGGAGATGGCTACGACTCAACCATTATTAAGGGGATCGAATGGTGTGTTGCGCAGCGTAAATGTCTGAAGCTGCGCATTCTATCGATGTCTTTCGGCGGACCTGTAAGCACATCATGCAAAGACGACCTGCTCTGCCAGGCTGTAGAAAAAGCAGTCAAAGCCGGACTTACCGTTGTAATCGCAGCTGGCAACAGCGGACCCGGACGCAAAACCATTGAGTCACCGGGCATCAGTCCGTCCGCTATTACTGTAGGAGCTGTAGATGACCGCCGGACCCTCACCCAAAAAGATGACCGCATTACCTTCTATTCCAGCCGTGGCCCGGCACCCTGCGTCAAGGTCAAACCGGATATTGTCGCCCCGGGGGAATCTGTCATTTCGCTTCGCGCCCCCGGCTCCCAGTTGGCCCGTAATTTCCCGTACCTGCGGTTTGGCCAACAATATTTCGTGTTGTCCGGCACCAGCATCTCTACCCCCATTGTCTCCGGTGCAGCCGCCCAGCTGCTGCAAAGCTGTCCTTCGCTCTCGCCTTGCCAGGTCAAAGCCAGATTGAAGAAAAACGCCTTCCGCCTGGGCCTTAGGCCAAACACCGCAGGCAGCGGCGAGATCAATATGCGGTTTCTGCTACGAAAATGACGAATTTTCAAAATTGAATAACAGCAGACCTTTATGCTTCCGTAAATGACTTACAAATGTCCTGCAATCTCCTGCGCCCAAGCCAGCAGTGCTTCATCTTCCCCATAACGCCCGATGCACTGAAAGCCAAGCGGCAGGCTGTTAATACTGGCTGATGGCAGGCTGATGGTAGGACAACCCGCGAAGGTCCAGATAGCGGTCATCCCGGACCACCCGGTGCCCTCACCGATCTTAGGTGCTGTTCCACCCTGGGCTGGCGATACCCAGAGGTCCACTCCCTGTGCCGCTTGGACGGTCTCCAGCTCCCGGCGCAGCCTGTACTGCTTCCGGCGGTACATCCCCAGCTCCGTATCGGAGATTTCCTGGCCCCGGAGAATAGCCTCCCTTACGGGATTGCCATAGCACTCTGCGTAACGACCGAACCACAGGGCATGCTCCCGGGCCATTTCACCTTCCAGAAACCGCAGCATGGCATTTCCGTAGATAAACTCATCCTCCCACGGCATACTCACTTGCTTTACCACATAGCCTTGCTGCTGAAGACTTAAGATTTGTGCATTAAAAGCTCCTTTGACCTCACTGCTCATCAGCTCCATGTATACCCCTTGAGGGATGCCAAGTACCGGTTTGCTGCGGGCTTGCTGAGGCTGGTTCCTCCAGTCCGGGAGAAGCGAAGCTGCAGCAACCTGCATATCAGATACATTCTGTGTGAAGAACCCCACGGTATCAAAAGAAGGGGCCAGCAAAACAACTCCATCCAGCGGCACTCTGCCATAGCTTGGCTTGAAGCCCACCACGCCGCAAAAGGACGCGGGTGCGATCACGGAACGGAGGGTCTGGGTGCCAATTGCCAACGGGCATAATCCTGCAGCAACCGCTGCTGCTGACCCTGCACTTGAACCACCTGGGGTATGATCTGTATGATGGGGATTACGTGTGGCAATAGGGCCATTATAAGCAAATTCCTCGGTAACTGTCTTTCCTGCGATCAGCGCACCTAGCGAGCGGAGGCGCCGGATCAACGACCCTTCCGGGCCGGTCAACACCTCAGCCGGCAAGCCGGACCCGGCCCGGGTAGGCAATCCCTCCACATGCAGCAGGTCTTTGATGCCTACAGGAACTCCGTAGAATACAGGCTTCGCCACATTTCCGGCATAGTTCTTAAGCAAGAAGCCCTCATCCCGGGCCAACCGTTCCCCAGCTTTTTCCTCAGCTACAAAGGCGTGAATTTGAGGTTCAAGCCACTCATAACGCTGCCGGAACAGGTCCCAGGAAGGAGGAAGTGCGTTCTCCGGGGAATCCGGAACTGCAGGAGGAATTAAAGAAGTTTGATTGAGAAGCATATCATCATCTCCGTAGGTAGATTTATCTCTCTCTACTTACGGATGGCATTGGATTTGGTAGCGTTTGTTGCCACTCTAGAAGTTATACCAGAATATCCGGTAGTCAAAATCATGTACCAACCCCATCATCTCCGCTAAGCGAATCGAGCCGGAATTATCCGGGGAGCAATCCCGATACGGCTGAATGCCTGAACGCCTGCATTCCTCTACAAACGCCCGGGCGGCTGATGCAGCATAGTTTCGATTTCTGTACCCTTCAATCGTTTCGATATCAACAGCATGATTGTGGCCGGTAATAAATGCCGAGAAACATACACTAACTGCCTTATGGTCACGTTCAACAAAATATCCAACCCCCTGCTGGAAGAAGTGGTCTGGGGAGTCCCAGAACCGGGCAAGCTTTTCCTCAATAAAAGCTTGGTTGCTTATCCTACCGGTCTCGAACATACTCTTGTCCATTCTATGTACCTCAGCATCACTACTCAGACCTGCAACAGTATCCAAAGCTTCGCCAAGCTTAAATACATGCTGCAGACTATTTGAAATCTTACGTTTATTAAATATAACCTCTATCGTTTTCCTCCAGCTCTCCGATTCACAGCTGATTTCCACCCAGTTCATATTTAACTTGGTCAATTTGGATTCAATTTCACTCTGCATAAAGGCTTCCAGACCGTTTAAAAAAGGTTCGCTCTGCGGATCACCAACCAGATGAAAGCCTGTCTGTCCCTGAATCCAGATTAGTGCAGACTTGGGTTCAGCCGGATCATCCGCGAATACCCAACCAGGATTATTTCCACCTACTATAGCCTTTACCTCTATGTTGCAGCATGCATCTGTGAGGTGCTTAATTTTATAAAAGTCTGCTTTCGGCAACTCTGTGATCATTGAACTTTCCCCCTGTCTTATCCGCTGGATAAGCCTATTTACATCAGAGCCGACAATATCGCATCACACAGCTCCATGGTCTTCACATTATCCCGTCCGCTGGAGACAGGGGTCAACCCTTCACGGCAGCATGTCATGAAATGAGCCATTTCTCCGACGAAGCCCCGCAGATAAAGATCTCTGTAACCGCCGGACATCGCGGACGCTGAAGGGGTGAACACGGTATCCTGCTCAGCAAGCGATTGCCAAGGCAGTCCGCTGGCTGTAAGAGAATGATGAACCGATAGCTTCACCACTTCATCCGCACAGGCAAACCCATGATCGAAGGTAACCGTCAGGCTCTCACTTTCTCTGGACCAGGCACTCATCCCGGAAAAATAGACGCTGCCCACAATGCCGTTTGCAAATTTCAGTGAAATGCTTTGGGAGATCTGTGCTTTGTCATTGTTTGTAAATCCCGAAATCTGTACTGCTTCACCAAACAAAAAACGCAGTAAATCTACAATATGGATGGCAGCGAGCTTTATAAATTGCTCCTCGTCTTTACAGAAAGGTGTGCTGTCTACTGCGAACCGTGCCTGGAAGGAGCGGGCGCTGCCCAATGTCCCTCCTGTAATCAGCTCCTTCAGCTTCAAATAGACGGGAGCATAACGTTTCATGAATCCCACCATCAGCACCACTCCGGCCTGTTCGGCTGCATCTGCTAGCTGAAGAGCTTCCGGACCATTCCAGCCTAACGGTTTGTCCACATATACATTTTTTCCGGCATGGATGCAGTCTAGCACCAATGCGCTTTGATCCTGCGGCTGCGCGACTACCACCACCCCATCGCATTTTTCATCCCGGAGCATTTTCCGGTAATCGTCATAAGGCTTGCCCCTGCTGCCAAACCGCTGAAGCGCGGCCCTCGAACGTTCCAGATCACGGGTCGCTATCGCGGCAACTTCAGCCCCTGCTTGGATAGCAGAAGGGTAAATATTGGTAGATGCATGAAATCCCGCACCGATAAAACTGAGCTTTACTGTATTCAAGTTGAATCTCTCCCCTGTATCAGAATTCCTATTCATCATATTAGAGTAATGTAGAGAACAATAAAAGGACACCTGTCCTGCATACTGAATTCCACAGTGGAACCCCTGCTGAATATCCCCTATACTGATTCAAGGAAGCGATTGCAAGACTCTGATAGGACGGAAGGAGCACATTTATGAACATATCTGTGTTTTACAACCATATTGTTACCGCCAGCAAGCAAGCTGGGCTACCAGTACCAGAGGTACTGAGCCGGGTGCGCGAATGGGGCATCCAGGCCGTTGAGCTGGATTTGGACGAGGTACAGCCCAGCCGCGGGGCCATGAAAAATCAGCTGGAGCAAGCTGGAATTTCGGTAGCTTCAATGTACGCTTTTTTTGATTTTGGTAATGCTCCTGATGTGCAGCCTGGACTGGATTTCATTGACACGGCCGAGTATTTGGGGGCGGACAAGGTACTTGTGATTCCGGGTTTCATTGAGGAATCAGCCGGCGAGGAGCTGCGGAATAGCTCGCTGCAGCGAATGGTTGCGGCGCTCCGGGAGATGTGCGAGTACGCGGAGTCCAAAGGTATGGTAATCACTTTGGAGGATTTCGATGACAGCCGTGCGCCATTTTCCACATCCAAAGAATTACTATGGTTTATGGATAAGGTTCCGAAGCTGGGCTGTACCTTCGACACCGGCAATTTTATCTATCAGGGCGAAGACGAGCTGGAAGCCTTCGGGAAGCTGAAATCGAGAATTGTTCATGTCCATTGCAAAGACCGCTCTCTGAAGGAGCACCCTGTTGAAACGCCGAAGATCAGCACAAACGGGACGAAGCTG
Source organism: Paenibacillus sp. 22594 (assembly GCF_052044425.1). Taxonomy (NCBI): domain Bacteria; kingdom Bacillati; phylum Bacillota; class Bacilli; order Caryophanales; family Paenibacillaceae; genus Paenibacillus; species Paenibacillus sp. 22594. Next base: position 1,047,625 of record NZ_JBQENA010000001.1, read on the forward strand.
TTCCCGGCTTCAGTCGGCTCCGGCTGCATTCCGATACAAGAAATCCTGGAGCGGCTGAAGTCCATCGGGTACAAGGATACGGTAGCGATTGAGCATTTTGACGCTGCGGATCAGCTAGGTTACATGCAGCTGTCGGCAGAATGGCTTCAGGCCCAATTCAAATAGTATAATAACTGCGTAATGCTATCGTCACCGGCCTTGAGTCCCGACCGCAAAGCATCCACCATAGCTGTCATAAATGCCGCGCCTTCCACTGCAATTGAAAATACAATGATGATAAAGCTCATTACCAAGATGGGTATGAAAAAAAATAAACTTATACCAGAATTGATTTGAAGAAGGCGTTGAACTAACGGGCCGCATTCCAATATGTGTTAAAGTTAAAGTGTCTTTGCGGTATTGGGTTGGAAGACGGAATAAGAGGTAGGTGACGGAAGTGTTACTTCTGGAAGGTATATCTGCATTCCTTATCAAGGATTCACCAGAGGTCTTTTCATTCCATTTCAAACGACTTTGTTACATGTTGGCAAACTATTCAAAAGGGAAGCTTTTGTACTTTGAAGAACCACATGTATCACAGAATTTTTACAAAGCAGAGCTCTGTTTAGATAACGGGAGCATTTTTATCTTGTTAAATAGTTCCTATACCTTCGTTGCTTTTGCTTCCTCAGTTCAATACTTCGATATTGAATTTGTCGACCACTCACTTTCTAGTGTTGTAGATGCATTGAGCAATGAATTTAGGGTACTATCTGCAAATTCACTTAATCAACGATTAGTACTCGATGAAAGAACTCATAACGTGCTAAACAAAAATTACTTAAATAAAGCGGAATTAAACCAAATCTTTCACTGGAAACCAAAAACAGTCGGGGATGTTATTTTTAATTTTTGGGACTAAAGTAGATTTAAATCAATACGCAAACTGGGAACGATAGCGGAAATGAGCAGATTGCATCGGCAGTCTGCTGTTTTCATTGAAGTAACGGCAGGTTAGTAGTAATAGCAGTAAAATGGGTTGAGGCAGCAAGTTCAGTTTTACAGGACGTACGTACCCGACAAAGGAGTTAACCATGTCAAAACAACGTAAAGTTATTTTTACCATAACCATGCTCTATACAATCTTAATTCTTTATTTTTTATTTTTCGCATTCGGTAGAATGGGTGCCGCAGAGCGAACGGCTGGTTACACCTTTATTTTTTTACCAGATAGTTTCTTTAAACTGCCTAATATATCTGATCTTCTACACCCTACCCTCATGGATTTTGTTGGATTTGGAAATATCATAGCTTTCATCCCTTACGGTATATTGATTCTATTGTTATATCGGATTAGATTTCTTCGATTCATTACAACGTTCTTTTTTTCGATTATCGTAATGGAAATCATACAGGCCCTTTCGTTTCTGGGCAGCTTCGATGTTAATGATGCCATTCAAAATACACTAGGCGCAGCAGTCGGTTTTGGGGCATACAAGCTTGGTGTTCGTTCAAAAAACAATTGGCGCATTTTTTTGATAACCGCCATTTCCTGTATGGTTCTTTTATTAGGGGTATGGGGATTGTGTGGGATTGTAGATAAAGCGTTCACCAAAGAAGAAGGTCCCTTTGTGGCAATAAACGAATTGATGGACAGCTCCGGAAATTCATCAACTGGAAAAAATCTGAATAGCTTTACAATAAGCGCTCAAAACGTAAAACCCCACTATAATATGTATGGCGTTGCAGGTGGGAATTTAGAAACGTTTACGTATTCGAATAAGAAGAAGATGATTTTCTCCTTGTATTACGGAATACCTGAACCAACGGATTATTCCGGAAGCATCCGTGTTTCCGTCGATGGACACGAGGTATTGACCAGTTCTGGAGAAGTTCAACGCAGTGATCCGGAACTGTTTCCGGCGATGTTTGAGATTCCTATCGAGGCTGGGAGCGAACTCACGATAACCATTGAGGGGGACGAAAAAATATGGGATGTTGGGTATAGGGAAATGAAATATTTTTGGAACTGAATTCATAGATAGATTCAACGAACGGGAAAAGCTAGCGTAAACACGATAAGTCAGCCGGTCGGTAAACGCGATCGGCTGACTTTATTTTCAGAGTAACGGGCAGGATAACACAGTAGTCATGCAGTAGATTCAAAATATAATATCAGACTGAATGGATGGTGAGAACACAAAAATGAGGAGAGTAAAAGTTCTGCCCTATAACCCCCTCTGGGTTTCAAAATTTGAGGAAGAAGCAGAAAACCTTCGACTGGTTCTTGGTGCGGAGATTATTGAAATACATCATATAGGGAGTACGTCTGTCCCAGGGTTAAATGCTAAGCCTATAATTGACATGATGCCTATTGTCAAAGACATCTATCGAGTAGATAACTATAATGAGCAACTTGTCTATCAAGGTTATGAGCCAAAAGGTATGGAGACCTCAAAGCTGAACTGGCCGTTCAATTCCCCTATAATATATCGTCATATATGTATTCGATCTAAATTCAATTACCAAGGAGAAATCATGGACCCAAAAATAAAATTGATGTTCCTGGACGAACATGCTGCTGAAGGTGCTGAGCGCTTTGGGATCAGTCCAAAAGATCTGACTTTCATTGGAGGCTTTCAAAACTTTATTTATTCCTATATTCGCGATGAATCAAAATATATTCTCCGTTTTACTCCGAGCACACTTCGCACGTCGGAAGGACTTGCAGCTGAAATAGAATGGATTCGTTATCTTTCGGACAATGGTTTGTCGGTATCAGACCCGGTTCTATCGGTTAATGGAAAGGATTTTGAATATATCGAAGGGAATGTGATGGATTTTTACGCAACCTCTTTCAACTATGCACCTGGCAGAAAAATCGGATATCCAGAATGCCTGGGCAATCCAATACTTTATGAACAATGTGGTCGCATAACAGGCCGTCTTCATGAACTGACCAAGCTGTATAAACCTATATCCACAAGGCACACTTGAGAATTTAATGATTACCTCCTACGAGCGAAAGATTATTTACCGACAGAGCTTCAACCCATTATTCATGCCCTTGATGAACTTAAAGCAACTCTGGGTGGTCTGCCTGTTACATCTGATCATTTTGGTTTAATTCACGGAGATATCAATATAGGTAATTTCACGGTCAATGAATCAGGGCAAATAACGCTCTTCGACTTCGACGAGTGTCAGTACAGTTGGTATGTCGAGGACATTGCTATCCAGCTCTATTACTTGCTGTATGTATTCGGGGAAGATTCGCAGTCTGAACGCAAGGCACAATACGAACTTTTTATTAAACATTTCGAGCTAGGCTACACTGAGGATGGCCGACAAATGCCTGACGGCTGGAAAAGTCAGATGAAGATTTTTCTTAAACTACGTGAAATTATCGTAGTCGTCGGTATGTACCGGAGTTGGGATTTAACTCAACCCGATGATTGGACCCGCGATTTCTTGCAAGATAGTAGAATCCGTATTACTAAAGGGATTTCGTTGATCGATGAGTTCTAGAACTCCTAAACTGATTTACTCATTAAGCTGCCTTTTGTACTTACACCCTGGTTGATGAAGAAGTGCTCTTACTTTATCTATCGAAATGGGAGGATATTATAAGAGCATCTTTAAGCTAAAGAAGAACGATATGCAAAAAGCAGACTGCGAATGCAATCTGTTTTTTATATTGAAGTAACGGGCAGGATAGTTACAATATGTGTTAAAATTAAGTTGTGTGAAAAAGGTCAATGCGACTAGTCCGCCCACCGCGAATAGAGGTGAATTTCCATGATATTTCAAGATTTAATGGAACTAAAAGATGTATTCTTTATAGGGCTCACAGAACCCAAAACTAACTCCCTAAGGGTAGTTTTCAGTAAGAGTATTTCTGGAGATACTCCAGAACAAGTGATGATTGGGGAGACAAGTTTAGAAGCCTATCCGATTAACGTTGATGAAAATGCACCTCTTATACAAATTGAATTTGAGAGCTACATCGCTTACTCGGTAAGAAATGAATCCTTTACTTCATGGGATGAATATGAGAAATTCGAAGGTAAAATATTTAGAATCTACAACAAATCAAGATATCTCGACTTTATAGGGGTGAGCACATTTGCAACGGAAGACTTCCCTGGTCCGTTTAAACATTACGGAATTAGTTGCTTAGACCACATAGTTGATATTGTATCAATGTCAGAGCCCGTTGTAAGTGAAGTGAAATTGAAGATTAAGCTAACGGGGAAACGTTAGCTTAATCACGGCAGCCGGTCAGTAAACGCGATCGGCTGCCTTTATCCTAACGGGAAGCGCTAGCATCATGACGAACAGGTTGTCGGTATTATTGGCTACCTTTCCAACTATCGGGCAAGATAGCTCAATAAATTCGCGTAATTTATTAGCAAACAAGAAATTTAAATGAATAGGGGTTAATAAATGATAAAGATCCGAAATATGTCAGAAAATGAATTTGAAAAATTTAAAGAGTGGTCTGTTAATGACTATGCAAAAGATTTAATCAAATCTAAAATGTGTAGCGATAAAGATGCTTATAAATGTGCTGAAAAAGAATTCAATGAACTACTTCCGATGGGTTTATTAACAAAAAATAATTATATATATGTAATAATAAATCATAGCTTAGAAGAAATTGGTTTTATTTGGTATGAAAAAGAGAATACATCAGGATTCATTTGTGATTTTTTGGTTATGCAAAATTATAGAAATAAGGGATATGGATTTGAAACTATGAAATTGATAGAGCAGGATGCCAAAGATAAAGGAATTAGAAAACTCAGCCTTAGTGTATTTAATTTCAATGAACCTGCCTACAATCTATATAAAAAACTAAAATATAAAGAAGTTGAGAACAATGATGGAAATGCGATAATGGAAAAATACTTGATAAGTAATATATGATGAAATTCAAATGTTCCTTGTGTACTGAATCAGTAAATGATCATTAAGCTCTAATGGAGAACGTCCGATACTTATAATTAGATCCTGACGGGTTTGTTCGAAGGGTCTATCTTTCAGTCCTTCTTCCACACCTCAAACTCCACATCCATCTGAAATCCGATACGCTGGTAAAATGGCTGCATGGGACCTGTATATACCTTAACCATTCCGAGGGACCGCAGACGGTTCAGCGCTTCATAGATTACAGCCTGGCCCAGCCCCCTCAGTCTGTAATCCAAATGGGTTCCCACCGGTTCAAGAATTCCTATCCGGTTCACCTCATCCACAAAAGCATTACAAAACGCCACGACCTCACCCTGCTCATTAACCAGAGACAAGTCCAGATCCGGACGATAACCCGGTGCTTGACGGATGCCCCCGTATAACCGCAGCATCTGCTCTGCATGTGCAGTTCCCGGGTAGTTAAACGCCATTATATGGCCTTGCGCTTTAGCCTGGTCTGACACCTCTTCCCCGCATTGAAGCAAAAAGCCCACAGGAATATTCACCGGAAAATCCTTCTCCAGCGTGATGGAGATAATATTATCGCTCTCGTTCAGAAGATGCACATATCCCCTGCCCTGGACCAACTCTTGCAGCTTTGACATCTCCTTTGGCACTGCAAGCTTCACGGCAGCCGGAGCAGACTTCGCTTCGATGAATTCTAACATCTCACACAGCAGCTCCTCCTGCGGATGATCTGTATCCAATTGAAAGTAGAAATCCCCATCCCTGCAAACCACAGCGGCCAGTTCCCCATTGTCGCGTTCCCACAGTCCGATATTTTGTTCCCACTCGGGGAGCAAGCCCGCCCTCCACTTATAGAAAAAAATCTCGAATTCAAAACGGGCAATCGTCCAGCTGCTCGGCCGATTTAATTTTGAATGGGCATGTGACAAGAACCGGCTCACTTTCATCATGTCATCTGATGTATAGTCTCTATAACGAGTCCCCATATGTATCCTTCTCCCTTGGCATTGTCTTTACTTAATTGTAAGTGATTCACTGTACAAGACGTATGCCAAGTTCAACTGAAAAATGTTTTTGCCCACAGAACATTCTGACTCCAATTCATTCATATTCCAATTTATACACGATTTCATGATCTATAATCCGGCCATCCTGGGTAAACCCCAAACTGCGGTAGAGCATCTCTGCTCTTCTATTCTCAGGTTCAAAACTTATGTAGATGACATGATGACTCTTGTCCTGCTGAATGAGAGAGATCAGCTTCTTCATCGCTTGTTGTCCGTATCCCTTGGACTGATATCTTTGGTCGATCATCAATCTGTAGATCCAGTACTCGTTATCCTCCGTATCGATGCAGTACATGACAAATCCGACGGGGGTCTCCCCGTCATATACGGCAAGCGGGATGCACTCGGGCTGGACCTTGGATTGTGCAATGGATACTGCGTTCGAAACCACAAAACTCTTCTGCTCTTCACCAACACTAAGATTAATAATCGTCCAGAAATTCTCCTTATCAATCACTCTAAGATCAATCATCCGTAAGTTCTCTCCTCTAATAAAAGCAACCGTTTACCCATTATTATACCATATCTTGGATCACAGACGGACCGAAACCTGCCTTCCCTTAAGTGAGTTTCCCCCGTGACATATCCATATTCCAGGAGTACAATGGAAGGAACGTTTGTTCCTACAAGGAGGATATCGTGCCATATATTCAGTTGAGTGACTTAGAGTTGTTCTATGAAAAGATGGGTACCGGAGAGCCAGTTATCTTTCTGCACAGCGCTTATTCAAGGGGGATATTGGCATTTGCGAGTCAAATCCTTGATTTTCAGAATGCGTACACCTGTTATTTCCCGGATTTCAGGGGGCATGGCAGAACCCGGTGCGCGAATCTGACCTGGAGCACCCCACAGCTGGCGGATGATATTGCTGCGTTTATGGAGCAGTTGTCCATCCCCAAAGCGCATTTAATCGGTTATAGCCTGGGGGCAGGAGTGGCCATGGTTGTCGCGTTAAATGCGCCGGAGCGTGTATTTTCAATGACGACCATCGGTTCTAGCGGGTTCAAAGAGCCGTCCGGTGCGGATGAGTACGAGCCGGAATGGCTTGCTGCACACGGCAAGGACGTCATCATCCAACAAATGCTCGAACGGCATGAGGAGGCGCACCGCGGAAACTGGCAGGAATTCATGCGGCAGAGCGCCGCAGACTGGCGGTTATTCCCGCAACTAACCGAGGAGCAGATCCACAGTATCGATTGCCCTTCCCTGTTTATCGCCGGGGAGCATGATCCCTTTGTACAGAAATTCCAGCTCCAGCACTTGACTGCTCTGGTAGAGAACTCTCAGTATCTTGTTGTTCCTGGAGGCAGCCACCGGCCGCATATGCTGAGAGAGAACCCCGTATTGGTAAATGATGCAATCCTGCATTTTTTGAAACAGCATCCTATAGTGTAGATCCGCTAGTTCTTCTTAGCCCTCTTCACTTCACCCTCAACTATTCGAACATACTCATCCACAGTAATCTTGCTGCTTAGCTGTGCAATAAGATCATACGGGATGCTGTTTGTTTTTTTGAACCGCACACAGGATTTCCCCATATCGAGCCTGGTTTGAACATACTTCGGATATTCTTCCTTGAACCAAGCCAGCAGCCCGGGTACCATGTAGAGGCCCATATGGTAGAGTGCAATGAAATTTTTCTGTGAGGCTATACTGACAAAAGGGAGCGGCTGATCGGGGTTAACATGATAACCAGGCGGATAAATCTGATGGGGAACAACATAGGTTATCATTCCATAAGACATGGTTTCCTGAAACCCCACAGGCAAGTTGTCCCTCAGTATCTGTCTCAGCTTCATTATGACTTCCTTCCGTTCCTCAGGCAGCTGTCTGATATAATCCTCAGGACTGGCCGATTCGTATTTCATCCGTTCTCCTCCTATCTGTTATCCACAGGATTACCTTCACATGGAATTACAAGCATAAATTAGTGATTTAATTTCTTCCAGATACTATAATAAAAACGATATGTTTCTCAAAGTTACCCGAAGGGATGTTGATGATTACATGAAATTTAGCGAATACCCGTACGAACGGCCGGATGTAGAGAAGCTAAAGGCCGGCTTTACAGAGCTTCTTAAAGGTCTTAGTGCTGAAAGTCTGGAAGAGCAGCGAGCCTCTTTTACCGCGATTAATAAGCTGCGTAATGAATTTGGCACCATGGAGACATTGGCCAGCATCAGACACTCGATCAACACAGAGGATGAATTCTACAAAGCTGAACAAGATTACATGGATGAAGTGGGACCGGTGATTCAGGAGTACATAACGGACTACTTCAGAGCCCTCGTGAACTCTAAGTTCAGAGCAGAGTTTGAACAGGAATGGGGTACACAGCTGCTGCAGATTGCCGAAATTTCGCTGCGGACATTTAGCCCGGACATCATAGAGGATCTCCAGCTCGAGAATAAGCTGTCCACTGAGTATTCCCAGCTTATCGCTTCCGCCAAAATCCAGTTCGAAGGGGAAGAACGGACGTTGTCCCAGCTCGCCCCATTCGAGCTGTCAACAGACCGGGATATGCGTAAGCGTGCATCTGCGGCAAGATACCACTTTATGGCTGAACATGAGCCTGAATTTGACCGTATATTCGACGAGCTTGTCCAGGTACGGACCCGTATTGCCAAAAAGCTCGGGTACCATAGCTTCGTAGAACTCGGCTATGACCGGATGATGCGTACGGACTACAACGCTGAAATGGTAGCTAATTTCCGCAAGCAGGTGCAGGAGCATATCGTGCCTGCTTCCCGCAAGCTGAAGGAACGCCAGGCTGAGCGTCTGGGTCTTGCGGAGCTGAAATTTTATGATGAAAGTCTAAATTTCAACAACGGCAATGCCACACCCAAAGGCGATCCCGATTGGATTATCGCAAACGGGGCCAAAATGTACAAAGAGCTGTCCCCTGAGACCGATGAGTTTTTCAGCTTCATGCTGGAGAATGAATTGATGGATCTGGTCAGCAAAAAAGGTAAACAATCTGGCGGTTACTGCACCTATCTCAGCCAGTACGAGGCTCCATTTATTTTCTCCAACTTCAACGGAACCTCCGGGGATATCGATGTGCTGACACACGAAGTGGGGCATGCATTCCAAGTATACCAGAGCCGTCATATTCAATTGCCTGAGTATGCTTTTCCAACCTATGAAGCGGCGGAAATCCACTCCATGAGCATGGAGTTTTTCGCATGGCCATGGATGGACCTGTTCTTCGAGGAGGATGCTGCCAAATACCGTTTCAACCATCTGGGTGACAGTCTGCAGTTCATCCCCTATGGGGTTGCGGTAGATGAATTCCAGCATTTTGTCTATGCCAACCCGGATGCCACACCTGCTGAGCGCAAACTGGCCTGGCGCGAAATTGAGAAGAAATACCTGCCCCTGCGCGACTATGACGGCAATGATTATCTGGAGCAAGGGGGATTCTGGCATAAGCAGGCCCATATCTTCCGCTCTCCGTTCTACTATATTGACTACACATTGGCTCAGCTCTGCGCCTTCCAGTTCTGGAAACGGTCAAATGAGGATTTCAAATCAGCATGGGCCGACTACCTGCGGCTCTGTCAGGCTGGCGGAAGCCTGTCTTTCCTTCAATTGGTCGAGCTGGCCGGACTGAAATCCCCCTTTGAGGACGGCTGCATCAGCTCCGTGATTGGTGATATTGAAGGCTGGCTGAACAGTGTAGACGATAAGCAGCTGTAAGTGCCGCTTCCGCTCCCTGTAAACCGTACGTTAGCAAAAAAGGAACCCAACTTGGGGGTTCCTTTTTTTGTCCGCTGCTGGTATGATCTGCCTCGTTTATTTCTTTGCCTTTGCCGCCGCCTTCTCCCTATTCTCGTCCGCTCTGAACTTCACAATCCGGCTGATCAGATCGAGTGGCAGCGGCTCATCCAGCGGAAACTGCACGGACCCTTTTGCCCCCTTGTACTGCGCCAGTTCCTCCTGAAAAGCTTCAATCCCGCGGGGTGCCGGATAAAATCCGATATGCTTCTTAAATGCTGCGAAATGCACCAGATTCCCATGCAAGAAGAAGGTCGGCATCTGGTAGCTAATTTTCTCCTCAGCCTCCGGCGCAGACTCACGAATTACCTTTCTTACCGCTTCAAGCTTATCCTGCACCTCGAAAGGGGCTTTGGCAATATAATCGTCTATCGACGCGTAGGTGATTTTTACGGGTTCCATAACCTGCTCCTCTCAGCTTCCTGAATTTATTCGTTGCAAATGGAATCCATATGACCGGTCACCACTCTAAGGATCCGCTGCTTGTCCAGCCGCTCAGGCTCCAGCATCGCATGCAGAGCAAGTCCATCAACCAGCGCATACAGCCGCTCAAGTTCATTGTCCTTATCCAGGCCCTGTCTCAGCAACCCCTGTTCATGCAGATACCCGACCAGCATGTGTATAGCGGAATATACCCCATCGTCTACTTCGTCATAGTGATCCCCCACGTACTTACGATGAAAGACAAAAGCAAACCATACCTCCATCTCGGCCATAGTATGGTCATCTACAGGAATCAATTCCATCAGAATCTTCGTAATCAGCTGTTTAGGCGGGAGATCGAGGGTAAGCAGGGCATTGATTCTGACATCGACCCGTTCCTTTACAAGATTCATGGCAAAAGCAATCAGCTCATGCTGTGTGGAGAAGTAATGGCGCAGAGCTCCCAGCGAAACGCCTGCTTCCTCCGCAATATTCCGTACTGTCGCCCCTTTCATCCCCTGATTCATGATGACGCGCCAGGTTGCTTCTGCAATATGCGATTTTCTCTCTGAATGATCTACAATTTTTGGCATGTCTATATTGTATCATGAAGAAAACTTCGAGCGCAATTTAAATAATACAATTGTATTATTTAAATTCAGCTGTTATAATCCGAAGTATCCAATACATTATTTTACACAAGGGGTGGATTATGAATTTGGTTGCCTGGGCGATTGTCGCCTGCGAAGTTTTGTTCTGGGTTGTCATTCTTGCCGGTTTCTCGGCACGTTATCTATTCAAACGAAGGAAGCTAGGGCTGTTCTTCCTCGCCTTAACCCCCGTCCTGGACCTCATTTTGCTAATCATTGCCGGAATTGATTTGTACAACGGTGCTGCTGCCACCACGGCTCATGCGCTTGCAGCCATTTATATTTCTGTATCTATCGTGTTCGGCAAAAGCATGATCCATTGGGCAGATGAACGCTTCCGCTATTATGTAACCAAGCAGGGACCTGCTCCGGTCAAACGATATGGCATGGACCATGCCAGGCATTACTTCAAAGGCTGGATGAAGCATGTGCTCTCTTTTCTGCTTGGGGGAGGGATTCTATATGGTCTCATTATCTGGATTGACGACCCTGCCCGTACAGAAGCGCTCATAAGCATAGTATCCCTATGGTCAGTTGTGGTGGGTATTGATCTGATCATCACAAGCTCGTATTTCATTTGGCCGAGAAAAGCTAAAGGCTAAACAACTGATCGTTTCTACATCCGGTGTACAGCCAAGGTGTAGCCCTCTTCAATTCGCAGGATTTGCCGGGACTGATTCTGGTACCTGAGCTCTAAGGTTTCCTTCTTATAATTCGGTATATTGACTTGGAGTTAACTCCAAGTATTATAATGAGCTCATCAATTTGAATCTGAAAAGAGGCGAGCAGCATGACCGGAAGTTTTACGATGAAGGAGATCCTGGAGCAATGCCAGATCAGTGAGGATGCCTTGCGGTATTATGAAAAAATTGGCCTTCTGCCTGAAGTTCAGCGGAAAGAGAATGGCCACAGAATTTACAGTGCTTCGGACAGAGAGTCCATTATCATGATCAAATGCCTGAAGAAGACCGGGATGTCGCTGCAGGAATTAAAGCCCATTCTTCTGCTTCAAAAAGAAGGGCAGGCTGGAGCAAATACCGAGTGGGTTGACCAGCTTCGCAGTTATCAGAGAAAAATAGAGCAGCAGCAGCAAAATCTGCAGCAAATGTGGGAAATGATTGATATGAAGCTGCAACGAGGTGAAAAGTTCGGCCAGCCCGATAATATAGAACACGTATATTCCAGAGTTTCAGAAAAATAATTCAGCTCCTTCGCTTGACCTGGTGCGAACACCAGGTTGTAGGATGTGAAACAGGGCCACAATCCACGGTCTCCACATCATATACAAAAGGAGCAAAAAGCATATGAATAACAGAAATACACTGGGCCGTACCGGACTGGAAGCCTTTAAGATAGGCTTTGGAGCTGGAGTTATAGGGAACTCCATGATGTATCCAAAGGTTGATGATACCCTGAGCCGGCAATTGATTCGCACCGCTCTGTCTCAAGGCATTGATTTCATCGATACTGCCTTTCTGTACGGGCTGGGCCACTCCGAAGAACTAATCGGCGAAGCGATCCGGAAACATGGAGAGCGGGAACGACTAATCCTCTCCACCAAGGCATCAACCAATCCCCAGTTCACCGAAAGCGGCCTACAGGTCGACAACAGTCCGGCTGCATTGCGGCAGGCTGTGGATGACAGTCTGACAAGATTGCAGACGGATTACATTGATATATTCTTTATGCACTTTCCATACAGTTCTACCCCGCTTGCAGAATCAGCCCATACGCTGGCAGAGCTGAAGAAGTCGGGCAAGATCAGAGCCGTCGGCGCCTCTAACCTGACGTTCCAGCAACTGCAGGAGTTTAACGCGGATGGTCACCTGGATGTACTCCAGGCTGAATATTCACTGCTGGTCCGACAGCCGGAAGCAGATGTCATTCCCTATTGCCTGGAGCATGGCATATCCCTAATCCCTTTTTTCCCGCTTGCTTCAGGTCTGCTGGCCGGAGGTTACAAGAAGGGAGAGGTGTTTACCGACACTTCGCGGCTTAATAATCCGTTGTTTCAAAAGGATGCCTATAACGCCAACCTGGATCGTGTTGAGCAGCTAAAAGCACTCGCCCAAATTAAAGGGGTATCTCCGGCCCAAATTTCACTCGCCTGGTTATTAACCCGTCCTGGCGTGGATCTCATCATGCCTGGGGCGACAAAACCTGAACAAATCGAATCCAATCTCCAGACACTGACTGTTCATCTGACTCCAGAAGATATTGCCCATCTTGAGATCATTTTCAATCAGGGTAGCCCGTCCGGCAGGAACTAAACCATCAAAAAAAGAACAGACCGCACTGTACATTAAAAGCGCGGTCTGTTCCTCTTTATCTAATATGCTATTCTGCAAAACTGCCTACAATCATCCGTTTCAATACAGTGGCTACCTCGGCTCTGGTTGCAGTGCCTTTGGGATCAAAGATATTTCCTGTTTTGCCGCTGATGAGACCATAGCCTTGAATCGCTTCGACGGCTTCACTGGCCCATGCTGAAATCTGCCCATTGTCCGCAAAAGTAGCAGGAGTACTCAAGTTCCCCGCTGGCAGTTTCGAAAATTTTATATAATTCTTCAGGATAACCGCCAGTTCCTCCCTCGTAACTGCCCGGTCAGGTTCAAAGGTATTGTTGCGAGTACCCTGAACTATACCGTTCGATGCGGCCCAGGCCACATAAGGCGAATAATATTTCGCTGCCGCAACATCGGTGAACGCCGCTCCCATTGACAGCTCGGCACCCGACATTTTACCCAGAATTGCAGCAAGCATCCCCCGGGTTACTGTCTGATCCGGTGCAAAGGTGTTATGTCCAACTCCCGTTAACCATCCTCTCGCCGCTGTAAAATCAATGTTATCCTTTGCCCAGTGATTCAACGTGTCGCTGAACCCGGCAGCATGATAGCCAATGGCAAAGGCGGAGAAATGACTGGTTCTAAAATCAACCGTTTGTGCAGTTTCATTATATTTGCTGATTACAGGTACGGCATTTCCACTGTTGTCCAAATATAACACTACGACTGCATTAGCGTTCTCTGCTGCTCCTAGAGTATATGGCATTTGGACCTTAACCGATTCACCTCCAAAGCTTGTGATGCCGGTTGTTCCACCAGTTATGGTAAAAGTATATATCGGTCTGCTGCCGACCAGGTCACGGGTACTGCTGGTCCCATCCGTCCCTGAGGCCCGCGCAACACTGATCTTAATCGCTTGGCCTGAGGCTGCTTTGCTGATGGCTCCGATAACCTTGCTGCCGAAAGTAATGGATGCAAGCCCGTTGCTGATTTTCAGATCAGCCCGGGTGTCAGCGGACAGCTGTGCCAGGAAGGTACCGCTCAGCTCTAATGTTACTTTGGACGCTCCCTGCGAAGCTTCCCCGCGAATCTCCACCAAGGCTGGTTTACCCGCCTTCTCGCTCGCCTTTACATTATCCATCAGCTTCCGGGCTGCTTCGTCCGTCAATTTGCTTGTCGCTTCTCCTGTCTCTGCATTCAGAGTCATAGCGGTCACAGCCACAGTATCCGTAACGGATGCCGCTGTTTGCGGTGAAGCACTAGGGCTTACCGTTGCTTGTGCCGGTGCTGGGGTTGGCGCGGCCGTTGGTGTGGGTGCCGGCGTTGCCGAAGCTGCTGGTGACGCCGATGCTGACGGTGACGCCGATGCTGACGGTGATGCTGATACTGTAGGGGTTGGAGATGCTGTTGCTACCGGTGTCGGGTTTGCCGGTGTCTCTGGTTCTTCCGGTGTGTACTTGCCTTCTGGAATCTCTACGATAGAGACCGTTCCCGATACCTCATTGGCAACCAGCAATAGCGGATAACCTGTCGGGCTGTATTCTGCCGCAATGAAATTCTGGCCTTCAGGAGAGACATCCCCAGCAGCCAGGTAGGCCGGTTTGGCTCCGGAATAATCCACCGAATGCTCCAGATCTCTTGTATTCAGATAGTCGTAGAAGACCGGAGCGCTGATCTCTGACAGATCGTACATCATATTGCCGCCGACCCGCTCCAGTCCAATAAAGGCATAAGGCTTCCCGTCCACGACCCCAACTTTGACATCCTCCGGCTCAGGGCCTTTTTTGGCGCTCCTTTTCTCAAAGACAAAGTCATCATTAGACCAGTTGAAGCCTTTGGGAAGCAAAGTTGCCGTGATTTTCTCGAAATCCGCTCCACTATCGTAGACCAGAGACATATCCCCCGCATTCCAGACCGAAAAGGAACGTGCGCCGAAAAGATAAGTTTTCCCGCTTACAAATCCGGCTCCCGCAGGTCCCACCTCATAATCGGAAGTGTCAAAGGTGGTCACCTTCATACTTTTGGTGGCATCACCATCCTGGCCTTTGCCCAGCGTAACATCCTTCTCATTGCTGTAACCGCTCCAGTCCCGGGAATCCCCTTCATTCGCTGTGATCACATAGGTTTTACCTCCAGCGGTATAAGTGGCAATCCCATCGGGATTGTACATGCCGAGAACACCCGGTTCAGTTTTGATGTTGATTTTGCCGTCTCTGCGCATATCGAGCTCGTTGCCGGGAACACTGTGGTCCTTAAAGCCCAGACCTTTGATGCTTGTAAAAGCACCCGCCTCCACATCCAGCGTTGCTAAGGCATTCGCCTCCTGCAGGGAAATGAACGCTTGTTTGCTGTCAGCGGACACGGCTATATATTCCGGCTCCAGATCCACAGAAGGTGCGGTTTGCTTTTTGAGAATCACATTATCTGCTAAAAGACTACTCCGCGCTTCGCTGCTGTCGAAACCGGTGAAATCAATAACCTTGGCTGTTTTCGTCTGCAGATTGATTAGAGTAACAGAGCCTTCAGGGTCAACAGCCGGGGCGGCATAACCTTGTCTGGGTTCTCCTTCATCAGCGGCCAGCAAATATTTGTGGTCAGGTGTGAAGGTGACCATATCCGGCTGAACACCTGCTGTATAGTGCGTGAGGTACTTCCCGTCATAGTCCAGCAGCAGTACTGCGCCGGATTTCTGATAGTCCGCTTCCTGCACGGCAATTGCAATCCTGTTCAGTTCTGTATCGATATCAATACTGGTAATATCTCCAAAGGTGAAGCTGTCAATCATCGTACTGACATCGATCCGTTTATCCAGCGTCAGCTGGGTTTCCCCTCCGGTAACCAGCGGCTTAAGGCTGACTATATCAATCTGTTTCTCCTTGCCGTTTATCAGATAGAACTTCTGATTGTCGCTGTTATATTTAACAATCTCCGCAACTCCGCCTTCCAAATCGGAAAAACCTGTGGAGTAGCTGCCGATTTTATTCATACTCTTGCCATGCTCCCATACGTAAGTAGCGAGTGTCACTGTGCTTGGGCCATAAACGGCACCTGTGGCGGTAAGGGCGGCTATATTTGTGGAGGGATCAGATTCATTGACCAAGTCCCTTTCTCCGATGGTTACGTCAGATGCTGCATGAACAGTATGGGATACCGACAGCGTCATCAGCAGCATGACTGAACTCATGAATGCGCTTAATATCCGTTTTGGATGTTTGATTAACATATATACCTCCCTGGTTTTTAATCTCTTTAACTTTAAGAGGCATCTGTAAAATCACGGGCAGTACTTTGTTAAATTTTAAGATAGTTATGTTAACAAAACCAATACCCCCAATTCACGCTGGATCAATAGCTGCACAAAAACAGACCGCAATCCTATACAGGATGCGGTCTGTTCTTCGAGAAGGATTCACAGAAAATACAGCATTGGGATTAATCCAACCCGTGTTCTTTCCGGATATTGTACAATCCCTGCAGCAGCAGTTCCGACGGATCGCGGTTCAGCTGCAGATGAATTAATAGCATATGCAGCGGAATGGCACAGACGTTATTGCCTTCGGTTAGAGCCGGAAATCCGGCTTCAAACACTGGACCATGGGTTTCATTCCAGGCCAGCCCGGCGTGAACCTGCTCTGGAGCAAATTCTTCACGTACGGCTGCAATGCAATGCGGCACAAGTACATTATCGATCATGGCCTTGGCCTCTTCTTCACTGGTTGGCGGCGGTGTGAGGGCTTTGCCTCCCTTGACCTTCATCAAGTCGATGAAAAACGAAGCCATCCAGATATTCGGACTGTTGTTCGTCTGGAATCTGGCGATCAGCTCGCGCAGGAAAAACCCGCAGGAGTATACATCCTTCGCCTCATCCATGACATGAAATACAAATACCGGACCGTAAGCCTCCAGATTCATCACTTGGCCCTGAACCTCATTGAAATGCATCTTCAGCGCAACCATACCATTATGGTGAACTGCCTGTACAAGCTCAGCCATTTGCTCATCAGTCATGGGTTGCGGTTCGCTGGTTGTTTCTTCGCTGGTTGCTTCTTCGCCGGTTTCTACCTCGTTCATTGCTTCATCAGTCGTTGACTTATTGTTCATTTTCATATTCACCCCACTTCCTATCATACCATCCCAAGGCTGGAAGCGACATCATGTTATGGACAAGACATGTAATAGACAATATTGTAAATAAAAATGTTAAAAAACATTGCTTAGGGCAGCCGCCCCAGTGCATCACGGACTGCCTGCTTTTCCTTTTTCAGCACAGCTTCTTCCAGTGCCTGTTCCAGCAGGCTGCGGATCTGCAGCAAATCTGCACGCCCGAAGCTCCCAGCTCCCTTGTCATACAAGGCAGGGAACGCAGCAATGACGATCTGGCGCTGAACATCACTGCCCCCAAGCCACTGCACAATGTCAGACGGTGTGGGCTGTGAGTGAACGTACAATGCATCCCACCCGTCATAAGGAAAAGCGATCTTGTCCTCCATCCATACCAGCACCCTGCGGCTGTGAAAATACTGCAACAGCGAGTTCGCTGCATACCCGCTAGGCTTCGCCGCTGCCGCAGACACCTCCAGCATGCGGAATACATGCTCCAGCCCTTCATCGCCTGGCAAACACTGAGCAGACAGATAAGCCAGCGTACTCCGGCTTACCTTAACGGATGGAGTCTCTGACCACAGGGAACGCACAAAGCCTGCTGCCTGTTCCTTAAGCACATCGCCGGCAAGACAAAGGATAGCCTCTTTCGTATTATGGCTGTTACGTTCCTGTTCTGCCCGTTTCAAAAAAGCCTGCAGTACCTCTTCGGCATTATATTGACCAAAGGCTTCAGCAGTCTCCTGATCCGTTCCGAACATCTCAGTATAGCGAAGAAGTGAAGGCAGCTCCTTCTGTGCCTGCCCCAGAGTCAATGTCAAATATTCATGCAACCAGGCTCTCCATTGTCTGCTGGCCTGCTTTTCCAGGTCCAACCCTGACTCACTGCAAAATTCCGGGTATTGCCATTCCTCTGCACCTACACAACCGAGCGCCGTAATCTTGTCGACGAACTCTGTGACCGACAGTGCAAGCAGCAGATATTCTGCCGTCTCATGTGCCCAATGGACGACTGCGGTTCCAGAAGCGCTATGCAAATCCAGCAGCAGCTCATCCCCGTTGCCTGCCAGATGAAAGCTCAGATAACGCTGCTGCTCCCCGGTATATTCTTCTTCGTTAGAAACAAAAAAATCCAGCTGGTCCACATCCCAGCCCAGCCCTCCGCTCACCTCAAAGGGAAGAATTGCAGCGTCCGGCAGACTCCAATAGACATAAGCTTGGCCTGCCCCCTCCTTCAGCAGAGAGCGCAGCTCTTGCGGGAGCCGGATTCCGAGCCTCGACTCCACTTCAGCAAGCCCGCTTTCTGCCGCAGGAGAACCCACACTGAATTGAGTGTCTGCACCCTTTTGCTCAAGCGCCTGAATAAGCTCCTGCCATTGCCGTTTCCAGACATTCATTTGCTCTCTTATCAGAGCCGCCACCTCCCCAGGTTGCTTAACTGCCATTTCATTTGCCTTATCTTACAGATTGTTCTTCTCCCAAAGCGCTACTTCCTCACGGACACGGGGAGCTACTTCGGTACCGAACAGCCTGATCGCTTCCATCACCTCAGCATGGGGCATCGTGCCGTGCGGAACATGCAGCAGGAATCTCGTGATGCCCACATGCGTACGCAGATGAATGATCTTCTCTGCTACAGTTTCAGGGTCTCCCACATATAAAGCTCCGCCGAAGCTGCATGCCGCATCATAATCTGAACGGTGATATGGCGGAAGACCTTTCTCCACCGCCCTGACATTGGTCCGGGCATAAGTGGAAGGGAAGAATTGTTCAATCGCCTTCTCCCTATTCTCCGCGATAAAACCATGCGCATGGGCCGCAATCGGCAGCCGCGAGCTGTCATGGCCTGCATGGGCAGCAGCTTCTTGATAGAGCTTGACCTGTGTAGCAAAATCCAGGGGCTGCACCGGTCCAATCATAGCCAGCGCAAACGGCAGCCCGAGTTCACCTGCACGGACCGCAGACTCCGGACTTCCCGCGCTGGCTATCCATACGGGCAAAGGCTGCTGCACCGGACGCGGATAAATCCCCAGGTTATGTATGGCAGGTCTATGCTGGCCTTCCCAGCTCACCTTCTCAGATTGCTGGAGCTTCATCAGCAGATCCAATTTCTCTTCGAATAAGGTTTCATAGTTTTTCAGATCACAGCCGAATAATGGAAAGGACTCTGTGAAGGAACCACGGCCCACCATAATCTCAGCCCGCCCGTTTGACAGACCGTCCAGTGTGGCGAAATCCTGAAAAACACGCACCGGATCGGCTGATGACAGAATCATTACAGCACTGGTCAACCGGATTCTGGAAGTCAGGGATGCAGCAGCTGCCATTACAACCGCTGGTGAAGAAGCGGCAAAATCCGGACGGTGATGCTCACCCACCCCGTATACATCCAATCCCACCTGATCCGCGAGTACAATCTCCTCCACCACTTCGCGCAAACGTTCCGCGTGGCTCATCGTTTCCCCTGTGATTACATCCGGTGTTGTTTCGACAAAAGTACTAATTCCAAGTTCCACTATTTTGTTCCCCCAAGCTGTTGTCAATTCAATTACTATATTCTATATCTTTATAGTTGAATATTCAAAATTAAAAACAATAGATTGAGTTTTAAGAATTTCTAATAAGGATCGGGGCGTAACTACGAAGAATGTTTGGACCTCCGGCCGCTGTTGTCTGCAGATTTCTTGATTTATACCGCTGTTCGCGGTGGAAATCCGCAGACAAAGGCGGACGCTTCCGCTCCTACAGTTTCAAACTTCTCCTCCGTCACTTTTCCTTATTGGTAATTTTAAAGATCAATCTATACAGGCAGCAAAAAGCAGATCGAACCGTCACATGGATGACGGCCCAATCTGCTTTTAGTATGCGGATTTCTCTACTACTCTTATTTATTAGCGGTTATTTCGGATGCCAGCTTCTCAGCTCCATCAAAAATCGAGTAGCTGTAGCCCCAGAACTGGTTGAAGTCGATCGGATAAATCGTCTTATTCTTGACAGCATTCAGACTTTGCAGCGACGGATCGGCGTAGAATGCCTTCAACGTCTGCTCCGGATCCACACCTCCGGTATATACCGAGAGCAGCAGGACATCCGGATTAGTTGCAATCAGCTGTTCTTTGCTGATATCTCCGGTAACTGTACCAAAGCTGTTTTTGAGTCCCAGCAAACCGAGTACATCACCTGCAAACGTGTCAACATTTCCGCTGTAAATGGCAATTGCCCCATTGCCGCCGTCGGATACATACGCAAAGGTCTTCTCTCCACTGACTGCAGACTTATCCTTAAGCGTCTGTGCACGCTCTTTCAATTCAGCGATATAGGCAGCAGCGTTCTCCTGTACATCAAAGATCTGGCCGATCTGTTCAATATCCTTGTACAAGCTGTCCAGTGTAGAACCCTTAACGCTGGTATTCTGAACGAATGTCTTGATGCCCAGTTCGTTCAATCCTTCTACAGTCCCAACGCCCCAATCAGCATCGGCATACAGGTCGCTGCGCCCCAGAACGAGATCAGGACTTGCCCCAACAACCAGCTCTTTACTGGCATATCCCTTCGAAATAACAGGAATCTTCTTGAATTCTTCCTGCACCGCCGGATCACCTGCACCATAAAGGGCCGCAACACCGACCATTTTATCGGTCAAGCCCAGCTTGATCAGCAGCTCAGCAGCTCCCTGGGTATTGGCTACCACTTTTTCAGGCGCCTTGTCAAAGGTCTGTGATTTGGCTTTCCATTCCGTTCCTTCACCATTATTGGTGTAGTTCTCAATGGTAAGCGGATATACCGTCTTGGTACTTGGAGCAGCTTCCTCGGTGGTAGTTGGACTGCTTGCAGGCGCAGCCGATTCCGCCGCTTTATTCGCGTTCTTCGTGTCCGAAGAACATGCTGCTATCATTACCGCCATTACCAAAACCGCGAGCAGCGGCACATATCTTTTGAATACATTCTTCATTGCCTTAATCCCCTTTTCTATATATACATTTGTATATCCTGCATTCTATGTGACGAGCCGATATCTGGCAGGTGATACAACCGTAGAATATAGAATGTGAGAACCGTTGTCAATGATAATAATTCTCATTGACAACGGTTCTCAATATGAATTATATTTTAAATTAAACATATTACTAAGGAGCCCACTGAGTGCCATGCAAACCGATCTAGTTGCACAATCTGAACCTAAGAAGTCTATTATCCATACCCGTTACGGCTTTATGACCGTCATTGGCATTCTGCTTATTATTACAATACTGTCGGCCGGGGCCGCTGTATCCTTTGGGCAGGTTGACATTCCCGTTTCCCAATCCTACCGGATCCTGCTCCACCACCTCACGGGTATTCAAATTGGAGATGTACAGGAACTGACTTCCGGTTCCTTCGTCGATATTATCTGGAAAATACGCTTTCCCCGCGTTCTGATGGCTTTGTTCATCGGTGCCGGACTCACGTTATGTGGAACGATCATGCAGGCGGCGGTTCAAAATCCTCTCGCTGATCCATACATACTGGGTATTTCATCCGGTGCTTCCCTCGGAGCAACGTTCGCTATCCTGATCGGCTTTGGTTCCATGGGATTACTAGGCCAGACAGGAGTTGCCTTCTGGGCCTTCGCCGGTGCGGTCGGCGCTTCCCTGCTGGTCCTGATTCTGGCAAGCGCGGGCGGCAAAATGACCTCCGTCAAGCTCGTCCTGGCCGGTATGGTTATTAACGCCTTATGTACCGCCTTTGCCAATTTCATTGTTTATTTTGCCAACAACGCAGAAGGCATCAAGACCGTTACATTCTGGACGATGGGCAGCCTGGCCGCTGCGAGCTGGGACAAACTTCCGCTAATCTCGATAGCCATCCTTCTTGCCGTTTTCTTTTTTCTGATGCAATTCCGGGTCTTGAACGCTATGATGCTGGGCGATGAAGCAGCGGTCACCCTGGGCATTCATCTGGGTGCTTACCGCAAAGCCTATATGATGATTACTGCGCTGATTACAGGGGTGATGGTGGCAAGCTGCGGCATGATCGGATTCGTGGGTCTGATCATCCCCCATTTGGTCAGAGGACTTGTTGGCTCGGATCACCGGAGACTCCTGCCCGCGTCCGTTCTGTTCGGTGCGATCTTTCTGATCTGGACAGATGTCATTGCGCGGACGATTGTGCCAAATGTAGAGCTCCCCATTGGGATCATTACCGCCTTAATCGGCGCACCGATGTTCATGTACATGCTGATCAAAAAAGGCTACGCGTTTGGAGGGAAAAGCTAATGAACTTGAACGTTGATCACCTAAGCGTCTCTTTTGCAGATGCGAATATAGTCAAAGATGTATCCCTGAAGGTCAGAAACAAGCAATTTGTCGGCCTCATTGGTCCGAACGGTTGCGGCAAATCTACACTCCTCAAGAGTATTTATAAAGTGATCAAACCTCGCCAAGGCGATGTGTTCCTGTCTGAAATGAATGTAATGAAATCAAGCCCCCGAATCGTGGCGCAAAAGCTGGGTGTAGTCGGCCAGTTCAACGAACTCAGCTTTGACTTCACCGTGCGGGAAATGGTTGCTATGGGGAGAACCCCACATAAAGGGATGCTGGAGACAGATAATCAAGAGGACTTCAGTATTGTCTCAGGCGCTCTGCGCAAGGTCAACCTGGAAGGCTATGCAGGCCGCAGCTACAATTCGCTATCCGGTGGTGAAAAACAGCGTGTCATCCTCGCCCGTGTTCTGGCCCAGCAGCCCGAATTCATGATTCTGGATGAGCCGACTAACCATCTCGATATTAAATACCAGCTGCAAATTCTAAATATCGTTAAAAAGCTCGACATCGGCATTCTCGCCGCACTCCATGACCTCACCCTTGCTGCGGAATACTGCGATTATCTTTATGTCATGAAAAAGGGCCAAGTGGCCGCCTGCGGGAAGCCGGAGGATATATTGACGAAGGAATTAATCGGCCAGGTATTTGATGTGGCCTGCGAGACCTACCGCAACCCCGTGACCGGGGCGCTTGGCATTGCTTATCTGGAGACACGCTAGTTACGAAAGCAACCTTTTTAGCCCTTCCGCTTCCCTATCAGAAGTCGGAAGAGCTTATACATTGATCATTAGAGCTGAATCTCTGTCTTAAATACGATAAGCGCTCTTCCCCCAACCTTCACCAGTGAAGGTTCCCCCTGTTCAATTTCTACAGTTACACTAATGATGCCGCTCCGTCCGATCGCAGACCCCTGTTCCCCCCGGAAAGAAAAGGCAGAGCCGTTGTGCTCAGCCAATCCGTGCTTGACCAAGTATGCCCCAAGCGGACCATGGGCGTTTCCTGTGACCGGATCCTCATCGATTCCAATGGCGGGGGCGAACATTCTCCCATGTGTCAATATACCATCCATTTCCGAATCCAGTGTGAACACAAAGTATCCGTTGCAGCCAATCCCGCTGCTCAATGCAGTAAGTGCACGCATATCCGGCAGCAGGCGGTCGAGTGTATGTCTGCTTTTGATTCCGATCATCACTTTGGAGTGTCCTGTGGACACGATCTGGATCGGACACCTTGGGTCCATATCCTCTGCTTGCAGTCCTAAGGCCTTCATTAATTGATCGCGGTCACCGTTAGAAAAAGGCCTGGAAAACTCAATGCCACCTTGTGTCATGACGACAGAATATTCATGGTCTTCCTTAATAATCTCAACCGGTAAAACTCCGATAGCAATCTTATGCATGACCTTGCCAGATTCCAGTTGCTTCACCACGGCCCGGACATAGTGCGCTGCAACGGTGGCATGCCCACATACCGGCACTTCGATTCTGGGTGTAAAATATCGGATCCGCACCTCATGATCAGGCCCATCCGGCGCCATTACAAAAGCTGTCTCTGAATTGTTCAGCTCCCGCGCAATTTTTAGCATATCCTGCTCCGACAGCCCATCCGCATCCAATACGACTCCCGCAGGATTTCCTTTAAAAAGTTCAGTGGTAAACGAGTCTACTTGATATAGGTTGTAAGTTCTCAATCTTATCAGCTCCATTCCTGAAATTAGCCCTTTGGAGACAAAAAAAGAAACGGCATCTCTGCCGTTTCTTCTGTGATGGACTCTCAGGGGCTCGAACCCTGGACAAATAGATTAAGAGTCTACTGCTCTACCAACTGAGCTAAGAGTCCACATCATTGGTCGAATCATACCGCCTTCAGCTCATTTGCAGAAGAATGGAACAAATCTCTCGTATAAAAGATTATATCATGATACAAAACGCAGATCAAGGTTTATTTTTTTCTGAGATATTCGAATAAAATACCCACAAAAAAATAGACTGACCTCATTCAAAAATGAAGTACAGTCTATTCCAGCAGGTCACAGCACCGAACGCAAAAACCTGCCCGTGTGGGAAGCTTCCACTTCAGCTACCTGCTCCGGTGTGCCTTCGGCAACCACATACCCGCCGTCATGGCCTCCTTCCGGGCCCATATCAATAATATAGTCGGCGGACTTCATGACATCCAGATGATGTTCAACAACGATAACCGTATGCCCGCTATCCACCAGTTTGCCCAGAGACAGCAGCAGCTTTTGGATATCCGACAGATGCAGCCCTGTGGTAGGTTCATCAAGGATATACAAATTGCGGGCTCCCCTCTTGATTTTGGACAGCTCATACACCAGCTTGACACGCTGTGCCTCCCCGCCGGACAAGGTGGTCGAGCTTTGACCTAAGCGCATATAGCCAAGTCCGAGTTCATCCATAATCTCCAGCTTATGCTTCAGGTACTTATGGCCGCTGAAGAATTCACGGGCTTCCTCCACCGTCATCTCCAGTACATCGGCGATACTTTTACCCTGGACCTTAATTTCCAGACCCTCCTCCGAGAACCGCTGCCCCTTGCACACCGGGCAAATCGTTTCGATATCGGCCATAAACTGCAGATTGGTGACGATCACTCCGTCTCCGGCGCATTGCTCACAGCGGGTGCCTCCTGCATGGGTCAGACTGAAGTCAATCGCCTGGTATCCCCTGTCCACCGCTTCCGGCTGCATGGCGAAGAGATCCCGGATTTTATCATAGATGCCTATGTAGGTTGCCGGGTTCGATTTGCTGTTCCTTCCAATAGGGGTCTGGTCAATATTAATGACATTGTTTAGCAGATCCGCACCGAACAGAAAGTCATGTTCGCCTGCAACAATCCGCGCAGCCGTTTTGTCGATCTTCAATTGCTTGAACAGAATTTCGTTAATCAATGAGCTTTTCCCTGAACCGGATACACCGGTAATACAGATGAACACACCCAGTGGGATATCCAGATCCACATTTTTCAGGTTGTTTTCCCGGGCGCCTTGAATGCTTAGAAAATCGTCTCCCAGGCTTCTGCGCTTGCCGGGGACGGGAATGCTGGCTTTTCCCGATAAATATTGGCCTGTCACTGACCGGGGCTCACTCATAATATCCTCGATGGTTCCGCACGCTACAACCTGGCCCCCATGAATTCCCGGACCCGGGCCGATTTCGATAATATGATCCGCACTCTGTATGGTGTCCATATCATGCTCAACTACAATTACGGTATTGCCGATATCCCGCAGCTTCTTCATGGTGTCAATCACACGGCTGGAATCCCGGGGATGCAGGCCAATGCTTGGCTCGTCCATGACGTACAGCATTCCCATCAGCTCACTGCTGATCTGGGTCGACATTTTGATCCGCTGCATCTCACCGCCCGAAATACTGTCGCTTCTCCGGCTAAGACTGATATAATGCAGTCCGATATCAACGAGCAGAGACACCCTGGTGCGGATCTCGTGAATGATCGAGGAGGCCACATCCTGAATCTCTGCCCCAAACGTCAATGCTTCCAGCGAATGTAGCAGCTCAGGCAGCTGTTTGCGGCATAGCTGGTCAATATTTTCTTCTCCGAGGGTAACCTGGAGGCGCTGTTTTTTGAGCCTTGCTCCATCGCATTCCGGACAAATCTTCTCGATCATGCAATCCTTGATGAACGTCGGTTCGAAGGCTTCCGTGGTAGAACTTTTCCGTATGTAATGTTTGTACCAGCTCTCCATCTCGTGAACGAACCCCCAGAATGGACGGTCCCGTCCGATCATCCAGTTCTTCTTCGTTGAATTAGGGGGCTGGAGCAAGGGAAGCACCTCACCTTTGGTCCCGTAGAAGAGAAGTTCATGAATTTCCTTCGGCAGATCGCAGAAAGGAGTGTCGAGATCGAAATGATACTTCTGGGACAAGCTGTACATCAGCACAGAACGATAGCTGTCCTTGCCCGCAGGGTTGAAAACTGTACTTTTGAGCGCACCCTTGTTGATGCTTCTCTCCGGTGCTACTACCAGAAAACGAGGCTCCACCACATAGGACATCCCTACCCCGAGGCAAGTATGGCAGGCGCTTACAGGCGTGTTGAAGGAGAAATGAAAAGGCTGCATGTCACACAGGAAGAAATGATGCTCCGGGCAGCCGAAATCCTGGTAAAAGGTCGGATCAACGCCGCCCGGAACCACCACTTTAATCATAATATCCTCTTCCAGTGCCAGCATTGCAGCTTCGATGGATTTGGTCAATTGAATATAGGTATCTTTCTTCAGCTGAAAGCGGTCAATGACCATTTCAATGTGATATTCCTGTGCTTCATCCAGTTCTCTTTTTTCCGCCAGTGAAAATGGCTCACCATCCACCAGCAGATTCTTGTACCCCTTATCCCGGAGTTGCTGGAATGTGAAGCTGTAGTCTTCTCCGTATACTTTATAGACGGGAGCCCGCAGCTCTACCACGGTTCCGAAAGGCAAGGAGGAAATACGCTCGGCGATCTGGGCGGCAGACAGCTGCTTCAGGGAATGGCTGCATTCCGGACATTTGCCTACACCCGCCGTGGAATACAGCAGACGAAGATAATCGTTGATATCCGTGACCGTGCCGACGGTTGAACGCGGATTGTTATTGCTTTTTTTCTGTTCAATCGCGATGACCGGGGACAAGCCGCGCACATAGTCGACCTTTGCCTTTTTGAGCTGGCTGATCCGGCTTTTGGCGAAGGTGGAGATGGAATCGAGAAACCGTCTTTGCCCCTCTCCGTAAATGACGTCAAAAGCGAGTGAGGACTTCCCCGAGCCGGATACCCCGGTGATCACCGTTAACTGGTCCCGCGGGATTTCAACGGAGATATTCTTCAGGTTGTTCTGCTTGGCCCCGGAGATCTCGATAGTTGTTCTAATGGACATGCTTCAAACTCCCTTCTGCAATCGTATTTACGGAATGTATAGATAACCTGCTTCCTCAACAGCCGGCTTGCTTTTGGGCGTGATCCGAATCGTTTGGGTGACCTTTTCGATGATACCTTGCTGAACCAGATAGTCCATAACACCAAGCAGCTGATCACTCTGCACATGAAAATGCTTATTGATCAGCGTTGCGGTTTTGATCTCCTGATCCCTCATGAATTCAAGCACCGGCTTCATAAAGATAGGGAGATGCCGCTCCAGCACCTTGTCCAAACATTCTAATCCGCTCTCAATTTCCGCTACGTTCATATGATGGGACATCGCATCTTGATAAAATGGAACAAGAACCTCTGGATTCAAGAGCTGTGCTCTCTGAATAGCCTCCCTGGATATGGCTTCACCGCGGATGCAGAGCTCCATATGGGCAACCGCCTCTGCTGCTTTTAACAAGTAATACTGCGCATACAGCGGATCCCTTCTGACTGTCAGCCACTTCCGGGTTTTGTCGCTCAAGTATACAAGCTCACCCGCAATATGAAGTGCGGAAATCGCAATATCATCACTGCCTATGATCTTGAGGTCTTCGAAGTATTCGATCAGGCTGTCATCCGTGGAATAGACCATCTTACCCTTGGAGTAGTAGGATTGGGCAAAGGACCCGCCCAGCGCCCGTTCCATTCCCCGCTTGAAATCGCTGCGAACCACAAGATATACATTAATGAGAATACCGTCTTCGTCGATACAATAGGTTGTTGTGGCAAGGGGCTGGTCCCGGACAACCATGGTCATATCAATATCGCTTTTTTCCCAAATCACATCATAGGCCAGACTCCCGCTGATAATAATAGCAATCACATTCGGATCGCTACTGACCTTGCCGATAAAGCTGTTCTGTGCGGCTATGTAGCGTGCTCTCAGCTCTGCCTGCGCTGCAATATCCATCCTTCCAGCTCTCCTCCTTCTTCTTATAAAAATTGCCTTTTTGTGTTTTCCGTTTATGGTAGAATCATACTACATTGAGATTTAAAGAACCGGACAAAAATTGCTGGGTTATCATTCAACAAGTTCAACTTGCAAAGGAGCAAATATGGAACTTCATCTCCTGGAAACGATCAACCATACCACGGAATTTATCGAAGATCATCTGCTTGAAGAGCTAAGCCTGGACCGTATCTCGGAGCAGGTGAACATCTCCAAATTCCATTTACTCCGCATCTGGAAAGGGGCCACGGCAACCGGCCTGATGGAATATGTGCGCAGAAGGCGGATTGCCTTGTCGCTGGGAGATCTGATCCATGAACGGAACAGCATCGAGTTCATCTCGTACAAATACTCCTTCGGATGTGAACGCACCTATTCCAGAGTCTTCAAAGAGGAATTCAACATCAGTCCGGCCAAATGGCGGCGAAGTCCTTCTCCACTGCAGATCATGGACAGGTTCAATGCCGATTTTCTGCACCGGGCAGGAGAAGGTCTTGTCTACTTCCATTCCACAAGCGTGTTGCCTCCCTTCTCAATTGCAGGACTGGAATATCAGGTGGATGTGAACGACAATATGGCAAATCAGACGGCCAACCGGCTGGGTGTCGCCTTCTTCTATAAGGACCGTCCAAGAATCATTAATCCAGTCAACAAAGATACTTATATCGGGTATACCACCGTTCCGGAGCCGTTCCAGGGCTATACCTGGTACCAGCCCTCTGTCGAAGTGAATCAGAGCAGCATCATTCCGCCGGATATGTCACTCAAGCATGTTGCTCCCCACAGATACGGTGTGTTCACTTATATGGGCCCTCATCGGCCTGAGGAGATCAATTCGAAGTCCTTAAGCATCATCTGGAAGCACATCTTTGACACCTGGATGCCCACCATACAATTCGATCTGGAAGAGAAATTCAGCTTCGAGCTCATCAATTACGCCAGATGTAATAAGAAGTACTGTGAATGTAATTTGTATTATCCGATTTCGAAGATATGAACACAGCTGCGGAGCTGCTAGAGCGCAGCTTTCACAATGCGGTGATAATAACCAACAGTAAGCACAGCGAACACGAAGTAGATCAGCGTGTAGGTTATCATGGCAACCGCGGCCGGGAAGGTGAGATCGGACAGGCTGAGCGCAGAAGCCGCTTTAACAGCGAAGATGGAATGCAGCAGTCCGACCAGCAGTGGCAATGCAAATACCAGCATCTGCTTCCGGACGATACCGCCCATTATCTCGCGTTCTCCGAACCCAAGCTGCCGTAGTATTGTATAGCTCTTCCGCTCCTGCTCTGCTTCTGTCATCTGTTTGAAATACAGGATACTGCCAGTGAAAATCAGGAAAATCAGCCCCAGAAAAGCGGTGATGAAAATGATCAGCCCGAATTTGCGGAGCGTCTCCTTATAATAAGCATCGAAATCCGGACTGAACTCTTCTTCGCTGATATATTTCGCATAGAGCGCAGATGCCGCAGCACGCTGCTTCTTATCAGACATCCGGTAGGTATCAAAGCGGACATCCTCATACTCTTTTGAGATCTGCGTTTGCTCATGAATCATCCTTATCGTCGCCAGCGATACTACCAGCTGACGTCCATGTACGCTGTAATTCATAGCATAGCGGTCCTCCCCCCGGATCAGGCTGATAGCCAGGCATCCGCCGGGTGCGCCCAGATCCAGTGTTGGAGGTAACAGCCCCGTGTCCACCCCGCTTAACCCCTTCCTCAAACCGTTGTAAAAGATGCCCTCACCCTGGCGGGGCACGGGAATATCAGCACCACTTGCCTGGAGTTGCTCAGCAGTAAGCAGCAATATCTCCTTTCCATCCCCTTCCCCTTTGAGGGATCTGCCCATCAGCCGGACCGCCTCAACGGGCTGGTAAGCATAGGAGTAGCCTGCTTTTTCAAGCTCCTCTTGAAAGGACTTGGCCTCCTGTTCCTTATTTTCAAAAATAAAATCGTAGGGGAGCATGGCGCGGGACTCGCCCTCAGCCGAATAGTACAGCGAATAAGAGATAGCCACCATCGTTAGGGTCATCGCGGATAGTACGGTAATCAGTGTCAGTGAGCTTGCATTGCCTTTCATACGATGCATCATCGGGGCTAGCGACAAGCTGTTATACAGTCCGAGCTGGCCGTTCTTCTCCTTACGGAACCGGTAGAATAACCAGCCGATTGTCACGCGAAACAACAGGTACGTCCCGAGTATGGTCAAGCCGAGAATAACGAGCATTTGCAGAAACAGATGTTGTCCCAAGGTTTGACTGGAGAGCAGGTAGCCCAGCACGATCAGTATAATCCCGAGCATTCCCATCAGGGCGGACAGGAACGTCTTCGGCTGTTTGGGCTGATCACCCTGCCGGTCAGCATTGAATAGATCGAGCAGCGTGGTACGGTAGACTTTGAATAGGGTTTGGATCAAGGTCAGGCTTATGAGTATAGCAAATACAATGATCGTCTGTACGGCTGCTTTACTGGAGAACGATAATGCGACCTCACTTTGAATACCGGTCAATTTCATCAAAATGAGCACAAATAGCCTTGAAAAGAGCGCGCCGCCAGCGATCCCGATCCAAAGCGCCCCCACCCCAAGCAGAGCATGCTCCATAATGAGCAACCGCCCTACCGCGTGCTGCGTCAGCCCTACCAGCTGATACAGACCGATTTCCCTGCTGCGCCTTTTTAGAAAAAGGCTGTTGGCGTAGACCATGAATATGACCACGATCATAACCACCAGTACTCCGGCCGCATTGAACACGGTAGAAAACTGAATATCTGCGGAGGACGCCGCCATGACCGTTGAGTCATTTTGTAATGAAGCAAACACGAAATATAAGCCAGTACTGAAAATAAGTGCAAAGTAATACAGGTAATAGTATTTAATATTTTTGCGCATGCCTCGGATCAGGAGCTCAAACAGTGTCAACATGATCCCCCCCGAGCACAGCCTGGACATTCAATATCTCTTTGAAAAACGTTTGCCGCGTCTTATTGCCGCGATACAATTCGGAATACAGGATGCCATCCTTCAAAAACACGACCCGGCTGCAATAGCTGGAGGCTACAGGATCATGAGTCACCATCATGACCGTAGTACTGCGTTGCCGGTTAATGGTCTCGATCATCCCCAACAGAGTTGAGGCTGCTTTGGAATCAAGTGCACCTGTCGGTTCATCCGCAAATACAATGGACGGCCGGTGGATCAGCGCCCGTGCCGCTGATGTACGCTGACGCTGACCGCCGGAAATTTCATGCGGATATTTGTGGGCAATCTCACCAATGCCAAGCTGAGCGGCAATTTCCTGATATTCTGCCTCCACCGCTGTCTTCTTCATCCTTCCGAGTGAGACGGGCAGCAGGACATTCTCTTTTACAGTCAAGGTGTCCAGCAGATTGTAATCCTGAAAGATGAAGCCGAGCTTCTGGCGGCGGAAAGCAGATAATTCGGCACGGTTCATTCTTGAAATCTCTGTCTCTTCGACGAATATTCGCCCTTCCGTAGCGGTATCGATCGTAGCCAGGACATTGATCAACGTCGATTTACCCGACCCTGACGGCCCCATAATTCCGACAAATTCTCCTTCCACTACACGAAGATCTATGCCCTTCAGCACCTGCTGGACATTGCCTCTGGCACCAAAAGATTTACGGACTTGCTGCGCTTGTAACACGGTTTTCAGTATATGATTTTGACTCATCATGACAACTCCCTGCTCTGATATCCCTTTCATTGTAGAGAAAAAGGCTTCTCCCGTCGCCCGGATCAGATGACAACGAGGAAGCCTTAAGTGACAATTTTATCATTTGGTATATCTGTTAATGTACGTACGGATTCAAATGCGTTGATGGCCGTAAAAGTCATCTGCACTACAGTCCCCGGAGGAGGGACTGATTGGACCGTTAATGCAATCCCAATTTTGGACGCAACCGTTTGGGCTAAATAGAGACCCATTCCAGTGGCCGCATTGTACATTCGTCCATTTCCTCCTGTAAAGCCTTTATCGAAGACACGCGGCAAGTCGTGCGGGGCGATGCCCGGTCCTTCATCTCTTATCGTCAGCCTGACCTGTCCCTCAGGTGTAAGCTTAGTCGACAGATGGATCATACCACCCTCCGGGCTATACTTGACCGCATTCGTCAACAATTGGCGGATAATAAAGCGGCACCATTTGCTGTCCGTTCTGACCCGAATTTCTTCCCCTTCAAACCCGGCAGCTATATTTTTCTCCACACACCAGGAAGCAAGCTCGCGGAGTTCCTTCGCGGCAAGCCGCTGAATACCTGTCTCCTCCAGCACATAATCCGACTCCAGTGACGGCAATCGCGAAATGTATAACTGCTGGTCAATCAGCAAATGGACACGCAGCCATTCCGGTTCGATTTGACGAAGTGCGGGATTCTCCCTGTTGGCATCGAGCATTAACTTCACTGCAGTCAGCGGCGTCTTTACCTCATGCACCCATGCCGCTATATAATCTTGCTCCACGGCCTGAGTTGTCTGGTTGTCCGAAAGCTTATGCATATACCAGCGTTCCACTACCCGAAGCAATTGATTAGCAGCGTTCTCCTGAAGAAAATGGGCAGACGGCAGTGCTTCAACCCAGCCCTCATGGATCTCTTCAGCCAGTAACGCCAGAGCCTGCGCATGCTTCGTTTCTTTTCGGAAACGCCATCCCAGGAACACTGCCATGGCCAGAATCAGCAGCAGATTTAAATACAGCAGCGAATCATGTCTGATGGCAATGCCAGTATCTATCCAGATCAGCAAATCCACAAACAACAATGAAAGCAGATAAAAAAGGATCCAGCTTTTTCTGTCATTCAAATAGCGGAGCAGCAAGGGGATTCCCTTCATAGCGTAGCCGCCATATAACCCAGCCCTTTTTTCGTAACAATCGCTTCTTCCAGATGAAAAATCGCAAGTTTTTGACGAAGCCGGGTAATATTCGCTGTCAGTGTATTGTCGTTGACAAAGTGTTCATCATCCCACAGCTTGCGGATCAGATCCTGGCGTGAGATGACTTTATCCTTGGCTTTGACAAGCACAACCAGAATGAAAAATTCGTTCTTGGTCAGGATTACGTCTTGCCCCTCCTTACGGAGCAGACCGCGTTTCATATCAAGGATCGTGCCGTTCCATTCCATCAGATCGTCCGTTTCTTCTCTGTAATCATAGGTCCGGCGGAGAATTGCTTTAATATGTGCCAGCAGGACGTCCATATGAAACGGCTTTTGGATATAATCATCCGCCCCCATGTTCATCGCCATCACCATATCCATAGGATGATCCCGCGAGGACAGGAAGAGTATCGGTACTTTCGACACCGCCCGGATCTCACGGCACCAGTGAAATCCGTCATACATCGGGAGCTGGATATCAATAATGACCAGTTGGGGCTGTACTTGAATATAGGTGGACATCACATCATCGTACCGTTCCGGTCCGGTTACATGAAAAGACCATTGCTCTAATCTGTCCTTAAGTGCACGAAAAATCGCCGCATCATCTTCTATAATAAAAATATTAAGATTCATAGCAGTTCAATCCTTCCTGGGGTCCCGTGCTTCCCCCATCATACCATTAAGGAAGCAGCATCGTGAACATCAGTGCGGCCAGCTCCTGCTTGTTAATTGCCCGCTGAGAGCCGTAATCGAACACACCATCCACTTCTGTTACCTCAGGCCCGTGAAGCTTCCAGGCTACCACAGAACGGACGGCATCCACAGCCCATTTCGATGTGCCTGGCGCCAGTACCACCGCAGAATCCGGCACACGGATTCCAGTTACTGTCAGCAAGCGGTAACAAATAGCCGCGGCCTCCTCCCGGAGAATCGGACGGTCCGGTTCAAATAACCCGTTACCCGTCCCAGTCAACATGCCGGCCTCAACAGCGGCTTGGATATCTTTTCGATACTCAGAATGTTCCGTGTCCTTGAAGAGGTCCGGGTTAGAGGATCCGGGAATGCTCCACATCGCATTGAAGGCATGAATGAATGCTCCGCGGCTGACGGATTGAAGCGGCTGGAACGGCTGAGTCAAATCATCTGTCAAGAAGCCGAGTGACTTCAGGCTGAGAATATAGCCCGCATAGGGATGATCTGCACTAACATCCGGGAAGGTGGATAGTTGCACCGGTATTTTCGCTGCATAGCTGTACAGATTAGTATATTTCATATAAGTGATACGGCCGTCAGCATCCATCTGGAATGCAAGCGGATTGCCCTCGCCATCCAAGAATAACAGATCGTCAACCTGCTGCAGCGTGTGGCTGCCAAAAACGTCGCTAACCTTCAGCGTGCCATTGCCGGTCACTTCGACCCTGGTCATTAACTTGATCCGTAAATCGGAGTATAACCCTGCGAATTTAGCAAGGGTATCAACGGACTGCGACTTGCCCCCCTTGGTTTCGTAAGTGGGTTCGCCCTTCGCATAATAATGATCCATAAATGCGGTAAACAGGTCGTTGCGCAAATCCTGATTGGTATTATACGAGACAAAAACACCTGTCTTCCGGTCGGGAAGGAGCCACAGCAGCGAACTATAGCCCAGAATATCGCCACCTTTGGAGATCACAAGCTCACCATTTGTCTTGGACGGAATCACTGGCGATTCGAAGCCGTAGGTCGTATCCGGCAAGTCAGGATGGATGGCCATCTGATAGGCAGACATGGCCTTTACCGATTCAGGAGACAGAATTACCGTACCATTCGCCGCCCGCCCCCCGTTCAGAAATGCTGTCATAAAAAGCGCCATATCGGAAGCGCTGGATAGCATGCTACCCTCCGGCCATTCACTGGGTGAAAAACCATACACCGGGATAGGGCTGCCCGATTCGTCGTAAGAAGGGACAAGCCTCCGGGTCAAATCCTTAGTCATGCCAAAGCTGCTTGAGTTCATGCCGAGCGGGCCAAACAAATGCTTTTGCATATAACTCCCGAAAGGTTCTCCGCTTACCTGCTGGACAATATAACCTTGCAGCCGCGAAGCGAAATTATCATACATATAGGCCGTTCCCGGTTTGCGGATCACTGGGGGGAACACGTCGAAGATGCTTTCTTTTAAGGATACTGGCTGCTGGGAAGGGTCGGTCAAATAGCTGGCATCCGAAGGTTCACGTACTTCAAATCCTGTGGTATGCGTTAACAGATTCTCTATCGTTACAGGGGTATCGAATGGATTCGTCACCTTGTAACCGTCCAGGTATTTTTCAATATTGTCCTGAAGGGAGAGTTTTCCCTGATCGACAAGCTGCATAATGGCCGCAGCCGTGAATACTTTGGAGATGGAGCCGATCCGAAATGTATCCTTCATCCCCGCTTCCTCCGGCTTCAATGCTGGAGCTGAAATCCCGTAGTTTTTGGACAAAAGCACTTTACTGCCCTGAACAATGGATACCGCAGCATTCCCGGCTTTTCCCTTAACTGCATCCCGGGCAAAAAAAGCGTCGAGAAATGCCTTTACTTCCTTCGGATCCTGAGGTCCGCCGGTATAATCCCCCTTGGAATTCCTGCCGGATAACGCATTCTGCTGGACGGAGGCCGGCGAGTCAGGTTGAGATTGCTGCGTCGCAGCCCCTGCTTCCCCGGCAAAACTCAGCATCAGCACAGCGGTTAGGCAGCTGCACATACGGCGTATTCGTTTCCTATTCTGGTTCAAACCTAATCCTCTCCTTGCTTCTCTAAAATTTGGGGTTAACCCAATCAGAACGAACAAGCCGTTCCAACACACTAATTGTATGGCCCGGAACCCATACTGTCGTGCGATTCAGATGATAAGCATGAGCGGGATCGTGACATTGTTGTCACTTTGGAATACGAGTTGGGTTATTATGTATAAACTCGGGGCGTCCATTTAGTCCGTCCGGTTATTCACTGCAGTTTTCTTATAAAGATTATCAAACGGGGACTCTGTGGATAGCTCCCCCAGCTCATAACCGCTCTCCCCTTGCTCCCGCATGTTCTCTGCAAATTTGGCGACCGTATTCAGGACTCTTGTGCTCTGCACCGGATAATCGCCCACAGAGCTTTCTGCTGACAGCATCACAGCATCAGTCCCGTCGATTACCGCCTGAGAGACATCGGTTACCTCTGCACGTGTTGGAACCGGATGTTCGACCATGGATTGCAGCATTTGGGTAGCAGTGATTACATAGGTCTTTGATTGCTTGCACTCGCGAAGAATGGCTTTCTGAATGAAGGGTATTCGCTCAAAAGGCAGCTCTACGCCAAGATCTCCGCGCGCAATCATGATACCGTCGGATGCTTCCATAATGGATGAGAAATTCTGTATCGCTTGAACGGTTTCGATTTTGGAAACAAGGCCCGGCTGGCTATATTTCCCCAGTCCAGCAACATACGCCCGAATTTCCTCCAGATGCGATGCCTCCCGGATAAAAGAACAAGCGATCCAATCCACATGATGCTCCAGCAGGAACTCAAGATCCTGTTTGTCTTTTTCAGTAATGGCCGGCAAGCGGATTTTCGTTCCCGGAAGGTTGACGCCTTTATGGCTGCCGATCGTTCCACCAACGATAACCTTTGTAGTAATCCTTCCCGGATGCTTATCCGTCACCTCAAGCTTCACTTCACCGTCATTGATCAAGATGGAAGCACCTTGTACAATATCCTCCATCACGACAGGTTGATCGAGCGCTGCCCGCTCCTGCCCTCCCGGTTCGTCTGACTGATCAAGGATAAATGTGTGGCCCTCCTCTAATCGAACGGACTCCCCCTTCACGCTCTTCAGACGGATTTTCGGTCCCTGCAGGTCACCCATAATCCGCACGGACTGGCCCGATTCGGCGGCGGCGGCTCTCAATACTTCAATAACCCGTCCATGCTCTTCATGGCTCCCATGGGACAAATTCAGCCGTGCGATGGTCATACCGCTCAGGAGTAATTCCTTAAGAACAGCGGGGGAGGAACTAGCCGGGCCTATTGTGCAGATCAAATCGATACTCAAATGAATTCAACTCCCATATCATATTGGCATTCATACCTCATTCTCTAGTTTGCATTGTTCGTTTATTCTAACTAAACTATACATGATTGCACACCACTGCCATTCACTTTAAGAAGGAAAGGGGACACATTCATGAATACGAAACAATTGGACCGGATTCACACAGGAAAAGGTTTTATTGCAGCCTTGGATCAAAGCGGAGGAAGTACTCCAAAAGCTCTGCTGCAATATGGCATTCAGGAAGACCGCTATTCCAATGAAGAAGAGATGTTTGCATTGGTGCACGAGATGAGAACACGTATTATCAAGAGCCCGGCGTTTAATTCCGAGCACATTTTGGGAGCTATACTTTTTGAGAACACGATGGATCGTTTCATTGACGGACAAGCCACTGCCGATTATCTTTGGGATCAGAAAGGCATTGTGCCTTTTTTAAAAATCGACCAGGGCCTGGCCGAGCCTGAAAACGGGGTTCAGCTCATGAAACCCATTCCCGGTCTGGATGACCTTCTGAAGCGCGCTGTCCAGAAAAATATATTTGGAACCAAGATGCGCTCACTGATTAAGGAAGCGTACCCGGCCGGCATACAAAAAGTTGTAGAACAGCAGTTTGCCATCGCCCGCCAAATCGCCAGTGTTGGCCTGGTGCCGATTATCGAACCGGAAGTGGATATCCATAGTAAGGATAAACAA
Source organism: Paenibacillus sp. 22594 (assembly GCF_052044425.1). Classification (NCBI taxonomy): domain Bacteria; kingdom Bacillati; phylum Bacillota; class Bacilli; order Caryophanales; family Paenibacillaceae; genus Paenibacillus; species Paenibacillus sp. 22594. The sequence goes on from NZ_JBQENA010000001.1 coordinate 1,085,680, forward strand.
CAAGCGGAGAAGCTTTTAAAACAAGAGATCTCTACCCAACTAGCCGCTCTGGATAAAGACGTGAAGGTTATGCTTAAACTTTCCATACCGACAGAGGACAATTTCTACAGTGATTTCATTGAAGATCCGCATGTGGTACGGGTCGTTGCTTTGTCAGGCGGCTACACCCAATCAGAGGCCAATGACAAGCTGGCCCGTAACCATGGACTGATTGCCAGCTTCTCCCGGGCATTATCACAAGGGCTCAGCGATCAGCAAACCGACGAAGAGTTTAGCACCATGCTCGCACGATCCACCCAAGCCATCTACGAAGCATCTATTACTTAAGGGAGAAATAGGACGACCCCTGGGCTTTTTACAGCTCAGGGGTCGTTTTTAAGCTTGACGCAGTTGTAAACCTAATGGTCTGAATTAGCCCAGCTTAGCGATAACTGCTTGGGTGACCGCTACTGTTGACTGCGGATTTTGACCCGTAATCAGGTTGCCATCCACCTCGTAATGAGAAGTCCAATTCGGCGCAGCCACATAGATAGCACCTAGGTCACGAAGCTTGCTTTCAAGCAGGAACGGCAGATGTTTATCGAGCGTCGTATCCGCCTCCTCACGATCTGTAAAAGCATTTACACGTTTACCGGCCACAAGCGGTTGACCAGAAGACAAAGTAGCTCCAACCAGCCCTGCTGGCCCGTGACATACGGCAGCTACAATCTTGTCTGCTTCATAGAAATCACGCAGTAATTTCTGAAGGGCCTGATTATCAGGCAGATCGTACATTGTTCCGTGACCACCCGGTAAGAAAATAGCATTAAAGCCCTCGGCGGATACTTCATCAAGCTTTGTTGTGTTCTCCAGATATTTTTCGGCATCCAAAATTTCCTTGGGTGTATTCTCATCCACACTACCAGGATCGACTGGTGCTTTACCTCCAAGCGGGCTTGCCACTAAAATCTCATACCCTTGGTTAGTAAATCCCATATAGGCTTCGGCAAATTCGGACAACCAAATACCAGTCGGTTTGCCTGCATGAATTTCCGTATGATTAGTTACGACGATCAACACTTTTTTTGCCATTATAATTGCCTCCAATACACTATTTTTCTGCCTCCTTCATTCTAATTCCGTTAATAGTATAAAACAAATTATGAAATAGTAGATTATACATAAATATATTTATAGATTGAATAAATACTAGCCGTTCTCTCTACTCACTTTCGCGTATGATTGTCATCATCTCATGAATCTGTGGCAGTTGTTTATCTTTTAGTTTATAGGCGAAAAACAACTCATTGTTCACTCTTAATTCCGGAAAAAGAACTTTTATTTTCTCTTCATCCAGATTTCTTAACAGATAGGTTGGAAGCACACTAAGACCCATTCCATTCTCGATAGCCTTTAGAATCATATGCAGATTAGGAATGATATGGATCGGCCTGATTACAGGGCGTTTCTTAAAGTGCTCTCTCCAAATCCTTCTGATTATAGGTAAATCAAGCCCATAGCTAATCCAGTTTTGCGATGAGAGCCAACTTTCACTATGCTCCAGACTAACTATATCCGGTATCTTGTAATGCATAGGGGCAACAATAACAAATTCTTCATCCATAAAAGACTGATACTCAATACCTGGGGTAGGAACTTTTTGCGAAGTTACAATGAGGTCTAATTTATCTTCCTTCAGCAGCTCCAACAGTTGATCGGCGGTTCCCAAATTTGAAATGACCGAGCTATTGGATTTATGCAGCTGAGGAAGTACTTTTTCAGTATAAAATTCATGCGCCGTGCCTAATTTAATAAAGGTGAGCGAAGGTAAGGAAGCCATTTTAAAATTCACCGTGGTCTCCTCGAGCGATTCGATAAGCGGAGCCAGCTGTGAATATAGCTGCTTCCCCCGTTCCGTTGGAACAATTTTCCGCGAAGTTCTATTGAATAACACTTCACCCACCTCAGCTTCCAAGGAGGCCAAGTGCTGGCTCATTGCCGGTTGCGTCATCATCCGCACTTTTGCTGCTTCGGACACAGAGTTGTACTTATAGATCATGCAAAAGCTCCTGTACCACTCAAAATCAATCATTTCTTATAGCTCCTTTGCTTCAAGCAATCTATATCATTGACGGATGGTATTTGACCCGGGTCTTGGATATAAAATAAACTCCAGCATTCTTACCGTCAACATACAATTTTACAAACGGGTCAAATAATCTTATGATTGAACCTATGTTCAAGAGATCGACATCCTTATACGTCTTGTTGAAATGAAGGGGGGAATATAAATCTATGAAATTGAGCCTGAATTGGATTACGCTGAGGGTACGCGATCTGGAGACTTCTCTCGACTTTTATCACAGGGTTCTAGGCCTACCGGTTGAACGCAGGTTTGAGAGCAGAGGAAGACAAATTGTCATGTTAGGTACAGGAGAGGGACAGCCTAAGATCGAACTGATTCAGGGAGATGAGACGATTCTGAAGCCCGAGTGCGGTGTCTCTGTTGGTTTCGAGGTGGTGTCGCTGGATGAGGCAATCGATCATTTGAAGAGCCAGGGTATCCCGTTAGCACGCGGACCGATCATGCCCAATCCTCACCTGAGGTTTTTGTATGTACTGGACCCGGATGGCTTCGAGGTACAGCTAGCGGAGCACATCTAGTGCAGTGGTTAAAAAGAAATAGACCGCCTTCTACCAATGAAGTGCGGTCTTTCCTACGATATAAAAGAAACTCCCTACGATCGGTTTTTGCGGGACAGCACATAGTAGACTGGGAGTCCGGCCAGTGTTATGCCAATTCCTATAATAGAGCGCAGCGGATCACTGATAATCGTGCTGCCTAGAATATATATTCCGCCTGCCACGCCTATGATAGGAGTAACCGGGTAGAACGGCGCACGGTACCGTCCTTTTTCCAGCGGCATTTTTTTACGCAAAATAAATACTCCAAACACACCCATGGTAAAGAAAATCCACAACACAAACACCAGCAAATCCGTCAGTGTATCAAAGGTCCCCGAGAAAATATAGATGACCGCGAGCACACTTTGAAAGAGTAGTGCATTGGCCGGGGTCTGAAATTTGGGATGGATGCTGCGGAGCACCCGTGAGAAAGGAATCTGGTTCTTCTCCCCCATCGCCTGAGGTACCCGTGCAGCAGTCATCAAATAACCATTCAGCGCACCGAGCACGGACACAATAATACCCGCAGTAATAAAAGCCCCACCGCCGCTGCCGAACAATGCCTCTGCCGCATCCGCCCCTGGAGTCTGGGAAGAAATGATCTGGTCGTAAGGCAGTATCTGAAATATGGCAATATTGAATAACACATAAACGGCAATCACAAAAACAACTCCAATGGAAATGACTTTTGGCAGCGTCTTGGCCGGGTCCTTAATCTCTCCTGCCATATTCGTCACACCGATCCAGCCGTCGTATGCCCAGAGTGTGCCCAGAACAGCTGCGCCAAAGCCGGCCCCCGCTGCCGAAGCCCCTATCCCTCCAAAGCCTGGAGCCAAATTCGAGAATAAACCCACCCCTACAATTCCCGCCACCGGAATCAGCTTGCCAACCGTTGCAACCGTCTGGATGATCCCGCCGAATTTGGTTGCAATGACGTTCATAATAAGAATAAACGCCAGAATCGAAACAGCCAGCAGCTTCTGCTGCCAGTGATTCAGCGGCAAAAAATAGCCGGAATATGTGGCAAAGGCAATCGCCAGGGCTGCCACCGAAGCCGGATAGGAGATTACAGCCTGCACCCAGCCCAGCAAATAACCGAATACCCCGCCGTATAGTTCTCCCAGATACGTATATAGTCCTCCAGACTTCGGAATGGCAGCGGCGATTTCAGCTACGCTTAGCGCCGAAGCCAGGGTAATGATTCCGCCAACCCCCCAGGCCAAGATACTCATCCATGGTGTACCGGCATTATTGAGCACAATACCCGGCTTCAGAAAAATCCCTGAACCGATAATCATCCCTATTACAAGGGCCAGTGCTTCAAAGAATGTTACAGTTTTTTTAAGCGGCTTCGTATTATTCATAGTAAAAATTCTATTCCTTCCTGTCACGAAATTATAACGGTTATGCCTCTCCCCAGTGATAAGCCTGTCCTATTATATCTCCTCCCCTTGTCTGATATTATCATGAAGCTATAGCTCTGAAAGCGAATAACTTCATTTCCAGACCTATATCGTGCATTATTCCCCGCTCCCGGCCAGCTATTCCGTTGGCGTCTTCCATTGGGGGAACAAATACGCAAACAAAAAAACAGCATCTCTGCCGTTTCTTGTGTATTATCACTGTATCTGCACTCATGGAGATAGATACTTTTTTAGTAACAAAACAGCCTTAGCCCGGTCATTGGTACCGATCTTTGCATAAATGTCACTTAAATAGTTCTTAACCGTTCCTTGAGTTAAAAATAATGTGTCAGCAATTTCTCTTGAATTATAACCTTGTACAAGCAACCTTACCAGGTCAAGCTCTCTTGGGGTCAGGTCTAGTTCAGCAACCTTTTTCTCAATCCCTTTGTTATTATTGCGTATATTAAGGGCTAGCTTGTGTGCCACTTTACCGGTGAGCAGCAAATTTCCCGAGAGTGCTTCATATATGGATTGGATAAGCTTCTCCCCGTCGATGTCTTTTAACAGATATCCAGAAGCGCCATGGCTTAATGCTTCTATAATATAGGCATCATCATCGAAGGTCGTCAAAATAATTATTATTACCCGGGGATAGAGTTCTTTTATAGTTTGGGTCGCCTTTACGCCTCCCATGCCTGGCATCCGGATATCCATCAGGATGACATCCGGAACCACCGAACGAAGCCGTTCAATGGCTTCTTCTCCGGATTGAGCGGACTCCACGATCTCCATCTCCGATCTTACAGATATCAATGTCTCAAGACCTTCGAGCATGATCTTCTGATCATCTACAAGCATGACACTTATTTTGCGATCCCTGTCCATTAACCATCCCCCTTTGCAACAGGTATGCGGACATCGAGTGCAAACCCATTCATTGGCTTGCTGTGCACATTCAGCTGACCTCCGATAGCCTCTATTCTATCCTGCATCGTTTTCAGACCAAAGCCATAATTGACCAAATCACAGCCCTTTCCATTATCCTTTACTTTTATTTGAATTGTATTTTGCTGCTCCAGGATTGATATTTCAATTCTGGTGGCTTGGCCATGTCTTAGCGCATTGGTGATCGATTCCTTGATGAAGTTGATCACGACATACTCCTGAAGGGAAATGAGACGGATTGCCACCCTATAATGGAAAATAAAATAAACTCCTGTCTGCTTGGCTGTATCGGCTATGATCTGCTCTATTCCATCTTTTAGTCCCAAGCCGCCTGCAGTTCCGTCTGCTGTTTTTAAGGTTCTGACGACCTGACGGATATTGCCGAGCCCGTGTTTCATCTGTTCGCGGGCAACAGTTATCTTACGGCGGGCTTCCTCCGGCTGCCGGTCAAAGAGCAGTTGGGCGCCTTCAAGGGCAACGATCGCAGTTGTTAATGTATGTCCCACCGTATCATGGACCTCTTCCGCAATACGGGTTCTTTCTTTTAAAGCTGCCATTTCCTCCCTCGTCCTCGCTTCCTGCAGCAAAGCCTCGTTCAACCGAAGGCTCATTTCCCTTTGATTAAGCAGGAGCTTAGTGCTCCAGATTGGAATAACCAGACACGAATAACTTAGAATATCAATTACCTGCTGCCACAGCTCCGCTCCGTTCGCCGGCCACAATACCAGATATGCCACAAATCCTCCATAAGCAAATGGAAAAGCGTACCATGATTTGTAGTGAAGCAGGAGATCCGCAACGAATAGAACGAAGACGATTCTCTCTATTTCTGTGCCGCTGCGCAAGAACAACAGAAAGAGCAGAACAATTTCAACAAACGGGGATATAGCTGCTATATGACGATACTTGGGATGATTCAACACGCTTTTCAAATGTCTTACAAAATAGAGCCCGATCAGAACCGCAACAGCCGTTATACCCTTAAATGGAGTGATCACTACATAAAGTAACAGCAATAACACATATGCGCATGCCAGCCCGTAAAAAAAAATTCTCGACACTTTTGTATTGCTTAGGGTGTGAACGACTGAAATATTCATGAACTCCCCCATCCTTAAGACATGTCTTACCTCACTGCAATCCTAGAATAATTGCAGTAACCCCTAAAAGCAATGGAATGGCCTCTACCCCATGAATGATGACGGACGGCCAAAAACTGCGATATCTAACGTTTAAGAACCCATAAAAGAGCGATCCGATGATAAACAAAGGGATCTCTGATATTTTGTGAAGGTGGTAGGCAGCAAATAATACACCGTTCATAGCCCAATCCCATTTTCCGAATGCACCCTTCATCTTGGGCAACAGTATACCACGGAAAAACAGCTCTTCCCCAAGCAAATAATTAAACAGACAGCTGACAAGAGCAATACCGAGCAGATACCAGGCACCTTCAAATTCAGGAACTGCCAGATTCTGGATTACCGCGTAATTCTCAGGAGCCAACGCCGGGAGATACCGGTTGATTGTGTCTCCCATAAACGAGAACAACCCTGAACCTTCAAAGAAAAAAGCATAAAGAATAACAGGAATCGTGAAGGAGTATGCAAGCTTATAGATTTTGAAGGTTTTCGGATGCACAGGATGATTTAGCCATAATCGCTGCTTCAGCTTCTCCCAAGTCAATGGACCCAATTCTCTTCTCAAGATTATGACAGATAGGACAAATTGCCAGATCATACCCACAATCATGAATAGCCAATAGAGTATACCCGGATGGATGCTGACCCTCGGCACCAAAACCGGCATCAAGATAAAGCGGAAGACTAGCATCGGCAAAGCAACCAAAGCCCACAAGCCTACTATTTTTCTGACACTGTATTGCTGTACTTCCTTTTCGTTATGCACACTTTCCACTCCTTATAGGACTGATTTATTTTCTGAAATAAATATATAAAAATAGACCGTCATATGATAATTGACGATCGTCATAAACCCATCCGCTTCGGGGCTTATCTACTTGGGCAAGTTTGGTTATAAAACAAACTCTCTGTTGTAACATCCATACCTTGGAAATATACTTAACGTAGTCATTTTGAGAGCGCTTAGATAGAGCGGTCATCTTAGCATGCGTAAAAATAGATAAGGAGGCACATATCATATGCTGTATACACCAGGAGTTACCGACTGCTCACCGGCAGAGGCAGGTTACGACACTTCAAGAATTAAGATTTTGAATGCCCATTTCCAGACCCTGATCGATCAAAAAAAGATCCAGGCTGCATCTTACTGCGTCTCCAGGTATGGAAAGACATTTATGCACGGGGCTATGGGACCGCTTTCTTTCCGGGAAGATAGGGCAGACCCGCTTTTACCAACAACTGTTCATAATATCGCGTCCATTACCAAAGCCGTTGCCTCAGTAGCTATCGCTAAGCTTGTGGAGGACGGAATTCTCCGGTTTGACATCCCGGTTGGCGCCATACTTGAACCGTTTAATGTGGCCCCGTTTGATAAAATCGATATCTATAGCCTTCTGACCCATACCTCTGGTTTGTTTCCAGACTGTGCGGGGAGCATTCCCTATCATAAATCTTATTGGGAGTTCATCGGTGAGTATTTTGAAAAATATAACTCTGAAGATGGCGATCTGGACTGGATTACCGCTGCTCTGAGTTGCGGGGTCAATAAAAAAGTAGGCGAGGAATGGCAATACTGCTCCTTCGGTTTCTGCATACTTGGAGAAATCATCAAGAAAGTGACCGGTATTACCGCTGAGCAATACATAGAAAAGCATATATTGGAGCCTCTTGGCATGAATGACACGGTTTGGGAACTGACTCCCGATTTGGCCAAACGTGCGATTATTAGAAATGAGCGATATGAAAAACGGCTAAGCGATCTAATCAACGGCAATCAGCCTGAATTCTCACAGGAGGAAAAGCTGTGGGATACGGTTTCCAAAACCGGTGGAGGCCTGGCCTCTACACCCGCCGACCTCATCCGGTTCGCCAATATGCTCCTGGGCATGGGAACGCTGGGCGATACCCGTATTATCGGCCGCAAAGCAGTCGAAAAAATCACAACCCGCACCCTGTACGGGGTTCCCGATTACTGCTGGGGTAATGATGTCAAAGACCGGAGCTACGGTATTGGTCTCGATATGAGAAGAGGCCCTGCCTTCCTCTACTCGGAGACCAGCTATTTCCATGAAGGTGCGGGGGCCTGCTGCATGGCCATTGACCCCACAGAACAGCTCGCTGCCGTATGGTTTGTGCCTTTTGTCGGTGATAATTGGTACGCGGAAGGATTGTTTAATGTAACCAATATCATTTGGTCAGGACTGATCTAATGAACAGCTTGAAGCACAATTGGCTTATTTGCCGGATGGTAGCGGGCGTAACCTACAAAGAGTGGAGTGCTTACCGCACTCATTCTATGGTGTCCGTTATCGTCGGCCCTGTATATTTTATGGTGCAATATTTCATCTGGACGGCGGTATATGGAGATCATTCTTCACTCGGCGGCATGACTCTCCCCCAGATGATCCGCTACTTTGGCGCTACTGCGCTTATCGGTTACCTCATCATGGATTTTGCCGATTGGAACTTATCCATGCTTGTCCGCACCGGTAAATTTCTCACCTTTCATTTGCGCCCGATTCATCACCGTTCGTTCGCATTATTTCAGAAAATCGGCCATCGGTCTTTAGGCTTCCTGTTTGAAATTTTACCGTGTCTTCTGATCTTTATTTTTATCTTTGGAGTAGATATGCGTCCCGCAAGCCTTCCCTGGACTTTTCTGTCGGTGCTGCTTGCCTTTCTAATGAATTTTTATGTGAACTACATGATTGGCCTGACTTCATTTTGGCTTGTCCAGTCGGGCGGAATTCGAAGCGCGTTTATGCTGGTGTCGGGTATTTTTTCGGGCGCACTTATTCCGCTTGATTTTTTTCCGCACTCGTTGCAGGTGATCCAGTTCTTTCTGCCATTTCAGTACATGGCTTACCTGCCGGCAATGGTATTCACCGGCCATTATTCTCTTGGAGGCCTTGAGCTGTCCATACAGCAAGCTGTAGGTATGCAGGCCATAGCAGTGCTTATTACGTTCGGATTGAACGAGCTCGTTCGCCGCCAGGCTATGAAGCAGTTTACCGCTGTCGGTGCGTGAATGACCCCATGAAAGGACAGTTCTTACCATGAAACGGTATCTGGATGTTTACAAGCAGTGTATGTATTCTGCTGTGCAATCAGCTGCGGCCTATCGCATGAATTTCATCGTCAGCAGTCTGATCACACTAGTCGGCAACATTTTGTTCCCACTGGTGACCCTGCTTATTTACCGGGCGGGAACCAGCTTTCCCGGCTGGAGCTTGTATGAGGTGTTGCTAATCCAATCTGTATTCACCATGTCCAGCGGGCTTTCAAGTGTTATTTTCGGCGGCGTTCTATGGACTACCATGTCGCATGTCCGTGAGGGAAGCTTCGAGGTTATACTTCTTAAGCCGCTAAATCCGCTGTTTTATATTGTTGCCACTACATTTTCTACCGACAGTATCGGCTTATTACTGGGCGGGATCTCTCTATTTATTTTCTCTGCTGCGCATGTTGGCGCTATTTCGGCCTTGTACTGGCTGCAGTTCACCGGATTATTTATCGCAGGAACAGCTGTCCTGGCAGGATTATCCCTAATGATGGCTGCTATGTCCTTCAAATGGGTAGGCAATTCGAGAATCTCCGAGCTTGCCGACAGTGTGCTGCACATTGGAAAATATCCGCTGCCCATTTTCCCGAAGGCTGTGCAGGCTGTAGCCTCGATGATCATTCCGGTGGGGATGGTAGGCTTCTTCCCTGCGTCTGCGCTTCTTGGACGGGCGCAAGCCAGCGATTTCGCGGCTATTTTGCCGTGCTTTTTATTTCTGGCGGCGGGAGTATGGATTTATCGGCATATGATCAGATTGTACGAGGGGGTAGGCGGATGATGCCGGTTATTGATGTGAAGCATTTAACCAAAACTTATAAAACCTACAAGCGTGGCGCAGGTATGGGACAGACCTTCAAGAGCTTCTTCCAGCGCGAAGAAGTCATGGTCCACGCGGTCAACGATATCAGCTTTGCTATTGAGCAGGGAGAAATTTGCGGCATTCTGGGTCCCAACGGGGCAGGGAAATCAACGGCAATCAAAATGCTCTGCGGAGCACTGTATCCTACAAGCGGGGAAATTCAAGTGCTGGGGTATTCGCCTGCCCGGGACAGAAAGCGCTATGTCGGCAAAATCGGAGCCGTATTCGGTCAGAAATCCCAGCTCATCTGGGATATTCCGCCTATCGACAGCTTTAACATGAACAAAGCCATCTACGGGATCGCCAATCCGGATTTTAAAAGCCGACTGGAAGAGCTGACGGAGCTGCTGGATATTGCCCATGTAATCGAAAAGCCCACTCGAGTGCTGTCTCTTGGCGAACGCATGAAATGCGAATTCGTCATGGCTATGCTGCACCAGCCGGATATTTTGTTCCTCGATGAGCCCACCATCGGGCTTGATGTGATCGCCAAGGTCAAAATCCGCGAATTCGTTCACCAGATGAACAAGAAGCAGAATATGACATGTATTCTGACCACCCATGATCTTGAGGATGTGGAGGAGCTTGCACACCGGGTCATTGTCATTAACCACGGGGAAAAGGTATTTGATGATTCGCTTCAGCAGCTGAAGCTTTTTCTGGGAGAGAAGAAACGAGTCAGTTTTACTTTTGCAGAGTCCGTACAGGGTACCGACTTCGACAATGCCTATACCAAGGTAATCGATAGGCCTTCCGGCTTTCAGATTACGCTTGAAGTGGATACGGCCTATATTTCGATCAGCGATTTTCTAGAAGATATCTCCCGGAAGCACCGGTTCTCCGACATTTCGGTCAAGGAACTGCCGATCCAGCAGGTAGTTATGAATATTTATGAGAACGCAGTGAGTTATTAGCCCATGAGTGTGATATTTAAAAAAGTGAGCGACTTTAGCCGGGGAATACTCTTTGAATTATTGACAGATGCGTACTCATTTGATCGCAGATATGAACAAAGCTGTACTTCTGATTGGCAGGATTTTGATAACTTTTTCTTTGACCATTTAGAAATTGCTGATAAATATGGGCTTATCACTACACTAAATGATGAAGCTATCGGATTTGTTTCATGGGACCCGAGAAATATGCCTGAGTATGCGGAAATTGGTCATAATTGCATTGCGTCAAAACACAAAGGCAAGGGTTATGGTAACATACAGCTTCAAGAAGCGGTCAATAGAATTCTCCAACATGATGTGAGAAAAATTATTTTATTCACGAATGATGACCTAATCCCTGCTCAACGAATGTATGAGCGTGTCGGATTCGTAATAGATCAAAAAATAGAAACTCAGAATGCTGCAAATATTGTGGGTGAACGCATAGATTATGTATATTTTGTAGAGTAAGTTTATGTGTACTAGCGCCTCCTGGCATAGGGAAAAATCCTCTCTCCCAAGATTCCCCATATTCTGCTATGCTAATATAATCACATAGAAGAAGCAGGAGGCGGAAATTTGAATGGATGCATTTCAATATGAGCTTACTTCGGAGACTAATATCAATCTGAAATATGAGTATGGAGGCGAGTACTTCACGTTCAGCCTCTACCGGGATGACAGAGGATGGGTTCTTCACCCTTTTGACGGCATCCTGCTAAGGAATCAGGCGATGTGTGCTCTTGTCGCACAAGAGTTGTTCAAACATAAGCCTTTTCAGGTCATGCTGGCGAAAGAAGGTATTCTCTTCACCGATATACGTTCCACGGTTAACCTTGATAATGTGAACACTCCGATTGCCGCACGTAATGAGCGGGAGTATCGCGATAACCCGGCTGATGACCTGATGGAATTTGTTCAGCAGCACTCGGTTGAAGAGGTCATTGATTACGAATGTAGTCTTGTCGAAAACCGTATCTCCTTTTATAGAGAAATTCTGCAGCGTATGTTCATGGACAATCTGGGTCCCTCGGATCCGGAGTTCCAAAAGGTGCAGGATATTGTACGCATTTACGAACATTCCTTGGATATGTTATCCAGTCTGAACGGTCCGAATCTCGACACCGGAAGACGCGGCAGATAGTAACCTTCCTGCAGGTATTGGTCCAGGTGCTACTAATCTTTTGAAAGGCTGGTTCTAATGACATTTGAACTTATAAAGGGACAAAAATGCAACTTAACAAAAGACGATCCACTCCTTACCCGTATTATAGTAGGGATGGGCTGGCATAATACAAGATCTGAGGTTGAGGTTGATTTTTCTGTGTTTTTGCTTACGCCATCCCAGACTGTCTCTAAAGATGACGACCTTATTTATTATGGTAATCCTTCTACTCCGAACCAATCCATAGCTATATTGCCATCCGATAAAAGAGTCTACACAGGGTTAAACGACAACACACAAATCGCTGTCGAGCTCAGTCAAATCCCTACAGACTACGAACGGATTGCATTTGCACTAACGATTTATGAAGGTGAGAAACGGTTACAAAACTTCTCGCTATTGGACGATGTGTATTTACGGATCGTCAACGCTGCTGATGGAACAGAACTTTTGCGCTACAGGCTTGGTAAAGCTTTTTCGGTAGAGACCGCCATTGTCGCCGGAGAAATCTATAGATATCATAATGAATGGAAATTCAGCGCTGTGGGTTCCGGATATGCAGGAGGCTTAGCTGCTTTGTGCGAAAGTTATGGGATACAGGTCAATAACATCCTGCCGTCAGTTCAGCCCGCCAGCCCAGTCATTCAATCGCAGCAGTCCCCCCTCTCTCTCCCAGAGCTGCGGTCACGGCCTAAGGCGGCGGGCCATTTGCCCCCCTCTTCACCAGCGTCACCTTCAGCTGCACCTTTAAATCTCAATACCATCCTGCTTAAGAAACGCGGGGAGGTGATCAATCTCCAGAAAGGGACTGAATCCCTGGGCGAGATACTGATCAATCTCAACTGGTATCAAAAAAAAACATCGGGCTGGTTCGGAAGTAAAGGCGTCGACCTTGACCTTGGTTGTCTGTTTGAATTAAAAAATGGGATTAAGGGCTCTGTCCAAGCACTCGGTGAATCCTTCGGAAGCTTAAACAGACCGCCTTACATCTCCCTAGACGGGGATGACCGCACCGGAACCATAGCCACGGGCGAGAATCTGCGGATTAATGGCCATTATCTTTCCGAAATCAGCAGAATTGTGATCTTTGCTTTTATCTATGAGGGAATCACGAACTGGTCTGAGGCTGACGCCATTGTAACCATCAAGCAGCAAGGCGGACCAGAAATCGAGGTCCAGCTGGATGAGCATAACAACCATAAGGGGATGTGTGCCATCGCCATGATTCGTAATCAGAAGGATGAGACCTTCAGCGTGGAGAGACTCGTAGAATATTTCGCCGGGCACCAGGAATTGGATCAGTATTATAACTGGAATCTTCGATGGGAAGCCGGCAGCAAATAGTGATCTCTCCAGATAAATGAGTCCAGAAATGCAACCATTTTGCCGGTTGAAGAACTAATTCATCATAATTCGGAAGTTTGGTTTCCCTAGGAAAAACAAAAGATCCGTTGCCAACTCTTGGACGGACCTTTTGTTACTATTTGGACGTCGTTTTATTTGAACCGCTGGGCTTGCCTTGAGGGCATGATGGTTAGTTCCGGAATGCTGACATGCTCAGGCTGCTCCAATGCATAGAGTGCCGCCTCTGAAACATCATCGGGATGTAACGGCAGTACTTTCGAAGCAAACGCGCGTATTTCATCCTCGGAATACCCGGCCACCTGAGAAAATTCTGTTGCCACCGCCCCGGGCTGAATCGTCGTAACGCGAATCCCCTGATCGATTGTCTCCAAACGTAATGCAGACGCTATGGCGTTAACGCCGTATTTGGTAGCGCTGTATGGACCTCCTCCGGCAATCACTTCCTTGCCGGCAATGGAGGAGATGATGATGACATCTCCCTTGCCCTGACCCAGCATTGGCGGAAGCCCGTAGTGCAGCGTCAACATTAGACCGTGTACATTCGTCCTGTACAGCTCCTCCCATCTTTCCAGATCCACTTCTACCAAAGGACTTCGATACCCGAATCCGGCATTGGCAACTATAATATCAAGACGGCCCCAGCGGTTAATCGTTTCATTGACCACATGCTGTACTTCTTCAGCCTTTTGAATATCAGCAGGTACCGCCATAACCTCGTACAATCCCTCTTTATGCAATTCCTGAACCAGCTCATCCAATCGATCCCGTCGACGTGCCACTACAGTCACATGGGCTCCGCGCTTTACCAGTTTCCTGGCGATCGATGCCCCGATTCCGCTGCTAGCGCCTGTCACCAAGGCCACTTTGCCGGACAGACTCTCCTTTTCATTCCAAGATAGCTCCAAATCATCCAGATTCATTTCGCACCCTCCCAGATTCCAACCTTATTTTGTTAAAAGCACACGATGAACGCCCTTGTTGCCTCTGGGTGCCGTTCCTGCTTGCGCCTCCAATGTCATTTTTGAGAGACTTTAGATTTGGACTACGATTTTACCAAAATATTGCTTTCCTTCAGCCAAGAGCGCGAGCGCTTCTCCAATTCGATCTAGAGGGAATACACGGTCGATGACGGGATGTAAACGATGATGGGCAATCGCTCGATTCATCTTTTCAAAGTGATCCCGGTTGCCGACTTGACTGCCGCGAACCGTTGCGGCTTTATGCAAGATACTGGAGACATCGTATTCCGGAATGGTCAAGCCCGATAAGAACCCGACCATACTCACGGTCCCTCCTGTGCGAAGTGCATTTATGGATTTCCCCATCGTTGCCGCTCCTCCAACATCCAGAACATGGTCGACGCCGCCAGTCAACTCTAACGCTGCCTTATCCCAATCAGGAACCTCCGAATAGTTGATCGTTTGCCATGCGCCAAGAGCTTTTGCTCGTTCCAGCTTGTCGTTGCTGCTCGACGTGATGATGACTCGTGCTCCGGCCATAAGCGAGAATTGAAGTCCAAAGATGGAGACACCGCCTGTTCCTTGCAGCAGCACAGTATCACCCGCTTGCAAACCACCGTATTCGATTAGCATGCTCCATGCGGTTAATGCCGCGATCGGCAGGGTGGAGGCCTCCTCATAAGTGAGGTGATCGGGAATAGGGACGACTCCGTCTTCATGTAGAACGACATACTCGGCCGCTACTCCATTCAACGGACCTCCCAGACTTTCTTCTAACACCCCTGGTCTTGGGTTGCCACCAATGAAGCGCTGTTGAAAATTACCTGCTACTCGTTGTCCGACCTGAAATCTGGTTACTCCTGGGCCAATGGCTACAATTTCTCCCGCTCCGTCTGATAATGGAATGAAGGGGAATTTGACTTCGATCGGCATTAATCCTCCGAGGACTACTAGATCCCGATAATTGAGAGAAGCTGCCCTCATGCGGATCAGCACCTCCTTAGGACCTGGCGTTGGTTTGTCGAGTTCTGTCATGGTTAATTCCTCAAAGCCGAAGCCGTTTGTCAGTTGTACAGCTTTCATCGTATTGTCCTCCCTGCAAGATCAAATTACTGTGTTACAATATAGAAACACCGTTACCGTTGCTCAGAAGTAATTTCCGATTCTTATGAAAGTTAAGTACCGCGCATTTACGGTAACAATGTTTCCTATCGGTATCATTGTACCCACTCGATTTTAGAAAGTCAATATGATCTTTGAGCCTCCATCGTTTTATAGACAAGTGAAGGACAACTGTATACAATTCCTGCAAAGATGCCTCCTCCAATACGAACACACGAAAGTTAAAAACCTACCATGAGTCGCATGCAAAATACTGAAAATCTTCACAAGCTCGACGAGGAAAGCATGCGCA
Source organism: Paenibacillus sp. 22594 (assembly GCF_052044425.1). Taxonomy (NCBI): domain Bacteria; kingdom Bacillati; phylum Bacillota; class Bacilli; order Caryophanales; family Paenibacillaceae; genus Paenibacillus; species Paenibacillus sp. 22594. Next base: position 1,101,595 of record NZ_JBQENA010000001.1, read on the forward strand.
GTACTGTAACGGCCATGAGGCAATGATTAACCGTGATCAACAACGCGCAAGAACAAGGAGAAATTCCCGGCCAATTGTAGTCACTAACTTCTCTGCACAAGAGCAGACCGTCGTCTTGGATGCCCCGCCTTCAAAGCCGATCCTACTGATGACTAATTATCCTTCTGCGGAAGAACTGCTGGAATCACAGCTTCTGAGGCCTTTTAAAGCAAGAATATATCTTATACGCCTATCTCAGAGCGAATCCGCAACAATCTGAAGACAGCACAAAGACCGCCTTATGGATTGCAGGCTATCCATCATAAGGCGGTCTGTAGGTTCCCAGAACCCGTTGCAGGCTTCTAAATATCCAAAATTCGTTGCGGAGTGTCCACACCAAGCGCTTACGTCAATCCTGTCAAAAAAAAGAGGATATCCGAACCAGCCGTTCATGGCTTTAGGAACTCCCCCCATTACTTTTAATAATCGGTGCACACAAGTGGTATGAAAAATGAATTGTCTCAACTGTTCGTTAAGCAAACGATTTGTGAAATAATGAACGTTCCATTCTAAGAAGAAGTAGACCAGTGATCTTAAACAGATCTGTGTTCCCCACTTCTGCTTCATCCTCCCACTTCCCGAAACAGTAGGGTAAGACGAGGGATTACTCCTTCGGACTCCCCGTCAAACCGTGCATGCGGATTTCCCGCACACGGCTTTCCTTCGTCAGTTCCCCATCTTCAGGTGTGAGTTTCCTTCATCCGTCGCCGGATTGCTTATTTCACTCCTGAATTAGGAACGTGTGGTGAGTAAGCTTGTTAGAAATACCATTCCGAGTGATTCCAGTACTTTGTTTGGTATCAGCCGGTTTGACACCATAGATCTCTTTTTGCGCATAAAGGCTCGCACCCTCATTCGCGTCCATTGATCCAGACGTTCAAACTTTTTCTTTACATTTCCTATCCCGAAATTGTTTCCAAATCCTCGGCTGATTTCGTTTAGCTTCTTGAGCATTCCGTCCAGGTTCTTTCCTTGTTGCCTGCGCGTTGCATTTCGGATTTTATCCTTATATTTCTTCACTTTCGCGTCTGGCAAGGCGATATAATCCCTTCGGAAGTCGAATCCCAGAAAACGAAATCCCTCATCGAAATCCACCACTTTTGTTTTCTCCGGGTGCATTCGCAGTCGCAGTTCTTCTTCTAATATCTTCTTTGCTGCCCTATACGCCTCTTGTGCCTGTTCCTTTGTCTTACATAGGATTACGGCATCGTCCCCGTACCTGACTACGGCAAATCCCTGCTCTTTCATGCCCCAGTCGAACGCATTCAAATAGATGTTTGCCAAGAGCGGCGAGATGACTCCGCCCTGGGGAGACCCGATTTCTGTTTCATGGAACTGATCATCTTCCATGACTCCCGACGTCAGCCACCCGCGAATGAGCGTCAGTACTTTTCCGTCCGAGATTCTTTCTTGCACCTTCTCCATGAGTCCTTCATGGGGGATTTCATCGAAGAAAGATACAATATCCAGGTCTACTACATGTTCATATCCATTACGTTTGGCCCGCCGGATGGTACGTATGGCTTGATGCGCCGAATATCCTGCTCGAAAACCAAAGCTATAGTAATAAAAATCCTCTTCAAAGGTCTTAATTTCCCATTTTCCTTCTCGATGTAATGCCGCCTCACCGGATCGGGAACGTAACGGCCCTGCTGCAATAACCTTTGGAGTTCCCTTAGGTTCGTGCTTACATTCTTCTCATACATCCCGATGCTGACACCATCAATACCGCCACTTCCTTGATTCCTTTTCACCGACAGCCAGGCTTTGTCCAGATTGTTCATTTGGTAAACCTTATCGATTAGGGAATAGTAACGTCTTTTCGGTTTCATTGGTGTTTCACCACCTTTACCGCTACTCACCAGGCTGGTCTTGTTTCCGTTACAGATATCGATTCCTTTCTTGTTCCATCCCGGCAACTGCGTGTTAGAAAAAAAAAATTCAATCGCTCCTGCTGCCTTGGATGTACTCAGGTCGCCAGTTTGCCTCATTCCCCAAGTGCTCTCTCGCTCTCGGCGGGACTCACCCTCTCGATCAAACCCTCGCTGGTTTACGGCGCTTACGATATCCACTCGCGAACACTCACAGTCTTTGACAAAGCACGTTCCCTTCGCCTCTGTCTCTCCTCTCTTGGAGTGAGAGCAGGGTATGCGGCACCACTTTTTTTCTAGCTGCTCGCCTTCAAAAAAAAATTTTCAGGCGCATACTCATCCGGGTTTTCTCCCCCAGACTGTTACCAGCTTTCATTGGCCCGGACTTGCTCACTACTACGGAACGATCCGCCATCTCGCAACCCTTCGGCTTGGTTTTCCCTTTCGGTTATACCGCCCCTACCTTGTTCGTGTTTGCGTCAAGGAGACTACGAGACTTCCCTCAGTTATCTGCACCTTCTGTTCCATCCATCCTGACCCTAATCACGTCGATGAGTCTTGCAGGTCATTTCCCTTTGTGTGTTTTCCTGTAAGATATACGATTTCGTATAGGTTTCCCCGTTTTTACGGCGGGTCACCCAGCATCGCCGCCACCTCTGGTTCACTGCATTCCGGGCTGGACTTTGCCTGCATGCCCTTCGGATTCTTCCTTACGGAAGACACCCTGCCCTTCCGGCAACCTTCGGTTGCCGGAAGTCTGCTTCAGCTACGGCACTTTAAAGGGTAAAGTTACCGGGTGGATTTGAACCACCTAGATAGTGCGACTGTGAGGCGCACGCAAAAAAAACGGCATTTCTGCCGTTTCTTTAGGATGGACTCTCAGGGGCTCGAACCCTGGACAAATAGATTAAGAGTCTACTGCTCTACCAACTGAGCTAAGAGTCCATATGAAATTATTGGTGGAGCCAAGGGGGATCGAACCCCTGACCTCATCGCTGCCAGCGATGCGCTCTCCCAGCTGAGCTATGGCCCCATGAAGCGTTTTAGAACTACAATATGTATTCTAAAAACTGACTTTATTTGTAATGTTTATGTTACTTAGAAGTTAATTTGTTTCGTAGGCGACTTCTATATAATATAAAATTCCGGACTCAGTGTCAACACTTTTCTTAAAAAAGTTTTTGGATTGATCCTCTGCCCGTCCGCTTAAGGATTTGGAGAAGCAATAAACCACCTTACAGTACGGCGGCTTATTGCTTCACAGGGACAGTTCCACACAGCTTGCAGGCTAAAGAGAGAACGCTCTCACTCCATATAGCATAACCCTCAGCAGCTCCCTATAATCCCTCCAGCTCTCCGGTACTCTTGGACAAGAGGCCTTTCAGCTCCTTCATGAACATGTTGATGTCCTTGAACTGCCGATAGACGGAGGCGAAGCGGACGTAAGCGACTTCATCTACAGGGTAGAGCTGCTCCATGACAAGCTCACCGATCTGGCGGCTCTCTACTTCAGCTAAGGCGATCCCGCGCAGGGACTTCTCGACTTCGGAGACGATGACCTCCAGGCGCTCGACGGAAACGGGACGTTTCTCGCAGGCGCGGATCAGGCCGCGCAGGATTTTATCGCGGCTGAATTCTTCGCGGCTCCCGCCTTTTTTGATCACAATCAGTGGCGTTTCTTCGATCATCTCAAATGTGGTGAACCGCCGGCTGCATGACTCGCATTCCCGCCTACGGCGGATTGACTTATTTTCGTTGGCCGGACGGGAATCCAGTACTTTGGTATTCGTGTGATCACAGTATGGGCATTTCATAAGCTTAATCACTTCCTTTTACATTATAGGTGTCGTCCCGGTCCGGCAAGGAATCCGGCTTCGAAGCGCTCATTCTAATTTCCATAAATCACCGTTTATTTGTTGTTATGAAGATGGCAAGTCCAGCACATAATACTGTTACCAACCGATAGGAGGTGAACAGTAATGAGCCAAAATAACAGCTCCAATAACCTGGTAGCTCCAAATGCACGCGGTGCCTTGGATCAACTGAAATACGAAGTTGCCCAAGAACTCGGTATCACGCTCTCCCCAGATGGATACCAAGGCAATAAAACTTCTTACGAAAACGGTTCGATCGGTGGTTACATCACAAAACGTCTTGTAACCCTGGCTGAACAATCACTGGCAGGTCAGTTCAAATAAACATTTCTCCATAAGTTTACCAAGAAGTATTATTCGACTTTCGGGTCGTGTAATACTTCTTTTTTTAAAATATAAGAATTCATAAGAAAATTACAGCAAATGTAGGGTTACTAAACTCTAGAACTCATTATAGATCTCTGTGTACTGTTCGTAATAATAAATGACACGCTGCACATAATGACGGGTCTCGCCAATCGGAATATCCTTCACAGCCGCCTCGCTCCCGTCCCAGTCCCCTTCATCCAGCCAGCGCTGCACCTTGCCTGGGCCAGCGTTGTATGCGGCAATAACCGCTGTGCGGTTGCCGTCAAACTTGCGGGACAGCGAAGACAGATACCAGGTGCCCAGCTCAATGTTAGCGGATGGCTCTTCCTTAAGCCTGTCCAGTGATACGTCCGGGAGCTTGGCCTTTTCGAGCGCCCACTTGGCAGTATCCGGCATCAGCTGCATAAGACCTATGGCACCTTTTTTGGACTCACGTCCGGTTTTATAATTTGTCTCCACCCGGATGATTGCCGCCACAAGGAACGGATCCATCTCATAGGTAAGGCTGTGCGTGCGGATCTCATTCTTATAATAAATGGGATAAAACCAGGACATCCAGTTCGTACTCAAGAACAGAATGGCTGTAAAGCCTACAAACAGCAGGAGCAGCACTCTTTTTTTACGCAGCCATTTCATGACAGACCCAGCCTGTCCCATAAAGCTGCAACCTGCTGCCTTGTATCATCCAGATTACCACTGTTGTCGATGACATAGGTAGCCTTACTACGCTTCTGCTCAATGTCCATCTGGGCATTCAATCTGACTTCAGCCTGCTCCATCGTAAGCGTGTTGCGTTCCACCAGACGGGCCAGCTGAAGCTCACGCGGAATGTAGACCACGATGATCTCCTGAAACAGGTTGTCCAGACGGGATTCATACAAGAGTGGAATATCCACAATAACCAATCGCTGGGGTTCTTCCTGTTCCAAAGCATACATGCGGTTCTTAATCTCCCGGCGGATCGCCGGATGTGTCAAATCATTCAGCTTCTGCCGTGCCTCAGGATCATGAAAAACGATCTCTCCAAGCCTGGCCCGGTTCAGCGTCCCATCTGCCTGCAGGATTTCTCCTCCAAACTCTTGCACGGCAGCGGCCAGCACCGGAGACCCCGGAAGCATCACCTCTCTGGCAATGACATCGGCATCAACCAGTCGCGCCCCCTTATCCACAAAGATTGCGGATACGGTGCTTTTTCCGGAGGCAATGCCTCCGGTTAAGCCCATAATCATGTACTCACCTCATAATAGCTTCATTATTCCCATTGCAATTAATAATAACGCAGGCAATGCGGCAGCATGCCTCATCCAGTAGCTTCCCGACAGCTTCAACCCCGTCTTCATCCCCAGCAGCAGAAAAGTTCCACTAAAGAGGGCAATCATCAGCGACGTAGAGACCGGACTGAATCCCAGTAATGCTGCTCCAAGTCCCGCACCGAATGCATCCAGCGACAATGCAATTCCAAGCACCATCGCTTCCGTGGAAGAGATGCTGCCGGAAGCGTCCATATCGGCGGAAGAAGGCGTACGAAGAATCTGGATCACTACTCCAAGATGCCGCAGCTCCAGCGAGAAAACCGCCGATTTAGGCGACTCCCCGTCCACTGCTTCCAAAGAACCCTCAAAACCAGCGCTCCCGGCAAGAGCAGCAGCGGTCTCCTGTCTAGCCACCCCGTCAGCCTTCCCGCTATCGTCTTCCGCACTATGCTCTTTCTCCTTCTGCATCAGCATCTGGAACAAAGACCAGCAGCCCATCAAGACGAGAATAACCGCTCCAATACTGGATGCGGCATGAGGAGAAACCACCTTGGCCAGCAGCACACCGACCTGCATAGAGACACCAATGACGATCCCAGAGCACAGCGAGATGATCAGGATCGAGAGCAGCGGTATTTTCATTTTACGCAGCCCATATGTAACACCAACACCAAAACCGTCCAAACTCAGGGCAAACGCCAGCAGCAGCAATGAAAAAAATGGGCTGAGCACCCGCAATCCCTCCCGTGAAGAACCGGCAGCCTACCCGAAAACGCTCCGGGCAAGGCTCCGTTGGCTCTAATCAGCATTCTTCACACAGTATATGGGCGGGACAAGTATTGAGTGCCTGACTTTTATCGCTGCATGGACAACATTAGCGTAAAACCGGAAGTACGGCAGTGCCAAATCTTACGATGTAACGCTTACTTTATAATCCCTTTTGCGGCTGGCAGTTTGGACAATAATGCGTGCCTCTGCCTCCCACCACACTTTTCTCGATCAGTGTGCCACAGCTCGCACAAGGCTGATCCTTGCGTCCGTAGATGAGCAGCTGATGCTGGTAGCTTCCACTCTCTCCCTGGCCGTTGACATACGATTTCACCGAAGATCCCCCTGCATTCACAGCCTCCGTCAATGTAGCGACAATGGCATGATGCAGCTGATCCAGCTGACTTCCGGTAAGCGACTTGGCACCCGTTTCCGGGTGAATACGGGCACGGTGCAGCGCTTCATCTACATAAATATTTCCGATACCGACTACATATTCCTGATTGAGCAGCAGCGGCTTAATTTTGGTGCTTTTGCCCGAGACGATTTCCTTGAACCGTTCTGGTGTAAAAGATGGCGCAAGCGGCTCCTCCCCCAGCTTCTTCAGCGGCGGCAGCAGCAAGTCCTCCCCCGGCTGGAACAGATGCATGGTGCCGAATTGGCGCACATCCGTGTACCGCAGCTCCGTACCATCCGTAAAATGAAAAATAACATGGGTATGCTTGTCCAGCGGCTCATCTCCCTGATAAAGACCATAGCGGCCCTCCATCCGCAAATGAGATACCATGACAAGGCCATCCAGCACAAAACGTAAAAACTTTCCTCTACGCTCCACTTCTACTACAGTATGGCCTGCCAGCATGCCCGCAAAAGCCTGAATATCGTCCGGACGTTGAATGATCCGCGGCAGCCGGACGGTGACGTTCTGTATCTGCTTGCCTATAATTAAGGCATTAAGTGTTCTTTTGACAGTTTCTACTTCCGGTAATTCCGGCATAATGACTCACCTCCCCTTCATTATACCGGATATACGGTTCTTGCGGGGGGCTATTTCGCCTCATACCAGTTGCTTCCATAACTTACCTCTGCCTTGAGAGGTACAGATAGCTTCAGTGCTCCTGCCATTACCTCCGGCAGCAATTGTTTCATCAGCTCAAGCTCATCTTCGGGGACTTCGAACACCAGTTCATCGTGTACCTGCAGCAGCATGCGGCTTTTAAGCCCGCGCTGGTGCAGCGCCTTGTCCATGTGAACCATAGCCAGCTTGATGATATCTGCCGCTGTTCCCTGAATCGGGGTATTCATCGCTGTACGTTCAGCAAAAGAGCGCAGATTGAAGTTCTTCGCATTAATCTCCGGCAGATAGCGGCGGCGTTCCAGCAGCGTGGTCACATAACCCTGCTTGCGGGCTTCTACTACAATATCGTCCATATAACGGCGCACACCTTTGAACACTTCGAAATACTGCTCAATGAAATGTGCGGCCTCTTTGCGCGGAATATTCAGGTTCTGGGACAGGCCGTAATCGCTGATGCCGTATACAATCCCGAAATTGACCGCTTTGGCGGAACGGCGCATGTTGCTATCCACTTGGTCGGCGGCAACACCGAACACATCCATCGCTGTTTTGGTGTGAATATCCATATCCTCCAGAAAAGCTTCCTTCATCCGTTCATCGCCGGAAATATGCGCCAGCACCCGCAATTCGATCTGCGAGTAATCTGCTGCCAGTATCGACCAGCCCGGCTCGGAGGGCACAAAGACCTTACGGATTTTGCGGCCTTCCTCCAGCCGGATCGGTATATTCTGCAAATTTGGAAACTGGCTGCTAAGTCGTCCGGTTGCTGCGATCGTCTGGCGGTAAAAGGTATGTACCTTACCGGTCTCCGCAGAGATTTCCTTAAGCAGACCTTCTACGTAGGTGGACTGAAGCTTGGCAATGGTACGGTATTGGAGAATCAGCCTAACGGCATCATGGTAGGGAGCCAACTTCTCCAGCACCTCGGCATCCGTGGAATAACCCGTCTTCGTCTTTTTGACAACAGGCAGGCCCAGCTTCACGAACAGGATTTCCCCCAGCTGCTTCGGTGAGTTGAGGTTGAACTCAGTACCGCAAATCGAATAAATATCCGATACCAGCCTGGAAATCTGGGCCTCAAACTCCTTGCCGAGATCGATCAAATCCTGTTTGTTGACAGCAATGCCCTGCTTCTCCATGTCAGCTAGAATGCGTGACAGCGGCATCTCCAGATCGACAAACAGGCCGGTCATATCCGTGTCCGTCAACTCCTGCTGCTGTTTCTGTACGATACCGAGTACAGTGGCGCTTTTGCGGGCAACATGATTGCCCAGGATTTCAAGCTCCGGTATTTTATATTTAGCGCCTTTGCCGAATACCTCTTCATCCGGAGACAATCGGGGCAGGCCATATTTGGCTGTAAGGTCATTCAGATTCTGGTTGGCTTCCGTAGGGTCCAGCAGATAGGCAGCCAGCTGAACGTCATTAGCGGCTCCGGCAAAAGAAATTCCCTGCCAGTGCAGCGCCAGATCCGCCCGGTGCAGATCATATCCGCTTTTGGGTGCTTTCTCATCTCCGAGCCAATCCCGCAGCTTCGCAGCAGCAGGGCTCTTCAGCAGTGCAAAGGGCACGAAAAAGTGCTGCTCTGGTGAGGACAAGCCGATGCCGATCACTTCCGAACGGTGCGGATTCTCGCCGTTTGACTCCACATGTAGCGCAGAAATGCCAGGCAAAGCAGCCAGCAGCTCCGGCAGCTCTGTTTCCCCTACGATGGTGATATCCAGCTCCGCAGCCGGTGCCGCTTCAGCTCCATCTTCAGGGACTCCACCTGCAGGAGCATAGGCGCTCAGAGACAGACGCTCCAGCAGGGACTTGAATTCCAGCTTGGCCAGCGCCGGGCCGGCAGTATCCTTTTTGATTCCGTTGAAGACCATATCCTCCCAGGCATGCTCCAGTGGAACTTCGCGGTAGATCGTCGCCAGTTTCTTACTCATTACAGCGCTGTCTGCGTGTTCCTCCAGCTTCTCCTTCATTTTACCCTTCAGCTCATCCGTTCCGGCCAGCACGCCTTCTACCGAACCGAACTGCTGCAGCAGTTTCAGCGCTGTCTTCTCACCAACCCCTGGAACGCCGGGGATATTATCACTGGCATCTCCCATCAGACCTTTGAGATCGATGATCTGCTGTGGTGTGAGATCGTATTTGTCGCGGATTTGTTGAGGCCCGTACATTTCGACCTCGGTAACCCCTTTACGCACCAACGCCACTGTCGTATGATCCGATGCCAGCTGCAGCATATCCTTATCCCCGGACACAATCATAACCTGGCGTCCAGCCTCATCGGCTTCCCGGGATATACTTCCGATAATATCGTCAGCTTCGTAGCCGTTAATTTCAAATTGCGGCACACCGAGATTGCGCAGCAGTTCTTTTAGCATCGGAAACTGTTCGGAGAGCTCGGGTGGTGTCTTTTGACGGCCTCCTTTATAGTCTTCATAGCCTTCATGCCGGAATGTAATCTTCCCTGCATCAAAGGCTACAATCATATGGGTGGGCTTATGCTCTTCAATCAAGCGCAGCAGCATGGTTGTAAATCCGTACACTGCGTTAGTCTGTTGCCCTGCGGTATTTGTCAGCGGCGGCATTGCGAAAAATGCGCGGTAAATAATGTTATTGCCATCTATTAGAATCAACTTGTCCATTTCTGCACCTCGCCTTTATCTTGCATACTTCTTTACATTTTACCATATGCCCTGCTCAAGCAGAAACGGCAAGAGACATTCAAGCGCGGAAATACTCTATTCATACAAAAAAAAGCAAGCCTTCTCTGAAGAAAGCTTGCTGTCTGAGCTACAAAGGCAATATCGCCCCTTCTTATAAACGTGTCTAATGAAACCAGGTCAAACTGTTATTGATTCAAATCGGGACGTTTGCCGGTCACCAGGTAGACTACACTCTCGCCAATGTTGGTGGCGTGATCCGCTATCCGCTCAATATACCGGCCAACCAGCGTCAGCAGCATCGCCTGATTCAAGAACTCCGGTTTTTCGACCATATAGGCATACAGCTCATTAATCATCCCGCTGTACAGTTGATCCACATGGTCGTCATCCTGGGCCATTTTATAAGCCAAATCCGTATTTTCGTCCAGATAAGACTGAATCGCTTCCGTGATCATTCCTGTTACAATCTCTGCCATACGCGGAATATCCACAAGTGGCTTAATCAGCTGTTGACCTTGGATCCGCATAGTGACCTTGGCTACATCCAGTGCCAAATCACCCATACGCTCCAGATCGCTTGATATTTTGAACGCTACAATAATACGGCGAAGGTCCTTGGCTACTGGCTGCTGGGTGATAATGAGCCGCGAACCGATTTCCATAATTCTGTCTTCCATGGCATTGAGCCGCAAATCGGCCTTCACGATCTCCTGAGCACGCTCAGTGTCCAGGTTCTGCAGAGCAAGTACCGCGCCTTCCAGCGCGTCTGTCACATGCTCGCCCATCTGCTGCAGCAGGTTGCGCAGCTCTTCCAAATCTTTATCGAATTCTTTTCTGCGAATCATTATAAAAGCGATCCTCCTCAAAAACGTATGGTCAGCCTGTCACTCCGGGAACATGCCAATCACTTGGATCAGCCGAAGCGTCCTGATATATAGTCTTCAGTGCGGGAGTCCTTCGGATTCGAGAACAGCATCTCGGTATCCGCAGCCTCCACGATTACACCGTTCAGGAAAAACACTGTGCGGCCCGATACCCGTGCGGCCTGATGCATATTATGTGTGACCATGACAATCGTATACTTGTCCCGCAACTCCTGCACCAGTTCTTCGATCTTAAGTGTGGATACCGGGTCCAGAGCGGAGGTCGCCTCATCCATCAGGAGAATATCCGGCTGTACCGCAAGCGCTCTGGCAATGCAAAGACGCTGCTGCTGCCCGCCGGAGAGACTGAGAGCCGATTTCTTAAGGAAATCCTTAACTTCCTCCCACAGGGCGGATTGACGCAGGCTCTGTTCCACCAGCACATCCAGCTCCGCTTTGCCGCGGACTCCGTGCAGACGGGGACCGTAAGCCACATTGTCATAGATCGATTTGGGGAATGGATTCGGCTGCTGGAACACCATGCCTACCTGCTTGCGCAGGCTTTCCACTTCCACCTCATCGCTGTAAATATTTTTACCGCTGATGTTAACCTTACCTTCAATACGTGTACCCGGGATCATATCGTTCATACGGTTAAGTGTACGCAGAAGGGTGGACTTCCCGCAACCGGAGGGTCCGATAAATGCGGTTACCTGTTTCTCAGGCACTTGAAGGTCCACGCTTTTCAGCGCGTGAAATGACTCATAGTAGAGATCTAGCTTCTCTATGTCAATGATGGATTTCATTAGTTTTTGTGTCTCCTTCTCATCATCTTCGTACCCCATGATAAGCTTTCAGTGTAAATAGAGTTGAAGAGAATTGTTAACAGAATGTAAAATCACATGTAAGGTTTGGAAGACAAGAGGACCACTGTTCCGGGTCGAATAACAAAAAGCCCTCACATTGTGAGGACTTGCTTCAGTCAACCTACGAATCCAATTCATAGCTTTTGCCAAAATGCTAGATGTTTATGCATTCACTTATATAAGAACTCCGTAAGATTACATAACCGGGCTTCTTTTTTTGTTCACCACAAGTTTGTAGCCCACCCCGCGGATTGAATCGATATGCACGGATTCCGGGTCCAGCTCAAGCTTCTTACGCAGGGAGCTGACATGTACGTCTACGGTTCGCTGTCCTCCGATGTAATCAAAGCCCCAGACGGCATTCATCAGATCATCACGTGTAAGCACAACCCCCGGCTTGCGGGCCAGATACAGTAGAACCTCGAATTCTTTGGGCCGGAGATTGATGCTCTGACCACCTAGCAATACCTCATACCGCTCAGGGTAAATCTCCAGCTGTCCCAGGATTATGGTAGAAGCGGGCACTGCAGTATCCGGCTGAACTTCTTCGGCCAGACCGGAAATCCGGCGCAGCACTGCACTTACGCGGGCAAGCAGTTCAGATACGCCAAAGGGCTTGGTTATGTAATCATCGGCGCCTGACTTCAGCCCCCGAACCACGTCCTCTTCAGCATTTTTGGCAGTCAGCACGATCACAGGCGTGCGGATGCCTTGACCACGCAGCTTATCCAGAATATCAATCCCATTCATTCCAGGCAGCATCAGATCCAGTACGATTAAGTCAAAAGGTTCTCTAGTCGCACGGTCATATCCTGCCGTTCCATGATCCTCAACGGTGACCTCATAGCCTTCCTGCGTCAAATTATACGACAGCAGCCGGGACAGTGTCGGTTCGTCTTCAATGACAAGCAATCGTTGTGCCATAGTTTCCCCCGTATTCATATGTTTTCAAATTTACAAAACTGCAGGCAAGCCCATCATATCACCAGAATGTTAACCCGGTGTAAAATAACAAAGGATTCATAATATTTCAGACCCTAGAATTAATACTAGACCTTTGAACCCTTCCTGGCAATCCGGGCAGCGAACAAAACTGCCCCTAATATTGACACTGTCCGCTTAGTGAGAACCTTCCTGCAGCAGTGGAAGTTCCAAAATAAAGGAGCTGCCGATTCCAAGGTCGCTTTCTACAGAAATCGATCCGTGATGCAGCTCAACCAGATGCTTGACAATGGACAATCCAAGCCCGGTTCCGCCGGAGCTTCTGGATCTGGCTTTGTCCACCCGGTAGAAGCGTTCGAAAATCCGCGGCAGGTCCTTCCGTGGAATTCCCATCCCGGTATCTCTTACGGTAAAGGTAACCGTCTCTATCCCGTCATTCTTTTGGGTGTTAACCACAATTATATTTACGCTTCCGCCTTCATGAGTGTAATTAATCGCATTGGACAACAGGTTCATGAAGATCTGGCGCAGCTTATCTTCATCCCCCTCCATGAACAGCTCTGCAGGCACATCCGCGCGCAAGCTGATATTCTTCTTCTCAGCTACCTTGCTGAGCGTTTCAAGCACGGAATCGAAGAATTCAATCAAATGCACCGGTGAGCATTCAAGCTGGACGCGTTTGGATTCGATTTTGGAGAGTTCCAGAATGTCTCCAATCAGGCGGTTCAGCCTCTCATTCTCATCATAGATAATTTGCAGAAAAGAGCGCGCGGTTTTCTCATCAGTGACTCCACCGCCAAGCAGTGTCTCGGCAAAACCTTTTACCGCAGCGACTGGAGTCTTCAGCTCATGGGATACATTGGCTACGAACTCGCTGCGCATTTTCTCCAACCGGCGGATTTCCGTTACCTCCTGAAGCAGGAACAGCATTCCCCGGCAGGAGCCGTCTTGAATCATCGGCACGCCGTCCAGCCGCACGATCCGCTCCGCGGGATTATAGATGCTCCGCTCTTCATGGATCGGCTCATTACGGGAGACCCCCTCCTCGATCAGGCGGGTAAGCTCATAGTGATGCTTCAGCTCCTTGTACGAACGCCCTGCCATCTCACTGTTCTTCACATCCAGCAGCCGCTCGGATGCCCGGTTCAAGAGTGCAATTTCACCTTCTGCATTGATCATTACAATACCGCCGGTCATATTGTCCAGCACGCTCTGCAGCAGATCCTCGTTATTCCGGATCGTCTTGAGCTGGTCCTGAAGACTGTCTGCCATCGCATTGATTGCATTTGCAAGCTGACCAATCTCGTCTCTGCGGTTCATCGGAACCCTTGCATCATAATCCAGATCGGTAATCCGCCGGGCGACTCTGGTAATCTGCTCAAGCGGAGAGGTCATGCTGGAAGCAACCTTATAGCTAACAAAAGTCGCTGCAATGAACAGCAGCACCAGCCCGCCTGCCATGATCATCCAGGCCCGGTTCAATCCCTCTGTGACTGCATCGAGCCCCATGGAGAGACGGATATAACCATCAAATCCCTGATCAGATACAACGGCTCCGGCTACGTACAGCATCTCCCGGTTAAGGGTATCACTGTAACGGATCGCGCGCCCAATCCCTTCTTTGGCTGCCAGCACTTCCTCTTCACGAGTAGAATGGTTGTCCATCTCCATCGGATTTTTCTCTGAATCGCCAATAACCTTGCCGTCCTTCAGAATAAAAGTAATCCGGGAACTGGTTAACTTGGCGATATCCTCTGCCTGCTTAGTATAATAGCTGACTGCGTCCGGACTTGCCGTATCTCTAAATTGAAGGGTGCCGGACAGCAGATTTATTTCCCGGGACATGTTTTCTTCCAGCGCGGAAATATGTGAATCCTTAAAGAGCTTGGCCATGGTAATACCTGCACCGATCATGGATATGCCAATCAGGGCCATTAGTATTAGTGTAAGACGAATGCGAAACGGTCTCATGAATTGTATCCTCATCCTTATGATTGTGTCCTTGAGAACATCCTACCTTCATTTTCAGTAAAATACCAGTTCCCGCACCGATTATCAACGCAGTGTAAAATCGGGTAGCGGGACGCCCCGGCGCTGTAGAAATCAAGTTATGATGACAAGCCGGTTGCTCGGGCAGAGATATTGCAAGCCAGCATTTATTGGCTGTTTATTGTTCGCGAATCTACCGTCAGGCAATAGATATAGGCTTTGCACCTTCAGCGCTTTCACAATCCATCTGTTGAACAAACTCACCCTAACGGGTGAATCCAGCATCTCATTGCCGCGGGTAACAGCATTACTCCTAAATTAGGGTATTTCTACCTTCCCATTCTGCCCGCTGGCCCGTTTACGGCGAGATCAGAGGTATTTCTACCTTCCATTCTGCCCGCTAGCCCGTTTATGGCGAGATCAGAGGTATTTCTACCTCTCATTCCGCCCGCTGGCCCGTGTATGGCGAGATCAGAGGTATTTCTACCTTCCATTCTGCCCACTAGCCCGTTTATGACGAGATCAGAGGTATTTCTACCTTCCATTCTGCCCGCTAGCCCGTTTATGACGAGATCAGAGGTATTTCTACCTTCCATTCTGCCCGCTAGCCCGTTTATGGCGAGATCAGAGGTATTTCCTCTTTGGCCCCGTTTAGTTCATTTCGTTTCCTCCGGTCTGTTTCTTCATGTTTATCCCTCTCACTTTTCAATCGGAGTGATCCACAGTTTTTTTACACAGTATAAGTCCCTATACAAGGATAAAACAAGGAGCGGCTCTGGACTGAGCCGCTCCTTGTTTGAATGCCTGCATGGTTCATATGTGCTGTTGTCAGCAGCTTTGATCCTGCTATAGGTCCTTCCAGCGCTGCACGGCAAGGTTGACGGTCTGCGTCCCACCCGCAGGTGTAAGTGTCCGGTTCGCAATATCCGCCCCGCTTGTGCTGGTCTCCACTGAAGCCCAGCTGCCGCGTGTAACCTTATATTGTACCGCCGTTCCCGCCGGCAGGCTTAATGTGATGGAATATACGCCATCACTGCCTTTGGTCAGCTGGTACGCAGGGTCCGCTGCATTCCAGCTATTGAAGCTGCCGGTTAAATACACCGGCCCGCTTGCTGGAGTCGTGCTTGGAACAGTGACCCTGAAGGTCACATTGTCCGCTTGCGGCACACCTGCTGCGATGCTGCCGTTCACTACACTCCACGTGCCTGCTTCGAAGTAATAATTGCTGCCGCCGTTGTTGTCCCAGGTCCCACTGCCATTGTTAAAAGCTGCGGTCAGGCCTGAGGCTGCACCTAGTGGAATCGTGAGGGCCTTGTAGCCCGCAAATGCGGAGGCTTGCATTTGAGTTCCCGGCGCTATTGTCCAAACTGAGGAATTATCTAATTTGTAATGAATATACGCGTTACTGTAAGCCGTATTTTTGTAATAGATTGTTGCCGCAGTGGCCACAGGTGTGGCTGTCGGCGTAGCCGTCGGCGTGGCTGTCGGCGTGGCTGTCGGCGTAGCCGTCGGCGTTGCTGTCGGCGTTGCTGTCGGCGTAGCCGTCGGTGTGGCTGTCGGCGTAGCCGTCGGCGTTGCTGTCGGCGTAGCTGTCGGCGTAGCCGTCGGTGTCGCTGTCGGCGTAGCCGTCGGTGTCGCTGTCGGCGTGGCTGTCGGCGTCAAAGGGCCACCCGTTTTGATGTTTCCGGTTGGCGTGTAGGTCCAGGTGCCAGTGCCGAACAAATAATTGCTACCACCATTGCTGTCCCAAGTTCCACTTCCATTGTTGAAGCAAGCCTCCAACTGGGTAGCGGCGCCGATATTGATCGTGATTTTATTATAGTCGGCTACTTCAGCTGTTGGCATAACCACGCCTGGTGCTGTCGTCCAGGTTCCGCCTACAGGACGGTAATGAATATATGGCGTCGTGTAGCCCTGCTTGTAATAAATGGTTACATTATTTCCGGGCGGGGTGAAGACTAGTGCGGCTGCGCTTAGTGCCGACAGATTGCCTGCGGCATCAAAAGCTTTTACCCTATAGCTGTAACTGGTTTCAGATGCCAGCCCGTTGTCTGTATACGAGTTGCCTGCAGTAGATCCGATCTTGATCCCATTGCGGTAAATCTCATAACCAGCTACACGGATGTTATCGGTAGATGCGTTCCATGTGAGGGCAGCAGAAGAAGCATTGGTCACGGAGACTTGAAGGTTAGCCGGTGTGCTTGGCGCTTCCGTATCTGGAATTGCCGGCTGATCCGTAATAAATGGATGCGTACCTTCAACAGTCCCCTGCATGCTTTCCGTATATTTGCCGTTAGCCAGCGTATACTTGCCTGCTCCGACAAATACCTGCTGGATATCGCTGCGGGTTACATTACCTTTGGCATCTTTGGCTTCAATATAATAATCCACTAACTGGTCGCGGTAATCAGAGATGTAACTGTAATAGAGATTTCCGATATCCGTTGCAGGAACCTTCTGCATGATGGCTTTACTGCTTGGCTGCCAATCGACTCCATTGATATCAGGACTCAAATCGCGGACATTCATCGGGTACTCCACCCATTGTCCAACCTTGGCGGGATCAATACCAGACACACCGGAGGCCGCCAGAGCAGCCGGATCATAGACTTTAAACGTATTATCTGAAGCATCTGCAGTCTTGTCACGGTGGGCACGGATTTTGACTTTGATGTCACTGATACCGCTCGTATCAAAAGCATAGGTATAGATGGAGAAAACGTTGTTAAAGTGCTGCAGGGTCCAGCCCTCCGCCTTACTGACATTAGCGCTGCCGGGATTGTACGGGTAACGCTGCGGCCACCAGACAGAAGGGCCTGTTTTGTCTTTGGCCAGCTTTTGCGATACATAAGGCTTGGAAAAGTACAACGATTGGTTAAAGGACAAGGCCGGCTTCACGCTGTCATCAACATTCTCGTCGTAATATCCGAAGCCGGAATCCATCGCCGGAAGCAGGAAATACCAAGCCAATTCGGCCGGATTCGCACCACCGGAATAATCACTGGAACTGTTCCCTTTTACAGGAAAGGAGAGCATCCAGGGATTCAGTTGATTCCCGTCATACGTAATCTCACGATCCAGCGCCGTAGTCGGCTTCCAGTAATTCGGATGATCGTCTAACCAGATTTGCTCTGCCGTTTTGGCATAATTCAAGGACGCCTGGAGCAAGGCGAAATTACGTTCAAGATAATGATAGCCCTTCTCGAAGGATACCGTCATCCCCTCCTCAACACCAGAAAGATTCTTCTTCGGGGCGAGCGATGTTCCGTTAACCTGGTTAAAGGTGGCGAACTGTCCCTTCCAAATACCGAATGGAAGATGCCAGTGATACCAGGTCGGATCGGAAGAGGAATCACGGGTATCGATCCAAGATCCATCCTGCACGTGAACCACATCGGAGGCGGCTGGCGTATTGCTACGTAGATATTCATCGATACCCATACCCTTAACGCCGCTGTCAGCATAGGTAACATTTCCGGCATTACGCCAGGTTTCTTCAGAGCCTGCCCGGCCCGAAGAATTATCCCCATCATGAGCTACGACAAAAATCTGCTTTTGGGCAACCAGATTCTCATACGGCTTAAGCGCGTCTGCTTTGACCTGGCCCAAATATCCTTCCTCCCAGGACTCTGCCTGCGCTACAGGAACGCCCACTACTCTGGACTCCGCTCCGCTTGCAGGATCGACGTAGCGAACCCAATGCGCAGTTGAGGCAAAAGGATATTTGTTGTATACCACCTGCTGTTCATTGAACATGTTCTGGCTCACCCAGGCTCCTGCGGTACTGACGTTCTGCAGGTCTGCCCGGTTGGGCGGTGATACCATCGTGTCTGTACCGGGACTGTTCAGCAGCGGATAATCTTTTAGTGTGCGCGAGAAATGGTTATTGCCAATAACGGACCACTGGATGCCCAGCTTCTGCAGCACCGGAATAATCCTTTCAGAGAAGCCCAGCTCCGTGGGGAAGAATCCCTTGGAGGATTTGTAGCTGCTTCCCAAAAAATAAGGCTGTGCCAGCGTGGCCCCATGATAGATAATGTCCTTCAGCAAATATTCATTGCCGGCCAGCGGTCCCATCGAGTGATGTCCGGAGAAATGAATCATATCGAGTGTTTTGTTTCCGTTGGTTGTTTTGAGCTGATCGTAGGCATTCTTCCAGGGAGTGCCCCAAGCCGGATTATTGTATCCGCTTACATTCCCTTGTTGAACAATGCTGTTCACGTTGTTTACGACAGCACCAGACATCGTGACATACATCTGCGCTTGTGGATAATTGCTGTTCAGCGTATTCGCCACACTCCAGGGCCAAGTTAGATACGCGCCGGTCTTAGCATGATGGGAGTAATAGGATACCAGGTCATCGTGCGGCATCGGCGAACCATTAGGCAAGTAATAAGTATATCCGGCAGGCGGATTCTGCTTCAGTTGGATCACTTCACCGTCATACGTATAGCGAATCGGACTGCCGATCGGGGCGGAATTATAGGAATTCAAATCATAATAAGCCCAGAAATTAGGCATATGGTTATGGTACACATTCGAAGCGGCAATTTCTGCCGATACATTTGTGACCATAGTCTGGCCGAACAGCAGGAGGCCCAGCATCAGGGCTCCAATTTTGCGCCTAGATCTTAAGTGCTTCATATCCTTTTTCAGCTCCTCTCTTATTATAAAAGAAATGAGAGCATTGATTCCTCAGTGCTCCCATTTCATGAACTATAGGTCCTTCCAGCGCTGCACGGTTAGGTTGACGGTCTGCGCCCCACCCGCAGGTGTAAGCGTCCGGTTCGCAATATCCGGCCCGCTTGTGCTGGTCTCCACTGAAGCCCAGCTGCCGCGTGTAACCTTATATTGTACTGCCGTTCCCGCCGGCAGGCTTAATGTGATGGAATATACGCCATCATTGCCTTTGGTCAGCTGGTACGCAGGGTCCGCTGCATTCCAGCTATTGAAGCTGCCGGTTAAATACACCGGCCCGCTTGCTGGAGTCGTGCTTGGAACAGTGACCCTGAAGGTCACACTGTCCGCTTGCGGCACACCTGCTGCGATGCTGCCGTTCACTACACTCCACGTGCCTGCTCCAAAGTGATAATTGTTGCCGCCGTTGTTGTCCCAGGTCCCGCTGCCGTTATTAAAGGCTGCTGTCAAGCCAGCGGCACTTCCCAGCTGAATCGTAGCCGTTTTATAACCAGCGTAGGATGACGACTGCAGCTGCACTCCAGGAGATGTGGTCCAGACTGCCGATCCATCCAGACTATAATGAATATAAGAATTCGTATAAGCGGTATTCTTGTAGTAAATGGTTACTGAATTGCCAACAGGGGTTGCTGTAGGTGAAACTGTTGGCGTTGGGGTCGCTGTTGGCGTTGGTGTAGCAGTTGGTGTTGCGGTTGGCGTTGGTGTCGGCGTTGGGGTAGCAGTTGGTGTTGCGGTTGGCGTAGCCGTCGGGGTCGCTGTCGGCGTCACTGGGCCGCCCGACTTGATGTTTCCGGTTGGCGTGTAAGTCCAGGTGCCAGTGCCAAATAAATAGTTGCTGCCACCGTTGCTGTCCCAGGTCCCGCTGCCATTATTGAAAGCTGCCTCCAGCTGTGTGGCAGAACCGATATTGATCGTGATTTTATTATAGCCGGCTACTTCAGCTGTTGGCATAACCACGCCTGGTGCTGTCGTCCAGGTTCCGCCTACAGGTCGGTAATGAATATATGGCGTCGTGTAGCCTTGCTTGTAATAAATGGTTACATTATTTCCGGGCGGGGTGAAGACCAGTGCGGCTGCGCTGAGTGCCGACAGATTGCCTGCGGCATCCAATGCTTTTACCGTATAGCTATAGTTGGTCTGCGATGCCAGTCCGTTATCTGTATAAGACGTGTTTGCTGTTGTTCCGACTTTGACTCCATTGCGGTAAATTTCATAACCGGTTACCCCGACATTATCTGTGGAGGCAGTCCAGCTTACGAGCACACTGGATGCATTTTGCACAGTAGCCGCTACATTGCTTGGAACAGAAGGAGCCACGGTATCGATTACCGGCTGGGTTTTGGAATAGATTTTAGCCGAATTCGCTCCCACAGTTACTGTAATTTGTTTGCCGGTTGCGCCTCCCGATTGCACGGTTATAGTGTCAGAAGTATTCAGTTGATTAATGAGTACTGTGCCTGCAGTTAGTGTGCTCTCTGCGCGCAGCGGGATGGTAACGGTCTGTGAACCGCTGGAAGCATTGCTGAATACAGAGATGACTTCCTGGCCCACATTCGTTCCGCTGTCTACACGCCGAGAGAAGGCATACAGGTTCTGGGCGGACCACATTTCACGCTGGGTGCCTGTGCGGAGTGCGGGATTATTTTTGCGGATTTCATTCAGTTTGGCAATATGCTTATAAGTGCTGGTATTCTCATTAAAATAGTTCTCGAGGACATTGCCGCCCGCATCCCGTTTCACCATGGACCAGCGGTTCCAGGTATCAGCGATCCCGCCTGTCATAATCTGACCGTTGCCGTTGCCTTTATTCTGCTCTGTACCCTGGAAGACCACGGGTGTTCCACGGACAGTAAAGATGAAGGACAAAGCATTTTGCATTTTATCCAAGTTGCCGCCTGCTTCCGTCAAAAAGCGGTTGCGGTCATGATTGTCGATAAAGGTAACCATATGGTTCGCATTTCCGTTGTAATAAGAATCCTGAGCGAGCGTGCTTTTGATGTTGGAATCAAAGGACTGCCCGTAAGCAAAACTGTTCAGCACCGAGAAGAACATAGGGAAATCAAGCATGCCCCATTCCTTGTTGTTGCCTACCCAGCGGGAGACAAATTCGGCGTTGCCGTCAAAGTTCTCACCAAAGGTATTCACGCCTAAAAGATTCTGCAGTTCACCGATGTCTGTCGGCTTGACCAGCTTGGCAGCATCCACGCGCGCTCCGTCCGCACCCGTATAGTCAAACCAGCCTTTAATAGAATTAAATACAGCCTGTTTGGCGGCAGGAACGTCAAAGTCGATATCATCCAGCCCGCCAAGATCGTGATTCTCTAAATAATCCTGAGCCCATTGATCGTATCTTCCGTCTGCCAGCGACCAGTTAATATCACCATTATGGTGATACCAGGCCGGATTATTAAAAGGCGCCGCAGGCTGCAGACCTGCTATATCATAATACGCCTGACTGCCCAGCATATAGTCCCCAATATGATTCGGCACTACGTCGATAATCACCTTAATGCCAAGCGCATGGGCGGAATCCACCAGTTCCTTAAGCTTCTCTTTGGTTCCAAAGTAAGGATTGGCCTTATTGGGATCCTTTACGTTGTATCCGTGGTAGGCTGTGTTTTTTCCTGTACCGTTGTTATCGCGGTTAGTCATCTGCGGTTCTGCCACCGGAGAAATCCAAATCGCGGTATATCCCATGTTATGAATATAAGGCAGTTTGTCGATAATACCCTGCCAGTCTCCGCCTTTCATGTAGCGAAAATCATCCTCGGAAGCTTCTCCGTAACGGATAGCGGCACCAGTGGCATTATTAGAGGTATCCCCATCATTGAAGCGGTCAACCATAATCTGGTAGATCGTGTCATTCTCAGTAACAGTACCAATGCTCGCTGCTTCAACCTCTGCGGCTGGCAGCACAAACAAGTTAGCCGTAATGGACAGAACAATTGACGTGATTAATGCCGGAATAAGCCATAGCTTGCGTTTCATTCCTCATCTCCCTCTCATAAGAGCGCATATCGAACCATACTGCCTGTGAATACCCTTCCATCACTTGCAAGACGATGCTGCGGACAAGGAAACCGGTTTCCCTCATAAAAATTACCATGGCTATGTATGCGTTGTCAAGTATTATAATTAGCGTCCGCTGACGGTGATCTCCTGGCTTTTGTCCCAAGGTGACTCGTCCCTGCCCCAGAAAAAACAAAATTACTCTGGCGGGGGAAGTCAAAGGCACTTCTACCTTTCATTTCCTCAAACAACCCTCTTCGGGCGAAATCAGAGGCACTTTTACCTTTCTTTTCCTCAACACAGCCCGCTCTGGGGGAAATCAGAGGCGCTTTTACAATTCATTTCCTCAAATAGCCCACTCCGGGGGGGAATCAAAAGCACTTCTACCTTTCTTTTCTTCAAACAGTCCACTCCCGGCGAATGCAAAAAGCCCTCCCCCATCAGCAATGGAAGAAGGCTTGCGGAATATCTATAATCTAGCTTCATTTCACAGCTTATTTAAAAACCGGTTCCCTGAACTGCGCCAGCTTGGCTGCAGAATCCTTTTCCACATCTGCATGCAGACTGTTGCCGTGCGCGTCCATGGTCACAATGGCTGCGAACCCGTCCACTTGTAAATGCCACATGGCCTCCGGAATCCCGAACTCCATGAAGTCGACGCTGTTCACCTTCTTAATGCACTCCGCATAATACTGCGCCGCGCCGCCAATGGCATTGAGGTAGACACCGCCATGCTCCTGCAGCGCCTGTAATGTCTTGGGACCCATTCCGCCTTTACCGATCACGGCACGAATGCCGAATTTCCGCATAATATCACCTTGATACGGCTCTTCACGAATGCTGGTAGTCGGGCCTGCCGCTTTTACATGCCAGCCTGCATCGTCCTTCAGCATGACCGGGCCGCAGTGATAGATCACCGCCCCGTTCAGATCCACCGGTGCATCATGATCCATCAGATACTTGTGGAGCGCATCGCGCCCGGTATGCATCTCTCCTGACAGAATAACTACATCTCCCACCCGAAGACTGCGGATATCTTCCTCACTGATCGGAGTAGTCAGCCGGACCTCACGGGATTCTCCAGCAGCTGCTGCCGCTTGCTCCCCGGCCGGATTCGCTGCTGCTTCAGCAGCCGAGAGCACCGCAGGTGCTGCAGTAATCGTGGCATCCTCTGGAACAACACCGGAGCCTGCACCGTCTGCAGCGGCGCCAACAGCCTCAAGCACAGCAGCAGGTGCAGAGCTATCTTCCGTCTCTACGGAGATTCCCGTACCGCTCTCATACAGCCATTCCTGAATCGTTCCGGCTGCCGGATCAACCAGGATGCCCTGGCGGCGGAACGCCCAGCAGTTATAGGCTACGGAGACGAAAAAGCTGGCCGGCAGCCGGTTCATTACACCAATCTTGCAGCCCAGCAGTGTGACTTCACCGCCAAAGCCCATCGTACCGATACCCAGTTTGTTAGCATTCTCCATAATATAGTCTTCAAGCTTGGCCAGATCCTGTATGGGATTCACATCCTCCACCTTGCGGAACAGCTGTTTCTTGGCAAGCTCATACCCGGTGGTACGGTCCCCGCCAATGCCGACGCCGATGAAACCGGCACTACAGCCCTGGCCTTGTGCCTGATATACCGAATGAAGGATGCATTTGCGGATGCCGTCGAGATCACGGCCTGCTTTGCCAAGGCCCTCCAGTTCCGCAGGCAGGCTGTACTGAATGTTCTTGTTCTCGCAGCCTCCGCCCTTCAGAATCAGCCGCACCTCTATGCTTTCTTCTTCCCACTGCTCAAAGTGAATCACCGGAGTCCCTGCACCCAGATTATCCCCGCTATTCTCACCCGTCAGCGAATCTACGGAATTGGGGCGCAGCTTGCCATTCTTCGTCGCACGGATAATGGCGTTATGGATATCCTTCTTCATCTCGATCTGATTCACACCCACAGGTGTATGAATGATAAAAGTCGGCATCCCTGTATCCTGACAGATTGGAGATACCTGGAGCTCAGCCATGCCAATATTCTGCGCAATGGTAGTGAGCGCGAGGCCGGAGCGGGTAGCCCGGTCCTCCAGAGCACGTCCCTTGGCTACTGCCCGGCGTACATCGCCCGGCAGGTTTGTTGAGGTTTCCACGATCAGATCATACACGCTGTTTTCAAAATGCTGCATCTTCAGTCCAGCTCCTCTCCATGCGTTCGCGGTTGTCCAAACTCTGTTACAATTAGTTTTATCATAACATATTAAACCACGCATGAAAGGGGTTACGTAAAAATTGAATTACCATTTTTCAGCCTATTTGTACCGGCTTCAGTATATCCAGCGCTGGAGCCTCATGCGAAGCACCGCACCGGAGAACGTGGCGCAGCACTCGTTCCAGGTTGCCCTGCTGTCCCATATGCTCTGCTCCATCGGCAACGTCCACTTCGCCCGCTCGCTGAATGCCGACCGTGCGGCCGCAATGGCGCTGTTTCACGACGCCACTGAGGTCTTCACCGGCGATATTGCTACGCCGGTCAAGCACAACAATCCGCGTCTGCTGTCCAGCTTCCGCGACATGGAGCGGGTCGCCGCCGAACGGCTGAAGGGGATGATTCCGCAGGAGCTTACTTCTGTCTACGCACCGCTCCTGCAGCCTCAGGACAGTCCTTCCGGCTCCGAGGATGCCCTTTTGCTGCGTTATGTCAAAGCTGCAGATCATCTCGACGCTTATTTGAAATGCGTCTGGGAGGTCGCTGCAGGCAACCGTGAATTCGCAGCAGCCAAGGTGCAGACCGCAGCCAAACTGCGCGGTCTTGAAATGCCGGAGATGGAATACTTTCTGATTCATATGGCTCCCGGCTTCGAGATGTCCCTGGATGAGCTGTCCGCCGGTTCAGACGGAGGACAACCGGTGGATGGCGCGGACCACATGTTATAAACAATGGGCTCCTATGATCGGACCCGTAGGAGCCTCAATCAAATTCTAATCAGTGGATACAGAACGGGCTGCTTCATGCAGGAATAGCACCAGAGTTCCATAAGATTTAAGATTTACGCTCTACTTGGACCAACATTTCAGTAATCTTTTTCAACCTAGTGCCTTGCTTCTTGGTTTCAGGTTTCTAATAGCAGTCCTGCAGACAGCTACGGACCCTAAAGCCGTTATTTTCTCTGGAGGATACATCTAGTAGGGCTAACGGACTGTATCGCGCTTATCGCCCCTCTAACAGGCATTTTTCGGGTGAATCTCCGAGAATAACTGCACTCTAGTCCGTTAGCTGGGCGAAACCATGGCTTACGCTTGATATAAGAGCTCCTCAGTCCGTTGCAAGGCAATGGGCTGCCCCTACTCCAAAAGAAGAAAACGGTTCGCTTGATGATTCCATTCATGGAGATTGATGAACGCCACCGGATCTTCTCACACTCTCCAGCCTCGCCAGATTTCCTGCATGCTTTTCTGACAATTAGCACCTTAGCACTTTAGCACTCTTGCCACGGCAACCCTTATTATGCCTGTAGCTTCAGCAGGTCCCAATCCTTGAAGACAGGCTGCAGGCCGGCCGCCTGAAGCATATCCGTGATCTCCTGCACATTCCGTTCATCCGAGATTTCGAATTGCGGAGTCCCGCCATCCTGGGTGTGTCCCCCTACTTCGGTGGAGACACCTGCCGACATTTTGGTGATCCCAAGATGGATCAGATGATCCCGCAGGGAGGCGGGCTCCCGGGTGGAAAGGGTTATGCCGGAGCGCGGCAGAAACAGGCGATACGCCAAAATAATCTGCACCAGCGCACGGTCGGTGACATCGCTGTCCGGGTTGAACTCGCCCAGATACGGACGAAAGCGCGGAGCGGATAAGCCGATTTCGCATTCCGGATATTTGTCCTGCAGATAGCGGGCATGCATCGCGGTCATGAAGGCTTCCTGGCGCCAATCATACATGCCCAGAAGAGCACCGATGTTGACAGAGCGGAAACCGGCCTGACAGCCCCGTTCGGGGGCATCCAGACGGTTGCGGTAGACTCTTTTGGGACCTTTCACATGCAGCTTGCGGTAGGTTTCCTGGTGGTAGACCTCCTGATACAGGGTCAGCCCGTCCACTCCCGCTTCCCTAAGCTCCCGATACTCTTCAGTGGACAGCGGGTTCACCTCAATACTGACAGAAGAGAAGTACTCATGCAGAATTTCTACGCATTCCTTCACATATGTGGCCGGACTCTCCCTGCGCGATTCCCCGGTCAGAATCAGAAGATGGCGCAGGCCCGTGGAGGAGATTGCTATAGCCTCTTGTCTGACCTCCTCCAGAGTCAATCTTTTTCGCGGAAAATCATAAATCGAGCTGAAGCTGCAATACGTACAGTGATTCACACAGAAATCAGCCAGGTACATCGGTGTGAACAGCTGCATCACATGCCCAAAATGCGTACGGGTCAACCG
The DNA here is from genome assembly GCF_052044425.1 of Paenibacillus sp. 22594. NCBI lineage: Bacteria > Bacillati > Bacillota > Bacilli > Caryophanales > Paenibacillaceae > Paenibacillus > Paenibacillus sp. 22594. The sequence continues at coordinate 1,128,292 of NZ_JBQENA010000001.1, forward strand.
CTGCGCTCGCTGAGCCATCTCCTCCAGACAAGATTCCGCAGCCGGAGACAGCAGGGCCTGCAGGTCTTTTTCATCCAGACGATCCTTGAGAAGCGCCCGCTTCACATCCTCCACCCGGTACTCCCGCCACAAGCTCTCGTAAGGCAGTTGCTCCAGACGAGTCAGTGGTTCAAAAAAGCTCATGTTACTCCCCCATTTCCGTTAGCTTGTGAGTCACTTCAGAAATCCGGTCAAAGGCGAAGACGCGACAGCCGTCTCTTCCACTGGACCGAGTCCAGCCAAATAAGCCTTGCGGCCTGCAACTACCGCCTCGCGAAAGGCTTCTGCCATTAGCAGCGGATCACGGGCGGTAGCGATTGCCGTATTGAGCAACACAGCGGATGCGCCAAGCTCCATCGCTTCTGCCGCTTCGGAGGGGCGGCCGATACCGGCATCGACGATCACCGGAAGATCCACCTCAGAGATGAGAATGCGCAGCAGCTCTTTGGTGCGCAGGCCGCGGTTCGAGCCGATGGGTGAACCCAGCGGCATAATGGCGGCGGCTCCCGCTGCTTGCATCCGCAGCGCGGCTGAGAGGTCCGGGCTCATATAGGGCAGCACTACGAAGCCTTCTGCGGCCAGTATTTCCGTAGCCCGGATAGTCTCCAGGTTGTCCGGCAGCAGATATTTCTGATCATTGATGACCTCAATCTTGACCCAATTACCAAGGCCGGCGGCTCTGGCCAGTCTGGCGATCCGCACAGCTTCCTCGGCATTGCGCGCACCCGAAGTATTCGGAAGCAGAGTCATATGGGAAGGAATATGGCTAATAATATTGTCCTGGCTCTCCGGATCTACACGGCGCAGGGCAACCGTGATCACTTGTGAGCCTGAAGCTGAAACCACCTCGGGAATAAGTGTATTGCGGCTGTATTTGCCGGTGCCGATGAACAGCCGGCTCGATAACGTAATGCCGCCAATCACGAATGGATCTAACATGAACTCGCCTCCTGTAATGAAATTCGACAGCGTGAAAATAAATTCTTATATTTTATGATAGCCTCACGGCATCAGCCCCCGCCCACAAAATGCACCAGCTCCAGCCGGTCGCCTTCACATAATGCCACCGCCCCGTAATGCTCCTTGCTGACAATCTCACCATTTCGTTCCACGATCACAAGCCGAAAGCTCCATTCAGGCCGGTTTAACAGATCGGCAACGGTCCGGCAGTCTTCCGCAACTACTCCGGGTTTGCCATTGATGATTAGATTCATGCCTTCTCACCTCCTTCACGTGGTCACCCACGGTACATTCAAACACACAGATCTTACGACTCCTGGAGCGCCAACCAGTAAGCACGGGCAGCAGCTACAGGGTCATCCGCTCCGCAAATGCCGGACATGACCGCAATCCCGGCAGCACCGTGACGGATCACCTGACCTGCATTACCAGGCTCCACCCCGCCGATAGCAATCAGTGGAATGCGGGTGCTACGGACCGCTTCCTCCAGTAGCGCCAAACCGCGCCCCCGCTGACCGGGCTTGCAGCCAGTAGGGAAAATATGCCCGAACAGGCAAAAGTCCGCCCCTTGCCGGCCTGCTTCAGCGGCTTCTGCCGCGGAGTGCACTGACCTTCCCAGCCGGAGACCGGAAGCGGCTGCACGGGCTGCTGCAGGCGGCAAGCTGTGCCAGGCTAGCTGGACAGCACCTGCACCGGCGGCAAGCGCAACATCCAGCCGATCATTGATGACCAGACAGGATGCGGGGATTCCTGCACGCATCAGCTGCTCTGCCATGCCCAGCAGCTCCAGGGCAGACCGGTGCTTTTCCCGCAGATGAATATAGTCCACGAGCGGATGCACAGCGGCCGCCAGGCTGACGAACCGCCCCGGCTCCAACTTCCCATCAGAGATCAAATGAATTTCCGCCAATTCTTCACCTCCTGCTCCACTCTTTTGCGACAAACGGGCAACACAAAAAAACCGCCCCCGCGATAGGAGGCAGTCATAAATTTGTACAGGAATACGGGTGTAAGAAATACAACCCCGCTGCAGTTCATTCATTCTCCGCTTTCCTACGCTGGTTTTAACCAGATCAGGTTCAAAGGGTCCGAACGTCACGTTCGTCTCAGCCTTGCGGCACCCCTAGGGACAATTGCTGTATTCAGTTGCTGACGTGGTTCATATTAACATATTATTCCTCGGAAAAGCTATCCCTTTTACCGAAAGCTTCACTGCTTGCAAGGGACATAAAAAAGAGCAGACCGCATGGGCCTGCTCTTGAACCGTTATATTTTCCGAAACCGACTGGCCGCACAGTAACTTCTAGCCGTTGACAATTTCCCCGCCGTTAACATGCATTACCTGACCGCTGACATAGGATGAATCATCCGAGGCCAGATAGACATAGGCTGGCGCCAGCTCTTCCGGTTGTCCCGGACGCTGCATGGGCTGTGTACCGCCGAACTCGCTGACCTTTTTGGCATCAAATGTGGATGGAATCAGTGGTGTCCAGATCGGACCCGGAGCGACAGCATTCACACGGATACCCTTTTCCGCCAGATTCATCGACAACGAGCGGGTGAAGCTGAGAATCGCGCCCTTGGTGGACGAATAGTCCAGCAGCTGCGGACTGCCGCGGTACGCGGTAATCGACGTCGTGTTGATGATTGTGGAGCCCTTTTTCAGATGCGGCATAGCTGCCTTGGTCAAATAGAACATAGAGAAAATATTCGTACGGAACGTCCGCTCCAGCTGCTCGGAGGTAATATCCTCGATCTTGTCCTGCGGATGCTGCTCGGCCGCATTGTTGATCAGGATGTCCAGCTTGCCCAGTCCCTCCACCGCCCGGTTGATCAGATCCTGGCAGAACGCTTCTACGCCGATGTCACCGGCAATCAGAATACACTTCCGTCCCTCCTGCTCCACTTGGCGTTTGGTCTCTTCGGCATCGGAATGCTCATTCAGGTAGGAAATGACCACATCCGCACCTTCTTTGGCAAAATGAACGGCAACCGCCCGTCCAATACCGCTATCGCCTCCCGTAATGAGCGCCGCCTTACCCAGCAGTTTGCCTGCCGCCTTGTAGCTGGAAGTTTCAAATTCAGGGCGCGGATTCATCTCGCTCTCGATACCGGGCTGATGATCCTGCACCTGGGGAGGCAAGGTTTTGGTAGTCTGCTTATTTTCTGGCATGATCCATTCTCCTTTCGCTGTGTACCTTTTGTTGAAGTAACCACATCGTATTAGGATGGCTTATGCATCATCAATTATACAATCGCTTTCGTTATGTTACTTACCACACTTCCCGGCTGTCCAAACAAAAATACAGTCGTTTTTGACGTAAAGGGCCGATATAATTTAGTGAAGTATAGATCCGAGATGAGATTCGGAGCGATTAACCCATAGGATAAGGAGGCGCATAAGTTATATGACCAGAAATGCACGGAGCATCATCGTCGCGGTCAAAGGAGTCATTTTGCATCAAGGCAGAATCCTGCTCGTACAGCGGGCAGCTGCAGATGTGATAGGAGCAGGCAGCTGGGAATGCCCCGGCGGAAAAATGGAATTCGGAGAAGGCCTGGAGGCTGCACTGGAGAGGGAGATTCAGGAGGAAACCGGACTCACGGTCACGGTGGAAAAGCTATTGTATGCCGTGTCCTTTCTGACCGATCCGGGCAGGCAACTCGTCATTATCACCTACTGGTGCCGGACCGATGAGAATAGAGTGGTGCTCTCCGAAGAGCATGCAGACTATAAATGGTGTACCCGTCAGGAGCTTCAGGCCCTGCTCCCACCCGGGATACAAGCGGAATTTGAGAAAAGCAATGTGTTTTCGTCAGAGGATCTTTTATAAGATATGCAGGCCAGAATGCAGTAAAAGCCCGCCCCCTCGAACCAGGGGCAGGCTTGACGGTTTGGCGAATAATCACCCATACCAAGTGGAAACGGCTTGGCCGTCCTTTTAAGGGACGGAATCCGTTTCAGCGAGAAATAGAAGGATGATTTATAGCGTGAAACCTATAAATCCTTATATTTCTAGATAATGTGTCTATACACCATGAAAAACACCATTACGATCAGCACAACCATCAGCAGCAGGCTCATGGTGCGAAGCTTCGCGGTATGGTCTGACACATCACGGTTCTCGCGCATGCCGGCTGCAGCCAGACGCAGCGGCTTGCCCATGATGCCGCCCAAGGCAAACATCGCCAGCAGGAGTACAACCACGATAACCATCCAGGCTACGGTGTAATCCCCCTGAGAGATCATGTATCCGCCGGTCAGCAGCTGAATGACAAGACCATACTGGGCAAACCGGTTCAATCCGCCGATTGCGCTAAGCGTCCCTTCTTTGGCTGCAGCAGACAGCTTACCGGTGCCGCTCAGAATAAACGGAAGCACCAGGTAAAAGCCGACCGCCAATGTCCCGATCATATGTAAGAAAAAGAAAATACGGTCCATTGATTAACCTCCTCACTTTTCGCTGTGATATAAGTTACATTCTTATTATACCCAACCCCGCCGTTCATGAAAAGAAAACCCTCATTTCCATTCAAGAAATGAGGGCTTGTGACCACTGGAAATCATACCATAACCACTGAAGTTACCGCACGTACAGAATCTGCTGACTTATCCAGAGCTGCCTTTTCTTCCGCAGTCAGCTCCAGCTCGTAGATTTTCTCAATACCCTCGGCACCAAGCAGCGCCGGGATTCCCAGGAACAGTCCGTAATAACCATATTCCCCTTCCAGCAGGGCAATGACGGGAATAATCCGTTTTTTGTCCTTCAGGATCGCTTCGGCCATTTGCACCAGAGATGCTGCAGGAGCGTAGTAGGCACTGCCATTACCGAGCAGGCTGACAATCTCCCCTCCGCCAACGCGGGTACGCTCTACAATATCGGCAATCCGCTGCGCAGGAATCAGCTTATCAATCGGAATGCCGCTGACACTGGAGTAACGGATCAGCGGAACCATATCATCACCGTGGCCACCCATCACGAAGCCGCGCACATCCTCTACAGAAACATTAAGCTCTTGAGCAATGAAGGTGCAGTACCGCGCGGTGTCCAGCACACCGGATTGACCGATTACACGATTCTTAGGAAACCCTAGGGCATTATAAGCAACGTAAGTCATGGCATCCACCGGATTACTCAAGATAATTACTATGGATTCCGGAGCCACACGTTTCACATTTTCGCAGACTGATTTTACGATGCCCGCGTTCGTATTCACCAGATCATCGCGGCTCATCCCCGGTTTGCGGGCAACACCCGCCGTAATGATGACGATATCCGAATCCGCAGCATCGTCGTAGCTGGAAGTTCCTGTGATCTGGGCATCATACTTCTGTACCGGACCGGCTTCCTGCATGTCCAGCGCCTTCCCCTTGGTCTGGTTCTCAAGCTGGGGAATATCCAGAAGCACCACATTGCCAAGCTCCCTCTGGGCAAGCATCAGCGCCGTGGTGGCACCGGTAAAACCGGCGCCCACAACTGTAATTTTATGACGTTTGATAGCCACGAGTGATCCTCCTAAGCGTTTGTTAGGAATACTCATATCCCTTCGTACAAACTCACTTCGTAAGCATATGCAATAGATTTCAGGGACTACAGGTGATTGATGATCTCGTCAGCAAATGCCGAGCATTTCAGCTCTGTTGCGCCTTCCATCTGACGGGCGAAATCATAGGTTACGGTCTTATTGTTAATAGCCGTGCTCATGCCTTTGTAGATCAGATCAGCCGCTTCCTGCCAGCCCAGATGCTCCAGCAGCATAACGCCGGACAGAATCACTGAACCCGGATTTACCACGTCCTTATCCGCATACTTAGGTGCAGTACCATGAGTAGCTTCAAAAATAGCGTGACCCGTAATATAGTTGATATTTGCGCCGGGAGCGATGCCGATTCCGCCAATTTGCGCAGCCAGTGCGTCGGAAAGGTAATCACCGTTCAGGTTGAGCGTTGCAATCACATCGAAATCGGTTGGACGGGTCAATACCTGCTGCAGGGCAATATCCGCAATCGCATCCTTGATGATGATTTTGCCTGCTGCTTCTGCTTCCTTCTGAGCAGCATTAGCTGCAGCCTCACCGCTCTGCTCCTTGATGGCATCATATTGATTCCAGGTGAAGACATGATCGCCGAATTCCTGCTCGGCTACTTCATAACCCCAGTTCTTAAATGCGCCTTCGGTAAACTTCATAATATTGCCTTTGTGTACCAGTGTTACACTCTTGCGGCCATGCTTGATTGCATATTCAACAGCGGAGCGCACCAGACGTTTCGAACCTTCCATGGAAACCGGCTTAATACCGATTCCGGATGTTTCCGGGAACCGGATTTTGTTCACACCCATCTCGTTTTGCAGGAATTCTATAACCTTCTTCACTTCAGCGGAACCTTCCTGATACTCGATTCCGGCATAAATATCCTCTGTGTTCTCACGGAAAATCACCATGTCCACTAGCTCAGGATGCTTCACAGGTGAAGGCACTCCATCAAAATAGCGAACCGGACGCAGGCAGACATACAGATCCAATTCCTGTCTCAGTGCTACATTCAGGGAACGGATGCCTCCACCGATTGGAGTCGTCAGAGGTCCTTTGATCGCTACAATGTACTCACGAATTGCTTCAAGCGTATCATTCGGCAGCCATTCACCATATGTATTGAAGGCCTTCTCGCCGGCAAATACTTCGTACCAGGCAATCTGTTTCTTACCGCCGTATGCTTTGGCTACTGCGGCATCCAGTACCCGTTTGGAGGCTTTCCAAATGTCGCGGCCTGTACCGTCACCCTCAATGAACGGGATGATCGGATGATCCGGAACGAGCAGCTTGCCATCTTCGATTGTGATTTGTTCGCCTTCTGTCGGCAGATCGTATTTTTCCAGTTTCAACATTAGTGGGTATTCCTCCTAAAAATTTTGTTTTGTGAGCCTAGACTTCCTTAGAATAGTCTTCGAATATTCTTCGTTCAAAACTCTCTCAGGAAGCATAGGCTGTGAGTTTGGTTTATAGTTCATTCTACTAAAGGGGTGCAGCGGCCCGCAAGGGCTGCTTTATCTCTCGTCCACCGGAACGTATTTTTGTTCGGACATTCCTGTGTATTCCGCACGCGGGCGGATGATGCGGTTGTCCTCATACTGCTCCAGAATGTGCGCAGTCCAACCCGAAACACGGCTGATTGCAAAAATCGGTGTGAACAGCTCCCGCTCAATGCCCAGCTGTGTATAGACCGAAGCCGAATAAAAATCAACGTTAGGCTTCAAGCCCTTCTGTGAAGTAATCAGCTCCTCGACTTTGACAGACATATCATAGAGTGTGGTGTCATTCTTCATCATCCCCAGCTCACGGGACATCTTCATCAGATGTTTGGCACGCGGATCGCCATTCTTGTAGACACGGTGCCCGAAGCCCATGATCTTCTCACGGCGCGCAAGCTTACCGCTGACGTACGATTCCACCGCATCCAGACTGCCGATTTCCTCAAGCATCTTCATAACCGCTTCATTCGCGCCTCCGTGCAGTGGTCCTTTGAGCGCACCGATGGCCGAAGTGACACCTGAATAAATGTCCGAAAGTGTAGCAACCGTAACCCGTCCGGCAAAGGTGGACGCATTCAGCTCATGATCGGCATGCAGTACAAGCGCGGTGTCCAGTGCTTTGACCGATACTATATCCGGCTGCTTGCCCCAGAGCATATACAGGAAATTCTCGGCAATGGACAGACCTTCCTTAGGGGCTATAGGATCAAGCCCCTTACGAATACGGGCCAGCGCAGCAACCACTGTCGGGATCTGCGCCTGCAGCTTAACAGCCTTGATCTCATTTGCTTCACGGCTCATATCGTCGGCGTCTGAGTCATACAGGGCAAGGCTGGATACAGCCGAGCGGAGAGCGGCCATCGTGCTCACATCTTTGGGGTACAGCTTCATTTGTGCAATCACCTGATCAGGGATTGGCGCAAAGGCGCTGAGATCACGCCGCAGGGCCTGCAGCTCAGGAGTCGTCGGCAGATTGCCGAACCACAGCAAATAAGCGGTCTCTTCGAAAGTAGCGTTCTCCGCAAGATCATCGATATCGTATCCGCGGTAAGTGAGTACGCCATCCACAATCGAACTGATCGAGGAGGTTGTGGCAACAATGCCTTCCAATCCTTTAGTAGCTGTCATAGTATCTCTCTCCTTTGCCAACTAGGTATAAATACTGTTATTACAGGGATGAAAACATTTACATTTTGATGTATCCGAACAATCAATAATCATGCAGATTGACATGCTGCAGAGAATGCAACGAACTTTCGGTGTGTAACCTTTAATAATCATACCGGATTTTGACGGTTATGTGAACAACATGGAAGCTTTGAGACGCATCAAATGATTTTATCGGACAGATAGAAAAAAACTTCTGAAATCCCTGTTTCATGTTTACGCTTTCAGTTTATACAGTCTGCTGTGAAAAAGCGGATTCCTGTGTCGGGATAGTCTTTATATCCAATCTCTGAATATATATTAGACGAGCTGGTTCAGTAGCAGCAGCCTTTATTTGGAGGGATCTGGCATGGATTCGCTGGTATTAAAAAGAGTGCTGCGCGGCCTGTGGGTCGTGCTGGCGGCCTCATCACTGCTGGTGGCCGTCTATGTCTTGCTCCCGCTTATGTATCCTCTGCTGCTTGCTTACCTGCTTGCCTACCTGATGCATCCTCTGGTGCTTATTCTAATAGGCTTCAAGCTTCCGCGCTGGCTGGCCGTGTCGTTGTCACTGCTCTTTTATGTAGGGGGTACCGCGCTCGTTCTGACTGCATTGATCACCCGACTTGTTAAGGAACTGATTGTCCTGCTGCAGACATTCGATTTGCACACCGACCAGTGGCGGGAGCTGCTGCTGTCCATTAGCCGGAATGCCAGCATTCAAAATATTATCAACCAGATCAATCAGTTTTACCACGATAACCCAAACTATCATGCCACTATCGACAGTAATATCAGCAGGACTACGGAGACGGTAGGCCAAGCCATGACTCAGTTCATTACCGGATTTTTCAATATGATCCTGAAGCTGATCTCCGCATTGCCCAGTCTGGGTACCATCCTTATCGTCATCATGTTATCCGCCTTCTTCCTCAGCACCGGCTGGGACCGGCATAATGCGAAGCTGAGAGCGCTTGTGCCTGCACCGATGCGCAGACCGGTATCCGAGATCTGGCAGGATCTGCGCAAGGCGCTGTTTGGCTACCTTAGGGCACAGCTGGTGCTGATTTCAATCACGGCGATCATCGTCATTACCGGCCTCCTGGTGCTTGGCGTAGATTCTGCATTTGCCATTGGGCTGACGATTGGACTGGTCGATCTAGTGCCTTATCTCGGGGTGGGGATTGTGCTGCTGCCATGGGCTCTATACTCCTACATGACCGGCAATCTGGCGCTTGGCATCGGGTTATCGGTGCTCTATGCCGTAATTCTCATCACCCGCCAGATTTTGGAGCCTAAGGTACTTGCAAGCAGCATTGGCCTGGACCCGCTTGCTATGCTAATCGGCATGTTCGCCGGCCTGCAGCTGTTCGGCATGCTTGGTCTGATCCTCGGCCCCGTCCTATTGGTCGTGCTCGATGCCTTTCACCGGGCCGGCGTGTTCCGCGCACTGCATAGCTATATTGTGAGCGGCAGGCTGCATTAAAGCTAAAGCGTGCTTGTCGTGAAATTGAGTAAATAAAAAGAGCGTTCTACTGCATAAACCTGCAATAGAAACGCTCCAGCTGAACCGGGAATTCCGGCACCTTCCTCTTACCGGCTTATCTTCGGTAAAAGGTGAAGGTGCCGTTTTTCATTTTTTTCTCAATCCATTTTAGCAGAAAAACCCGGTACAGCGGCCGGGTCAGCGGAAACACCAGCGAAAATCCGACAATATCCGTCACAAAGCCCGGCAGAATAAGCAGCAGGCCGCCAAAAAAAATGCACAAGCCGTCCAGCATGGTCCGCCCCGGTACCCGGCCCTCCTGCATCTGTGTTCTGCTGTCGAGCAGCACCTTCTTGCCTTCAAAACGCATCATCAAGAAACCGATCACAGAGCTGGCCAGCATGAGCAGCATTGTCTTGGGTGCTCCGAGAAAACCTGCCACATAAATAAACCCGAATAATTCCACGGCCGGGATAATGAATAATGCAGCCCACAGCCATTTGTTCCTGATCATACTGCTCCTCCTTCTTCCCTAAGCGCCAAGGTTATGGCGTGAAACAATTCCGGAAGTATCCGGTCCAGTCTAACTGGCTTCCAGTCCATATTCAGCCACACGTGGCTGGTTGAACCGGCAACGAGCAATTCACCAGGCAGCTTATCTAGATATACAGGCCCAGTTGTAAGCACGGAGGAATCAGGTTCACCCGTTCCCGGCTCCGCTAACCGGCGGATTTCATATTCATATACGACCCGTAGTGCCGAAAAAGTGGTCAGGCGCGCATACACAGCGACAAGATCATCATATCGCGCCGGACTTTTAAATTGCAAATCTGCAGCCGTGACTGGCAGAAGCACACCCATATTTTCCAGTGTGCGGTAGGCAAAGCCAAGCCCCCGGAACATTTCTGTACGGCCACTCTCAAACCAGCTTAAATAATTGGCGTGATAGACCACCCCCATCTGGTCTGTCTCCTGGTAGCGGACACGGAATGAAGTAGCATACCAGCGGCTGGCCAATCCCGGATTACGTGATCCCATAAATACATTGCCCCTTTCTAAGCAGAAACGGCTGCTGCGTTATTATCTTCTCTATAGAATATTATTTGTTACAGTGCCTCCTAGAGGCTTGCTCCTTCAGAAGCCACCGGCAGCGGAACATTTTTTCGTGAGCTTCGAACGACGTAGAAAATCAGAAGCGCACCCGCCGCAGAACTGATCATACAGGACAAGTTCATCAGCCACACACCACCCTCGTCCAGTAAAATCCCGTTCAGCAGATTGCCCAGAATCCCCGCAAAACCGGAGAATACGATGTTGAACACGCTTTGGCCGGTAGCCTGCATCTCAGGCAGCGTGATGTGCGATACGTATTCCACCGCAGCAATATAAAAGAGTCCGAAAGACACTCCATGCAGTACCTGAACACCAATCATCACCGCAGGGGCCGGAAAAGCGAACTGGATTCCCCACCGCAGCACATAGATCAGCGCACCCAGCAGCAGCGTGCGCTCCCTCCCCAGCTTCCGGATGATCTTGGAGGCAAACAGCATGGAGGGGAAGTTCGTGAACGAAGCGATGAACAGCGCGATCCCCGCATGGCTGGTCGACCCGCCTACCGATTGAAAGGCAATCACAAAGTAGGTACCGAAAGCTGTCATGGTCTGGTTGACCAGAAAGCTCCCGCCCAGAAAAGCCAGAAAGATCTTATTGCCCAGCAGGTTTTTAATTCCTTTGGAGAACGACTGGGTCATCATCCGGTTCTCTTCCGCCTGCTTGGGCAGGGTGAGCGCAAAAATAACCGCGACACTGTTCAGAAGCAGAAATGGCAGCCAGATCGTGGATACAGAAAAATGCGACACATACTGTGACCCGGCATAGGCCCCTACGGCCGCTCCTATGCTCAGCATCATCCGGATGCTCCCGTAAGTGGAGCCAGCCTGATTCGCCGCTACAATGGCGTAGGAATCGGCGATAGGAGCCTGTGTGGAGGAGAAGATGGTTGATACGGTATACACCACCAGCAAAACAATGAAATACTCCGACTGGTAAAAAACCGCCAGCACAGCAGGTACGGCCACACTAAGGATCAGCACCAGCCGCGCCTGATTGTAACGGTCTGAGATTACGCCCCACAGGGGCTGAATACAGATAGCAATCAAGGTGCCCGTCGCCATCAGCATTCCGATCCGGCCGCTGCCGAGTCCGTTGTCTTTCAGCAGTAGTGTAAGATACGAGCCAAATGAGCCGCCGGCAAGTCCCAAAAAAAGATAAAACCCGCGCAGCTTCAATAATTTATCCATTTGTACGATAAGTCCTCTCTATTCCTTTTTAACGGAATACCCATACTTTATAAGTCTACACCGCATTAAATAGAGCAGCAGACCTAACTTCTCTTATTGATAAAAGGTGGTGAAACTGTGAGCAAAGCTAATCTTTCAAAAGGTACACGGCCTTGTATTACGGATAAATCCCATGCAGGCAGAGCCCGAAGCACCGGTTTTGGCTGGACCTCCGGCAACTGGAGCGGGTATGCCATCTCTGGCAAAAAGGCTTCCTTCCGGCGGATTTCCGGTGAATGGACAGTTCCTTTTGTCAAACCCACTTCCAGTCCCACCTATTCCTCTGCCTGGATCGGAATCGACGGCTTCAGGAATAGCAGTCTGATCCAGACAGGAACCGGTCACGAATCCATAAATGGAGTTCTACACTACTATGCCTGGTGGGAAATTCTCCCTGCAGCAGAGACTGTAATCCCGCTTCCTGTTTCTGCGGGGGACCACATGCGGGCTTCCATCGTCAAGCTTAGCAGCGGCAAATGGCGAATTACGCTCTGCAATCTCAGCAAATCCTGGACTTTCCGCACTGTTCAGCGATACTCAGGTCCGCAAACCTCTGCCGAGTGGATTTTGGAAGCGCCCCAGGTAGGCGGGAGCATAGGGGGACTTACCAAAATGTCGCCCACCCGGTTCTTATGTTGCCGGGTGAATGGCAAAAGTCCAAGACTTACGCCTGCCGACGGCGGTATCATGGTCCAGAATAAGGTTACAGTAGCCGTTCCTGCCTGCCCTAATGCAAGCGGGGATGCTTTTATCGTCAAACGCGTCTATCGTAAAGGGAAACCTCTGATTCATTCCAGAAGCCCTATTTTTGTCCGATCTTAATGTACTTTCCCCAAAACTCTCCATTCAATATATAACATCCATATTAATAAAAAAAGCAATGGCGTCTTGCACCATTGCTTTTTTGGGATTCAATCAAACATGGCTGAGACAGATTCCTGAAGACTAGTCAGCAGGGATCGTATCTACTTTTACCAGGTTAGTGGAACCGGAACGTCCAAGTGGAATACCGGCTGTAATAACAACCAGATCTCCAGCTTTCACCAGACCGGATGCTTTACCGCCTTTAAGAGCAGTTTCGAGCAATTCGTCTGTGGAAGTAGCTTCAAGTCCGTGAACCGGAGTTACGCCCCATACGAGAGCCAGTTGACGCATAGTTCTTTCTTGTGTTGTCACAGCGATAATCTGTGATTTTGGACGGTATTTGGAAACCACGCGTGCAGTGTGGCCCGTTACTGTCGAAGAAATAATAGCCTTAGCGTTCAGGTCCAGAGCGGAGATCGCAACGGATTGGCTGATTGCTTCAGTTACAGTAGTTTCCTGAGCAATTTGCTGCTTCATGAAGATTTCACGGTGGTTCAGTGCGGATTCAGCCTTCTCAGCAATGCGGGACATGGTCAGTACGGATTCTACCGGATATTTCCCGGCAGCTGTTTCACCGGACAGCATGATTGCATCGGTTCCGTCGAAGATTGCGTTCGCTACGTCACTCGCTTCGGCGCGGGTAGGACGCGGGTTGCGCTGCATGGAATCCAGCATTTGTGTAGCAGTGATTACCGGTTTGCCGGCAATGTTACATTTTTGAATCATCAATTTTTGAGCCAAAGGCACATCTTCAGCTGGAATTTCCACACCAAGGTCACCGCGGGCAACCATCAGGCCGTCGGAAACTTCCAGGATTTCATCAAGGTTGTCAACACCTTGCTGGTTCTCAATTTTGGAAATGATTTGGATGTGGGAAGCGTTGTGCTTCTCAAGCAATGCACGAATTTCCAGAACGTCGCTGGCTTTGCGAACGAAGGAAGCGGCGATAAAATCGATGTCCTGTTCAATCCCAAAAATGATATCATTGGTGTCTTTTTCCGTAATGCCCGGCAGGGAGATTGCAACTCCTGGTACGTTAACGCCTTTTTTGCTCTTGATCGTACCGCCGTTAACAATGCGGGTCTTGATTTCTGTGCCTTGAACGTCAACAACGGTAAGTCCGATAAGGCCGTCGTCGATCAGGATAGTCGATCCTACTTGAACATCGTTAGGCAGGTCGCTGTAAGTGATGGAGATACGGTTTTGGTCGCCAAGGATTTCTTCCGTAGTCAATGTCAGATACTCGTCCTGAACCAGTTCAATCGGTTCTACTTCCAGCTTGCCTGTGCGAATTTCTGGTCCTTTGGTGTCGAGCAGGATAGCAACAGTTTTGCCAAGTTCTTTAGAAGCTTGACGGATCGTTTTGATCCGGTTGCCGTGCTCTTCAAAATCGCCGTGGGAGAAGTTCAGACGGGCTACATTCATACCGGCCAAAATCAATTTTTTGATATTCTCCAACGATTCACTAGCAGGACCAATCGTACATACAATTTTACTTTTCCGCATTAGGTTTTCCTCCGTTTTTTCGTTCTCTCTGTCTCACTTTTTCCAACTACAAAATCTACTATAAGGCATGCAATCTGCATAGGAACTTTGTCACATGTACCTTTTACTGCACCCTTATGAATATTACTGCAACTTGGACACAAAATCAATGTTGCGGCGACTTTTTACAGTAAATTTACTCCGGATTTTCAAAGAAGGGCAACAAAATAAAAACAACCCCGGAGTGATCACAGGGTTGTTCTGGTGGTAATAAATGTATACTTCTGCCCGTCCAGATCAAAGGCTGCCAAATCGCGATTTATGTCTAAAAGTGCAAATGGAAACCCTTCCTCAGTCGACGCTTTGCACTTCGGCCTCAACACTGATGAGCTCAGCTTCAGCTTCGGCAAACACACCAATTTTGCGGAATTTAAGGTAACGGTCTTCCTTGAGCTCGGCGCAGTCCATACCCGACAACTCCTGCAAATGTCGCCATAAGGCATCCTTGATCGCCGCAGCGGTCTCTTCGTAGTCACGGTGAGCTCCGCCTCTAGGTTCAGGAACGATCTCCTCAATCACTTCCATCTCCAGCAGATCGGCCGCTGTAATCTTCATGGCTTCCGCAGCCTGCTCCGCCTTGGAGGCGTCCTTCCACAGAATAGAAGCCGCGCCATTCGGCGAAATCGCTGAATAGATGGCATGCTCCAGCATCAGGACGCGGTTGCCCACCGCCATAGCTAACGCCCCGCCGCTGCCGCCTTCGCCAATGATTACGCAAATGACGGGTACCGCTAATTGCGACATTTCATACAGATTTCTCGCAATAGCTTCCGACTGCCCTCTTTCCTCTGCCGTATTGCCGGGGTAGGCCCCCTTGGTATCGACAAAGGTAATGACCGGACGGCCGAACTTCTCGGCCTGCTTCATCAGCCGCAGTGACTTGCGGAATCCTTCCGGATGGGCGCTCCCAAAGAAACGGAGAATATTCTCCTTCGTATCCTTGCCCCGCTGCTGGCCGATCACCGTGACGGGAGTCCCGTTCAGCTTGGCGATTCCGCCAACTACGGCGAGATCATCTCCGAACAGGCGGTCTCCATGCAGCTCAATAAAGTCGGTAAAGATCAGGCTCATCAGATCCATTGAAGTCGGACGGCCGTGATGCCGCGCCAGATGCATCTTCTGGGACGGAGAAATGTTAGAATATATTTCATCTTCAAGCACACGATAGCGTTCTTCAAGACGGGCGATTTCATCGCTGAAATCAATCCCTTTTTCTTCACCGAACTGATTCAGTTCGGCAATTTTTTTACGCATTTCTAACAGAGGCATTTCAAAAGGCAACTCTCCCGCCAACCTAAAAGCCCCCTTTCACATCGTGTAAATCGAGCAGCTTGGCAAGGGTTGCACGCATTTCCTTACGGTGCACCACCAGATCAAGCTGTCCATGCTGCAGGTTGAATTCAGCAGTCTGGAAATCGTCCGGCAGCTTCTGGCGGATCGTCTGCTCAATGACAATCCGTCCGGCAAAGCCGAAAACCGCTCCCGGTTCGGCGATAATGATATCGCCCAGACTGGCAAAGCTTGCCGATACACCGCCCGTTGTCGGATCGGTAATCACGGAGATATACAGCCCGCCAACCTCGCCAAATCTGGCAAGCGCGGCACTGGTTTTGGCCATCTGCATCAGACTGAGGATGCTCTCCTGCATCCGGGCACCGCCCGATGTGGAGAAAATCAGCAGCGGCAGTCTCTTCTCAGTGGCTTCTTCCACCGCACGTGTAATCTTTTCACCGACTACCGAGCCCATGCTGCCGGTAAAGAACTCAAAGTTCATCACAGCTACAATTACAGGATGGCCATTAATGGTTCCCTGGCCTGTGATGACAGCCTCAACCTGTCCAGTTTTGGATTGCTGCTGTTCCAGCTTTGACGCATAGCCGGGAAACTGCAGCGGGTCCACAGAGGCCATTTCACTGTCAAACTCAATAAACCCTTCAGGGTCCAGCGTCATCGCGATCCGTTCGGAAGCGTTCAGGCGCATATGGTAGCCGCAGGAAGGGCATACCTTCAGGTTCTTCTCCAGCTCCTTGCTGTACTGGATCGTGCCACATTTACTGCACTTGCTCATTAGTCCCTCGGGAATCTCCCGTTTGGGCCTTTCGCCTTCCGCCGATCCGCCGGTCCGCTCCACACGTTCTGAAGGAATGGTCGCGTACTTCCGTTTTTTCTGAAATAAATCTTTGAACAAGGGTCGCACCTCTTCAGCCGTTTATTTGCGTATACAGCAGCATGCCGCTGTTATGACTGTAATCTAAATGTTATCTCAGGGATGCAGAATCAGATTAAGGGCTTCCTGCACTTCCTCAAGCTCACCTGAAGGAACCAGAATCTCAAACTGCTGCTTGGACATATTAATCGGACGGCATTTTATCAGAAAACCTTCTTCCGCAAGCTTGCTCTGAATCATATCCGCCACTCTGGCGGTCGGCGCTATATAGATTACCGTCCACATGCCCTGCAAAGCCTCCCTAATCTTAATTCCCAGCCGTATCCCGTATAATGGAATCATGATAACACAGTTTTCTTTTTTCCCGCAACAGGAGCAGAGCGATGAAATTCAGACCAGGGGGCATCATCTGGCGTTTCCCGGGCAGGCAATTATTCCGTCCCGTTGATATGGGGATACACCTTTGCTCCTTCGTGCCGGTGGGCGATTCTTGCTGAAGCTGCAGCCGCAATTCCCGCGACAAGATCGTCCAGAAAAACATGAATGCTCCCTTTATCATCGTTCAATTTCCCGATAATTCCCAGCTTTATTTTGTCAAGATATCCGAAACCTGTCAGCCCGATCATTCCGTATACGCCCGTAATGCCGAGTGCCAGCGTCTCATCTGCACCGTAAAGCGATTCATCGGCTTCCAGTACCGCCTGCAGTGGCTGGGGAAGCAGACGATTTTCCGCCAGTTCATCCAGCGCAACACCGGTCATCAGCGTGTACTGGACCTCTCTTTTGCCGAGTACTGCCTTGACACTGGACAGGCACTCTTCCTCTGTTAAATCCGCATAATAAGCCGATTGCAAAATATATACGATCTCAGCAATGGACGACAGGGATACTCCCCTGCGCTCCAGCAGCTCTGCTGCCATTTGATAGGACATGATGACATTCCCCTTTCCGCACGGGCCTTGCCCTGTGGTTTCCTAATGTATGCGGAAAAGGACGGAAATGTTCTTATTTTATTCGGACGGTCCCCGTTCCCATCATCGCCTCAATAGCTGCAACCAGCTCGTCCGAGGGCTTAATCCGGTAGCCGTCGCTGAGCGCCAGCAGCTTCTGGTTCCGCTCATAGAACAGCAGGGTGTCGGCCGGGCCAGGGTGGGTCTGCAGCAGCGCCTGGAGACGTGACAGGAGCGCCGGATTCTCGGCGGCTGGCGTGATCTTGATAAAGACACGCTGGCCGCTGCCCGCTGCCCCGGAGTCCCGGGCAGCGGCCTCTCCAGCGGCCGGGCCGGGCTGGCCGCCGGGTCCCTGCGCCGGACGCGGGGCGACTGCCCCCGCTGCGCCCGGTGCTGACGCAGCCGCGGGCGCAGCAGCGGCTCGCGGCACGGCCGCAGCCGGCGGGGCTCCGCCGCCGGCGTTGCTGCGGGAGGCGCCGGTGCCGCCGGCGCCCGCTAGCTGCGCCGGAGCCCGGCCGGGCGCTCCGGCTGTGGCCGCCCGGCCGGGGCCTCCGGCCCGGGCAGCGGCTGCGCTGCGGCGCTGCAGCAGGCCGCGGAGCGTGTCCGCGCCAAGCGGCGCGACCTCTTCGGCCAGCAGCTTGAAGCCCTCATCCTCCTGCTGCACCTTGGCGCGCAGGGCCAGCAGAGCACCCTTCACGATCAGGGCGCGGCTGCGTTTCCAGACCTCGGGGAAGAGTACGACCTCGCAGCGCTCAATCTGGTCTTCCCATTCCACGAAGGCCATTGCCTTCCCGGCCTTCGTGGTGATTTCCTTGACGGACACGACCATGCCCGCTGTCACGGTCTGGCTCTCATCCGCCGCTTCGCCCAGATCCATGAGCCGCTGCATGCCCGGCTCCTCAAGCAGCTCTGAGGCATCGTCCAGCGGATGCCCGGACAGATAGAGCCCGAGCAGTTCGCGTTCCAGCTCCAGCTGCTGGGTAACCGTAAAATTGGGGATATCCGGGTAGCGGATTTCCCAGTTCGGCGTTTCTATCAGATCGTCGAAGAGCTGAATCTGCAGTTCGTCGCGTTCCTTGCGCCACTTCAGCGCGGCATCCACAGTCTCGTCCAGCATGGCAAGCAATTGGGCACGATGGCCTGGAAGACGGTCGAATGCTCCCGCCTGCAGCAGCGACTCCACCACCCGTTTGTTGCAGACACGAAGATCCACACGGCGGCAGAAGTCGAGCAAGCTGTCAAACGGCCGCTCCTTGCGGACCTCCATAATATTCTCCACGGCCAGGGTGCCGACATTTTTGACGGCTGCCAGTCCAAAGCGGATATGCCCTGCACCTTCGCCCGGGACAGGAGTGAACAGCACGCCGCTCTCGTTGACATCCGGCGGCAGCACACCGATCCCGCTGCGGCGGCATTCCAGTACATATTCCGCCACTTTACGATGGGTCCCCATCACAGCCGTCAGCATGGCTGCCATGAACTGGACGGGATAATGAGCCTTGAGATAGGCCGTCTGGAAAGCCAGCACGCCATAGGCCGCTGCATGGGCGCGCGGGAAGCCGTAGTTGGCAAACCGCACAATCATGTCATAGACGGCATTGGCATCCACCTCTGTATAGCCCTGCTGGAGGCTGCCCTGCACGAAATGGCCGCGCTCCTTGTCAAGCGTCTCCCGCTTCTTCTTGGAGACCGCCCGGCGCAGCAGATCCGCTTCACCGAGCGAAAATCCCGCCATCAGCGAGGCGATCTGCATGATCTGCTCCTGATAGACGATGATGCCGTAGGTATCATCCAGGATCTGCTTCAGATCGGCATGCGGATACTCCACTTCGATCTGGCCATGCTTGCCTGCGATATATTTAGGGATAAACTCCATCGGACCCGGACGGTACAATGCCACCACCGATACGATATCCTCGAAGCCTGTAGGCTTCATATCCTTAAGAACACGCCGTACGCCTGCAGACTCCATCTGGAAGACCCCGGTGGTTTCTCCTGCGCTCAGCATCTCATAGGTTAGCGGATCATCATCGGGAATGATACGGAAATCTGGAGCACTGCCGGTCATTTCCGTAATCCAGTTCATGCTGCGCTCAATAATGGATAGCGTGCGCAGCCCCAGAAAATCCATCTTCAGCAGACCCACGCTCTCCAGATGCTCCATGGAGTACTGCGTCAGCGCTGTGCTCTCATTACCGGCCTGAAGCGGTACGGCATCGGTCAGGGGCCCCTTGGAGATCACGACACCTGCCGCATGGGTCGATGCATGGCGGGGCATGCCCTCAACCTTCATCGCCATGTCAAGCAGTCCTTTGATCTTCGAATTCCCGTCATAGAGCGCCTTCAGTTCCGGAGCCCCCTCCAGCGCCCGGGTGATGCTGATTCCCAACTGCCCCGGAATCAGCTTCGCCGCTTTATCCACATCGTTATAGGGCAGATTGAGCGCTCTTCCCACATCACGCACTGCCGCTCTGGCAGCCATCGTTCCGAAGGTGATAATCTGCGCCACATGCTCTTTGCCGTACTTATCCACCACATAGGCGATAACCTCATCACGGCGCTCATCGCTGAAGTCGATATCAATATCCGGCATCGTAATACGCTCGGGATTAAGAAACCGCTCGAAGAGCAGGTTGTACTTCAGCGGGTCCACATCGGTAATCCGCAGGCAGTAGGCGGTCAGGCTGCCTGCGGAGGAACCTCTTCCCGGACCTGTAACAATCCCATTGCGATGGCAGAAGGCAATGAAGTCCCATACGATCAGAAAATAATCGCTGAACCCCATATTCTCAATGACGCCCAGCTCATAGGCCAAACGCTTCCCGGCTGCTTCCTTCTCCTCTGGCGAAGACCAGCGCGGTGTATCCGCATAGCGGGCTTCCAGCCCGCTCCAGCAGAGCTCATGGAGATAGGCGGCAGCATCCATGCCTTCAGGCAGCGGAGAATAGGCCGGCAGGATATGTTCGCCAAAGGTCAGCTCCAGATTGCACTTCTCAGCGATTTGGAGTGTGTTCGCCAGTGCCTGCGGCACATGAGGGAACAGAGCGGCCATTTGCTCACCGCTCTTGAGGAACAGCTGGTCGGTTCCAATCTTCAGGCGCTCCTCGTCATCGACGGTCTTCCCGGTGCCGATGCAGATCAGCACATCCTGGACCTCGGCGTCCTCTTTGGCCAGATAATGAACATCATTCGTGGCTACCAGCGGGATGCCACATTCGGCCGCGAGGGCAATCAGCTGCGGGTTCACCCGCTTTTGCTCGGGAATCCCATGATCCTGCAGCTCCAGATAGAAGTCCTCGCCAAAAATCTCCTTGTACCGCAGCGCCGCTTTGCGCGCCTCTTCTTCGCGCCCATGCAGCAAATGCTGCGGGACCTCACCGCCAAGACAGGCGCTTAAGCAGATGATACCCTCGGCATGGGCGGCAAGGGATTCCATATCAATGCGCGGCTTATAGTGCTGGCCCTCCAGATGGCCGATGGACACCAGCCGCATCAAGTTTTTGTATCCGGTCTGATTCTTCGCGAGCAGAATCAGATGGTAGATCGGCTGATCCTTGCGGCTGCCCCGCTCACGGCGCGAGCCTGCGGTCAAATAGGCTTCACAGCCGATAATCGGCTGGATGCCGCTGGCCTTGCACGCTTTATAAAAGGGGATGGCCCCATACATCACTCCATGATCCGTAAGCGCCAGCGATTTCATGCCGTATTCGCCGGCCCGGCGCACCAGATCTGTAATGCGTGCCGCCCCGTCCAGTAAACTGTACTCGCTGTGCACATGCAAATGCACGAAAGAGCTCATATCCCCACTTCCCTTCAGGTTCCAAAATCAAAACATAAGATGAAACTATTTTATCATATTCAAGGGGGAGCCGCCCATA
This sequence comes from Paenibacillus sp. 22594, assembly GCF_052044425.1. Taxonomy (NCBI): domain Bacteria; kingdom Bacillati; phylum Bacillota; class Bacilli; order Caryophanales; family Paenibacillaceae; genus Paenibacillus; species Paenibacillus sp. 22594. The sequence goes on from NZ_JBQENA010000001.1 coordinate 1,149,698, forward strand.
GAATGAAGAAAGAGCACAAGGACAGGCTGAGTCAAGTGCGGCCTGGATCGGAAAGGGGCCTTCTGGATGAATATTTTTTTGAGCAAAGCCGTCCTCGATTTCTTTATTGCCTTCGGGATTGTGCTGGGGGGAGCCATGCTGGGCGGCATGGGGGCTGTAGTCTCGCTGCAGCCGCCGACACAAACCATGCTGGATGTGGCCGACCGGATTAAGATCTGGGCGCTTGCCGCCGCCGTCGGCGGAACCATCGACCCGATGCGGGTCATTGAGAGCAACATGCTGGGCGGCAATCTCTCCCCAGCCATCAAGCAAGTTCTTTATTTAGTCTTCGCCTTTCTAGGCGCTCATATGGGCAGCGAGCTGGTCAAATGGGTGTGCGGCAAGGGGTGAGCAGGACATGAGGGTTCCTCCCTTCCAGCGCTACCGCCGCTTTTCGCAGATTTCCGCTATCTTCGTGCTGGGAATGGTTGTGGGAAGCGTCATGTATAACGCCATTTTTCACATGGGCTATAATGTGCTCTGGCTGAATAATCAGGCTCTTCGCGTGCAGATCGAGCAGTACCGCAAGGATATCCAGACACTCAAGAAATACAACAATACCTCTACTGTGATCCGGGAAATTAAACTGCGCACAGAGGAAAGCACGGGGAAAGAAGGCGCAGCACTCCTCGATCCCGTCACCACGAAGGAAATTATCCGCAAAATGAGCACAGACCTTGAGCCGATGCGCGGGCGCAGCATGTTCGATATTGACACCGACGGCAAGCTGGCCCGGCTTCTTCTGGATGGCAAAATCTACATTGTGCGCGAGAAGGAATACGCTGTACGCATCCGCACTATGCTCGTCATGGAAGGCGTACTGCAAATCTGGGTTGAAATCAGTCCCAATCGACGCAGTTGAGGACAATCATGGTACAATAGTTGGCAAAACACGGCTTTTACCATCCGGCTACAAAGGAGCTGCCTGTCCATGATTCTGTTCATCAAATATGTGCTGTTCATTCTGATGATGGTCTGTTTGATTGGTGCCGCCGTCTACAGCTTTTATTCCCGCAGAGCGCAGGACCCGCTGGAAAAAGGAGTCAAACGGTCCATCATGAACATTCTGCTTGGCGCCATGCTGGTGTCGCTCTCCCTGATCTGTATGTTTGTGTTCCGCGGCTCCACGGTCAATGTGATTATCGAGGCCTTGTTTCTGCTGATCGGTGCGTTCAACATCTTCTCCGGGCTGCGAAGCTATGGATTCTACAAAGCTTGAAAAAAAGAAGAAGATACTCAGGAGGTAACCCCGTGAAAATCGATGGATCCCACAGCAGGCTGGCAGCAATGCCGGATCTGGGTCAGCCCTTAAGTGAAGTAACCGATCTGAATCTCTATGACAATATGTTCAGCAGCATTCCCGATGAGGTATTCCTGATGAACAATCTGGAAATCTTGAATCTTTCAGTTAATCGGCTGCAGAGCATTCCACCTGAAATCCAAACACTCTGCAAGGTCAAAATGATTGATTTCGGCCATAACCAAATCGAGACGGTTCCAGCGGAAATTGGAAAACTGGCACAGCTGGAGGATTACCTCTATCTTCATAACAATCGTATCCATACCGTACCTCCTGAAATAGGACAGCTGGCCAAGCTGAAATATTTGAATCTCAGCGATAATTCACTTGCGGAATTGCCGGCTGAGCTTGGCGGTCTTACCAGAATGGTCGAACTGCGGATCATGAACAATCATTTAACTGCCTTACCCGAAGCATGCAGGAAACTCGTTAACCTTAGGGAACTGCATCTCAAAAATAACCGTCTCTCCGGACTCCCGGAGATATTTGACGGCCTGCCGCTTCTCCGGGTATTGGATGCTGAAGATAATCAGTTGCTTCATGTGCCGGAATCTTTAAGCGAGTGTACCCGGCTACGGAGGCTGAATCTGCGGAATAACCGGCTTTCCGTGCTCCCTGAGAGAATCGGACGATTGACGAATCTATTGGAGCTGGATCTGAGAAGTAATCAGCTGATGGAAATCCCCGAATCCTTGCTGGAAATCAAGGGGCTGGAACGCTTGGACCTGCGCTGGAATCATGAGTTGACCGTTCCGGGCTGGCTGCGGAGGCTGGAGGACAACGGCTGTATCGTATATTTGTAATTAGTCGTATCGCAAAAAGACTATCCTCGGCCTGCACAAGCGCACGGGATAGTCTTTTTGACAAGTATAGCAGGACTAACATTTAAAAAGAGTCCATAGTTAAATCTAGTCGCAGCCGGCAATTAATTAGTACTCGCTTGCCTACTTCACGAATAAATGCGGCCGTCAGCCATGATCTATCGACTGCAGCAGCAGTACCGCTTTGGCGACAAGGGTTTCCAAGTGGCTGATTTCGATTTCCATTTTGCAGGACCGGCGGCTAATTTCCAGCAGCTTCGGCATCACCATAATGGAGTGCTCGATCTGAACCGGACGGATAAAGTAGGTAGACATGTTATCAAGCACATAATCATTGCCCGTGATATCCTTGGCCGCCTTGAAGGCTGAGAGCGTCATCAGTGTTGACAATACACCTTCGGAGATAGTCCCCAGGTCCGTTGCCATCTGCGGGGTGATAAAGCCATGGAAAAACAGCTTCCCCTCCTCGTCCCGCTCATCGGCAAAGCCGTTCCAGATCAGATGATCGAAGGTTTCTCCGAGCTGAGGCTGGTTGCTAACGTCCCGTAGGCTCTGCAGTACTTCTCTGCGGGTCAGCGAGCCGACCAGCTTACGGTTGCGGTCAACGATCGGCAGGAAGTCAATACCCTCCCACATCATAATCTGGGCCGCCGATGCCAGCGAGGTTTGAAGTCCGGCAGTAATCGGGCTGCGGACCATCGCTTTTTCAATACTCAACCCCTCGGCAAGCTCCTCCACATCGCGGCGGCCCACGATCCCAATGACCCGGTTCCACTCATCCGTTACCGGGAAGCGCTGTTCCCCGCTGTCCAAGGACAGCTGACGGAGCTCACCGACCGTGCTGGAAATTTTGAGTGTGTTCAGGCGAGGCTTGTTGTCTACGATATCTTCAACCAGCATAATTTTCTTCTTGATCAGCCGGTCAAAAATCGCCCGGTTAATCATCGACGCCACCGTAAACGTATCATGCCGCGAGGAAATCACAGGCAGATCCAATTCATCGGCCTGTGCCTTGACTTCACGGCTTGTCCCGAAGCCCCCGGTCACCAGCACCCCTGCGCCCTGCTCCAGTGCAAGCGAGTGCACATCCTCACGGTTCCCGACGATCAGGAGGCTGTCCGCATCAATATAGCGGATCATCGCATCCACCTTCATGGCGCCAATAACATATTTATGCAGATGTTTGTTCAGTCCATTCGCTCCGCCCAGCACATGGCCTTCAACAATATCAACCACATCCCCGAAGGTCAGCTGGTCGGAGATGTTGCGGGGTTTCTTTTCCACCCGGACTGTGCCGATCCGCTCTTTGGTAATGACGATACCGAGATTCTCGGCTTCCTTCACTGCACGGTATGCCGTACCTTCGCTGACACCCATTTCCTTTGCCAGCTTGCGGACGGAAATTTTGGTCCCTACCTTCAGGCTTTCGATGTGTTGCAGCAGTTGTTCATGCTTGGTTATGTTATCGACTTGACCTTCCAACTGTTACACCCCCATGCTCCGATCTGTACTATTCTGTACCCATTATACACGTTTGGAACGCAGGAGCACAACCGCTTGTCCGGGCATTTGGATGGCATGGATTATACAGTGGAGAACCTGATGTTCGCTGGAGGGACCATATGAAAAAATCCCCCGTTCCCGCTGCTGTAGCGGACTCAGAGGATGGACATGTCTGCTATTCCCAAGCTCAGGATCTTTGCGATACTCTGGCCGGTTCATCCTTCCACTTGCCCTGCCACTGCTCCAGCTTATGCTTGCGGACAGCCTCCAGCCGTTTGTGCTTCTCTTCATCCACGCCGATAATGAAATGCAGATGTGAAGCAATGACCAGAAAGGCAAAAATACACCAGACCACACCGAAACCAAGCACCCAGCCGGGGCCGTTCTGAAAAGACAGCTGCGGCAGCGCGTAGAGCAGCATGGCCAGTGCCGCCAGCATGTAGATAACATGCTTGAATTTGTTTCTTTTTTTCATGAAGACCGCTCCTTCTCTCTCAAGGGTTGTTCAATTGAATCTATATCTCTACTCTATGAACCCGCTAACTGAATTATGAGACAAGTCATGAAAAAACATGCGAAGGTGAGGTTTTGCTTATAGCAAGGAGCGCTCTGTTATGAGATGATGGATGCATTCCAGGGAGGGATTTCCATTGAACAATGCATTTAACTATACCGAGTACATAATCCGTAAAAAAGTATTCTCCATCATGGGAGCCAAACTGCATATCTACAACAGTTCAGAGGAGCTTGTGCTGTATTCGCAAATGAAGGCTTTCAAGCTGAAAGAAGATATTGCCATTTACAACGATGAGAGTATGACAACGGAACTGCTGCGCATCAAGGCGCGAAATGTCATTGATTTCAGCGCCACCTATGATGTGCATGACTCGGAGACTGGCGAACATCTCGGCGCACTGCGCCGCAAAGGGCTCAAATCGATTGTAAAGGATGAATGGATTCTGCTGGACAGCCACGATTCCGAAATAGGATTGATCAAGGAAGACAGCGCCCTTATGGCACTGCTGCGGCGTTTCATTACACTGATTCCGCAAAAATATAACATCGAGCTCAGGGACGTTACCATCCCTGCTTTCCGGCAGAACTTCAATCCCTTTGTCACCAAAATTATCGCCGACTTCTCCGAGGACCGCAAAGGCCTGCTTGACCGCCGTCTCGCTCTGGCTGCCGGGATTCTACTGTGCGCGGTGGAGGGCAAGCAGGATTAGCCTACAGCTGCTGAATTTAGGTTGAAACTACAAAACGGGGGTCGTCCTCCAGCCACATAGGCTGAAGGACGACCCCCGTTTCTTCATGACGCTGCATGTATCGTACAGACTGAGAGACTACTGTGCCCCGCCGTACATTTGCGACAGGCTGTCTGTAATGATTTTGTTCACATCCTCAATAACCACGCTAAGGCGCCGTTCGGCATCGAACAATCTGCGGATGCCCAGATTCAGGTTCAGCACCTCGAACAGCTTCTCCATCTTCTCCATTTCCTCCTGTGGAGGCATTTCTCCGCTCATCATCCGCTGCTGCAGCTCAATCTGGTTCTGGCGAAAGTTATCGAGCATACGCTTGCTCTCCTGATCCGCTTCAATCACCTTCATTGCACTTGCGATATCCGCGACCTCGCTGCTGTCTTTAATGGCACGCGCCAATTCATGCGCCTTGTCGATTACGTTCATATTAGTTCCTCCTAAAGTTTTGTGAGTATAAAGAATAGGTCAATCACCAAGGGTCAGATGTCTCCATATGATGAATGATATGTAACCCTAAAGATTCAATAGCCGGCATCATGCTGCCTACCGGAAGGAGATCCACGATGTCTAAGTTCAAGATCCCGGTCCACACGGTCCACTCGGGCATCCTGCAGGAAAACGCTGTAATGCTTGGCGACAAATCCATGAAGAGGCTCAAAATACCGGCGCATGGTTCCATCCAGCTCACCTTCGGGTCATTCCGGCAGGAGGTTACTGTCATTCCGGTTCCCAAAACCGACAGTCTGCGTGTCAGTGAAGCCCTGGCCCGCAGGCTCGGACTCAGACAGCGGCTTACGCTGAATGTCTCCTACAGCCCGGGAAGCCGTACCTTGCGCCTCGGGCCGATGATCGGTGTACTGGTGAGCCGTGACTACCCGGATCATCCTGACCGTTTGTTCGGGCCGATCACCATGTTCTGCCGGGAGCTTACCAATGCCTGCCATGCGCAAGGCGCCTATGTCTATTTCTTTACCCCTGAAGCGCTGGAATCGCGCAGCTCTTCCATTCAGGGCTGGGTATACGATGAGGGCTGGCGAAAGCTGAGTCTTCCTGTTGCCGATGTGATCAACAATCGGCTTACGACGCGAAAGGTAGAGAACAAACCTAGCGTACAGCATTTTCTGGCCGATGTAAAATCCCGCTATGGTACACATTTTTTTAATGAAAAGTTTCTTGACAAGACAGAGGTGTTTGAAGCGCTGGCGCAAGATGCCACGCTGCAGAGGTATTTACCGGAATCCCATGCCCTGAAAGGTTTTGCGGTGTTAAAGAAAATGTGCGGTACCTATAACAGTGTGTTCCTCAAACCGGTTCGCGGCAGTCTCGGCAAAGGGATTCTGCGCATTTCCAAGGAAGAGGGCGGTGGTTACCAGCTGTTGTCCACTACACCGCTGGGTACCCGCAAACAAAGTTATCCCAGCCTGACCAAGCTGTTCCAGTCCTTCGCTCCCAAGATGAAGACCACGCGTTATCAGATTCAACAGGGTCTGCACCTGATGGAGCTGGGGCGGCGGCCTGTTGATTTCCGCGCTCTTGTGCAAAAGAACGGCACCGGCAAATGGGGCGTCACCTCCATTGTCGCCCGTACGGCCGGAAGCAATCATTTCGTCTCCAATCTGGCCCGTGGCGGGACGCTTAGCACTGTACGGGAAGCGATCACCAAGAGCAATCTGCCCTCTGGTGTAAAAGAGAGCTCGCAGGTCCAGCTGCCCCGGGCGGCTCTGGCTATCGCCAGAGGTGTAGAAACATACATTCCCGCGCATTTCGGAGAGCTGGGCATCGACCTCGCCCTGGACCAATCCGGGAGAATTTGGCTTTTGGAGGTCAATTCCAAGCCATCCAAGAACGACAATACCCCGCTGAACGATCAGAAGATCCGGCCGTCTGTGAAGCAAATGATTCTATATTGCCGCTATCTGGCCGGGTTATAAGGAGGACATCATGACGGAGACAGCATTAGGGTTCCTGGGCATTATGACAGGGAGAAGCCATGGGAATCCCCCTATCGCAGAACCGGAGTTCTGCACAAGGCTGTGCCGGGCGGCCCCGCTGTACGATCTCCAGGTCATCGTGTTCCACCCGTATGGCGTAGCCAGCGACGGCCGAACCGTCAGCGGATATAGCTGGGAGGATGGACAATGGAAGTCTGTATGCACCTCTGCCCCGGATGTCCTGTACAACCGCTGCCTGATTACAAGTCCGCAGGACAAAAGAGCAGCATCCTCCGCCTTGGCCGCCCTTTCACGCTCCCTCCCCTGGTCGCGCGGAATTCCGGATAAATGGGGCGTCTACGAAATACTCCGGCGCAGCCGAAGGGCTGCCGGGTATCTGCCCGAAACCCGGCTCTACAAGGATACCGGAGAGCTCGGAACCATGCTTGCCGAAAGAGAACAAGGCGTGTTCCTGAAGCCACGGGCCGGATCGCACGGCAAACGTACGCTTCATGCTGTAAGGTTACCCCGAAGCAAAGGCGGAGGCATTAGCCTGCGCGGACGGGATGGGGCAAACCTTCCTTTTCAACATGTGTTCGGCTCGCTGGATGAAGGTCTGGGCTGGGTCCAGGATTTCACCGGCTCGCGCCGCTATATTATACAGCCTTATCTGCAGCTTACAGATAGCTGCGGCCAGCCGTTCGATGTGCGCGTGCTTATGCAAAAGAACGGCCATGGCGCCTGGATGCTGACCGGCATGGCCGTTCGGCTGGGCAGACCGGATTCACTTACTTCAAATCTGCATGGCGGAGGGACAGCCGTCGCTCCGCTGCCGTTCCTGCTTGCAGAATACGGAAAGTCCGGAGAAGAACTGCTGCAGGAGCTAGCCACGGCAGCAGCTCTTCTGCCTCCCTTGCTGGAGGAGGCCTGCGGCAGACTCGGGGAGCTGGGTCTCGACTTCGGCCTGGATCCCGCCGGCAGAATCTATCTGCTCGAAGCCAATTCCAAACCAGGGCGCACGGTGTTCCGGCTGACGGGCGACCGCCGGGCTGCTAGGCTCGCCGCCGAGAACCCTCTGCGCTATACCAGGCATCTGCTGCTTACTTCTGCGGCGAACACCCGCGTGTTCGCCGCTGAACCGCTCCGTTATTAACGGGAGAATGAAATCAATGGTTCCTAAGGAGGATTCATAAATGGGTCTCACTTTTTGCAATGTTCATTTTACCAAGCAGCCCCAAAGAGTAGTCTACGTCTCGGGTGAACTGATGAGAAGCCTGAAACTGACCGGTAAGAAAAATATCCGCCTGCGGCTGGGCAAAGATGCGATCCCGGCGATGATTAAGCCGATCAAACGCGCCGGTAAACATCTTTTTCTCGCCTCGGGTGTGAAGAGTGCCATCAAAATCCCGAAGTCCGGCGGCGTCTATCTGCGAAATCTGCAGAATGATGAAGTTCAGCTCGGTCCGCTGGTCGGCGTGTTGTCCGACGGTCCGTCTTCTTCGGCACAGCCTTTTGGCTCCCGTACCGGCTTCATCAAGCAGCTGCTGCGGGAAGGAAGCAACAAATGCTATATCTTCGCGTTTATGCCGCGGGACATTGACTGGCAGCAGGAGCAGGTCAATGGCTATTTCCTGAACTCCAGTGGTAAATTCGAGCGCAAGCTGGTCCCGCTCCCGGATGTCGTCTACAACCGGCTCCCCAGCCGGAGAGCTGAGACCTCTCCCTACATCAACCAGCTACGTGAACGTTTTGGACGGAAGAAGATTCCCTATTTCAATTGGAGTTTTTTCAATAAATCAGATATTTACCGGCTGCTTGAGAATGACAGCGCGGCGAGCCGCTTCGTGCCTGAAACACACAGCAACCCGAGCCCGGAGCAAATGCGGGATATGCTCGACCGCCATCATTTCGTATATTACAAACCTTCGGCGGGCAGCCTGGGGCACGGGATCTACCGGCTGACCTACCTGCCGAAGAAGGGCTACTTCGCCCGCTACCGGAAGAACGGTAAAAATGTGCTTCTGCGCTTCGCCAGCTTCGACAGCCTGATGCGGATGCTGCGGGGCCGGCATGGCCAAAGTCTGCAAAGCTATGTGGTGCAGCAGGGCATCCGGCTGATTGAAATTGACAGCTGCCCGATCGACTTCCGTTTTCACATGCACAAGAACGGCAGCAATCAGTGGGTTGTTGTCGGGATCGGCGCCAAAAAGGCCGGCCGGGGCAGTGTCACCACCCACCTCAAGAACGGCGGCGCACTGCTTACTCCGCAGCAGGCTCTGGGCCGTGTCTTCGGGGCCAGAGCAGACGAAGTACTGCAGCGGGCCAAAACAACGGCTGTCAAGCTTGCCGAATCTCTGGAGATACAGCACAGGCATTTGCTCGGTGAAATCGGTTTTGACCTTGGCATTGACCAGGATGAGGACATCTGGATGTTTGAGGCAAACGCCAAGCCGGGACGCTCGATCTTCCGCCATCCTTCCCTGCGCGCTGAGGGCAAAGCTTCCGTCGAGCATATTCTGGAGCATTGTCTGTACCTCAGCAAATTCCGCAGGAGGGATGAATTGTGAACAGCCGAATTCCCGACCCCGGCAAACCTGTGATCGCCATTCTGACAACCAGCGACCGGCTGCGGCAGTTCCGCGGCAACCGCGAAAACTTCCGTGATATTATCCGCACCGGCAAGGAAATGGGATATTGGGTGTATGTCGTCACCGTCCGCGATCTGAAACTGGATGAGCGGGTGGTGAACGGCTACGTCCCCTCCCCCAGCGGCAAAATCTGGTACAGTACTCCCATGCCGCTGCCGCAGGTCATATATAACCGGATTCCAAACCGTGAAGACGAGGAAAAAGCACCTGTCGCCCGCAAAATAGCAGAATGTCTGGAGCATCCTGAAATCCACCTCTACAATCCTAGTTTTTTCAATAAATGGAATTTATTTGAATGGTTGAAGGAATCACGTGCCACCTCAAAGCATGTGCCCAAAACAAGACGTCTGCGCAGTGCAAATACGCTGGCTGCGATGCTGAAGAACCATGACAGCCTCTATCTCAAACCAGAGAACGGAAAAGCGGGCAAAGGGATCATGCGTCTGAGGTACCGCCTGGACACCAGCCTCCCTTACCGCCTGCAAATTCAGAGCGGCAAAAAAAACGTGACCTATAAAGCAGCCTCCATTGAGCGTCTCTGGGCACGGATCGGTCGGGAACGGGGAGGCTCACGCTATATTGTACAGCAAGCGATTGCGCTTGCCGCACACCGCGGCCGCCCTTTTGATCTGCGTGTGCTTCTTCAAAAGAACGGCAAAGGGGCCTGGGCGGTAACCGGAATCGGCGCTCGGCTGGCTGGGGCCCGGAGCATTACGACCCATGTTCCGCGCGGGGGCAGCATTGAGGAGCCTGCCACCATGCTGGAAGGCACCTTCGGTACCGAGCGGACGGCAGCTATTCTGAAGAATGTGCCTACGACCGCGCTGCTGATCGCCCGGCAAATTGAGCGGGCATCGGAAACCCTGCTTGGAGAGATGTCCATGGATTTGGGTGTGGATGAGGAAGGCGGACTGTGGTTCTTCGAGGCCAACTCCCGTCCAATGAAATTCGATGAGCCCGCAATCCGGAAGCTGTCGCTGGAACGGATCTTTCACTACGGCCAGCATCTGTCCCGTCAGAGCAAGTAGCCCATGAAACCCTGTAAAGGAAGTGACCACCATGCAGATATCCTCCATTTATGACAGTGACCCGGTGCGGTGGAAAATCAGGCTGGCGGGTTTGCTGGAGTTCTTGAGAGAGCACGGTGAGCGGCGAATCACGCTTCGCGGTTGCAGAGTGCTGGCCCGGCTCACACCAGAGCAGCTGTCACAGCCTGGTGTGTCTCTGCTGGTTGCCACGGTACGCGGCCAGAACGGACGACAGCTTGCCGGCGTCAGCTTCGTGTCCGGCTTCGGCAAGGAGGCCAGCCTTGTTGCCGTCCATCCCTTGTACCGGAACCGTCATACCGGAACAGCGCTGCTGTCCGCACAGCTCGAACGCCTGGGCAGTCTGGAATGCACTGTAGCCTGCGACAATACGGCAAGCCTGAAGATGTGCTTCAATACAGGGCTTGTGGCGGTAGCACTAAACGATGGCCCTACGGGCAAACCCACACTGCTGCTCCGTTCGCCGCTTCTCCCAGGCAGCCCGTCCACAACTCTTCCACAAGAAGGTGAACTCCTGTGCCAGAACCCGTCTTAGGCATCCTTACGCTCTATTTGAACGAAGCGAGGCAGCTTGAAGAGAAAAGCGTATACCGGAGGATGATTATTGAAGGCAGCCGGATTGGCCTGGATGTCTTTGTTTTTACTCCTTCCGACGTGCATGTCAGTAAAGAACAGATTCACGCCCTTGTCTATGATGTGAAAAGCGGAACATGGTCGCGCAAATGGCGCTCCTTTCCGAATATGATCTATGACCGCTGCCGGATTCAGCGCAGCCAGCGGTTCCAGCAGCTGCTGCGCTTCCGCGCGCGGTACAGCCACCTGACCTTCCTGAACCGGCCGCTGCGCAATAAATGGACCGTCCACCAGACGTTCTCCCAGCGGAGCCGCTTCCGGCAGCACATGCCGGAAACGTTGCTGTATCAGTCCTCCGCTGACCTTCACCGGATGCTGAAATCCAGTCCGGTGGTCTATGTCAAGCCGATTAACGGCACGGGTGGACGCGGCATCCTGCGGATCGAACGGCAGGGCCAAGGTAAATCCCTCTACGATATCCAGGGACGCCGCCAGAGCCGGCAGATCATTTCGCCCCGGAAGGTGTCGCTGAGCCGCCTGGATTCTATCGTGCGGCAATGGTGTCTCGGCGGACGGTTCCTGGTACAGCAGGGTATCCCGCTGCGCCTGCCGAGCGGACGCTACCACGATTACCGCATGCTGGTGCAAAAGAACGGCCAGGGCGTGTGGGAGCTGACCGGCATGGCCGGCCGCGTGGGCGCCGCCCGCAGCGTCACCTCGAACCTCCACGGCGGCGGCCATGCCATCCGCGCCGAGATCCTGCTGAAGCAATGGCTCGGCAGCGAAGAGAAGGCCGGCAAAACCATGAAGACCGCAGAGAAGCTGGGCCTCGACGCCGCAGCCTTTCTGGAGGAGAGCTTCGGTGCCTTGTGCGAGCTGGCGCTGGACCTCGCCATTGACCGCGAGGGCCGCATCTACGTGCTGGAGGTCAACCCCAAGCCCGCCCGCGAAGTCTTCGCCCGCTCAGGCGATAGCGGCACCTACCGCAAAGCGCTAATGCGCCCGCTGGAGTATGCGATGTGGGTGTATAAGAACAAGAACACGCCGAGTTCGGCGAAGACGGTTGAGGAATAGCACGTGATCCTCACACAGCAACAGCCCCTCCGCAAGATTGGAAGGGGCTGTTGCTGTGTGGATAATATTATCAACCTTTATCTAAATATTGCGATGTAGCTCTAATTCATTTCTTCTGTTGAGCCAATAATTTCAAAAGAACCGTCACCGCCTCCGCTCTTGTAGCAGAGGCTTGAGGAGCAAACGCATTCTCCCCTTTCCCCTGCACGATCCCCGCTTCCTTCACGAAATCCACGCTGCTTTTCGCCCACGCTGGGATATCCTTGTCATCGGTGAAGCCCGTTGCAGTCTTGACTTCGGTAGTCACACCCAATGCTTTGGCGAGGATGACCGCCATCTCTGCACGGGTGATTTCTGCATTGGGGCGGAAACCGCCATCCTCATACCCTGTAATGATGCCTGCTTGCACCGCCTGAGCGATTGCTGTCTGCGCCCATGCTCCGATTGTTGCTGTATCCGTGAAGGTCAATCGCGCTCCTGCGCCTTGAGGTTTTAATACATTTATCAGCATGACTGCGAACTCCGCACGTGTCACCGAATGGTTCGGCCGGAACGTTCCATCCAGGTAACCCTTAACCATTCCCATGTTTAGTGCTTGCTGGATGCTTGCTGCTGCCCAATGTCCAGCGACATCCCTCAGGTCAATTTCCGTAGAATTATCCGTGGCCGGCGCTCTTACTGGCAATCCCGTCACTTTATCCACACTGAGTACTGCATATTTCCCGAAGTGATCCACTTCCACAATGATGTGATTCCCTTCGATCTTGCCGCCTGCGGCTTCAATCCAGGCTTTCTTCACTTCGTCATAGTAGAATACCGATGCTTGTTGGTTACTTGTCACAAGGGCCGGATCAAACGCAATCTTCATCGTGACCGGTTTACTGAAGTCCTCTGCAAAGTTTTTCGTAATCTCGTATACGGGGCTGAGCATGATTTCTTTATTCGGGAAAAGCTTTTGTGGCTCCAGCACCTTTTCGATCGATACGATCAGTTCCTTGGCTGCTGCTCCGGCAGGAATCGAAATCTTGACCCCATCCTCGAAGCTCACCTCGCCCGCCTGGTTTACCGGAAGCGTTATTTTACCATTTGTGCTGGTAATGATGTTGTTGCTGGATGGTGTAACAATATTACCCGAACCCGTGTCGGTGATCACAGGCGCTGTCGCCGGGAATTCGGCGGTTACCACACCGGAATTCGCTGTATTCGTGGTGCTTGCTCCGGGTACGCTGAAGAAGTAGGCAGGCACTCCGCTTAAGGTATAACCTGATTTTGGCGTGATTGTGATCGTTGCCGTATACGCCGTGCCTGGGGCAAATACGGTTGTCGCTGGCGACCAGCTAACCGTGGCGGTATATTCTGGTGAGTAGGTCGCCGTTGTTACTGGAATGGCTCCGGTAACTGGCACAGTAACACCCGCTACCCTTGCTGCTGTGATAGGAATAGCTGTTACAGGGGGGTCCGTGTCGGGCAAGGTGGCTGTTATAGGGAATTCGGCGGTTACTACACCTGAATCTGCTGTATTCGTGGTGCTTGCGCCTGCGACGGTGAAGAAGTTGGCAGGCACTCCCGTTAACGTATAACCTGGCCTTGGCGTGACTGTGATCGTTGCCGTATACGCCGTGCCTGGGGCAAATACGGTTGCTGCTGGCGACCAGCTAACCGTAGCGGTATATTCTGGCGAGTAGGTCGCTGTCGTTACCGGCGTGGCCCCGGTTACCGGTAACATTACACCCTCAATCCCTGCTGCCGTGATGGGAACGGCTGTCGCTGGTATTATTGCCGTCGCCGGGAATTTGGCGATGACTACACCGGAATCTGCTGTATTCGTCGTGATTGCTCCAGGTACGCTGAAGAAGTATTCAGGCACTCCGTTTAAGGTGTAACCCGGTTTGGGCGTAAGGGTAATCGTTGCCGTATAGGATGTTCCTCCAGCAAAGGTTGCGTTTGCCGGGGTCCAATCTATTGAGGCTGTATACTCTGCCGTCTCTGGCACAGTTGCGACTGGTGTTCCCCCTGCTACCGGCAACACCACTCCCGCTATCGTTGCGGTTGAGATAGGGGATGCTGCGGTCGCCGGGAATACCGCAGTCACAATGCCCGAATCCGCTGCATTTGTCGTTGTTGCTCCGGCTACCTTAAAGAAGTCTTTAGCCACTCCCGCTAAAGTATACCCCGGCTTGGGCGTGAGGCTAATCTTCGCAGTGTAGATCGCTGCTCCGGCAAACTTCACGTCTGCCGGAGTCCAATCAATTGCCGCTGTATATTCTGCTGTGTCCGCTAGTACCGCAACCGGTGCTTCTCCGGCTACTGGCAATGCCACTCCAGCAATCGCCGCTGTCGTGATAGGCACCGCTGCCGTCGCAGGGAATACCGCGGTCACAACACCTGAATCTGCTTCATTCGTTGTTGTCGCTCCGACTACCTTGAAGAAGTCCTTAGTCACTCCCGCTAAAGTATACCCCGGCTTAGGTGTGAGGGTAATCGTAGCTTCATAGATTGTTTGTCCTGCAAACTTCGTGTCTGCCGGGGTCCAGGCTATTACCGCTGTGTATTCTGCTGTGTCCGCTATCGATGTTGTCGGCGCTTCACCTGCGACCGGTATGGTTACTCCGGCTATCGCTGCCGTCGCGACAGGCACCGCTGCCGTCGCAGGGAATACGGCGGTCACAACACCTGAATCTGCTTCATTCGTCGTGATTGCTCCAGCTACCTTGAAGAAGTCTTTAGCCACTCCCGCTAAAGTATAACCCGGCTTTGCCGTGAGGCTAATCGTCGCCGTATAGCTGGCTGCTCCCGCAAAGGTCGCATCTGACGGGGTCCAAGCAATCGCCGCTGTATACTCTGCTGTGTCCTCTAGTACGGCAACCGGAGCCTCTCCGGCTACTGGCACTGTCACTCCCGCTATCGCTGCGGCCTTGATAGGCACCGCTGCCGTCGCAGGGAATACGGCGGTCACAACGCCTGAATCCGCTGTATTTGTCGTTGTGGCTCCGACTACGGTGAAGAAGTTTGCTGGTACTCCCGTTAAGGTATACCCTGATTTTGGAGTAATTGTAACCGTCGCCGTATAACTGGCTGCTCCGGCAAAGGTCGCATCTGACGGGTTCCAAGCTATTGAGGCTGTATACTCTGGGGTGTCCGTTATTGCCGCAGCTGGCGTTGCTCCTGTTACAGGCACAGTCACTCCATCAATTGCCGCTGATTGGATAGTTACAATCTTCATATCCTGGGCACTTACGCTCCGCGTTTGTTCAGCGGAGGCCGGTTGAGCACTCCCCTTGACTCGAACATAAATCTGATCGCCTACTCCGACTACAATGTTGTCCACGCTTGTACCCACAATCGACGTATACGAGCCGGCGTTGACTTTATACTCCATCCCAGTTGCCACACCTCTTAATTTCGTTGTTCCCACAATCGTTCCTGGGGTCAAGGCTACAAATGCCCATAACTTAGGATATTGACCTGTAATCATATACCACTCTTTAGTAAAATCCCACCCACTATATGTGCTTGGGTCTTGCATTTCTGAGGTTGTTTTACTTGTACCTTTTCCGGTATCCATCTGTTTTGTTGTGTCGCTATCGTAGAAGCTGTCCGTGCTTGCACCAGCGTACTGGTGACCAACCAAGCCGCCTATTTTCGTAGTTCCACTCACATTTCCTGTGGCGTAGCTGGTGTTGATTGATCCGTTGTAGTTTAAGCCAACCAGGCCACCCAAGCCATCATATCCAGAAACACTTCCTGTGGCGTAGCAGTTACTGATGGTTCCTTCGCTCACTCCAACCAAGCCGCCCAAAGTAAAATTTAAAATCCCACTCCCACTCACACTTCCTATGGCGTAGCTATTACTGATAGTTCCGGAGCCGTTATAACCAACCAATCCACCCACAGTTGAAAAACCACTCACACTTCCTGCTGTGTAACTGTTGGAGATGGTTCCGGAGTCATTGAAACCCACCAAACCGCCCACAAATTGATCAGCTTTTACCTCAATAACTTCTAGAATTATATTAGTAATAATCCCCTTATTTGCTCCGAACAATCCAATATAATGTTGTCCTGGTCGATCAATCTTCAAATTCGTGATTTTAAATCCATTGCCATCTATGTTCCCATAGAAATAATTATTGATGGCATATGTTCCTATCGGTTCCCAATTCGCATAACTACTCAAATCAATATCCGCTGTCAACTCAAAATAAATCCCCCCGCCCATATAATTCCTAACCTCATTTAACTGATCCGCCGTTGCGATCTGATAAGGGTCACTTGCTGTACCCTTTCCTCCAGCGAAGCCCCCCGCAGCATGAGCCGTCCCTCCACTAGGTGCAATAACTCCTGACATTCCACCCAATACCATTATTAACAACACCAAGAAAATCGACAATCCTTTTTGATACACCCTATCCATCGCATTCTCTCCTCCAACGCTTCTCAACTTCATATATTTCTCACAAATAATTCCGTTCTCCACACTCCACTGTGTCATTATTCATTGTGTTCACCCCACTATAAGCCTTTCCGCGCAAAAAAATAACTCCCCATTTGGGGAGGTACGGCAAAAATGATAGGATAATTAAATCAAAATATTCAATTCTTTGCTACGTTTCAGCGCCTGTACCCGATTGTTCGCCTCAAGCTTTCTGTACACATTCCGAATATGGAACTTTACGGTTCACCTGTGATGTTAAGATCTGACGTGATCTGCTTATTCGTCAATCCGACCGCGATCAACAACAGGACCTTCGTTTCCTGATCGGTCAGTAATTCTTTACGAGGCAGTTTTGCTGTAAGACGCCCTGGCTCGTGATCTGCATAACCTGGAGCAGTCGCTGTACATACCAGATGTAAGAAGCAGCCCTTCCTCCATCCCGTACCATTTCCTGTGATCATCCAAAATTTGTGAAAGTGATGCTGATATTTGCTTTAAGTAGCGCCGCATCTTTAAACTCCTACGTACATCAGATAGGACACATTTAAAATATGTAAGCAGTTCTGCTCAAACTTGCCAAGCAATTAAAGGTGAATATATTTCGTATCCGGGACCCAACCATCTAAATAAATAGTCACGACGCAGCTATTGATAGCGGATCTCAGTTTACAGTAGTATCCAAAACATCTGGTAGTGTATGGTCATGGGGAGCAAGCATTAAAGGTCAATTAGGGGATGAAACCTTCATAATTTTATATAGCTACGTAAAATATACATATCATTACAGAAAGCAGAAACGAAACAATACAGTAAAGATAATACTTAGACCAAATTAACGATGAAATGAATAACATTAAACTTATTATTAATATCCCTAAGTAGATCATCCTTGCTTGATCATTACCTGAAAGATACCCATTTAAATTGTATCCTAGAAATCCAGCGCAACTAAAAAATCCCGAATATAAATTGAACATGCATACTAAAGTCACTGCTCCCCAAAGAACGATAGTGAGTTACTGTACACCTTCATATAAATATCATTCCTTCCCTTGCGTCCATCAGCAGACTGAAAATATGGGCATTGATTGTAAATATTCCCTTTAAATAGAATTATCGAATTGTTAACCTGTTTTATGTATATCTGTCCGGTTTAATTAAATAATCCACAAAAAAACGGAGAACCATAGATCCGGTTAGAATGTATGGTTCTCCGTTTAATCTCTGTTATCTCTTCTATGATCTAATTGGCATTTCAAAGATTTCATCATGTTTGGCTTACGGGCAACCTGATGATCATCGTCGTTCCCTCTCCAATTGCTCCGTTCACCTCAATGCTCCCCTGATGCAGGGAGACAATTTTTTTCACGATCGCGAGTCCCAGGCCGTTCCCATTGTTATTTCGGTTTCGCGACTTGTCTATTTTATAAAATCTTTGGAATACGGCGTTGAACTCTTCCGGGGAAATCCCGATGCCAGTATCACTGATGGTGACAAGTACTTCTGCTGCACTGTTGACTATACTGATGCGGATCCTCCCGCCTACAGGCGTGAACTTAATGCTGTTGCTGAGCAGATTCATCCATACTTGCTTCAGCTGATCTTCATCCCCCGTAATATTGACAGTTTCCGGAAGTTCCAGATCGAATACGATGCTTTTGGCAGACCATTGCGGCTCACAGGTCACAACGACTGTTCTAATCTGCTCGTCAAGATGGAAGGATTCTGCTGTGAAGGGATGATGCTCGGAATCTAGAGAAGCGAGCTTCAGCAAATTATCACTTAACCTCGATAGACGTTCACTCTCCGCAATGATGATATCAAGATATTCCTTACGTTCCTCTTCCAGAATCAAATCATTGTTCTGCAGCGCCTTGGAAAAGCCGGCAATAGACGTAAGCGGTGTCTGGATTTCATGAGAGACGTTGGATACGAAATCCTGTCTCATCTGCTCCAGCTGCTTCAGTTCCCCTGCCATCTCCACATAGCTTTGCGTCAAATCCCCGATCTCGTCCACACGGTTCACTTTAAGATCTACCTCAAAATCACCCTTGGCTAGTCTTTTGGTTGCAATCGTCAAAGCTTTGATCGGCTCCACCAAATATCTGGCAGCTATAAGAATGCATACACTCCCCAGCAAAAGCACGAGCAACAGCACAAAGAGTATCATCCGGTTGACGATATTTTCGTTCTCGGCAGAGTACTGCAAGAACATTGCACGCCACTCCCCCTTCAACATAAAGGGCATTCCGATGAACGTATCCTTATCTTCCGCGGAGGAACGATAGATTTTCCCCTGCAAGACTTGCCCGACAGCTTCGGGGGTGATGGTGACAGCAGGACTGCCCATGAGCCCGTAAAAAGTATGTTCCCCGGACTGATTGTATAGGTGAATAGGGTGTTCCGATACCTTAACCATACTATTCAGGAACTCATCTGTATCTTTAGGTTTGGCTTCATCATAGCGGTGAATGATCTCCTTCCCCACTGCAATCATTTCGTTCTGTCCCTTATCACTGATTGGTTGCTGAAAAACATACAAGCCAATGAAAAAGGAACAGATTAGACTAAAGATAATGATCCCGAGAAACGTAAGAATGACGCGTACATACAATGTCTTGATCATGGCTCAGGGATCAGCCGGTATCCAAGGCCGCGGGCCGTTTCGATTTGAAACCGCTCGCCGTTGCCGCTGAATTTCTCCCTCAACCGGCTTATATGCACATCTACAGTCCGGCCGTCACCTTCATAATTTAATCCCCAGATTTGCATGATCAACTGTTCTCTTGTGAAGATTTGCCCGGGGTGACTGGCTAACAGAAACAGAAGCTCAAATTCTTTTAAAGGAATGATAACAGGTTCTTCACCACGCGTAACCTGAAAAGTGCGGCGGTTGAGCATCACATCGCCCAGCTGCACAGACTGGGAAGAAACAACCAGCGAGCGTTTCAGCAGCGCTTTTACCCGCATCACCAGTTCAAGCGGATCAAAAGGTTTGGTCAGGTAATCATCCGTACCGAGTTGAAACCCTTTCACTTTGTGTGCAGATTCCGCTTTGGCCGTCACCATGAGGAGGGGTAGATTGGCATCAGAGCGCCTGATTTCCCTGCACAGATCCCAACCGTTAAGTCCTGGCATCATAATATCCAGAATGACGAGATCAACTTGCGAGTTCTCTATAATGGACAGCGCTTTAGTTCCGTCCCTGGCTTCTTTGAGGTCAAATCCTTCTTTTCGCAAAAACAGAGACATCAGCTTTCGGATATTATCATCATCATCCGCGATAAGTATAGTAGCCACGATCATCCTCCTCGTAGGCTTATATTATATATGATTTATTTTTGGCAAGAAATGACGTTATCCGAACTGCCAACCCAGCAGATTCCAATAGTAAAAAAATAGAGTTATCGCGACAGCCGAAAGCGTCACTAGCGTGTAATGCACACGTTTGAAAGCTGACCAATACTTATTCTTCCAAACCAAAATAGCCGAGACTAGCAAAGATACGGTCAAACCAACAAAAAGGACTGGCATAACCAAACTGAGAGAAAGCCAAGGACTGATCCCGGTGAACTTCTGCATCGTGTCCATAGACATAATCACCATAAATATGATGACGACAGACAGTAGCGCCCAACCAGCCGTTCCCGCAGATAGTCGGATGGCCCACTTTTCCGGAGGCGTCATCGCCTTGATCTTGCGTCTGGAGAAGATTAATCCGAGCAATGCAGTGACGAAAATCAACCCCGATACGCCAAGAACGATAAGCCAAAACTTGTTCTGATCCAAGAGTGGCGTACGCTCCAGCGGCATATCCGGAGCCATGCCCAAGAGCATATGTGTAACCTTACCGGCCCCGTTCGTCCGGAAGCCAATTTGCTCGGTACCTCCCTCATGCTGGAACAGGTTCGGACCGATTTCTCTGTACAGCTGTTGTTCACTACCACTTCCCAAGGATAACTTATTATCCACAATCGTGACATTCAGCTGGACAAAAAAGTTGAAGAACTTATCAATATCACTAATGTTTCGGCGTGTAAATTGATAGGAGCCTGCATATTTCTGAACAGATTCCGCAGTTGCGGAGAACTTAGTCGGCTCAGCTACAGAATCGGGATAATACCGATTGAAAAAGGCCTCGACTAGACCTGCTGCGGATTCATCACCTTGACCGCCGTTGTAGGATAAGAAGATACCTACTTGCTTGGCAGGCGCAAGATATAATTCCGTATTAAACATGGGGTCCGAACCACCATGAGTGATTAGCGTTATCCCGTTGATTCGTTTCTCTGCGAACCCAAGATCCACTCCCGGCAGACGTTTATCGAATTGGAACACCGTTGAATGCATTAGTTCTGCGGTCGCAGGTTTCAGAATCTCTTGGTCACCATATTTCCCATTCTGCAGATGGGCGATCATAAAGTGTGCCATATCTATTGCAGATACGGTACCCGACCCTGCAGGACGAAATCCGCCTTCGAATGTAGGTGTACCAGGAATAAAGCTTCCGTTCTCGTTCTTGTACCCCACAACATTGTAGGGCATGAATGACTCCGGCAAAGGCTCCACTACCGTCGAATATTTCATGTCGAGCGGATCGAAAATATACTTTTGAATATAATCATTGTAAGGAACGCCGCTGACATCCTCCACAATCATACCCGCAAGAGTAGCTCCATAGTTAGAATAAGAACTCATCACTCCAGGCGGTCTCACCCGTGCCAGCATATGTTTATTGAGTGTTTCCGAGATGGACCCCGGCAATTTAGCAGGATCTATGGTGATTTGATAACCTACTCCCCCCTCTTCAAACCCTGCTGTATGTGTCATCAAATGACGCATCGTGATTGGCTCAGGATAAGTGGCAGGGATCTTCACTGATTTCAGGTAGGTGTTAATATCAGTGTCCAGATTAATCTTGCCCTGTTCAACCAGTTGCATCACCGCTGTCCAGGTGAACAGCTTGGTCGTTGAAGCGATCCGGAACATGCTGGTTGTAGGGTCAACCGGAGCCGCTTGTGCCAGATTGGAACTGCCATAACCCTTGGCTAAAATGATTTTGCCGTCTTTTACAATGGAGATGACCGCTCCCGGAATTTGTAGCCGGTTCATATCTTCTTCCATGATTCCATCAACGAAGGAAGTCAGACCCGCGATATCATCAAGATTGGCAGGGGCTTCAATCGGAGATGCCGATGGCTTGGTCTGACCCTTCTCGGCCGTGGCATGTTTCCCGGGAAATACAAGGCTCGCGCCTAACCCAATCACAGCTAATATTGCCAGACCAGCGATCAGCCCTTTTTTCATAGATATTAACATTATTATCCTCCGCATCATTCTATATATTGAGGCCCGATGATCATCCGCCTAACACTTATAGAGATTATCAGAGTATTGTGAATAGAACGTTAACAAGGGTATAAACTATCAATGGGCAAATTCATTACACGAATCCTGCCGAACATTCGAATAAACCGATTAGCGAGTATACACCTATCCCAAATCAACGGTTGAGGAATAGCACGTGATCCTCATAGAACAACAGCCCCTCCGCAGGTAAGGAAGGGGCTGTTGCTGTTTGGATACTACTATCAATATTTTATCTAAATTACGATGTAGCTCTAATTCATTTCTTCTGTTGAGCCAATAATTTCAAAAGAACTGTTACTGCCTCCGCTCTTGTAGCAGAGGCTTGAGGAGCAAACGCATTTCCCCCTTTCCCTTGCACGATTCCCGCTTCCTTCACGAAATCCACGCTGCCCTTCGCCCATGCTGGGATATCCATGTCATCAGCGAAGCTGCTTGTTGTCTTACCTTCGGTAGACACACCTAGCGCTTTGGCGAGGATGACTGCCATCTCGGCACGTGTGATTTCTGCATTGGGGTGGAAACCGCCGTCCTCGTACCCTGTAATTATGCCTGCTTGCACCGCTTGAGCGATTGCACTCTGAGCCCACGCTCCGATTGTTGCTGTATCCGTGAACGTCAGATTCGCTCCTGCGCCTTGAGGTTTTAGCACATTCATCAGCATCACCGCGAATTCCGCACGCGTCACCGAATGGTTCGGACGGAATGTTCCATCCAGGTACCCCTTAACCATCCCCATGCTTAGAGCTTGCTGGATGCTTGCTGCTGCCCAATGTCCAGCGACATCCCTAAGGTTAATTTCTGTAGGACTCTCCGTGACAGGCGCTCTTACTGGCAATCCCGTCACTTTATCCACACTGAGTACAGTATATTTTCCTACCCGATTAACCTCTACAATAATGTGATTTCCTTCGATCTTGCCGCCTGCGGCTTCAATCCAGGCTTTCTTCACTTCGTCATAGTAGAATATCACTACTTGTTGGTTACTCGTCACAAGGGCCGGATCAAACGCAATCTTCAACGTGACCGGTTTACTGAAGTCCTCTGCAAAGTTTTTCGTAATCTCGTATACGGGGCTGAGCAGGATTTCTTTATTCGGGAAAAGCTTTTGTGGCTCCAGCACCTTTTCGATCGATACGATCAGTTCCTTGGCTGCTGCTCCGACGGGGATCGAAATCTTAACCCCATCCTCGAAGCTAACCTCGCCCGCCTGGTTTACCGGAATCGTTATTTTACCATTTGTACTGGTAATGATGTTGTTGGTCGACGGTGTAAAAGTATTACCCGAACCCGTGTCGGTGATGTCAGGCGCTGTCACCGGGAATTCGGCGGTTACCACACCGGAATCCGCTGTATTCGTGGTGCTTGCTCCGGGTACGGTGAAGAAGTAGGCGGGTACTCCGCTTAAGGTATAACCCGGCTTGGGCGTGATTGTGATCGTTGCCGTATACGCCGTGCCTGGGGCAAATACGGTTGTCGCTGGAGACCAGCTAACTGTGGTCGTATATTCTGGCGAGTAGGTCGCCGTCGTTACCGGAATGCCCCCGGTTACTGGTGCAATTACACCCGCTACCCTTGCTGCTGTGATAGGAATAGCTGTCACAGGGGGTTCCGTGTCGGGCACAACGGCTGTTGCCGGGAATTCGGCGGTTACTATACCTGAATCTGCTGTATTCGTGGTGCTTGCGCCTGCGACGGTGAAAAAGTTGGCAGGCACTCTCGTTAACGTATAACCTGCCCTTGGCGTGACTATGATCGTTGCCGTATACGCCGTGCCTGAGACAAATACGGTTGTCGCTGGCGACCAGCTAACCGTGGCGGTGTATTCTGGCGAGTAGGTCGCCGTCGTTACCGGCGTGGCCCCGGTTACCGGTGACGTTACACCCTCTATCCCTGCTGCCGTGATGGGAACGGCTGTCGCTGGTATTATTGCCGTCGCCGGGAATTTGGCGATGACTACACCGGAATCTGCTGTATTCGTCGTGATTGCTCCGGGTACGCTGAAGAAGTATTCGGGTACTCCGGCTAAGGTGTAACCCGGTTTGGGCGTAAGGGTAATCGTTGCCGTATAGGTTGTTCCTCCAGCAAAGGTTGCGTTTGCCGGGGTCCAGGCTACTGAGGCTGTATACTCTGCCGTCTCTGGCAAAGTTGCGACTGGTGTTCCCCCTGCTACCGGCAACACCACTCCCGCTATCGCTGCCGTCGCGACAGGCACCGCTGCCGTCGCAGGGAATACGGCGGTCACAACACCTGAATCCGCTTCATTTGTCGTTGTTGCACCCGCTACCTTGAAGAAGTCTTTAGCCACTCCGGCTAAAGTATAGCCCGGCTTTGCCGTGAGGGTAATCGTTGCCGTATAGCTGGCTGCTGCCGCAAAGGTCGCATCTGCCGGGGTCCAGGCTATCGCCGCTGTATACTCTGCTGTATCCGCTATCGATGTTGTCGGCGCTTCACCTGCGACCGGTATGGTTACTCCGGCTATCGCTGCCGTCGCGACAGGCACCGCTGCCGTCGCAGGGAATACGGCGGTCACAATACCCGAATCCGCTGCATTCGTCGTTGTTGCTCCGGCTACCTTGAAGAAGTCTTTAGCCACTCCGGCTAAAGTATAGCCCGGCTTGGGCGTCAGGCTAATCGTTGCTGTATAGCTTACTTTTCCGGCAAAGATTGTAGTTGCAGGAGTCCAGGCTATCGCCGCTGTGTATTCTGCCGTGTCTGCCAGAGCCGCAACCGGAGCTTCCCCGGCTACCGGCACTGTCACTCCTGCTATCGCTGCCGTCTTGATAGGCACCGCTGCCGTCGCAGGGAATACGGCGGTCACAATGCCTGAATCCGCATCATTTGTCGTTGTCGCTCCCGCTACCTTGAAGAAGTCTTTAGCCACTCCGGCTAAAGTATAACCCGGCTTTGCCGTGAGGCTAATCGTTGCCGTATAGCTTGCTGCTCCGGCAAACTTCGCGTCTACCGGAGACCAGGCTATCGCCGCTGTATACTCTGCCGTGTCCGCCAGTGCTGCAACCGGTGCTTCCCCGGCTACCGGCACTGTCACTCCAGCAATCGCTGCTGTCGTAATAGGCACAGCTGCCGTCGCAGGGAACACGGCGGTTACAACACCCGAATCCGCATCATTTGTCGTTGTCGCTCCCGCTACGGTAAAGAAGTCTTTAGCCACTCCGGCTAAAGTGTAACCCGGCTTTGCCGTGAGGGTAATCTTCGCGGTGTAGATTGTTTCTCCGGCGAACTTCACATCTGCAGGAGTCCAATCTATCGCCGCTGTATACCCTGCCGTGTCCACTAGAGACTCAACCGGAATTTCACCTGCGGCTGGTGCTGTCACTCCCGCTATCGCTGCCGTCTTGATAGGTGCCGCTCCCGTCGCCGGGAATACGGCGGTCACTACACCCGAATCCGCTGCATTCGTCGTTGTTGCTCCCGCTACCTTGAAGAAGTCTTTAGTCACTCCGGCTAAAGTATAACCCGGCTTTGGCGTGAGGGTAATCTTCGCGGTATAGATCGCTGCTCCTGTAAACTTCGCGTCTGCCGGAGACCAGGCTATCGCCGCTGTATACTCTGCCGTGTCCGCTAGAGCATCAACCGGAATTTCACCTGCGGCTGGTGCTGTCACTCCCGCTATCGCTGCCGTCGTGATTGGCGCCGCTTCCGTCTCCGGGAATACGGCGGTCACAATGCCTGAATCCGCTGCGTTCGTTGTTGTTGCTCCCGCTACGGTGAAGAAATTTGCTGGCACTCCCTTTAAGGTATACCCTGCTTTTGGAGTAATTGTAACCGTCGCCGTATAACTGACTGCTCCGGCAAAGGTCACATCTGACGGGTTCCAAGCTATTGCCGCTGTATACTCTGATGTGTCCGCTATTGTCGCAACTGGCGTTGCCCCTGTTACAGGCACAGTCACTCCATCAACCGTTGCTGATTGAATAGTTACGATCTTGATATCCTTGGCATCTACACTCCGAATATGTTCTGCAAGCGCTGGTTGTGCAGCCCCCTTTACTCGTAAATAAATCTTATCGCCTACTCCGACTACAATGTTGTCCACGCTTGTATACAATATCGGCGTATACGAGCCTATATTAACTTTATACTCCATCTCACTCGACACACCGGTTAGCTTCGTTGTTCCCACAAACGTTCCTGGGGTCAAGGCTACAAATGCCCATAACTGAGGATATTGACCTGTAATCATATACCACTCTTTAGTAAAATCCCACCCACTAAATGTGCTTGGATCTTGCATTTCTTTGGTCGTTTTACCAATACCTTTCCCTGTATCGGATTGTCCTGTTGTGCTACTATCGTATAAGCTTTGAGTGATGGTTCCGTAGTTATTACCAATTAAGCCGCCTACAAAAGTACCTCCGTTCACACTACCGGTGGCGTAACTGTTGTTGATCGAGCTATAGTTAATCCCGACCAAGCCGCCTGCATAAGAACCTCCACTCACACTTCCTATAGAGTAACTGTTGCTGATAGGTCCGCTGTTCCACCCTACCAAGCCGCCAGCACCGCTATTAAAATAAGATGTAGAACTCACACTAACTTTGGTGTAACAGTTCCATATGGTTCCCTCTGGGTTCTGTCCTCCTACCAAGCCGCCCGCAGAGTAATTTGCACTTATAACACCCGTGGCGTAACTATTGCTAATTGTTCCATTGTAGAGAACTCCTGCCAGACTGCCCGCCACAACTCCAGACACGTCTACATTTTCCAGTCCCATATTGGTAATATTCCCACCAATCATGGAGAACAAGCCGGCAAAAGAGCTTTGGTTATCATAACTCTTCAGATTTTTAATTTTGAATCCATTACCGTCAAAGTCTCCATAAAAAATTTCGATTTTAGTATAACCTGGACTAATTGTCGTTCCTATAGACACCCAATTTGCATAACTACTCAAATCAATATCAGCTATCAATTTAAAATAAAGACCTGGACCTAAATAATCCCTAACCAAATCGAGCTGATCCGCTGTTGCGATCTGATAAGGATCGCTTGCCGTACCCGTTCCTCTAGCGAAGTCCGACGCTGCCGCAGAAGCCTTCCCTCCGCCAGACCCAACAACTCCCGTTATTCCGCTCATAACCATTAATAGCACCAGAAAGATCGACAATCCTTTTTTATACACCTTATCCATCGCATTCCCTCCCCCAACACTTCTCAACTTCATATATCTCTCACAAACAATTCCTTTCTTCGAGCTCCATTGTGTCATTCCTCATTGTGTTCATCCCACTATAAGCCTTTCCGCGCAAAAAAATACCTCCCCAAATGGGGAGGTACGCATAAATATTTATCGATATCTCAGAGATTTCCGGCTATTTTAGAAATCCTCTCGCCTTGGAGCGTATCTGCCTGACGTTCTAAAGCAACTTACCTTATGAATTCTACAATAATGTTCACCATTAATCCGCTGTTAGTTACTCCATTGTGCCAGCAGCTTCAACAGAACTGTCACAGCCTCAGCTCTTGTAGCAGAGTCTTGAGGAGCAAACGCATTCTCCCCTTTCCCTTGCGCAATTCCCGCTTGCTTCACGAAATCCACGCTGGATTTCGCCCACGCTGGGATATCCTTGTCATCGGAGAAGCTGCTTGTTGTCTTCCCTTCGGTAGACACACCTAGCGCTTTGGCGAGGATGACCGCCATCTCTGCACGGGTAATTTCCGCATTCGGACGGAAACCGCCGTCTTCATACCCTGTAATGATGCCTGCTTGCACCGCTTGAGCGATTGCACTCTGCGCCCAGGCTCCGATTGTTGCTGTATCCGTGAACGTCAGATTCGCTCCTGCGCCTTGAGGTTTTAATACATTCATCAGCATCACCGCGAATTCCGCACGCGTCACCGAATGGTTCGGCCGGAATGTTCCATCCAGGTAACCCTTAACCATTCCCATGCTTAGCGCTTGCTGGATGCTTGCTGCTGCCCAATGTCCAGCGACATCCCTAAGAGTAATTTCTGTAGGACTCTCCGTGACCGGTGTTCTTACTGGCAATCCTGTCACTTTATCCACACTGAGTACTGTATATTTCCCTACCCGATTAACCTCTACAATAATGTGATTTCCTTCGATCTTGCTGCCTGCGGCTTCAATCCAGGCTTTCTTCACTTCGTCATAGTAGAATATCACTACTTGTTGGTTACTCGTCACAAGGGCCGGATCAAACGCAATCTTCAACGTGACCGGTTTACTGAAGTCCTCTGCAAAGTTTTTCGTAATCTCGTATACGGGGCTGAGCAGGATTTCTTTATTCGGGAAAAGCTTTTGTGGCTCCAGCACCTTTTCGATCGATACGATCAGTTCCTTGGCTGCTGCTCCGGCAGGAATCGAAATCTTGACCCCATCCTCGAAGCTCACCTCGCCCGCCTGGTTTACCGGAAGCGTTATTTTACCATTTGTGCTGGTAATGATGTTGTTGGTCGATGGTGTAACAGTATTGCCCGTGCCCGTGTCGGTGATGTCAGGAGCTGTCGCCGGGAATTCGGCAGTTACCACACCGGAATTCGCTGTATTCGTGGTGCTTGCTCCGGGTACGGTAAAGAAGTAGGCTGGCACTCCCGTTAACGTATAACCCGGCTTGGGCGTGATTGTAATCGTTGCCGTATAAACCATGCCTGGGGCAAATACGGTTGTCGCTGGTGACCAGCTAACCGTGGCCGTATATTCTGGCGTGTAGGTCGCCGTTGTTACTGGAACGGCTCCAATTACTGGTACGGTTACACCCGCTACCCTTGGGCGTGATTGTAATCGTTGCCGTATAAACCATGCCTGGGGCAAATACGGTTGTCGCTGGTGACCAGCTAACCGTGGCCGTATATTCTGGCGTGTAGGTCGCCGTTGTTACTGGAACGGCTCCAATTACTGGTACGGTTACACCCGCTACCCTTGCTGCTGTGATAGGAATAGCTGTCACAGGGGGTTCCGTGTCGGGCACGGTGGCTGTTGCCAGGAATTCGGCGGTGACTACACCGGAATCTGCTGTATTCGTGGTGCTTGCGCCTGCCACCGTGAAAAAGTTGGCCGGCACTCCCGTTAAGGTATAACCCGCCCTTGGCGTGACTGTGATCGTTGCCGTATACACCGTGCCCGGGGCAAACACGGTTGTCGCTGGCGACCAGCTAACCGTCGCAGTATATTCTGACGAGTAGGTCGCTGTCGTTACTAGCGTGGCCCCGGTTACCGGTGACATTACACCCTCTATCCCTGCTGCCGTGATGGGAACGGCTGTCGCTGGTATTATTGCCGTCGCCGGGAATTTGGCGATGACTACACCGGAATCTGCTGTATTCGTCGTGATTGCTCCAGCTACGCTGAAGAAGTATTCCGGCACTCCGGCTAAGGTGTAACCCGGTTTGGGCGTGATTTTAATCGTTGCGGTATAGGCTGTTCCTCCAGCAAAGGTTGCGTCTGCCGGAGTCCAATCAACTGAGGCTGTATACTCTGCCGTCTCGGGCACAGTTGCGACTGGTGTTCCCCCTGTTACTGGCAACACCACTCCCGCTATCGCTGCGGTTGAAATAGACGCTACTGCCGTTGCAGGAAATACAGCGGTCACAATACCCGAATCCGCTGCATTTGTCGTTGTTGCTCCGGCTACCTTGAAGAAGTCTTTAGCCACTCCGGCTAACGTATACCCCGGCTTGGGCGTGAGGCTAATCGTTGCCGTATAGCTGGCTGCTGCCGCAAACTTCACGTCTGCCGGGGTCCAGGCTATCGCCGCTGTATACTCTGCTGTGTCCGCTAGTACCGCAACCGGTGCTTCTCCGGCTACCGGCACTGTCACTCCTGCTATCGCTGCCGTCTTGATAGGCGCCGCTGCCGTAACCGGGAATACAGCGGTCACAACACCTGAATCCGCTTCATTTGTCGTTGTTGCACCCGCTACCTTGAAGAAGTTTTTAGTCACTCCGGCTAACGTATACCCCGGCTTGGGCGTGAGGCTAATCTTCGCAGTGTAGATCGCTGCTCCGGCAAACTTCACGTCTGCCGGAGTCCAATCAATTGCCGCTGTATATTCTGCTGTGTCCGCTAGTACCGCAACCGGTGCTTCTCCGGCTACTGGCAATGCCACTCCAGCAATCGCCGCTGTCGTGATAGGCACCGCTGCCGTCGCAGGGAACACGGCGGTTACAACACCCGAATCCGCTGCATTTGTCGTTGTCGCTCCAGTTACCTTGAAGAAGTCCTTTGCCACTCCGGCTAAAGTATAACCCGGCTTGGGTGTGAGGCTAATCGTTGCCGTATAGCTGGCTGCTCCCGCAAAGGTCGCATCTGACGGGGTCCAAGCAATCGCCGCTGTATACTCTGACGTGTCCACTATAGCCGCAACCGGAGCTTCCCCGGCTACCGGCACTGTCACTCCTGCGATCGCTGCCGTCGTGATAGGCAACGCTGCCGTCGCTGGGAATACGGCGGTCACAACGCCTGAATCTGCTGCATTTGTCGTTGCCGCTCCCGCTACCTTGAAGAAGTCTTTAGTTACTCCGGCTAAAGTATAGCCCGGCTTGGGCGTGAGGGTAATCTTCGCAGTGTACAGTGTTGCTCCGGCAAACTTCGCATCAGCCGGGGTCCAGACTATCGCCGCTGTATACTCTGCTGTGTCCGCTAGTACCGCAACCGGTGCTTCTCCAGCTACCGGCACGGTTACTCCTGCTATCGCTGCTGATTGGATAGTTACGATCTTGATATCCCGGGCTTCTACACTCCGAATATGCTCAGCAGGTGCCGGTTGATTAACTCCCTTTACTCGTAAATAAATCTTATCGCCCACTCCGACTACAATGTTGTCCACGCTTGTATTCACTATCGGCATGTACGAGCTTGTGTTGACTTTATACTCCATCTCACTCGATACGCCAGTTAACTTCGTTGTTCCGACATTCGTTCCCGGTGTCAAACCTACAAACGCCCATAACTCAGGATAATGACCTGTTAGCATATACCAATCTTCACTGAAATTCCAATCACTAAATGTGGTTGGATCTTTCATTTCTGCAGTTGTTTTACCAGTGCCTTTATCTATATCCGACTGCGCTGTTGTGTCGCTATCATAGAAGCTGTGGTTGAAAGTTGCATAGCCATTTTTGTAACCAGCCAAGCCGCCCACATATTGATTTCCATTCACTCTCCCTGTGGCGTAGCTGTTGCTGATGCTTGTAGCACGATCGAGTAAACCAACCAAACCGCCCACATATTGATCTCCATTTACACTTCCGGTGGCGTAACTGTTGCTGATACTACATGGATATTTATCTAACATAGTGCTACCAACCAAGCCGCCCACATATTGATTTCCTTTCACAATTTCCGTGGTGTAACTGTTGCTGATATTTCCAACACTAACGCCAGCTAAGCCGCCCGTATGGTTACCTCCACTCACATTTCCGGTGGCGGAACTATTACTGATAGTTCCATCGTTAATTCCCACCAAGCCGCCCACAAATTGATATCCACTAACACTTC
This sequence comes from Paenibacillus sp. 22594, assembly GCF_052044425.1. Taxonomy (NCBI): domain Bacteria; kingdom Bacillati; phylum Bacillota; class Bacilli; order Caryophanales; family Paenibacillaceae; genus Paenibacillus; species Paenibacillus sp. 22594. The sequence continues at coordinate 1,181,175 of NZ_JBQENA010000001.1, forward strand.
CGGTGGCGGAACTATTACTAATGGTTCCTTCGTTATTTCCCACTAAGCCACCCACAGCGGATCCGCCTTCCACCACAATATCTTCCAGAATTATATTGGAAATATTCCCTATACTCGCTCCGAATAATCCCAAAATATCTCCCGCTTGGTTTACAATCATCAAATTTGTGATTTTAAATCCATTGCCGTCCATGTTCCCATAGAACCTTAAATTAAAGTTGTATGGGTCATATGTTCCTATCGGCACCCAATTTGCATAACCACTCAAATCAATATCTGCTGTCAGCTCAAAATAAAGACCCGCTTCTAAATGATTCCTAACCTCATTCAACTGATCCGCCGTTGCGATCTGATAAGGATCACTTGCTGTACCCGTTCCTCCAGCGAAGCCCCCCGCAGCATGAGCCGTACCTCCGCTAGGTGCAATAACTCCTGACATTCCACCCATTACCATTAACAACACCAAGAAAATCGACAATCCTTTTTGATACATCCTATCCATCGCATTCTCTCCTCCAACGCTTCTCAACTTCATATATTTCTCACAAATAATTCCGTTCTCCAAGCTCCACTGTGTCATTATTCATTGTGTTCATCCCACTATAAGCCTTTCTATGCAAAAAAGTACCTCCCCATTTGGGGAGGTACGGGCAAAAATATAGGATAATTAATCCATTATACTCAATTCTTTGGCACGCTGCAGCGCTTGTATCCGATTGTTCGCCTCAAGCTTTCTGTACACATTCCGAATATGGAACTTTACGGTTTCACCTGTGATGTTAAGATCTGACGCGATCTGCTTATTCGTCAATCCGCCCGCGATCAATAATAGGACCTTCGTTTCCTGATCGGTAAGTAATTCTTTACGAGGCTGTTCGACTGGTAAGCCGCCCTGGCTCGTGACCTGGATAACCTGGAGCAGTTGCTGTACATAACCAGATGTAACAAGCGGCGCGTCCCCCCATTGATTGCCCTGAAGTCTCTTCCCATAAGCCGCCAGCAGTTCAGCCATCGCAGGGCCTTCATCTATAAAACTGCGGATATACCCCTCCGGCTCTGCCAAATGCAGGGCTGTCTCTAACTGAAGCAACGCTTCCTCCAATTGACCAGAGCGTTGAAGTACCATACTGCGCAGAATGAGGACCTGAATCCGATCCCGCAGACGGTCTTCCTTATCCAACATGCGAATTAACTGTTCCAGCAGGTACAGTGCATCCTCCATCCGTTCACAAGCAGCCAGTACTCTGGCAAAAGCAAGATACTCTGAGACCCGGTTCAGCGAAACCTCATCCGTATGGGTCATCCCGCATCTATGCAGCCAATCCTTTGCTTCTTGAACCGAGCCTTGCCGCAGGGACAGACAAGCCTGTTCCGCTTCGATTCTGTACATAAATAATTCGTTATCCGGAGAGTTAATCTGCGATTTTAACTCGGTCAGCAGCGCTGTGGCCCGACTCCGATTCCCTTTGGCTTGCTGGATTCTTGAAGCACTAATGGATATTTGAATCAGAATCCGCGCAAAAGGCAACATATCCTGGCGTCCAACTACCATAGCAGCAACCCGCTCCGCCTCTTCCAGCCGGTTCCACTCATACAATAACTTGCTGTAAGAGGCACATAAGAAGCCGAGAAAAGGGTATTCCTGCTTGCTCTGCCACAGTGTAATCCATCTCAACAGAAAAGCATCCGCTGCCTGAAGATCGCTGATATGTGCGAGCAGATCATCAAATGAATCATAACCTTGGTATCTGTTGCGGCCCACCGTTTGAAAGAAACTGCCCTCCGGCATATACTGTTCAACCAACCCGAAGTAGGCTGACGTTTGTTCCAAGTCTTTTTGAAGATAAGCGGTGATCGCATGGAAAAAGTAGATATTGCCCATGGCCTGCTTCCATTCCACCTCAGCCAGTTTTCCCTCCAAAGCTTGGAACCGGATGGTAGCTTGTTTCACTCTGCGGAAAGCTGCTGTCCATTCTCCAACGCCCAATAAGACGGATATCACAAACAATTCGATCATCGGCTTCTCCGCAAAGGAGTTTTCTGGTAACACGGAGACCCAGCGGATCAATACCACACTTTTTGTCTGTACTAGCATATGTAAATTTTTCTCAATTAACCGGACGGCATCCTGAAACTGTTGTCCCTCTAAATAATGCTCCACCGCTTCTTCGTCAAATCCCAGATGCTCCAGCCCGTTTGCTGCGCGGATATGCACCTGCACCCACCGGTCCGGGTCCATTCGGAACAATTGCTGCTGCAGAAAATCAGAGAGCAGATGATGATACCGGTACCATTTCCTGTGATCATCCAAAGGGACAATGAATAGATTCATTTGCTCCAGTCTTTCCAATTGTGTCTGAGTGTCCAGTTGACCGCTTACCGCCCCACATAATGAAGCGTTCATACGGTTTAAAATCGAAGTTTCCAATAAAAAATCACGTGTCTGCTGCGGCAGATGTTCAAATACCTCTTGCAGCAAATAATCAGAAATATGATGCTGATGACCGCTGAACTGCTGAAGGGTATCCGCAATATTCTCACTTTGTTTCAAAGAAAGAGCTGCCAGCTGTAATCCGCTGATCCAGCCTTCCGTCTGCTGGAACAGCGTCTTCACTTGCTCCGGGGATAAGCCTAAATCCGTTGTTTCGCGAAAAAAGATAAGTCCCTCGTCCAATTGAAAACGCAAATCCTGCATTTGAATCTGATGTAATTCACCTTTGGCCAGAAGCCTGGCGGTCGGTATGGACAGATCTGTACGGCTGGCAATATAGAGATGAATATGAGGTGGTAAATGCTCTAGCAGATAGATCATGGACTGGTGGATAGCTGAAAGTTCAATCACATGATAATCATCGAGAATAATAACCAGATCGTGGGGATAGCCGTTCAAGTCATTCAGCAGTTCTATGATTGCAGGCTCGGAACACGTTGAAGGCCCTATCTCAAGCAGGGATTGAACTCCCAAGCCAAACCCCGGCTCTCTCTCCTGAATGGAGGCGGTGAAGTAACTCCAGAACTGAATCCAGTCATTATCCTGCGGGTCCAGTGACACCCAGGCCACAACGCTGCGGCATTGTTTGACCCATTCACTTAACGCTGTGGTTTTCCCATATCCAGCCTGCGCGGAAACCAGTGTCAATTTGGCCGTTCTTCCTTCATTCAGCTTATGAATCAGCCTCGGCCGGGATACCAGAGATTTACGCACATGGGGGATATGAAGTTTTGTGCTCACCAACAATAAATATCCCTCCGTATATGTATAGTAAACGATGAATTTGTAAACGTAATGCTTATATTCGCTATACGTTAGCGCGGTCTCTTTAATCTCATATTATACCAGACTATCTGAATTAAAAATATGAACGGGCTCTGTACCCCCATCGAAACACCAGCCCTAAGAATAGTAAATCGTCTGGCAACTTTGTTAACGTGCCTTCCGTTAATCCCTTAGACGTCAACACGGGTGCCCCTCATGCCGGATTATACGGCGAAAGTGACACCCGTGTGTACGTGCTTTTGATTATTGGGATTCGCTTCGATTTCAGCACTTACTCCGTGCTGTTGTCGTAAAGGCCGATCAGCTCATCGAAAGCGGAGATAATGACATCCGACCCGTTCAACTCATCCTGGCGTCCGAACCCTGCGTAGGCGCAGCCGATGACCGTCTGCCCGTTGCCTTTGCCGGCCTCCACATCGGAGGAGCGGTCACCGACCATCCAGGCGTCCTTAATACCATGTTCGTCCAGAAGGATGCGCAGCAGTTCGGTTTTGGTGGCGGTACCTTGTCCGCCTGCACTGTAGAGGCCATCGAACAGCTCTTTGAGCTTATGCACTACAACAACGCTGTGAATGTAACTCTCCAGCCCGTTGCTCGCTACGAACAGCTTGACTCCGCGCTCATGCAGTGCCGCTAGCGTCTCGGTTACCTTGGGGTACAGAAGGGTACCGCCTGCCTCCAGTCCCTCTATTTCCAGCTGCAGCAGCAGCTCATCTGCGCGGCGGTGAACAGCCTCATCGGCATCCGGCATCACATTCTTCCAGATCTGTGACAGCAGCATGCCCAGGCTGCTTAGAATTAGCTCCTCTGGTGGAGTAGGCCCGGAATAAAGACCCTCTTCCCGCAAAACATCAAACATTTTATGATAAGCAGGCAGCAGCAAACTTTCCGTCTGAAACAACGTTCCATCCATATCAAAAATGATCGCTTCCGGTTTCTTCAACTTCGTACTCATGAGATGACCCAGCCCTTCTCTATTGTTCTGTAGGTGCTGCCTTCTGCAGGCAGTATGCTTCCGTCTTACGCCCTATAATATAGGATGGAAGCTGGTGCTGTCTATGTACATGCCATTGTAGCTTGTGATAAATATATCAATATCCCATCACAGATGCAGGTAAAGAGCGTTTCCGGAACTATTTTGATTCAACCTGCGGAAAAAGAAGTGCTGTGCTCGGACTTTCTGATGCATCCCTGCTTCGGGGATATGGCGGATGAAGAAACCATGGATACTTTGCTCCGCGAAGGTGGGGACAACCACGGCACAAGCTGATTTGCGAGAAAGCCAAAGGGCTTGCGGGATGCCGTCTTTTAGCTGTGCCCATCAAAAGGGACCGTAGGGCAATCCACCATTATGGTGAACGCCCTACGGTCCCTTTTGTCTAAAATGTAATGCTGCTGGCTACTGGCTTATATGTGGTCGAAGCTGGCAATCAATTCGTCAAGCACATCTTTGCTGACCATTTTGCCTTTGAAGTTAATGAGGTTTTCCGCACTGCCGGAGAAGATGCAGGTAGGCTCATATTTTCTGAGAATGATCTTTTCCCCATCAACGAAAATCTCGAGCGGGTCCTTTATGTCAATTCCCATCGTTCTGCGCAGTTCAATCGGAATCACGATTCTTCCCAGTTCATCCACTTTTCTTACAATTCCTGTTGCTTTCATCACTATGCATCCTCCCTTAAAATAACACTTAATAATCATTGGTGTTAAAAGCTATCAAAGCTTCTAAATAGTAGAAATGATTAACCTATATCTGCATTGTAAAGTGCTATTTCTTTCCTGTCAATTTTATTTCTACATCTTTTGATATATATCGACAAAATATTCAACAAAGTTTAGAGCAAATTCGACAAAATATTAGGTTAAGCACTATTTTATCCAAAATTCATACCCATTAACAGTTTTTTATTTTACAAAAAGAATATAATCCGCTAGAAAACTAAATAGACGCATTTACAGAACAAGAAACCCTCCACCAGCAGAAAGACGGTTTCTGCTGATGGAGGGTTGATATGAATTTCATAATATCAGTTCATGTCAGAGGATCAGACGTGAATTTCGAATAGACGGGCGGTCTTGCCCTGCGGGATCGAGACAGTCAGCACGCCAGCCGGCTTGTCCCAGCTCCAATCGGAATGATGCTGCTTCGGATAAGCACAGCATATTTCCGCGGCCTGGCCCTGCAGCCCGGGAATCGGAAGCTTAACCTCTGCTTCTTCTCCGGCAATCCGCCAGACTGCGAGATAGCGTGTATCGCCATGGCGCAACCCAAAGCTGACCCATGCGCCTTCGCTATCAGGCAGGCCCAGCGGCCAGAAAGGCGTCGCCTGCGGAATGTAGGCGCGGATGGATTTGTAATAATCCAAGGCTTCCTTCACCAGTTCTCTGCGCCGGGGCTCAAGCTCCGCCAGATGTCCACTCTGGTGCACACGGAGCAGCAGTGCATTGACCATGTTGAAGATGACCTCTTCATCATCGCCTTCACGCAGCGGGTAGGACCAGACAGCTGATTGCTCCGGCGTGAGTGCTGCCGGCGACCCTGCAGCAATTGCCGCGTACTGCACATAGTCCTCCTGATCGCTGGTGGACTGGATGCTGTGCCGGCTGAGCATGGCATAGTCCATTCGCATGCCGCCGCTGGAGCAATTCTCGATCACCAGATCCGGGTAACGGGTAAAAATGCTGTCCAGCCAGGCCAGATAAGCCCGGTTATGCTGCAGCAGTCCGTCGCCGAAGCTGTCAGCATCCGTCTCCGTCCCTATGCCTGCATTGATGTTATAGTCCATCTTGATATAGCCGACTCCATACTGCTCCACCAATCTGGCGATAACTCCGTCAGCGTGCGCAATAACCTTAGGACTCCGGTAATCCAGCTGATATCGGCTGCGGTCCTTCACCCGTTTGCCATGGCGCATGAAAAACCAGCTGTCATCGGTCTCAGCCAGCTTTGGACTGTTGATCCCCATCACCTCAAGCTCCAGCCAGAGGCCGGGAATCATCCCTTTACTGCGGATATAATCCAGCACATATTTAATTCCCTCAGGGAAGCGCTCGGCGGAGGGCTCCCACTGCCCGACGCCATCCCACCATTCTCCTGGTGCATACCAGCCTGCGTCGATGCAGAAATATTCACAGCCGACATCGGCGGCGGCATCAATCAGCGGCAACAGCTTCTCCGTCGTCGGACTGCCCCACAAACAGTTCATATAGTCATTGAAAATAATCCGCAGCAGCTCGTTATCCTCATTCGGACGGCGGATTATCCGCCGGTAGGCGGTAAGCTGTTCTGCTGCTCCCTGAAAGCCATCCTGCACTGCGCCGACGGCTACCGGAACCGAGGTGAAATCCTCACCCGGCTCAAGCTTCAGCCACCAGTGGTTGTCATGCTCGGTCGGTCCGCTGACCAGCAGTGTGAGCTGGTCCACTTGATCGGTCAGCTCCCAGTGCCAGGAGCCGTTATGCTCAATCTGCCAGAACAGGCTTGTTCCGCTCTCCTTGTTGTGCAGGACAGCCATAGGAAGCAGTTCTGCCGCCGACCAGGAGCCGGTGTTGCTGGCGGCGATACGCTTGGAGCCACGGTCCGCCAGATGGGACATGCCCAGCTCCGGCAGGCGGTAGGTCCGCCATTGCAGCTCACTCTGCCATCCGCTGTGGGCAAGGGTGACCTCTATTTTATCGTTACGGTCTCCGTTGCCTTCCTTATCTACTCCGGTAAGCGCAAAAGTCGAAAGATATTCGACAGCGGCTACTTCCGTACCTTCGTTCTTCAGCACCGTCCAGCAGCGGACCGTCTGTACGCCGGTATAAAACTGAATATGCTGTTCAGCTCTAATTCTGGTAACCGGGTCAACCAGACCGATCTCCAGCTTACGGCCAAGGGCATTTACGCTATCCTCATGGCCTGCATATTCCATCCGCAGCCCCGGGTAGGAAGCGCGGTGCGTGCGCCCGTGATACTCATCCCGGTCCTCCCCTGAGAGCTGTAATTCCAGTAGCCGGAACCCCGGTTTGTTCTTCTCCGCAATTACTCCATCCTCTAATGGCGCTGCACCAAAATGCAGCAGCCGGACATCCTGCTGCTCCGTAATTTCAATCGTAAGATAAAGTCCGTTTTCGGCAATTTCAATGAGCTTGCTGTCCATAGATCATTCGGCCTCCTGACAAATGTGGTTGTCTCTACCCTGTCTTGTGTCTCCTAATTATAAGGTGTCTTTTGTATTCGTAACTGAAGATTTTTAGATCTGTTGCAAAAGTGAAGAAGTAACGGAGGGAAAGTTTGGAATTGGAGGAGCGATAGCGTCCGCCTAAAAGCTTTCCGCAGGAAAGCTCGCTTCGGAAGCATAAGCTCTGCGGATTTCAACCGCGAACAGCGGTATAATCAGGAAATCTGCAGACAACAGCGGCCGGAAATCCAAACATTTCCCGCAGTTACGGCAATTCACTAGGCAGGTGTCTGAAATCTGTGTTACATAAAAAAGACGGCTTATCCGGTAAATGAAATCTTACCTTCAAGAGCCGTCCAGGATGGAAGCAATTCAAATCTTATTGTTCAGCCGATCCGAATTGAATCCAGGCTTTTTGAATTTCATCGATGGCCTGATCTTTGGATTTGCTGCCGCCGATATATGCCTGCATCAGCTCACCGAATTTCTGGTGGAAGGTATCCAGAGAGTAGTTGACCGACAAGTCGCCGGATTTCTCGGTTTTGAGGATTTCTTCCATTTCCTTAGGCATTTGCAGGTCAGGCATTGGAGCATCCTTGATTGGCGGAATGACTTTTGCCACCGTGGAGAACCAGTTTTTACCGTACTCGGAAGTATACAGCCAGTTGAAGAATTCAATAGTTTCCTTAGCTACAGCGGAATCCTTGTTGATGCGCAGCGCCTGGTCGGCACCGGTAATGATCTGTGCCTGCTCTGGCTTGTCACTGACCGGATATCCGGCGATGCCCAGATCAAAGTCAGGGGTAATCTTTTTGATGGCTTCTTCATCCCATGCGCCTTTACCCGTCATAAACGCTGCTTTGCCAAGAGCGAAGTCACTGACTTCCGCATTGCTGTCGCGTTCCAGCGGCTTGTCCGTTCCGTGTTTGACCGTGGTGTCAATGAAGTTGAAGAAGTTGTTGTACAGTACAGGATGATCCTTAAAGGTAGTATCTCCGGCGATGAATTTGCCTACAAGTGTCTTAGCATCCATGCCGGCATCCGTAGCAGCTGCATCCACGAAGTGTTGGAAGATGTGTTTCCAGACCCACCACTCTTTATAAGCGTTGGCAAAAGGCGTAATTTTTTTGGCTTCGAGCTTGGTGATTGCAGCATCCAGCTCAGCTGTGGTTTTTGGAACTTCAGTGATGCCTGCATCAGCAAGCAGCTTTTTGTTGTACATCAGGACGAACAGGTTACCTTTGACCGGAAGTCCAAGTACCTTGCCATCCGTGGATGACATATTGGAGCGTACGGCATCAGTCATCGCACCTGCCAATGGTTCGTTGGTCAGATCGGCACTATATTCAGCAAAAGTGTCGATATCTCCGCCGGCTGTAGTCTGGAAGACATCCGGTGTGCTGCCTGCGGCAATTTTCGATTTGAGGACCGTATTATAGTCGGCCTGCATAATTTCCAGGTTAATGGTAACGTTCGGCTTTACCTTTTTGTATTCGGCAATGTAAGCATTGAAAGCATCAGTGTATTCAGGAGATGCGGTGAACATATTAATCGTGACAGGCTTAGATGAATCTGTCGCCGTATTAGCTGGCGCATTGGTTGCGCCTGTGTTGTTAGCGGCATTATTGGTGTTATTCCCGCCACAGCCGGCCAGCAGTCCTCCTGCGAGCAGCAGACTCGCGGATAGAGCCATAAATCTTTTTACCTTCATGATGTGTTGCCCCCTTTTCCTCATGTTTCTTGTGGTCTTGGTGTTATTTTAAATAAAAAGAAAAAGGATAAGAATGTACATAAGTGATCTTATGAGGGTAAAAAAGTGTGCTGATGTAACCGTTTCACTTTTCTCCCTCTGTGAGCAGCAGCCGAAATTCAGAAGGTGAACATTCATAGTAATTACGGAACGCCTTGCTGAAATAGTTCTTGTCCTTATACCCCAGCCTCTCGGAGATATCCTGGATTTTGAGCGCGGGGTCCGACAGCAGATCTTTGGCTTTGTCCATTCTCACCTTTTGCACATACTCATGAATGCCATATCCATATTGGCCCTTGAACAGCTTCATTAAGTATTCTCTGCTCAGGAAGTACTTATCCGTAAACATCGATATTTTAATATTCTCGAAATAATGGTTATCAATGTATGCTTTAATATTTTCCAGCACACTGCCCCGGTCACCGGCAAGCGATCTGCTGATTTCTCCGGCATACACATCCAGAATTCGGCTAAGCACGGCCTCGAACTCTCCAAAGGTGGCAAAATCACTGCCAATCCCAAGCCCCCGCAGCCCTTGGCGCTTTGTACTGAGCAAACGCTCAGGGACCGCATTTAGCTCCTGGGCGATATCCCCCAGCAAAATAATAAATTCCTGAATGGTGCGGTCCGCTTCGCCCAGGCTGAACTTCTCCGAGGTTTTCCATTTGCGCGTAAAATCACTGAGAATGCTCTTCGCATGGCCCGTATTTCCGCTCTCCAGGCTGCTTCGGATCAGCGGCATCCGCCCTGTCAGAGAAGGGCTGTCTTTGGCGGCTGGTTTCGTATATCCGCTATTTGAGACTATGCTGCCCTTCAAGCTCAGCAGATCAATACCATCCAGCGCAGCCGTAGCCAGCTCATAGGACTGCGCAATGTCCAGACAATCACTGTATGGCTGTCCAAGCCCGCTCGCACAAATCATCCCGAACAGTTCCTTCAGCGTGGATACCGCCTTCTTCATATGATGAAGCGAGAGAAACGCCGCATCTTCCCCGTAGCTGCCTTTCAGGGTAAATATAACGATGAATTCCCGCTCGCTGCGGGGACTGGCAAAGCTGAAGGCCTCAAAATGGCCGTCACTGTTCTCGCTCATGACATTAGTGACGGCAAAATGCAGCAAATCCCGGTCCTCATGGAACCGGTGATGACGCACCTGCTCCAGATTGAGCATCCGAAGAACGCCTACAGCGAAATGATTGCCGGGCTTGTCCGCGCCGATCAGCGGCAGAAATGCCTCATTGGACTGGTTCTTGAAGCTGCGTTCAATGATCGACAGATACATCTTCTCCTTCAGCTTCGGAAGGGACATATTCAGTGTGATATTGCGGTTAATGAACTCGCTCTCCTTCTTGCGTTTGGCCTCGAGCACATCGACAGCCTTCCGCAGCGCACTGTTCAGATCCGCACGGTTGACCGGCTTGAGCAGATAATCCACAACCTTGGAGCGGATAGCTTGCCGGGTATATTCAAAATCGTTGTAGCCGCTAATCACAATCAGCAGCAAATCGGGAAATTCATGTTCAGCGATTCTAAGCAGCTCGCTCCCGTTCAGCTCCGGCATTTTCATGTCCACCAGGGCCAGATCTATCTTATGCCCGCGAAGCATCTCCAGCCCCATTTTCCCGTCCGTTGCCTCGAGCACCTGGTCAACGCCCAGGCCCTTCCAATCGCCAAGAATATTGATCGCTTCGCGCAGCGGCTCTTCGTCGTCTATGATCAGTACTTTATACATGTTGTCCCAGCCCTCCCCGCGGTAACCGCATATCCATTTGTGTTCCTTGCTCATTGCTGGCAATAGTGAGCCCCGCTTCGTCACCGTATAAAAGCTTCAGGCGGGTATTCAGATTCTTAAGGCCGATGCTCTCCGTATACCCTTCTTCTGCTGACTCTCCGCCGCGGTCATCCCACTGAATCTGTAAGGTGCTAATTACCTGCTGCAGCCGCTCTTCCGATATACCCGGTCCGTCATCCAGTACAGAGATCACGCTATATTCGGGGGTAATATGAGCTTCAATCCGGATGGTAACCGTACTGGATACCTTCTCCAATGCATGCTTGATACAGTTCTCCACCAGGGTCTGAATCGACAGCTTGGGAATTCTCAGCTCCAGGAGACTGTCATTCCAGGCGTATTCCACCTGCATGCGGCTGCCGAAGCGGGCTTTTTGCAGGGCCAGATAACGTTCGATATGCTTCAGCTCCTCCCGCGCCTGCACCACATCTCTGCCGCTGATGCAGTACCTCAGGGTAAGTGCCAGATTATCAACCATCTCGACAATATCATCATTATTGTTTTTGAGTGCCTTGGTGGAGATGGCCTGCAGCGCATTATAGAGGAAATGCGGATTAATCTCCGCCTCCAGTGCCTTAAGCACAGCGTTTTTCTCGACAATTTTCATTTTATAGCGCTCATTGATCAGCTCATTAGTTTTTTCCACCATCTTGTTGAAATGGCGTGACAGGTAAGCGATCTCATCACTGCCCTCCACGGTTGCTTCGGCATCAAAGCTCCCGGTACTGAAGCGTTTCATCTGCAGCGACAGGTTCTTCAGGGGACTGGTGATCTTATTGGAAGTGAAGCTGACGAGAATGACGGACACCATCAAAAAGAGCAGACCGATCGAATAGCTCAGTTTGCGCGTCGTCGTCGCTGCTTCATAGATCTGCTTGTAGGGAATCGGCTTAATGAGCTTCCAGCCTTCCTTTTGGCTGATATCATACATGACCAGATATTTCTGCCCGCTGTCGGACCAGGTCAAACGTCCGCCTTGGGCCGGAGTCAGCTTCTCCAGCAGCCCCGCTTTTTCACTTTTGAGAACAAATTCACGGTCATCCACCACAAACGGCTGATTGTCGGGACTGACATACATCAGATGCTCCCCCTCATTAAAAGGAATATCCTTCATAATCTCATCCGTCACACTGGAATTGAAATACAGGGACAGCACAGCCTGCGGCTCCCGGGTCACAATGGAACGCAGCAGCCGGTGGTAGCCCATGAAGCTTTTCTCAGTATTGATAGGGTAATCGCCACTACTCTCCTCAGGCGACCGATCCATCACGAAGGACTGGTACGAGCGGTTGAAGGGGCTGGCCAGTGCACGCTTGTACCACGACAGATTCTCGATCGGCGGATGCGGTGCCACCCGGACGGTAATATTATAGTTCTCCTTGGTCACATAATAATATTTGTGCTCCTTGATGACGTACAGGTAAATCGCTTCCAGATCATTGCGCGAAAAATATAGATTCTTCAAATAATCCTCTACATACATCTTGGACGCATAGTCCCCGGATTCATGCAGAATCGCGTAGTTGAACTCATCATAGGAGATCTGCGGCAGTGACAGCTGGCCGATCCCGTCCAGATAACTCTCCAGATTACGCCCCACCAGGAGCAGGTTGTTACGGGTGCTGGAAATGCTGCTGTTCACCGATTCTTTGCGCAGCATGCCGTAGGAAATGAACGTCAGTGAGGTCACAACCAGAATAATGATAATCGTGAACAACAGGATCAGCTTGTTCGCCAAACGCCGGGAAATCCGCTCCAGCAAAGGCTCAAACAGCTTGTATAAGATTCTTTTGATGGTGCCTTCCTCCTTCTTGCACGGACTTTGCGGGGAAATGTTCAGTTCACCTTTTTACCCCTAACTGTACTCTTAAATCCATTTTTGAGTATAGGGGTCTGCTCTATAATACACAATATAGACTAACCGGAATGGTTATGTGTGGCAAGCCAGTACAAGACTCCCACCCTATAAATCAAGAAGAGGTGCTTCCATGTTAAAAACACTCGGCAGAAGATGGCGCGAGAAATTAGACTTTGGGCTGTTTACACTCCCTGTTCTAATCTGTATCGCTGTTGCGTTCTACATTCCTTTTGTCATGACCATCCGGTATTCCATGACGAAATGGAACGGAATATCCAAACATCCCAAATTCGTTGGCCTGGACAATTTCAAAATGATCTTCTCCGGCGATACTAACTTTTCCAATGCGGCCTGGTTCACGATCAAATATGCGGTCCTCTACATTGTGATTGTCAACGTGCTGGCGATCCTGCTGGCCGTACTGCTCGATATGAAGCTGAAGTCCACCTCTTGGCTGAGAGCGGCCTTCTTCATCCCTTACATTCTCAGCCTTGTCATCGTCGGCTTCATCTGGAAATTCATCTTCATGCAGGGCTTCAACTCGCTGGGTGACAGCACAGGCTGGTCGATCTTCGGACTGAGCTGGCTGGGAACACCGGGGTTGGCATTTATCTCGATTCTAGGCGTTTCAATCTGGCAGTCCATCGGATTCTACCTGGTAATCTATATCGCAGGTCTGCAGTCTGTCCCTGAGGATCTTAAGGAAGCAGCCACGGTTGACGGTGCAGGCGCCATGAGAAGATTCTTCAGCATCACACTGCCGCTGCTCGCTCCATCCATAACGATTTCGGTATTTATGGCGCTGACCAACTCGATCAAGGTGTTCGATGTGATTCTGTCGCTGACCGGCGGCGGTCCCGGAGGAACTACCTACAGTATCGCTTACGATATTTACCGGGATACTTTCCAGAACAATCTGTACGGATACGGAACAGCGAAAGCGCTTATCCTGTTCGTAGCTGTACTGGTAGTGACGATTATCCAGCTGACAGTCTTCAAACGAAGAGAGGTTGAGGCATAATGAAAACAAACAACAACAGAGCAGGCCGGATCATTCTCGAAGTGGTTCTGGTTATCCTCTCTCTTCTGTTCCTATATCCGCTATTCTTGACCATTATCAACTCGCTAAAAAGCTTCAGCGAGGTCATGACCGACGTAATTGCACTTCCGAAGCATCTGACGCTCAGCAACTACTCGTATGTCTGGAAATTTATCAACTATCCGAGATTGTTCCTGAACAACTTTGTAATTACCGGCCTTGGTCTGCTGGGCATCGTATTCGTCTCATCCATTGCCGCCTATAAGCTGGCACGGACCAAATCTAGACTGAGCGGAATCATCTACTTCCTGTGTATCATGCCGATGCTGATCCCTTTCCAGTCCATCATGCTGACCGTGCTGCAAACCGCCAAGAACCTGAACCTCTCCGAGAGCACCTGGGGACTGGGACTGCTGTACTGGGGATTCGGCGCACCGCTGGCTGTGTTCATCTATCATGGTTTTGTAAAAGGAATTCCGCTGGAAATCGATGAGAGCGCCACAATCGACGGAGCCTCCAGCTTCCGGCTGTTCTTCAGTGTCATCTTCCCGCTGCTGAAATCGGTAACGACAACCATCGTCATCATCGACGTAATGTGGATCTGGAATGACTTCCTGCTCCCGCTCCTGATGGTCAATGGTTCACCGGATACAAAGACTCTGACGCTCGCTGCCTACACCTTCGTTGGACAATATACCTCGGACTGGCAGTATGCGATGACAGCGATGGTAATGGCTGTACTGCCTTCCATCATCGTGTTCATCTTCCTGCAGAAGTATATCGTCAAAGGCGTTGTAGCCGGAGCCGTGAAAGGCTGATTCAGATTCAACCTGGAAGCTGCTGCTGACAGACAAAAGCCCCGCCCAGCAGAGAAATCTGCTTGGGCGGGGCTTTTGTGGTTCTTTTTTCCGTCGCTTGATGAGCGGATAAAGCGACTACTACATAGCAGAAAATTGACCCACTCTATCGTCCGCCTATTTCCGCAATGCCACCCGGTATACCGGAACCGCCGTAACGCTGTGGAACACAGCGGTCGCTTCCCCGGTAAACTGCTTCTCGACCGCCATCGCGGCATCTGCCGCCACAGTAGTGACCCCCTTGCGCAGCGGGGTCGTCTCAAGGATGATCTCTCCGCTTCTCAGTGTATCCCTGAAGCGCGACAGCCCGATCTCCCATGGCGCACCATTATAGAAATGATCGTGAAAGAGCTGGCCGGCCGCAAAGGCATAGCCGACATTTCCGGTGTAATCGACGCTTAACAGCACCTCTTCCACACCCTCCAGGAGGTCCGGCGCAAGTTGAAGCGCGATTTTGTGGTCATGAATCCGGTGGATATCCAGCCGGATCTCCTTAGCCGGGAGTTCCAGATCGAAGCTGTGGAACCACTCCTCTCTATGCTGCGCAATCGAGCAGGCGGCGTGCGCCGTTGTCCACCGGGCAGGCGCCGCCGGGCCGCCTGCATATTCCCGGAAGGAGAAGCTGCTCTGGCCGCTGCTGAAGAATTCAATGCCGTCCTGCGTCTGTACAGGCGGAACTTCTGAGAAAATAATCCGCTGCTGCCCTTCATCCTCCATCTCCCACAGCATGGCGGCTTCTTTGGCACTCATAGCGTAAATACGGATCTCCCGGGCTCCGTCCTGTGTAATCCGGATCATTTCCGAACGGTCATGCGGAATGAGAACCGAGTACTCGTTCTCCGCACCTTTTTCGACCGTTCCGGTGTATGCTGATATGCCGGTAATGGCTGCATGTGCATCAATCAGAAACTCCCCGTCCACACCCTCCGGCATCGAGAAAAAGTACGTAGACGCTTCCGCAGACTCCACCCGCGTCACCGGCTGGGCCGTAGCAAAGCGCAGGTTCAGTCCGTCCAGCGCAAAGTTGAACGGAAAGATGAACGACGCGTTTTTGTGGACGGTTAGCGAGCTTTTCCTTGGGAATTCAATGGATTCGTCAGCCAGCACAATGGAGAACCGGACATCCTCATGGGTATCCATCACGACATGATCCTGATAGTTGTTCACGAACAGGAACCCGGCTTTGCCGTCTGTCCGGACGGCATACCGCAGCGAATGCGCATCTTCAGGAGTAATGTTCTCCGCACCTTCCGGCAGGACGGTTGCCATTGGCGCAAGCCGTTCCCCGAACCGGTGCAGGAAATAATGCAGTGGCCGCAGCAGATGGCCCGATTCCCGGATCTGCCCGAACTCTCCGATCGGTGCCTGGAAATCATACGTGATTCTTGGAGTGGTGCTCTCATTCAGGTAGCCCGTTTTCCCTATTGGATTCGTGCCGCCATGGAACATATAATAGCCGACAAAATTGCATCCGCCCCCAATCTTCATCAGGCTCATTGCCATCACACTTTCGGGCTCAACCTGGAACCGCGACAAATACCAGGTTTGCATCCCTCCGCCCATTTCACAGCAGGCAAACGGATATTTAGTCTTGGGATAGGGAGGATTGAATTCACCCGTCTCAGCAGCTTCATTATGATAATTGACAAATACATACTCCGGTGTCGGCTTCTGGTCAGGATTCTGCTCGCTGATGCTCCACGGCGTATAGGCATAGCCGCCGTACAGCGGAAGCACCTCATCCTCCAAAAATGGCGCAGCGCCCCAGCCTGTACTGGTATAGAAAGGTGCAACCATTCCTGCTTCCTCTGCATACTGCTTAAGCAGACGCATATGCTCGGTGCCGGCTTCCCCGCCAAGTCCGCCGCTCAGGTATTCATCCCCTTGCTTCGCGGTCAACTCCCACAAGGCGGCAGCGGCATTGAATTCATTCTCCAGTTGAATGCCAACCACCGGCCCTCCGTCTTTGAACATCTGCCCCGTCGCCTGTATTCCAATCTCATAGAACAGCCTGTGGACATAATACAGATAGCCTTCGTCGTTGGAACGCACATCGAAGGAACGCCCGAACAGCCAGTCCGGCAGTCCGCCGTTGCGGACTTCTCCATGGCAGAAGGGACCCACACGCAGGATGACATACATTCCATTCTGTGCGCACAGCTCTACGAATTTCCGCACATTGCGGTTGTCCCGCCATTCGAAGACCCCTTCGATTTCCTCATGATGATTCCAGAAGATGTAGGTGGCCACAATATTGATCCCGGAACCTTTCATCTTACGGATCTCCGTCTCCCAGCAGTCTTCCGGGTAACGGGAATAATGGAATTCGCCGCAGATGGCAAAATACGGCTTGCCGTTCAGTTCCATATAGTAGTTGGTGAAGCTGATGTGATCTCCCTGCGGATGGGTTCCGCCCAGCCGTAAGGTCGCCGGATAAATGTCTTTCGGGGCAATGCCCGCATGAATGGTATAAGTCATATTTTGCAGCTCCATTTCTATATAAATAAGGGCTGCCCCAAAGCAAATGCTTTGGAGCAGCCCGGAAGCCGATACATAAGCTTCACTCTTATTCAGCTATTATTTTTTTGTGGCCAGGAAAGCATCAATTTGAGCTTGCATTTCCGTCTGGACCTTGTCAATGCCAGCGGCTTTCAACTGCTTGATCAGGTCAGCCTGGCCTTTTTCGACATCATCAATCAAACCATATTCCAATGGAATAGCGTACCGCAGCATTACGTTTCCGATATTCGCCACTTCGTTCTTCACTTTTGCGGAGTCGAAGACAAAAGTTTCCAGCGGGAAGTGGTAGACGCTTGACTGCCAAGTGTTGAACATATCGTCAGCTTCTTTCGGATAAGCCGCATCTTGACGGTTCAGCGGGGAATTCCAGCCCCAGTTCGAGAAGCCTGTGTAATTCGCAGCCGCAGGACCGGCAGTGAACTTGTCATCGCCTTGAGGAACATAGTTGGTTCCGGCAATACCGTACATCGTCAGATCGTGAATTTCCTTGTCATTCTGCAGCAGATCAATCAGCATCAGGGAACGTTCTGCGTTCTTCGAAGTGGCATGAATGGACATACCGTTCTGAGTTGCGATAGCAGCAATTTTCTTCTTATCCGGAGTAAGGTCGGCAATGGCCAGCTCCACATCCGGTTTGTCGCGGCGCATTTCGGCAAGGTTAGCAGCTACGGTACCCAGGTTGTGGGCATAAGAGGAAACCTTTTCTGCTTTGACATCCTGCCATACATCATTTTTGTTGCTTACTACGTTTTTGGACCATGCGCCATTATCGGCCAGATCTTTATAGTATTTCAGCAATGTTGTAAATTCTGGAGTGTCATAAATGTCGAATATTTTACCAGTAGCATCATCCAACTTATAAGCCAGTGGCAGCAGGTTCGCATCCACCAGGTTGAAGTTGTTGTTCTGCTCCAGCAGGATTTGATCCAACTCATGGAACTTCCAGCCATCGGCAGGTTTTGCTCCGAATGCATTCATACCTTTTTCACTCTTAGCAATCGTTTTCAAGTAATTGGCATAGGTTTCAGGACTGTTGATTTCCGGAAGATTGTATTTCTTGCGCAGGTCTTCACGATACAGGACAACTTTGTCAGTAACTTCCACATTATTGTTCGGAACCATGTAGAGCTTGCCGTCCACTTTCGCTTGTTCCCAGTTCACTTTTGGCATAGCTTCCCAGGTTTTTGGCATGTACTTGGACAGCATGTCATCCGTCAGTTCCAGAAATCCGCCTTTGAGTGCCTGGTCGTTATAAAAGGCCCAGTTCGCTGAGTACACGAGGTCAAAATCCTCATTCGCTGCGAATTTCAGCGGGTACTTCTGTGTCCAGTCAGACCAGTCCAGGAATTCTGTTTCTACAGTAGCATTGATTTTTTCTTTCAATTTGGTGTTGAGCTCTCCAAATACCTTGTCATAATCCCCCGGCTGGCCGCCGATCAGGAGCATTTTGAGCTTGACCTCTTTGGAAGTGTCAGGAGCGCCGGAATTCGTGGCTGCCCCTTCTGTAGCTGTTGCTCCGGCGTTCGTGGCTTCCGCAGCTGTATTGTTGTTGTTGCCGCCTCCGCATGCACTGAGGATTGTACCCAGTGTCATCATCGTTGCCAGCGTAACTGTAAGTTTCTTTTTCTTGTTTGTCATGGCAGATAGTGCCCCCTAATGAATTAGTATTGGGTTTTATATTGATAACCGGGTTGCCCCGGGATTATCCTTTGACCGCACCAACAGTGAGTCCTTGCACAAAATACTTTTGAATGAATGGATAAGCAAGCAGGATTGGTCCTGTAGCCACGATGGTCATGGCCATCTTCAAGCTTTCCGTAGGCAGATCGGAATTCACTACCGCACCCGAGGCCATCATGGCCTTACGCATGCCATCCATGTTGCCCAGCATTTTGTAGAGATAGTATTGAAGCGGCATCAGCTCAGAATTGGAAATAAAGAGCAGGGCATTATACCAGTCGTTCCAGTAGGCCAGTGCGATGAACAGGCCGATGGTAGCCAGTGCAGGCTTGGACAAAGGCACAATCAGCTGCATGAAAATCCGGAAGTCACCCGCTCCGTCAATTTTGGCAGATTCCGTAATGGCATCCGGGATGCTGCTCATGAACGACTTCATTACGATAATGTAGAATACATTCATCATCATGGGCAGAATCAGCACGAGAAGCGTGTCTTTGAGATGCAGGTAGTTGACGATCATCAGATACCAGGGCACCAGACCTCCACTGAACAATGTCGTGAAGAAGAAGAAGAAGGAGAAACGTCCACGCCATTTAAAATCTCTCCGCGACAGCACGTAAGCTGTCATTGAAGTCAAAAACAGTCCGAACAAAGTGCCGAGTAATGTTACAGTGATCGTTACACCGTAAGCTTTGAGCATATCCTCCGGATACTTAAACAGCAGGCTGTAGGCATCTGTGGAAAAGTCAGTCGGGATCAGCTGGAAGCCTTTCTCGATAATGGTGCTCTCCTCGCTAAGTGAGGAGGACACTACCAGAATGAAGGGAAAGATACAGAATATCGCAAGCAAGGTAAGTGACACATATCCGATAACCGACAGAAGCAGACGGTCCGTATTAACACGCTTGCGCACCTTTGTGGTTTGAATCTTTGCAGTAGTACTCATGGCATTACCTCCTTTTCTTAGAATAGGGCACGGTCTTTATCGTATTTGCGTACAGCATAGTTGGCCAGCATGATCGTTACAAAACCAAGCAGGGATTGATAGAAGCCTGCCGCAGCGGACATTCCAATCTCATTCGAGGTTGTGAGCGACCGGAATACGAAGGTATCAATAACGTCAGTGGACGAGAACAACAGTCCGTTGTTACCGACCATGTTGTAGAACATCCCGAAGTCACCCCTGAAGATGTTGCCGATGGCCAGCAGAACCAGAATAATTACTGTAGGCATCAGGTTCGGAACCGTAATCTTCATAATACGCTGGAAAATATTCGCACCGTCAATTTCGGCTGCTTCGTACATTTCTGTATCAATGCCTGTGATAGCCGCCAGATACATAATCGTTCCATACCCCAGTGTCTTCCAGGCAGACACAACTACGAGAATAACCGGCCAATAAGAGGCAGTATTGTAAATGTCAACCGGCTCCATGCCGAGACCCTTCAGCAATACGTTCACGGTACCCACGTCGAAGTTGAACAGGTTGTACGCGATGGCCCCAACCACAACCCAGGAAATGAAGTAAGGCAGGAATAGCATCGTTTGTGTAATCTTCCGGAACCATTTGCCGGCGACCTCAAACAGCAGGATTCCCGCAAAAATTTGAAGCACGTTGTTCACAATGATAAATGCAATATTGTACAGCGCCGTGTTTCGGGTTACGCGCCAGGCGTCACCTGAACCAAAGAAGAATTTAAAGTTATCCAGTCCGTTCCACGGGCTGCCGAAGATACCGCCAGTGTAGTTAAATTGCTTAAACGCCAGTACAATACCCGCCATGGGCACGTAAGCGAATAACAGGAAAAACAATACCGCAGGAGTCAGCATGAGCAGCAAAGCTTTGTGCTTCTTGACATCATCCCAGAATCCGTGTTGTTTCTGTTTCATCTCGAATCCCCTTTCCATGTCACTTTTCTCTATAGCTTTATTATAGAGAACCGCTTACCTGGTGTGGATTCAGCCCATCAACTAAAAGTAATACTTTTTCAACGATCGGTTGAAACATATGCTTTTCTAAAATGCAAAAACGTTGCCCGGGGTCTGAAAACGGCCGGGGCAACGTTTTTGCGGCTATATTTTATGCTTTTTGCGGTACTCTCCCGGCGTCATGCCCGTGATCTGTTTAAACTGCCGGTTGAAATAGATAATGTTTTTGTAGCCCATGCGTTCGGCGATCTCATATATTTTGAGAGTCGGATCGCTAAGCAGCTCGGATACCCGGTTCGTCTTGCGTTCATTCACGTATTCACTAAAGGGAAGCCCATATTCCTCCTTGAACAGAAAGCCCAAGTAATTAGGAGTGAAGTCAAAATGGGCTGCCACCTCTTTTAACGTAATCTTCTTCTCCAAATTCTCCTCAACATAACGCATAATCTCATCAATCAGCTTGCGCTTCTGCCGCTGCCGCTTCACGTACAGCAGCTCCGATAGCTCGAAGAACCTGCGCCGCATCCAAGAGAGGATGTCATGGATGGTCTCGAACTGGAACAGAATATCCGGCTGATGGGATTCCCATTGCAGCAGCTCGTACAGATTCTCGTTCTGCTGCTGAAGGTCAGCATGAAGCTTGGAGGTAATGCGGATGATCAGCTCGTAGACTTCCTTCCTTCCGGCGCCGGGAAGGTCCTTCGTGAACAAAACCATCAGATGGTCATCTATCGCTACGAGATCATACTGGATGATGGCCTCCAGCAGCTGATCTACCGTTTGTTCAATATGCCCGCCGGGTGTTCCCTTTGGCGAAGATTGTATGGTATCGCGAATCAGGCGGTTCTTGCCCAGCAGCCACTTCGCACTCAGCGCCGCCTGCGCTTGCTGATAGGACCCGTGCAATCCTGCCTCTTGTGCTGCATACTGTCCTACACCTACGGTTACCGTGCAGGGGGATGAATCTGCTACTTTGCGGATCAATTCCTCCAGCAGACTCAGAAAGCTGTCCTGCGGGAGTGAAGACAGAATGACAAACCGGGTATGGTGGACAGCAATCCAGATGCCCAGCTTGGCGTCCTCGACAAAGGCTTTAATCACCCCGGCAATTTGCCGCGTAATGCTCCGGGTGTCTTCCTCGGACCAATCGCGCATTTTCCACTCCAGATCATCGATCTCCACAACCGCCGCTGCTGCACCTTTCTGCAGCAAGGGAATCAGAAGACTCCGCAGATGCGGCTCCGCTGGCTCAGGTGATGCCTCATCGAACCAGCGCAGAAGCAGCTCCTTGTTCACCAGAGACAAGGCTTCGGTGAAGGAGCGGTCCTGCTCCCTTTCCTGCTCCATGTTGGTGCAAAGTGTCCGCAGCATTTCGTACAAGTCCTTATCCTGAACGGGCTTCAGCAAATATCCCGAGGCATTGATCTCGATGGCCTCTTTGGCATAACTGAAATCCTCATGTCCACTGATGAACACAATTTTGGTCTTAGGACTCAGCACCTTGGCCTTGCGCGCAAATTCAGTACCGGTCATAATCGGCATCCGGATGTCAGATAAAATAATATCGACCTGTACTTCCTCCATAATTTTCAGCGCATTAAAGCCGCTGCTCGCGGTGCCCACTACGGTAATATTTAATCCGCTGGCCAGCACTCTTCGGCGCATCCATTCCAGATCAATGGCTTCGTCGTCCACCAGCAATACGTTAATGCTCATATCTTAATGTTCCTCCTGTGTCAGTACAAGCTGCAATTTATGGGGCAAATTCTACATCCTGCTCCTCATTATCCTTCATCCCGGCGGGAAGCAGCAGTTGAACGGTTGTGCCCGCACCATAATAACTCGCAATGGTCACTCCGTAGTTGTCCCCGTATCTAAGCTTGATTCGCTCATTCACGTTCTTCACTCCATAACCCCCGGCCTGGCTCGGTCCTTGCATCATTCGTTTGATGTCCGCAGGGCGCATGCCAATTCCATTGTCGATGATTTTCAGCTCAAGATTACTGCCTATCCGCCGGCCGGTCAGCCGGATCGCAATCGTCTCCCCAAACCAAGCATGCTTGAAGATATTCTCAACAAAAGGCTGCAGTACCAGCTTGATAACCTGCATGTGCAGAATTTCCTCGTCTACATCCACATATACCGTGAACGCATCCGCATATTTAACCCGCTGGATTTCAAGGTACGTGGCGACCTGCTCCAGTTCCTTCTCCAGTTCAATATAGACATTGCCTTGATTCAGCGTTAACCGGTAAAAGCGCGAGAGTCCCTGTACCATTCCTGTGACTTTGTCAATCTCCCCGAGGTTTGCCAGGCTGCTTATCGTTGAAAGTGTATTATACAGAAAATGCGGATTGATCTGCGCCTGCAGCGCTTCCAGTTCCGCTTGCTTCTTTTGGATGCCCTGCACATACACGCTGTTGATCAATTCCTGAATATTGATTGCCATCACATTGAAGGAGTCCGCGATCTGTACAAATTCATCATTGCCCGAAAAGCGGATGCGCTTCTGAAAGTTCCCTTCCTGGAAGGACCGCACTAGCCCCACGATCCGGCTCATCTTGCGCCCGGACAGACGCGCCACCACATAGCCAATCACCGTCATCACCAGGAAGCTAAGGGCACATACTGCAAAAATTACACGGCGCAGCCTGCCGGCATCCTTCGTTAAATACGTATAGGGCACCAGAGATTCGATGACGAAGCTGCTGCCGGGGATCTTTTCATGCAGACTCAGGAAATTACTGCCCGGTTCATCATAATTCGCCGTGCCGCGCTGGAACAGAATATCGCCGGTGGTCTCTTCCACAAGCCGGAGGGTAATTCCCTCCTCCAGCGGGAAGGTGTCAAAGCCCCCGAACAGATCCTCAAGGGATACGGTGATACGAACATAGCCGATCACGGTTTTATAATCGCTGAAATTGAGCAGTCTGCGGACATGCGAAAGGTTACCCAGCTTCTTGTCCGTATCAATCTGCAGCCAGAGATTGTCCCGTTTCGAATCTTTGAGGGACTTGTACCACTCGCTATCAGCGATATCCTTAAGCGGCAGAATATAATAATCACTGTCTATGATCGGCTCATTCAGATTGTCGCCGGATACAATGTTCAGATCACTGTTTGGCGTATAGAGCATGAAACGGATCTTGTTCCCGAACAGCTGCAGCGGTGCCGTGATCTGCGGAACGATCTGGTCGATCATGGCGAGATAGATATCAAACGGTGTACCTTTGAGCTCAAGGGCGCGCTGAAACGGCTGGCTGCCGAACAGGTTGTCCGACATCCGCTGAATTTCGTCCATTTGATATCGGATATTGTTCCTTGACTGCTCCATTCCCGTCCGGATGTTCGACTCAGCCATCTCCGTCCGCGAATCAGTAAGCATGGAATAGGAGATATAGCCGATAGTTACATCGGTCAGAAGAACCAGCAGCAAATAGGGAACCATCATTTTATAGGTGAAAGGCATATATTTCTTCAGCTTGGGCATCAGTTGCAGAACATCCTTTGGTATGGATTTCGGTATGTCTATATTAACGTCCCCATGCCCAGAAATAAATAGGCATAAGAATAAATGGCTTCGCCGTCCTCTGAAAGAGGCGGCATCCGTTTCAGTCGAGAGATACAGCAAAAGCGCCGGAATTCCTTCCGTCGCTGGTTTTTGCTATTTAGGAGCCATTAATGAATGCAATACCACCTCTGCCGGTGCAAGTCCTGTTGAGACTGCCCGCACGGTAATCGGACCTGCTTCGGTGGAAGACTGGATCAAGGCCAGGCACCAGCCATTGAATACCCGGCGCACGGGCGCCTTATCCGGCTCATGACTGCTGGGATTGCCGTTGCCTACCCCAAGAAGAATTCCAGCGCCTTCCACTTCGAAGCGGATTTCATGATCTGCAGTTGGAACAATATGCCCCTGTTCATCCGCTATAGCCACGCGGACTGGAATGGTATCCGAGCCGTCTGCTTCAACCTCAGTCCGGTCAGGGTACAGGCAGATCTGATGCGGCTGGCCTGCCGTAACCACCGCTTTCTCAGCGACGATCCGGCCATCGCGTGTTCCAAGCGCTTTTAACTCTCCTGGTTCATAGATGACTTCCCATGACAAATATCCTGTCCGCTCAACCTGCTGTTCACCCAGACTTCTGCCATTCAGAATCAGTTCAACTGTAGCGGCATTGGAGAACACCCTCACTTCTACCGGCTGTCCCTCGGAACCCGGCCAATTCCAATGCGGCAGCAGATGAACCATAGGCTCGTCCTTCCAGACGGCCTGCATGTAGTAATAGCTGTCCTTAGGGAAACCGCAGGTATCCATCAGCCCGAAATGGGAATTCACACATGGCCACAGGTAGGGGGTGGGCTCTCCGCGGTAATCGAACCCGGTCCACATGAATACCCCGGTGAGAAAACGGTTGTTCAGGGCATCGCTCCACGCCCGCTGCGGAGTACAGCCCCACGAAGGAATATTCGTGCCGTATTCGGAGCAATAGCCGCGCACCGGATCATCCTCGTATATGCCCCTGGTTACCGTATAGCTCGCGCATTCACTGCCGATCATAAGGCGCTCCGGATGCAGCTCATGATCCCAGATATCCAGATGATCCCGGTGTCCGTAATTGTAGCCTGTAATATCAACAACCTCATTGTATCCATTCTCATACCAGCCATGGTTCATAGCCGCTGAGGTCGGGCGCGTTGGATCGATCCGGCGGACGGTATCCGCGAGCGTCTTCAGAATACGTCTGCCGGTTACGGTGCCTTCCAGAACCTCCTCATTCTCCAGATTCCAGATGATCACGGAGGGATGATTACGGTCCCGGTATAGCATCCGCTTCAGCTGGGCTATGCCATTCGGGCTGCTGTCGAGCTTGCGGTTCTCATCCATCACCAGTATGCCCATCCGGTCACAGAGATCGAGCAGTTCAGGGGTAGGGGGATGATGAGCACTGCGGTAGCTGTTAGAGCCCATCTCTTTAAGCAGCTTCAGCTTATATTCAATGATACTGTCAGGCAGCGCCACTCCCACTCCCGCAAAATCCTGATGATTGCAGGTGCCTTTGATCAGCAGCGGTTCTCCATTCAGGAAAAAGCCCAGCTCCGGATCAAACCGGATGCTACGGATGCCAAATGATGTCTCATACCGGTCCACCACGGTTCCCTCGTGTTTTAGGATGGATATGGCTCTATAGAGGTACGGGTGCTCCGGCGACCACAGCGAAGGCTGCTCCACTGTGAAAATTTGCTCAAGCTCCGTCTCTTCGTACCAGTCCACAACGGATTGCGCCGCAGAAGCAGCTACCTGTCTCCCGGCAGCATCGTAAATTTCCGTGTGCAGAGAGACCGCCCGGCCTTCTGAATATTCATTGCAAATACGGGTGCTGACATGCACCAGGGCCTGCTGCTCCCCCACATCCGGTGTCGTGATATTGGTTCCATACTCCGCTACATGGAGGCGGTCCGTCTCTTCGAGCCACACATGGCGGTAGATGCCGCAGCCCTCATACCACCATCCCTCATTCTCCAGCGCGTCTACCTTGACTAATATGACATTCTTGCCTTCGCCGCCATAACGAAGCACGTTGGACAGATCATAGGAATATCCGGTGTATCCTCCCCGATGCTCGCCAATGAAATGTCCATTGACCCATACGGTGCTCACGCCCGAAACTCCGTCGAAGGATACCGTCCATTTACGCTCTGCGCCTTCTGCCGGAAGCTCGAAGCTTTTGCGGTAAAACCCGATTCCACCCGGTAAATAGCCATGGCTGCCATCCCTCGAGCCGAGCGATGCATCCTGCACATACTGCTGCTCCACACACCAGTCATGCGGCAGGGATACAGGCTCCCATTCCAGCTGCTGATGGCCCATCCCTTTATCGTTAAAAGCAATATCCAGCCATTCCCCCTCCTGCAAGGAACCACAATCGGTAATCCCGCCTGTCATACCGGCCTTGACTGCATACGGAATGCGGATATCCCCTTTGTAAAAACTCCAATCCTCATCAAACCGGCTTCTGCATCTCCCTGCTGCCACACTCACTAACGACCGCCTCCTTACTAGACTATATTCACATTGTAGAGTAGATTATTAGAATATAGTTAGCACAATGCTAATATGGAACAGCACAAATTGAAGGTGAGGGATACGCATGCTTCTGCCTTTCCGCCTGTCCGCGGATGATCTGAACCAACGGCTGCCGTTGGCTCTGTACAACATAGGCTGTCACGTGCAGCATCCTATCTCCCGCCCGTCCGGTTATCTTGTGCCACAGTGTTTCATCGCATTCCGAGGCAAAGGCCGGGTACACTTTAAGGACGGGAAAAGCCTGACTATCGGGGCCGGTCAGGCGCTGATCCTGCCGGCGGGACAGCCTCATGAATACTATGCGCTCCCTGGTGAACCCTGGCTGATTGGGTATATCGGGTTCAGGGGCAGGATTGCGGAAGAGCTGGTAACCGGTTGCGGCTTGCCTTTCAGCACAGTGATCCGTCTGACAGACGCAGAGGCCCTGATGAATCCCCTGAAACAGCTATGGGAGCTTGCGGACCAGTCGGAAACCTCCCGAGCCGCATATATCTCCGGCAGGCTCTATGAATTTGTCCTGATGCTGTCGGAGATGGCCGAGCTCTCCTCTGGTCCTGCTTCTCTTCCAAGCAGCAGCCCTGCACAGGAAGCATTGCGCCGCGCCGCCGGATATATGCAGGAACATTTCACCGAAACGCTGCAGATGTCCAACATAGCCCATGTTGTGGGTTACTCGGTACAGCATTTCATGCGGATTTTCCGTGAGGCCTACGGCATTACTCCACATGTATATTTACAGGGGCTGCGTCTGAATCAAGCCGTGAAGTGGATGGAGGAACATCCGGACA
Source organism: Paenibacillus sp. 22594 (assembly GCF_052044425.1). Classification (NCBI taxonomy): domain Bacteria; kingdom Bacillati; phylum Bacillota; class Bacilli; order Caryophanales; family Paenibacillaceae; genus Paenibacillus; species Paenibacillus sp. 22594. Next base: position 1,208,916 of record NZ_JBQENA010000001.1, read on the forward strand.
TGCCCATCAAAGAAATTGCCGGCCGCCTGGGACTGGAGCCCAATTATTTCATCCGTGCCTTCAAAAAGGCTTACGGAATAGCACCGGGAATGTACCGGGAGAATCTATGGAATAAGGCTGACTTTAACACAAACCAAGACTTTTAGGTTGGTGCCTGACGCAACTTGAATGGTTGCCCAACCTTTCCCCATATTGCCTGCCTGCGCCGAATTCAAAGGTATTTTTACCTCTGATTCCCCCATATTGCCTACCAGCGCCGAATTCAAAGGTACTTATACCTCTGATTCCCCCATATTGCCTGCCTGCGCCGAATTCAAAGGTACTTTTACCTCACATTTCCCCATATTGCCTGCCTACGCCGAATTCAAAGGTACTTATACCTCACATTTCCCCATATTGCCTGCCCACGCCGAATTCAAAGGTACTTATACCTCTGATTCCCCCATATTGCCTGTCTGCGCCGAATTCAAAGGTACTTATACCTCACATTTCCCCATATTGCCTGCCCACGCCGAATTCAAAGGTACTTTTACCTCACATTTCCTCATTTTTCCTGACTGCGCTGAATTCAGAGGCACTTTTACCTCTGATCTCTTAAGCAGCAAAAAGCCCAAGCGATGATCCAGCTAATCGCTCAGGCTTTGGGATGGATATTCTGTTCTGTTCAGTAGTGTTCCGTTCAGTAATGTTCCGTTCAGCACTTCGGTTCAGAGCTTTTCGCTAACCGCTCCATTCGCCGCTACACGGGCATTGAACGAGAGCTGGTTCATCCGTTTGATCGTATCTTGATTATAGGCTTCTCCCATAAAATTGGGCTGGCCGCCGATAATCTTGACCGGAGTGATTCTGCCGGTTACACCGCTCTTGCTGATCTCAAAGTTCACCAGCATAGAATGAAGTGTCTTGTCGCCGCCGCGAGTTGAACGGTTGAACACAAAATTACCCAGCGAATAATAGATCGGTTTGTGCTTGTAGTATTCAATCCCCATCAGGCAGTGGCTGTGCGCGCCGACAATGATATCCGCACCGCTGTCGATCATCTGTTTCGCGAGCTTGCGGGCGTAATTCTCAGGGTAGTCCTTGAACTCGTTGTTCCAGTGGATGTATACAATAGTGTAGTCATTCTCTTTGGCCGATTTCTGGATTGCGCCCATCAGCGGCTCAGGCGTATAGGCCGAAGCTGCGCCCGGACTGTTCTTCCCCGCATACCATGAAGGGCTGGAGAGCACGCGGCTTACACCGAGTATGGCGATCTTTTTTCCTTTTACCGTCTGGGTGTAAGGTCTAAAAGCCTCATTACTATTCTTGCCTGCACCGGTATGCCCGATCTTGTATTTGTCGAGGTGAACGAGTGTATCCAGCATAGCATTCTGTCCGAAGTCCAGAATATGATTGTTCGCCACGGTCACACCGTCAATCCCCGCGTAATTCAGTCCCGCAAGAGCTGTTGGCTTGGAACGGAACGCAAAAGTCTTCTCGGCAGCCTGCCCTCTCACCGATACCGGTGTCTCCAGGTTGGCAAAAGCAATATCCGCTTTCTTCAGAACAGGTGCTACCTTGGCAAACGGAAAATTCACCCCGTACTTGGCGATCTGGTCACCGACAAAGCCATCCAGCAGGATGTCTCCCGCAAAAACAAGATTAACCTTATCACCCGCGGAAGCAGCTTGACTAAAAACAGCAGGTGCAGGAATCAGCAAAAGTACTATGAATGTTAATGTTATGACTGCAAATCTGCGCAAAATCTTTTGACCCCTCTCTATTTGGTAACCTCCTATTATTCTACTATATGAAAAGAGGAATATCCAAATAAAGGGCAGATGCTAGAGTCTCGCCTTTTTAAGCACGGCCCGAAAACAGTTCAGCCCGCCCCACTGCTCCGTACGCACGGCATCCGCCGGAAGCTTGAAATTCGTCTCCCCCCAGAACTCAAATCCGGCCTGCAGCAGCACTTCATTCATCCGCAAAAGATTAACAGTCGGATAGTCAAAAGTCAGCACCAGCAGCCCCTCTCCATTCAGCGTACGGTGAAATTCCCTAACGGCTCGTACAGAATCCTCCAAAGAGAGGTGCTCCAGAACCGAGATACAGAAGATCGTATCGAAGAACTCGTTCTCATACGGCAGTGAGGTTAGATTGGCATGGGCCAGGTGGAGGCGGTTCGTCCGCGCTGCTCTCGCCAGCTGTGCCGCTTCCTCTCCGATATCATCGGCAATTTCTTCCATGATGGCATCCCGGGACAGAATTCTTGCATCCATGTCACAGGCATGAACCTCCGCACTGTAGCTGGCAAGATAGAACTTGAGCGGATGGGAGATCCCGCAGGCAGCATCCAGCACCACATCATGCGGGGAAACGAAATTCGTGCACCATTCATATTCATAGGGCCGGCTCCACCAGGATTCCGGCAAATCGTAAACAAGCTTATCGCGGCGGGCATCGGCATTCACAAAAAAACGGGAAACATACGGATGGGTAGGCATAGGCCAGGACTCCTTTTAGAGGAAATTCGGTAGTGAGAGTATATTCAGGAATCCCGGTTTCATGCCATCATACGTAAAAGGAGAGCGGCTTCGCTTCAACATCATGCTTCGCAATCAGGTTATCCACCATAGTACCCCATTCAGTGTCGATGGTGCACAGCTCCGGGTGCTGATCGAACCAGTCCACAGACCGCTTGATGCCTTCGGCAAAAGGAACGGTTGCGGCAAAATCCGGCACCAATCGCTTAATCTTGCTGTTGTCGAATACACTGCTCACCGCCTGGTCGCCGATCAGTCCATCTGCTGTTCCCGGCGGGGCAAAGGCCGTGATAAAATCGGTGGAAATATGCACAACCTGTGGTTCATGTCCAGCCGCCTTCCCGATAGCCGCATAGATCTGGTTCCAGTTCAGCGACTCGTCGGAAGTAATATGAACCGCTTCTCCGATCGTCCCGGGTTGCCCCAGCAGGCCGACAAAGCCCTTGGCGAAATCTGTGTTATGGGTCAGGGTCCACAGCGATGTTCCATCTCCATGAATCACGATCGGCAGACCTTTGCGGATTCGGTCGATCAGCGACCAGGGATGCGCCCAGCTTGTTAGGGCTGCCGGTATCGCCGTTACCCCGTAAGTATGGGAGGGACGGACAATAGTAACTGGAAAACCGCCATTCGTATAGGCTTCCAGCAGCAGCTGCTCACAGGCGATTTTGTCGCGGGAATACTGCCAATAAGGATTCGCAAGCGGGGTCTCCTCGGTAATCAGATAATTCTGCTGCGGCTTCTGATAAGCTGAAGCGGAGCTGATAAAGATATACTGCTTCGTCTTGCCTGTGAACAGTTGTATATCATTCTGCACATGCTCAGGAGTAAAAGCGATCCAGTCCACCACCACATCGAACTCATAACCGCCCAGTACCTCAGCGGCTTCCTGCGGATGGCGGATATCGCCTTGAATCACCCTAGCCCCCTCCGGTACGAATTCGTCCCGTTGGCCGCGGTTGAACAAATACAGCTCTATACCCCGTTCTACAGCCAGCTTGGAGACCGCCTCGCTAATTAGTCCTGTACCGCCAATAAATAGTACCTTCACCGGTCACCCTCCTTTTCCTTAGCTGATTATGGCTTCTATCGCTGTCAGAACATCATCGGTTAGTTCTATGCCGGAAGCCTGCACGTTCTCTTCCACCTGCTCAGGACGGCTGGCGCCTACAAGGGCGCTCGCGACATTCGGCTGCCGCAGAATCCAGGCCAGGGCCAGATTGCCGACAGAAATATTCAGCTCAGCGGCGATTGTACCCAGCTCGCGGACCTTGGCGATCTTCTCCTCGGTAATCCCCTTGCGCATCCAATCCAGCTTCGCCGCGCGGCTGTCCTCAGGAATATCGGAGACCGAGCTGTATTTCCCGGTCAGCAGGCCTTGGGCCAGCGGGGAGAACACGACCTGTCCGATGCCCTTGCGCAGCCCCAGCGGAATAATCTCTTTTTCGATATAACGTTCGAACATATTGTAGACCGGCTGATTGACCACGATGTGGTCCAGCAGATAACGGTCGGCAACGGCCAATGCTTCCGCCATTTGTGCGGCCGTCCATTCACTTACACCCACATAGAGTACCTTGCCCTGACGGACCAGATCATCCAGCGCGCGCAGCGTTTCCTCAATAGGTGTCTCGGGATCATAACGGTGGCAGTACAACAGATCCACGTAATCTTCTCCCAGCCGTTTCAGACTGGCATGGCACTGCTCTGTAATGTGCTTGCGGGACAAGCCGCGGTCATTGGGCCCGTCTCCCATTACACCGAATACCTTGGTAGCCAGCACGTAGGATTCACGGGGAAAACCGCGCAGCGTTTCACCCAGCACCTTTTCGGCTGCGCCTTTTTCATACACATTTGCCGTATCAAAAAAATTCACACCCAAACCGTAAGCGGTCTCAATAGCTTTAACAGCATTGTCCCGCTCTACATAACCTCCATAGGTCAGCCAGCTTCCCAAGCTGATCTCACTCACCTTAAGTCCGGTTCCACCCAATCTGCGGTATTTCATCTTGTACATGCTCCTCTCGATTCCGGCTCTTGTCCGGTTAATTTGCGCTTCATATCCATTTTAAAATAGTTTGTATTGAATATATAGATCCCGATATTTTTGAGCTATGGGCATATGCCGTGATCACAATAGGTTACAGTCCATAGACTGTTGTCGAGACATGATTTGAGGAGGCTATCCATGGATACAAACTATCAGCAACTCGCTTGGAACTGTATGAATAAATATGTGGGTATAACTACTACTGACGGACAGAATTTTGACGGGTTTATTGCTCATATTGATCAGGACTATGTTACACTGGCCATTCCTTCGAACGAAATGATGGGGCAAATGAACGGAATGCCTGCCAATGCGTCTACTTACAGACAATTTGGATACTATCCGGGTTTCTATCCACGCCGCCGTTTTTATCCGAGACGCGTACCTTTTGGTGCAATCGCTGCTTTGTTCCTGCTTCCATTTTTCATCTAATGATGGAGCTGGAATAGCTTTTGTATGAGTTATGTGAGTATAAACAGCCAACTCAAAAACGGCGCGCCAATGGAGTACCGGCGCGCCCTTTCGTCAGTCTGCTTGTCCTATTCTACAGCTCCGACCAGTTCAGCGTAAGTTCAATAACACCCTTCTGCGAGGTCAATGGCCCGCCGATGAGCGACCATTCCTCCTGCTTCCCGGTATTCGTTCCCTGGATAATCAGGTTCTTCTCATCCATGGTTTGGCCGGCATCGGTCAGATTCTGAGTCGCGAAATAATCCTTGTACATCTTGGTCACTGCAGCCATATCTTCTGTAGTGGTAAAAATAAACAGAACAGACTTCTTCCCGCCGTTCTCCGCCGTACTGGAAGTTTGAACCTTCACGTCCTTGGGAAGCGGGAAATCAGCAGGCAGATACTTCGGTCTCACTCCGTCATCCGCTGCCTGGCTCTTAGAAGAATCAGAAGCTGATGCACTGGGTTCTGCACTAGCTATTGCACTGGCCTCTGCACTAGCCGCGGGAGCACTGGCTTCCGGACTGGCCGGCTGATTGCTGGCTGTTGCCACAGCATGATCAGCTGTTTCATTCGAATTACCGCAAGCGCTCAACAGGATACTTAGAATAATAGAACCTGCAACGCCAAACTTCCGTATTGGCTTCATTGTCTGCAACTCCTCTCTGTAGTCAGATGACCCAACCACAGAAAACTTACCCTTTCCTGTAAGGTATCAAACAGCAGCAACGCCACATTCATGTGCAGTTCTTTCTATTATAAGTTCTTAACCATAAGCACATGGGGGATTCCGTCTTCCATGAAAACGGGTGAACCCGTCTCATACCCCAGCTTCTGATAAAAGCCTTCGGCCTGCTTCTGGCCATGCAGCTTGGCTTGCCGCAGCCCCTGTTCCGCCGCCATTTTCTCCAGTGTTGCGATAAGAACAGAACCCAGACCGCTTTTGCGGTATGGGGCAAGGAGACAGATCCGTTCCAGCTTGGCCCAGCCGTCTACAATCCGGAGTCTGGCCGTTCCCACAGCTGCCTCTTCCTGATAGATCAATATATGCTCAGCAGCCTGCTCATGTTGATCAAATTCATCGGCCAGCACCACACCCTGCTCCTCCACAAACACTTCCCGCCTAATCCTAAAAGCTTCCTGCAGCCCTTCTTCGGTGACAACCCGGTCTACCCTCATATTCTTAATCCTCTCCTTCCTCATGCTTGCTTAATGCCCGCCCAGAAAATCTCCCAGATATCCTTCAAGCGCCGCTCGAATTCTTCGTGATTGTAAAAAAACATCTGCATGGAAATCCCATCCTGCAAACAATAATAAGCCGATAGCAGACTTTCCGTGTGCTGCCGCCGAATCTGTCCGGTATTCATGCCTTCCTCAAAAATAGCCCGGTAAAAGGCGGAGGACTGCTTCTCCATCATTGATATCTGCTGCTCCAGCATCTCTTGAAAGAAAGGCGCCGGAAATTGAACACTTCTTTTGTAAAAAGAGGTCAGTATGGGATGCTCCACCCTATAATAGTAGGTCCGGTACACAATCCCGCGCAGCCTCGCCTCAACAGGTGTACCCGGAATGCCCTTGAACAACTGGTCCAGAAACTCAATATAGTGCCGGGCCATTTCCTGAAAAGCTGCTAGAAACAAATCTTCTTTTTTAGGAAAATAGGTTGCAATGGACTGTTTTTTAATGCCCACCGCCTGGGCTATCCCAGCCAGTGATGCCCCCTCAAAGCCTTTTTCGGCAAATTGTGCTATAGCGGCTTGCAAAATAGCATTAGCAGTCATAATGGCTCACCTCCCTGACGATCGTCAGGCAATTATCACATGCTCCTTCTTTTTTGTCAATGAAACAACATTTCAAACAAGCTGTTGACCGGCTTATAAATGAACATTACCAGATACAGCGGGCTAGGGACTTTGATTTTGTTCAACGAACAGTAGACCGCAGCAATGCCCAGGATCCAGTACAGCACCCAGACCAGGCGGTCACGGGGTCTGCCTTTCTGCTTCAGCAAAGGGAGATCGATGACAACACAGCTTGCCGCAATCACCAGAAAGAACAGCAACATCATTACGCTCACTCCTTGATATCACCAATAAAAGACTTGTCCGTAACCCCGATCCGGGTAATCGACACGCTGGCACTATAATGAATAGGCAGCGACTTCAGGTAATCGTCTCCCTTTTGCTGCTGCAGTCTGGCCCAGACCTTCGGTTTGGCACGGTAGATCAGCTGGCCAAAACCCATGATATCCAAATTGAAATCCTCGTTAATCTGCTCAACGGCTGATTTCATCAGAAAGATAATCCGCTCTTCCGTTTTCTTCTCCAGCTCAGTGATTACCTTCTCCGATTCCAGGTTATCCTTGCTCTCCACCTCTTCCACATTGCATTCCGCCTTTACATGAATGAAAATATGCGGCTCCCCGTCAATGATCTTCACTTTACGTTTGGTGGATGTATGGAGCGCTTCAATAACAATGGGTTTGCCATCGTCTCCTTTTACAGGGCCAGAGCTATGATTAACTCTATTGGAGATATAATTGTAACCGACCACCTCATTATCTTTTAACCACCCGATCATCTTGTCTTTCTTGAATACAGCTACACTGCGGTATTGCAATTTCGTTCTGGGAGTACTCTTGTCAAGATTGCTCATCATCTCACCTTCTTTAGCACTGCCGGACAACTCAACACCAGTCAATACCGGATTTATTCCTTCATAGATCATATTTTCAATAAATTCGTTCAGAGGAACCGCAACTGTCCTGGCGGATGACTTATGGGATTTCTCCATGGCATAAAACAATTTATTGGCTGGCAATTTGTCCAACGGGGTAAGAACTTTGAGTACCTCTTCTGCCGTGGCATCTTTCGCAACCATGACATAGTAATCATTTCGCGGTTCCCGGCTCCGCTGGAACACATCAAGAGCTTCGGCGATTCCGGCATGAGCGAGCTCCTCTCCAATTACCAGCACGCGGATATGTCCTTTGTAGATATCTCTCGAACTGAGAAGACTATACTGGCGGTCAGCTTCATAAATTGTCGGTACTGTGAAGCTGGATACAACCACCGGCACCCCGCCGCCTCCCGATCCTCCAACCGTCTGTGAGGAGATCGCGGAGGGAATAACCACCTGCATCGTGACCCTGTACCCGGATTCCGCCTTATCCAGACCCATTCCGAGCACAAAAGCCATTTCATTTAACTCCGTTCTTTCCCAGCAGCCGCTGAGCAGCAGGGGTCCGAGAACAGCAAACAGCAGCATAGAAAAAGTTCTACCTTTTTTAAGGTCCATAGATAGTCCTCACTTATTTGTGTCTTGACGGTTGAGGTTCTGAATTTTACTGTTTGCCGGTCTGGTCTTCAAGAGCGGCCAGGGGAAGCGGAAGAGCGAATCCTTGAGATTGTTGGATTGGTATGGAGCAATTGGACTCATATACGGCATCCCGAAGGAACGCAGGCTTGCCAAATGCATCACAACGATAAAGACACCGCACAAAATGCCATACAATCCGATAAAACCAGCCAGAACGATAAATGCAAAACGAATGATTCTCGCAGCAATGGCCATTCCCGTTTCAGGGATGACAAAGCTGGAAATAGCTGTAATGGATACAATAATGACCATCGCCGAGGAGATAAAACCCGCCGAAACCGCCGCCTGCCCGATCACCAGCGTACCGACAATCGAGATAGCCTGCCCTACGTTCTTCGGAATTCTCACTCCCGCTTCCCGCAAAATCTCATACGTTAATTCCATAAGCAGCGCCTCCACGAACGCCGGAAAGGGAACGCTCTCCCTTTGTGCGGCAAGGCTGATGACAAGAGTGGTAGGGATCATCTCCTGATGATAAGTAGTAACTGCCACATAAAGAGACGGGGCAAGCACGGCAATGAAAAAGGATAAGAAACGGATAAAACGCAGCAAGGAGCCAATATCCGCCCGCTGATAGTAATCTTCTGCAGATTGAAAAAAGGCAACAAAAAAAGTAGGCACCAGCAGGACAAATGGCGTACCGTCAACAAGAATCGCCACTTTGCCTTCAAGAATTCCTGCCGCGATCGTATCCGGGCGGTCACTGTTATAAATGGTCGGGAAAGGTGTTGCCCCCGTATCCTGAATAAATTCCTCGATATATCCGCTCTCCAGAATGCCGTCTATATCAATTTTGCCCAACCGGCGTTTTACCTCTTGTACCAGATCAGGGCTTGCAATGTGGGTGAGATACATAATGGATACACTGGTCTGGGACACCCTGCCAATCTGAAAAGTCTCCAGCCATAGCTGGCTGTCTTTGATTTTTCTCCGGATCAGCGCCGTGTTCGTCCGTAAATTCTCCGTGAATCCTTCCATCGGGCCCCGTACAACCGTCTGTGAGCTTGGTTCGCTAACATTGCGATCATCCCATCCGGGTAATCCGATCCGAAGGGCGCTGGGTGTTCCGTCTACCAGCACCATTACATTGCCGGACAACAACTGATGAACGAATGGTTTCAAGTCATGGGTGACGGACATATCTCCTGCCATCAGTATGCGTTTGTACAGAAGATCAAGTTTCTGCCCCGCATCCAGATCTTTCAGCCGATCCGGGGTACAGCCTTCCTGAAGCGAAAAGAGTATGGAATTATGCAGCACCTGGGTATCCACAAGACCGTCTATATATATCACGGCGATTTGCGTATAAGGATCCGGCTGCAGCTCTTTAATCACCAAATCGGTGCTTTTCCCGAGAAGCTGAACCAACTGCATCTGATTATCCTTAAGACAGGGTGACAATGTGCCCAAATTCATATCTTTCAATTCGCATCCTCCACTTTCCACGAATAAGTGTACATAGTATGATTCGGAATTTGATAATTATCCCTATCTATAATCATTTATGTCTTTGATGCATAATTGTGGAAGATATTTGCATGCTAAGGAAAGGATAATAAGTGGCTGAAGGACCGTTTGCAGCCGATACGGAGGAACCTCATGAGTCTTGAAAAGGACCGGATCAGTACGGCTCAAATGATCATTCTAGGGCTTTTTACGCTTATTGGGGATATGGCGCTTGTCTATCCTTCAATCATGACCGCCGGAGCCCACGAGGATGCATGGATTGCCGGACTTATCAGTATTCCGCTGGGACTGGCAACCGTTAAAATAATGATATCTGCCGCAAATATCAATCCAAATAAAACAATTATCGAGCTATCCATGCAAATTTTGGGGAAATGGGCGGGCGGAGCAGTAGCGGTGAGTTATTTATTCTTTTTCCTGATGGCAGCATCCACTTATGTCAGGGAAATTGAAGACTTCATGTGTACACAAATTTACGAGGGTACACCCGGCGGAGTGATCCGCTTCATGGCAATTGTTCTGCTAGTGTACGGCATCAGGCTGGGTTTGGAAAATCTGGGCCGGTCCGCGCAGATTTTCCTTCCATTTTTTGCGGTTTTTTTAATCTGCCTAATCGTCCTGCTGTTTCCCAATGTCGAAATGGATCGGATTCATCCTATTTTGCATACACCTCTTCCTGACATGTTGCATACCATTTTGTTCGGCATCTTTTACCCGTTCGGGGAACTGTGCGTGTTCTTCATGATCTATCCGTTTGCCCAAAAACATAGTAAAACCAGCCGGGACATTTTTATAACCTTATTCATCGCAGCTATTAGTCTTAACCTGATTTTGTTTCTTTCCCTGACGATACTTGGGGTTTATTTTTCCGAGCATGTATTCTATGCAGCTTATGTTCTTGCCCAAAGAATCAACATTGGCAATTTTCTGCAGCGGATTGAAGCGCTGATGGCCACCACATGGATTATAAGCACATACTTCAAAACAGCGCTTTACTTCTACGCCTTTGTCCTGGGGACAGCCCAGTTGCTGAAGCTGAAAACCTATCGGCATCTGATCTTTCCGGTAGGATTTCTGATTTACGGCATGTCAAATCTACTGGCCAAAGATATTATTTTCTACATTAAGGAAGTCACCCCTAGCTGGTTGGATTGGGATATCACCTACGCTTTGGTCTTCCCCTCACTCCTGCTCATTGTGAATTATATCAGGAAGCGCTTCGGCCGCAACGCCCGGCAATAACAGCCTTCAGGTTGAGATACAGCATACGATGACCGATGGGAATGCTTTGGGTAAACTAAAGACTCTTTGTAATAACTAAATACAAATCCCTTTTGCTCGTTGAGCTGATCTTGCGTCCATGTCTATAATATAAGTTAATGTGAACGCATTCATACTTATATAAAAGCGAGGCTGGTCGAAGTGAAAGACAATAACAGGATCATTGCTGACGGCAATAACGAAGGCCCTACGGCACCTAAGGACCCGGTGGAGAAAAGAAGCGGCTTTTTCATATTATTTGAAACAGCTATTGAGGCGACTGCCAGGGCCGAAGGCCGGCCTTCTCAGGAAATCTATCTGGACGGCAGCTATTTGATTGACAAGGCCAGATATATTGGCGGCGTTACGGATGAAGAGATGCTGGCTCTACTGGGCAGTTGGGCAGGATTTCGCAAATTAGTCCACAGTATCGGTGTCTCCGTCAAGACGAACAGCGGGGAGGCCGCAGTTTCTTTTCTTCTGCAGAACTGGGGCAGAACAAGCAAGTATGAGACAGGCACCCGCCTGCTTGTTCCATGCCCGAACGACGGAACAGAAATGGTGCTCAGGCTGGAGGATATCGAGTGGGCAGAGGAGGATGACATCCCCGGCAAATTCGCCTTTGAGTTCGGCCACGAAGGCGAGCTGGCAACGGCAAGCATTATGTTCTATCTGAACGACGGATATACTGCGCCTGAGCTTATAGCTGAGCCACCAGTTGCATTCGGTTCCAAGGAATACAGGGACATGATCGCGAAGTCCCTGATGCATTCAGGAAATAATAAAAGATTGAAATCCGCCATAGATAAAGCAATACGGGGTGAGGACGTTACGATCGCTTTCATCGGAGGGTCCATTACTCAGGGTGCGGGGGCGAAGCCGATACATACGGAATGTTATGCCTATCAATCTTATGTAAGATTCAAGGAAATGTTCGGCCGGGACGGGGGAGAGAACATTCACTATGTAAAAGCCGGTGTAGGGGGTACACCCTCGGAGCTTGGAGTGATCCGCTATGACAGGGACATTCTTAGGGACGGCGCCCTAACGCCGGATATCGTGGTGGTTGAATTTGCAGTCAATGACGAGGGGGATGAAACGAAGGGCAATTGCTATGAAAGCCTCTGCCTGAAAATCCTTTCTGCACGTAACCAGCCTGCCGTAATTCTGCTGTTCAGCGTGTTTGTGAATGACTGGAATTTGCAGGAACGGCTCTCCCCCGTGGGCAGGCACTATAATCTTCCCATGGTGAGCGTAAAGGACGCGGTGACCGGGCAGTTCCGTCTGAGCAAGGCTGAGGGCAACATCATATCGAAACGGCAATTTTTCTATGACATCTACCATCCTACTAATGATGGTCACCTGGTCATGGCGGATTGTCTCGCCTACTTGTTCTCTGAAACCTATAAATCGCATATGGACGATGAGGATATCACGGTGGATCAACTACCGGTTCTTGGGAATGATTTTGCCGGGACCCGTTTGCTTGACCGAAATAGCCATACAGGCGCTGTCATCGAAGCGGGTGGATTTACGGGTACGGATACAGAACTGCAGATGGTGGAAATGGATCTGAGTCCGGTTGGGAGTCCCGAATTCCCCTATAACTGGATGCATACGGCAGCGTCCGGGCCGGACAGCTTCAAGCTGAGTATAACCAGTAAAAACCTTATCCTGGTATACAAGGATTCGGGCAGCCCCGAGTTCGGTAAAGCGGAGATTTTCGTAGATGGCAAGCTGGCAGTCACCGCTGATCCGCATGAGAACAACTGGACCCACTGCAATCCGGTGATTCTCTACCAGAATGAGCACAGCCAGGAGCATGTAATCGAAATCCAAATGGCGCCTGAAGATCAGGATAAATGCTTTACTATTCTGGGCTTTGGATATAATGCTTAAGAGTTGTTTGGTATCCTTCCATGTTTACCCTATCCGTTCTTGACTTGTTATTTTGATTAAAAATGACCCATAAGAAGGCCACTTTTTTTCGAAGTGTACATCTTGTGGGTCACAGCTCATTGGGGCTTTGAGATAATCTCTATTAATGGTTGCGCTTTTCACACTTTCACCCAATGGTGAATTCAATCTTCTCTGCAGGATTGGTTATATTGGAGATCATGAAGCCAGAATCCTTCATATCCCATTGTCTGCTTGACGGATTAGTGTTAAAAGCAAAAGCTACCCCGTCAACCTTTCCAAACAGATCGGTTCGATCTCCACGATTCCGATCCCTTTCCAAGTCCAGGTTTCCATCCGCCTGCATTAAGGCAACCTGGTAGTGCCTGGTAGCGGTTCCATCCTGATATTCATTTGATCCCAAGATATCGCAATGATAGATGGCCAATCCCGAGGAAGTCAGATGCTTATCTAAATCGATATTTGCTCTATTCTCGACCAGGAAATATTCCTGTTCTTTGTCCGTGTTGTATTTATAAATGGTATTGTAGTCTCCATGCTTAACGTTAATTTTACCGCTGTGTTCATTCAGAATCACCTCATTATCGTACCATCCGACCAGCTTTCTCTGATAAGCACATATCGGAGAAGGAGTATGTCCATTATCCAAATGGTTACCCGAGCCCATTAAACAATATTCTCCGATACCTTGACTCTTTTCAAAATCACCATCACGTTCGCCGTAATCATAGATATCGCAAAAACGACATAGCAGATGCCCTGTCTCATGACAGAAAGTTCCAATAGTCAAATCTCTGCTGCTTCTGCCGGCTCCCGTTAACATATAGGATTTAATTTTATAGTTACCGTATTGCAAATCAACTTCGGAGTTGTGAGGCCATAGATTGCCTTGAAAAACAGATGTTCCCGCATAAAAGAAATTAACAGCATCCACGATGCCTCTATTTTTGGAGTCAAATTTCGATAATTCAACATTAAAATCTCTCATTAGAATATCCATAGCATCTTTTACCAAAAGTGTTTGATTATAATAATTAATGTTATGCGGCAATTTTACTGGACCCACGACATGATTAATGTAATTCAATCTCCCGGAGGACATCGTTTCAAAATACTTGCGAACAGAAGAGTAATTTCCGTTGTTATGGTAGTTTTCCCCGTTTAGCATTTCATCGATATCTTCATTAGAAACTGTTGAAGACAGATCAGCGAAATCGACCATTACTGTTAAACCGTGGATGTCACCCTCTGTAAGAAGATTATTGTCAATTAAACCTCTATATTTACCCCGAGCTAAGAGGTTTATTTCTTCAGTTTTTTTTTGCTGGGGTCGGAGCTCTTTAAACCGATTCATAAACTTTTGGCTTCGGATAATCGAATCTTCCTTAATATGCATTGCAAGTCCTCCTGGAACCGGCTCATCTATTCTAATTCCTGTTGAAACAAGCTTTCCCTCCTGCAGCGTAGCAAAATAAAATTTTTGTGCAGCTTGATCATAAATCACCGTATAACCATCCAATGTCTCGTGGCGGGCATAAAATTCATCACCATATACCCGTAATTGGATTTCCTGATTATCCTGAACAAAACTGGTTATTTCTCCGTCTAATCTACTCATTGTAATGTATCTCCTTTAACTTTTAGATGTTATGTGTACTTAAACAATTGCCTTGCAAAACGAGAAATCCATTCCCAACAAGCTGTGGATCTTCATTCCGGCAATCCGTTCGTTTGATCAGCTGAGCATAAATTTCTGGTTCCGTGAATTTTCTTTTGAACTGTGATTCACAGAAATTAATCAGTAAGGCGGCAGCACCCGCTACATGAGGGCTGGCCATGGAAGTGCCGTTCATAACAGCATAATCGGAACGATTAAAAGTTGACCGGATCGCAACTCCAGGCGCAACCAAATCGATTTGTGCATTTGTGTTCGTGAAACAAGGGAGTATATTATCTAGTCCGATAGCTCCAACTTCAACGACTTCAGAATAAGCTCCCGGATAAGATAACTCATTCTGTAAAATACCGCAGTCCCCGTCGCTGTCAGACCCACCTTCATTTCCGGCAGCACATATTATTAGAATGTCATTATTAACCGCTTCTTTTACCGCATCATGGAGAAGTGTATTATCTTTCCCACCAAGTGACATGTTAATAATTCTAATTTTTTCCTGGTTGGGACCACGCCACGCAATACAATCTTTTATCGCCTGAATTATATCTTCATCCGCAGCTCCATACTTATCATTTCCAAATCCGTCTACAATAGGCTGGCCTTTACCATCCAATTGACGCTCAAATACCTTAAGAATAACCAGCTTGGACTGAGGGGCTACGCCTAAAATCCCTTTCCCATTTTCAGATGCTGCAACTATTCCCGCGACATGTGTTCCATGACCGTTTATATCAGTCACATCCTCCGCAGTTCCTTCCGAAACAACATAATTCCGGGTAGCTATAATGCGGTCCTTAAGATCTGGATGGTCTATTTGGCAACCGCTATCAATAATAGCAATAACCACGCCTTCGCCTTTGTATCCTTGATCCCACATTTGCGCAGCATTGATCATCTTTACACCTTCCGGAACTTCATCTATATTCCGTTGTGTAGACTCTAATTTGAATGGAGTTAGGTTATAATTCGCCATGCTTCACCACCTCTTTATTTTTCTGATGCTGAAATGGACGGTCAGAGCATAATTTTATCTTTGAGAAAGGTAATCTACATCATTTGCTACCTTTAACATTTGGCAACAAAATCTAGGGTCTCCATGCTTTCGCTTATTATCCACTATTCCAAATTCCTTTTTCCGGCGGACATTCTGCTGGGGAAGGGAATTTTTTATTACCAGCTTACTAGGATTGTGAACGGGGGCAAACTATCGATTCCGTAATTTTATCAGATATGCTATAATTTCCCTGCCTCTATTCTATCTATATAATAGGAGATGACCCATTTAATGTTTGCAATCCCGACCAATCGCCTTGTACTGCCTGCTGTCCAATCTATCCTTATTGAAATGACATCCATGCAGCAACGGGGAATCGATCCGGAAGAGTTAATCATCCTAGATAATGGACCTTCCCATGTAGTGATAAAAAACAAGAAAGACATTATGGCACTTCAGAAGACCACTTCCATTCCGATCATTCACCATGATCTCAATGACCAATTAGAGTGGATTCGAGACCTCGCTGAGCATGGACAATGGGATCTCGCTGAATTAACCCGACTGCTCTATCCTCACCCGGAGGAAGTCGATTATGGTAAGGTTTTTAATATGCTCTATCTCGCTGCTGCCAGGTACGGGCGGAAGGTGATTCATCGCAGAGATTCGGATTGTTTTACTCCCCTGGGTGATGAGACCTTGTATCCCGTTTCGGGGGAAATGCAGTTTATCGGCAAAAAAGTTGCCGAGGTGCTTCATAGGATGGATACCTGCGAGAGCCTTACTGATGAATTACTGCCAGAAGAGATCTGGATCGCAGGCAGCGATTATATCGGGGATTGGAATGTGACTCTGGAGCTGCTTCAGCAGCATAACGCACAGACACTTAATGAATTCCTGACCCTCTTAAGCATACCCGAAACCCGGATACCTGCTTACATTGACGCCAAATACAGTGATGTCGAGCTGAACTTCCGCACTCGGCCGTTATTAATCACCTGTGAGAAGCTTCCCGATATCCCTGAGATTGTCCCCAATTATCCTGAATGCGGAAATATTGCGATGATGGAGATTTTTAAGTGGATTCCCAATTTTATCGGCTCCCGCTGTATCGGATTCGATTATCACACCTATATATTGGGCTCCTTGTTAAAAGTCCCCGCCGTCTATCATACCCAGCGGATTATTCATGCCCATGAATACACCCGTAAACAGCAGGATGGGACCTTGAACTATTGGAAAGGCATCGCGAAGCTGGCCGATTACAATTTTTTTATAACGGAATTCCGCTGCAACTATTTGCATCGGCTAGCCCTGCCTGAAGAGAACGGTTTTCATATTCTCCGGGATACAGGACCCTCCACTTTGGTGAATCTGCTATCCGAATGCCAGATGAACCTGGACAGGAAGACAAGGTTGGGCTTGGTGCATGACCTGGCACACAAAATTCTACTGCCCTCCGGGCTGGACGAATATCGTTTGGTTGCTGAGGAGCTGGAACGTGGTGCAAGCCGTCTGATTGATGAACTCGATGAAGATTATAGAAGAAGCATTAAGCTGCAAAATATCTGGAGAGAATTAATCCGTCTTTCTGAGCAGATGGGAAGCGAATCCAGATGCAACGCATATTGAAACAACTACTGGCCGATTTAGCAGAATCGAGAGGCATCCCGACATATCTTCCCGCCTTGGCTTGCACCTTTCTGATGGGTGTCGGTTTCTCCTTGACCATGACATTCATGCCATTGTTCGGAATGCAGCAAATTGGAATGAGCTCATGGATGCTGGGGATATTTTTGACCGTCTCCTCTATGTTCGAGGTGGGGGTGTCCAGCTGGATCGGCAGGTTATCTGACAGACGGCTTAATCGAAAAACCATACTTTTGGCCGCGTCATCAGCTGCAATCATCGGCTATTCTCTTTTTGCTGTTTTTGAGAATTATTACACTTTACTGATCGTATCCATTACATTCATTGCTCTGGCGACTTCTGTATTCCCGCAAATATTTGCCTATGTAAGAGATGCAGCCACTGCGGTGAACAAGGACGCAGACATTGCGATATCTCTGCAAAGAACCTTATTTTCCCTTTCGTGGGTAGTAGGCCCCCTGCTTGCTCCCTTGTTGATCAGAAATCGGAATTATAGCCCGTTATTCCTCTTCGTTGCGGGTCTTTATGCTGTAATAGCGTTGATTGTATATGTATATCTGGTTAGATATGATCGTCCTTCCATGACTGACGCGGACCTGACTTTGGCGCGAACGAAGACTACCAAACAAACGGGACGCTGGCTGCTGTGGGTGTCCATCTCTGCCTTCATGATTTTCGAGACCAGCAATGCCATGTCAGGAATTGCCTTACCTTTGCTTACTACGGTTGATCTTCGCGCTACAGACCAAACCGTCGGTTGGCTGGTTGGGCTGGGCGCTCTGCTACAAATCCCGTTCATGCTTGGATTCGGTCTATTGGCTAAAAGGTACGGCAATACGTTTATAATGAAAGCCGCTGGTGTGTTTGGCGTTCTTTATTTTGTTTTATCGTCTGGGGCGGATACAACCTGGCAGCTGGCAGCTTGTCAGATTCTGAATGCTGCCTACGTATCTATTGTACTTGGCGTTGGCCTCAATTATTGTCAGGAGCTGATCCCTGAATCCCCTGGCACCGCGACAACAATGTATTCCAATGCTACAACCATCGGACTTATGCTTGACGGATTCATGGCTGGGAGTATTGGAGAGTGGATGGGGAACCGCGCGATCTTCATCGCCTGTGCCACCTTGGCTGGCCTTGGACTCGTGCTTATTAACAGCACAAGCTTACTAAGCAATAAGAAAGATTTCATGAAAAAGGCTGAAACGTTAACATAACCACTAACTAAACACGAAACCTGCAGGTATGAATACCGTACTATAGGGTAATTAAAGAATAAGACCGCACTAAGCGGCCTATACAACCCTAGAGGAGGAAACATGATGCTAAAAAAAATTCTCGGCAAAGTCCTGCACTCCATGGAACACTCCCAACATGGAAGGCGAAGCAGATCTTCAAGCGGTCATAAAGGGAGGCCTGTGTACGGCAGACATTCAAGCAGTAGTCACGGATACAAGCACCACTCATCTTCGGACGCGCACCACGGAGGAAATGGACATAAATATTATAAGAATCGCTACGGCAGCTCAAGCTGATCCTTGCCCATTTGAGCACTGTTCCAAAATCACAAGGCGCCTTTCATCTTTTGGATGAAGGCGCCTTTTTTGTGCGGATATTAATATCACCGCAGGCTCTCATGTAAAGCTTCGGCTTCACGGACAAAAAAGGCTGTATCCGGATAGGCTTCCTGCTCTCCGAGAAGCCGGGATACGATACGCAGCATTCCTGGCGACAAATCCAGTTCTTCCCGCCAGCTCCGCTCCTCCCCTCCCGGTTCGGGTCTGTAACCGGAATACAGCATGAACAGCATTAATTGTCCGATATCATACAAATCTGAGGTAATAACCGGCGGCATCCGTTTCGGTATCTCCTCCACCTTCGGCTTCCGCCTCTCCAGCACCGTTTCCACCTCTCCGATCCGCCTTGCCAACCCGAAATCAATTAAGTATATTTCTTCATTCTGGAGAATCACATTAGGAATCCGCAGATCAAGGTGAACATATCCACGCGAATGGACATGGGCCACCAATTCCATCAGTCTCAAGGTCGTGGCCAGACACTCCCGCTCCCCGTAGATAATGTGCCCATCGAAGATCAAATCCTCCAGCGTCTTACCCTCTATATAATCGGTTACCAGCCAGTTTGAACCTTTCTCTTCAAAGTAATCGCGGCACTTGGGAATGTGAGGATGGTTCATGGCCTGTAAGATATCCCGCTCCTTGGCCAGCATACTCCGTCCCACCGCTTTCTTGCTCGGTCTGGACTGCTTGACGGCTAGAAGGGCTCCATTCCTGGAGTCACTGCACCGGTAAGTAAGCCCGTAGCTCCCTTCCCCTAATAGGGATTCTATCGTATACCATTCACCGATCCGGCTCCCTTCCGGAAGCGGGTAATCGCGCCAGGCCCGAACAAATCCTCGCCACCGTTCAAATGCCATTTCTCTTGCTCCCCTCCGTTCTCTATAAGCGTATAGAATGCTAGTACTATTATTATCTCATAGATGACTCCCGGCGCAGCAAAAAATGAGGGGATTGCGCCCAAAGCTTCTGCACCGGAGATTTCGTGAAATGAACTTGTAAGGGAAAAACTACAAACCGTTCCCTTCGTGTGTTTTGCTATGTGCTATTCCTTAACAAGAGAAGGCACAGCCAAGTGATCATCGGCATTTACCGTCTCTTTATCTTTATCCAGAAGCACGATGATCGCTGGCAATACGATTAAAGTGCTGAGCAAGCACAACAACGTATCCATGACGGTGGTCACTCCGAACAGCTTAACAACCTCAAAGTTCGTAAACAGCAGGGCGCTGAAGCCACCCACAACCGTAAGCCCGGAGGCCGAAATGGCGCGGCCGACTTTGGTCATCGCCGTAATAATGGCTGCCTCGGTATTCATTCCGTTCGCCTTTTCTTCCAAATAGCGTTCCATCAGTAAAATAGTGAACTCTGTTCCGATTCCAAGCACCAGTGCGCCAAGTACTGCGGTCAACGGATTAATGTCAATTCCCAGAACAAAGAGCAGAGCGGTTGACCACCCGTTGACCAGAATGATAGGTAAAAGCGGAAAGAACGCCCTTTTAATATTCCGGTAAACAATAAACAATCCGATCAGTATGGCCAGCAATCCAGAAATGAGCGAAGTATGCCGGCTGTCTGTCAAGCCGTTCAAGCTTTTCACCTGCAACACCTGAATGCCGACCGGACTTGCGTTTACACCTTCAGGAAGATCCATGTTTTGTTCCAGCCGCCCCAGCAGCTTCTCCTGCTCCTGTGTGCTGATATTTTCCAGGGTAAAAACAATATGCGCCATCCGCCGATCCGGGGACAGCAGCGGGGCAGTCAGCTCGGACGGCAGTTGGTCCAGCACATTCCCGATCACGGATGAATCTGCGGCGGCGATATTGGGCTGGACCGCCGACATGGCGCTAACGATGCTTGAGCTGCTTGAAATCTCTCTATTTTCTGTGTCGGCACGCTTTTGGAAGGTATCCATCCACTTTATAACCTCCGGACGGGTCACGTCCTCTGCCTCAACCATCCAATCCAGGGTTAGCGTGCTGCCCAGAACCTGGCGAATCTCATTCATTTCGATAAGCGCCGGTGCATTCTGCGGCATCAGCTTCTCAATATTACTCTCCACATTCAGCTTGTAATCCACGGAAAATCCAGCGATTGCGATAACGACTGGAATCACCAGCATCAGCTTCGGCCGCTCAATGACGTTCTTCGCCAATGCGCCAAGACCGCGTTCAACCGCATTCCCCTTTTTCCCTTTGCGCAGTTTGATACCTTTACGGTCTCTCAGCACCAGCACCGGGAGCAGGAGGAGTAAGCTCACAGTGTACATTATGCAGACTCCAACCGCCAGCATCAGACCGAACTCCTTGATCATCGGCATTTCCGACAACAACAGCGTCAGGAAGCCCGCCGCCATAATAATGACCGCGATGCCCACCGCCGGCGCCATATGTTTTACGGCATGGGTTACTGCTTTGGAGGAATCCTCTGTTTTGACCAACTCCTCTTCATAGCGGTTATGGAACTGCAGCGCAAAATCCGTCCCTAAACCAATCAGAATCGGCAGCAAGGCCATTGTCGCAATGCTCAGCGGCATGCCGATGTAACCCATCAAACCAAAAACCCAGATCATGCCGGTCAAGACAACTGGCAACGAAAGAAGACGCCACCGGACGGGAAATACGACCAACAGCACAATGACCATCAGGACAATGACTGTGAGCAGCATCGTCACAATATCTTGCGCAATGAAGTCCTCTATCGTCTTAGAAATGGCCGGAATACCCGAAAATAAGGAATTGGAATGCTCTATCGGATGCTCCGCGATGATCCGCTCCAATTCGTCGGTCACCTCTGCCATTTGCTGCATCGTAAGTCCGCTGTCCAGCTGTATATTATATAGAACGCTTTGCCCGTCTTCGGGCAAGAGCGGTGCTACAGCTGTTTGAGGAGCTCCGGACTCATCGAACAAGGCATAGCGCACAAACGCCGTATTGGTTGCGGACAATTCACCAAGCTCATTCATTTGCCGGATTTGCTCTCCATATTGAGCTGCAATCGCCTGTTCCACTTTCTGTTTCGCGGCATCCGCCGCCTGGGCCTGCTGTTCTTCATCACCTCCGCTAGCTTTCGCAGCCGCGGCGCCCTCCGCCATCGCTTGCTGCACTTGCTCTGCAATCTGCTGTTGCATTTGCGTCATTTGCCGCTCAGCTTGTTCGGCAAACACGCCGGCCAAGGAAACCGGACTGGTCACCGAATAGACTTTTTCAGTGGCAGCAAGCTCCTGCTGCAGCGCATTCATCTCCCGGAGCGCATCACCATTCAGCAGCAGATTGTCGTCGCCGCGTAACAGCAGCACTAGGCTTTCCCCTCCAAACTGCTTCTGAAAGCGCTCATTATGAATCGAAACCGGATCATCCTTTGACAGCAGCATATCTACACTTGTCTTTACCTCTATGCGGGTTAGTCCGTATGCCATTCCCCCGGTAATCAAAGCCAGAATGACGAGCAGCAGAACCGCACGTTTGGAAATCAGTTTTCCGGCTTCCGATGTTACATTTCTCAAGAACATTCTCTCACTCCATTTCTATATTTAATCTGTTTTATAAAGCTTTTTTTCCACTGTTCCAATGTTCGTGTCTTCCCATCACCCCCTCTATGAATTCATGACAGGTCACAATCTTGTCGGCCAGGCACACTACCCAGGATTCTCTAAAGCGAGGGACGGCTGGTGTTAAAGGCCACATATGCTTAGCGATAATATCCCGCTCAATCTTGTTGAGGGCAAAGATATCTTCCGCATTACGCAGTGCAACCCTGGGGTGAGTGAACCCATGCCATCTTCCTCCCGCAGCCGGATCATGCCAATCATATAAAAACAGATCATGAAGCAGCCCGCCTCTGGCCGCCGAGCGATAATCAAGCTTGCACTTCCGGCAAATTCGATAGCTCAGAAAAGAAACGGCCTGGGAATGCTTTAGGCAGGTCGTCCGGCCATGCTGAATGAACATATCCATACGCTGCACCTGCTCATGTGGGAGCAGGTCTTCGACACAAGCGGAATACTCCTCGGCATTGGAGTGCCTGAGCGCAGGCCGGGCCGCTGACTGACAGCGGAACCATTCCACGCTTATGGAAATTGCCGCGTCCAAAATGAAATACACCAGTACGCACCACGCTGCTGCCGTGATGATTCCGGCCGGAGCCAAGGCGAGCATCCGCGTTACAGCCGGATGCAGGAATTCCGTCAGCAGATAAGCAATCAATCCCCACAGCAAGGAATATTCCACACACACATATCCGCCGATATTCCATTGATTTCCACTATAATCCCACCATCTTCGCTGAAAGACCTTATCCAATATCAGACCCGTGAAATACTCCAGCCACGTAACCAGCAACGCTGAAACGCAGATTAGAGCCATCATGCGTACAAACGGATCTTCGATCCTGGCCCCCGTCCATTCCGCGACATGAATGATCAGCAACGCACCGAAACCATAAATCGGGCAAAAGCAACCAAACATAAATCCTCTATTCACAAAATGCTGTTGTCTTACACCGGCATATATCGTCTCCAGCAGCCAGCCTCCCAAAGCATAGACGGCAAAAAATAGAAGCTCCGTGGAGAAACCCGTACTCATCTGCCTCACTCCCATTTGAAAAAGAAATCAAAATACACAAAAGACCCAAAAACTACACAAGAAACAGACAGTCTCCACCTGCTGGAAGTAACTCCATGAACCAACTGATGATAAACCGTCTTAGAAGCGACCGGAGCGAAAAATAGCATACAGCAGCCAGGCGAACATTAGCAGTGAGATTACGGCACCGATTTCCAGCATCGGCAGCCTCCAGAGTATCGTTTGTGCCCCGCTGATGGAGGAGCCGATAATCAGGCCGAGCAGCACCAGGCTAAGCGCAAGCAGCACAATGCTGAAGGACATCTGATTGCTTATCCGGTCCAGCTTCTTCACCAATTGCTCAAGCTGCGGAGAAACTACTTCCACTTGCATCTTTCCCTTGCGCAGCATTGCACTTAACCGGCCCATCGTTACGGGCAGTTCGCTCGCGATCTGCAAGTATTCCGGGACATCCTCCAGCGCGTTCTTCAGAAAGCTCCAGGGGTTCAGGCGTTCCAAATACAGCCTTTTCCCAATCGGTTCTGCGACATCAAACACACTGAAATCCGGATCAAGCTCGGCAACCACCCCTTCGGTAGTGAGAATGGATTTTCCAACCATGGTCAGCTCGGAGGGGATACGAATCCGGTGCTTAAAAGCCACACCGAATAAATCAGTAATCATTTCTCCCAAACTCACCTCTTTTAGAGGAACATCGTAGAACTTCGTCCGCATCTCTTCTACATCCGCGTACAGCTTCCCCCGGTCCACTTCTGCAGGGATCATACCCAATTGCTCGATGGCACGCATCACCCCCTTGGAGCTTCTGTTCCGTAAAGCGATAATAAAGGAAGCAAAATGTTTTTGTGTATGAGCGGATAGCCGCCCCACCATCCCGAAATCCAGAAGCGCAATCTCTTCCCCGGGGAGAACCAGAATATTACCGGGATGGGGATCGGCATGAAACACACCGTCCACCAGTATTTGCTGAAAAATAGCACCCGCAATCCGTTCGGCCACTACACGGGTCCGTATGCCCTGCTCCTTGAGCTGTGCCTTATCCGATAGACGTATGCCTTGGATATACTCCATGGTCAATACCTTTTGAGTGGAATAAGGTCGGTATACGGCCGGAATGCGTACATGCTTCATTTCACCCGCCGAGCGGGCAAAACGTTCCAGATGAGCAGCCTCCTGCCTGTAATCGAGTTCAGCAAGCAGGCCCTGGCCAAGTTCCTCCACCACCTCGGTCAAACGGTAGCTGGCTGACCAGCTGCCCCGGCGGTCAGCCAGCCGCGCCAGGTCTGCCAAAATATCCAGATCTGTTTCGACAAGTGCGGAAAGCTGTGGCCGCTGTACCTTGACTGCCACTTCCTTGCCATCAGCCAGAACAGCACGATGAACCTGCCCGATCGAAGCAGAAGCCGTCGGTAAGGTTTCAAAGGTTCGAAAGAGCTGCGATATGGGAGCTCCCAATTCTTCTTCAACTACTCTGGATACGTCGGCATACGGAAACGGGGGGACTGCATCCTGAAGCTTAGCCAACTCCTTCAAAACGGGCCGCGGAACCAAATCCGGCCGGGTGCTTGCCATCTGTCCCAGCTTGATGAACGTGGTGCCCAGTTCTTCCAGCAGCAAGCGGATACGTTTGCCCGCGTTGTCCCAATCCATTTCACCATTTGCGGAAGCAGCGGCCTCCCCGCTATTGCTGTAGACGATAAATTCGAATCCGTTGCGGGCAAGTGCGGAACTGATCGTGCGGTAACGCTGCAATTGTCTGAATTTTTTTTGCGCCCCCAATCCGGCACCCCCGTTAGTTGTTTAGATCTTTCTTTTGTTCAAGCGCAAGCACACGAAGCTTTAACTGCTCAAGTTCTTCCAGAGCCGCCTGGTTTTGTTCCGACAAAATCGCCTGAACCCGTTCGGTAATTCGTGCTTCCAGCCGCTGCTCTTCTTCTTCTTTGCGATGGATAAGCTTCTCCGCCAGTGCACGGGCTTCCAGACGTCCCACCTCTCCTTTTTTGACCAAATCACCCACGGTTAGTTCGATTTGTTCCTTACCCGCAGCCGCCAGGCCGATCCCCAGCATCATCGCTTTTTCCAACGTTGTTTTCATTCGTTTACAGCTCCTTTGATCAAATGATTTGCTTTTGCTATACGGATTTGCCGTTGAAGCTCTTCTATACTTTGTTCCGCAGCGTCCTCGCCCGCCTTGATGCATTCCTGTGATTTGGTAAAGTCAAAGGCCGCGAAAGTTCCAACGTCAGGCCGGATCACAAAGTCTGCCAGCTTCAGACTGGCATGCTTGCGCTCCGCCGTCATCAGGCTGTACGAGCGGTACACCACTTCGACCATATTGCGCGGCGGCTTGTTCTCATGTTCTCTCGCCACATCCACGGCAATCACAAAGCAGGTATCCTCGGCCAGCGCCTCCTCCACCGGTAAATTGTTCAATACCCCACCGTCCACCAGCATCTGATCTCCATCCATCAGTGGCGCAAAAACACCCGGAAATGCGGTGGTTGCTCTGAGGACAGTACCGAGATCCCCTTGATCCAGCACCACCTGCTTTCCCTGCATCAGATCAACCGCGATGGCTCTGAACTCGATTGGAAATTGTTCGATCGGCAAGTCGTATTTACCGTGTCTTCGCAGCAATTCGTTGATCGTATTATGAACCGCATTGCCGGCAAGCAAGCCGCGGTGGCGAATACCAACATCGAGCAAACGGTATTTTGGTGTATTTAACAACAATTGTTCAATCTCCCGGGCAGAAACACCAGCCGCGTACAAGCCTCCGATGGCGCCACCCATGCTTGTGCCCACAATGCGGTCTATCTGGATTCCGTGTCGCTCAAAAGCTTTCAATACGCCAACATGCGCCAGCCCCCTGACGGCTCCGCCGCCCAGAACAAGTCCTGTTTTTCCCATAATGCACTCCACTCCCGCCGCAAAAAACATAAAAGACCCAAAAACTAATGAAAAGCAAAAGCTTTCTCAAGCTAAAGCTTCGTGCAGCATATTTGACAACAATTGCTGTTCCTGATGGGACAGCTCATCCATGGTGCGGAGAAATTCGGATACCAGCTCTGTGAATTCGGTGCCAAGCTCGTCATTGATCGTTTGAATAATGGTGCCGAGAACCGTGCCCACAAACATCAGGGTTCCATTCACGCTGCCCGGTGTTTTGCTTACCACCAGACGGATCAACGTTTCCGTTTTGCCGCCAAGCTTCTTCACATAAACAAGCAGCAGGCCGAGAATATAGCCGCAAAACTCAATGCTGGATGCCTTGGAAGGAATTTCGTTCATCACTTTTCGGATCAGGTCGTTAACATTGCCGTTCTTTACGCTTTGCAGCAGATCGCGGATATGGGCCACCGTCTGCTCCCAGTCCGCCGGATTTAAGGAATCGCTCCGGTTCTGCTTGAACAGCTCGGATGCCTTGTTCGTAGGCGAGAACACGACCTGCGAACGGCCGGTTTCCTTGGAATTCACTTCATAGCTCCGTGTTACAAAGCCGAGCTTTTCGATTTCCTTCAGCATGTCATAAGCAGTCCATTTGCTGACTCCCAATGCACGGGCCAATGTCTCATAATGGATAGGCAAGCGGGTGCGCTGATATAGCTCCACCAGTTGTCCCAACAATTGCAACCGTCGCTTCGTAAGCGGCATTGATGTTCACCTCAAGAGTTTTTGGGTTTTTTGTGTTTATATTACCATTAGCATTTCCGCTCGTCAAGGCGTCCGCTTTCTGCTGTTCCTTTTGTATACTGGCGGTCCAAGAACATCTCCGATTTAGGCTTAAGTTTTGGCTTTAGTAATACAGTTACCCTTACACTAGTCCCTACTCAGGGCGGAACGCACTCCAAAATGTGGGTCAATGGAAAAATGATTTGGGTCTTGCCGAATTACAGAACACATCCAACCACTGCACGTGTGGCATATACCCACGGTTGCAAGGACCAATATGGATATGTTCAGCATAATACGGCGACTTGGTCTCAAACTGAACTTTTGAGAAATGGTGTGTGGGTAAGTTGGGTAGGCACAGATTGGGGATACGGTGCTTACCGAAAAAATGATGGAGCCTATGGAATTTATCTGCCTCATCCTACGTCCGCTTACCTCGCCAAACCCAATGGTCCAGATCCAGCCGGTGATGGAATTGGTGTATAAATATCCGAATATTTGAAAATAAGAACACCTAAGATTTTCGAGTAGTGTTAGTACTCGATTCCTAGTTGTTCTTATTTTTTTACTAGCAAAACGGTATTTACCAGTCAATAAACCTCCCGAAAGTGGGCTCCAAACCAAAACACCCTTTCCGTATTTCGCTGTGGCAGCAAGCAAACCGAATTCGATATTACGGTTTAAAGTGGAGTTGGGGATTGCTCAGAGATAAAACGTCAACTACTTTCCCGATGATTTGCAGATAAATTCATGGCGTACAATTTTTCAGTTGTACGCCATTTTTAAGCATTACTGTCCATTGGTAAAATATCTGTCTGCGAAACATTGACTTTCTTGATACAGCCTATAATTAGCTCTTCTGCGACTCCATTTCTTTCAACGTAGGATAATCCGTATAACCCTTGCTTCCACCACCATAAAATGTTGCAGGATCTGCTTCATTTAATGGAGCGCCTGCTTTAAGTCGTTCCGCAAAATCCGGATTAGCCAGTGACCATACCCCAACAGGTGCCAGATCAGCAAGGCCACTCTCGATATCGACACCAATATTCTCAAGTCCCCGTCCAGCCCGATTGACTAACAACGAATTCGTCCATAAGGAACGAATATCTTGAAGCAATTCATCGTTTCCTAGGTGCATAATATGAAGGTAGGCTAAATCCAATTTTTCTAATTCTTGCGTCAGGTAACGATAAAGTTCAGGCCCTTGTTCCCCATCTTGAATCCCGCCAAGAGGGGTCCCTGGCGAAATACGGAATCCTGTTCTCTCTGCCCCAATCTCGTCAACGATGGCTTTGGCTACTTCAATCGCGAAGCGGGCACGATTTTCTATAGAGCCACCATATTCATCCGTCCGTTTATTGGAATTTTCTCCGATAAATTGGTTGATTAGATAACCATTTGCCCCATGAATTTCAACACCGTCAGCACCTGCGGCAATAGCAGCCGCCGCAGCTTTGCGATAATCTGCAATGGTCGTTTGAATCTCTTCCTTACTCAACTCGCGTGGTACAGGGATATCCTGCATACCTGTAGCCGTAAACGTTTCTACTCCTGGTGCAATTGCAGATGGTGCAACCGGCTGCCGATGATGTGGTGTATTGTCAGGGTGCGACATACGACCGGCATGCATTAATTGGATATAAATATACCCGCCGGCTTCATGCACGGCATCGGTAACCTTTTTCCACCCTTCAATATGCTTTTTCATATAGATCCCAGGTGTCATTAAGTAACCTTGACCATCATCTGAAGGTTGTGCACCTTCTGTAATAATAAGTCCCATGGATGCACGTTGAGCATAATAAAGTGCAGCCAACTCTCCAGGCGTACCGTCCTCTTGCGCTCGACTACGTGTCATTGGTGCCATCGCTAGACGATGGGGCAATTCCATGTTTCCAATTTTCGTTTTACTCCACAATTTTTCCATACTGATATTCACCTCTTCAAATGAATTTACACGGATATTTTAATTCGATTTAGAATTCTGAAATTATTGGATAGATTTGACTTCTCAGATTGAAGTCATAGTTCTGGTCAACGATCCCTACCACTTCGTTGCTATCATAAAGCTCAACCATGAACCCCGCCATTTGTTCGGCAGTGTGGTACTTAGGCATGTTTGCTTTGTAATCAAATTCTTCAGCATCGATCGATTTCTTCACAAATTCCGTTTCGGTTATTGCCGGTGCTAACACTTTTGCTTTTAATTTCGCACCTTTAAGCTCCAGTTCTTTGGCAAGCCCTTCGGTGAAGGCACTAACATAATATTTAGATGCAGAATAAGCAACACTCCCAACAGCAATGGCATATCCGAGTGCGGATGCTACGTTAATTAACTGAGTGCCTTCTACATCAGCATAATCCCGCACAAATAGTGTGGACAGGATCGTCAAGGATTCGATGTTAACACGTAACATAGTTTCAACTTTAGCTAAATTCTGCTCTGCTATAAAAGAAGCTTCACCAAGCCCAGCATTGTTAATCCAGGTCTCGATTTGATATTCCTTTAAATCGTTATACAGTGTATAGGCCTGTTTGGAGTCAGACAGGTCACTTGTATGAACAATAACATTTACATTAGGATCCATAACCTGGATTGTTGATTTAAGCTCTTCTAATTTATCTAATCGTCTAGCTACCAAAATTAAGTTTTTACCGCGTGCAGCAAACGCCAATGCCGTCTCATATCCAATTCCTGAACTTGCTCCTGTAATCACTGTGTACTTCATCATTATTCTCTCCCTTTGGTTTTGAATTAAATAGTCATTCGAGAATGATCATTCTAGTTTAGGCAAACAAGACTTTGTTAGACCTTACTTGCACTAGTATAACAATTATAGAACGATCAGTAAAGAATTATTTTGCTTTTAGAATCATTTGACCCCAGGTATGTGTGATGAAATCCGGAGCGAACTTCATGGAAAAGCGCATAATCTTAGTAAAACCTGCGTTCACTCGTAGTTTGTTTTTTTCCATCCCTTTAATCCCCGACTTAACAAGCTTGGCTAACGGCAAAGAGATCATCTTATTCATAAACCCTTCATTATACGTGTCTGTGAGATTGGTTTCGGAAATAACGGGTGGGCAAAGTTCCATCACATGAATATTTTTTCCTTTGGCACGGATTTGCTCGCGTAATGCATCGCTGAACATGTGGACGCCAGCCTTCGTTGCAGAATAAGTCGGTGCGTTAGCAACTGTAATATTAGCAAGTAATGAGCTGACGTTAACAATCATTGCCTCCTGCTGTTTGGCTAACAGTGGCAATAAAGCCTTAGTGACATAGATTGTGCCGTTTAAGTTTGTGGTGATTTCTGCGGTAAGGCGCTCATAGGTGATACTTTCATCAAATAAGTCAAATTCGTGCATTATACCAGCATTATTAAAAACAATATCCAGTTTTGGATAGTGTATAGCGAGTTCTTTGGCAAGCTGCTCAACACTTGAGGGATCACTAACGTCTGCAGCCAGCCCAATGAGACCGGGATTGTTTTTTACTGCCTTGTCGATGCGCTCTTGTGAACGCCCCGCAATGATCACGGTATTTCCCATCTCAAGAAAACGTTTAGCAAAAGCAAAGCCAATCCCGGATGTCCCGCCTGTCACCAATATCGTTCTATTTACTAATTTCATTCTTCATCATCTACTTTCAATATGACTTTTCCTTGGCTATGCCCAGTCGCAATCTTAGCAATCGCGGCATTCACTTGGTCAAAGGGATACTCGGAATCAATCACCGGCTTAATGTTTGTTTTTTCAAGATACGGTGTGAAAGCTGCTAATTGCTGACCATTCGGCTGCACGTATAAGAAGTCATAACTTTTCTTTTGCCATTTGGCAATCCCATCAAAAGGTGCTCCCAGTAAACTAAAGAGGATTTTCTTCGCCGTTGTCAAGTCTGCGCGTTGATTAGCGAAACGGGCATTGGGACCAGCGTTTAACGACAGTAATTTGCCACCGGGCTTCAGTATCTTCATTTGTTTACTAAATTCGCCTGCGCCGCGGGTATCAATAACGTAATCATAGCCTGTCAGTAAATCAATATAGTCCTGCGTTGCATAGTCGATAAACTCATCTGCCCTGAGTCGCTCCGCCAAGGCACGTGCTGATCCACTGCCACTAACAGTTACAAACAGTCCTTGTGACTTCGCGTAAGGAACGGCAATCTGACCAAATCCCCCCGTACCGCCGGGGATAAATAATTTACCGCCTTGCCGGGCATCTACAATAGCTAGCGCCTGGACGATCGTCAAAGCAGACAATGGCACGGCCGCTGCTTCTTTAAAGGAAAGATTGGCTGGCATCTTAGCCACAATCGCCGCATCCACTGCTACATATTCGGCAAACGCCCCCATCTTATCCAGCGGTGGCATGGTGTACACCTGATCCCCTACCTTAAAATCCAAGACACTGGCGCCTACTTCGATTACAACTCCAACAAGCTCGTTGCCCAGAGTCAACGGAAAGTCGTAATGATCAAACAACTTCACTTTGCCTGTAATCGCCAAGACAAGGTGTGGATCAACACCAGCTGCCTTAGTCTTGATTAAAATCTGAGTTGATGTGATTGATGGAACAGCAACTGTGTTGATTTGTGTGGCCAGTATTTTGGAATACCGAGAAATTTGTGCAGCCTTCATTGGGTTCTCTCCTTAAAAACGGATGATCACTTTTCCTTTGGGATGACCTGTAGCCACAAAATTCAGTGCTTCGTTAATATCTTCAATGTGGAATTCTGTCGGGTCCACCGCTGGAACAATCCCGTTATTTTCAATGATCTTCGTAATTTTTTTTAACTGTTCGCCATCACTGCGCACAAAAATAAAATGATATTGAACTCTCTTTTTCTTCGCTTTGTAATCATACTTTGCCCCGGCAATGGTGAAGAGCTTTTGCTTCCAGCCTGACAAGCCTATATCTTCGGCAAAACGTTTGTTAGGACCCGTACGCAGAGAAAGAAGTCGTCCGCCTGCTTTAATAATTGAAAGTTCATGATCAAATTCGCTTGGTCCCAAGGTATCCATCACATAATCCACACCACGAAGCTGTTCCCAATAGTTCTCCGTCGTGTAATCAATATATTGGTCTGCTCCAGCCGCTATCGTCCGTTCACGTGCTTGCGGGTTTCCGCTAACAATGACCTTAAGCCCCATGCTTTTGGCGATAGGAATGGCCATTTGGCCAAATGAACCCGAACCCCCGGGGATAAACACGCTTTCACCAGCTTTTGCAGCTAATTCTTCATGTAATCCTTGATAGGCAGTCAAGCCTGTTAATGGCGCAGCAGCACCGGTCACAAAATCCAAATTAGCGGGTAAGTGCCCGATAGCATCTGCACTAATCGCCGCGTACTCTGCAAAAGCACCGATTTTATGTAGTGGCAGGCGTGAATAAATGGCATCACCCACTTTATATTCATGGACGTTCTTACCGACCTTCTCAATAACACCCGTCAGCTCGTTACCAAGTACCAGTGGAAACTCATAATCCTGGATCAGCTTCACGCTTCCGGTAGCGATAAGCAATTCCAAATGATTAACCGCTGCTGCCTTCACCTTGACCAAGACTTCGTTAGCACTTATTTCCGGAACTGGAATATCGTTGACTTCTACTTTGAACTTTTTTGAATATTTAGTGATCCGTGCTGCTTTCATAATGGATGGTCTCCTTTGCACTGAAAAATAAGTAACATTTATTGGTTTTTGTAACTTGCACAACAAGCATAAACCCACAGGTTACAAAAGTCAACAATTGTTACTTACTATTGTATATGATAAAATACAGGCAGGTGGACAAACAATGATTAAGGAATTTATTGAAGAAGAAAGGGTTGGCAGCAAAATGGCTAAAATCACACAAGAGCTCATTATTGAAACAGCCGAGGCATTAATGGAGCGCACGGAAAAATCCGAAGTGACGCTCTCCCAAATTGCAGATGAATTAAGTATCACCCACGCAGCGCTCTATAAACACTTTAAGAATAAGCAAGAGCTCTGGGCAGCCGTCTCTAAGAACTGGTTCAACCGGATGATTTCAGAACAAATCCAAATCGATATGACTAATTCGGCTAGTCCAAAGGAATTGCTCTATGATTGGCTCTGGGCCTTTGCGAATGCCAAAAAACGCGCCTATAACGATAATCCCAAGATGTTCGCCCTGAATACGCAATACGTTGATAGCAATCCACTGGTACTGCGCGACGTTCTATGGGATTCCTACCAGATTATTGACGGCTTCATGGACTATCACGATCCCCACTTAGAAAGAGCAGAGGCGATTCTATCCGCATTTGCGGTATTTAGCCTCCCATCCTTCAAAGAATCCTGGAATTACCCAGACTACCAAGACAGATTCGAGCGGATATGGAATTTGATCAAACAGGGGCTGTGAATCCAAAAAAACCGCTCTTTTATAGAAGCTATATTTACAAAAATAAACACACCGGCATACAATGACGGTGTGTGTGAAGTAGTTCCTAAATGAACCATTAGATATTATTTGAAAGTGTTGGCGGCTTGCCCA
This sequence comes from Paenibacillus sp. 22594, assembly GCF_052044425.1. Lineage (NCBI taxonomy): Bacteria > Bacillati > Bacillota > Bacilli > Caryophanales > Paenibacillaceae > Paenibacillus > Paenibacillus sp. 22594. The sequence continues at coordinate 1,242,636 of NZ_JBQENA010000001.1, forward strand.
TCCAGCAGGATGATCAAGATAGCATTCCCTTCCGCATCATAGGCTGTTGATACCAGTTGTTTGGCTTTAAGAGCTTCCCCCGAGAGCGAATTCAACTTTATTGTAGATCCTTCCACAAGTTGCTTCACTTCTGTATCGTAGTAATACTCCATATATTTCTCACTACTCTCAAACGCATATTTCTCTCCATATAACTCTTTAATATTCGCTTTCGTCATGCCGGTTTCAGCTCCCCGGGCAGTTCTATATGTCCCCTGCGATTCTCTTTTCAGCGTTATGGCTACGGCCTTATCATCCCTGTAGAGCACGCTTACTCCAGATTCATATGTATACGAATTGGTAATCCCTACACTTCCGGTCCCTAGCACCTTCTCCGCATCCTTGCGGCGCATGCCGTAGCTGACCCTTTCTTTGCTGTTATCTACTTTGTAGATGGCCATATCCTGCTCCGAGAACGTATCTGGCTCCAACTTGGCGGCCTTGGAATTACTGGCCCCTGAACTGCTGCTGCAACCTGCCAGTACAAAAAGTAGAAGAGTTGATGTCAATAAGATATAAATCTTTTTAAAACCCAATGATTTTCCTCCTCTGGTTTATTATTCAATTATATTAACACAGCGTATGTTAACCAACCAAGCGTCTGACTACTATCGATCTTTTCGTTGTTATCCCTAGCTTGGGACAAGAACTTTTATTCATTACAACAAAAAAGCCGCCAAAATGGCGACTTATATAGTGAGAATGAGCACCTAAACTGCTCAGAACACCTTCTTCTTATCCCTATCCTCAATAATGATCTGCACCGATTCCTGGAACCTCAGCGCATGCACAATCTCCCGCTCCCGCAGGAACTTCAGGCTGTCCTGTAGGTCTACGTCATCGGTCATGTCGATCAGCCACTGGTATGTAGCCCGGGCCTTTTCTTCGGCGGCAATGTCCTCGTAGAGATCGGCCAGTGGATCCCCTTTGGCCTGGATATACGTTGCTGTCCACGGGACTCCCGCTGCATTCTGGTAGAACAGCGCATGATCCCGTGTTGCATAGTTCGGACCCAGTCCGGCGGCTTCCAGTTGATCTATGGTGGCATCCTTGGTCAGCTTGTAGATCATTGTTGCGATCATCTCGAGGTGGGCAAATTCTTCGGTTGAGATATCCGTCAGCACACCTATTACTTTGTCCGGAATGGCATACCGCTGATTCATATACCGCAGCGCAGCCGCCAGTTCCCCGTCCGCTCCCCCGTACTGCTCCATTAGATAACGCGCCATCCGTACGTCGCATTTGCTGACACGTACCGGATATTGCAGCTTTTTCTCATATATCCACATTTGGGAACTATCCCTCCTCAAAGTTTTGTGAGCATATACCTCCTTGAATCCGCTTCGTACAAAACTCACTTCGGAAGCATACGCTTGGTTTGGTCTCACTACGAAAGCACCAGCCAGCTAGACCTGCCAGGGCCAGGGGGTCTGGTTCCATTCCCATGGACATTTCGAATAGGCGCGGCCGAAGTTCTGCAGCGGACCGTACAGCTCCTGGAACTGGTTCGCCAGCCGGGTACGCTCTTGGGTCAACTGGTTGAACTGTTCGATAGCTTTTAAATCCTCAAGATGAGTATCCAAATATAGATTCAGCTCCACCAATGCAAAATCGAGTACCTGCAGCTGCTCCAGCATCTCATAGTATCGCGGTTCGCAAGGACTTGCTTCCATGTCTACTTGCCTCCTTTGCTCTTGGATTCATACGGGCTGAACAGAGCAGGCCAAAGTGTACCTGCTTTTAGGGCTTCGGGCAAGGTAAACTGCGGCAAGTTAGGCGGCTGGAAATTGATAAATTGATTCGGGGGTACCACATAAGTCTTGAATGGCACCGGCGGGCAAGGATCAAACGGGCCACGGTACGGTGTCCATACGCGTTCCTGGGGATTCATACTTTTCTCCTCCTCTGTTTACTTTCAGCTTCTTACCGGAGTAAACACAGTACTTTGTAATAAATCTATGACCCACAGCCAGCCAGTAGACCAAGGAAAGTTCTTATCCGCTTAAGCCGAAACGGCCATCAGATATAGAATTACGCAAAAAAGTGTCCCAAGAACCGCTAAATGGTCCTTGGGACACTTTGCCCACTGCTATCTACTTTATTTTTTCACAAGCTCTACAGGTCTCTCATATTCCAATGGACCTGTTCTCCATTGACCCCGACGTCCAGTCTGTGGCTGCCGCAGATCAATGCGAGGGTTACCGTCTGCTCCGTGCGATTCAGATCCAACCGTTCAAGCCGCCACTCTTTTCCATCTGCCGGGAGCTTCAAATCTTGAGGCAGCACGACCGCCGCTATTCCCGAGCTTTCCCCGGTCACCAGCTTGGCAGCGAGGCTCATACTTTCCTGCTTGGAGCCGTAAATCTCCGATACCCAGCTTGGTATCAGATCTATCTGCGGATGCTCCGGCTGTGAGTCCTGCCCACAGGCTGCCCAAAAGATCTGCATTCTAAGCGCATTGGCGGGATAATCAATCTTCACCGCCGGATAAAGCTCTTCGTTCACAGTCCCAGAGACTGCCGCATCCGGGTGAAGCTGAAAACGCTGTTCCACCTCATGTCTTCCCTCGCCTTCCAGCCAGTCGATAATCAGCAGCAGAGGTACGCTTTTCCCCATCAGCAGCCACCGGCGGTGCAGCAGCGGCTGCTCCAGCCGCATATAGCCATTATGCGAAGCATCGATGAAGTCATAATCCTCTGTGCTCACCCGGCGGTGGGTCTGGCATTCAGCCAAGGGTTGGCCCCATTGCTGTGTTGATACATACGGTGTCTGATCCAGCCCATCCACCAGAACCGTGTTATGTGCGGAGGTGCTTTTGAAATAATGCCTCCACTCACCTTCCTCATAGGTGTACCTTCCGGGATCGGCGAAGATCAGCTGCCGCTTGTAGTACCACTCCAGATTAAGTGCGTCGGCATGGCCATGTGCGCCTCCCATCGGCGCCGCATCGAAGAAGAGATATTGATTCGTGTCCCTCAGCATATAGTATCCGGTCTGCGGAAAGGCCTGGCTACCCGCTTCCACCTGCATGTTCTGCTGTAATTCGGCATACCGTTTATATTTCTCAGCACCGAACAGCCACAGAAACTCAGAACTGACGGCACCTTGAGCAATTAAATCGTCATCCTCCAGTATAGCTCCGAGAAAGGCGACCCGTTCTCTTCCATTACTGACCCAATCCGAGTCTCCGATCGCTGTGGAGCGGTGATCCGGGCGGATCATCGCCAGCGAGAAGGAAGCCATCCGCCGCAGCTGGGTTCCATACGTTTCTGGAAAAGGGTACCCGGCAAGCTTCCCCAGCAGATAAGGCGTACCGAACATCTCAATACTGGCATCATGGTAGTGGGTGGTCAGCTCGGATTGCACCCCTTCCGGGCCAATCTGATGATGCTGACACAGCTCCAATCGCTCCATGGCGAGCTGGCGCCAATACGGTGCCCGTTCGTTGCGGTCAAGGAATTCGGCGATCATGGACAGGCCCTGCATATGCATTATGGCGTGATTGATCTCCGTCCCGCCCAGATAACGGGTCAGATACTCTGCATGCTGCTCCAGAGCGGCATGCAGCTCCGAGACAAATGCCGCATCAAGCAGCTCACTGGTTTGCATATAAGCGTAAGCCGAAATCCAGGATTGCACCCGCAGGCCGGTTTCCAGCAGCCGCCACGGACCTGGCAGCTGGAAGTATACCGCTTCTTCGTAAGGCAGTCCCGGAGGTGGATTCTGTGTGCACCATCCCCGGAAATGCTGGATATAGCTCAGGACGTATTTCTCGTCCTTTGTCAGCAGGTAGGCTTTGCCCAGGTCGAGCATATGCCAGTGCCGGTTAATGCCCCAGATGAACTCGGGATCCTTCGAGGGATTATAGAGCCAGTCAACCTGCTCCCCCATATGGATCCAGGTCGAGAGATCATTCGTGTACGGAATCATCAGCTCATTGGCGCAGGCATGGTCCGCGATGAGTAATGAGGCATCAGCAAGCGCCGGATATTCCTCACGGTATAGCCGGGCAGCTTGCTCCAGCTCTTTATGGGTTAGATAATAAGTACTCATTATTCGTTCGATAGCTTCCCTTGCAGGTTGACTGAACTGAAGCTTGGATCTGCCTGAATGGTTGTCAAGCCTGACTCACGGGCTTTCTTGAGTGCTTCGTTGTAGCGGGTGTTCAGATCCGTAACTACCTTGTCCACGTCGCCGCCGGCAAGGACGAATTTGGAGAATTCCTCCGCCCACTTGGAACCTTCCACCTGGCTCTCTGTAGCAACCGTAGGATTTGCAGGATAGAGAGCATCGTATTTTTTCGGAAGAAAGCCTTCAATACCCTTGATCTCCGGTTTCTTACCTTTCTCCAGCACTGCAGGGATCAAAGATACGCCATAACCATTCTCGTAATAAGCCGTCTGAAGATCCAGGCTGTAGACATACTCCATGAATTTCCAGGCTGCATCCTTATGTGCAGAGTCATTGCTGATGCCGATGTAGGAACCGCCTACGATTTGTACAGCGCCCTTGATGGTTCCATCTTCCGTTGGAGGCTGTGCAGCCGCCCAATTGATCTCTGTCGGGAACTGTTCTTTGTAGACACCCGGTTCACCGGAGTGATTGAAGTACATGCCGATTTTACCCTGGGCGAATTGCGCACGCAGCGGGTCAATGTCGAGACTCTCCACGCCTGGAAGCATGCTGCCGTCCTCCATCATCTGGCGAAGCGCAAGGGCCGCTCCCTTATACATGCTGAAATCAAATTCACCTGTAACATAATTGAAGCCGTCCACACCTACTGTTGTGCTTGCAGGCGCAATGGTATTAGCTGGCCGGAAGAAGCCGCTTGAGCCTTTGAACGGACTTGCAAAACCGTAGATGCCCTTGCTCTTGCCCATTTCGGTGATTTTCTTGGCATCAGCCACCAGCTCGTCCAGCGTTGTCGGCGGATTCGCAATACCGGCCTCCTTGAACAGATCCTGGTTGTAAATCAGCCGCCAGGTCTGTCCGGTATTCGGCAATGTATATATCTTTCCGTCGATTTCGTTCTTATGGTCAATCAAAGTCGTTTCAAAGGTCTTCTTCATCTCAGCGCTCATATAATCATTGATCGGAGTCAGGTACCCTTTCTTGACATACGTCTGAAAATCGTCAATTTGCAGCACATCGGGGGCCTGCTTACTGGCAAAAGCAATGTCGACAGCCTGCGGATAGTTATCGCCCATTACGCTCATTTCAACTTCAATATTATCGGTGTTCGTCTTGTTGAACTCATCCACCTTCGCCTGCATGAATTCTGCATCATGCCGGTCAGGTGTCCAGTAGACAACTTTCGTCTTTGATGATGCGGACGCTCCTGCCGAATCCGTTTTCTCATTTTTCGTACTATTCGTCGATGAACAAGCGACCAAAGCCAATGTAAGAAGAGTATTCCCTGCTATTGCCAACCATTTCTTTTGCATTTTCAATCCCCCCGGTTATTAGTTTGGGATGGTATTGATGATCCCTTGCTAATAGGATACAAGGTGCGATATGACATGTGAGTATGGTATATCAACTGCGGTAGAGTGGGAAATTCATCTTTTCTTCGGGTTCATATCATCAAAATACTGCTGACGGAAGGTGGAAGGCGTAACTCCGCAGTGTTTTTTGAACATCTCACTGAAATAGGGACGGTCCTCATAACCGAGCTTCGCGGAGATCAGCTGCACCTGAATTCCCTCCATCAGCCATTCCTTTGCCTTCTCAATACGCACATTGGCAATGTAGCTGGCAAGCGTCATGGACGTCTCTTTCTTGAACAGGTTGGCCAGATAGCTTGGACTGATATGCACCGCCTTGGCGCAGCTGTTGACGGTCAGATTCATATTCAAATTCTGCTCAATATACAGCTTGACTTGTGTAATGAGCTGGGAATAATTCTTAAGCTGCCGGCTCTGTATCAGATCACAGGAGAATTCGCAGAAATCTGCCAAGGCCTGCATCCATTCCGCGTAATTCTGCCGCTGCCGGCTCTGAATTTGCGACATTTTCGCCTCAAGCTCCACATGCTGCTCATCCTTAACAAGTTCCAGCATCGTTCTGTAAATGGTTGAGATCAAGGTCTGGAACAGTTGAATGATTGCTGCCGGGTCCGGCACTCCGGCCTGCAGAATCCACATCAGGAAGATTTCATCCAGTCTCTGGCGCATCTGCTCCTTGCTGCCGCTGCGGAGTGCGTACAGCAGATCCCGCTCCTTCTCGGGAGAGTACCGCGGCACAGGGCACTCCAGATCAAGTCTGGCGTAGCTGTGCACACTGGCGCCAGTGCTGTAGAAGCCGTATTCCAGTGCCTTCTCCGCTTCCTGGTACGCCCTCTGCATGGCGGAAGGCTCTTGTTTGACCAGACTGATTCCAACAGATACAGGATACAGGCATAAGCCTTTCAAGGAATTCTCGCATTGCTCCCACAGCCGCTCTCCCTCATCAACAGCCGTACTCCGGATCAGCGCTACCAGGCGATGTCCATTTTGCTGCAGCAGAATAGAAGGAACCGCCGCGCCAAGCAGCGCCTCTATCTGCGTTCTGTCAGCTTCCTCCCAGATGAACCTGTTTGAATAAGCTTCCGATCCTAACGGCTCTCTGCCCGAATGGTACTCCGCTTCCAGGATCAGTACCTGGTAGGAAGGCAGCAGGTCGCCTATACCGAATTCACTCCATTGCTCAAGCGGGTTCATCCCAACACTTTGGTGCAGAAGACTGCGAAGATACTCATCGCGGAGGTGGTGCTTGCTTCTAAGCACTTCCTGTTCCAGACGAAGCAGCTTGTCCTCCTTTTCCCGTTCCAGCTCAATCGATTTGCTGACCTTGATCACACTCTGCAGCACCTGTTTCCGCGTAAAAGGCTTCAGCAAATAATCAGCGGCACCAAGACGCACCGCTTCCTGGGCATAGTCAAAATTATTGAAGCCGCTCATAAAAATCACCCGGGTCGGTAGCTCCTCCCTCACGATCTCGCGGATCATGTCGCAGCCTCCCAATTTGGGCATGCAAATATCAGTAAGGACGATATCGGGCCGAAGCTCCCGGATCATTTGAAGACCCTTTTCACCATCTCCTGCCGTTCCGATCACTTCTATTCCATGCTCTGCCCAAGGGATCTGATAAGCCACACCGCTCACTACCATTTGGATATCATCCATTACGCACATTGTCAGAACACTCATGAACACTCCTCCTAGTGTAATGGGATTGTTATTACAACCATAGTCTCCATCTGTGGAACGCTTGAGAAGCGGAGCGAAGCCCGGTCTCCGTAATTCAGCTGCAATCGGCTGAAGATATTGTACAAGGCATAGCTGGAGTGTCCTTCGAATTGCTGCTCCACCTGGCTATTCAGCTTGTCCGCATCCATCCCGCGGCCGTTGTCCTTAACCCGCAGCTCTAGAGCGTCCCCGGCACGCAGTGCTTCGATGATAATATGACCCGGCTCGTCCATATCCTTGAAGCCGTGCAGGATCGAATTCTCGACAAGCGGCTGCAGCAGAATCTTCAGGACAGGAGCCTGAAGCAGACCAGGGTCATCCGGCACCTGAATCGAATAGGTGAACAGGTTATCATAACACTGCTGCTGCAGCAGCATATACTGCTCCGCATGGTCCAGCTCTTGCCGGAGTGTGGTCATTTCATGTCCGTTGTTCAGGCCCAGCCGGAACAGCAAGGATAGCGAGACGATCATTTCTCCTACCTGCTCACTCCGTCCGCTCTCGCTTTTCCATAGAATGGTATTCAGCGTGTTATATAGAAAATGAGGATTGATCTGAGCCTGAAGCGCTTTGATCTCGAACTTCAGCTTCTCCTCCTCCGAAATCTTGATCTCCTCAATCAGATTCTCAATCTGTGCCAGCATCCGGTTGAACCGAAGCCCAATCACGCCCACCTCATCCTCATACTTGCTCTCAAACCGTACCTCCAGATCGTTATTTTCGACCCGGAGCATCAGATTGTAGAGTTTATGCAGCGGTTTCAGCAGCAGCTTGGACAGGAAGCTGGAGAACATCAGCGCTACAGCCATGCACACGATCATGATAACTAGGATCAGCCAGCGGATTTGCCGCATAGGCCCCAGCAGGTCCCCCTTGGTCTGGACACTTACCAGCATCCAGTCCTTACTCACGCCAAGCGCTGAGAAGTTGATCAGCTGTTCATCCTCCCTGTTGGCATAAGTGAAGGCCCCCTGGTCCTTTTCACCGATATTCTTCAGAAATGGTGCATCCTTGAATTCGTCAAGCGCGGGATAGGAGGTAGGAATGACAGGGGTACCATCTCGTTTTAGCAAAAAAAGCCTAATCTGATCATCGATCAAATTCTGCTCAATCACATTGCGGATATAGTCTTCTTTATAATTCACCATCAGGTACACGCCAGGCAGGCTGTAATTATTCAAGGTATTGCGCAAAGGACGCAGAATGAGGGATACCACACGTTTCTCCCCCTGAAAGAGGGTATCCTCATGTCCTGTCACCCAGTGCACATTCCAGGAGTCGTCCTTCAGCTCCTCCTGGTATAGCAGATTAAATCTTCCCCGGCTAATCACCGTATCCTTGGTAGCATAGAACTCCCCGACAGGTGTAACAAGCAGCGTCGATTCTACGGCCGGCTCGACCTGCCGCAGCTGTTCGAAGGGTGTCTGAAGCAGGGAAAGATTCTGGTAAAAGTGTTCGGTATTTTCGTTTCGCACATCCGACATAACCTTGCCGTAGGTTTCACTCATCATCATGGAATACGGGGATACGATCATATGCCGCATACTCTCATCCAGTGCCTGCACCGATTTGTTCAGCATGGTCTGCTTCAGCTTCAGCGAGTTCTCCTCAATTACATCCGCAGCAAAATTATATGAGAATAGCCCGGTCGCGCTGATGCACAGAAAGGTAAGCAATACATAAAGAATCTGAATGCGGTTCTTGAGCGACAGCTTGTAGAAGCTCCACTTCATCCTTCATCATCCTTTTACGGCACCGAGTGTAACCTGCATAAAAGATTTGTTCGCGAACAGATAGACGGCCAGGAGCGGCAAAATGGAAATGCAGGCTCCTGCCAGCATCAGCTGGGATTCGGAGGCCGCGCCGATGCCGTATCTCAGATTCGCCAGTCCCACCGGCAGCGTCTGCAGCGCAGGATTGCTCAGCGTGAACACCAACGGCAGAATATATTCGTTCCATGAATTCTGGAACACACTGAGCCCCGCGACCGCAAGCGCTGGCCGAAGCAATGGGAGAATAATTCTCCAGAACACCGCCGAGGGCCTGCAGCCGTCGATCCAAGCCGCCTCATCCAGCTCGCGCGGAATATTCTTCAGAAAGCCAATCATCATAAAATAAGTCGCAGCATGGGCACTTATTAGAATAAGAATGACGCCCCAGAGTGATTTTTGCAAGCCCAGTTGGACCATTAGATCGAATTGCGGGCGCAATACCACCGCACCAATTGAAATGAACAAGGTGCTCGCCAAAAGACCTGTATATATTTTTTTCCCCGGAAATGAAGCCCGGTCCACGGCATACGCCGCCATCGCGGCCACAAGCAGCGAGCCGATCGTCGTCATCGTGCTGACAAACAGGCTGTTCCAGGTAAAACGCGAGAAGTTCGCCGTCTTCCAGGCTGTCGCATAGTTGCCAAACTCCCAGGTAGCCGGCAGCACCGTAGCGCCAGTAGTCAGCTCCAGGTTCGTCTTCAGCGAGCCGAAGATCACGACAACAATGGGAAACAAGGTGATTGCGGCACTGACAAGAAGGAAGACCCACAGGATGGTTTTCCCCAGTAATTTCCGTACCATAGATTAATCCTCCCCGGCTTAAGATATGTTGCTCATTTTTTTGGAGAAATAGAAGTAAATCATCGTTACCACACCGACAATAAGCGCTGTTGCAAAGCCTACCGCACTACCGTACCCCAACTGCTGCTGGGTCTGTACTTCCGGCGATATCGGGAACAGAAGCTTGAACAGATACAGATACATCACCTCAGTCTTGTTGTACGGTCCCCCTTGGGTAAGCACCATGATACTCTCATAGCCCTTCAGGGAAATCGTAATTGCAAGCATAATGATCATCTGCATTACGGGTCCCAAAAGCGGAATCGTAATACTCCACAGCTTTCTGGCTTCGGTTGCCCCATCTATGGAAGCAGCTTCATACAGATCCTCCGGTATTCCCTGAAGTCCGGCGAGGAACAGTAACATATAGTTTCCGACGGCACCCCAGATAGCAATCATGATAGTAGTCAGCATAGCGTATTTAGGACCCAGCCAGCTCACCGGCTCGCCGATCACGTGATATTTCAGCAGGAACTGGTTAAGCACGCCATTGTAAGAATTGAAAATGATGAAGAACACGATGGACATGACCGATGCACTAAAGACCGTAGGCAAATAGTAAATGCCCCGGAGCAGCGTCCGCCCTCTGATTTTCCGGTTCAGAATGAACGCAAAGATCAGCGACAACGGAATCGTGACTACCAATTTGCCTACGGCATAGATCCCGGTATTCCCCACTGAATTCCAGAACTCCCCATCCCTCATCAGACGGGAAAAGTTGTCAAGCCCGATATACACCGGCTCCCCATAGCCCTGATAGTTGTAAAACATATACCGCAGAGCCCAGAGAAGTGGATATACGCCCAGTACCAATGTCAGCAGCAGGCTTGGAAAAATAAAAATATACGCGGTCCTTTTGCTCATCTTGCAATCCCCCTCTTTATTCCTTGAGAAAAGTATATAAGAGGGAAGAACTCTGGCGAGATAGGCGTATCAACTTTATCATGTAGGGTATTGTTACTTTGATTTGCAAATGAAAAGGGATACAAATTATATTCATCGGAATGTGTGTGATTAAACATAACATAGAGACAAGGAACTGAAGATTGCCGGACAATAAAAAAAGGCCCCTGATTTATCAGGGAACCTTACTTCCAGTCAGAACAATCAAGTACCCCAGACATGCCTGGGCTGTTAATTCGCCTGTTACAGGCCTTCCTCATCTTCCCCAGCCTCATCGTCATCCACTGCCAACGGTGTTTCACGGTGGATGTTGATTCTGGTAATCCGCAGACGCGTAGATTCTTCCACCTCAAAGGTAACATCGTCAACGATTACCCGCTTGCCTTTGGAAGGATTGCCCTCCAGCTCCTTAAACAGCCAGCCCCCGATCGAATCCACTTCATCGTCTTCGATCACTACACCCGTAAGGTCATTTACATCCTCGATCAGCATCCGGCCTTCTACAGAGAGGTAGTCTCCGTTGCGTTCTACACTTGGACGTTCATCCTCGAACTCATCATGCAGGTCGCCTACAATCTCTTCTAGGATTTCTTCGGCTGTGAGCAGTCCGGCTGTCCCGCCATATTCGTCCACCACCAGCGTAAGCTGGGCCTTGTTCTTCTGCATAAGCCGCAGCACATGGCTGATCTCCATGGATTCCGGTACATTAAGGATAGGGCGGACCAGCGAAGCCAGATCATTCTGCTGTGCTGCCTCTGCAAACAACAGGTCGGTGATATGAATGAAGCCGATGATCCGGTCCTTGTCCTCAAAAGCCACCGGATAGCGGGAATGCTTCGTTTCCGTAATAATCCGCATATTTTCTTCCAAAGAAAGATTGCTGTATAACACATCCATATCCGTGCGCGGGAGCATGACCTCACGGGCCAGCAGATCGGAGAATTCAAAGATGTTGTCCATCAGCTTCATCTCATCCTTATCGATGACCCCGCTTTTGGCACTTTGATTCATCAGGATACGGATTTCTTCTTCCGAGTGAGCCGCCTCCGCCTCACTGGCCGGCTCTACACCCACCAGCCTCAGGAGCGCATTGGCCGAAGCGTTCAGCACCCAGATAAACGGCAGAAACACATTATAAAAGAACATCAGCGGTGCGGACAGCAGCAACGCGGAGCCTTCTGTTTTTTGAATGGCCAGGGACTTCGGTGCAAGCTCCCCCAGCACAATATGTAAAAACGTAATGATCGAGAACCCGACAATCACGGACACTGTGGAGATCAGAGTATGGTCAGTAACACCAATCTGAACCATCAGCGGCTCGACGAGCAATTCGGAAATGGCCGGTTCCCCGACCCAACCCAGCCCCAGCGAGGCTAGTGTAATCCCGAACTGGGTAGCCGACAGATAGGAGTCCAGTTTTTTGTTAACCTTCAGCGCATACCCGGCCATCTTATTGCCTTCACTGACCAGCTGCGTAAGGCGCGACTGCCTCACCTTCACAAGCGAGAACTCGGCTGCCACAAAGATGCCGTTCAACAATACGAGCACCAGAACCAGCAAAAGATTGAGCAGCAATCTCCCTACTTCAAATTCCGCATGCACTATAACAACGCCTCATTTCTACAGAGTGATCGCTTTTCTTGTTTTGAAATCAACCTTCGGATAATACATATCGGCTACGAGAAGATTGGGACCACAGCAGCCGGCTTCATCACAGTGGCAATTCACCTTCTGATTGAGCGGGTGTTTCATCTGCCACTCGCTAAAGATATCATCCAGCTTGCCGCTGCCAATGTTGCCAAAGGCGGAAATATCGGCAAAATCCGTCACAAACACATCCCCTGTGAACAAATTGACATTCACCCGGTTTCTGCCGTCCGGATCATTGCGCAAGGTAACGTTTTTCTCCTCCCGCAATCGGCGGAGAAGCTTCTGGTCTTCTTCCAGAAAGCTGCAGGCAAAGAAAGGAAGCGTGCCGAACAGCATCCACATTTCGGGATTGCGGTGGTCCAGCAGATCATGGATCGCTGCCCCCATTTCCTTCAGGGACAGCACAGGGAGCTTCGATGCAAAGCTGGACGCGTACATCGGATGTACCTCATGCCGCCTTGCCCCCATCTCGCCAATCAGCTTATGAATGGCCGGCAGCTTATTATGCGTCCGGTAATTGATCATTGATTCCGCTGATATCAGCATACCGTCATTACTGAGCCGGCGGGAATTTTCCAGCATAGTGTCATAGAGCCGGTAAGCCGCTTCCTTAGAAACCGGATGGCCGCTGTTCGCGAAGCCCACCTCATGGAAGTCATCTCCATTCACATAGTTGAAAGAGATATGCATGACATCCAGGTACGGCAGCAGCTGCTCATAACGGGAGTAAGGCATAGTGAGATTGGAATTGATCTGTGAACGGATGCCCCGTTCACGGGCATATTTGAGCAGCGGCACGATGATATTCTCCACAGTACTGGCGCGGAACATCGGCTCGCCGCCTGTAATACTGATCGTCTGCAGATGTTCAACCTCTTCCAGACGGTCCAGCATATTTTTCAGCGGCAGCATTTCTCCTTCTCTGGTGGCTAGGCTGTCGCCAACTGCGCAATGCTCACAGCGCATGTTGCACAGATTGGTCACCGTCATCTCCACACTGGTCAGCACATGACGCCCATGCTGGCGGAGTGAAGTGATCGGGTCCCAGGGATCGTAGCTTGGCGACAGCTCCCGTATTGGTGATGAAGATGGCTCTAATATACTCATTTTCATGGTGCTCCTTCGATGCGTATTCCTTATTATTAACCCAAAAGAAGTGAAAAAGAACGGTAACTTAACCTATATCATACCACGACTTTGCAAAAAACTGCAGAAAGGGCTTAACACAAGCCGCTTATGCCCCCATCTGTAAAATAAAAAAGCGGGACGGCAACGATGCTCCGCACTCATGCGGCCTGCCCGTTTCCTGTCCTCGCTTCGAACCGGGACTCAGGTGGTTCTCACCACAGCCCCGTCTTCATCGGTCACATCCACAATTACTACAGAAAGCTTGCTGCCCAAATTAAGCTCAAACGGAACGACCGGTTCACCTTCAGGTCCGTTCAGCACACGCACAACCGGTCTGTGCGGCGTTGACGGGTCAATTTTGACTACGACACCGCTCTCCCCCGTACTAAGCTTGACGGTTAATCCAAGCGGATAGATGGCCACACGGTCTCTGAACAGCTCGAGCTGCTTCTGTTCATACAGTGTTCCTGACCCTACATACAGCGCTTCTACCGCCTGATGTGGCAGCATGGCTTTCTTGTAGATCCGGTTCGAGGTCATCGCATCATACGAGTCTGCAACGCCGAGCCACTTAGCATATTCATGAATTTGCGGACCGGTCAACCCGCGCGGATACCCCGAGCCGTCGATACGCTCATGGTGCTGCAGTGCGCAGTGCGCTGCAAGCAGCGGGATATTCGGCTCTTCCTTGAGAATCCGGTAGCCGATCTCCGTATGAGCCTGCATGTGCCGGAACTCCTCGTCGCTGAGCATGCCGGCCTTCTGCACGATTTTGACGGGAATTTGCGTTTTGCCGATATCATGTAGCAGCGCACCCAGTCCAATAACCCGCAGTTCTTCCCTGCTGTAGCCGTAAGCAATTCCAAGCACCAGCGTGTACAGGCATACATTCAGAGAGTGAGCATACAGGTAGTTGTCGGCTGTGTGCATATCAAGGAGCATAATCATGGGATCCTCCTGCGTAGCCAAATCATCCAGAATGGAATCCATCACTTTGGAGAATTTCTTATCCAGATGATAAAAGCCCTTGGTAATGCCGGAAGCTCCTGACATCTTCTGGAACTGGTTCCTGACGACCTTGAGCGCCTGATTGCGTGTCTCGTCCTGCAGCATGCCGGTAATCTCAACATCTTCCGTGAGGGAATCCTCTATATAGATATAGCCGATGTCAATCTTGGCCAGACGCTTGATCAATGCATCAGTAAGCTCTACTCCATCCGCAAGGAGAACCAGCCCTTCATCATTATATATTTTTTTACCCAGCTTCATTCCCGCCTGAAGCCGATTCACGGATACTAGACGCACCTTGGCTCACTCCTGCCTTTAACGGTAAATTGCTATTCTGTTTCAAAATCCCCAGGTGACTCTCTGTGTATATACCGTTACCTTTAGCGATTAGTCAAGAGCTTGTGAATTAACGCATAATAAACAGCCAGAAGACAGCTGCCAGAATAAAGCGGTAGATCGCGAAATGGGTCGGTCTAATCTTCTGGATCATCTTCATGAATGCCACGACAACCACATATGCGACTGCAAATGAAATCACAAACCCGATCGCGAAATCCATAATCGTATCTTTCGTGAAATATTGATAGGAATCGAGCAGCTCATAACCTGATGCCGCACACATAATCGGGATTGCAATCAGGAACGAAAAGTCCGCTGAAGCCTTATAGCTGACCCCACTCAGCATACCGCCCGAGATGGTTGAGCCGGAGCGTGAAAATCCCGGCCACAGTACGGAAATAATCTGATAGAGACCTATGGCCAGCGCCTGGCCGTAAGATAAATCATCCAGCTCGTGAGCCGTGATCCGGATCTTCCGCCGATTCACCCATTCCGCAACAATCATCAGAATCCCGCCGGCGACAAGCGCCCAGAGTACTGTGGGGGCTCCAAAGAGACTTTTGATGAAGTCACGGGCTATGAAAGCTACCGCAAGCGCCGGTACAATTCCTAGAAGGACATGGATCAGATTCAGTCTGGAGGCCGGCATGACTCCGCCTCTGCCTGTGCGGCGACGCCCGATGCCCAACAAGTTCAAAATCCGCTGGCGGTACACCAGCGCAATAGCCAAAATCGCTCCGAGCTGAATGACAATCTCATACGTCTTCATAATCGGTGACTGCTCATCAAATCCGAGCAGCTTGGTTGTTAAAATCATGTGTCCCGTAGATGATACCGGGATAAATTCTGTTATTCCTTCTACAATTGCCAGAATAATTGCTGTAATAGTATCCATATAATCCTCCTGATCTTAAGAAAATGAAACCTAATGCGGCCACTGTTCCTAGTACTCATACATAGTAAAGTCAATACCTATACAGACCTATTCTCCCAGCGGAGAGACTCGCTTTCTTCAAGGCTTCCCGGACGCTGCAGTTCCATCCGCAGCAAATCCCTCAGGAAATGAGGCAACAGATACAACGGTTCCGTTCCGTTTGCAATGCTCTCATAGCCTGTGCGGAACGTGAACATATCCAGTGTTCCTACCGAATAAATGGCATCGTCATCCAGCGGTTCCCCGGCAACAAAAACGGCAATACCGTTATCATAAGGCATGACTCTTGGATCGTACAGGATTTTTAATCCATCCACAGCAAGGCTGCCCAGTACTTTCCCCCGGAATCCGTAGCCGAAAATTGCCTTGGTCCGGTACTCTTCTGTAAGGCTCTGCTCAAGAGCACTACGAATATCCTCTCCCTTAAGCTGAACAACACAGGCATTAATCGGAGAGGGACACAGCGCATGCAGTATCCCTGCAGTAATGTTGCCTGCCGGTAGAGATTCAAGCAGTTGCCCGCTGTTGACCAGTGATATCGGTGCTCCTGTATATCGTCTTACAGCCTGCGCCAGAAGGTTGCCAAATGGGGATTCCCCCTGCGTATCCAGCGCAAGCTCGCGGTCGGTGATGGCTACTGTCTCGTTAAGAACCTCCCGCCCATGCTGTAAATGCAGCGCCGCAGCAGGGAGTATCACATCCTCGGTAAGCGATGGGTCTACAGGGAAACATTGGCCGCTTGCCAGCTCAAAGGGGTTACCGGCAGACGCCCGCTCAAAAATAAGCCGTCCCACATAACGGCCGAACTTACCGGCACCGCAGACCGCAGTTCCGTTAATAATCTGCGGCGTCTCCAGCATATGATGGGTATGGCCGCCAAGAATGGCATGAACCCCCTTCAGTTGCTCGGCCAGCCGCCTATCTGCCGGAAGCCCCAGATGGGACAGAATAATCAGAAGATCTACCTGCGGAGCCAGCAGTTCACATTGTTCACGAAGCGCCTTCTCCGGATCCAGGGCCTCCCAGCCCAGCAGCGAATAAAAAGAGGCAAATGCAGCGGTAGCTCCCGTAACCCCTATCTTGATACCATCTTTCTCCAGGATCGCATGGCGCTTCATCCAGCCGGGAGGCTCTCCGGTAGAGCTCTCCAGAATGTTGCAGCATACCACCGGACACTGGA
Organism: Paenibacillus sp. 22594; assembly: GCF_052044425.1. NCBI lineage: Bacteria > Bacillati > Bacillota > Bacilli > Caryophanales > Paenibacillaceae > Paenibacillus > Paenibacillus sp. 22594. The sequence goes on from NZ_JBQENA010000001.1 coordinate 1,259,655, forward strand.
TGCCTGCATACAGGACAGAGAGCATCTCCCGGGGAAAGGTCAGCCCTTCATTGTTGCCTATAGTTATGGCATCGTAACCGGTCAGGTTAATCATATCGATATTCGCCTGACCCATGGTCCCCTCGGTCTCCACAGAAAACCGGTCCATGTGATCGCCAATATCCATTAACAGCACAGGCTCGTCCCCTGCTATTGCCTTCAGCTTGGCTATTTCAGCAGCAACGGGGCTCATCATTTCAAAGTGGCTATGTATATCATTGGTGTGAATCAGAACCAACCTCTGCACGGCTCGCTCCATACGCTTCTTTTCCCTCCCACCTGTAAAGCCGTTTTATGATTAGCGGCAGGCTTGTAATCTTATAGTGCATAGCATAACATTTTCAGATTCAATATGGTATATTGGAATCATTATTGAAAGTCCACTAACCCTACATTCCGAGGTGAATCAAGCATGCATGTGTCCATTCGTCTGTTCGCTGGTCTGGCCGAAATCATCGGCTCCTCCTCGCTGGACTTCCATTCCCATGAGGTTCCGCTTACTGCCGGAAGACTCAAAGAACTGCTCTCTGCCTCCTATCCGGATGCAGCCCCGCAGATCAAAGTGTCCCTGGTTGCCATTGACCATGAGTATGCTCCGGAGGTCTCCGTCATTTCCGAAGCTTCCGAGGTAGCGCTTATCCCTCCTGTGTCCGGGGGAGAACCGGCTGAAGAGGACCTGGAGACACCGGACGGACGGTTTAGCATAACGGGCCAGCCCCTGAACGGAGAAGCTCTGCTGAACAAAGTGCTGGATGAAGGTCACGGTGCCTCCCTGCTCTTCGTCGGCACAACCCGTGAGATGACCGGCACCCAGCGCACAACAGCATTGTACTATGAAGCATATGTCCCCATGGCCCTCTCCAAGTTGCAGGAAATCGGCAAGGAGGTCGAGGAGAAGTGGGATGCCCGCTGTGCGATTGCACACCGAACCGGGCTTGTAGGCCTTAAGGAAGCAAGCGTGATGATCGCTGTATCTGCCCCACACCGTGATACCTGTTATGAGGCGAGCCGGTATGCCATTGAGAAGCTGAAAGCAATAGTACCCGTTTGGAAAAAAGACATTGGCGACTCCGGAGAACAGTGGCTTGGAGCGGATTCCAATGCTATGAAATACCGCACTCTGTAACGCCCAGAATAACTTTTCCACCTATTGAATAATCTTAACTTTGTTGCTATGCTGGAAAAAAATAACTATAGTAAGGTGGCATAGTCATTGAGAGTACACGTGACGGATCTGAAACCGGGAGATTCCCTCCGGATGGATACCTTTAGCTCAAAAGGGCTGCATGTATTGCCCAAAGGAACACATCTCCAAATAGAAGAGATCGCTAAACTGATGCAGCTTGGAGTAGATTACGTTGATATCGAATCCATTCAGGAAGATCCGGCGCCTTCCATCAGATCATCTGTCATCCAGGCAGCTTCCAGTAATTTCGATACCATGATTGACGGTTTTGAATCGGTGTATATGGAAGCGTTAACCAAGGGAAGCTTCAATCAAACGGTGGTGGATGACATCCTTCAGCCTTCGCTGAATTCCTTGGACAAACACAAGGATGTGGTATCCTTACTGTTACTGCTTGACCGGGAAGACAATTATACTTATAACCACTCGTTGCAGGTGGGCATGCTTTCTTATTATATAGCAACATGGCTTGGATATCCGAAGAAGGAATGTTATGAAATCGGCCGGGCAGGCTATCTCATCGATATCGGCAAATGCCGGATTTCTCCAGACATTCTGAACAAGCCCGGCAAGCTGACTGCGGCAGAATTTGACGAAGTCAAACTACATACGATTTATGGTTATGAAATAATCCGCAATTCCATGGATGACCCCAGCACCGCCCTTGTGGCACTTCAGCATCATGAACGTGAAGACGGTACCGGGTATCCTCATCAGTTGACCAAAGATGATATTCACCCTTATTCCCAGATTGCCGCTGTGGCCGACATCTACAGCGCCATGACCTCTCACCGGATATATCAATCTAAGCAGGAACTGATTTCCGTTCTTCGTGAGATCAACACCCTCAGCTTCGGTAAGCTGAACGGAAAACCGGTACAAGCCTTTATCCAGCATTTGATGCCCAATTTCATTGGCAAACATGTGCTGCTGAATACAGGGGACATGGGTGTGATCATCATGAACAATCCGCTCGACGTCTTCCGTCCGCTCGTGCAGAGCGGAGGCAAATTTCTGGACCTGGCCCGCGAACGCAAGATTACAGTGGTGGAGATTTATATGGAATAGGAGGCAATCCCTCCCCAAACGGTTTTCTGATCCCTCCCAAGCCCTCCTTTAGCCAAGGGATGCTCCAAGGGTTCCACCCTTTGGGCACCAGGAGCTCGGTGGAGCTCTGCTGCTGTAGCGGACGGAAGGATTGTTCGGCGCATTGGTCCGCATTGAAACTCCCTGCTTTGCTATACAAAGCAGGGAGTTTCAATGCTATACTGCGTAACCAGCACCCTTGGGATCAGGAATAAACTAATTGTGTCCTGGATTTACAGAGTATGTATTCAGTTATCCGGCCTGGGTGTAGGCTCAGGTGGAAAAAGTGAACTTAAATTACAGCTTCCAGCTTCCCAGCAAGTTTAGTTGGAGAAAGGATACCTAATTCGACCGATTTCCGTCGTTTTGGGTGAATTCTCTTCAATTAAGTTTACTTTTTCCCACTTTACCCCCGGTATAACGTTTTTCCATCTATTTAAGTGAACTAATTCCACTTTACGTAACTGCAGTTCTACGCACTACACGTTTACCTTCTGCGCCCGTCGTCCCTCCAGCACAGCAGAACACACAGGTCCAAACACACTCAGCTCTAATCACTCATTCCTAGCTGAATAATAACAAAAAACAGGAGACTCCCTCACCGGACGGTATGGGAATCCCCTGTTATTATTATGAGCTGGTCTTCTGCACGTTTCTAGGTTCGGCTCGTAGAACTTCAACTTGCAGCGGCGGGCCAATCAATATCCGGTCCAGCTCAGCCGCTATCCACTACAGCTATAGCTCCACCGTAGCCGCTTGCAGCCCCCTTCTACAGCTCTTCACCATTACTGGCGATGACTTTTTTGTACCAGTGAAAAGAATCCTTCTTCGAACGGTTCAAGGTTCCGTTGCCTTCGTCATCCAGATCCACATAGATAAACCCGTAGCGCTTCGACATCTCCGAGGTGGACATGCTCACCAGATCAATAGGGCCCCAGCTGGTATAGCCGATCAGCTCAACGCCGTCCAGGATAGCTTCCTTCATCTGGGCGATGTGCTGGCGAAGGTAGTCAATCCTGTAAGTGTCATGAATGGATCCGTCTGCTTCCACCTTGTCATACGCACCCAGACCATTTTCTACAATAAACAAAGGTTTCTGGTAACGGTCGTACATCGTGTTCAGCATGATCCGCAGCCCGATGGGGTCAATCTGCCAGCCCCATTCAGAGGCCTTCAGATACGGGTTCTTCACACCTCCGAACAGATTGCCTTGCGCACGCTCGCCTTCCGGACTAGCCGATACGGTCAGCGTCATATAGTAGCTGAATGCCACATAATCCACTGTGTGAAGCTTCAGAATCTCATCGTCACCCGGTTCTTTCAGGAGAACCACATGATTCTCTGCGAAGTAACGCTCCATATATTTGGGGTACTCGCCACGGGCATGCACATCCGTAAAGTACAGATTCATCTGATTCTCATGCTGATTGAGACGCACATCCTCAGGGTTACAGGTATTGGCGTAACTCTCCATCCGTGCCAGCATGCAGCCCATTTGCGAGCCGGGAATGATCTCATGCACCAGCCTGGTTGCCAGTGCACTCGCCACAAATTGGTGATGAAGCGCCTGATAGATCGTCTGGAGCTTGTTCTCCGCCCGGTCAATCACAACCCCGCCTCCGGTAAAAGGGCTCAGAGTCATCATATTAATCTCATTGAAGGTAATCCAGTATTTCACCTTATCCTTGTAACGACGGAAGACAGTCTCCGCATATCGGGTAAAGCAGGTGATGACTTCGCGTGAAGCCCAGCCGTTGTATTTCTGCGTCAGTCCCAGCGGCGTCTCGTAATGGGCTAGTGTTACCAGAGGCTCGATGCCGTATTTATGCAGCTTATCAAATACATTGTCATAGAACTGCAAACCCGCTTCATTCGGCTCCGCATCATCGCCATTCGGGAAGATCCGCGCCCAGTTGATCGACAGGCGGAAGACCTTGAATCCCATTTCGGCAAAAAGAGCAATATCCTCTTTATACCGGTGATAGAAATCCACCCCTTCACGCTTCGGAAACCGTGCGGTGAACTCCCCGGACAGGATCTGATCGATCCGCTCGGATGTAATTTCAATAGCATGATCATTGCTGCGCTCGGCCTTGGGCACATAAGCGACCATATCCGCACTGGACAAGCCTTTGCCGTCTGCATTATATGCACCCTCGAGCTGGTTGGCGGCGGTTGCACCGCCCCATAAGAAGTTTCCCGGAAATCCTTTTTGGATTGCAGTCATCTGTTACGCTCCTTCTCCTCCAGTGTGGCTTGCTGCCACCTCTGGCTTCTAGTGTATTAGTGTTAGCAAAAGCTCGCCGTTTCTTGCTTCCGTACCCGTATTCTTCAGGACATCCAGATAACCGGCAGAGTTGGTTACAATCACAGGTGTTGCTGTCACGAATCCGGCTGCGCGGATCGCATCCACATCAAACTCCAGCAGCAGCTGGCCCTGTTCGACTTTGTCACCTTCCTGCACTTTTTTATGAAAATGCTTGCCCTTCAGCTTGACCGTGTTGACCCCAACATGAATTAACAGCTCAGCACCGCCTTCAGAAGTGATACCGATGGCATGACCCGTAGGGAATACGGTCGTTACAGTCCCATTCACAGGAGAAGTTAATACGCCGGAGGACGGCTCTATCACAATCCCTTTTCCCATTGCACCTGTGGCGAAGGCTTCATCAGGCAGACTTTCCAGCGGCAACAGAGTACCCGTAAGCGGACTGAAGATCATCTCTTTATCGATTTCTGTAATCTCCTGGTTCACGAACGGCCGGGAAGCATTCTCTGTAGCTGCTGCTTCAGGGTCGTCAAACCCAAGCACGAATACCAGAATAACGGCAAGTACAAAGGCCACCACAATCCCGATAGCCGCCCAGGCAAACCCGGTGCCGAAATACGTTGGCAGCGCTAACAGCCCCGGCAAGGAAAAGGCAATAGCTCTGGCACCACCCACAGCGATAATAGCTCCCCCTATTGCCCCTGAGATACAGGCGTAGATAAAAGGCTTTTTAAGCTTCAAGGTGACCCCGTAGATGGTTGGCTCGGTGATCCCGAACACAGCAGCCAATGTAGATGATCCGGATAACGCTTTTAGCTGCGTATTCTTGGACTTCAGGAACACACCGAATACAGCACCAGCTTGCGAGAGTACAGCAGCGGCCAGAATCGGCAGCATGGTATCGTAACCAAGAGTGGCAATATTGCTGAGCATAATCGGGACAAAGCCCCAGTGAACACCAAAGATAACGAACACCTGCCAGAACGCTCCGGCGATGGCCCCAGCGACAAGCGGACTAAGATTATACAGCCAGGTGTACCCGGAAGCCAGTCCTTCACTGATCAGTGAGCCTACAGGACCAAACGCCAGGAATGTCAAAGGAATGACAATCAGCAGCGCGAACATCGGAACCAGGATATTCCGGACCGATTCATGGATAATCGAACGGAACCATTTCTCTACAGAGGATTGTACCCATACCGCTAGAATGATCGGAATAACGCTGGAGGAATAATTGACCAGTACAATCGGTATTCCTATAAAGTTCAGCGATTCCGTGGAGCCGACAGCAGTAATGACCGACGGGTAGATTAGTGCTCCGGCAATAGCCACGGATACGAATTGATTGGCTTTGAACTTCCGTGCTGCTGTTACTGCGAGAAACACCGGAAGGAAGTAGAACACGCTGTCCGACGCCGCATTCAGAATCAGGTAGGTACCGCTTGTGGCGCTGATCCACTTCAGTGACAGAATTAACGCCAGCAACCCTTTGAGGACCCCTGCACCTGCAAGTGCCCCGAGTATAGGAGAAAAGATACTGGAGATAATATCTACCGCTTTACCGAGAACACCTGTACTTTCGGAGGAATCATCTTCTTTGCCGTTTTTCTCCGCATCCTGTAGTGAGGTTTCCTTCATGATCTGCTCAAAGACCTGGGCGACATTGTTGCCGATGACAACCTGGAACTGGCCGCTGTTCTCGACTACTGTAATGACACCGGGAGTTTTTTCGAGTGCTGCTTTATCCGCCTTACCATTGTCCTTCAACTTGAATCTTAAGCGTGTGGCGCAGTGGAAAACCGAATTCACATTGGATTCACCGCCAACAAGTGCGATGATCTGTTTGGACAAGTCCTTGTTGCTCATATGGTTTGCTCCTTTTAAATTAAGATGGATATATCTTGTGATCGTTGCAGTAGGGTTATGATGTGCCAGCAGTTATCTTTAATCCCTCTGCAAACAAGAAAAACCTGAACTCACAGCAAAAGGAAACGTCAAATTCACGCTTATTTTGCCATCAGTTCAGGTTTTGCCTGCTTTACCAGTAACACCCTGTCAGATGATCGTATTCAGTTGTCTGTTCCTTATACCCTTGGCGATACCGCTCCTATTTCAGGCTGTTACGCTCCGTGACACGCTGGATGTGAATCGTCAGATAGACATATTCGTCCTTGCTCAGGCTCTGGGAATACGCTTTTTCCAGATAATCATTGATTTTGCTTGCGCATTCAAAAGCTTTGACATACGTCTGCTTGACCTGATTGTACAAGAAATCCTCTCCACTGTTGCTGGTTTCCTTCTTCAGTACACGCATGGAAAAATACTGTAAATGCGTCAGGAACCGCGAATAATTGAGTGAGCTTTCATCAAGCACCACGTTATAATGATAGGTGACGATGTTGAGAATATTCTGGACAATCTCCGTCATTTTGATCGTGGACTTCATTTCATTTCCGTCCATTTTCGCATTCACCAGATGCAGTGCAATGAAGCCCGCTTCGTCCTCACCTAACGCAAACCCGGTAGCCTTCTCGATAAATTTCAGCGCGTCCATTCCGATGGAGAATTCCTTTTTATAGAACCGCTTGATTTCAAACAACATCGCATTTTTCAGGAATATCCCCTTCTCCATACGCTGCACAGCAAAGTGGATATGATCCGTCAAGGTCAGATATAGATTATCGCTGAGCTCGGTGCCCAGAATCCCGTTGGCATAGGTTACGATTTCACTCGCCAGCTCCAGATGAGCCACTGGAATATCATTCAGCAGTTCGGTTAGCCGGGCCGTGAATTCGTTTTCGTTAAGCAGGAAGATTTTATCGACCTTGGAGGGATCCACATAATCGCCTGCCACTTTATTGAAGGAAATACCTCTTCCCATCACAATAACTTCCTTGCCCTTCTGGTTTTTCGTCAGGAGAACGTTGTTGTTCAGCACCTTCTCTATAATCATCTGTAGTCACCTCCTGTCACATAGTTTGTACAAAAAAAGCCTAAGTTGATTCCAATATCATTAAATAAAATGATACTCGAATCAGCTTAGGCATTGCCCGCGTTACCGGTCACAATCCTGTATTACTGCTATTGTAGCATAAATAAAAGCGATTACAAGACTTTTGTTTTTAATTTTACGGAAAATTTATGTCCAAGGTCTCTCCCCCAGGTTTGGACCATTGGTCCCATGACGAAGCTGATAGCAGATACTAAATATGGCTTATGCTCACGAACTAGGCGGATGCTATGAACCCCGTTTGTTCGAGGGTGTTCAAGGATATGATTACAAACAAAACTTACTAGGAGGCAAAAATGCTTGACATTCATCAACGACTTGCAGAGCTGTATACCTTAAGCCGCAAGCGCCCGTTGACAGACGATGAAGAAACCGAGCAACGTCATTGTCTGCAGGCTAACGCCGCATATTGCTGGGAAATGGCACGGCTGAACAATGAAGCTAGACTTGCCGCAGATACAGATGATGCCGAGTGGCAGCAGGAGATCAGCGCGCAAATGTATGAAGTCAGGGTGACCGGCAGAGCAGGCAAACGGCGCAAATAAAGCAGCCCCTTCCACACTTGAACGTGCTGGAAAGGGCTGCTGCTGTTAGGGCCTACAGGAAACGAAACTGCGCTTCGATCAAACCGTTATAGATGCCATCACGCGCTGTAAGCTCGGCATGGGTGCCTTCTTCTTTGATCTCGCCGTGATCCAGAACGACAATTTTATCCGCATGCCGGATGGTGGACAGCCGGTGAGCGACGATGAAGGAAGTCCGGCCCTGAAGCAGAATCTTCAGCGCCTCCTGAATCTTGATCTCCGTCTCGGTGTCAATGCTTGCTGTCGCCTCATCCAGGATCAGAATCCGTGGATTGGCCAGCAGCGCACGGGCGAAGGACAACAGCTGGCGTTGTCCCATGGAGAGCGCACTGCCGCGTTCCTCGACCTCAGTCTCGTAGCCTCCGGGCAGCTTGCTGATGAAATCATGGGCGTCCACTGCCTTGGCCGCATCCTCGACCTCCTGGTCCGTAGCATCCAGCCGCCCGAAGCGGATATTATCCCGGATTGTCCCTGAGAAAATAAACGTATCCTGCAGCACGATCCCGATCTGCTCGCGCAGACTCTGCAGCGTCACGTCACGTGTATCCCTGCCGTCGATGGTGATGCGTCCGCTCTTGATATCATAGAATCGGCCGATCAAGTTGATGATGGTACTTTTCCCTGAGCCCGTATGACCGACAAGCGCAATCGACTGGCCGGCCTTCACATCGAGATCGATGCCTTTCAGCGCTGCCCGGCCCTTTTCATATTCAAACACTACCTTATTAAATTGAATGTCGCCCTGAATCTTCGGCAGCGATGTTGCCCCTGGTTGGTCTTGTACGGCAGGCTGCTCATCCAGATACTCAAAGATCCGTTCCGAGGAAGCCATCGCCACCAAGAGCTGGTTATACATCTGGCCCAGGCGGTTGATCGGGTCCCAGAAGTTGCTGACATAGGTACTGAATGCCACCAGAAAGCCCACTGTAAGATCACCGGTCTGGATCAGGTATGCCCCGAACCAGAAAAGTATCATCGTTCCGAAGCCGCCTGTAATTTCAATAATCGGTCCAAACGCCTGGTTCATCGCCGATGCCTTGTTCCAGGATTTCCGGCTATCCATATTCATGGCGTCGAAATAGTTCATGTTTTCCTGTTCCTGGGTATAGGCCTGGGTCACTCTGATCCCTTGAATCGACTCATTCAAATGGGAATTGATCCGCGAGTTCTTCATCCGCACATCCTGCCAGGCTATCCGGATCTTCTGTCGCAGCTTAGTGGAGACAAAGAACATAACCGGTACAGTGATCATCACCGCAAGCCCCAGCTTCCAGTTGATCAGCAGGAGAATCACCATGATTCCGATCAATTGCACACTGTCGATCATCAGATTGACGACCCCGTTGGTGAACAGATCCTGCAGGGAGTTGATATCATTGGTGACCCGAACCAGCACGGAGCCGGCTGGACGTTTATCAAAAAAGTTGAAGGACAGCTTTTGAATATGCCGGAACAGGTCTGAGCGTAAATCGTATATGACCCGCTGCCCGATTACATTCGTGTATTTAATCCGGTAGACCCCAGCGATCCATTGGATCAGATAAAGTACAATTACAGCAGCCGTCAAGGTGTACAGCAGAGTTAGACTGGGATTCCCCGACTTCGGAGCAATCGCCTTATCGATAGCCATACTCGTCAGGTAAGGGACCGTCAGCTTCGTAATAGTGCCGAGGATCATCATCACTGACACGAGCGGCAGCATTTGTCTGGCATAAGGCTTCATATAGCTGAACAGCCTGGTGAACTGCTTCCAGTCGAACGCCTTGTCAATGACGTCATCATCTTTGTACACGAACCGTTCGTCAAGCGTCTGCTCCTGGGCCGAACCTTGCTTCATTTTTACGGATTTCTCTTGGTTAGCTTCCAGCTTCATGCCGTATCACCTGCCCCTCTTCCATTGTCCCTGGCCAGATAATCAGCATACTGAATCCGGTAGACATCCTGGTAAGGACCAGGAACCTCTATCAGCTCATGGTGGGTACCCTGCTGAACCATATGGCCTTCATTCATGACAATAATCTGATCGGCATGCCGCAGCGAGGAAATCCGGTGGGCTATAATCAGGGTGGTCCGTCCGCGCATAACCTCCTGGAATCCGGCCTGGATCTCATGCTCGGTCTCCATATCAACGGCACTGGTGGCATCATCGAGGATCAGGATCCGCGGATTCTTCAGGAGTGCTCTGGCAATGGCAATGCGCTGCTTCTGGCCGCCTGAGAGTCCCATCCCCCGTTCGCCAACCACCGTATCATACCCGTCCGGCATTTCCATAATAAAATCATGAGCCTTCGCCAATTGTGCGGCACGGACGATCTCTTCCATGCTCACATTCTTCAGGCCGTACGAAATATTGTTGCGGATGGAGGAGGAGAACAGGAAAGTCTCCTGGAACACCGTGGCAATCTGTGACCGCAGGCTGCGCACATTGTATTCACGGATATCCACACCATCCAGGGTTATGCTGCCATTATTCACATCATATGCCCGCATCATCAGCTGGATAATGGTTGATTTCCCGGAGCCGGTACCGCCCAGGAATCCGATGACCGCCCCTGGCTTGGCGGCAAAATGAATGTCCTTGACTGCAGGCATTTTGTTGCCGTAGGCAAATGTCACGTGATCAAAGACGACTTCGCCCTTTACTTCAGCTGCCACAAGCTCACGGGCATTATCTTTATCCTTTACATCGATAGGCTGGTTAAGCACTTCAAGCACACGTTCTCCCGATGCTTTGGATTGCGTATAGTTGTTGATATGGAAGCCAAGACCCCAGACAGGGCCGATAATATACCAGATTAAGCTGAAAAAGGCTACAAGCTCACCAAGCGACATCCGTCCCTTAATGACCAGTGTTCCGCCAACCCCGAGCAATATCGCTACGCTGACCGAAGCCAACAGCTCCATCACCGGAAAAAACTTGCTCCACAGCTCCGCGGCAAAAATCTGATTATCCTTGTAGCGTTCATTACGATGTGAGAACTTCTCTACCTCGAAGGATTCTCTGGCGAAGGACTTGACCGTCCGCACACCGGTAACATTCTCCTGGACAGCCGTTGTAAGAGCACTGAGCGCAAGCCGCATCTCCTGAAAGGCCGGGTGAATCTTGGATTCGAATCTGAATGCAACAGCAGCCAGAAACGGCATAGTGATCAGTGTGACAAGGGTTAGCTGCCAATTGATCGTGAACATCATAATAGAGCCAAACAGCACCATAAAAAACACATTCAGCAGTTGGGCAAATCCGAAGCCGATGAACAGCCGGATGGCCTCAAGATCCCCGGTCAGCCGGGACATCAGGTCACCTGTCTTCGCCGTGTCATAATAGCGGAAAGACAGGAATTGCAGCTTCTCATAGCAGGCATTGCGCAGGCGGTAGGCCAGAAAGTTACCCAGCCGTCCTCCGAAAAAACCATGCGCAAACTGCAGACAAGCCTTAACAAAAACGACAGCCAATACGCTGAGAGCAAGAACGGGCACCTCAGTAAACTTCATGGGCACAATAACATCATCAATCAAACGTCTTAACAAGTTGGGGGTAATAAGCCCCACTGCAGTTGCGGCCGCCAAACAAACAATCGACAGAATCAGATAGTGCAGCTTCTCCCGATAAAAGCCCCGCAGTTGCCTGAGAACATCCATATCTCTCCTCCTTAAAGCTTTAGATTTTTAGCGCTTCCATTTTTAGTGACTTTATGCAGTTTATCACCCTTGATTTAATGCAGCAAAGGGGAGAAATCACCATTTTCTCGCTTTTTCCCGAAAGAATCAGTCTTCCTCTCCAGGAAAAGGACAGCTTCAGCTTTAAATGCTTCCATTTCCTCTTAAATCCTATTGGATTAAGATTATCCAAGATTCTACCTGTTTTCCTGCCAGTGAGTACAGACTTTTAGTGTATTTTATGTATATTAATTCTTTTCAAACAAATTGATGCAACCAAAAAGCTGCCTTCTCAAACAGATTCATCTGTTAAAGAAGGCAGCCTAAATCAAGAAGAAGACGAACTTTACAGTTCGCCTTCAACCCTTTACTTTTTGTTTTTGTTAACCGATAGAGCCTTCCATCTCGAACTTGATGAGACGGTTCATTTCTACCGCATACTCCATCGGCAGCTCTTTGGTGAATGGCTCGATGAAGCCCATGATGATCATCTGAGTCGCTTCGGCTTCAGTAAGGCCGCGGCTCATCAGGTAGAACAGCTGCTCCTCGGAGACCTTGGAGACCGTCGCTTCATGCTCAAGCACGATGTTATCGTTCATGATCTCATTGTAAGGAATCGTATCCGAAGTGGACAGGTTATCCAGAATGAGCGTATCACATTTGATGTTGGATTTCGCACCTTCCGCCTTACGGCCGAAGGAAGCAAGACCACGGTACGTTACTTTACCGCCGTGTTTGCTGATCGACTTGGAGACGATCGTCGAAGTCGTGTCCGGAGCCAAGTGAATCATTTTGGCACCTGCATCCTGATGCTGGTCCTTGCCCGCAACCGCGATGGACAATACAGAACCCTTGGCTCCGCGGCCTTTGAGTACTACTGCAGGATATTTCATGGTCAGCTTGGAACCGATGTTGCCATCGACCCATTCCATCGTAGCGTTCTCTTCCGCAACAGCACGTTTGGTAACCAGATTGTAGATGTTCGGTGCCCAGTTCTGAATGGTTGTGTAACGAACACGCGCGTTCTTCATGCACAGGATCTCAACCACCGCACTGTGAAGAGAGTTTGTGCTGTAGATTGGAGCCGTACAGCCCTCAACATAATGCACGAAGCTGTCTTCATCGGCCAGAATCAGTGTACGCTCGAACTGGCCCATATTCTCGGAGTTAATACGGAAGTAGGCCTGCAGAGGCACTTCGCATTTCACACCCTTAGGAACATAGATGAAGCTTCCGCCAGACCATACCGCACTATTCAGTGCAGCAAATTTATTATCCGCAGGCGGGATAATCGTACCGAAGAACTTTCTGAACAGTTCCGGGTGTTCACGCAGTGCTGTGTCGGTATCGGTGAAGATCACACCTTGATCCTCAAGGCTCTTCTGCATGCTATGATAGACAACCTCGGATTCGTACTGGGCGGAGACCCCGGCCAGGAACTTCTGTTCCGCTTCCGGAATACCCAGCTTGTCGAAGGTCTCTTTAATCTCGGAAGGAACTTCCTCCCAAGTCTTTCCTTGCTTCTCGGACGGTCTTACATAATACTGGATTTCGTCAAAATCCAACTCGTCGAGATTGCCGCCCCAATTAGGCATTGGCATTTTGTAGAATTGCTCCAGAGATTTCAGACGGAATTCCAGCATCCACTCCGGTTCATTCTTAATGGCGGAGATTTCTTTAACAATTTCGGCCGTAAGTCCCTTACCAGACTGGAATATCGACTTATGCTCGTCACGGAACCCGTATTGGTACTCTTCCATATCAGGCGCTTTCTTAGCCATGGTGTCAGCCTCCTTGTTTTTAGTGTTCTTGATGATGCTCTTCTTCCACGTCTATACCTTTGCGAAGTGCGTTCCATGCGAGTGTCGCACATTTGATCCGCGCCGGAAATTTATTAACACCGGAAAGGGCTTCGATATCTTCATAGTCTCCAAAATCCACTGCATCGCCCTTCATCAGGGAGGAGAAGCGGTCAGCGAGCTCAAGTGCATGCTGGATGGTCTGACCTTTGACCGCTTCCGTCATCATGGAAGCCGACGACATGCTGATCGAACAGCCTTCGCCGCTATAACGGGCATCCTTGACGACGCCGTCCTCCACCTTTAGCTGAAGCGTAATACGGTCGCCGCAGGTAGGGTTGTTCAGCTCGATCTTCAGGGCGTCATCTGCAAAAGAACCACGGTTCCGGGGGTTTTTATAATGATCCATAATTACGCGTCTATACAAGTCATCCAAGTTCATAGGCGAAATACTCCTTTGCCTTGATTAAAGCCTGCACCAACGCATCTACATCCTGTTCCGAATTGTACAGGTAGAAGCTGGCACGGGCGGTTGAGCTGACCTGCAACCAGCGCATGAGCGGCTGGCAGCAGTGATGCCCGGCACGGACAGCAACGCCTTCAGCATCCAGCACAGTAGCCACATCATGAGGATGAACATCCCCGAGATTGAAGGTAACCACGCCGACCTGACGGCTGCGCGGGCCATAAATGGTCAGTCCGTCCACCTCCGAGAGGCGCTCTTCTGCATAAGCAGCAAGCTCCATCTCATGGCGGTGAATTACATCCATCCCGATTTCCTGAAGGAAATCAATCGCTGCCCCGAGGCCAACGGCGCCAGCGATAATCGGTGTACCGCCTTCGAACTTCCATGGAAGCTCTTTCCATGTGGATTCATACAGGCCCACATCGTCGATCATTTCACCGCCGAACTCGACAGGCTCCATAGCTTCAAGCAAGGCCTTTTTGCCATACAAGGCGCCGATGCCTGTAGGTGCAAGCATTTTATGACCGGACAATGCGTAGAAATCGCAGTCCAGATCCTGAACATCCACCTTCATATGCGGTGTGCTCTGAGCCCCGTCCACAACAATTACAGCGCCGTGGCGGTGAGCGATGGCTGCCAGCTCTTTTACCGGATGGGTAACGCCCATTACATTCGAGACATAGGCGATGGCGACGATCTTGGTTCTATCCGTTATCGTCTCCTCGGCATCTGCAAGTGTAATGGTTCCATCCTTCTGCAGCGGAAGGAATTTCAAGGTTGCCCCTGTCTTCTTCGCAAGCTGCTGCCAAGGAATAAAGTTGCTGTGATGCTCCATCTGGGTGATGACAATTTCGTCGCCTTCCCCCACATGTGCAGGGCCGTAAGACGAAGCCACAATATTCAGGGCGGTTGTTGTACCGCGGGTAAAAATAATCTCCTTCGTGCTGCGGGCATGAATGAATTTGGCCAGCTTCTCGCGGGCTCCTTCATATGCGTCCGTAGCGCGGCTGCCCAGTGTATGGACACCGCGGTGCACGTTGGCGTTATCCCATTCATAATAAGACTTCACGGCCTCGATGACCTGGCGTGGCTTCTGTGAGGTTGCCGCGCTGTCCAGGTACACTAGAGGATGTCCATTGATCTTCTGGTTCAGTATGGGAAACTGCTCCCGGATGGCGCTGTTAATCATTGGCCTAACTTCCTTTCCACAAGAGATTGGAGCTGATTGCGCAGTCCCTCCAGTGGAATTTGCGACACTACAGGTGCAAGGAAGCCGTATATAATCAGTGTTTCTGCATCATGCCGTGAAATCCCCCGGGACATCAGGTAGTATACCTGCTCGTAATTGACCTGTCCTACGGAAGCGGCATGGCCTGCTGTAACATCGTCTTCATCAATAAGCAGAATCGGATTAGCGTCTCCACGCGCTTTTGGACTCAGCATCAGAACTTTCTCCGTCTGCTGGCCATCGGCCCGGGTTGCACCTTTCTCAATTTTCGTAATACCGTTAATAATCGAGGTTGCGGAATCGCGCATAACCGCACGGGTAATCATATCACTCGGCGTATTTTTGCCGAAATGCTGGGCCTGTGTAGTATAGCTGAGTTTCTGTGCGCCTGATCCCACTGCGATGACTTTGGCATCCGAGCTGGATCCGTTGCCTTTCAGCACAGACTTGGTGTCGCTGGCTGTATCGCCGTAGTTCATCTCGCCTACTATCCATTCAATCGTTCCATCATTCTCAACAATAGCGCGCCGGTAAGTCACGTCGGTCGTGTCCTCACCCAGCTGATGAACCGTAGCATAACGCACCTTGGCACCAGCGCCTACAAATACTTCCACCGCACCGTTGTGAAGTCCGGCTTCCGTTTTGTCCGATACATAGTTGTCAACATAGGTCAAAGAACTATTAGCTTCGGCAACAATCAGAATATGCGGAACAAAAGCAGCTTCAGCATCATCCGTGAGCAGAACCGCCTGCAGTGGGGTCTCAATAATGACGTTCTTAGGAACATAGAGGAATACCCCGCCGTTCCAAAGGGCCGCATGCAGCGCAGCAATGGAATGCTCGTCAGGCAGGACAGCCTTGTGCAGATAACGCTGCACCAGATCCCCATGCTCTTTGACTGCCGTTTGCAGATCGGTGAAAATAACGCCCTGAGCCGCTAGCTCCGGAGCAAGCCGGACATATACGGCGCTGGAGTTGCGCTGAATGATCAGGCTGCCTTCCTCCTGATCCTTGATCAGAGCCGCAACTGAAGCAGGGGCTTCACTAAGTGCAGTAATGGCTTGGCTTGCTTTATAGCTTCCATAAGTATTCACATTCCAGCGGTCAATCCGTGTCTTCTCCAATTTCGGCAGTGCCAGCCCTGCGGCCAGCGTAAGTGCGTTCAAACGGCTGTCCTTCAGCCAGCCCGGTTCGCCGCTGCTCTGCGACAATTCGCTGAGCAGCTGTGCATCCACCGGAAGAATGGTTTGCGTCGTCATAAGTGGTTTCCTCCTTCCTGGCGTCTCTTAAGCTTCTTGTCCTACAGTTTCATCTTCAATGCCAAGTTCTTCCTTTACCCATTCATAACCTTCGGCTTCCAGACGCTCAGCCAGTTCAGAGCCACCGGATTTTACGATCCGTCCCTGCATCATGACATGCACATAATCTGGCTTGATGTAATTCAAGAGGCGCTGATAGTGGGTAATCACAAGAAACCCGCGTTCCGGGCTGCGCATGGAGTTAACGCCTTCAGCGACAATTTTGAGCGCATCAATATCAAGGCCGGAGTCAATTTCGTCAAGAATGACGATCTTAGGATCCAGCATCATCATTTGGAGAATTTCGTTGCGTTTCTTTTCACCGCCGGAGAAACCTTCGTTCAAATAGCGGTGCAGAAACTCAGGGTTCATATCCAGTTCTTTCATTTTCGCTTCCATTTGACGGATAAAGCGGATCAAGGAAATCTCGCTTCCCTCTTCACGACGGGAGTTGATCGCGCTGCGCAGGAAGTCGGAGTTCGTTACGCCGCTGATTTCACTTGGATACTGCATCGCCAGGAATAGACCGGCACGCGCGCGTTCATCCACAGCCATTTCGAGCAGGTCTTCGCCTTCCAGAACAGCCGTACCCTCAGTAACCACGTACTTGGGATGACCCATCAGAGCTGAAGCCAGGGTACTTTTACCGGTACCGTTCGGTCCCATGATGGCGTGAATTTCGCCGCCCTTCATTTGAAGGTTAATTCCCTTCAGAATTTCTTTCCCTTCAATTGATGCTTTCAGTCCCTCAATGACAAAATCTGCTGCCATAATAATGTTTCCCCCCATTGTTCGATTTGCGAAATCAGAAAGCTGTATTGTAACAGGTTATCCCTGATGCCAGCAAAATTAGATTTTATATCATATTATAATTATTATAAAGTGTAACGGAGTGATTATCAATGATTCTCACTAATTTTATTACAAACCATGTTTTTTTACAAATATCTATTTTCACACAGCGCTCAGCATACAAGGTCTTAGATTTGAACAAAAATCAAAAAAGAAAGCCCCCGCACTGGAGGCTTTACTTCTATTGTAGATGCGATTGTTCGCAATGTATGATCAGCCCAGGAAAGAACGCAGCATCCACTGATTTTTCTCCAAATCGCTGCGGATTTTAATGAACAAATCGGCCGTTGGCTGATCGCTCACCTGCTCGGCCAGTTCAATACCTTCCGTAAGCTCTTCAGCCACGGTGGCGAAGTCTTCAATCAACGACTGAACCATGCCGCGTGTATCTTCTTTGCCTGTTGCTTCCTGAATAGTAGCCAGTTCAAGATATTCTTTCATGGTTGCTGCCGGGCTGCCTTTGATGCTCAGCAGACGTTCAGCCACCTCATCCATTTTGAGGGTAACATCATCATACAGCTCTTCGAACTTCACATGCAGGGAAAAGAATTGCTCACCTTTCACATACCAGTGATAATTATGAATTTTGACGTACAGTACGTTCAGGTTTGCAACCTCACGGTTGAGTACTTGTTCGAGTGAAGTAGTATTAACTTTTCCAGATGCTTTAGCCATTGTAATATCCCTTCCTTATCCATAATTTAGCCGGCTGCCTGTCCATGGTCCGGCATGCAGTTGTCTATACTGAATTTACCCTTCCTTACTGAAGACGAAACATGAAATATCCCTTCCGGTGCAAGACGCCAATGTCCAGACGTCTTCCTTGTTGATGGCTTATTCTGTAGGATGAGCCAAGCCTGTCCGGCTTATGCTATTCCAGAAATATCAACTTTGGACTGAAGCGTCGGAGGCAGCAAAAAGAGGCCCGGAGGCCTCCCCTAATGAAGTACCGGGCAGAGTGAGAGCAGCTTACAGCATAAGAAGCAAAGCCTCCGCCCCGGTCATTCCCGGTACAATTCCCAGCTTCTCTGCTTCTATGGTTACGGACTCCATAGGTGCTGACAGAAGTTGCGGCAATGTCCGCACACCAACGGCCCGGGCTGCTATAATCCTGCGGTCGCTAAGCGTTTCATTGAGCAGGCCAACATCGAGCGCTCCGCACATGATATACCCTTTATCCGTGCTGATCGACAGCAGCGTTGTCTTGGGAAGCTTCACTTCGACACCAATCATTACATGACCACCTACGACAACAGGCTCCATGGTAACCAACCAACATGACCTCCTTGTTCTTGATCCTCCATCACGTTGTATGTGTATGCTTTATTGGGGATCAGTGTGTGGACGAAGGACTAGATCTCCGTTTAATGAGGGTCAATAGTCCTGATTTCCCAATAAGGAGGTATATGCTTATTCATTAATTAATGGTATAGTTTATATACTTTTTAAATAGTATTTCCAATAGTGTCTACTGACAAAGCTGGGGGATTTATGGACAAGAAACTACAACACACGGACGGCAATTATTTATTCAATGTCGACATCCTGATCAACGCCCGTACTAACCCGCTTGCACTGCAATACTTGCTTGAGATGTTGAACAGCAATGAGAAGATCACGGATTTCAACATTAACTCAGGTCTTGAGCTCGGAAAAACAATTGATAATCTCCTCCGGTCCGCGAAGCTTGCACTGAAGCAGGAACCCGCTACGGCTGCTCAAGTACCTTTTAAATTGCCAGTGAAGCAACCGGGTAAACAGGTCGAAAAGCCTGAACCCAAGAATGTCCCCGCAGACACACCTGCGGCTACAACTGCGGCAACTCCTGCAGATGCGTACGGTAAAATCAGACTATACATTCAGAACAACCAACTGGTCCGGCTCCGCGCTAACCGGCATGGCAAACAGGTGTCTATGCCCTGCCGTATCCTGAATTTTGATGAAGCCGCCAATTCACTCAGCGTATATCATGTGGATGAGAAGCAAGTGTATACTTTCAAGCTCAATGAGATCGACGAATTTTCGTAAACCAACTACAGCTTCACCACCAGACAAACAAGCACCTGCCACGGAAGGAATTCTTCGGGGCAGGTGCTTGTTTGTATTTTTATAGTCTTCGTTCTGGATATCCATCAATCTTTCCGGGAAAAAGCTTCCCAGGCCAGGCAGAGCCACCCGGCAATAAAACATACCCCGCCAAGAGGAGTAATCGCTCCAAGCACCTTAATGCCGGTAATACTCAGCACATACAAGCTGCCGGAGAAGAAAATAATTCCCAGCGTCAGCAACCGTCCCGCTAAGCGCAGACGTGAACTCTCCCCCCATTGACCCGCAGCCAGCCCAATGAGAATCAGTCCAAGCGCATGAATCATGTGATAATGCACACCGGTCTCGTAGACCTTCAGGTTGTCTTCGCTGATCACAGTTTTAAGCAGATGCGCTCCGAACGCGCCTATGCCGACAGACAGCATGGCCAGCAAGGCTCCTAAGGCTATAAATCTTCGTTGCATGGATACACAGCTCCTTCTATTGAACTCCTCCTATCTTACCGTAATTAGACCGTTTATTTCCAGCGGCCGCAAGTTTGGAACTTTTTACAAACTAGGCTTGCTTTTGCCGCTATCTTATGGAAAAGTGGGTACTACCATCATTTATATCAAATAGGTTACAAGGAGTGCCACACATGGACAATTATTCTCCGCCACAAGAAGAACAAGCTCTCTATGAAGAAAACCCTCGGAATTCCAAACATTCCGGACCCGGTATTGCCTCATTCGTTATCGCCCTGATTACCCTTGCCGGCTATATTATCACCTTTGTCGTTGTAGGTGTAAACGCCTCCTCCGTTACAGGTGGAAGCGACTCTTTCATTACCAATTCTGCAGAGTCGATCTTTTACCTGGGAATGTCTGTACTCGTCCTGGCAGCAGTTAATGTGATCGGGGCAGTCATTGGTATTGTAGGACTCACCCTCCGCAAGCGCCGCAGGTTTTTTGCAGTCATCGGCACTATTATTAATGGAGTCATTCTGCTGCTGTTCATGCTGATGATTGCCACCGTTCTCGTTAATGCCGGATCAGCCTAAAGCTTCAACATTTCAGACACTTGCTCGTTCAAAAGAAGAGGCCGCCCCGATTTTTCGGAAGCGGCCCTTTTCCTTTTTTCCCAAGTGCTACCTGCAGCCCGGAACGGAATTACCGGTTGACCAGACTGTCCAGCGAAGCGTAGACATGCGGCCCAAATCCCTCTGAAGCTTCACGCTGCGGAATGTTCAGCTGGATGATATAACCCTGCCCGTCCATTTCCTTCACCACATACTCGCGGGTCACACCGGATCCCATAGCAGTAAGATAGAGCCGGATGCCGGTCATCCGCCGGTCACGTTCCTTTTGACCAAGTACAGTTACTTTGCCAGTGGAAGCCAGCTCCTTCTCACCCTCCAGTGTAAGAGCATCGAGATTGAAGTCGGAGGGCAGCTTGGTAATCTCGGCGTAATACCCAGGATCAACTTTCATTGCCAGCTTGCCAGTCTTCGCATCAAATGTGAAGATATCGAATACATAGAGTGAATATCCCTCTCCAGTCGCCAGTGTTGCCGTCTTTTCTTCCTTCATGCCCTCCAGCGTCAGCTTGAATGTCTTCGTCTTGGGGAGTTCACCTGTTGTAGGTGCTGCGCTTTCGCTCTCTGCAGACTTCTTTTCCAGCTTCGACAGCACCCGCTGTGAAATAGAGGAATCTCCTTCTACACTCCGCTTGGCATATTCGAAGACTACGGGATCATCCATATTCAAAGTCTCCAGAGACTTTTCCACCCCCGCGCCAAGCTCAAATGATGTTGCCCCTTCTTCTGTCTTGATCTCTACCGAATGATTGTCGATCTGTCCGACATAGATCCCTGTACCGTGAATCGTCTGTGCTTCCTCTGCAGGGGTTGAACTAGGTTCAGTTGCAGGAGATGAACTGGCTTCAGCCGTAGGGCTTGGTGACGGTGATGCCGTGCTCTGTGCTGGAGAGACAGAAGCAGTGGCCGATGGCTCTGTTGGAGCCTCAGCCGGGGTATTACCGCTGCATGCGGTTATAGCCAGCATGAATACAGCAGTTGCTGCCAGAACAGGTAGTTTACGTTGTGATTTCATGTTGACTGCCTCCTCTTTGGTGAAACGGTAATTGAATCGCCTGGCTAGGCTTACTCTTATTAACGAATAACCCTTCGCCCGGGTTGCATAAACTTTCCCTTCTGTTCAGTTCACATATCCCCCAGCCCCATGAATATACTTTAGTTACAACCTGCCCTTCGTTTACCGTTTGTGCCCGCACCGATTCATATTCCATGGGAGGTGGTCGTTCTGCCGCAATCATCCGGTCATTACGCGTTCGTTGTATCCAAAGAAGACTGGTCCCTTCACCGTAAAGGCCATCAGGATCAGGAACGTCATCAGCAGAAGGTCCGGGAAGCCATCAAGGATAATCTGCCCGACCTTGTGACCGAAGAAAATATTATTATGTCCGACGGCAAGCAAATCGTTAAAGTGCCTATCCGCAGTCTGGATGAGTACCGGATTATCTACAACTTCCGCAAGCAAAAGCATGTCGGCCAGGGCGACGGTGAAAGTCAGGTCGGAGATGTGCTCGGCCGCGATTCCCAGTCCGCTCAGCCGGGTAAAGGCGATAAGGCAGGCGATCAGCCCGGTCAGGATACGGTAGAAGCGGAGGTCGATCTGGAGGATCTGGAGGACATCTTGTTTGAGGATATGGAGCTGCCTCATCTTGCCCCCAAGTCACAAGAAGAGATCGAAGTCAAATCCATCGTCTTCAACGATATCCGCAAAAAAGGCATGATGTCCAACATTGACAAGAAGCGTACCCTGCTTGAGAACCTGCGCCGCAATGCCAGCCGGGGCAACCCCGGCATTCACAGCATCAGCCCCGACGATCTGCGCTACAAAACCTGGGACGATATCACGGTGCCTCATTCCAATGCGGTAATTATTGCGATGATGGATACCTCCGGGTCCATGGGCACCTTTGAAAAATACTGTGCCCGCAGCTTCTTCTTCTGGATGACCCGCTTCCTGCGCCGCCAGTATGAAAAGGTCGAAATTGTCTTTCTGGCCCATCATACGGAAGCCAAGGAAGTCAGCGAGCATGACTTCTTCACTCGCGGCGAAAGCGGGGGCACCATCTGCTCGTCAGCCTACCAGAAGGCGCTCGAGATTATCGACAGCCGCTATCCGCCGGCCAAATACAATATCTATCCGTTCCACTTCTCTGATGGCGATAACCTCACCTCGGATAATGAACGCTGCGTCAAGCTGATCGGAGAGCTGCTGAAGCGCAGCAATATGTTCGGCTATGGAGAGGTTAACCAATACAACCGAAGCAGTACCCTGATGTCCGCATACCGCCATCTGAAGCAGGAGCAGTTCATGCACTATGTGATCAAGGACAAAAAGGAAGTCTATCAGGCACTGAAGACCTTTTTCGGCAAAAGAGAACCTGTTTAAAATAACATTCCACCAGTCCTCCACATATGCTAAGAACCCCTGTCCCGTAAAGCCGGGATAGGGGTTCTTAGCATACAGCAAATATTCAGCCTTCTCACATCACAACTTCGGTGGTCCAGTATGAACTTGTGATTTATTTTTCAGTTCAATCTACTGAGTTTACCTTCTCTCTATCCTTACCCTTATCGGATTCACCGGCGTTTTTGTTCGCGGCATCACGGTCCTGCATCATTTCGTCCACGCTCTTTACCTTCAGCCGGGCAGCACCGGCATTATCAGTGAGGGTCGGGATCCGTTCACCCGAGGAGAGGCGCGCCTTCGCTTCGGCAATTGCTGCACCGTATTGCGGCAGCCAAGGTTCTCCGGCAACCAGCATCTCATCGACCATTTGCCAGATTTCCTTCGGATTGCAGACTGCTCCGACCAGCGGGTCCATCATGAAGGCTTGGCGCAGCAGCTTGTCATCGCCATGTACGGCAGCTTCAACGGCCAGACGCTGTACGGAAATGCTGACATTGCACACAGCGGCGAGACCGAGCGGCAGCTCTCCGACCAGCGGCATAGAGATACCATTATGATCGACATATCCCGGCGCTTCAATAATGGCATCATCCGGCAGATTAGCAATAATACCGTTATTGACGGTATTAAAATGGCCTCTGTATACTCTGCCTGTCTCCAATCCTTCAATTATATAGGAGCCATGCTCTTCGCCCCGCTGCTCAGAAGTGTATTCCAGCGCCGGGTCCTTCATCCAATTGGGAAAATCGGTTTCGAACCAGTTGCGTCCTTCTGTGCAGACCCGTAAATACCCCCCGGTTTCTCCGTTGATCCAGCAGCCCAGGTCAATCCAGTCCATAATTTCACCGCTGCGTTTGCGGTACCACGGAACATATTCGCTCAAATGTCCATTTGACTCGGTGCTGTAATACCCAAAGCGGCGCAGCATATCAATCCGCACCTTTTCCGTCCGGCTGAATTCCGGATGCTGTTCAAAAGCTTCAAGCAGCCCTGCGGTCAGATCCCTGCCATTATGCTTCGCGGAGATATACCAGGTCTGGTGATTAATCCCGGCACAAATAATATCCACCTCGGATTTCTCCAGCCCGTAGACCTCGGCAATCTGCTGATGCCCATGCTGCACTCCGTGACACAGTCCGATCGTCCGTACACCCCCGTATGTATTGCAGGCCCAGGTCAGCATTGCCATCGGGTTCGAGTAATTGAGCAGCAGCACATCCGGCGCAGCCACCTCCCGGATATCACGGCAAATCCCCAGCATTTCGGCAATCCCCCGCTGCCCGTACATAATTCCGCCTGCACATAAGGTATCCCCCACGCACTGGTCTACGCCATACTTTAGCGGAATGTCCACATCGGTTGCAAACGCCTCAAGCCCTCCCATACGAATAGTACAAAATACGTACTTCGCATCCTTTAGCGCTTCTCTGCGTTCCGTCGTGGATGTGATCTCAATCTGAAGGCCATTCTCCCGGATATCCCGCTGGCACAGCTCAGTGACCATCTCCAGATTATGAGGATTAATATCCATAAAAGAGACTTCGATCTCCTTGAATTCCGGTACCGTCAACAGGTCACGCAGCAAGCCGCGGGTGAAGCCGATACTGCCCGCCCCTATAAAAGCTACTTTAAAAGACATTGCTATCATCCTCCCAATGAATGAATGGTTCCTGTCCATTGTAGCAAGGTGGCCGCGGGAAGCGTTACCAATATCATGACTATTTTGCCGGTAACCTGTCAACAATCCTCACCTGTCTGTAGTCGTAGGCTGATGATCACTCCATGAGAAGCGTTCTATCGAATTACGATATTCCACTGGAGTACAGCGCGTGTACTTCTTGAACAGGAGGTGAAAATACTGCCTGCTGCTGATCCCCACATAGTCAGCGATTTCCGCAACAGGGATTTCACTCTGTCCCAGCAGCATCTTTGCCTTCTCCATACGCAGCATATTCAGGTAGTCCGTCAGTGTCCGGCCCGTATGCACCCGGAAGATGCGGTGCAAATAGCCGGGGTGAACGCTGACTTCGGCAGCTACCTCTTTGACCTGAATACTGCGGTCATAATTCTGATGCAGAAATTCAATCGCGCGCCGCACATAGAGCTGCGAGGGTTGCTGGGTGGCCTGCAGCTGTTCCAGGCGAAGTCTGGATAAGCGCAGCAGCAGCTCGGCAAACAGCAGCCCGATCATTATGCCCCCTTGCCCGGCCCTTCGTGCTTCACCGTCGCCGCCATGCCGGTCCAGCTCCAGTACAAGCGATTTAAGCACATGAAATACCTCTTCAGGGTCCGGCAGCACCAGACTGCGGAATGGCATACGCAGCAGTCCGGCTAGGTCCTCTTCCTCCCCGGCCAGTCTGGCAATGGAAGGGGTCGCTCCCGTAGAAGCTGTGAAGCCAAATTCAACATTCAGCATCCGGCAGGACGTACCCTCCTCGACAATCAGACGGTGCGGCACATTAGCATCGAGCATTATCAGCTCTCCCCGCTTCAGGCGGAAGCGTTCCTCCGTATCCGCATCCTGCCGCACATCGACTATACAGCTTCCCGAGATCAGGTACATGATCTCCGTCGAATGATGCTGATGGTACGCCATCGTATATGAATTCCACTGCTTATAATAGTAGGCAAAAAAATGCGGACCATATTCCCCTTCCAGCAAATCCTGCTGAAACAGGCTTCCATTTAATTCTGGCATGCAAGTCTCCTCCTTTCGGTCTGCAGAGTGCTCATCCCTTCCTATAAGACCTCCCAATTCCTTCTATATAGGACAAGTGTATCCCTTGAACCCTGCCAGGACAAGAACCGGATAGGTACAACAGGAAACAGACTATGCCAAAAAACCCCCGCGCCGCCGATGACTCGACGCAGGGGCCATTTTTTTTCAATCAAGCTCATCCATGAAATGAAACCAGCGACAGCTTCAGCTCCTCTGCCAGCGTCTCCAGCTTGCCGGACAGAGCGACCAGCTCCTCGCTCACGATGAACTGCTGCGAAGACATGGAGGCCACTTCCTCAGTGGAGGCACTGGTCTGCTGAACTACCGCCCGGACACTAGCCATGGACTCACCCAGCAGGTGCTGGCATTCGGTCAGTGCCGTGACCGACGCCGACGACTCATTCAAATAGCCGATGAACTGCTCCATCTCTGCCCGGACATCTTCAAAGATAATAGAAGATTCCCGTACGGAAGAAATCTGTTCACGAAATAGCGGAGCAGTCTCGCCCACAACCTGAACCGTATTTTCAATATGACTGCTGATTTCCTCTGTAATCCTTGACACGGAGGCAATCGATTGGTTGGACTGATTGGCCAGCCCGCGGATTTCGTCGGCAATCACAATGAATCCTCTTCCGGCTGCTCCGGCTCTAACAGCCTCTATGGAAGCATTGAGCGCCAGAATATTCGTCTGCTTGTTCACAGCAACCATTGGGGTCAGGATGCTGCGGATCAGATGTGTGCTTTCTCTCAGTCTGATGGAATTTTCCTGAATCAAATCCATCATCCGCACAGTGGATTCGCTCTGGGAAACCAGTGTCTTCATCAGCTCCGCTCCCTGGTCACTGACTGTGATGACCTTCTCTGCCGAAATATCCATGGCCTGATTGATCTCCTTCACTTCCTTGATCTGGAGATTCATCATTTCCACGTTGTGGTTGCTGCTCTCTGCTTCAAGCGCCAGGCTGGCTGCGCCGCGGGCAATTTCTCCCGTAGCGGCTGCCACTTCTCTCGCATGGGTGGAGGTCGTACTGGACGCGTTCACCAACTGCTCCGAGGTAGCCAGAACCTGAGCCGCCGAGCTGCCGCTCTGGCCTGCTAATAATGAGATCTGCTCCATCATCTTGTTGAAGCTGTGGCCCAGCCGGCCAATCTCATCCTGGCCTTTGAAGCTCGTGCGCACCTGAAGATTGCCCTGCTCGCCTTCCTCCATTAGCCGGGCTAGCTTGCCCAGCGGACGGCCAATCTGGCGGACCAGAAGGTAGCCGATCAGCAGAGCAATCACAATCGCAGCGAGGACAACCAACAGTGTAATGTAGAGCAGCTTGTCCGCAGATTTGGTAAAATCACTGACCGGAGCATATCCCATCAGCGTCCACTTGGCCGTATCCAGCGGCTGATAGACCACAAGCTGAGGAGCACCCTGCTCATTTTCTCTTGTGAACGAATGAAGCTCCACCTGTGGTGACTCTGTTTCAGGGTGTATGTATGAGGATTCGCCGAGCAGCTTGTTGTCCGATCCGTACACAATATTTCCTGACGGGTCCAGAATACGGATCTCACCGGCACGCCCGATATGCAGATTAGAGAGGATATCTGTAAGCGCCTGGCCCTTGATCTCAATCAACATGTAGTACTCCGCTTCGGGATGCTTGATATTCCGCAATAGCCTGCCCATCGTCAGCGAAGACTCGGCATACACATCGAAGAAGCCTTTGGCCCTTACCGGGAACCAGACGGGATCGCCCTTGGCTTCATCAATCTGTTTCACTCTTGCCAGAATGCCTTCGTCGCTGCGGACGGCGCTGATGCCTGTCGACTTGTAAGATTCGGCATCCACCAGGTTTCTTGAGATAAGCCGGATGCCCAGCATCCGTTCATCCGAGCCCTTCACCGACTCTAGTTTACGGCGGATCCGGTCCTCAGCCGTCACTTTGGCGACAGTTCCGGCTCCCGGACGGTTCACCGTCTCCATATCTGCTTTTAAAATGGAATCCACGGCAAACTGCCGCGAGAGTGCTTCATACTCGGCAAATAAAAAGTCCAGCTTGTCTGCAGCCTGCACGATGGACTGTGAGGAGGCGACAGCAACCTGATCTGTGATAATGCCCTTGGCGGCATAATAAGAGGTCAAGCCCAGGACTGAGGACAGCAGCACAATCGTACAGAACAAAATGACGAACAACTTGATGCCTACCGATCTAAATCGTAAGTTACGCGGCCGTTTCATTACACACTCTCTCCCAACAGGACAAAATAAAGGTACAGCCCTTAATAGACAACATAAAGGCCGTACCTTGTGTTTCGGTGATTCATGAAGCAGGCAAGACAACTATCCTTTGCTGGCGCCAGCGGTCAAACCGTCAACGAGCAGACGCTGCAGGAATCCGAACAGAATCATAATCGGCACAGAGATCAACACCGCCCCCGCTGCAAACAGAGTGAAATTGGAATTCTGCATCGTATTGACCATATCCCACATCCCGACAGCGACCGTCCAGTTATCCTTGGTCCGCAGAATCAGCTTGGCAAAGATGAAATCCACCCACGGGCCGACAAACTGAGTAAGCGCCATATAGGTAATCATAGGCCGGGAGAGCGGAAGAATAATCCGGACAAAAATACCGAAATTGCTGGCTCCGTCAATACGCGCCGCTTCATCCAATGATCGTGGAATGGTATCCAGGAAGCCCTTGGCGATCAGCGTACCGCCAAGGGGCGCTCCTGCCGCGTAGACGATAATGAGTGCCATGTGCGTATCCAGTAGATCGAACTGATTGAGTAGCAGATAGATCGCAATCATACTCATGAAGCCCGGGAACATCCCGAGAATGAGCAGTACCGACATGGTAGTCTTACGGGTTTTGAAGCGGAATCTGGATAGAGCGTAACTGGTCAGAAGGGTCAGCACCACACCGATCAGCATAGAGAATACGGCGATCTTAAGGGTATTCGCATACCAGGTCCCAAACATATAGACTGGTGAAGTGAACAGTTCCTTGTAGTGTGCTAACGTGAAGTGTTCGGGAATCAGCGTTTTGCTGTACAGAGACTTGCCCGGCCGGAAGGATGCGAGCAGAATCCAGAGTGCCGGATAGATTGCAGCAATCGCCAGCGCAACGAGAACAATATAACTGAGGCTCAAGCGAATAATGTTCGCAAGCTTGCGTCCGATAATCATTGAATCATATCCTCCTCTTGGAATGATTTGGTCCGGCGGTAATTGTACAGGGAGAACCCGGCTACAATGATGAAGAGTATAATGCCTATTGCGGAAGCCATATTATTTTTGTTCTGATCCGCCGTCAGCTTGTACAGCCACGTTACCAGCAAGTCCGTTGATCCGGCAAACTGGTAATCCCCATTAACCGGATTCCCCTGAGTCAACAGGTAGATCGCATTAAAGTTGTTGATATTACCGGCAAATTGCATAATCAGCGTAGGTGCAGTAGAGAACAAGATCATTGGCAGCGTAACAATACGGAACTTTTGATAATTGGTCGCCCCGTCGACTTCGGCTGCTTCGTACATGTCTCGCGGGATCGTAGTGAGCACACCCATAATCAGCAGCATCGATACCGGAATCCCTACCCACATATTGACAATAATAACAGTGAACTTGGCCCAGAACGGATCTGTCAGCCAAGGCAGCTTTCCAAGTCCGAAATAGCCGAGATACTGGTTGATCGGGCCGAACTGCCCGTTGAACAGATTGCGCATCAGCAGCAGGGAAATCATCTGCGGAATAGCATAGGGCAAAATAAGAATCATTCTCCACAGACCCTTGAAACGGATGCCTTTTTGATTAATCAGCAGAGCGACAAGCATCCCGCCGAAATAAGTAGTAATTGTGGATAGAACCGCCCAGACAATCGTCCAGGTAAGTACACCGTAAAAGGTATGGCTCCAGGATTTGAGGACTAGCAGATTGCGGAAGGTTTCAAAGCCGACCCAGTCCACCAGCTTCGCCGGCGGAATATGATCCGGTGCGGCGAAGTTTGTAAAGGCCAGCATGATCATAAAGATAATCGGCATGATCGTAAAGAACAAAATACCGAGACCCGGAATCAATAAAAAGCTCTGGGCAAACTTGTAATCCAGAATGTAGCGTACAGATTGTTTGAATGTATTCGAAGGACGACCGTTATCGCGTTCTTCTCCGGTTTTATGGGCATCCCTAATATTCATATACCAGGCAATCAGGAATAACACAAAGAACATCAGGGTAATCAAGCTTTGTATCAGAATGACGATGGAATGGTCTCCAGCTACCATTTTCGCAATTCCCTTTACCTTTACAAAATGGCTTGGAGAATCCCCTAGTGTAGTAATCCCCCAAAAAGCTCTTCCCAAATTAGCGATGAAATAGACCAGAGCTCCAGCCTCTACAGCTATGAAAATAAGCCCTTTAATGAATTGGCGGTTATATATTTGTCCCAATCCCATAAAAATAGTCGACAGTATTGCGGCTCTGCTGCGGTGTCGCTGCATTTCTCTTCCGTTCTCCTCTCCGCGCGGAATTCAGGAAACCGCCCGCCGCTACCCGGAGCGGCGGGCGAGTGAATATCCACTATGTGCTATTGATGTGCTGTTTAAAAACCTCTGTTACTTAGAAGTTGAACCGTTATTGAGGTCTTTGATCTGCTGAACGGCCTTATCCATTGCCGCCTTCGGATCAGCGTTGTTATCCCAAATTTCCGGAAGGGCCGCATTCACAGGGCTCCATACGTTGCCCATTTCAGGAATGGACGGCATTGGCTGGGAGTTCTTCGCCTGCTCAGCAAAAGCGGAGATGTACGGATCACCCGTAATCTGTGCATCCTTCAGCGCTTCATTGTTGGTTGGAATGGAACCGATCAATTTATTGAGCAGGAGCTGTGCATCCTTGCTTGACGCAAAGTGAGCGTATAATTTGGCTGCGTTCGGATATTTCGAGTAAGCATTGACACCGAAAATTTTGATACCGGAGAATGAAATTGCTGTTTTGCCGTCAATGGTTGGAATTGGGGCAACACCCAGCTTGTCACCAAGCGCTTCCTTGTAGGCGGCAAGTTCCCAAGGACCTGTCATATCCATGGCTACATCACCGGAGCTGAACAAGCTGCGTTTGATGTCTGCAGTGATATCACCGCTCTTGACAGGCAGTGCTTCCTTCAATTTGACGAAAGTCTTCAGACCTTCAATGGCACCTTCGTTGTTGAGGCCGATATCGTCTTTGTCTGTGCCGTCTTTACCGAACAGGTAACCGCCGGTAGTGGCAATGAACGGATAGCCAAAGTACATGTTGCCCACTTCCCACATAATTCCGTATTTGCTCTTCGCCTTGTCTGTGAACGTTTTGCTGAAGGCAATCACGTCATCGAAGGATTTAGGGGCTTCTTTGACCAATGATTTGTTGTAGTAGAGGGCATAGGTTTCTGCCGCTCTAGGATATCCGTACAATTCGCCGTCGTAGGAGGAACCCACGATGGAAGCTTCAGTGTTGTCTGCTTTGGTCTGTTCAGCAAAAATATCATTTGGAAGCAGCAGGCTTGCGCTTGCGGCTTTGCCCAGATTGTCATGCGGGATCAGTACTACGTCTGCAGCCAGACCGGATGGACCATCCTGTGTAAGCTTGCCTACTTGATCCGGTGGAGCTATCTCTTCAATTTTCACGGGAACGTTATATTTAGCTGTAAATTGTTTAGCGATTTCTTCGGCAAACGGTCTCTCTTCTTTACTCTCCCATACAAGCAAGGATGCGCCGTCTTCTGGTGCAATTTCGCCTTCTGCCGCAGTGTTGCCGCTGTTCGTAGCAGCATTAGTAGCTGTAGCGTTGTCCGTTGGTGCATTGGTTGCCGCAGCATTTCCCCCGTTATTACCGTTGTTGTTAGAGCCGCACGCCGTAATGGATACTGCCATAGAGAATGCTGCGGTAAGAACCATGAGCTTTTTCATTTCCATTGTTTAAACCCCTCCTAATTTGTGTATCTTGCCTCACGCTTACGATGATGCCCCAGATCTTGCGCAAACGATTTCAGGGAATTCAAAAAAAAAGTATGTATTCTTAGATGCCCCTTCAATATACGCTTCAACAAGTTCTGGAAAGCGCTTCATTTCCTATTTCATAATACAACAGGAATCTAAATTGCAAAAACGTTTGCACATAGTAAATTTAGGCGAATTTGTTCGTTTTTTTCATAAAAAAACCGGTTTCCTCTCTTTTTCAGAAGGAAACTCTTATTTTTTCCGTTTTACAGTAATTAATCACGAAATGATTGTGTTCAGCGGGAGTTTATTCGAAATAAATGGTTATTTTTATGTTATTTATCTTTTTTATCCCAAAAGAAAACCGGTTTTCTATGCCTTTAGATTTTGTGCAATGGTTTGAACTAAAGTATTGAACCCATAATTATTCCGTGCTATAATCCAAAACATTATAAGCAGCCTGTTCCTTTCCTCATGGCACCACTGTCGTCCCCTAATTTCAAACAATTAAAAGGCAATGTTACTTCAAAAAGGTACAACCTCGGACAAGCTACCCGGCGGCGGTTGTGCCTCTTTGTTGTGGACATAGAGCGGACCGGCTGGTGCATTAGGGCATAAAAAAAGCGTGCAACAAGGCATAAAGATTCATATTTCTGCATTTTTACCTTTTTATGGTCACATACGCCTCATGTATCAGTAACACCTAAGGGTTGCCTGTGGCCTATTTAGCGGGGATTCCGTCCAGGTTGCTTATGCTCACAAAACCCAGCGTGAGCTTCCGAAGCCAGTTTTGTACGAAGCTGTTCTAGGATGCTTATGCTCACAAAACTTTTAGGAGGAATTATAAATGTTGCTTGAAGCTGTCTACCACCGTCCGCGCTTAAACTGGTCATATGCCTATGATCACGAGACGATTCATCTGCGCCTGCGCGCCAAAAAAGGGGATTTAACCGAGGTTTTCGCCTGGGCTGGAGACAAATATGCCTGGGATGCCACCAAGGAACTGATCCCGATGACCCTTTTCACCTCCGATGCAATGTTTGACTATTGGGAATGCTCTTCGGTGCCCCAGCACCGGCGGCTTAAATATGGATTTCTGCTGCAAAAAGGACATGAACGCATTTGGATGACCGAAAGTGATTTCCAGACCGAACGCCCTTCCAATCCCAACCGTCTGTTTGAATTTCCGTACATAAACCGCGGCGACGTCTTTACTCCTCCGGCTTGGGTGAAGGACGCCATCTTTTATCAAATTTTCCCTGAGCGGTTTGCGAACGGAGATCCCGGCCTCAATCCGGCCCATGTGCAGCCCTGGGGTGGAACGCCTACACCGGAGAATTTCTTCGGCGGTGATCTGCAGGGAGTCATCGACCATCTGGACCATTTGAGCGAGCTTGGCATTACCGGTATCTACTTCACGCCGATCTTTACCGCCACCACCAACCACAAATATGATACGGAAGACTATATGTCTGTGGATCCGCATTTCGGTGATGTCGAAACGCTGAAAAAACTGGTCGACGCCTGCCACGAACGCGGCATCCGGGTCCTGCTCGACGCAGTGTTTAACCACTCGGGCCGAACCTTCGCCCCCTTTGTGGATGTACTTGAAAAGGGCGAAGCTTCCCGCTACAAAGACTGGTTCCATATCCGTGAATTCCCGTTGCAGGTAGTGGATAGTATTCCTACCTATGATGCTTTTGCGTTTGAGCCGTTGATGCCGAAGCTGAACACCGAGAACCCCGAAGTGAAGGCCTATTTGCTGAAGGTCGCGGAATACTGGATTACCGAGGCCCACATTGACGGCTGGCGGCTCGATGTTGCGAACGAGGTAGATCATGAATTCTGGCGCGATTTCCGCAAGGTCGTCAAAAGAGCGAACCCGGATGCCTATATCCTGGGCGAAATCTGGCATGAATCTGCACCATGGCTGGAAGGCGACAAATTCGACGCGGTCATGAATTACCCGTTCACCGATGCGGTGCTCGACTTCTTCGTCTATGGCACACTTGATGCTGAAGGCTTCGCCAACGCCATTGGCAAACAGCTCTCCCGCTACCCGCTGCAGGCCAGTGAAGTGGCCTTCAACCTGTTGGACAGCCATGACACCCCGCGTCTTTTAACCCTGGCCGAAGGAGACAAGAACAAGCAAAAGCTCGCTTCGTTGTTCCAATTCACCTTCATGGGCACACCTTGCATTTACTATGGCGATGAAATCGGGATGGACGGTGAGGGTGATCCCGGTTGCCGCAAATGCATGGAATGGAATCCTGAGAATCAGGACCTGGACCTGTTCAGCTACTACCGCAAGCTGATTGAAATCCGCAGCAGTCATCCGGCGCTTCGTACCGGCAGCTTCACCTTCCTGGAAGCCGGACGACAGGGCAGCAAGCTGGCTTATGAGCGACGTCTGGGTGACGATATCATCCTGGTACTGGTCAACACAGAGGAAACAGCGCAAACCTTCCGCCTTGATGTGGAAGACCGCAACTGGGAGAACTTATTCACAGGCGAAGCGCTGCGCGCCGACCGCAGCAAGCTGTCGATTAAGCTGCCTGCCTACGGGTATGCGGTGCTTAAGGCGCTGCTGTAATAGTACAAGGCAGCTATACGAGTTATGAATCCGAAGGGGGTGCAGTTCAAAGCCGCGTAAAATGGCTTTGAACTGCACCCCCTGTTTTTGGGATTTAGATGGATGTTCTCGCTCAGTGCGGTCGCTCCGCGAATGGAACGCTGGTTAAGCGGGAAATGTACTAAAAATTACTATGGA
The DNA here is from genome assembly GCF_052044425.1 of Paenibacillus sp. 22594. Lineage (NCBI taxonomy): Bacteria > Bacillati > Bacillota > Bacilli > Caryophanales > Paenibacillaceae > Paenibacillus > Paenibacillus sp. 22594. Next base: position 1,294,110 of record NZ_JBQENA010000001.1, read on the forward strand.
CCAGCTTTGCTTGCCAATGGTGCCGCCGTGGAATCGGCTCGACGACGCCATCTTTGACGCTGCTGTCAAAAATGAATGACTCTATGTTCTTTTGCGCTCCTGTAAGTTTCAAAGACAAGCTCCAGCGTTTTTAAGTTGTCTTCTCCACTCGTCTGAAATTCCTCGCCCGTGTTCAGACAATCTATGAAATGAGATTGCAGACGGTAATGGCTTTCTTCAAAATCGAGGCTGTTGTTTTCCGAAACCTTGACTTCGATGCCATTGTTGTCAATCACGCTGATGGTGCCGTTGCTATACAGCTTCACCGTTGCCTTATCACCCTCGATAATCAGTTGTTCCTGATGATTGGGAAGCACAGGTGTTGTTAACTTGTCCGGCAGGTTTTGCCGCGTTGCCCAGCTCATATCCATTAATCCCATATAATCCTCATATCCCAGGGTTATCAGTCCGGCATCCTCTCCCTTAATGTAAGGGCTGACTCGTCTGGTTTCAGCATACAGCCGTTTGGGGTCCCCAAACAGAAAACGCCAGGTATCATACCAATGAACCCCCATTTCATAGAACAGCATCTTGGGCATCTCCCGAAAAAACGGTTGCGGAAGCTCATTCTCCGGTGCAAAGCGCGGGGAATAATAATCGGTATGGATGTAACGGATCGTGTTCAAGTGTCCAGCAACACCGTCAACAAGCATTTGTTTGATTTTCTGGATCGGCTGCAGCCAGCGCCAATTCTCTGTGACCATCAACCGTACATTCGCGCCCTTGGCGGTTTCTACCATGTGTCTTGCTTCCTCTATGGAACGGGCAAAAGGCTTCTGGCACATGATGTGCTTTCCTGCTTGAGCCGCTCTGCCTACTAATTCAGGGTGGGTACCCGGTGCCGTAATAATATCAATTACATCCAAATCGGCATTAGCCAGCATTTCATCCAAACTGGCGTACAGCGTATCGGCAGAGAGACCATAGATCTCTCCTTTCTTATGCAGCTTAAGCGTATCCGGGTCGCACAGCCCTTGAATCTGAACGCCAGGGATGCGCTGCCAAGCTTTCAAATGCTTATCCGACCAATATCCGGCACCCACCACACCTATTTTCCACATATCCTTCCCCCCTATCGGCCGCTGGTATCTTCCAAGCGCGTCATCCTAACTGCCATGTACATCCGCCCGGGCAGATCGATCCGGAAATGGCCTTCATAGCTGCCCTCCAGCTTGTCAACAGTCATGTTCCAGGTATCGAGCAGTTCAATTTGATAGCGAATGCCTGGTTTCATCTTGAACTCACGGAACTTGGGCTGATTGAATCCGAAGTAGAACAGGTAGTATTCATCTTCAATCCCGGCGCGGGGCAGATCCCAATCGGAAGTCAACGGGTTTAGGCCGTCTGCCGGCCCTTCATCCATTACTCGGCGTAGAAATGCTATACGCTCTGGACTGGTTCCGTAGAGCCGGCCGCCTTTGGCCCACCAAATTTTATCCTCCGGATGCAGATACGTCTCCCCATGCCCGACATATCCCCCGCGAATATATCCTTCCCAGAAGCGCCGGACCATCTCTTGCCCGGTAATGTTCCCCCAACCGTGTTCCACATTGCCTTCATATACACATTCGTCGATCACTACTGGCTTATTCCATTGTTTTCTCCATTCCTCTGTGTTCTCGGCTGTCTTGTATACGTCAACGCGTTGAATACTGCAATGCGTCACCCAAGGCTGATGGAAGTCGTAAAATCGGATACCATTGTGGTTGGAGATCAGATGCCCATACGGGTCATTGTTTGTTACAATTTGAGCGAACCGTTCCCAGTCCTCAGCGGTTTTACTTTCCATGAAATCGTATTCATTTGCAAGTGACCACCAAATATTCCGATAAGCCGACAGTCTTGCCACAATGTAACGGAGATAACGGTCATCTGCTTCTTTCCCCATATCAGCAAACCCCCAGCGGTCATAGGGGTGAAATAGAATCAAGTCAGCCTCTATTCCAAGATCGCCAAGATTGACAATCCGTTCCTCTAGATGCCTAAAAAAAGCCGGATGAAACCTGGTGTAATCCCAGCCCTGCTCAATCGATCCTTCAAATGGATAGTATAGCGGCTCATTGGCGTTGTAGGAGTACGATTTAGGGAAAACACACATTCTCAGTTTGTTGAATGAACTCGCTTCCAACGTTGCCAATGTCTCCTGTTCCATCTCATCTCCCTGATGGGTCCAGGCGTAGCATGTAGTACCGACCGGAAAATAGGGGGTTCCATCCTCATAGGCAAAATGAAAGGTATGCTTGACACGGACCGGGCCATGATTCCCTGTGTCGTCAGCTACACATTCAAATTCACCTTCAATTCCGTCAAGAGCGCGCTCTGTGCTGCTGGTTCTGAACGACCACGTGCCTTCTCTGTCAGGCATAAACCGGATGCGGTATACACCTTCTCCATCATAGAACCCGGAGGTCTGAACAGAGTGTCCGCCATAAGTAAACGCTGCATGCAAGACAACATCCACAAAAGGATTGCCCTGTACAGGCCCTTCATGCAGTACAATTTCACATACTCCCCATTTGGACACCTTCTCCGGGATCGTAATGGAGACCTTTCCTTGTGTTCTATCCGTCATAACCTAAGCTCCTTTCAACTTTTGTAAAGAATATAATCGATCCATAAAAGAGCTAAAATGAACTAAAAAGGCAAATCAAAACACAAAACAAGTAACTAAACAAACTAACTAAACAAAACAACTAAACAAAAGAACTAAACAAAACAACTAAACAAAACATATAATAATACAAAAAATGTGCTTAAATGTATCTTATACGAAGTCAAATAGATCGTCAATATAGCGATTATATTGCGAAATAAAGAAATATATTATATACTAAACAAACTAAACAAAATACGAACGGAGGAAAAACCTGTGAATATGGAGGAACTTGCTAAGCTTGCCGGAGTATCCAAAGGTGCAGTCTCTTTGGCACTGTCCGGGAAGCCTGGAATTGGACAAGACACACGCGAGAGAATCCTTCGCATTGCCGATGAAGTAGGCTATAAGTTAAAAAAACAGAAAGCCCCTGGCGAAAGCAACGGCAGGTCCCTGCGTTTTTTGGTATTTACCAATGATGGACTTGTGCATGAGGAATATTATCAGCAGCCCTTTTTCAGAGAACTCATTCATCATATTGAAGAACGCTGCCGGATTAAAGGATATACACTGATCTTCTCTGCGATTGAACAGAACAGCTATGAACAAGGCATTCAGACTGTTATGACCGAACGGACGGACGGAATCATTCTTCTGGGCACCAATTTACATGCCCCTCGAATTTCGGATATTGCGGACAAACTGCCCAACTTGGTAGTCTTGGATACCTGCTTCGATTCGCTTCCGGTTCATTTTGTAGAGATCAATAATTTTATGGGGGCATATCAAGCCGGCAAATATTTGGCAGAGCTGGGACATCAGCAGTTGGGGTATATTGCCTCCGAGGAACGGATTCACAACTTTGATGAGCGCAAACGAGGGTTTTTGTCTGCGTTGGCCGAGCATCATTTGGAGATTTCCACAAGCAATATTGTGGCTGTGCCTCCAACCATGTTCACTTCCCAAGGACCCTTAAGGGAAAAATTGCGCAAATTAATGGATAATGGACAACCGTTTCCTACCGCTTTCTTCTGTGAATGTGATTATATAGCCATCAGCACCATGAAGGCACTCGCTGAACTTGGCTTGTCGATTCCAGAGGATGTATCGGTCGTCGGATTCGATAATATCAACGAATCTCTCGTTCTGACGCCAGAGCTGACCACCGTTCACGTAGAAAAACAGCAGATGGCGTATTGGGCTGTTGACCTCTTGACTTCACTTCACACAAGCTCAGGCGTGAGCGCAAAAATTAAAATCGATACCCGTTTTATGGAGCGATCCTCCTGTAAGCGGCAGGACTTTTCCCACTAATGATTATGATGTCTCAAATAAAGATACAAGAATATATCTTCCAACACCTAAAGGGCACTCTTCCAGGTGGAGAGTGCCCTTTAGGTGTTATTTGATTTGTTGATTTACTCCTGTTGATGTAGTCAGCTCTTGAGGCCTTCCCGAATGGCTACTTCCCAAGCAATCTATAGATCACCTGTGCAGCTTCAGCACGGGTCATCCATGCCTTCGGCGCGAACCGGTTGTCCGCTCTGCCCTGCAAAAGCCCTTGCTCTGCAGCAGCATGGACATAAACAGCTGCCCATGAGCTGATGCTGGTAGCATCGGCAAATGCCGGGCTGCCATTTACAGCTTCCATCTTCTTACCTTGCTTCACTTCCAGTGCCCGAATGATCATGACAGCCATCTCTTCACGGCTGATTGCTGCACCCGGAGCGAACAAGTCCTTGCTGCGTCCAGTCACAATCCCTTGACGGACTGCTGCGGACACATAGGAAGCATACCAGGCATCTGGCTTCACATCCGCAAATGCAGCCTGCCCGTCAGCCTGAAGTCCCAGCGCCCGTACGAGCAGTGCGGTGAATTCCGCACGGGTGACAGAGGTTCCCGGCTTGAACTCGGAAGCCGTAACCCCCGAAATCACCTGCTTCGCGCTGAGCGATTTAATCGCCGTCACTGCCCAGTGGCCAGCCGGAACATCCGAGAAGGATTTGTTGATCTCAAGCGCTGCATATTTGCTGAAATGTGTAACCTCAGCAGTGACGACATCCCCCTGCTGCGCACTTCCGGCATACTCCAAATGGTTGCTGTCACCCAGATAGTAGATACCAAGCAGCGCCTTGTCGGGGTTTCCTTTAATCTGGAAGGCTAACGTAACCGGTTCTGCAAATGAGGTTACCGGAAGAAGCATACTGTCTTTGCGCACAATATCAAGCTTGAACTCATAGACATCCGATGCCGCTTTTACAGCCGTATGGTCCTTACTTAGACCAGCCAGCAGAGCGCTTGATGCATTGTCTTGCAGCGGCGTTGCTCTTAATAGAATCTGCGCACCCTCCGCATCCGCACCAGCCAATGTCCCTTGAATTCCACCCAGAACCCGGGCGGGCAGCGTGATTGTGAGACTATTCATATGGAGCACCAGATCATTCGACCCCAGCAAGGCTGCAGCCTGAAGCGGCAATAGCACTGCTTGCTTGCCTGAAGCGAGTTCCACATTGACTTTACCGTCCTTGCCATTCTTCAGAGTGTCTCCGCTCACAACCTGCGTATCTGCAGCAGGTACCGCTGTCGGTACAACAGCCGAAGACGAGACTGGCGTAGACACAGGTGTCGGAGTTGGCGTCGGTGTTACCTTCGGCACTGCGGTCAAAATAACCGTCCCGCCGTCATCCCTGCCCGGCAGCTCAACCGTCACTTTCTGATCCTGAGATACCGTATACGTCTTGCCGTTGTATTCATCCACCACTGCAGCCTGCGCGGCAAAAGGAACAGGAAGGCTGACGGATACCGCCTCTGTCTTCGTGTTGATCGCTGTTACAATATGTTCAGTTCCATACTGCTTGTCAAAAGCCAGATAACCCAGCTCATCCGAGCCGGCCAGCTTGGTGCGCACACCTTTGGAATAGATCTGCGAATACTTCGCACGGATGTTCAGCAGCTTCTGGTAGTGGTCGTGAAGGCCCTGTTCCGCACTCAGCTGATCCCAAGGCATATCCCCGCGGTTCTCGCTGAATTCTCCTTTGGACATGTCTCCGGCATTCGCACCGGAACGGCCCAGCTCTTCCCCGTAGTAGATAACCGGCTGTCCTTTGGCCGTAATTTGCAGCGCGGCAGCCACCTTCAGCTTGCCCTTGTCTCCGCCTACAACATTGGACAAAAAGCCGTTCTCGTCATGGCTGCTCAGGAATTGAGCCATCATTCCAGTGTTGTCCATCTGTGCTTCCCGGGTTTGCAGATACGTATCCACAGCTGAAATCTTCCCGTCTGTAAAGTCTTTTGCGGCGTTCTTGAAGCCAAAATCAAGCAGTCCGTCCATCTGGCCAGACTTCAGGTTACCGCCATCGTTGTCCAAAGTACCGCCGTAATATTCTCCGACCAGCTTGAACTCCGGATCAATCGCGGTCAGCGCATTTTTGAACGCTTTCCAGGTTGTACCGTCCACATGCTTCACTGTGTCCACACGGAAATAGTCGATGGTATCTCCGCGCTCTGTCCGGGCATTGTCCAGCCAGCCCGTCTGCCAATCGATGACAGTCTTGCGCACTGCCGGATCTTCGGTTTTGAAGTCAGGCAGCCCTGCCAATTCACCTTTAACCGGGTCGGTGTCAGCGGATACACCGTCTGTGCGGAGCATACCTTCAAAACGTGCCTTATCCTCAGCCGTAACGCCCGGATAGCTATCTTCCGCCTTTAGGCCGTAACCGGCATGGTTGAGCACAACGTCCACCATAATTTTGATGCCCTTGTCATGGGCTTTCTCGATTAGTTCCTTGAACGTTGCCATATCGCCAAGATGCTCATCCAGCTGGGTGAAATCCTTGGCCCAGTAGCCATGGTAAGCATACTGCGTACCGCCGAAATCAACACCCTTGTTGAAATCGATATTGTCTACAATCGGGGTAATCCAGAGAGTATTAATGCCAAGCTCCTGAAGATAGTCCAGATTGTCGATCATTCCGCGGAAATCTCCGCCGTGATAGGCTTCCAGATGGGTCTTGTCGACATTGGCATTATTCGAGGTATCCCCGTCCTTGAACCGGTCAGTCAGCGCGAAGTAGATCCGGGCTTCATCCCAGTCAAAATCAAGCCGGTCATCTGTATACGTTCTAGCCTTTACTTCGACTTTGGCTGCACCTTTATGCGAATTCCCGTATTGATCCATTAGCGTGATCGGGATGGTCTTGATCCCCGCTGGCACAGTGTCCTTAACCGCAACCGTCTGTTTCATGAGCGCTGTATCCAGCTTCACTGCACCCGGGCCGCCGAGGGCAGTCAGATCCATATAACCGTCCACGTAGGATACATCTTCCGCTGAAGCAGCCTTAACGGTAACCACTGCATTTTCATTGGAGTTAATTGCCTCCGGCTGGGTCAATGCAGTAATCGTGACTGCCGGGATATGATAGACTGCGGCCGATTCACCGTTCACGGTGTTTTTCGGGTCGGTCAGCTCTTCGGTCACTCCGTCCTTAGTCACGAGGAAGGTATACTTATACGTGCCTTCCTGCACATCCTTCAGCTGATAGCTGAACCATTCATTGGCCGCTTCGTACACCATTGGATACTCCGTGCCGTTCACTTTGACCTTAACCCCGCTGATTGCAGTCAGATTATCACTGCGGAACAGGGCATCATCCCGGTACCGGAAGGTAATCGTCCCATCCTTCATCACCGGACCGTTAATCACCGGTTTGATATCCAGCTCTTTTACCATACTGGTCACAATCACCTTGGTAAAAGCTTCGCCCGCCGTCAGCGGAATAACCCGGTCATCCGGATAATCCTGCTTGCCGGTGTTCCAGTCTGTTCCCTTACGCAGCACAAAGCCCACACTTGTGGCATTCGGTGCCACCTCAATCCGCACACTAGCCTTGCCGTCCTTGAAGGTGGTGAAATCGATCTGATCGTTTTTGACCCCCGTATTCCACACCCAGAGATTCCAGTCTGTATAATCCTTGTCGTCGCGGACATAGGTGATTTGGACATACCTTTTGGTATCCACCGCATCTTTGGTCACTTCAACAGTAACCTTGGTGGAGAGGCCGCCATAGGAGATTGTAATAGTGGCTGCACCTGCCTTAACGGCTTTGACCAGTCCTTTGTTTGTCACCGTGGCAATCTGCGGATTGCTGGAGATATAGGCCGCATTATCGGTGACCTTTCTGGAGCTGCCATCATCATATTTAGCCATTACAGCCGTTTGATGCGTGCTGCCGGTTTGGAGCGAATAGCTTGGGCTGTCCGTTCCTAGAGAAGCCAGAACAGCGGCGGCGGCATCCTTGCGGATCACCACGGCAGTAAGCGGGGCCAGCGTAATCGAATTCGCTGTAAGCGTAAAGCCCGTCTGGCTCCCCGCAGGGATCGCTGCTGTACCCGCTTGATCGTTGTCCACAAGCACCTGCCCTCCGGTCAGATCCTCGGAAAGCGTCAGGGTTCTTGCTGTATTGTCCCCGTTCATGAAGACATAATAGAGCCCGGTTCCATCGGTCGCTTTATTCTTGTAGCCGATCACCAGATCGGTTGCTTTGATCTCAGGCGCTGTGATCAGGCTGACATTGGAGTCTACCAGACTTTTGTCACCAAGCCGGAACGCATCGGTGGATTGTCTCAGCTGAATGAGCCCCGCCGTGTAAGCACGGGTTGTATTCTGAACAGGATAGTTGACTTCATCCGTTGCTTTGGCCCAATCAAAATGGTTGACCGCATCCGAAGAATCATAGGAGTCGTGGATGAAATAGCCAAAGGATTGCCCGTTCCCGTCCTTCAATTCCGTATATTTCTGCTCGGGCACCCCCGCTGCCTTCCACTGCTTGGTGCGTCCATACTCCTGGCCTGACTGCAGGAAGGCTGTCCCTTGGGAAGTCAGCTCCAGCAGATTACCCAGCCGGATCCGCTTCTGGATTTCCAGCTCATTCTCGGCTATTGACGGGTCCTTCTTGATCGACTGTGCAATGACATCATGCAGCGTCAGATTGTCATGGGCTTCGATATACGGCACGACATCGCCCGGATCATCCGCAGGAATGTTCGAGGGCTGTGCTTTGATATTGTTGAAGATCGTGGCGATAGAACGTGCTCCGCCCGTGATCAATCGCGGCTCCCCTTCCGAGCCATAGCCGGACTTCAGCTCATTGCGGAATTCATCGGAGAATACACCGACACTATCCGTTTTGTCCATCCAGGACTGGTCTGCACCTTTGCCGGTTAGTACCGGATCGGAGGCCGCCCCGCCGAAGGTTTTCCAGCCTTCTCCGATGAACAGCGCCTTCGGATTGATCGCTTCAGCAGCATCATAGGCTGCCTGAACGGCATCTGCTGTCGCGTCACCCATCATATCCCAGCGCATGCCGTCTATTTTATATTCGTTGAACCAGTATTTGACGGAATCCACCATCAGCTTCTCGGCCATCTTGTGGCTGGTCGCCAGATTGTTACCGAACCCCCCGATGAAGTTGCCGTTCGCATCCTGGAAGGCATAGTAATTCGGCACGATGTCGTCCAGGAAATCTTTTTTGGCCATATGGGTATACACGACATCGAGAATGACCCCCATGCCCGCCTTATGGACCGCATCAATCAGGCCTTTCAGCTCCTTGATCCGCTCTTCGGGATCGGCTGGATGCTGTGAATATGCCCCATCCGGTGAGAAATAGCTCTGCGGATCATACCCCCAGTTGTACTCATTGTTCTGGGTTGAATAGGCGGATTCCCTGTTGCCCATCTTCGTCTCGTCGCCATAATACCAGGCCATCACCGGCATCAGCTGGATATGGGTCACGCCCAGGGATTTGATATAATCGAGCTTCTTCTCAAAAGCCGCGTAAGAGCCCCAGCGTTCGCCGCCCAGCTGGCTTTCAATCGATACATCAGAGGTGAAATCCCGCACATGAACCTCGTAAATAACAGCATCCTCGCGCTTTTGGTAGCCAGCAATAGCCCCTGCCTTGAAATCCGGCGGGTTCGTCCCGCTGAGGTCAACGATTGCCGCTTTACCTACCTTATCACCGTCAGGACCTGCCGCACCCGTGGTATCGACAGTGAATGCAGCCATTGACTTGGCATAAGGATCAAGTACCTGCTTGCTTACGCCGTTATTGGTTACTTCGTATTGGTAGTAGTAGCCACGCACATCCCCCACACCACTCAGATCAGATGGCTTTAGCTCCACCGACCAGACGCCTTTATCGCCTGGAGTCAGGCTGACCTGTCCGACTTTTTCAGCAGCGTCGGTCTTGCTGTAAACATTCGCCACTACACTGCTGGCCATAGGTGCCCAGAGCTTTAAGCTTGCCGACTTGTCCGCCGGATGATAGGTTGCTCCCAGATCATCTCCGGTGTAATTGTACATTTCATCAAGCATTCTCCAGCCTGCGGAAGCGGATACACTTTTCCCGGAATAAGTCACACTAAGCGGAGATTGATCCAGTTCAAAAGCTCCTGTGTCCACCTCTACTGAAGTCGTGCTCTTGATCGTCACGGCAGTGACAGGAACCGGAGTGCCCGCTTTATCCGTGACCGTTATGGCAGATTTCATCCCGGCAGCGTCCAGTCCATCTGTTAAGGTAAAGGTCAGAAGAATCTTGCTGGTAGACAGGACCTCCGCCGAGGCAAGACTCACAGGCAGTTCGCCAAAAGGAGACACATACACGTGATCATCGCCCTTTTTGATCCACAGCTGATTGTAGCGGTCCAGCAGACCGAACGTTTTGTCGCCTCCGTCCTTGTCACCGCTGGAACGGTTCACCACCACAAAACCCATTTTTTTGGCATTTGCCTTTAGCGGAATATCGGCATAGGCCCCGTAGGCATCGGTATGCTCCGCAAGAAACGGAGTTGCATCTCCCGGCCAGGTGACCGGCAGCGAAGCCACATCATCCCACAGCCATAAGCCGTATTGATTCTGATTGCTGTCCTCTCTCGTATAATGGACCCTCACGGTATTGGCTGGAAGCAACACCGGTTCGTAAGGAGTCACAACATCCGAGTCTTGTTTGATCCACAGCTCATTGGTCTGCGGTGTGTTGATAGTAAATAGCTTGTCGCCTTTGTCTTTGGCTTGTGTGCTGCGGTTGACGACGAGGAAGGAGATTTTCTTGGCCCCCGCCTTCAGCGGCACATCGACATAAGCTCCATAAGCATCGGTCTGCCCTTCAGGAAAAGGGGTTGCCCCTGCCGGCCAGCCTGCAGAAGGTGAAGCCACATCATCCCACAGCCACAGTCCCTGATCGGTGTAATCCCCGGCCGGGCGGTTGTAGTGAATCCGCAGTTGCCCCTCCGGTACAGGAATCACCTTTCCGGGTACAGCCGGCGCTGTAAAAGAGGCACTGACCCCGTGGTCCTGTGCATTGTACCTGAACGTGACTTTCAGATCGGCAGGAAGCTTCAGGGTCTTATCCTGGTCTGGATAGAGCTTACCTGCTTCAGGGGTATCTCCGGGAACATACACCTTATAGGCATATTCTCCCGCAGGCAGATCGGCCACCCGTTCATAGATCCCGTCAAAATCAGGATCGGTCAACGTGGCTCCCGCGTCAGCCGGAGAAGAATCCCGGGCATCGCCCAGCTCCGTTTGCAGTGTTCCTGTCAGCCTCGGCAGCTTATCAACCGAAAGAGGAGTATAGTACGTGGAATCAGCGATTTTCTTGGTGAGATCATTATAATAAAAGGTTACGCTAGTCTCGGCAGTAAGTGTTAACTCAATATTGCCGTCTTTATTGACTCCGGCGGGATGGGTATAGCTGCTGTATCCGTAGCTCTCATCCCATGTGCCGTTCAAGGCGATCTTGTATTCATATACACCTGCCGGCAAGGTTCCCGTGAACTTGTACATTCCATTGTCCACATAGGTTAATTGTGTCACGCTGGCATCCGGATTCCAGTCACTTGTAGGCGCTGCCTCCGTTGATAGTTCCGATTGAAGATTGCCAACAAGCACGACTTTAGACGTTTGCGCTTTCACATTGACCGGATAAGAGAAATAAGAACATACAAAAACCATAATCATACAGATGGCAAATGCCTTCTTGCCCCATAACGCTCGTTTCATTGTGCGAATACCCCCCGTAATTGAATTTGCCTGAAAAGCAGCTGTTCTTCCATCTCACCGCTCATTCTTGGGCCGGTTCGTGCTGTTCATTGCGGCTTCAATCCCCTTAACCCTCTCTAATCCCCCCCTTTTAATCCCCGTCACCTAACTCCCCCCGGCCAAATAATTTTGTCTGCTATCCGCTGATTTACTCCGTTTATGCGCAAACGTTTGCAAAAATTGGTGTGTGGCGGATAAGCCATATAAAATTAGGGATAGAGAAAGGATAATCAAGCAAAGCTAGTGATTGTAAGCGCTTTTCATTTCTGTTCAACATACTAATCCTCTATCTGGAGCGTTGTCAACAAACATTTCCAAATGAATATGTAGACCTCATCTAGAATTCCAATTCTGCAACAGGCACTATTTGCACACAAACACTGACGGAATTTGCACAATATTGCACAACACTGTGGCTCATCGGGTTTGAAAAATCCAGATCAGAACAACCATTAGCAAGTCCGTTCATTTACATAGCTGATGACAGAAAAATACATCCAACCCTTTCTGCAGCCTCCGTGGAACAATCCCTCTCCCCCTGTTAATCACCTGATCTCACAGGTAAATTCCAGGGAAGCATGCGTCTCCGGCTGTCCTGCAGAACCACTAATCATATCCCTGAACAAGAGTTTCACTATTTACAATTCACAGCACTTCGATTAATATTACAGAGTAAAGCAAACGGTTCCATAAGGAGGTTTCTATGACAGTTACCATCAAGGACGTGGCTAAGAAAGCGGGAGTATCTCCCTCCACTGTATCCCGGGTGTTGTCAGGCCATCCCAGAATTAGCCTAGAAACTTCCCGTAAAGTCAAAGTGATTATGGAGGAAATGGGCTACACTCCGAATATGATGGCCAAAAGCCTGGTTTCGAAGACGACGAACAGCATTTGCATCATCCTACCGAAACCGGCTGAAGAGCTGTTCTCTAATTTGTTTTTTATGGAATTGATCCGCGGGATCGTCACACAGTCCAGCCGATCCGGCTATGATGTGCTGATCAGTTCCGGCGCGAACGAGAAGGAAGAGCTTGAGTCTGTCTCCCGCCTGCTCAAAGGCCGCCGTGTTGACGGCGTTATTCTGCTGTATTCACGCAAAGACGATGCGGTGATTGATTTTCTGGAATCGGGTGGCTACCCTTTTGTTCTGGTAGGGCGCAGTGACCGCTATGAGGACATCTTATCGGTGGATAACGATAACATCATGGCTGCTTACGATGCTACCAACCACTTGATATCGATGGGACATGAACGCATTGGCTTCGTCAGCGGGCCGCCCAACCTCATCGTTTCACGCGACCGGCTTGAAGGCTACCGCAAAGCGATGGAGAAGAGCGGACTGGAAATGCGGGCTGAATGGATTGTCGAAGGTGAATTTTTGCAGGACAGCGGCTACAGGGCGATGTCTTTCTTCATGAATCTCCCGAACCGTCCCACAGCACTTGTAGCAGTCGATGATATGGTCTCTTTCGGCGTCCTTCGCGGGCTGAATGAGCTGAAATACAAGGTTCCTGAGGATCTGGCGATCGTCAGCTTTAACAATATTCCGCTTTCGGAATTGTCGAGCCCGCCGATCAGCAGTATCGATATCGGTATCTATCATCTAGGCTACACCGCTTCCCAGGTGCTGATCCAGAGCATCCAGAAACCGGATAACCATGACGGATATACGAACCGGTTCGTGATTCCGCACCGCTTAATCGTCAGAGAATCATCCATGTATTCACCAGTGAAGAAGTAACCGCGCAACAAAATAAATGAAGCTATTGATGCTTCATTTATTTTTTCGACACTTGTACAAACGTTTGCGCTACATAAAGAGCAAGCTCACAAAACTTAAGTGTATGCTTTCGAAGCGGGTTTTGTACGAAGTGAATCAATGGCGTTACGCTAACAAAACTTAAGCCTATGCTTTCGAAGCAAGTTTTGTACGAAGTGAATCGATGACGTTATGCTTACAAAACTTAAGCCTATGCTTTCGAAGCGAGTTTTGTACGAAGTGAATCGATGACGTTATGCTTACAAAACTTTTAGGAGGTTCAATATGTCAGAAATCAAAGCCTGTTTATTCGATTTGGACGGCGTGCTCGTCGATACCGCCAAATATCATTACATTGCCTGGAGAGAGCTCGCCGAGCAGCTCGGCTTCGTCTTCACCGAGAAGGACAACGAACGTCTCAAGGGCGTCAGCCGGACGGCATCGCTCAACATTCTGCTGGAGATCGGCGGACTGACCCTGGATGAAGAACGCAAAGCCGAGCTCGCCGAGCAGAAGAACAAACGTTATGTCGAATACATCGCCAAGATGGACAGTTCGGAGATTCTGCCGGGCGCCCTGGATTTCCTGAAGGAATGCCGTGCGCAGAAGATCAAGACCGCTCTCGGCTCCGCCAGTAAAAACGCAATGATGATCCTGCAGAACACCGGCCTTACGCCCTATTTCGATGCCATTATTGACGGCACACATACCAGCGCGGCCAAACCCGATCCGGAAGTCTTCCTCCTCGGAGCCAGAGCCGTATACGTTGAACCCGAAGAATGCGTTGTCTTCGAGGATGCCGAAGCAGGAATCACCGCCGCTATCCGCGCCGGCATGCGCAGTGTAGGAATCGGGTCGCCGGAGACACTTTCGGCAGCGGATATCGTCGTCCCTTCGCTGGCGCATATCAGCGTTGCAGCACTCCGGGGATCATTTACAAGTGTTTGACGAACATTAACAGTTATAAGTAATGTGAGTCTCTTTTGCCCTACTTTTTTATAAAAGAACTATATGTGAGAACTGGGGTTACGTGAGAGCGGAGCGGACGAAAGGATTGTGAAGAAGCGTCAGCGCTCGCCTTTGTCCCCGGATGCTTACCTTAAAGCTTCAATCGGAGCATCCGGGGACAACAGCGATCGTAGCAAGCAACCTTTCGCTTGTGGAGCGGCCTGCACGTAACTTGCAACATTGAACAGATAGTTCCATTTATATCATCCCCCATTTAAAAGGAGCCGGTACCCATGAAACAATATTTGAAAATCGACGAATGGTCCATTATCGAAGAATCCTTTGATCCGCAGACCCAGGAAATTTCCGAAAGCGTCTTTAGCCTCGGGAACGGGTACATGGGCGGACGCGCTAATTTTGAAGAGCAATACAGCGGGCATAGCCTGCAAGGCAGCTACATGGCTGGCGTCTACTATCCTGACAAAACGCGGGTGGGCTGGTGGAAAAACGGCTATCCCGAATATTTTGCCAAAGTGCTGAACAGTACGAACTGGATCGGGATTGATATAGACATCGATGGCACACCTCTGGATTTGGCGACTTGCACCGTTAGCGATTTCCACCGGGAGCTTAATATGAAGGAAGGCACCTTGTCCCGCAGCTTCACAGCCACCACAGAGGGCGGCAAGGAGGTACGGGTCGAGACCATCCGTATTGTCAGCATGGCCCGCCGCGAGATTGGTGCCATCCGCTATGCCATCACCCCGCTTAATTTTGCCGGAGAGCTGACCATTACCCCCTACCTCGACGGTGACATTAAGAACAAAGATGCCAACTATGACGAGAAATTCTGGAATGAAGTCGAGAAAAAAGGCGCACCGGACGGCGGGCATCTGACGCTTAAAACAAAGAAACTTGATTTTCACGTGACCTCGGCTTATTTGTTCGACATTCTCGTGAATGGTGACAAGCTTACCCGTACAGCTGAAGCTATCGAACAGGAAAAATATGTAGCCAGCAAAGTATCCTTTCCGGTAAAATCCGGCGATCAGGTGGTTATTTATAAGTATGCTGCAAATGTCACCTCCCGTAATCATGGGCTGGGCCAGTTGGTTGAGGCCGCAGAAACCGCGCTGCACAGTGCCCGGGAAGCCGGTTTTTCAGCGCTTTTGACCGAACAGGCGGAAGTTTGGAAAGATAAATGGAAGGAAAGCGACATTATCATCGAAGGCGATGTGTCGGCACAGCAGGCGATCCGGTTCAATATTTTCCAGCTGAATCAGACCTATACCGGTGAAGATGACCGGCTGAACATTGGACCCAAGGGCTTCACCGGGGAAAAATACGGCGGCAGCACCTATTGGGATACGGAAGCTTATTGTGTGCCATTCTACTTAAGTACTGCGGATTCCTCGATTGCCCGCAACCTGCTGATCTACCGGTACAAACATCTGGAGAAGGCCAAGGAAAACGCCCGCAAGCTCGGCTTCAAAAAAGGTGCCCTCTATCCAATGGTGACGATGAACGGCGAGGAGTGCCACAACGAGTGGGAGATTACGTTCGAAGAGATTCACCGCAACGGCGCGATTGCCTATGCGATCTATAACTATGTGAACTATACCGGAGACCAAGCCTATCTTGGCCAATATGGCCTCGAGGTGCTGGTGGAAATTTCCCGCTTCTGGGAGGAACGCGTGCACTATGTGCCGCACAAGGACAAATATGTAATGCTTGGCGTCACCGGTCCGAATGAATATGAGAACAATGTCAACAACAACTGGTATACGAACCGGATGGCTTCCTGGACGATGGAATATACACTGGAAGCGCTGGCTTATCTGCAGGAGAATGAGTCCACCCGCTATGCCGAGCTGGTCGACAAGCTGGAGCTTGAAGAGGCTGAAACGGTGAAGTGGAATGAGATTATTGCCAAAATGTACTATGCAGCCGATGAGGAACGCGGGATCTTCCTGCAACAGGACGGATTCCTCGACAAGGAGATCATTCAGGTCAAGGATGTACTACCGGAGAATCTGCCGCTGAATCAAAAATGGTCCTGGGACCGCATCCTGCGTTCTTGCTTCATCAAACAGGCTGATGTACTGCAGGGACTCTACTTCCTGGGTGACCGCTATGATCTGGAGACCAAAAAGCGTAATTTCGATTTCTATGAGCCGATCACTGTTCATGAATCCTCCCTCTCCCCTTGCATCCATTCGATTCTCGCCTGCGAGCTGGGGTACAAGGAGAAGGCTTATGAAATGTATCTGCGCACATCGAGACTGGATCTCGACAATTACAACAACGATACGGAAGACGGCTGCCATACCACCAGCATGGCGGGAACCTGGATGTCGATCGTGCACGGCTTCGGCGGACTGCGTGTCCAGTCGGGCCGGCTGATTCTTAATCCATCGAATCCCGGCCACTGGACGGCATATTCGTTCAAGATCATGTTCCGCGGCTCCCGTCTGAAGGTGAACGTTACCGATGCGAAGGTTACCGTGGTCAACGAAACCGATATTCCGGCGTCCATCACGATTCATGGCAAGGATTATACTGTGAACGGGCTGAGCAGCGTTACGTCTGAAGGCTCTTCTGTTACTGTGTAATTGCTGCTACAGCCCCGGAGGTTCTACGCTCCTTCGGGGCTTTTTATATAAGTTGAACAGAAAATTGAATCAGCAAGATTGGTGGAGGGGAAATTTGGAAGTGTAGGAGCGTCAGCGTCCGCCTTTATGTTTGGATTTCTACCGCAATCTGCGGTCCAATCAGGAAATCCAAACATAACAGCGGCCAGAACTCCAAATCTTCTCTGGAGCCAAGACTGTTGCTGTTTCCATTTTCAAAGCTTATCTTATATCTCCAATACCACTCAAAGGAGCGAATCCGCATGAACAGAACCTTTTGGAAAGAAGCCGTAGTCTATCAGATCTACCCTCGCAGCTTCCAGGACAGCAACGGAGACGGGATCGGGGATCTGCGGGGGATTATCTCGCGCATCGATTATCTGCAGGAGCTGGGGGTCGATGTCGTCTGGCTCTCGCCGGTCTATAAGTCTCCAAATGATGACAACGGTTATGATATCAGTGATTACGAAGATATTATGGATGAATTCGGCACCTTGCAGGACTGGGAGGAGCTACTGAAAGGGCTGCATACACGTGGCATCAAGCTGATGATGGACCTTGTCATCAATCACTCCTCGGACGAGCACGCATGGTTCCTGGAGTCCCGCTCTTCCAAGGATAGTCCATACCGGGACTATTATATCTGGCGTCCCGCCGGTCCTGATGGCGAAACGCCGAACAATTGGAGTTCCATCTTCAGCGGTCCGGCCTGGGAGCTGGATGAGAAGACAGGCGAATACTACCTGCATCTGTTCTCCCGCAAGCAGCCGGATCTTAACTGGGAGAACCCAAAGCTGCGGGACGCGCTGTACAAGATGATGGGATTTTGGCTGGACAAAGGAGTGGACGGACTGCGGATGGACGTCATCAACATGATCTCCAAGGTCGAAGGCCTGCCTTCTGCCGATCAGGAAGGCCTTGCTCCCGGCGAGCTAGCCGGTGGCGGGGAATATTATATGAACGGGCCGCGTGTACACGAATATCTCCAGGAAATGAACCGCAAGGTTCTCTCTAAATATGATGTGATGACAGTGGGTGAAACCCCTGGAGCTACGGTAGAGGACGCCATCCTCTACACCGCTGAAGACCGGCATGAGCTGCAGATGGTATTTCAATTCGAGCATATGGACGTGGATTCCGGCCCTGGCGGCAAGTGGAATGTGGCACCCTGGACCCTGACCAAGCTGCGCGACATTCTGCATAAATGGCAGGTGGGTCTGGCGGAACGCGGCTGGAACAGCCTGTACCTGAACAACCACGACCAGCCCCGGATGGTTTCCAGGTTCGGTGATGACGGGGAGTACCGCGTCATTTCGGCCAAAATGCTTGCTACCCTGCTGCACACGTTGAAGGGGACACCTTACATTTATCAGGGTGAGGAAATCGGCATGACGAACGTGAAGTTCTCCCGGCTTGAAGATTACAAGGATATTGAAATTCATAACATGTACCGGGAAAAGGTGACCGAGGGCGGCGGTGATCATGATTCGATCCTCAAGGCCATCCATGCCAAAGGCCGTGACAATGCACGTACACCTATGCAATGGGACTCTTCAGACAACGCCGGATTCACGGGAGGAACTCCTTGGCTGAAGCTCAATCCGCGTTATGAGGAGATCAATGTGGAACAGGCGCTGGCCGATCCGGATTCGATATTTTACTATTATCAGAAGCTGATCCGGCTGCGCAAAGAGCATCCTATTATGGTATACGGCGATTACGAGCTGCTGCTGGCGGAGCATGAGAACATTTATGCCTATACCCGGATGCTTGAGGGCGAGCGGTGGCTGATACTGCTGAATTTCTGTGAAACGCCGCAAACCGTAGAGCTCCTGGATGAGCTTAACGCTGTAACTGAAACTATCATCAGCAATTATCCGGAGGAGCAGGCAGCCATGGACCGGGGAACCCTGCGTCCTTATGAGGCCAGAGTCTGCAGGTTGGGGAGCTGACTCCTTCCTCTCTCTTGAGCTATACTATTATCAGACCTGTCTTCAATGAGCAGAGAATGACAGGACCGGCGTACGATTGGCATGATAGTATGGTTACAAAGGGAGATGGCAGATTTGGAATGGCTGATCCGCATGAAAAATGCACTGGATTATATGGAGAGCAAGATGACTGAACCGATGTGCATCGAAGACGTTGCCAAGGAAGCCCATGCCTCTCCTTTTCACTTCCAGCGTATGTTCAGCATGCTGACCGGGGTAACGGTGGCAGACTATATCCGCAAACGGAGATTAACCCTGGCGGCTCAGGAGCTGGCTATTTCAAAAATCAGGGTGCTGGACGTGGCGCTAAAATACGGCTACGACTCCCCCGAGGCGTTCGCCAAAGCGTTCCGCAAGGCACATGGGCTAACCCCATCGGCCGCGCGTGAGCCCGGGGTGCAGCTCAAAGCATTCCCCCGCCTCTCCTTCCATCTATCTTTGAAGGGAGATCAGGAAATGGAATACAAAATCGTGGAGAAAGCAGCTTTTACCGTTATCGGAAAATCTATGGAGGTTACCACACGGGATGGAGAAAATTTTCGCAGAATCCCTGAATTCTGGAATGAGTGCAATGCAGACGGCACTTCGGATAAGCTGATTCAGCTTGGCACTGACCCCAACTGGCTCGGAATCTGTATGAGTATGGACATGGAAAAAGAACTGCTGTCCTACTGGATTGCAGTTGAGGGTACCCCGGAGACGAATACCGGAGGTTATGAGACTGCTGTGGTTCCGGCTGCAAGCTGGGCTGTATTCACTTCAGTCGGCCCTATGCCCCATGCGATTCAACAGGTGTGGCAGCGGATTTACCAGGAGTGGTTCCCGGGAACGGGCTATGAGCATACAGGCGGACCCGAGTTTGAGCTATATCCACCAGGAGATCCGAGTGCCGAGGATTACGTCTGTGAAGTGTGGATTCCGGTGATGAAGAAGTAACCGTTATGCGTTTATTTTCAAGACCAGCCGCAGGTGCGGCTGGTCTTTTTGCAGATATAGGAGCGAAACTATTATTTTCATTTTGAGAATTGGTGCTGGCTTGGTATAATTACAGATTATATGGCTTTTATACTATGAAAGATTGTCATCCGAGAATCGGTGAAGGAGAAATTCATGTCTATCGTAAAAATCTTTTCAGACAGCACATCTGATTTGCCTCAAAGCTGGAAGGAAAAATATGATATCCGTATTGTGCCGCTGTACGTTGTGTTCGACGATGCCACTTACAAGGATGGGGTAGATATCACGCCTGAGGAAGTGTACGAACAGGTAGCTGCACGCGGTGCCCTTCCCAAGACAGCAGCACCCTCACCTGCCGATTTCATGACTGCCTTCGAGCCGGTGATCCGGGATGGAGGAGATATCGTCTATATCAGTCTTTCCTCTGCCTTATCCTCTACATATCAGAATGCCCTGCTGGCTGCCGGAGAGTTCCCGGAAGGCCGGGTGCAGGTAGTCGATTCCGAAACGTTGTGCGGAGGCATAGCCCTCCTGGTCATGAAAGCTGCCCGTGCGGCTGCAAAAGGCCAAAGTGCCCTGGAGATTGCCGCTATGCTGAAGGAGTGCCGCAGCCGGGTGGAGACAGAATTTGTTGTGGATACGCTGGACTATCTGTATATGGGCGGGCGTTGCTCCGGTATGCAGAATTTTATTGGAAGTTTGCTTAAGATCCGGCCTGTGCTGCGTTTGATTGACGGTGCCATCGTCCCGGTCAGCAAGATTCGCGGCAAGAAGGAAAAGGTCGTCGAGCAGATGCTACAGCACGCGTTGGCCCATGCAGGTGAGATCGACAGGGAGCTCCTGATAGTCGCCCACACCTTGGCAGAAGAGGATGCCAGATACTTGGAACAAGCACTCCGGGAACAGACAGGGGTGGACGAAATCGCCACCATCCATGCAGGCTGCGTGATCGGCAGCCACTGCGGCCCTGGAACAGTAGGCCTCATGTATATGCATTAATAAGACTATTGAAGGCTGGCAAGCGATCATGCTCCAGCTGACACCGCAATCAAATAGCAAGTGCTCACTTTAACGAATCCAATGTCTGCATTTATGCAGCCATGGGTTCGTTTTCTTTGTGGCTGCCCTATTTTTCCACATGAATATTAAAGCGTTTGAACTTCCGGCCGCTGTTGTTGTAAGAATTCCTTGATCTATTTAGTGTCCTCCGGGGTTATCGGGTTCGGGTTCGGGTTCGGGTTCGGGGTTCGGGGTTCGGGGTTCGGGGTTCGGGGTTCGGGGTTCTAACTAAGTGGATTTTCTCCACCTATTTTTTTGTCTTTTGTTCTTTTTATGAATGTAAGTGGAATGTTTCCACTTACATTCTGAGGAAACAACCAAAATGGCCCCTATCCACCTTTCCCGATTTATTTAGATTTACTTTTTCCACCTAACTTAAGGTTTACCTGATATTTTGATAAATTAGGTTTACTTTTTCCACTTAGCAACAGCGAACTCGCATTGATCTGGTAGGTTCCACATAAATGCACTGAGCCGATTGGTTCACATACATAACCGTAATGAGCCACTTAGTTCACACATTAACGCTATAAGTCATTAGGATCATACATTAACACAATGAGCCTATAGGTTCCACATAAACGCACAGAGCCGGTTAGTTCACACATAAACGCATTGAGCCACTAGATTCACTCGTAAACGCACAGAGCCGGTTGGTTCACACATAAACGCATTGAGCTACTAAGTTCACACATAACCGGGCTGCTGCACAAAAAAACAGCAAGCCCCGGTCATAGCGTTCACCAGAGACATGCTGTTTCCTACTGTAAAAGCCTCCAGCTGTTCGACCCGGAGTTAATCAGAAGGTGATATCCGCCTCCTGGTGTTCGGCACGCAGAGGCTAATTCAGAATGTCATATCCGCCTCTATCTCTTCTTTGACGAAAGGAAGCATGAAGCGGAAGGTCGATCCCCGGTCTTCTTCACTCTCCACAAAGATGGTTCCGCCCATCAGCTCCACCAGCTGCTTGCAGATGGCCAGTCCAAGACCCGTGCCTCCGTATTTGCGGTTAATGAACGGATGCAGCTGGGAGAAGGACTGGAACAGCAGATTCAGCTTACTGTCCGCAATCCCGACCCCTGTATCCCTTACAGAGAATTCAAGCAGGTACTCCGGGGAAGCCGGCAGCTGGATATTCTTCACAGACAGGGTTACGCTCCCCCGTTCAGTGAATTTCAGTGCATTGCCTACCAGGTTCACAATGATCTGCCGCAAACGGCTGGGATCCGTGGTCACAATGGCTGGCACACTAGTGTCTGCCCACCACCGCAGCGCGAGTTTTTTCTCTTCCGCTTTGGGGGTAAATAGATCAATGATGCTCTCAATCATTTCACGCAGATCGAATCTTTCCGATAGCAGCGGCATTTTACCGGCTTCCATCTTACTGAAATCGAGGATATCATTCAGAATTTTGAGCAGGCTATAGCTGCTGCTGCGCAGAATCTCGGCATAGGTGCGCTGCTCTTCCGCAAGCTGTGTTTCCAGCAGCAGATCGGCCATCCCGATCATCCCGTTCATCGGCGTGCGGATCTCATGACTCATCATCGCGAGAAAATCGGACTTGGCCTGTGCTGCCTGCTCCGCCGTTTCTTTGGCCTGGAGAACCTCACGTTCATTGGTAATATCACTGAAGGAACCCACCACGCCGCATATTATTCCTTTGTGCAAAAGCGGTGCAATCCGGTAGCTGACAAAAAAGCTGGTCCCGTCTTTTCTCCAGAAAATCTCATCCGTCTTGCTGCGGGTAATGCCATCCTGCAGGGTCTGCAAGATCGGACATTCACTCTGCTGGTACCTGGACCCGTCTCCACGGATGTGATGAATCTGATCAGCAAGACCACGGCCGATAAGCTCAGAAGGCGCATAGCCCAGCATATCCGCCCCTTCACGGTTGATGAAGAACGTCCTGCCCTGTGTATCCAGTCCGAAGATTCCTGCTGCAACAGAGTTGAGGATCAGGGCGAGATGCTTGTCCTCAGACATTTCCAGCACCAGTTCCGCCTTCTGCTGTTCCTGCGCTGTAGCGTTTTCAATCCGCTCCTCTTCAAATTCTGGTATCCGGTCATCTGTCCAAACCACGGGAGGAGGATCTTCCCCAGTCAGGAGCCGGCCGAACCATTCCTGAAGCGGCTGAGGCAATCTGCAGCTCTGGTCATAGCGGATAATGGCGAATATGCCTGCGATTCCTTCTTCTGCTTTTATCGGCACATAGGTAATAGTAGTCAGGCTGCTTCCTGTTCCCTCTTCAACCTCCAACTCAAACCCGGAGCCGATACCGCCGAGTGCTGCGGCAAAATGTTCTTCTCCAGGAAGCTTCAGTTCCAAATGAAAGGATTGCTTATGGAGCTCTGCACCTGTTCCAGTGGCATCTTCCAATGGACGATTACTGTCCACATACTGCCCCTGCCTGTCCAGCACA
The DNA here is from genome assembly GCF_052044425.1 of Paenibacillus sp. 22594. Classification (NCBI taxonomy): domain Bacteria; kingdom Bacillati; phylum Bacillota; class Bacilli; order Caryophanales; family Paenibacillaceae; genus Paenibacillus; species Paenibacillus sp. 22594. The sequence goes on from NZ_JBQENA010000001.1 coordinate 1,317,605, forward strand.
ATAATCAGATCAGGATGATGATCGTATAACACTTTATAAGCACTTTCCTCCGAAAGCACCCGGTTCAGAATGGATGACCATTCTTTAGGCATAACCCACCTCCTCCGAGCTTCAATCTTGCGTTCGTCTGTTCAGAAGCTGCGGATAAACTATATATGTAATCTCAATCTCGACTGCCCTCAGGCAGCAGCTACAATCAGCCATTAGTGGATATGATCAAAATTGCTGAAATATATACTATTATAGCAAAAAACCGCAGCAGACTGCCATCAAAACATTGACGCCATGCGGTTTTCAAGCAAAAAAAAGTCCCTCCGGCAGATGAGCAAGGATATATGGAAATCCTTACTATCCGCAGAGGAACCTTTGAACTGTGAATGCCAATAATTGAGGTGAATCTAGCGTGATTCCAAAAACATTCAGGCAATATCCTTCTGTTCAATATTCCGTATGGACAGGTAGGCGATACCTGCGCCAACAAGGGCCAGTGCCAGAGAAACCCCTACCTGGTTGCCCATCCGGAAATTACCGAAGCCGGAGGAAATCAGGCTGACAACCAGCACCGCAGTAACGATGGTGGCCGGTACGGATTTTTTGCGCATCCCGATGAATAGTGGGATTAAACCAATGCCTGCTGCATACACCGCGTCGGTACTGATTCTGATCAGCTCTGACGGAATACTGTTGAGATCAAGCGAACCCGGAATCACATGAGTGAAGGAGTTAATCCCCACCAGGATAGCGTTAAGCAGAATATCTGAGACAAAAATACAGACGACTGTAAACAGGAACACGATGATGATTTTGGCAGTCATGAGCTTCTTGCGGGAAATGGGGTACATGAACAATAGAGTAATGGTGTTGTTTTTATACTCCTCGATCACCAGCTTGCTCATCACAACCGAAGCAAAGATGATAAAGGCTGACTTGGTGAAGAGATACACGCCATCGAACATATCCGCATACGTCTTGAATTCACCGCCGCTTTCACTCGTGTCAATGTAGGTGACCAGAATCATGAAGGCAAGAATAGCCAGGCTGGTAATGACGACTCCCTTGAGCATGCCGAGGAGCTTGTTTTTACGAATTTCCAGTTGAATCAGCTTAAGCAATGCCTTCACCCCCCATCAGTTCCACAAAATGATCTTCCAGCGAATGATTCTTTCTACTCAGACTTTCCAGCTCCACATCCGCTTCTGCCAGCGCTTTGTTCAGTTCCCTCTGCTGCACGGCATCATAAATGCGGATGGTCCGGGGATCCATCACTTTGAAGTTGGTGAGGCCCAGCTTGTGCTCCAGAACATACACCGCTTTGCTGCTCTCTCCGGTAATCAGTTCAATGTACTGCGTATCCCGGCTGCGGATCGTATCCATCGCCACTTCCTCCAGCAGGATTCCCTCACGGATGACACCGATGGTATCGGCTACCTGTTCAATCTCCCCCAGAATGTGGCTTGAGATCAGCAGCGTCATTCCGTATTCCCGGCTTAGCATGCGGAACACCTCGCGCAGCTCCTTGATGCCCATAGGGTCTAGTCCGTTGATCGGCTCATCCAGAATGAGCAGCTCCGGCTTCGTCATCACCGCCCGGGCAATGCCCAGCCGCTGCTTCATCCCGAGAGAGAACTGCTTGACCGGCTTTTTGTCCACACCCTTCAGCTTCACCAGCTCCAGTGCCTCTTCCATGGCCTTCGCATCGTAGTAGCCCATATACTCTCCATGCAGTTGAAGATTTTCTCTGGCGGTAAGCTTATCGTAAAACACCGGATATTCTATAATACAGCCCATACGTTTCAGCATTTCATACGAGCGGTCGGTCATACTTTCACCGAAAAATTCAATGTTCCCCGCCGTCGGCTTTACCAGATTGGTGATCATTTTCATCACAGTGGTTTTGCCCGCGCCGTTGGGTCCCAGGAACCCGTAGATTTCGCCTTGCTTGATGCTCATATTCACGCCGTTCACAGCCTCTTTGCCTTGATACTCCTTCGTTAAATCCCAGGTCCGCAATATGGTAGTCATTTCCGTTATCCCCTTTAGCTCTTCGTTTGTCTTCCTGGTTCTTATTGTACACAGCGGAATTTTCTTTTTTATTACCTGAATCTTACGAAAATCTTAAGCTGCCGTAATCCAGGTAAACCGCCTGACCAGGAGGGCTTGTTAGAAGGTCAGCCTGCGAAAAGAAAGCGTAAAAGCGGTTTTGACGAAAGGTTTGCTGCGCAGAGTAATGCTGCCGTTCATTTGTTCGGTTAACCTTTTGGTGATGGTCAGCCCAAGTCCGCTCCCCTGATAATCCCGGTTACGGGAATCCTCCAGCGTGTAGAGCCGCTCAAAAACTTTATCCAGATGGCCTTCGGTGATGCCCTTCCCCCGGTCCCATACCTCGATGCACACCTGATCCCCGTCGCTGTATAACCGAAGTCCAAGTACTCCGCCTGCATCCCCGTATTTGATTGCATTAGACAGCAGATTCGATAGCACCCGGTCCAGCGCCTCTCCGTTGCCCATGATGTACATCGCCTCATCCGGAATCTCGATCTCCACCTCACTGCCCTTGGCACTCAGAATATCGTAAAAGGAAAGAATGTTCCGCCGGCAGACCTCCCCCAGCTCCACCCGCGATAGAGCGATCTCTTTATCCCCCGACTCCAGCTTGGCCAGATCAAAAAAAATGTTCATCAGCCGGATCACTTCTTCTGCCTTACCGTGAATCGTCCGCAGAATATGCTCCTGCTCCTCTACCGTCATCGCCTGATCATGAAGAATCGTTTCAATATAACCGAGCACCACCGTCAGCGGAGTCTTCAGATCATGAGAAATGTTCGCCAGCATGCTGCGCATGGACTTCTCCAGCTTGGCCAGTTCCACTGCACCCTTGTGGTTGACGTCCAGCAGCCGGTTCAGATCGGTAAGCAGCTTTTGCAGATGAGGATCACTGTTGAAGAGCAGCAGTCTTTCGTGCGAGCCCCGGTCCACAATCCCCTCAAGCTTGGTGTGGATATATTCGAGCTGGCGGGAATGCTCCCGCAGACGCAGGTACTGCCAGAGGATCACAATTAGAAGCAACAGGATAGCCGCACTGAGCAAAGCCATCATTCCAGCACATCCCCCAGCTTGTAGCCGATGCCCCATAATGTTTTGATGTATTCCGGCTTGGATGGATCATCTTCAATTTTTTCACGCAATCTGCGCATATGTACATTAATGACATTCTCGTCCCCGTAATAATCGTCTTCCCAGACGCTGCTGTAAATCTGCGCTTTGGTATACACCCGGCCGGGGCTGCTCACGAACAGCTTCAGAATCTGAAATTCCTTGGCGGTCAGCTTGACCTCCTCACCGTTCTTCAGTGCCGAGAAATTATCAAAATCCACGGTGAGTCCACGAAGCGATATCCTGTTCGATTTCGCCTCCGCCGGAGCTGTTTCCTGGCTGGCACTGCCTGCAGCGGCATATCCGGCTCTTCGGATCGCTGCCTTCACCCGTGCCGCCAGCTCGATCATTGAGAACGGCTTCGTAATATAGTCATCTGCGCCAAAGCCAAGGCCCAGCGCCTTGTCAACATCACTGTCCTTTGCGGACATGATCAGCACAGGCACCAGACTGTCCCGGCGGATCGTCTGCAGCACATCATTGCCGCTTCGTTTGGGAAGCATCAGATCCAGCAGAACCAGATCATAGGCGCCGCTGCGGTGAAACAGCCTCTCCGCTGCCTCACCGTCAAATGCCGTTTCCACCTCATACCCCTCTTTTACCAAATACGAGCGCACCATTTCGCTTATCGCCTCGTCGTCCTCTATCAGCAGCACACGCTGTGGCATATCTGAACCTCCCTGTAATTAAAAATATTTCGCACGTACAGCCAATCACCATTTATAGCTTGAGTCCTTAAAATTATATCAGGCTTTGCTGTGCAGATTCATCCGTATATTGTCTTATTTGTACCCGCCCTCAGCTTCCGGCAGCTGCTTAAAAGCTTCATTGGCTTCAACCGTGTCTATGATGAACTGTGCCACTCCGGTCATGCTCTGGCCGTCCGTGCTCGTGTCGCATTCACTCCAGACATAATGACGCTCAGCACCATTGATTTGGACCGTCAGCTCGTAGCTTACATAAGGCTTCCTGTTACATTCTGTGGACAGCTGCTTTTCTTCCAGGTCATTGCTGAGCACCAGCTCACGATAAATACGCTGGCGGTCCTTATCCGGCAATGTATAATTATTAACTTCAGCCACTGAACCATTCCGCAAGTCCTTGACCAGCTTCTGCTCTCCAGTGTTGATCTCATTCTTGCGGTCCACTCCATATTTCAGTACAAACTCGAACCGGTCCTGCTTCGCCACATCATATTCGACTGATAACAGCTGCCGCTCCGCTTGCTCGCCATCGCACCCTGTCAGGGTATATGTCAGCAGGGTATTGGTCTCCACCCGCTCCAGCTCTGCGCAGGAAACCGTGCGGACCTCAGGAGTGCCAAAGGCATCCTCCGTTGTGTCAACTGTATATTGCAGTCTTCCTTCCTTGTACTCCAACACCTTAAATATCGGATCACCCTCAATGGTATGCTGCACCACCCGCTGAACACCGCTCTTCCGTCCGATAAAAGCATCCAGTTTGTCCAGATTCTCCGTGCCTAAGCTGTTGCGGTTGATCACATCCTCCTGCTCGTTCAGCTTGTGGCTGATCTTCGGATGGTTTGCCGAATCTTTATTCCAAGGCAGCAGGGAGCAGCCTGTAAATATAAACAGGGTCAGCAAGACCGTTAGAAGCATAAGGAATCCTCTCATGGCACGTCTGCTGACCACCTTAGGCAGACGGGGCCATTTTAATGAAAGGTGTGGACTCATCGCATGAAGCCTCCTTTTCAGGGCTGATGGAAGTTGAACATTTGCTAAAGTATACCATTAATGAAAATCATCCGGTCCATTTCTATTTCAGTTTTACTAAAGGGAACCCAGGTAGATGTCACCCAACTGGTGACCCTAACCCCCACAGAACCCGGCTTGCGGATCTCCCACACCAGGCTCTTCAGAATTGGTTTTACAGTACAGCGTATGTCTTCAACCGCTGGTACGGAATGAAGATTTTCCTTCTGGAATAGATTGTACTCACAGTTCTCCAACATAAAAAATGTATTTTTTATAAATAATCCCATTTTAGTCATTGACTTGATCCTGATAGAGTGGTATTTTGGTTTGGAAACCGGTTTCCTCTTATTTATGCAAACTATTTTGTCACTAGATTCAACGTAAGATGCAGAGATAACCCTCTGTTTGCGTCTGCTAAGCGAAACGATTTTTTTCATCATTGCATACGGTTCACCGTGAAACAGGCAGATGCTGAAGAAAAATAAAGTAAGTGTCTTATTGGCCCTGCCGGCTCCCAAGCGGTTGCGCACCGCTGTCTGGAGGCAAAGCAGGACCGATCCGATGATTAAAGGCAGACCATTTAAAAGGAGAGTCGAACCATGAAAACGTACTCAAAGCTTTTGACAACCCTATCGCTTTCGATGAGCATGGTACTAGGTGCCGCATTGCCCGCATGGGCTTCCCCAGATACAAGCGTTAATAACAAACTTGATTACAGTACGGACGTTGTCTATCAAATTGTGACCGACCGGTTCGCAGACGGCAATTCGTCTAACAATCCGACAGGTTCTGCATTCAGCAGCGATCATTCCAATTTAAAACTGTATTTCGGAGGAGACTGGCAGGGAATCATCAATAAAATCAATGACGGCTACCTGACCGGTATGGGAGTTACGGCACTTTGGATTTCTCAGCCTGTGGAGAACATCACCTCTGTCATCAACTATTCCGGCGTTAACAACACAGCTTATCACGGATATTGGCCCCGTGATTTCAAAAAAACCAACGCTGCCTTCGGGAGCTTTACCGATTTTCAAAACCTGATCTCTACAGCGCATGCGAATAACATCAAGGTCATTATCGACTTTGCTCCAAACCATACCAGCCCGGCTTCGTCCACGAACGCAAGCTTTGCCGAGAATGGCAAGCTGTATAATAACGGCACGTTGCTCGGAGCTTATGGAAGCGACTCCGCTGGTTTGTTCCATCACAACGGCGGCACTGATTTTTCCACCATTGAAGACGGCATTTACAGAAACCTCTATGATCTGGCGGACATCAATCAAAACAACAGCACGATTGACAGCTATTTCAAGGAATCCATAGACCTCTGGCTTGGCCTCGGTGTAGACGGAATCAGATTTGATGCGGTGAAACATATGCCTTTCGGCTGGCAAAAAAGCTACGTCTCCTCCATCTACAGCGGCAGTCATCCGGTGTTCACCTTCGGCGAATGGTTCCTTGGCACTGACGAGACCAGTACGGACAATGTCAATTTTGCCAACAACAGCGGTATGAACCTCCTTGACTTCGCATACGCTCAGGAGGTTCGGGAAGTATTCAAGGACAAATCGGAAACTATGAACGATCTCAACTCAGTGTTAGCCTCTACCGCATCCAGCTATAATTATATTAATAATATGGTGACCTTTATCGACAATCATGATATGGATCGCTTCCAGGTGGCGGGTTCCAGCACGCGGCCAACCGAACAAGCACTGGCGCTCACCCTGACATCCCGCGGAGTACCGGCTATCTACTATGGTACCGAGCAGTACATGACCGGCGTTGGTGATCCGAATAACCGGGCTATGATGACAGGGTTTAACACCAACACAACAGCTTACAAGCTGATTAAAGCCTTGGCCCCGCTGCGCAAGTCCAATCCCGCTATTGCTTACGGAACGACAACACAGCGCTGGGTCAATGACGACGTCTTCATTTATGAACGGAAATTCGGCAAAAGCGTCGCCCTCGTTGCTATCAACCGCAACACGTCCACGCCTTATCCGATTTCGAACCTGTCATCGTCGCTGCCTGCGGGCACCTATTCGGATGTGCTGGGCGGCCTGTTAAACGGCAATTCAATTACCGTTGGCAGCAGCGGCTCCGTCACTAATTTCACGCTTGCGGCCGGAGGAACGGCGGTTTGGCAATATGGGGCGGCAGAAACCTCGCCGACCATCGCCAATGTCGGACCGACAATGGGTAAACCGGGCAACACCGTGACGATTGACGGCCGCGGCTTTGGCAACACGGCGGGTACAGTCTATTTCGGCACTACGGCTGTCACTGGTTCAAACATTGTGAGCTGGGAGGACTCCCAGATTAAAGTGAAAATCCCAAGTGTCACTGCCGGCAAGACAAATGTATCGGTAGCCACTGCTTCCAGTACAAAGAGCAATGCTTTCAGCAATTTCAGCGTACTGACGGCCGATCAGGTCACCGTGCGCTTTAAAGTCAACAACGCCACCACAGCCCTTGGAACAAGTGTATCCCTGGTCGGCAATGTAGCTGAGCTTGGTGCCTGGAACGCCTCTGGTGCAATTGGCCCAATGTACAACGTAGTTGAAGCATCCTATCCAACATGGTATTTCGACGTCAGCGTACCGGCAGGGACGGCGCTGCAGTTCAAGTTCATCAAGTCGAACGGCACCACCGTCAACTGGGAAGGCGGCAGCAACCACACGTATACAACACCAACCAGCGGCGTAGGCACAGTGACGGTCGACTGGCAAAATTAAACGGGAGCTACCGGTATAAGGAATTTGGCAGAGCTTGTTATGTATCCAACCAAAGAAAAAGATTAGGTGTGAGATGCCTAATCTTTTTTTTGCTTTGCTTGTATTCTGTCCTGTAGTCAATTTTTCAAAGATGAAATGCTGCGTCAACTTCATCGGCCGCTGCTTCCTCATTTACCTGATACATTCTCAACGTGATTGCAATTGTGCAATAAGTTGGTTTTTGAATTCCCTCATCCTTTTTACGACAGCTCTATACCTTCAGGCATTCTCAGCAAAACCCTGCTGCCCCAGAGACGATTCAGAACGTCATACACCTCTCTCCCCTCCCATATACATAAATAGAACAGTTCCGGTCGTCGCCGCACATCTGCGGCTTGGCCTGAATATACTGCAGTCTTAAGCCCAAGCTGGAGGGAGAGATGGATTCATGCCCGGAGATGAGATTCAAGCGCTGGAACGGGCGATTGCCGAGATTACGGAGATTGCTTCCGGGTTTGGGCTGGATTTTTACCCGATGCGTTATGAGATATGCCCGGCTGACATTATCTACACGTTCGGTGCCTACGGGATGCCTACCCGATTCGGGCACTGGAGCTTCGGAAAGACGTTTCATAAGATGAAATCGCAATATGATTTTGGTCTAAGCAAGATCTATGAGCTTGTCATTAACTCCAACCCCTGCTACGCGTTCCTGCTGGACGGCAACTCGCTGGTCCAGAACAAGCTGATCGTGGCACATGTGCTGGCCCACTGCGATTTCTTCAAAAACAATATGCGTTTCTCCATGTCGAACCGCGACATGGTGGAGAGCATGTCGGCCACGGCAGACCGGATCGCCGATTATTCGGTCACCTACGGCATGGATGCCGTAGAGGGTTTCATTGATTCTGTCCTGGCGGTACAGGAGCACATCGACCCCAGCCTGATCCAGCCCCGCAAGCTGGGCAAAACCCACCTGCTTGAAGCCAAGATGAAGGAACGTAAAGATACGCCCCCCGGAAGTCCTGGCCCGGCCAATCCCTATGATGAGCTGTGGGATCTGGAGAACGGCAAGGCTGCCGGCCCGGAACCGGAAACCGCCGGAAAACGTAAGTTCCCGCCCGAGCCGGAGAAGGATATCGTCTGGTTCATCCAGCAATATTCGACGGCGCTGGAGGACTGGCAGCGCGACATCATGACAATGCTGCATGACGAGATGCTCTATTTCTGGCCGCAGATGGAGACCAAGATCATGAACGAAGGTTGGGCCTCCTACTGGCATCAGCGGATCATGCGCGAGCTGGACCTGACGCCTGAGGAGACGATCGAATACGCGAAGCTGAATTCCTCGGTCGTGCAGCCCTCCCGGCAGAGCCTCAATCCCTACTACCTGGGGCTGAAGATTTTTGAGGACATCGAGCGCCGCTGGGACCGTGACAAAATGTTCGAGGTCCGGGAGTTGGACTCCGACATCTCTTTTATCCGCAGCTATCTGTCGAAGCAACTGGTCAATGACCTGGACCTGTACGTCTTCGAGAAAAAAGGCCCGGAATGGAAAATCACCGACAAGGCCTGGGAGAATGTCCGTGACCAGCTGGTGCTGGCCCGTGTCAATGGCGGCTCGCCATACCTTGTCATTGAGGATGCGGATTATGAGCGAAACGGGGAACTGCTGATCGCCCACCGCTATGAGAGCATCGAGCTGGATCTGAAGTACCTGGAGCGCACCCTGCCGCACATCTATGCGCTCTGGGGCCGTACCGTCCACCTGCAAACCGTGGTCGAAGACAAAAAGGCCCTTTTTACCTATGACGGCAAAAGGGTTCAGCGGAAATTCATGTAGAAGTAAATGGGCACTATCAGCGCGTTTCCCTAGCGGAAAAGCGCTGGTTCGTGCCCTTTTCTTTTAGACAAGCAAGCATCCGACTCTCCACAGCTTCAACCAATCGGAGAGTTATGCTCGGCTGGGATAGCCTGTTCCATAATTTATGAAAGAGAATTTACGAACTTCACCTCCGGAAAGCGGATATCCGGTCCTTTCATTAAGCTTCCGCCTTGCTTTTTCAGATACATATCGAAGAAATCCAGCATATAGGCATTGATCACGGAGTCCGCTCTTTCGGGCTCAATCTTTCCTGTAATGCCCAGCATTTTGAATATCGGAGAAATAAACTGTACGTCGGTAAAATTTAAATGCTCCGTATTTTCGATATATAGGACTCGTCCCCCTACGCCGACCGTTTCACGCATCCGTTCAAGCTCCAACTTTTTATCTTCCGTTACTTGATCCTCCCACTCTCTAGTTGAGCCCATACGGCTCAGCTCTGCATCCGTGTATACCCGGTTATCCATCACCATTTTTAATTTTTCGAAATAGCTTTCCGAGTTGATGAACAAAAACGGCTTACGCAGACCCTCCCGGTCTCGCAGACGATAAAGCCCTCCATCAAGGTCTATGCCAGCCGCGATCCGCGGATCGTAAGCAGCGTCATAGGCCGTTGCTCCGCCGATGGAATGACCGAACACCCCGACATGACCGAGATCAAGCTTCCCTTTGATATGACTTGGAATCTGCCCCGATTGGATGAGCTCGAATTGGTCCAGCGCAAACGCCACATCCCCGGTTAAGACTGCTCCCAGCTTGTCACGAATCTCTATTCCTGTCCGGTAATCATTGTCGGGTGAGAATAAGTCGTTGGTGGTGCTGGTCGTGATTCGCCCGTCTGGAAACTCGGTGGCAAATGTATTGTAGGTGTGGTCGATCACAGCCACGATATATCCGTGACTCGCGAGATATTCAGCTTGCGACGTGTGGAGGAACCTGGAAGAGCCGTTGCCGGGATTCGCAAGAATCAGCGGGTATGAATTCTGTGCCGGAGAGACTTCAGCCCCCGAATAAGTATGACTGGATACGTACCTCAGGTGCCCAAAAGTAAACCCGGGAAGTCCATAGTCCGCGGCCATATAACGTAAAATCCGGGGATCAGGAATAAAGGGAGCATGCTTGCCGGTGCCAGCTTGAGCCGGATACCATACCTGAACCATTAATTCTCTATGACCCTCTCTGGCTTCGCCGTAAATCTCTTTCCTATGGGTATCCATGAAATGAAAGGTTTGCGTTCCTACCTTAAATCCTCCTGTGGGTTCAGGTAGTTTAAATACAGGAAAGGCATACATAAGAACCGCTGTTACGGCCAGCATTACCGCTATAACGGTATAAGCTGCACCCAACATGAATCGCGGAATTTTTTGGGGTCCGTTTTTTTTAAAATAGCTAAAACCTGAAACGGCTAAAAAAAGGATCGTTAGGCAATATGGGAACAATAGCTGAACTCTGTATCCTTCCACCGTCCAATGAATGACCAGTAAAAGTGTAGCGATCCCGCTTGCAACGAATACCGGAATTTTACGCCGTCCTTTTTTGAATAGGACTGTACATGCAAACAAGCCGATGTTTGATAAAAAAAGTAACAGTTCAAACAGTCTCATCCCGATTCTCCTTTTTAAAACTTTCTATTTTTGTTTGTTCCAATCTTATCCTCACAGACCGGCCTAAGCTATCGATTTACCTTACATTAATCTTACAAGTATGAAATTCGCTTGCGGGAGTGGAAGACCCGTATAACGGTTTCTCATCAGCTTGAAAGAGCGCCGCTTGAGGTTATAATAGTTTACAGCTAACCTAATACAGCGTATTTCAAACCATAGAAACACAGTAAGTTCCCATCGCTCCTCGGAGACGGCATGCTGGTGTTTTTTCAAATCAGAAAAGGAGCCAAGTCTATGTTTAGTATCCTGATTGTAGAAGACGATCTTAAGTTGGCGCAGCTGCTTCAATCCTATGTGGAGAAATACGGGTATCGGGCTGAAGCGGTCCAGGAGTTCGACCGGGTAATGGAGGTGTTCCAGGACATTCGTCCAGATCTGGTGCTGCTAGATGTCAATCTGCCCCGTTACGACGGTTATTACTGGTGCAGGCAAATCCGGACGGTCTCCACCTGCCCGATTCTGTTCATCTCCGCCCGCGACGGCAAGATGGAGCTGGTCATGGCGCTGGAGAACGGAGCGGACGATTATATCGCGAAGCCCTTCGATTATGAAGTGGTCCTGGCCAAGATCAAGAGCCAGCTTCGCCGTGCTTACGGCTCATACGCTTTGAGCAAGAGGGAACGGACCGTGGAATGCACAGGACTCGTGTTGTATCCCGAAAGGCTTGAGCTGACCTTATCCGGCAAAACCGTAGATCTCAGTCATAAAGAATCCCTGCTGATCGAAACACTGATGGAAAACAGCTCCAAGGTGGTCAGCCGCGACTATCTTCTGGACAAGCTGTGGAACAGTCAACAGGTAGTTGATGACAACACGCTTAATGTCAATATCACGCGTATCCGTAAAAAATTATCCGAGCTCGGCGTTGAAGAAGCGCTGGAAACCGTAAGGGGAGCCGGATATAAACTGCGGCCTTTCTGGAGGGAGGAGCCATGAGGCTGTTTTGGAGAGAGCAGGTTCCGTTAATCTTTATGTATGCCGGACAGCTTCTGCTGACTGTATATATGTGCCGCTTATCCGGTTTCCGGAATACCTTCGATCTTGTGTACATCTGCATCGTAAATACGGCCTTATTCGCGTTTTACCTAATATACCGTTATATCCGCCATTACCGGTTTTACCGGAGGCTGACTCGTCCGCTTCTGTCCATTGACGAATCGGCCGAATTTGCCGGGAACGCACCGCTCGCGGATGCACTTGGGCATCTGCTCCAGGGGAACTATCGTCTGTATCAGAACGATATCCAACAATACCGTAAAAAGCTAAATGATCACATCACCTTTATCAATCAGTGGGTGCACCAGATGAAAACCCCGCTCTCCGTTATGCATCTTGCGGTTCAGAATGAAACCGCCCCCTTCTTTGACAGTATTCGAGAGGAAATAGACAAGCTGAAGAAGGGGCTTGACACGGTGCTGTATACTTCACGCTTGGATGCATTCGAGCAGGATTTCGTGGCGGAACCGGTGCATCTTCATCAGCTGGTCGGGAAAGTGGTGGCTGAACACAAAAATTTATTTATCCGCAATAAGGTCTTCCCGGAAATCCAGGTGGATGACCGGCTGATGGTCATGTCCGATGACAAATGGCTTGCCTTCGCACTCAGCCAATTAATCACCAATGCGGTACGGTATTCGGCAGGCGCAAGCAGCCGTGTCATGATTAGCTCGGATGTACGCGGAGAACGAGCCGCTCTTGAGATTCGGGACAACGGTGCCGGAATCCCGAAACAGGATATCAAGCGGGTGTTCGATGCGTATTTTACTGGGGAAAACGGAAGACGGTTCGGAGAATCCACCGGCATGGGTCTCTACCTGGTTCGGGAAATCGCCTCACGGCTTGATCATCAAGTCGAGATTGAATCCGAGCAGGAACAAGGAACCACAGTACGTATATGGATGGGAATCACGCATGTTCAAGCTCCATGAACATGCTTTGTTTTTTATTACAGCGTTGTAAGATTGGTTTAAGGATAATCGATGGGATAGCGATTGTGGAGCGGTTATGATTATGCGGGAGAGCCTTGGATATTCGAAATTCCAGCCCCATGAAAGGAAGAATGCTTGATATGGATATGTTAATCGTGCGCAATCTGGCAAAAGTATATGATGGCAGCATGGGGTATAAGGCGATGAGTGATATGAATTTGGTTGTCGGGAAAGGCGAGTTCGTCGGCATTATGGGTCCTTCCGGCAGTGGCAAAACAACGCTGCTGAACGTAGTATCCACAATCGACAATCCTACCTCCGGGGAAGTGTTGATTAATGGGGAAAACCCCCATTTGTTATCCAAACACGATCTGGCCCTGTTCCGCAGACGGAAGCTGGGCTTTGTCTTTCAGGATTTTAATCTGCTGGATACGCTGACCATCGGGGAAAATTTTTACAGGGGCAATAACCGCCAGGCCTTCTTCCAACAGATTATCGATATGCTTTCGCTAATGGGAGGGAATGCACATGAGCTTTCACCGCTTCGTGTTCATTAAGAGGAGTTCACGGCGTATCCTGTCCATGATGACCATTCTGGTAACAAGCCCGGAGGGTCAATAAATGACGTTGCGACAATTTGCCTTCCGTAATGTTAGCCGGAACAAACGAACATATGCCGCTTTTTTTCTGAGCAGCACGTTTTCGGTGATGATCTTTTTCATGTATGCTGTTTTTATTTTTCACCCTGCCATTAAAAATTCCGGTTTCAACGGTTCAGCGGTTGAGGCAATGACTGTTGCGGAATATATCGTATATGTATTCTCCATCTTCTTCGTACTCTATTCCGGCAGTGCTTTCCTGAAATCCCGCAAACGGGAATTCGGTGTGCTCATCATGCACGGTATGACCTACAATCAGCTGCGACAGATCGTCTTTATCGAAAATATGGTGATCGGTTTCGCTTCCATTGTGGCAGGTCTTGCCGCCGGCATGCTGTTCGCCAAGCTATTCATGATGATCGGAGCCGATGTGATGCACATGAGCCCGCTGCCGTACTACATGCCTGGCACAGCCATTCTGCTCACTTTGTCCGCATTCGTGCTGTTGTTTCTCGTCATTTCCGCGTTCACAGCCGTATTCGTACGGGCCAGCAAGCCGATCGATCTGCTGAAAAGCAGCGCCAAACCGAAGCCTGAGCCTAAAGCATCCGTTTTTCTTTCCATTACAGCGTTCTGCCTTCTGCTTGCCGGATACATCATCTCGTTCCAGGTGAAAGGTGCCACGGTCGTTTTCGCTCTTTTGCCGGTCACGGTCATTGTCATCATCGGCACTTACTTTTTATACACCCAATTAAGCGTATTTGTGATTCATGCTTTAAGAAGCAACCGCGCTGTCTTTTTGCGCAAAACGAATGTGCTCGTTTTATCTGACATGGCTTACCGTATGAAGGACAACGCCCGCATGTTCTTTCTCGTGACGATCGTTTCGACAGTCGCCATTTGCGCTATGGGCGGCTTGATGGGATTTCTGGAAACCATCCACAAACAAGTCTCGGCTGCTTACCCGTTCGCCTATAATTACATTCAAACTACCGGCGATGCCGGGCAAGCAGCCTCTCACACGAAAATAATTGAACAAGTGCTCAAAGAACGGGGAATTCGTTATGATAAATGGTCTGTTCATGTAGCGAGCTTCGATTCAATAAATGGACAATCTCTGAACCTCATCCGCCTGTCCGAGTATACCAAGCTAGCCAAAGCCTTGGATTACCCGGAACTGTCGCTGCAGGGAAATGAAGCTGTGACCATTTGGACCATGACAAACCGGCCGTTTCCGGAACACGAGTGGTCCATAAAGGGAACATCCATCACATTCAACATGAAACAAACCGTCGGAAAGGCGGTCACGCCTCCCCTGATCGATGAACCGCTGTTGATCGTTCCGGATCGGATGTTTGACTCCTTGGGCAATCCGAATAAAGAACAGCTTTTGACCAGTTACAATACGGACAGCGTTGATTCAACGGCGGATACGGGGGAGGCCATTGCCGGGCAGCTCGGACATGCACAAACTTCCGGGTATTGGTTCGCATCTTCTGCCTATTTGGAGGAGCAGATGAAGCGGACCTATAATCTGATGCTTTTCGTCGGGTTGTTCATCAGCTCAGTATTTTTTGTTGCATCGGGAAGCTTTCTATATTTCCGGCTGTTTACCGACCTGAATGATGACAGGCAGAAGTACCGTTCCATAACGAAAATCGGGTTGACCGACAAAGAGCTTGAGAGGGTTACAACTCTACAGCTGGCGCTGTTGTTTTTCGTACCGCTCACGGTCTCGCTTATCCACAGCTCAGTTGCGCTCTACGCTCTGCATAATCTATTCGATTCCCCGGTGACTCAATCGGCCATTACGGTCTACATCGTTTTCCTTGCCGCGCAAATCCTGTACTTTCTGCTGATCCGTGCCCGTTATTTACAGCATTTGAAACACTCAGCGGGCTTTAACTGATTGCCCCTATTTCTAAAGGTCCACCGGACCGGCATGTTGCAAAAGGCCCGCCAGCACACAAAGGTGCGAGCGGGCCTTTCTTTGCGGTCGCTACCCCTAGCGACCGTTAAAATAGGAATAATGGACAAAGGTTGGATAGGTGAGAGTAACGGAGGGAAGTTTGGAACTGGAAGCGCGTCAGCGGCCGGAAGTCCAAACATTCCCGCAGATACGGCCATTCACCGTCCAGCCTTTGCCCCGTTTTTCTTTTTTTAAAGTCGCACCCTCACCGGAACATAAATCTCCATCACCGTATCCACCCGGGAATGACAGCGCTCATCGTAGAACTCAAAATCAAGCTTACCGTCATCATAATCGTACCCGCCCCCCGGGAACCATTCCTCAAAAATATACTTCCATGTGCTCTTAATCACCTGCACGAACGCCTCTTGATCCTTCCCCTCTGAAGTATCCACAGGCGGTGTAGTGAATACGGCATATTGGGCCTCCGGCATTTCAGCTGTCAGCATATCCGGTGTGACCATGGAGAAATCGTCCACAATCACACCAAGCAGATAAGTAGCATTGCCGTTGTCCAATGCCGGAACACATAACCCTACTTCTCCATGTTTGGGCGGAGCGAGGATTTCGTACATTTTAGACTCCAGATTTTCACCTTCATAGTGGCTCCAGAAGGAAGCCATATCCTTCGTATAATTGCCTTCCGCCACATTTGTTGCTATACCGTAGCCTGCGACCTTAAAAGCCGGTTTCTGTACAATCACTGGATTCATTAGATATCCTCCGATTTCAAAAATAGGACCGTCCTGAAGATAACCATTCATCCGCGCCGCATATTGCGAGGGACTGTAGCCAAAAGCCTTGCGGAACGCCTTCGTGAACCCGCTCTGCGTCTCAAAGCCGTACTCCAGTGCGATATCAATGATCCGCTTGCCGCTGAACAGCTCCACCGCTGCTAAAGACAGCTTGCGGCTGCGCACATACTCCATCACAGACATCCCCTTACACAGGCTGAACACCCGGCTGAAATGATACAGCGAATATCCCGTCTCCGCGGCAATTTCCTCGGTAGTCAAATTTTCTTTTATATTTTGTTCAATATATTCAATGCATCTCTCCATATCCTTACTGTAATTCAAGCAGCCACCCAGCCTTTCCCCGATCGGTGATTTCATTATAACAACTGCCTGCCAGGTGGGCTGTTCCTGTTTTGCTATACTTGAGATCTTCACGCAGCAATTATTCTAACCTGACGGACTGTAGTCAAGTTCATAGGATATAGTGAAGATATAGAAGAAGCTGAATATATATTTGAACTGGAGGTCTTTTTTATGGCAACGGCTACGAACGAGCAACTGATGTTTGAATTTCGGTCTTTGATCCCCTACATCCAATCGCTGGGTACCCTTGATGAGATGCATTGGGAAACTCCGGTCGCGGCAGGCAAATGGACATTAAAAGAAATGCTCTGCCACCTTACGCAGTGGGACAAGTACTTTTATGAAGAAGCTTTCGCTAAAATAATGAAAGGTCAGCCGCTGACCCTCCGGCAGCAAAACTTTGATGAGTTCAACGCCCGCGCTATCGAATACGCCAAGTCACTGACGAAGCAGGCGGCTATCGGACAATTCGTGCTCTACCGGACTAAAATCCTTGATGCCGCCACAGCCTTAAACGATGAAGAATTGGTGAAGGAGTATATAGACGGGGACGGCCAGAAATTCAGCATCCGGGGTTATCTGGAAGACTTTATTCCCCATGACAAACACCATAAGCAGCAAATGGAGCAGTACATACGGCCGGGTGCGATATCATAATTTCTCTACTTCAAGTGAAGCCAGCAGCCAAGGAGCAACGCCCATCGGTACATCGGACAATACGGCTTCAGAAATGTAATAGTCATAGGAGCCGTTGCGGTCTTTGCTCAGCCCGGCACCATGGCAGATTCGATGCAGGTGAACGCCTTGATCATCTTCGCTGGCCAGATGCGTCAGAATCCCCTCATAGCCGCTCCGCATGGCTTCATGAAATGAAGGTTCGAGATAGCCTAGTCTTAGCCCCTTGGCCATTGCATAGACGAACATACATGAGCCGGAGGCTTCCAGGTAATTCCCCTTGCGGTCCGCCTGATCCAGCACCTGATACCAGAGTCCGGTCTCTTTGTCCTGTACCTCCACAAGTGCTCCGCACATCCGCTGGAATATTCCGATGATCGTTCCCCGCTTAGGATGAGTAACCGGGAAATGCTCCAGGCAATCCACCGCCGCCATCACATACCAGCCCATCGCCCGGCTCCAGAAATGGGAGGACAGGCCTGTAACCGGATTAGCCCATTCCTGCTCCTTCGATTCATCCCAGCCGTGATAGAGCAGCCCGGTCCGCGGATCGCGGGTTCTGCGTTCAATCAGCAGAAGCTGATGAGCCGCCTCGTCGATCAGTTCAGGACGCTGAAAGACTGCGCCATACTCCGCAAGAAACGGCGATGCCATATACAGCCCGTCCAGCCACATCTGGAACGGATATACCTTCTTATGCCAGAATCCGCCCTCAGAGGTGCGGGGGTGTCCGATTAGCTGGGCAGCCAGCATATGAGCGGCTTCGGCATAACGCTGCTCTCCGGTTTGCTGATACAGCAGGAACAGATTTTTGCCCTGGTTGATCTGGTCAAGATTATACTCCTCCAGCCGGTACGTACGGATTGATCCGTCCTCGCCGATGAAGCTGTCCATATGCCTCTGCATATAGCCCACATATTCATGTTCACCAAGCTGGACACCGGCACGCGCCACTGCCATCAGCAGCATGCCAGGGACATAAGCCCAGCGTTCCAGCACAAAGGCGTGCTCACCCTGTTCGTTGCACTGGCTGAGAATCGTGTCCGCAATTTTGCGGGACCAGCTTGTTGTGCTTGCTTCTGATATAGACATCCCAATTCCTCCAGTCGCTTGCCTTGCAAGCTAAGTTTGGCCTTAATTACCGGCAAGCTGCCTGCGCAGCCAGGCAAACGCCGGTTCTCCATGAATTTCATGACCGCCTGCGAAAAAATCCGCCTCAACCTGCCCGCCCTGTCCGGCTGCACTGTAAATAAGCTGCAGTCTGGCTAAGGCTTGTTTCGTCCCTGCCGGGCCGAACAGAGGGTCCGCATCCCCCGACTCCAGGAACAGTCCGCGCGGTGCAATCAGACCCAGCAGATCAGGCATCTCTGCATCGAGCAGAATCCCGGGGATATAATTATCCAGGCAATGGTTCCGCGTCAGAATACTGTCTGCAAAAGTATTCGCATATCCGCTTACCACGGCGCAGCGTATCCGCTCGTCAAGTGCTGCTGTGAAGCCGGCCACCAGTCCGCCGCCGGAAATGCCCATGATCCCTATCCGCTCACCTATAACTTCATCCCGGGTCTGCAAATAATCCAGTGTCCGCATCGTTTCATAGATGCGGTAGCCAGCCATGGTCTGACCGGCCATTAAGAGCGCCGAGGACAGGCGGAAGCAGGAATTCCGTCCCGGCTCACCGCTGGTTAGGTCTTCTGCCAGCCGTCTGTCACCGAATCCCAGCACTTCCGGGGCAGCGACCACGAACCCTTGCTTCACTAGAGAGACAGCAAAATCCTTATGCAGCCCCGCTTCTCCCTCACGGTCTGACCCGTCGGGATTCAGGCCGGTAATCTCCCGGCTGCCGTAGCCGTGTCCGTGAACTGCAATGATAGCAGGGGCCGCTGAAGTAGCCGCCTGTTCCGGGATGAGGAGGTATAGAGGCATCCTCAATCCGTCATAGGTAATGATCTCTATACGCTCCCTTGTATATCCGGGGCAGGCAACCCGCTCCAGCAATACCGGCTGAAGCTCAGCCGGAGCCTCCGGGAATCCGCCCAGCCGCCCGGTGAAGCCGGCAGCGAGCATAGAACGCCATTCCCCGTAAGGAATGTCAGCACGGAATTCAGCACTGCGGGGTGTTGAACCCGTCAACTTATTCATGTATTGCTGTAGTACATCCATCCGTGGTTCGCCTCCTAAATACATTCCGTGCCATACGCAGACGCTTAATACCCCTCCGGATGCCAGCCGTCCAATACGGTGAGTACCCTGTATTCTGAAGCTTCCTGCGGGTTTAGCTGCCGGGACCACGCTACCCTGGCTTCCGGATGGGCGCCGGGTCCGCTGCTCCCGAATTCTTCATAGCGGCTGGTTGCCTCCCGTTCAGGCTGCCCCCAATTATGCCAGCCTTCGCCGATGACTGAACCGTCCATGTTAGTGCGGATGAAGGCGACATGCGCGTGGGGACGCCAAGGGCGTCCAAGGTACACCTCGCTTACGCCCTCCCCTCCGGTAATCCGGCAATCCAGGAACACATAGCCGAAATCTGCCCCTTCAGGGGTGGAAGCGGCTGTAATGTAACCTCTGGAACGCTTGTTGTGCAGGTGGCAGTGGTCGAATAAAGCCGTAGCGGCACCAAAAATATAGTCCACATCGCCTTCGATATAGCAGTTATCGTAATATTGCTTGCCTTGTCCGGTATACAGCGTGTCCTGATCTCCAAGCAGACGTACGCGGCGGAAGACCGCCTGTCCGGCATCGATGAAGGCCGCCACCGCCTGCCCGGTGCCCGGACCGGAGGCATTGCGGATCGTCAGATTCTCTGCCGTGAAATGTTCGGCAAACACATTCAGCGTTCCCGATCGGAATGTGCCCAGCGGCTCTCCGTCAGCACCAAGCGTATGGGCATTATCTGACCAGGTGAGAATGGTCGACAGCGGGTCCTCGCCAAGCAACAGGATCGGAGGCGCCTCTGTCCCTACCGTAATTTTCTCCTCGTAAATTCCGGGCTTGATGCGGATCGTTACCTCTGAGGTATGCTCCTGCGGAATGGAATCCAGCGCCGCCTGCAGACTGGCAAATCCTTCAGTGCTATTTTTGGAGACTGTAATTAGCATGTGCGGCTCCTTTCATATCAACCTGTATTTATTCTATAATAACCGTAACGGTTAGGAGAGAAGAGGAGATTCATGACCAGCGTAAGCAGTCCAAATCCCAAATATCATATTGAAGACGGCCGGTACAGCATCCAGCATATGAAGCGTAAGGGCATTACCGCCATGCCGCGTCCCCACAGCCACGAATGGACCGAGCTCTACTACCTGCTGGAGGGGGAGCGCGTATATTTTGTGGATGACCGGGTGGTTACGGTACATAAAGGCGAGCTGATCCTGATTCCCGGCAACGAGCTTCATGCCACCGCAAGCTCCGAGATAGCCGAGTTCGAGCGGATTCTGATCAATTATGATCCTAGCCTGCTGCCGCCGGCGCTGCGGAATAGAGCTCAGTGGTTTCACAGCCGGGGCTACCGCTTGTTCAGGCTGACACTGCGCGAACAGGACGAGGCGGAGAGCCTGCTGACCCGGATGCTGGAGGAATGCCGCCTGCAGCGCCCGTATTATGAGACCTGCGTAATCACCTTATTGACTGAGCTGATGATCCTGCTGCAGCGTTCAGAGACCACCTCACAGGCTGGGGGCACGAAGCATCCGCTGCATCAGCTGGTTACGGAAGTCGCAACCTATATTCGAGATCATTACCGGGAGTCACTGACCCTTGAAGAGACGGCCGGACATTTTTTCATCAGCCCCTCTTATTTAAGCCGGGTATTCCACCGGTTGACGGGCTTCCATTTCCGTGAATACATCGTCCACATCAGGGTCAGGGAAGCCGAGCGGCTGCTCGCCGGGTCAGGCGGCAAAATTCAGGAAATCGCCTCCGCCGTCGGGTTCGAGCATCTCTCCCACTTCAATAAGACATTTAAAAAATCAACCGGTTTGACCCCGCTCCAATACCGGAAGGAAGCACGGTCGCGCCCTTCATCCAGAGCATAGTGTGAATTCCGGTTCAGGCCCGCAGGCAGTCGTTAACTCTCTGTAAGGACCAAGTCTCCCGAGTTCGTTAACGTGACACCGCTGCTACTATGGATCTGCAGTGCAGGCACTGCCGGGGTTTGCAGGCTGATGCGGTCCAGCAGCACTCCTTCGGCATGGCGCAGAATGATCCCGCGCTCACTTACCGCATGAAAGTTCTCGACAGCAAGACCGGCCAGCGGCATTTCCGGCAGCCCGTTTACGAGCAGTGCGGTGGCCGCTCCATGGCAGATGATGTTCCGTAAGGAAATATCCCGGAACTCCGGGGTGGCCTCGTTTACCGGGAACAGCTGTCCGTCATACCCTTCCGAGCCCTCAACTCCTGCATAGAACATATGAAATGACACCGCCTCGTGAAGAATGCCGCTCATTGTGATATTCTCCATAACAATATCCTCAACTACACCGCCTCTGCCTCTGGCGCTTTTGAACCGCAGGCCGATATCCGTGCCGATGAACAGGCAGTCATTGACTCTGACCGCGTGTACTCCGCCGGACATCTCGCTGCCGATGACCACCCCGCCATGCCCGTGATACACGGTGCAATGCCGGATCGTAATATACCGGCAGGGCATGCCCATCCTGCGGCCTTCTTCGTCTTTGCCCGACTTCAGGCAGATCGCATCATCCCCTACATCGAAGCTGCAGTGCTCAACAAGCGCATGTGTGCAGGATTCCAGATCAAGGCCGTCCCCGTTCTGCGAATACCACGGGTTGCGCACCTGGATACCCCGCACGGTAACCTGCTCACAGCCCATGGGGTGAAGGCACCAGGCAGGGGAATTCTGAAACGTCGGCCCCTCAAGCAATATTCTGCGGCAGTTCCGCAAGCTGAGCAAAGCCGGACGGAGATAGGGCCGCACCGGCAAATAAGCCTCCATCCCGGTTTCTCCGTTCTCCCGCAGCTTCCGGACGTAGGCCTCCCCTTCCATCGCTTCACGGCAAGGCCACCAGATTTCATTCTCCACATCAAGCACACCACCGGAGCCGGTCAGCTTCTTCCACTGCTGCTCCGTCATTTTGAACTGTTTTACCGGCCGCCAGCCTTCACCGCTGCCGTCGAAGATTCCTTCTCCCGTAATCGCCACATCACTTAATGCCTCTCCGTCCAGAGGCGCCTGGCAGCGCCAGCCGGACGTTCCCTCATAATGTGAGGGAAGGAGCGGGTACAGCTCCGGGTCAGCGGCAAACAACACAAGCGCTCCCCGCTCGGCGGACAGATTAATCCGGCTATGCAGAGTAAGCGGACCTGTGCGCCAGATTCCGGACGGAATAACTACCTTTCCTCCTCCGGCGGCAGCACAGTTGTCCAGCGCAGCCTGAATAGCAGAGGTGCACAGTGAAAATCCGTCGCCCTGCGCCCCATAATCGGTTATGTTAAACGTCCGATCAGGAATCTGCGGAAGCTCAGGCAGCGGATAAGAATTAGAATTCTGCTTGCCGTTCATCGTCCTGTCCCTCCCCTTTACTCAAGTCCTTCATAGCTGAACCAGTCAAAATCGGCGTAATTACCGCTCTCTGTCCCCTGTGAGCTTGCATACATCCCCATGTAAGCCCCTGTAAAACCTCCGGCCAGATCGGT
This sequence comes from Paenibacillus sp. 22594, assembly GCF_052044425.1. Lineage (NCBI taxonomy): Bacteria > Bacillati > Bacillota > Bacilli > Caryophanales > Paenibacillaceae > Paenibacillus > Paenibacillus sp. 22594. The sequence goes on from NZ_JBQENA010000001.1 coordinate 1,340,671, forward strand.
GCTGAGTACTCTTCCGTCAGCTCCTTCGTGCAGAGCAATCCACTTGACAGCTTCCGACGATCTGTAAAAGAAGCTGTATTCCTGCCCTTTGGCCTCTACCTTAAACTGCACCTTATCCTGCGGATACGGCTCTGCAGCAAGCAGCTGTTCACTGCCGCCCCGGCGTTCGATCAGGCGCAACACCTGCTCCCCGGCATCCAGCCCCAATTCAAACCTGAAATGATAGTCCGCATTCTGCAGCAGGACAAAGCCTGCGGTTTCATTCTCTGTACCCGGTCTAAATGTCATGTCCGCAGCCGCTCTGAAACTGAGATGCTGCTGACGTCTTCCGACAAAGGACGGGTTGCTGATCTCGGAGAGCCGCTCCGGCTTCAATTGCAGCCGTAGTACCCCCGGTTGTTCCGTAAGACTCCAGAATCCGCCGCGCGGTGTCCGCAGGAAGTTCCATACCGGTGCAAGCTCACGATCTTCAAAATCATCACGCACCGGCAGCTCCGGCCATTTCGTCTCCGGCAAATCCGGAGCCGCTGCTTCAAATTCCAGCACCCCTTTGCCGGGATTCACTACAGGCCATTCATTCTCCCATGCAACCGGCGTAAGGAAGGTTTCCCGTCCCAGATTGCGGTAATAACCGCCGTTTGTCCGTGAAGCCAGGCAGAACATCCACCAGTCCCCATGCTGGGTCTCCACGAGTTCCCCGTGGCCGACATTGACTATAGGATATTGTCTGCCGAGATGCCGGTGGGTCAGAATCGGATTGGCCTTATGGCCTTCATAAGGGCCGGTTACATTCCTGCTTCTGGCGATGGTAATCGCATGGGTATGGCCAGTTCCGCCTTCAGCAATCAGGACGTAATACCAGCCGCCGATTTTGTAGATATGCGGACCTTCCTGTGCATGGGCCACCTTGAGTGCCCCCTGCCAAATGCTGATCTTGGGTCCTTTCAGCTTGCCCGCTGCAAGATCGATTTCCTGCAGCCAAATATCCATATGCTTCGGGTAATCCTGGCCTTCCGGCGGAACCCGGTTACCGGTATAGTATACTTTGCCGCCGGTATCAAAAAACAAAGAGGAATCAATGCCCGGCGCATCCTCCAGCCATACCGGGTCGGACCAGTCCCCAGCGGGGTCGGTCGCCGTAACATAGAAATTGTGCTGATTTTTGTCATTGTCGACATAGGTAGTAATCATATAGAAGATGCCTTCATGATAGCGGATGGTCGGTGCCCAGATGCCCATAGACGGAATCGAATGGTCCAGATTCAGCTGCGACGGACGGTCCAGCACATGCCCAAGCTGCCGCCAGTTCACCAGATCCTTGCTGTGAAAGACCGGTACACCGGGGAAGAACTCAAAGCTGGAAGTCACAAGGTAGTAATCCTCACCTACGCGGATGGCCGAAGGATCAGGGTAGAAGCCCGGCAGTACCGGATTGCGGAATGTTCTCAATATAGGAAGCCTCCTCAGAGCATTTGAAATGTAAGCATAACCAATTATAGTTCGTATAAGTTTAACTTTCTTGTATTTTCTATGCTCTATTTCTCTATTTTTATACTTCTATGCTCTTTTCATTAGTATTCCCATCTTATCCTACCTTGTCAGGGAATCACTTGTCCCTCTAGAATGAGTGTAGTAGGATTTACACAAAGGGGCGATCAGCATGGGCAAAAAAAAGAAATTACACACCCGGTTTTTCATCAGTCTGACCACGATATCTGTCTGCTGCATCCTTGTGCTGGCAGTTGTAATCTTTTACTGGTACCGGAATATTTCGATAGCAAGTGTCAATAAAGCGAACCAGAATGTGCTGCTGAATACGGAAACCGTATTTACAAACTATAAAGAGATCGTCCAGAACTATACGATGGACTTCTATGCCAATCCGAATATCAATGCGCTGATGATGAGTGGTGATACCGACTGGAGCGACCAGCTCTACAGCGCCCTAAGCCAGATCCGCGGCGCACTGGTAGTCAACCAGTATCTTGAGAACGCATACATCTTTGGTGTAAAAGAGCCCGTTGCCATGTTCGAAAATATGCCGCTAAGCCCGGCGTCCAAGCTAGAGTTATCACAGCTGATGCGGAACAGCCGTATTATTGAATCACCTTTCCTGTGGAAGGCTACCTTGAACAATGGCGCTCCCGTGACACTGTTAACTGTCTTCTATAATGATCGGGCCTTCGCAGACAGTGCGTATTACGGGGCAGTGGCGTTAACGGTTAATTTGTCCAAGCTGCAGAATAATCTGTTTACGCAGACAGACGGTGAAGCGACACGTTATGCCGTGCTCGATTCGAACGCTACAGTACTTATGCACAGCGCACTTTCCGGAAATTCCCTGGATTCCGGTATGTTGGAGAAGATCGTTGCCTCCCCCGCTGAAAGAGGTTCTTTCGTCTATAAAGGTGCCGGCGAACCCCAACTGATTACCTTCGTGTACTCACCGGGGGATAAGCTGTGGTTTGTCTCGGAGACTTCCTATAAGGACAGCATCCGGGATATCTCCAGCGCACGTAATCTGATGATTGGCCTATGTCTTGCCCTTATTCTGGCCGCCTCCATCATCTCAGGCCTGATCTCCCGGCAAATCTACAAGCCTATCGGCCGGCTGTTCGGCAATATCATCCATCTGTCCGGCAATGAAGAGGCACTGAAGACAGGTGGGGATTTCGATGCAGCCAGTCAGGAATTAGAGATGATCGGAGTCAAGCTGGACCAGTTGAAGAAGGAGAATCATGACAGTGCCTTGATGCGCTGGCTGCTCTCGCCCCGCGGAGCTGCGGATAATCGCGATAATCCCAATATGAGCTTAGGCTCGTCTGGAGGAGCCTATTGCGTATGCGTGCTGGAGGTACTGGCCGAAGAACCATCCGGGGATGCCTGGAGTATATGCAGTGAAGTGATCCAGCAGATCCGCACAGAATTCTCCGCGCTGGCTGAGGTGCAATCCTTCCGGCCGCATGAAGGGTCGGCAGTTCTCATTCTCAGTGAGCTGAATAGCGGAAGCTTCGGGGATTATGCCTTATACCGCAGTAAATGGGAGGAGACCGCTGCCCTGTTCCCCCCGTCCAGTATCCGCTGCGCCTTTGGAATTAGCGGATTGTCGGGTGATCTAAGCAACCTAAAGCCCAAATATAATGAAGCAGCCGATTGCCTGCAATATATTAAATTTCATAATAAGCAGAATATTATCTTTGCTGATGATACCATCCACTTGAACAGCAGTCCGGTACCTGAGAGTACACTTGAACCTGTACTGCAGGCAGTCAGGCTGCCGGAGCAGGGGGTACACATTCCGCAGGCGGTAGAACGGCTGCTGGCGGTTGTGACCAGCTACCGTGCAGAGCCTGCCACCATCGCCTTGTCAAGGCTTGCTTTTGAGCTGAGCCGCACCGCCGAGCTTAGCAGCGAAGCGCAGCACTCCGGCTTTCTGGATGATTACCAGCGGATCTGGCAGATCCGCAGCTATGAAGAGCTGCGCAGATGGATAGAAGCCGGCTGTTATTCCGCCCTCGCGCGGATCTCCGCCATGAGCGCTGTACAGACCCGGAGTATTGCAGCCGAAGCGATCTGTTATATCCGGGACCATTATGATGATCCAAGACTGTCGCTGAACGCGCTTGCCGAGAAAATGTCGCTTAGTCCTGCCTATCTCAGCAGGCTGATCGCCGATGAAGTGGACAGCAGCTTTCCCGATTTCGTCAATCTCCTGCGCCTGGAGCAGGCACAGCTGCTGCTGGTTACGGAGCTCGGGATGGATATCCAGGAAATTGCCGGAAAGGTCGGGTACAACAGCAGTACCTATTTTACAACTCAATTCAAGAAGCGATACGGGGTAACGCCCTCCAAATGGAGAATGAATCATATTCTGCAGCATCAGGATTAGTCTATCCGATCCGCTTAATTAATCAGTCAAAGTAAAAATCGAGGGATGTCCAGCGGCCGTTTAAATGGCCCGGGCATCCTTTTTTTGGGGCCAAAAAAGCCCATAATGTGCTCAAAAAGCAGAAATGTGATACCTTTTTCGTTTTTTTAAGGCCGCTAATTCCGTTTTTTTAACCTTTTCCCGTTTATTATGATAGCGTTTACATTTGCTGCGGATTTATGATTTGCCTTGTAAAGCATGCCCCTGAAATACGGGGAGATGTGATAACGCTAGTCACAAAGGAGTGAATGTTTAATGATTCAAGAGGCTGCACCGGAGAAGCCGGGACGGCAAAGCCTGAGCCTGAAGCTTAAGGCCGCCAGAACCGGAAGCCTCCGCAAATCCCTGAGAAAGGACAGCTCCCTGTACCTGCTCGCGCTTCCAGGTATCATCATCTTAATTCTTTTTGCGTACCTGCCGATGAGCGGACTGATTCTCGTCTTCAAAAATTACAACTATAACGACGGAATCTTCGGCAGCCCCTGGGCGGGCTTCTCCAACTTCGAGTTCTTCTTCTCCAGTATGGAGGACGCCCTGAGAGCTACACGCAACACCGTAATGTTGAATGCGCTTTATATGCTGACCGGCACGTTCTTTTCAGTGGCTATCGCCGTAATTCTGAATGAGCTGCGCAGCAAGTGGTTCATTAAAGTAACGCAGAGCGTGATGTTCTTCCCGTATTTTATCTCTTGGATTATTATCGGAGCGATTCTCTTCTCCCTGCTAGACTACGACAAAGGGATTCTGAACCAGCTGTTTCAGTCACTTGGCTTGGCCCAAATGGACTGGTATTCCAGCCCCTGGCTGTTCGTAATCATCCTGGTCCTGGCGAATATCTGGAAAAGTGCAGGCTATGGCGCGATTATTTACTACGCTGTACTGCAGGGAATCGATACCTCCTACTATGAGGCCGCTCGGATCGACGGGGCTTCCAGGTGGCAGATTATTACCAAAATCACCATACCAATGCTGATTCCATCCATCATTCTGATGACTCTGCTCGGTATCGGCGGAATGCTCAAAGGCGATCTCAGCATGATTATGGGTGTAACCTTCCTCAATCCGCTGCTTCTGCCGACTACCGACATCATCGATGTGTATGTCTACCGCACCGCCATCCGGTCCGGCGAGTTCGGCTTTGCTTCAGCCATTACGCTATACCAATCCGTCTTTGGCTTCATTCTGGTGCTGCTGGCGAACAAGCTGGCGGGCTGGTACGACAAAGACAGCAAACTATTTTAGGAGACCAAACGTATGCAAACTACCGAAAGCAAAGGACTGCTCATCCTCTTTTATGCCTGTATAGCCGTTTTTTCAGCCATTTGTCTCGTGCCGTTTGTGCTGGCGGTATCCGGTTCACTCTCCACCGAATCGCGGATCGCCGCTGAGGGATACTCGTTCTGGCCCAGAGGCTTCACCTTTGAAACCTACGAATTCCTGTTTGGCTCCAAAGCAGAGCAGATTCTGAGGGCATACTCCATGTCGGTGGTTGTAACTGTGCTGGGTACCCTCACCGCCGTGCTTGTAACTACCGCCTATGCTTACGTCATTTCGGTCAAAGGCTTCAAACTCAAAAATTTCTTCGCCTTCTTCGCTTATTTCACGATGCTGTTCAGCGGCGGAACACTGCCCTGGTATCTGCTCAGCACCAAATATTATCACTTAGGTGATACACTGCTCGGGCTATTCATTCCTTATGTACTGAGCGTGTTTCTGATGTTCCTGATGGCGAACTATTTCCGCAGCATACCGCATGAAATTGTAGAGTCGGCGCAAATCGACGGGGCTGGCCACCTGCGGATCTTTTTCAGCATTATGATTCCGCTCGGCCGGGTCGGGCTTATCACCATCTCGTTATTCTATGCGCTGCAGTTCTGGAATGACTTCTACCTGCCGCTGATGCTGGTATCCGACCAGGATCTCTACACGATTCAGTATTTAATGTACAACATGATGGCGAACATCCAGTTCCTCGCTTCCGGCAACGCCGCACAGGTTGGAGGCGCCATTATCGCTCCACCGCTCGAGACAGCCAAGATGGCCATGACCTGTCTGACCGTTCTGCCGATCGCCATTCTTTATCCTTTTCTACAGCGCTTCTTCGTCAAGGGCATTGTCGTCGGGTCAGTCAAAGGCTGATTTCCGGCGCAGCTGCCGCAATATGGATTGCTCCGGGCCCCTGCTCCCCGCTGCCGACTTGTTGTACAATGGGTTAAGGGAGCACAGCCTATGCAATATATGCCTCATAAGTACATTCTATTTCAGGAGGGTTCATCATGAAAAAGAAAAAAGGTTGGTTAAGTCTGCTCCTCTCTGCTGTGTTCCTGTTAAGCGCCTGCTCTCAGGGCAATAATGAAAGCGCTAACTCCGCTGATTCCGGCAATAGCGGCAGCGGAGGTAAAGCACCTGCAGCTACGGCGGACAGCGGAACTGGAGGCAGCACCCTGGCGCCGGCCAAGCTGAAAATTATCCTGTACGGGGATGAGTCGAACCGGATGAAGGAGCTGGCGAAGACTGATTTCTATGATGTAATCAAAAAAGAAATCAATGCCGAGGTAGAGTTTCAGTTCCTGCCCTGGACGGAATACGGCGGCGGCAAAACCGATCTAATGCTCTCAACGGGTGAGGATTTCGCCACTTATACCGATGCCAATTACATGGTAAAATCTGTAGCCAAAGGACTCTATGCCGATCTTACCCCCTATGTCGGAGCTGCGGCTGATCTGAGCAAAACGGTGGATGAAGCCTCCTTTACTGCCTTTCAGCTCGACAGCAAGCAATATGCAATCCCGGTTGGCAACAAGCCGAATTCCGCAGAATTCTACAGCGTGCTCGTCCGCCAGGATTTACTGGAAGAAGCCGGGATGAAGCAGGTAACTTCACTGGCAGAGCTGGAACAATTTTATGATAAAGTGCATGCCCTTCATCCCGAGCTGATCGGCTACGCCAGTACCGATGCCCGCAGAATGCTGCAATATGACTTCACCGATAAAAATCTGTACTGGCAGAATGATTTCATTGCGCTCGATGAATCGGCACAGAACGATCAGATCATTAACTGGTTTGAATCCGATGAGTTCAAAGCTTATGCCAAGCTGATGCGCGGCTGGTATGAAAAAGGCATCATCCCGAAATATGCTGCTACCAATGTTCCGCAGCTGCAGTCCGACTGGAATTCCGGCAAAGCGATGTTCTGGGCAGGCACGGCGGCCCGTCCGTTCGAGGGTGCGGCAACCATTTCCCAGGCAGTACCTGACGCCAAGCTGGTCAACTATTTCCTCGGCACCGGCCGCCCGAAAATCAGCCGCGGCACGTACAGCACCGCCTTCTTCGTCTCTGCTGCCGCCAAGGACCCTGAACGCTACGTTATGTTCTTCAATCTCCTGCAAAAAAATCAGGAGCTGTACGACCTGTTCGCCTACGGGATCAAGGGAACCGATTATACCCTGGATGATAACGGCCGTCTGACCAAAATTAGCACCGATTCGCTGATTCCCGACTGGCTGCTGATGAATAAAAACTTCATCCGCTTCGACAACACCGTGCCGGATGATTTCATCGCCGAGTACAAAGCCTGGGATGACGGAGCGATTATCTCCAAAGGTGCAGGCTTCAACTTTGACAACACACCGGTCAAAAATGAAGAAACCAAGCTGAACGGCGTATTCACCGAATACCTCGCCCCGATCGGCAGCGGCTTCAGCGACTACGAGACCGCCTTCCCGAAAGCGCTGGAACGGCTGAAGGCAGCAGGCATCGACAAATATATCGCCGAGTACCAAAAACAGTTTTCGGAGTGGTACGCGAAATCAAAATAAGCTGATATACACAGCACCTCTGTTCGTTGAAAACTCGGAATCGCCAGCTTTTGAAGAATAAGTTTTTGACTGATCAATTTAAAGAAGCAGCGGCAGAATAAGACTTGATAAATAAAGTCTTATTCTGCCGCTGTTGTCGTTTAACTAACGTTCCTCGTTAGTTGAATGTCTTTTGTTCCATGGTTGAGCGATTTTGACGTGCTCTGGCGAAACTTATTATATTGATCGGAGTTTCATGATCCTACATTTGCTGTTTAATGGCTTTTATCGTTGCAAAATGCATGCCTTCGTGATACAAACAAAAACTAAGACACTCCTTAACGGTCAATAGTTCAAGACCAGCCGAAGTAACAAATGGTTTCTCGAGATTGTCTTCTAGCCTGCGCTCCAAGATTTGCTTAATCCGATCGATTTGCTTAGATAGTAAAACAGCAATTTCATCCAAGCTAGGTACTTGCGTTCCCCAGCTTTCCGGCTTAGTCCCAGGAGCAAACAATTCTGCAATATGCTCAGGCAAATCCATCTTCTCATTCGTTAACGCAAAAGAAAACTTCTCATGAACAAGAAGAATGTGCCCCAGATTCCACAGAATATTGTTGTTAAAACCTCTTGGTACAGTGCGTGCTTCTTCCTCGCTCATCCCGTCAACCAGTTTTATTGTATTACCTCTAACAAATCGTAATTGTTTAAAAAGATAATTAACCATACCTCATTCTCCCCTTGAAAATATTATGGTTGCTACACCGCATAACCATGTCCATATTTTAACAGATCTTACCGTGGAGGATAACCGCCCGTTTCTACGATAAAGCACACTTCATTCAAACAACATTCCGTTGCGCTAAACTGCTCGAACTTTTGTGCCGTACAGTTTGGCGCATTGAAAGAGTAATAGAGTTGTTATATGTTTATCGAAAACTGCTTAGATAGGCATTAAAAAAAGTGTGCCCCGATTACCGGCGGGCACACTTTTATTCTTTTCATACAGCCGGCATCCCGGCACCGCAGCATGTATCATCCCTAAATGCCAGCCAAAGTCATGTATCATTTCCACGGTACCCTGAATAGGCTGTTGTAATTAATTGAATAATGGAGGTATCCCACATGACCTTTGGAAATGAATATCCTAACAGCCAGGCTTATCCATCCGCATATCCTTATTTCCCCCGTTCCACCCCCTACCCTTACTCTCATTACTACCACCTGGTCCGCTCAGACAGCAGCCCGTCAGCACAGCCGTCAGACAACCAATCCGCAACAAAGGAACTGATAAGTGGTCATATGAACGCAGGTGTGGGGAGCGGGCAAGGGATTCATGTAGATACCGGAGGAGAAGTAGGCGGCAAACACGGCATTGGCTTAAATGCTGGCGGGAATGTTGACTACGGCGGCGCGGGTATGCATGCAGGCGGTCACATTGGCGCTCCATCGTATGGAATCCAGGCGCAAGGCAATACCCATCTGAACAGCAGCCAGGGTCTGGGGCTGAATGCAGAAGCTCAGGCCCTAGGGAAGTACGGAGTGGCTGCTCAGGCCAAAACCCAGCTGGGTGGCGGTCAAGGCGCAGGTTTTCACACGGGGGCGCAAGCCGGTGGAGCCTACGGTCTGAGTGCGGATGCTGAAGGACATCTGGGCTTCAGCCAGGGCGCAGGGCTTCAAACCCATTTGCAGCTCGGCGGAGATAATGGTCTCGGTGCACATGCCACGGCACAACTCGGAGGCGGTCAAGGAGCAGGCTTAGGGGTTGGCGGTCAGGTAGGCAAATATAATGGACAGTTAGGCTTTAAGATTGGCGGCAAAGACGCTGGGGCCAAAGAGTCCCAGGAATAAGTCAACATAGTAAAGCTCCTTGTAAGGTTGCAGGAGGGGGCGGCCAGCCCCCGCCCTCTCACACCGCCATACATACAAGTAAACCTGTTGTGGGACAAGCAGTACATTATATAAACCTTCAATGGTCCGTTGCAAGGTACACATTATTTTACAGAAAAAAGGACCGCCAGCAGGCAGTCCATGCATGTTCCACTAATAACCTGACCACCCGCTGATAAGTAGAGTCCAGTCTGTTTTGCATTACAGGCTGAATACTTCTTAGCGGTTCAGAAGACTTCCAACATATTTCAGCAGCTCGTTGGCGCAGATCGGGCAATAGGAATGTTCATCGATCAGGCGTCTGGAGACCTCATTGATGCGCCTCAGCTGGCTTTCATCCGGCGTTTTGGAGGAGGTGGTGATTTTGACGATATCCTTCAGATCGGTGAACAGCTTCTTCTCGATGGCTTCCCGCAGCCGGTCATGGTTGTTGTATTCGAACTTTTTGCCTTTGCGGGAGTACGCGGAAATACGGATCAGAATCTCCTCGCGGAAGGCTTTTTTGGCATTCTCAGAAATGCCGATCTGCTCTTCTATGGACCGCATCAGCCGCTCATCCGGCTCCATCTCCTCATCCGTGAGCGGATCGCGGATTTTGGTCCAGTTGCAGAAGGCTTCGATATTGTCGAGGTAGTTCTCGAACAGCGTTTTGGCAGATTCCTCAAAAGAGTAGACAAAGGCCTTTTGCACTTCGCTTTTGGCCAGAATGTCATATTCCTTACGGGCAATGGAAATGAAGTTCAGATAACGCTCGCGCTCCTCCTTCGTAATCGAGGGATGCTGATCCAGGCCGTCCTTGATCGCCCGCAGCACATCCAGTGCGTTCATGCACTGCAGATCGCCTTTGATCAGCGCACTGGAAATCCGGTTGATGACATACCGCGGATCGATGCCGGACATGCCTTCGTCCAGATATTCGGTCTGCATTTCCTTGAGATCGGCTTCCTTGTAGCCTTCCACTTCTTCGCCGTCGTACATGCGCAGCTTTTTGATCAGGTCCATGCCCTGCTTCTTGCTCTCCTTGAGGCGGGTCAGAATCGAGAAAATCGCCGCCGCACGCAGCGCATGAGGGGCAATATGCACATGCTTCATGTCGCTTTGGGCAATAAGCTTGGCGTAGATTTTTTCTTCTTCAGACACTCTCAGGTTATAAGGGACGGGCATGACGATCATGCGGGACTGAAGCGCCTCGTTCTTTTTATTCGAGATGAAGGATTTATACTCCGTTTCATTCGTGTGCGCGATGATCATCTCATCAGCAGAGATCAACGCGAAGCGGCCGGCTTTGAAGTTCCCTTCCTGAGTCAGTGACAGCAGGTTCCAGAGAAATTTCTCGTCGCACTTGAGCATTTCCTGGAACTCCATCAGCCCGCGGTTGGCCTTGTTCAGCTCCCCGTCGAAGCGGTAGGCGCGCGGGTCAGATTCCGAACCGTATTCGGTAATGGTCGAAAAGTCGATGCTGCCCGTCAAGTCGGCGATATCCTGCGATTTCGGATCGGAAGGACTGAAGGTCCCGATGCCGACACGCTCCTCTTCCGACAATAGCACACGCACTACCTTTACCTGTTCAATGTCGCCGTGGTATTCATTTTTGAGCCGCATCTGGCAGGACGGGCACAGGTTGCCTTCGATACGCACCCCCAGCTCCCGCTCGATCTCCGGACGAAGCTCCAGCGGAATCAAATGCAGCGGATCTTCGTGCATCGGGCAGCCTTCCACGGCATACACCGCGCCTTCATCCGTCCGCGAATACTGCTCCAGTCCGCGTTTCAGCAGGGTAACCAATGTCGACTTGCCCCCGCTGACCGGTCCCATCAGCAGCAATATCCGTTTGCGCACATCCAGCCGCCGGGCGGCAGAATGGAAATACTCCTCCACGAGCTTCTCAACCGCACGATCGAGTCCAAAGATCTCCTGCTCAAAAAACTTATACCGTTTGCGTCCGTTGATGTCCTCTACGCCGTGTGACTTGATCATGTCGTATACGCGGGAATGAGCCGTTTTCGCGGGAGAGGGATCTTTTTTCAGCAGTTCTATATACTCCTTGAAGGTGCCGCTCCACGCCAAACGGTCGTTCTCAGCCCGATACGAAGCTATACGCTCAAATATATCCATTGCTCGCTGCCTCCTCTTGCGCTCCTACTTGCTCCACCAGCTTAGAAAGTGTATTACATAACTATGCGGCGGCCCCGGAATAGTTGACCTCTTTTTTGCTGTGCTATAATAGAGAATCGTTAATAAACCAGGAAAATGCATATTCCTGTAAAATAGGGCGCAGGAGTGACAACTATGGCGGTTAAGCATGAGACGGAGCTATATGCTCCTTTGAAGAGTTTTTTTGAGAAACAGGGCTATACCATCAAAGGCGAGGTGCGGACCTGCGATCTGGTGGGCCTGCGGGAGGATGAGGAGCTGCCACTGATTGTGGAGATGAAAAAATCGTTCAACCTCGCCCTGCTGCTGCAGGGGGTTGAACGACTCCGGCTCAGTCCCAATGTCTACCTCGCGGTAGAACGCGTGCGGGACAAAAAAGGCGCGGTGAACCAGCGCTGGGGCGAGCTTACCGGGCTGTGCCGCCGCCTCGGCCTCGGGCTGGTCACCGTGGTCTTCTACAAGACCAAGGCTCCGCTCGTCGAGGTGCTCGCGGAGCCGGGCGACGCGCCGCCGCAGGTCCGCAGCGGCGCACGCCGGCGCGAGCGCTTGCTCTATGAGTTCAAGGGGCGCAGCGGGGACTACAACACCGGCGGCAGCACGCGCGTCAAGCTCGTGACAGCCTACCGCGAGAAGGCGCTGCGCGTGGCCCTCGCGCTGCAGGCGGCCGAGGCCGAAGCCGCTCACGCGGCCGGCCTCGCCGGGGCAAGGCGCGCTGCGCGTAGCGGCGCGCCAGGGGCAGACATAGCAGCGGCCAGCGCTGCTATGTCTGCCTTGGGCCCGGCGGCTGCGCACAGCCGGGCGGAGGCACCGCTCGGCGTGACCCCCGCCGAGCTGCGCAAGAGAAGCGGCGTGCCGGGCGCCGCCGCGTTCCTGCAGAAGAACTACTATGGGTGGTTCTTCCGGGTGGGGCGCGGCCGCTACACGCTCACGGCCGCCGGAACCGCGGCGCTGATCGAATATGCCGCAATCGCAGAGATCAGCGCGGGCAAAATGTAGCCTGCTAAGAGTAATAGCTTTCGCAATTTGAGATGGACAGCCTTTCTGAATACCCAGGCCTGCTGCGCTTACTTCCCGAGGATTTCATACTTCCGGGAATTGAACATGCAACCGCCTATCGTTCCCGCCGTCACGGTTACCAGAAGATTCATGACCACCGAGGTCCAGTTTATGGATTCATTAATATCAGCGGGCTGTGTCCGGCTTACCGGACTGACTGTAAGCAAGTTCGCATATTGTTTAAAGGTCTCTGCCGAAGACGTTCCGAGGCTCCAGTGCCAGCTGTTTCTGACCACCAGGGCAAATTGGATACCGACTACCAGGGCCATAACGAGTGCGATGCAGAAATGACTGAACGCCGGTTTACGCAGTCTTTTCCCAGCGGCAAGCACCAGCCCCATCAAAGCCAGACCGGCAGGGATACTGCACAGCTTTGACAGTACCAGATAGGCAATCCCCAGAGCCGGGCTGTCTGAATGCAGAATCCGCTGCTGATACAGACCTGCCGGGTTCAGAAATACATCCAGTAGGGAGGGGACCCACACCAGGGTAAGACCCAGCATAAAAACCGCCGATTTCACACCGAATAACGCCGATGTTCTTAGGGGCAGCAAATGATTAATCGGCATGGTTCCGGTATAAAACTCCCGGTAATAATCCAGATAGATGTACACGGGCAGCAGAATACCGATCACCATGTTCACCAATAGAAACACAAAGGCCAGATCCTGATCCTGACTGAATAAAAAGTACAGATTCGTAAGCACACTAAGCCCGGTGAATACCGCGAATACGGCACCATGTTTTCTGCATTCCAGTTTGAATTGATTAAATTGAATCATCAAATGCTCTCCCCTTCTTTAAATACTCAGACCAGTTGCTTAAAAATATCCTCGATAGGCATCCCATAGTCCCGCTTCAGCTCGCCTATATCTCCATACAGTTGCACCCGGCCTTCATTTACAATCGCTACATCCGTAAACAGGCTTTCTACATCATGAATCAGATGTGTGCTAAGCAGTATGGAGCTCTCCGGGTCAAAATGATCCAGTATCATCCGCATAATCTTGTCCCGCGTCGAAGGATCCACTGCAGCCAGGGGCTCATCCAGCACATACAATTTCGCTTTGCGTGCAAATACCAGAGAAAGGCTTACACGCTCCTGCATCCCTTTGGACAAATTCTTCACCTTTTCCTTAGGGTCAAGGCCGAGCTCCTCGATCATAGCGTAAGCCATATCCAGCTGAAAGTCGGCAAAGGAGTAATGGAAGAAAGAGATACTCTCCTCTATAGTCATCCAGGGATACAGAAATTCACGGTCAGGCAAATAAGACACCATCCTTTTGGTATCCATTCCTGGTCGTTGTCCGCAAACGGTAATGGACCCTTTATAATCGCGCAATAACGATACAATCAGCTTCATCAGAGTTGTTTTTCCCGCCCCATTAGGACCCAGTAACCCTACAATTCTCCCCTTTGGAAGAGTAAGATTCAGGTTGTCCAAAGCCACCTTTTTTCCATACCTTTTGGTCAGGTTACTGCACTCCAGCACATTCTCCATCCCTTGCATCTCCTCAGCTATGTATTCAACTTTTCATTTCGGATCAGTCCCTCTGCTTCTTTTAGACGCCTGACACCGCCCAATCACCGCAACTGAAATGAAATTGTGGTCATTATCCTTGGAATTGCTATAACAAGCTTTTCGATCCTGGAGGTGAAAAGCCTCTCTGACTCACCCGAACGGGTGAATCCAGTATCCACAGGTAACGGCATTGCTCCCAAATCAACGGTATTTATACCTCATATTCCCTCTTGTAGCCCGTTTACGGCGAGTTCAGAGGTATTTATACCTCACATTCCCTCTGATAGCCCGTTTACGGCGAGATCAGAGGTATTTATACCTCATATTCCCTCTGGTAGCCCGTTTACGGCGAGATCAGAGGTATTTATACCTCACATCCCCTCTGGTAACCCGTTTACGGCGAGATCAGAGGTATTTCTATCTCACATTCCCTCTGGTAGCTCGTTTACAGTGAGATCAGAGGTATTTATACCTCACATCCCCTCTGGTAACCCGTTTACGGCGAGATCAGAGGTATTTCTACCTCACATTCCCTCTGGTAGCTCGTTTACAGTGAGATCAGAGGTATTTATACCTCACATCCCCTCTGATAACCCGTTTACGGCGAGATCAGAGGTATTTATACCTCACATTCCCTCTGGTAACCCGTTTACGGCGAGATCAGAGGTATTTCCTCATAGGCCCGTTTAGTTCATTTCGTTTCCTCCGGTCTGTTTCTTCACGTTTATCCCTCTCACTTTTCAATCGGAGTGATTCACAGTTTTTTCACAGTATAATTTCCTTTACACCAAAAAAGGCGGCCCTGCCGGGACCGCCTTACTGCTATGTGCTGCGGGAGGGTTCTCCCCGCTTTAAAGGATTATATTAACCGATGACACACGTATTCTCTGCTCCGCCCAATCAGCTCCGGGCGGTAAACTCGGTCACTGCCTCGCTAATCAGGTTCATGCCCAGCAGCAGCTCATCCCGTCCGGGATGGCTGAAGTTGAGACGGATGTGTCCGTTCCCGCCGCTCACGCTACACAGCGGGCCGGGTAGAAAAGCCACGCCTTTAGCCAGTGAGGCCTTCAGGAGCGCCATCGCATCCAAGCCCTCCGGCAGCGTCACCCACAGGAACATACCGCCTGCCGGCAGATCGTAGCTGCTGCTCTTCCATGCAGGACGCTTGAGCAGCTCTGCCATCAGCTTCAGACGGGTGTTGTATTCGCGGTTCAACAGTGCAATATGCTCGCGCAGGTCAAAAGCGGTCACATCCAGCAGATGATGCAGCAGCCGCTGGTTCAGCGAGCTGGACTGCCAATCGGCCATTTGCTTCGCAGCAGCCATCATCCCGATCAGCTCACGGCTGCCTGCCGCCCAGCCCGTCCGCAGGGCAGGCGCAACCGTCTTGCTGAAGGAGCCGATATAGAGTACATGGCCACCCTCACTGACATTCTCGAGCGCATACAGCGACGGATATTTCACAGACGGATGTTCGGTATACCTCTGAAAATGAAGATCACCATAAGAATCATCCTCAACGATCAGCAGGTTATGAGAGGTGCACAGCTCCAACACTTCCTTGCGTCTGGTCAGGCTCCATAACATCCCGCTCGGATTCGTAAAACTCGGCGTAGCGAACAGCATCTTGGGCCGATGCAGGCGGATTTGAGTCCGCAGATGCTCCGGCAGCAGCCCGTCCCGGTCACCACGGACCGGAATAATCACCGCCCCCTGCATCCGCAGCACCTGCAGAATTCCCGGAGATGTCGGGTTCTCCACCAGTACACGGTCTCCCGGATCAATATAGACCCTGGACAACAGATCAATCGCTTGCTGGCTTCCCGTTGTCAGTAGAACTCCGCCATCGGCAACACTCACACCTTTGGCCTTCAGCCAGTCTCCGGTTAACCATTCACGAAGCGGTCCATACCCTTCAGGATCGCCATATTGCAGCGCTCCAGCATCAGCCGAGATTACTGTGGAAGCTGTTTCGGCCAGCAGAGACAATGGAAACAATTCTTCAGCCGGCAGCTCTTCGGCCAGTGAAATCAACGTACCCCTGCGTGTCTCTGTACGTATGCTCAGCAGTGGTGATGAGTTCAATGTATGTGCACGGGCAGAAAACTCATATTTCATATGCTCCCCCCTTCTCCCTGGTACCAAGAATATTCCTTCCGGGCCTGCAATATGTCGTCATGCTTGGGTTATGCGTACATTTGCTTATTTTGTCTGGAGAAAAGAGCGAATTTCTCAATCGCCTGCGCTCTTGTAGAGACCTCCAGCTTCACATATATTTTCCTCAAATAATTATCAATCGAACGGCGGCTGACTTCAATTTCAAGAGCAATTTTATCGTATGTAATTCCCTGAACAATCCGTTCCATGATGAACGTCTCCGTCTGGGTCAGCTGTAGCAGCCCATCCTGCCCCCGGGATGTTGTCATCGGCCGAAGCCCTTTCTCCACCCAGTTCAGCGGAATGGAGAGAAATCCTTCACGCAGCCCACCTATCATTTGCAGCAGTTGCCTTGGAGAAGCTCCCTTGGACAACACGCCGCTGGCACCCAGCTCCATGAGCGGCTGGAACAGGTCGCTGTCTTCTTCCTCCGTCATGATAATGAAATGGGTGCCTTTCGAGCTCTGCTTCATCTCCACCAGCGCACCCTCGACCTTGCCCTCCGGCATTTCATAATCCGTCAGCACCAGATCCGGCTGCGTTTGTTGTACTGTGTAGACAGCCTCATTCCATGTGGAGAACATTCCCACAACCTCAATCTCTTTTTCTTCCTCCAAAATTAATTTTGTTCCCAGCATACTTGTGGGATGACACCCCACGATGACCACCTGCCACACCTTCATCATTAATGCCCAATCCTCCTGCTATCTATATATATTTACCCAGAATGGGAAGCGCCATAGCGTTTCCTGTCGGTACGCAAGCAAGGCTACATGATGACTTGTCAATATTCCCTTCTTTTCCCTTGAATACGCCCCTCATAACTTCCAATCTATAGAAATTGTATCGCAGTAGTTAAATAGAGTGCAATTACTTTTTCATGTTTTCAAAGGCCTCTTCACTTTTGCGAAAATAGTAAAAGTCTGATAGAATGAGAACTTGAAAAAAATTTGCCTGAGGTGATCACATGCAACCGCTAGCGGAATCGACACCGATACACTCGCGCTCTAGTTCAGCGAGAAGCCGATCTTCCGTAAAATGGTTTTTACTGTTCTGGATTTTGATGATCGGACTCGGATTTTACGCCGTGTACAGCTACACCAACCATCTTAAGGAACAAGTGCTGAGCGAACTCGGCACCCAGAGCCAGCAGCAACTTACCGTTTTGAAGACCGATTACGAGTCGCGAATTGACGTTCTATCCCAGCAAGTAAAGGATTTGCAGAACACTGTGCAGACCTTTAACGAACTTCTTACCTTCACCAAAGATAATGCCAGCAACAAAACAGATAACAGCAACAAGCTGTACACCCAGTTGAACGAGGTGCGCAAACAGCTGGCTGCACTGCAAAAAGAAATGGATCTGTTGAAATGATGACACCGGTTAAAAGAGTCAACCGTTTTTTCATGCTTCTGACCGCGCCATTTTTCGGCTTGCTCCTCTGTTTATGGTGGTATCAGCCACCTCTTGACCTGAACCTGGGTACAGGAAAGTTCACTGCGGAACCCGGACCCGTCAAGGAAACGGCCGCGCTGCTGACTGATTTAACCGCCGCTCAAGCATCGGCCTCAACTACCATAGGTTCCATCGGTGCCAGTGCGAAGCTGTATAATCAGACTACAAATGCCATGAATGCGCTGGTTCACATGGCCAAGTCTCAAACCCCGCGGCCGGAACAGATCTACAACCGCCGGATTACCTCCAGGCTGGGGATTCCTGCCGATGTCGTGCAAAGCGACCGGATTACGATTGAACTCTACCGGCTGAACCCCGGCAACTATACAGCCTACGCTTTAAAAGTAAAACTTAAAGACCCTACCGCCATGAAAATGAGTCTGGCCGGTGACGGCAAAGGCGCAGCAGAAACGACAATGCAGGCTGTCAACCGCTATGGTGCGACTGCCGGCATCAACGCCGGAGGCTTTGCTGACCAGGACGGCAAGCGCTACCCGCTTTCCACAACGGTCGTCGGCGGCAAGTACTTGTACGGCTTTGAATCCAGCTATAAGGATCTCAGCTTTGTAGGACTAAATGCTTCCGGTCAACTGATCGGCGGCCAATTCTACAGCCGGACCCAGCTGGACCAATTGCATCCGGTCTTCGGTGCCACTTTTGTCCCGGTCCTGCTGAAGAACAGTAACAAGATGCCCATTCCATCCAAATGGCAGCTGTCACCCAAACGTGCCCCCCGCACGGTTATTGGAAAGTATAAGGATGACCAGATGCTGATCATGGTAGCTGACGGATATAATGAAAATGGCAACTCCGGAGCGACTCTGGCGGAGCTTCAGAACAAGCTATGGAGCATGGGCGTCATTGATGCTTACAATCTGGATGGCGGCGGATCCTCCTCGCTGATTTTCAATGGACGGGTCATTAACCGGCCGTCGGATGGAAACCTGCGCAAGGTTCCTACTAACTTTCTCTTCTTTAGATAAATATTATGTAATGTCAATGAGGCAGATCACATTTTCGTTTATTTTTGGAAGCCTGCGGGTTATAATCAGGAAAACGAATACAGTCACTCACGGAGGTGTACGCATGTCGTTTTCCTTGACTTTCTGGATTATCACCCTTGTGTTCCTGTTGTTTCTTGCCGGTATCCTTACTGCTTCGTACAACGATGACAAGACCAATGGCCTGTAAAAAAGAGCGCCGCACAAATGTGCGGCGCTTTTTTTGGGGGAACAACCCTGCTATCCCCGCAGGGACGGTCAGGCTCCATTTCAGTACAGCAGTCGCCGCTTGGCTGCAGCCCACTTGTGAAGCAACGTCTGGAGTGGGTGTTCCCGCAAGAGGGCGCAGGTTGATGCCGTTTCTATGTACATGATGCCTCTTGCACATTTTACTGAAATGTCCGTGGTAATCTAGGCGTGTCTTGGCAATTGGGTCATTTCCGTCAGGCAATCAGCACAAATATAACGATCTTTATATTCGCTTACGCCTTCCATCGATCCGCAAAAGACGCATTTGGGACGGTAACGCTCCAGAATGATATGGTCGCCTTGCACCAGAATTTCTACAGGATCACCTTCATTCATTTGGTACCTTTTACGCAGGGACTTAGGCAGAACAATTCTACCCAGCTGATCTACTTTTCGAACTACGCCAGCAGGTTTCATATCTAACTTACACTCTCCTGTTCAACTAAAAATTAGTAGCTACTACTTATTTCGGCACTATTCAACTATTTCGTTACCAAAATGTCGAATCCTGCTGAAAAAATTAAAAAATCATGTTTTCTTTTAGAACAGTTGCGGAAAATCCATCTGCCGCAGTGCTTCATAGACAATAATTGCCGCTGAATTCGATAAGTTCAGTGATCTTACCGCTTCACTCATCGGCATCCGCATGACGGTTTCCTTGCCAGCTTCCAGAATCTCCGGGGACAAACCTTTGGTTTCCTTGCCGAATACAAAAAAATCCCCATCCCGGAACATGAAGTCGCTGTAGCGCTTGTCCGCCTTCGTTGTGGCATAAAAGAAACGGCCATCCGCATACTTTTCCAGCACTTCCGCAAAGGAGTCATGATATTCGATGTGCACCGCATGCCAATAATCCAGGCCGGCACGTTTTAACGTGGCATCGTCTGTACGGAAGCCGAGCGGACGCACCAGATGAAGGTGGGTGCCTGTAGCTGCACAGGTACGGGCGATATTGCCGGTGTTGGCCGGGATCTCCGGCTCTACCAGCACAATGTGTAATGCCATAATGTATGAACTTCCTCTCTGCAGGCTCAACGGCCTATTGGTGTGTGTAGGAGGCATGGCGGCCGGGTAATGGGACTATTTTAAAGCAGAAAACCTTCCGCCTGTTGGCGGAAGGCCGCAAAATTTGCATTCATTAACCTTGAGTTTGCCGGAAATGCTTCATGAAATCGGATAGCGCTTTTACGCTCTCGTAAGGAACAGCGTTGTATATGGAAGCGCGTAAGCCCCCAACACTGCGGTGTCCCTTCAGCCCAACAAAACCTTCCTGTTCGGCTGCTTTGACAAATTGCTTCTCCAGTTCTTCCGAATGCATCCGGAAGGTAACGTTCATAATGGAACGGCTGCCTGCTTCCGCGACCCCGCGGTAGAAACCGTCGCTGCCATCGATATGGTCATACAGAAGGCCTGCTTTATCGCGGTTCTTGACTTCAATGCCGGCCAGCCCGCCTTGCTCCTCAATCCATTTTAACACTTCGTTAACCATATATACAGAGTAGGATGGTGGTGTATTGTACAAAGAGTTGTTCTTCGAGTGTGTATCATAACGCAGGATCGTTGGGATGTTCGAAGGAGACTTGGCAATCAGCTCTTCCTTAACAATCACTACGGTTACACCGGAAGGTCCAAGATTTTTCTGCGCACCGGCATAGATCAGCCCAAATTGATTCACGTCAAAGGAACGGCTGAGAATGTCACTGGACATATCCGCGATCAGTGGAATGGAACCGGCATCCGGATACTCCGCGTACTGCGTACCTTCAATCGTCTCATTCGACGTAATGTGCAGATAAGCCGCATTGTCTGCTGCCTTGATGCTGCTCAGCTCTGGAATGGCCAGGAACTTCTTGTCCTCGGAAGAAGCGGCGACATGCGCGCCCCCAACAAGCTTTGCTTCCTTAAATGCCTTCTCCGCCCAGCTTCCTGTCATAACATAGCTGCCTACCTGGCCTTCAGAGATAAAGTTCATCGGGATCATGGCGAACTGTGTGCTTGCTCCGCCTTGGATGAACAGAACCTTGTAGCCTTCAGGATTGCCGAGGAGCGAAAGCAGACGTTCCTGCGCTTCATTATGCACGGATTCGTATATTGCCCCACGGTGCGACATCTCCATAATGGACATTCCGCTTTCCCGGAAATCAACAAACTCCGCTTGTGCGCGTTCAAGTACTGTAAGCGGCAGTGCCGCCGGACCTGCGTTAAAATTGTATGCTCTCTTGTTCAAAATTGCTCCCCACCCTTTCTCTCCTATGAATATGGATATCGCTATGATAGCAATAATCTCACACACCATCAAGTATAATTATTCACATAGGAGGTAAGATCGCAGGCTTTAGAAGTTGAAAAATCGGTAGCTGCGGCTCCAATGCTTGCTGTGACGCGGTAAAATACTGATGTCCGCAAAAACCTCGGGAGAAATTACATGTTTTTCACCCCACAGCGCCATCCGGTCAGCTATGAAATCTCCACCCTCCTTCACTGCGGCTCCACTCGGATAATGTCGCAGTTCCCAGAAGCAATCGGCCTCCCCTTGCTCCTGGCCTGCCAGCTTGCAGTAGAATGAACGGTCAGGCTCTGCCCTCCAGCTGAGGGTATTGCCCGATACCGCCAGCAGCTCTGCCGTATACGACGATTCCGGATCCTCCACTTTGAGTCCAGCCGGGATTCTAAGCTCATAGTCCGGCCCTACATTTGCACCGTTAATCCCCACAAAGTTATGGATGTACTCTTCCGTATGCAGAGGTTTGTCTCCCTTGTTCTCCAGCGTATAGTTAATGTTCAGCCGGTCTTGTTCCAGCAGAATGGTCTTGGTCAAAAGCATGCTGTACCCCCTGCACTCCATCGGCTGAACGGTATAAGTAACGGATACCGCGCTGCGTTCCTCTTCAACCTCAAAAGGAATCAATGGATAGCTCCCGAAAAAATCGTATGGCGCGTCGCTCACCTTCTTCAGCAGCCCAACCCCGAGCTTCGGAAACCACTCGCCAACCGCTGCTTCCTCATAACCAATTGCCCGGGAAATGCCGAACTCATTGCAGAAGCCCATACCGCCGCTTCCCTGACCTGGAACAAGGCTCTCCGGCACGCCAAAGGTATGCTGCCCCTGAAGTAAAGTCACTCCTGTAATAAACCCGGTCCAATCGAAGCGGGTACCGCTATACTCCCCAACATCGGCAATATCCACCTTAAGAATGCCATTTGTGAGACTGTAAGCCATGTTTGAAACCTTCCTTTCTACAACTGCTATTCTTTTCTTAACATATTCTAATTAACCATAACATTCATCAAGAATACAGCTTATTTCGGTTATGCATTTCGCCAAGGTCTGTGTATTCAAGTGGAAACGGCTACGCCGTCCTTATAAAAGCTTATGCTTCCGAAGCAGCGATACTACGCATCGCTTTCAGGCATCCTTTTCAGCGAGAAAGAGAAGGATAAATTATGGCGTGAAACATATAAATTCTTATCTTTCAGTAAAAAAGCGCCTGCCGCCGTATATCCGGCCAACCTGGCGCTTCCTCTATTTATCCTGCTAGACCAACTCCACCCGCAGGAGGTGGACCTCTCCTTCCGGCAAGGCTGTCAGCAGGCTGCGGGGAATCACAACACCCTCTGAGACGCGCTGAAGCGTCACCTCAGCGCCGTTGAGCGTAACCGAATGTATTTGGTACTCTCCGTAATCTGCGCGGCTTGTGGACACGTAGACGACCTCCAGCACACGTTCCGCGAAAATTGTCTTGATCGACGCCTGGCCTTCCTTGTCGAACTGCTCTTTCATCAGCTTGGGCTGCAGAAGCAGATCACCCAGTTTGCCTTTGACGCCGAACACCTCAGTCACCATAGTCAGCAGCATCCAGCTTGCGGAGCCGGTCAAATACGTGTACATCCCTCTGCCTTGTTCATTAATGTACTCGGGAATGCCGGGGTACATCCGGCTGAGTTCGAAATTGGCGCTCAGGCTGTACAGTGAATCCAGCACCTTGCGCCCTTCTTTAACATAGCCGCGCTTATAAAGCGCGTTCCCATACATCACCGTCATATGGCTGAACATAGCTCCGTTCTCTTTGTGTCCAAAGGCAAACCCGAATGCACGGCCCAAATTCTGCTGAATCCCGCCAAAGTTCGAATTCAGCCGGTACCCGATTTTCTCATCATACAGATTGCGCTCCACCGCTGCGATGATCTGCGGAATCTGCTCAGGTGAGGCCGCATGGCCGAGGAGCGGGAACACCTGCCCCGTCAGTGTCATTCGGACGTTGCTTTCGAATTCTCCCTCGACACGTTCGCTGTCATTATTATAATAGCCATTGAACCAGCCGTCTCCTTGTCCGCTCTGTACCCACTCGCTCTGGCGCAGGTGTTCGAAGATCCACTCTGCTTTATGAGCCAGATCATCCGCCACCTTTTCCACAGCAAGCTCTGCACGTCTGCCGCTCACCTTGTTGGGTGCAGCAGCATAGTACCGGTCGAGGAGCGCAAGCTTGGCAGATACGGACTCATAGTCCACCGCTTCATGCAATGAATCCAGCAGCAGCGTTATTTCTTCTGCCAGCTCCAGCATTTCAAGCCCTTTGTGCTCTTGCAGCGTGCGCAGCAAATGGGAGAGATCCAGCAGATTGCTGGCGTAGAAGGAAGTGAAGGTGACACTCTCACCACGCTGTGCCGCCATATCCAGCCCGTCATTCCAGTCAGCGCCTTCCAGTAAAATATTGTTGTGTTCGCCCACGTTGAAGAACGGAACCAGATTCTGCAGTAGAATATGCTCCAGGATCGTCCCCGAATAAGGCTCACCGTCCGCAGTTAATAGGCTGCTGCCAGCGGACGCCTCCCAGGAAGAATCGCGCTCCCTGCAGCGGGCCATGAACGAATCACGGAAATAGCTCTGCTGTTCAAACAGGAAGTCCAGATCTCCGCTCTGATCCAGATACAGCATGGTTGTTAGGAATGGCCACGCCCCGTGATCCATCCACACGCGCGGAATATTGTTTCGGTCGGCAATGAACTCACCCGGCTGCTGGCCGATAATCGTTGCATTGCTGCCGTCAATTCTCACACCTGCATAGTTATTTAGGAGCAGACTGCGGACATCCGCCGGTTCCATGATCAGCAGCGCCAGACAATCTTGCCAGAGATCGCGCCAACCACGGCCACCCCGCCCATAATCATGATACGGTAAAAAAGAATTGCCATAAAGTCTGCGCAGCACCGGCTGCAGTGTAACCCATTTCATCCATTGGTCCGCAGCCGGGTCGCTGGTATGGAACTCCACCGTATTCACCTTTTCCGCCCAGAACGATTTATTCTCCTGAAGTCTATTATCAAAAGCATGGATGGAGCCGTATTTCTCCATCAACGCCGGAACATTGATTCTATCATTCCCTATGGCCAGCAAAACCACATAAGAAATACTCTGGCCTGGCTGTAAAGCTACCGTGGCAAACCGCAGCCCTCCAAGCGCTTCGTAGCCTTCCTTATGCACACCTCCACCTGCTCCGACTTGCGGTTCCAGATTCATTACCACCGCTTCCGGCCAATCCAAGCTACCGCCTTCACCGATGAATTCCTCCTGTACCGGGAAGAATCCAACGGGCTGCCCTCCGCCTTCTGCGGCCCCAAACACCCCATAAGAGGTGTGATTGACCCGGTGTCCACGCTCATCGAAGGAAAGAGCCGGCTGTACTTCAACGCCATACGCAGAGGTATAAATCCGGTTCAGCAGTGAAGTGACATGACGATGGTCGCGCAGATCGTCCGCTGAACGTGCATACAATGGAACCGCCGCTGTCGGCGTTATTGTAGTTTCCTCTGCCGAGGAATTAGTGAGCACAACCTTCATAAGCTCCACTTTATCGTTACCTGCCGGCACATAACTGGTGATTTCCGCTTTGATCCCTAACTCCCGGCTCTCACGGGTCACGCGGTGCCACAGCAATCCGGCTTCCAATATGGCATCGTCAGCTTCATCACCATACATCTTGGCATTTTGCCGGGCGGAATTCCCTGCTGCTGACCAGGCGCCTTTACCGTCCACGTAGACCCAGAAATTGCGGGAAGCTTTTGAGTTATGCAGATCCTCCACCGACAGTGGAGGTGTCAGAAAGGTATTGTGACCCGAAGTGACCTGACCGTGAAGCTTCGGGCTAACGGAAGACATCATGCCCCCCTCATTCACCAGAGGAAAATACAAAAAACTGCTCCGGTCTGGCTGTTTCAGACTGAAATCCCCGTTATTTCCGTTAAAAATCCATCCCGTTCCCTTTTGTTTCATTGAATTCATCCTTTCTACCGCTCATATTACAGAAACCGGTTTCGATTTTTATTATCACACCGTTGGATTTCTTTGTAAAGTAATTTCTAAAACATCAATTATTTCTATAATAGCCCTGTAAATACAGCCATTCGAGAAATTATTTATGCATTTCAGATCAACGAAACCATTTTCGTAAACAGTTATATACTGTATGAAAACAGTAAATAATTTTGATTCCTTTCATTAATTATAAGCAAACCGCATCTATGTAAGCGCAACCCAATTTACTCGACATAAATTATGGGGTTTTTCTGATGGCTTTTACGAAAAATTTCGTAGCTAGATAATAATCTTCTATTCTTAGCACCTCATCTCATGCAATTACCCAACCTAACTTCCCCCTTCTCTACAGAGAGACTGAAAACATATCGGATTCACACAATCCTCCAGGCCCCGGTGTAATTCCAGAAGCCGCTGACGCCCTCGCTATGGCCTCAAAGCCTTCGCTTCATAATTGCACCACTGCGCCGCTGTGAAGCCAACAGAGAGGCGCCCAGCGTCTCCATGTTCACATTGCAGCACCAATTCCCCACATATTGTGGTTTGCTCACTACTATTCCATCTTCTTTAGAACATCAAAAAGCCCCCGGTTTCCCGGAGGCTTCTTGATTAACTATATAGTTATACGGTCTTATACATCAAAGTACAGGGAGTATTCATGCGGATGAACACGGATAGCAACCTCTTGTGCTTCTCCACGTTTCAGAGCGATATAGTTGTCGATGAAGTCTTTGGTGAATACATTGCCTTCAGTCAGGAACTCGTAGTCAGCTTCCAAAGCGTCAAGCGCTTCGTTCAGGCTGCCTGGAACGCTGCGGATCTTCTCTTTGTCGGCATCAGACAATTCGTAGATATTCTTGTCCAGTGGACCGTAACCCATTTCTTCAGGGTTGATCTTCTTCTTGATTCCGTCCAGACCAGCCATCAGCATAGCCGAGAAAGCCAGGTAAGGGTTAGCAGTGGAGTCAGGTGTACGGAATTCAATACGACAGCCCTTAGGAGTTACAGCAGCTACCGGGATACGGACTGCAGCGGAGCGGTTACCTTTGGAGTAAACCAGGTTAACCGGTGCTTCATAACCAGGAACCAGACGTTTGAACGAGTTTGTGCTTGGGTTAGTCAGCGCGATCAATGCCGGAGCATGATACAGGATACCACCGATGTAGTTCAAAGCCATTTCACTCAGGTTGGCATAAGCGCCTTTTTCGTAGAATAAAGGAGAATCGCCGTTGAAGATGGATTGATGAACGTGCATACCGCTACCATTGTCGCCGAACAGCGGTTTTGGCATGAAAGTTGCTACTTTGCCATATTGGCGTGCAGTGTTTTGCACAATATATTTGTAAGTCAGGAGATTGTCAGCTGTTTTCTTCAGGGTGTCAAAACGGAAGTTGATTTCCGCTTGGCCTGCAGTTGCCACTTCATGATGATGGCGTTCGATTTCAAGACCTGCTTCACCAAGTAAACGGCACATTTCACTGCGGATATCCTGTTGGGAATCCACCGGAGCTACTGGCACGTAACCGCCTTTAACGGCTACTTTGAATGCCATGTTGCCGCCTTCGTCCTTGCGGTTGGTGTTCCATGCTGCTTCTTCGGAATCTACGAAGAAAGAAGCGCTGTTCATTCCGCTTTCGTAGCGTACATCGTCAAAGATAAAGAATTCGGACTCAGGTGCGAAGAAAGCTGCTGTACCCACACCGCTTGTTTGCAGGAACTCTTCTGCTTTTACTGCGATACCGCGCGGGTCGCGCTCATAACGTTCGCCATCAGGAGTGAAAATGTCACACATAACATTCAGTGTTGGGTGAGCTGTAAAAGGATCGATATATGTAGTACTTGGATCTGGCATCATAACCATGTCCGATTCTTCAATACCGCGGAACCCTTTGATGGAAGAACCGTCAAATGCTACACCATTTACAAATGTCTCTTCTTCCACTGCGGATGCTGGCAATGAGATGTGGTGAGCACGTCCACCTAAATCTACAAACCGAAAATCCACCCACTCGATATTGTTTTCCTTGATCGTCTGCAACACTTTTTCAACCGACATGAATTAATTCCTCCCCAAGTTCCGAACATTAGGCCGCTCACAGTATCAAATGTTCTTGTTTTTATTTTTTTGCTGTCGTCATTATAAATCTCAAACCTAACATCGTCAATGCTTATGTCAGGTATTTCTGACGACAATGTAAGATATTCTGACGCTTTGGTGAAAAATGCACATCCTGGCCAATTACATGTTACATTCACTCCGCCATATGCAAAAACAGCCCTCTCACCCCGCCCGGAAGCGGGATGGAGAACTGGTGAAAATCCTTATTGGACGCTGTTGTTACAGGGCAGGGGCTGCCTCCAGCGAACTTGAGAACTTCCGTCCGACAAGCGGTGCCAGCTTCTCCAAGTCTCTCAGCAGCTTGTCAAACTGCTCAGGGAACAGTGACTGTACACCATCTCCCGTCATCGAGTTGTCCGGGTCGGTATGCATCTCAATAATCAGGCCGTTGGCTCCGGCAGCCACTGATGCCTTGGCCATTGGTTCAACCAGTTCACGCCGTCCTGTACCATGGCTCGGATCGGAAATAACCGGAAGATGGCTCAGATTCTGGAGCACAGGAATCGCTGACAGATCAAGAGTATTACGTGTGTACGTTTCGAATGTGCGGATACCGCGCTCGCAGAGCATGACATCACGGTTGCCGCCGGCCAGAATGTATTCAGCCGCATTCAACAGCTCATCGTAAGTCGCACTGAAGCCGCGCTTGAGCAGCACAGGGCGCCCGCAGGTACCCAGCTTGCGCAGCAAATCAAAGTTCTGCATATTGCGTGTGCCTACCTGCAGAATATCCGCATGCTCCGCACAAATATCAACATACTCCGGTGTCATCACCTCGGTGATGGTCAGCAGGCCGTGGCGTTTGCCGGCTTCCGCCATCATCGTAAGACCTTCCACACCTACACCTTGAAAGCTGTAAGGACCCGTCCGTGGCTTAAAGGCTCCGCCGCGCAGCACCTGGCCGCCCGATGCCTTGACCAGATGGGCAATCTCGTCGATCTGTTCCGGGGATTCCACAGCGCAGGGTCCGCCCATGATGACCAGATTCTCGCCGCCGATTTTTACACCGCGGATATCAATAATCGTATCCTCCGGGTGGAAATCACGGCTGGCCAGTTTGTAGGATTTGGAGATCTTCACCACGTTCTCGACGCCTTTCATCTGGCGCAGATGTTCTGCGAGCTTCGGAGTCACTCCGCCCACGAGACCAATAACGGTATGATCCGCTCCGCGTGAGAGATGAACCTGAAGGCCTTCTTTTTCAATTACGGCGATAATCTCATTGACCTGCTCCTGTGGTGTTTGATTCGATGTAATGACGATCATATTATAGCTCCCCTTTTGGATGAATATTCTTAAATCGGCTTGAAAGATAAATTATATACTATTTCGCTACGACGCGTGTACGCTTTTAAGCGCTAAAGTAATTTTAACTCATTCCGCTGTATTAGTCAATCCGTAATCAGCCATATCCACTCGACTGTGTCCATATTATGGCTGGTTTCCACCAATTCCCTAAGGTAACTTAAGGGTACATAGGGAAATCCATCCACAGCAAAGAGCACACAGCCCCCAGAAACCGGAAGTTGCGTGCTCTTCAAAAAATGTATAAGTCCATTTGGCTATTGGATCAGGTCGTGCTTGCACTCTTATTCTTCACTGGCGGCAGGAGCTTCGCCATATTCACAGTACGCTTGATTTCCCAGGTCTCGGGAAGCGCAGGATCGTACTGCTCCAGGTAGCTGATCACTTCCTTAGTGATCGGAGTGGGTGTAGACGCACCTGAAGTAACACCTACTTTGGTGATCCCCTGCAACCACTCTGTCTTCAGCTCGGACAAATCGGAAATCCGGTGCGCAGGCACCCCGGCAATCTCCTCCGACACTTGGGCCAAACGGTTGGAGTTGTTGCTGCGCGGATCGCCGACTACGATAACGAGCTCGCATTGTCCGGCCTGCTCCGCCACCGCTTCCTGGCGCACCTGGGTTGCCATGCAGATCTCATTATGCACCTCTGCGCCAGGGAAGGTCTCCAGCAGCTTTTTCATGATGTGCTTGATATCCCACTGGCTCATGGTGGTCTGATTCGTAATCACGATACGCGATGAAGGGATCGACAAGCTGGAAATCTCCTCTTCCTTCTCGATCAGATGGACATGCTCAGGCGCAATCCCGACTGCCCCCTCCGGTTCCGGGTGGCCTTTCTTGCCGATATAGATAATTTCGTAACCCTCGTCTACCTTCTCCTTGATGAGATCGTGGGTCTTCGTCACATCCGGGCAGGTGGCATCGACCGTGGTCAGTCCTTTGGCACGGGCCAGGCGGCGGACTTCCGGCGATACGCCATGAGCGGTGAAAATCACCGTCCCGCTATCGACTTTATCCAAAATATCAAGACGGTTATGTCCGTCCAGAGTGATAATTCCATCGTCCTCAAACGAATGGGTGACATGGCTGTTATGCACAATCATGCCAAGTATATAAATCGGCCGGGGCAAATCAAGATTTTGCGCGGCCTGCCGTGCCATGACCATGGCATCGACGACGCCATAGCAATAGCCCCGGGGAGAAATTTTGATGACTTCCATGAATTCACCGGCTTTCTGCTGTCGTTAACTGCTTGTAATAGAACCGGTCTAATTATACCCTATTCCAGCGGCGGAGCAAAGAGAAGCGGCAGCCAGATGACAAAAGTCGTACCTTCTCCCTGGCGCGTAACCACCTCAACCGAACCCCCGTGCTCATCAATAATCCATTTGGCGATCGACAAGCCGAGTCCGATTCCTTCCGTGATCCCCCGTGATTCATCTGCACGATAGAAACGGTCGAAGATATGGGGAACTTCATCCTTATCCATACCGATTCCTGTATCGGCAATCCGGATTCCCACCTGATTCTGATAAAAAACAGCGTCCAGTGTAACCTCTCCCTCAGGAGTGTATTTAAAGGCATTATCAATAAAAATAAACATCATCTGCTGCAAATAATCCTTGTTGCCTACGATATATTTGCCGTTCAGCTGGCTGAGATCCCCAACCGTCCAGTCGGCTTGCCGCGGCAGGAATGAGGCCCGGCGGGCCACCTCGGTCATCATCGGCTCCAGCGCTACCGGTTCAATGTCGAAGGTCCGTCCGGTATCGGCCCGGGCCAGCGAGAGCATATCCGCCACCAGCCGGCTCATGCGTTTGGATTCGTCCGCGATATCCTTTACCGATTCAATCGACAGCTGGCGGATCTCGGCTTCCGTCATCCGGCTCTCCTCGGGGTTCATCTCCCATATCTTTTGCAGCAGATCGATATTCCCTCGTATCGTCGTCAGCGGTGTCCGCAGCTCATGCGAAGCATCGGACACAAAGCGGCGTTGAGTCGCATAAGAATCCTCCAGCTCTGTATAAAAGCCTTCCATCCGCCCAAGCATGCTGTTGACGGTCTGGATCAGCCGTCCAATCTCATCCTGTGGTCCATCGTATACAATCCGTGAGCTGAGGTCGGTTCCCGTCTGAATCCCGTTGGCTGCTTCAATGACATTGCCGATCGGACTCATCGCTTTACGCGCGAGGAAGAGGCCAAAGGTGAATGCTGCAATCAGGGTGGCGAAGGAGCCGACAAGAAGGATATTCTGCAAATTCTGCATTAGACGGTCCTGTTCACCCGTGTATGCCGCCACCTGAAGTACAGCAGGAAGCGCCCCTCCTGTTGAGGTAGTAACATCAATCGACATCTGATAGATAAGAAAAGGGTTACCCTCATAATTTGCGCGTATAAACCCCTGTTGATTTTTAACGACATCCTGCTCGGGAATTTTGAACTGAAGACCGAGGTTTTCCATATTGATACTTGGAATTAATGTCTTCTCACTATAGACGTAAATCTGGGCATACAAACTTTGTGCCTGAATTCCCACAAGGTTAAGTTTCACCGTACCATCAATATTCCAAGACGGCTTCAACTGAACTTGATTCGACTGTTCTTTCAGCCGTTCCTTCAGATCACCATACGTATTAAAATAGACAAATCCGTAAATTGCGGCTGATAAGGCCAGCAGCATAACGGCCAGAATTCCTGAATACCAAGCTGTCAGCCGCAATCGTATCGACATATTAGTCACCTCTTAGGATGTAACCGGCTCCCCGGATCGTCTGAATCAGTCTTTTGCCGCCGTGCTCCTCGGTTTTCTGGCGAAGCATGGCAATATATACTTCAAGTACATTGGATTCCCCGCTGTAATCGTAGCCCCAGATTTTATCCATGATCAGATCGCGGGACAGCACCCGCTTCGGATTCTGCATGAACAGATGCAGCAGCTCAAACTCCTTCGCTGTCAGTTCCAGACGTTTACCCGCGCGGGTTACCTCACGCGAATCCACATCCAGCGTAATATCCTCGTAGGATACTGCCTGGTCTGTGCTTCCCCCCTGCTCACTTTTACGGCGCAGCAATGCACGTACACGGGCAAGCAGCTCCTCCAGCGCAAACGGCTTCACCAGATAATCATCCGCTCCCAGATCCAAACCTTTTACCCTGTGCTCAATTTCGTCTTTCGCTGTGAGCATGAGTACCGGAACCGTACTGCCACCCTCCCGCAAACGCCGGCAGACCTCGAAGCCATCCACCTGGGGCATCATGACATCCAGCACAACCACATCCGGATCACTGTTCAAAACAGCGCGCAAGCCATCGGCTCCGTTTGTGGCAGTCTTCACGTCATACCCTTCAAAAGCAAGTCCCCGGCGCAGCATGGAAATAATCTTTTCATCGTCATCAATAATTAAAATATTCGGTCGCATCCAAACAGCCCCCATTGTCCAAATCGTATATCTCTATTGTAACATGATTACACCGGTTCGCAGACCGTGCAGCAAAAGCGGAAGGGTCTCCCCTTCCGCTGTGCACTTCACCGTCCGGTGTCTGTTACTGCTGCTGAGTTTGAGTAGTATTGAAGTCATTTTTATTGCCAATGGTTACAGGAAGTTCTAGCGTTTTACCATCACGAACGACGTTGAGTGTGATTTTGTCACCTACTTTGAGCGTCTGGATGTAGGTAATCAGATCCTGGCTGGTTGCATATTTCTTGCCGTTAACACCTGTAATAATATCGTAAGGACGCAGATCAGCGGTATAGGCTGGCGATTTAAAGATAATGTCGGCTACTACAGAACCTTCTTTAATATTCGTACCCATTTGTTTGGCAACTTCATCGGTAATCGTCATTAGAGAAGCACCAATGAATGGAACCGGTTCTTTAGGGATTTCCTGGTTAGCTTCCAGTTTGTCTACAACATTTTTAATGGTATTCACCGCAATGGCAAATCCGATCCCTTGTGAATCCGTGCTTACGGCTACGTTCATTCCGATAACCTGGCCATTCAGGTTAAGCAGCGGACCGCCGGAGTTACCAGGGTTAATGGAAGCATCCGTCTGCAGAAGGTTTTTATAATTACGGGTACCGCTTCCGTCTTCTTCATTGATATCAATGCTGCGGTTTTTGGCGCTGAGCACACCCGCTGTAACGGTATGGTCAAAACCCTGCGGGTTACCAATCGCTACCACTTCGGAGCCGACCTTAATGCTGTCCGAATCACCAAGTTGTACCGTAGGGAAGTTTTTCCCTTCAATCTTCAGAACAGCCAAATCCAGATCCTTGCTGGTCCCGAGCAATTTGGCTTCATAGGTCTTCGTAGTGCCGTCAACCGTAACCTGAATTACATCGGCCTTGTCAACAACATGCTGGTTGGTCAAAATATAACCTGAGGAATCATAGATAAAACCTGTTCCGATTCCATAAGGTGTAAGCTGGGAAGAAGAATTCGAACCTGAATTGGATTCTGAATTCGGGCCCGAATTCGACCCGGAAGAGCCATTGCTGCCAAATTGATCACCGAAGAAAAATTGCGAGAACGGATCACTCATATTCGGATTAGTAGAGTTTCTGCCAGAGTTAGCTTTTACCAAGGTCTCGATTTTGACAACGGCCGGGCCTACGGAATCCACCACTCTCGAAGCATCTGTTGTCCCGGTTAGCAGCGATGTCGTGGTGGTGGACGGTGTAACATTTACGCTTCCATTCGCCGTCTTGGCCGCAGTGTTGGATACTGCCGAAGTAGTGACAGGGTCCCCTGTGAACCAGTTGCCGCGGTCCGCTGCGAACATGGAGCCTGAGAGAACGATCATTCCAGCGAGAAAAGATACCAGTACCGCTTTTACCGGTTTCTTGGGCTTGCGGTTGTACTGCCAGCCATTGCCTCCATCTGCTCCATTGCCACCCCGCCCGCCGTTGCCGTCCATCCCGGTTGTGCGCAGCGAAGTGCTGTACGGCACCGGTCTGACCGGCTGCGGAGGATTAACCTCTACACGTTCCGGTTCCCGGCGGTTATAATGCTGCGGGTCATCCGGGTTCACCTCATCTTTATTCAGCGATTTGAAAGGTCCGTAAGAGTAATAGTAGGAAGATCCGGTTTCAGGAGTCTCATTATTATTGCTATTGCCGTTATCATTGCTATTGCTATCCCATTCCCGCTCAGGAGACGGTCCATTATCACGATTAAAGTTGTTTTCACGATCATAGTTATTTTTGTTATCGTCCATGTTTTTCTTACCTCCCGTACCTTGCGTATGCGGCAAGGATTAATTTGTTTTGTTTTCTTGATCTTATTTTGTACTTTAAACCTTAAGGTCACATTAAAAACAATTTAAGCGGAGATAAAAAGTGGGGGGACCCTAGTGTCAGGCTACACCGCTGTTAAACCCGTGTTCCCTTGAATGGACCCTGCGGGTGGAACACGAGTTTAAAGGCGGCCGTAAACTTTCCGCCCCGACACTAGGGTCCCTGGCAGGGTAGCAGAGATATGATATTCGCTATGATATTAGCGAATAGAAGCGAAAAAAAAGCCCGAGCGCACAGAACGCGCCGGGCCAGAAACAATATAGCAAAATTAATATTAATAGGACAGTATGAAGTGCAACCGGAGTGTGATAGACATGTGTCAACTCAAATAAAGAGATTTAGCCGCCTTATCCCTGCGCCCAGCCCTTGCGGTGAGCGTAAATCGCCAGCTGGGTACGGTCATCCAGCTCACATTTCATCAGCAGGTTGCTGACATGGGTCTTTACAGTTTTGATGCTGATATGCAGCTCCTCGCCGATGTCCTTATTGGTCTTGCCTTCGGCAATGAGCAGCAGCACTTCCTTCTCCCGTTCGGTGAGACCCGAAGAATCTCCTTGCACCGTCCGCTGGCGAATGCCGCGGGTAAGGGCTTGGGATACATCACCGGTCATCACCGGCATGCCGCGAAAAGCGCCTTGAAGCGCGTAGATCAGCTCCTCAGCCGAGACCGTTTTGAGTACATAGCTGACAGCACCGGCTTCAATGGCATCCACGACAAGATCATCCTCCAGGAAGCTGGTGAGAATCACGATTTTGAGACCCGGAAATTCAGCCAGTACCGCACGGGTGGTATCCGCACCGTTCATCACCGGCATCATCAGGTCCATCAGAACCAGGTCAGGAAGTGCATCCTTACCCCAGCTCCGGAGCGTCTTCAGGGCATCCTGCCCATTTGCAGCTTCTCCAATCACTTCAAACATCGGGTCCAGCATCAAATATGTTTTGAGGCCCATCCGGACCATGTCATGATCATCTACTAGCAGAACTTTAATGACACTCATTTTTATCCTCCTCAGTGTTTATAGAGCTAAACCTCCTGCATACAATAAAACATGCATCGTAAGCATTCGCTTAATTGATCAGCTCTCGGCAGCACCGGCGTTCTCCAGCTCCGGGTTGCCCTGCACAAATTTTGGTATATGTACACGGATCGTAGTGCCCGCTCCCTTGCGGCTGATGATCTCCACTTGCCCGCCGAGCTTCTCCGCGCGTTCCCGCATTGTTGTAAGTCCATATGAACCCTGCTTATGCTGTACATGTTCGAAGCCTTGCCCGTCATCGCTGATGCTAAGCACTACTTGTCTCGGCACTTCGCGCAGCGACAGGCTAACCAGCCGTGCTCCCGCATGCTTGACAATGTTGGCCATCGATTCCTGGATAATCAGGAACAGCTGATGCTCAATGGCTTCGGACAACTCTCCTTGCAGCTCAAGCTCTTTCACACCTTTAAGCCCGTTCTGGCGGCAATAATCCGGGAACCATTTCTCCAGTGCCTCGAACAGATTCCGCCCCTCCAGTTCTACCGGCCGGAGCTGGGCAATCAGGGCTCTCATCTGTTTCTGGGCCATTTGGGACATGGTAATCAGCTGATCCATAACGGTTCTGCCATGCTCCGCGTTCCGCTCCAGCACTTTAGGCAGCGAAGAAGCGGACATATGAATCGCAAACAGCTGCTGGCTTACGGTATCATGCAGATCCCGTGCCATTCGCCTCCGCTCTTCAAGCACCGCGCTCTCCGCTGCCTTTTCCTTCTCGATCACTTCCTGCTCACCCAATCGCTGCAGTAGCTGCATCTTATTCTCCACAGTGTCCATCATCATGTTGAACTCATGGTACACTCTGGCAAAAGACTGGTCATCACTCTCGGGCATCCTCACCGATAGGTTGCCCTTGGCCACCTGAAGCATGTTCAGATCCAGAAGATCAATCCGCCGCTGAATCCGCTGGCCGGCCATATAGCCCACCACTACAGTGAACAACACGATCCCCACACAAAGATACAGCCACATACGGTAATCCTGAACCTTGATATAGCCCAGGCATGTCCCGGCATACATAAGTCCGGCGGTTACACCGCCACTAAGCAGAAAATACACCAGCAGCATCCATTTGGTATTGCTTAATAATTTCCCCATGCTTAACCCACCGTTTTAATTTTAATGTCGCCAATGAAGGCACTGACATTAATACGGACTTTTTTGCCGGCTTCCTTATAATAAGGTGTATTGCATTGGACGCTGCTCATGAACCCGCTGCGCGATTGCTCCATAACCTGCATGTCTCCGATAAAAGAACTGCTGTTCACCTTAACTCCCAGGTTCATATCTTCCGGTATATACACCTTGATGTCACCAACAAAAGCAGAGATATTGATCTTCGTCTCTCCGTAGGGAATCTGCGCATTGGTCAGATCCAGGACGGTGTCGCCAATGAACTGCGAAATATTAGTATTTTTCAGCTGGAAATGATCCTTGCCCATATGAACATCCCCAATAAAAGCGGAACGGTTCGTCGTTTCCTTACGATCAGCGGTACCATGGAACTCTTCATGCCATTCGCCATGCCGACGGGCGTGGCGCTCCTGACGCTCCTGCCGTCTGCGTTCGTGCCGCTCGTGCTTCTCCTGCCAACGGGAATCGGCAGTAGAGTGGAATTTTCCGTTATCATCCTCGTCGTCTTCTTCATCCTTATGCAGATACTCGTTCCAATCCCGTTGCCCTTCAGGCTTGCCGAATTTCTGCTCGAACTGCTCATCCAGCGTGGATTCGAGGGGCTTGGGAGGTTCGACATCCAGAGAACCCGTTCCTGGTCCCGGAGGATAGAAAGGTGGCGGTGCTGGCGGTGCCGGAGGTACTGGCGGAGTATGGTCCCGCGGCTTGAAGATAACATATAATCCTCCACCAATCAGCATCACGGGAATCAGCAATTTGAAAAAGTCGCCGGCTGAAACATCAAACCAATCCAGGTTGCGCCCCAGGAAAAACACCCCAAGAGCCAAGTAGAGGAATCCCCAAAAAGCAGATGAACCCTTGGAACCACGTTCATTCGTGGACAGAACGTTCTGGATCCCCATAATAATGAGAATAACCGGCCAATAATCAGCAAAAAGGGAACCTATACTGAAATCGGTATACCCCATCTGCCGCAGTAGAAACATCGCTCCCAGTCCAATCAGGAGCAGACCCCCGAGGATCTGGCTGGTGAATCGTCTTTTCATCCTTCATTTCCCCTTTATGTTGGTATAGCTCACTCATTCACTCTTATAGCCTTAGTCTACAGGAACAAGCAGCCGGAGAACAGCGCCGTGAGAAGGAAACTTGACTCAGCCTCTGGACCGAGGGGGTTGAAAAATAACAGTAAAGCTCTGCTCACAAAAAAACTGCCCCGCCGCTCAGAAACTGAACGAAAACGGGACAGACGGTGATTGATCAGATGCAGTTAGAAGGTGGTGCTACAAAAGTTTGAACTCCAGCATTATTGCTGTGGTTTTTGAACCGGTTTTGCAATACTCTGCTTAGATGCGCCGTCATTTTCTACAGCAAACTCAGCGTTGTATTTCTCATTCGGTGTTTTATAGTTTTCTTGAACCTTTGGTTTTTTAGAATTGGCCACGGAATTCACCTCCCTTGTCTCGTGTGCAGTCTGACATCAGAGTACACACCAAGAATCTAACGAAAGAGGCTGCTAATTCTGCCCCAGTCCGTATTATGGGAAGGGCGGGACCTTATTATGCATACTTAAGTGAAATAAATTTCATACTGGCAGTGCATAGGGCAACCCTAGATGACTTCCTCAAGAAGATCCTGCGGAATGGCATTATAGGTTTGGACAGCCTGGCCCAGACTCTTCAGCATGTTCTCGGTACATCTTCCGTTCCCCCGCTTAATGAGCTGCACCACTACGGTTTTTTTCCCCCATTCCTTATACACCTGCTTAGTGGTGGAAAAATAAAGGTCAATCTTCCGGCCTTTGATAGCCGAACCGGTATCTGCCACAACCGCGTAGCCATAGCCGGGGATATACAAAACGCTGCCTAACGGAATCACTTTAGGGTCAGCGGCGATGGTCGATACAGCATTTTTGTCCCGGCGGACTTTAACACCAGAATACGTGATGCCGTACTGCGGATGCTTTGAGGTTTTACCTGTAGATTCGAACCCTGCTGTGTAGCCTGTTGCTGTTACCTTAAAAGAAGTAATAATCTGCTCCGGCGCTGGTGCCGCTACCTGAACGGTTGCCGGTGGCTTGGATGCAGCATTACCCGGTTGTTTGACGGCTTGAGGTGCTGCTGTATGTTTTGGAGCCTGAGTGGCTGCCGGCTTGCCGGACTGTGCGAGCACTTCTGAACGGGACACCCCTCTGGAGACAGATTCTCCTTGTGCATACAGTGCGGCTTGGCCGACCGTCAGCACTTCCGGCCCGTTGTAGCTGCTGATATTGCTGAACTGTACAGAATCTTGTGTATGTTGCCGATCAAGTGACTTGTTTATGCTGTAATTGCTTAATTGACCTGCAGTGTCTCCCGCCCCGTTAGCTTCCACCGGCTTGCGTCCAAAATCAGGATAGACCTCAGCGGCAGTCAGCAAAAGCACAATCGTTACGAAAAGACACCAAAACCTCTGGCATAAGCCCATTTTGTTCATTTGTTAAACCTCCCCCTATTAGCGAAGGTTTCCCGTTTCACAAAATTTTATACCTGCAGCCGTTTAAAACCCGGCCGCAAGCGGCTTATGACAGAGGTTAATGAATGACATTAAAGAGATATAAATGATGTTATACCAGAAGCTTTAGATTACACGCTCCGCAACTTCCTTAACTAAGGAAGCGATCACTTCCTGCAACGGCTGGGCACCGATATCGCCTTCTCCGCGCTTGCGGATGGAGACACTTCCGGCGTTCATTTCATTCTCGCCCACCACGAACATATAAGGGATCTTCTCCAGCTGTGCTTCACGGATTTTATAGCCCATTTTCTCGTTGCGCAGATCTACTTCGGCCCGGATTCCACTGGCAAGCAGTTTCGCTTCTACATCCTTAGCGTAATCATCAAATGCGGAGGACACCGGAATGATCTTCACCTGCTGTGGGGACAGCCATAATGGAAGCGAACCAGCAAAGTTCTCCAGCAAAAAGGCTACAAAACGTTCCATGGTACCAAGGATTCCGCGGTGCAACACAACCGGACGGTGTTTTTGGCCATCGTCTCCGACATATTCCAGCTCAAAACGCTCAGGAAGCAGGAAGTCGATTTGCACAGTAGACAATGTTTCTTCTTTGCCAAGTACAGTCTTGATCTGAACGTCCAGCTTCGGACCGTAGAACGCTGCTTCGCCTTCCGCTTCAAAGAACGGCAGGCCCGCTTCTTCCACTACTTCTCGCAGCATGCGCTGTGCAGTTTCCCACATTTCATCGTTCGGATAGTATTTTTCAGTATCCTTAGGATCACGGTATGAGAGACGGAAACGGTAGTCGGCAATGCCGAAATCGCTGTATACCTGCTTGATCAGCTCAAGCACACGGGTAAATTCGCTTTTGATCTGATCCAGGCGGCAGAAAATATGTGAATCATTCAGTGTCATCGAACGGACACGATGCAGCCCAGTCAGCGCGCCAGACATTTCATAGCGGTGCTGAATACCAAGCTCGGCAATCCGGATCGGCAGATCACGATAGCTGTGCATCGAACTCTTGTAAATCATCATGTGATGCGGGCAGTTCATCGGACGAAGCACGAATTCCTCATTGTCGATTGTCATCTTGGGGAACATATCCTCTTGATAATGCTCCCAGTGTCCTGAAGTTTTGTACAGCTCTACATTGCCGAGCACCGGAGTATATACATGCTGATACCCTAGGCTTGCTTCCAGATCAACGATATAGCGTTCCAGAATACTGCGCAGCTTCGCGCCTTTTGGAAGCCAGATTGGCAGGCCTTGTCCTACCAGCTGGTTGAAGGTAAAGATCTCCAGCTCTTTGCCCAGCTTACGGTGGTCGCGTTTCTTCGCTTCCTCCAGCAGGTGCAGATACTCATCGAGCTGTGCTTTTTTGATCCAGGCAGTACCATATACACGTTGCAGCATTTTGTTCTTGCTGTCGCCACGCCAGTAGGCTCCGGCTACGTTCATCAGCTTGAAGACCTTAATCTTCGCAGTGGAAGGTACATGCGGGCCACGGCAAAGGTCAAAGAATTCTCCCTGTTCATAAATCGTAATCACGCTATCTTCAGGCAATGCTTCAATCAGTTCGAGCTTATATGGATCACCCAGTTCACCGAAACGCTCCAGTGCTTCCTTACGGCTGACCTCAATACGCACGATTGGCAGATTCTCCGAGACAATACGTTCCATTTCCTTCTCAATCTTCAGCAGGTCTTCCGGATTCAGCGGGTGCTCCAGATCCATGTCATAGTAGAAGCCATCTTCGATCACCGGGCCTACACCCAGCTTAACTTCTTTAGTTCCGAACAGGCGGCGTACTGCCTGTGCCATCAAATGGGCTGTACTGTGGCGCATCACTTCCAGGCCTTCCGGCGAATCCAAAGTGACGATCTCGACCAATGCACCTTCCTGCAGCGGTGTAGACAAGTCTACAACGATTCCGTTCAGCTTGCCTGCTGCTGCGTTCTTGCGGAGACCGCTGCTGATAGAAGCGGCTACATCGTCAATGCTGCTGCCATCGGCATATTCCCGGACCGAGCCGTCCGGAAGCTTGATATTTACTGACATGATTTATTCCTCCTAATATTTTGGTAAGGCCGCATAAGTAACGGAACGGAAATGTCCATGAACACAAAAAACACCCGTCCCGCAAAGGGACGAGTGATTGCACCCGTGGTTCCACCCAAATTCGATTCCCGGCTAGCAGGAATCCTTCGTCAGCATGGAGATAACGGCCATGAACCGGCGGTTCTTACTATCCCTGGCAGGTTGTCGGCTGCCCAACAGCACTTGGGAGTTCATAACCGCAGCTACAAAGGGGTAGATGGATTACCGGATACCGGAGGAAATCACAGCCTGAAGTTTCCTCTCTCTGAAGCGGCCCTAAAAGTAATCATCCATATCTTTGTCAACGCTGATAACGTGAATCTTGTGTAATTATAATTCTCTCTCCAGCCTTCCGTCAAGTCAGTCCCTGTATTTATCATCCGCAACACCACCACCAGCAAGTAGAAAGATGATCTATAGCGTGAAACATATAAATCCTTTCATTTTAAAATAGCTTAAGGGCAGAAGCCATCTTCTGCCCTGCAAGTCTATTCTTCCCGGCGTTTCCGTTCAGGCAAGCGGCCTGCGCGTTTCAAAGCCTCACGCAGCAAATATTCGATATGTCCGTTTACGCTGCGAAACTCTTCTCCCGCCCAACGTTCCAGCGCTTCGTGCAGGTCAGGATCGATCCGCAGCGGAAAGCTTTTCTTGGCCGCCATGATGAACCGTCCTTAGTACAACGAGCCGGCGTTAATGACCGGACTCGCTCCACGCTCCGACACGATCGCTACCATCAGATTGTTAATCATCGCCGCCTTGCGCTCTTCATCCAGTTCGACTACACCGCTTTCCTTCAGCTGACGGATCGCCATATCTACCATTCCGACCGCCCCTTCGACGATAATCTGCCGCGCGGACAGAATCGCTGAGGCCTGCTGACGCTGCAGCATAGTACTGGCGATTTCAGTGGAATAAGCCAGATGTGTCAGCCGCGCTTCAATCACTTCAACACCGGATAAGGAAAGGCGGTCCTGAAGCTCGGCGGCCAGTTCCTTGGCAATCTCATCCGAATTCGCACGAAGGGACATGCCCGATTCGTTAAAATTGTCGTAAGGATACCGGCTGGCCACATGCCGCAGCGCGGTCTCGCTCTGGATTTCCACAAACGCCATATATTTGTCGACATCAAACAACGCCTTTGCCGAGTTGATGACTTTAAATACAATAACTGCAGCAATCTCAACCGGATTTCCCTCCACATCATTGACCTTCAGCTTAACGCTGTTGAAATTGCGCACCCGCAGGGATACGGTCTTGCGGATACTAAACGGAATGACTGCGAAGAGTCCGCTACTGGAAATGGTACCGACATATTTGCCGAAAAAGGTTACCACGACCGACTTATTAGGCTGCACTACCGTAATACTCGTACATAGCACACCCGCAATGATGAACAGAATAACCGGGACCACAGCATAGTCATATGCTGCACCGTAAATCCCCCCTGCCAAACAAATGGCAATAAGCGCAATAACCAGAAAACCACTAACTGGACGCAATGTTTTTTCTTTCATGAAAGGCACCTCCATAAGATATGTATTTGATATGATTATGATATCACTTATGGATATTGTTGTAAACTAAAAATATCACTGCATTCCCTCTGATTTTCTCTTATACTAAATAATCTATCTAAAGTCATAGCCATACGATTAATGGAGAAGGATGTGGAACACATGAGTGTTAAGGAACAAGTACTGGATATTATCAAGGCATCGGAAATGCCGCTCAGCGCAGGCGAAGTTGAAAAACTGTCTGGTCTGGAACGCAAAGCCATCGATAAAGCCTTCACCGAGCTGAAAAAGGAAAATGCGATTGTCTCTCCGGTCCGCTGTAAGTGGGAAGCTGCTACCAAGTAATATCCCAAAGAGGCCCGTGCAGCAGTAAAATGCACGGGTCTCGCCATTTACTGGTCATCTATCCAGCGTTAAGTTTATAAATTCTTATATTTTCAAAAAAAAGAGCTCCGCTGCCATCCAAAGATGACGCGCGGAGCTCCTTTTTGCATTTGTTACTTTATGCTGGATTCAAAGCTTAGGAAGCCTTCTTTTCCAGCATACGGTAAATGATTACTGCCGCTTGAGCGCGGGTTGCATCGCTCTTCGGTGCGAATTTCTCTCCATCCACCCCGTTGACAATTCCCAGCTGTGTAAGCTGAGCTACTGCATCCTGGGCGTAAGAAGCAATCTTTGACTTGTCGTTAAAGTTTGCCAGTGCTGACTTGGTATCAATTGGTTTCAATTGATCTTTAAGTGCAGCGGCGATCATCATCGCCATTTCTTCGCGGGTCACTTCACGTCCCGGTTCAAACTTGCCGTTGCCGGAACCTTTCACAATACCCGCTTTAACAGCAGCAGTGATGGCATCTGTGTACCATACTCCTTGCTTCACATCGTTAAATGAGGCGTTTGCTCCTGAAGTACTGAGATTCAGGGCACGAACCAGCATCGTTACGAATTCAGCACGCGTTACTGTTTTGTTCGGTGCGAAGTTGCTTCCGCCAACTCCCTTAATGATTCCCTTGTCAGCCAAAGAATTGATTGCTGTTTGGGCCCATGCTACTTTACCCAAATCCCCAAAAGTGGCTGCAGGCTTTGTTGTTGGAGCTGCGGTTGCAGTTGGTGCAGGTGTTGCTGACGGTGCAGGTGTTGCCGAAGGAGTTGGTGTTGCAGCAGTTCCTCCGCTACCCGGAACAGGAGTTGAAGCTGTCAGATTATTCGTAATCCGGCCTTCAATTTTTGCTGTGATTTGACCACCCTTGAAAGTATTCTTAACGTAATCGTAGAATACATCCAGGTCAATCGGACCGGCCAGGGATTCACTGGCTGCAGTCAGCACCTTATAGTTGTCGCCGCCTGCAGCCATGAAGTTATTAACTACTGCAGTATAGTTCTGAGTCATGCTGATTGGTGTTCCGTCTGTCTTGGTAAGATTAGCGATACGATCAGCAACCGGCAAATACATGTTGGCCGTATATTTCAGACCGGAAATTTGCAGTGTCTTCGTATCTGCAGTTCCATCAGCTTTGGTTGCCCATTGCTGCTGCAGCAGTGTTTTGATCTGTGCACCGGTAAGGGTCAGCTTAACAAGCGTGTTGCCAAATGGCTGGATCTTGGCCAAGTCGCCAAAAGACACATTGCCCTTTGGAAGATCAGCGCGTATACCGCCCGGATTCATAAAGGCAAAATCTGCGGAGCCTTTGCCATCGCCGAAGTTAGCTTGACGCATAGCATCGGCAATCAGGTTGCCTAGAGCGGCCTCATTATTGTAAGCATCTGTGCGGGTAACTGTCCCGTCTGTAGTACCTACAGGCAGAGTCAATTCAGGGTGCTTGGCCAGATATTTGTTAACCAGGGCCACAGTTTCTGCGTCTGGAGTCACGCCTTCCTGGAAGGTGCTGCTTACAGTTGCAGATTTGGCTTTAACGTCTTTAGTATCAGGGTCAATAACCAGTCTTATGTCTTCAAACGCCATACCGTAAGAATACGCTTGAACAATCAGCTTGTTGTTCACCACGCCATTAGCCAGCGCGTGATTGTCACCTGCTACAATTACGTCAACCGGAGAGTCTGCCGGAAGAGCCTTGGCTAAATCTGCAGCTTCTCCTGTTGTCACATCAGCTTTGGTTGATGCAGGATCATGGGCAAGGACGATAATAGTCTGAAC
The DNA here is from genome assembly GCF_052044425.1 of Paenibacillus sp. 22594. Taxonomy (NCBI): domain Bacteria; kingdom Bacillati; phylum Bacillota; class Bacilli; order Caryophanales; family Paenibacillaceae; genus Paenibacillus; species Paenibacillus sp. 22594. The sequence continues at coordinate 1,385,346 of NZ_JBQENA010000001.1, forward strand.
CCCTTGGGCCTGAATCTCAGCAGCATATTTATTAATCGCTGTAACTTCCTCTTCGGCACTCAGGAATCTCACACCAGCAGTGCCTGCCGGGGATACCTTGCTTGGGGTGGCTTTGGTAACCACACCGATAAATCCGATTTTCACGCCGCCTACTTCTTTGATGACGTAAGGAGCGATAATTGGTTTTCCGGTAACTTTGTCTACTGCATTAGCATTTACATAGTCAAAATTAAGAGGTGCATGTGTAACGTTCTTATTAACGGGGTCTACGCCTCCAAAAATTTGGGCTTTTAGTGCTGCAACCCCTTGGTCAAATTCATGGTTGCCCAAAGTTCCGACATCAAACTTCATCATGTTCATCCATTCGAGCGTCGGCTTGTCGCGCTCCATTGAGGACACCGGAGCAGAAGCCCCCACAGAGTCTCCATTGTGGACAAGTAGCGAGTTCTCATATTGCGCGCGTGCTGTTTTCAGGTAAGTCGCCAAAATTGCAGCTGTACCTACAGCCTTATCGTTTACAAAAGAAGTCGTATCGAGTTGGCCGTGGAAGTCATTGATTCCAAGAAGATGAACCTTGATATCCCCGCTCAGATCCAGATTATAGATCCCGAATCCTTTGTCGTTCAGCGTGCCAGTATCAGTGATTTTGCTATCCTTGAGTAATACGGTCTTAGCCTTTGGAGAAGAGGTAAAGGTAACTTTGACATCCCCTTTAATTGGCATAATAGACCAGTTGTTGTCGGCTGGCTGGTTAACAGTGCCCGCTTCCTTAATATAATCCATCAGGACTTGGCGGTTCTCTTCCAGCGTATCAATGACCGGTGTGATACCCTTAAGGCCCGGGAAGTTCCCCCCGCCGCTCGCACGGTAATTATTAGTAACGACAATAAACTTTTGATTCATATCAAGTGGCTTATTGTTATACGTAATAGAAGATATCCGGCTGGAGGAAATGTCGTTAATCGTACCATCCGGGTTATATTTTGCATTTTTGGTCACATCAATTTTGTATTGAATTCCATCAATAACGTCAAAATTATATACGGCAAACTTGGAGTTGAGCAGTTCCTGCGGTGTGGAGACTGCCGGATCAATGCGGTTGAATGCACCCGCACTCATCTCTACCCATTCTTTTACCTTGGCACCAGTGACTTCGACTGCTTTCAGTGTGTTGTCGTAAAGATACAAGTCGCTTGCACTGCGGATAGTCAAGGGGCCAGCTTGAATTTCAGTATACTCATCCGGACCGTTACGACCTGCCTTGAATGGTGCACCTACACTGAGAATTGCTTCCCCTTTGTAACCAGCTAAAGCAGGATCTGTGTTAATCAGATTCTCAACATAACGCTTCTGGGCATAGGTTACGATCTGGACGGTCGGATCATCCTGCACCATAGCGAAATAGCTGTTCATAGGTACTTTCGTTGTACCAAGCGGTTGATTGACATAATTAATCGTAGCCTGATGATTAGCAACAACAGCCGCATCCACCTCAGCATCCGGCTGAACAGTGGCGATATTCACCTTGTTTTCTGTTTTGTAGATGGAACGTGTAGAGGACAGGGAATTAGGCTTGTCGACCATCCAATGCCCGCTATTGTTAGGGTCTGGAATAATTGCAAGATCAATCAGACCCAGATACCCGCCACCATAACCCGCCTGAACTGCCGGAACACTGTTAATCTGTCCTTTGACAGTGTCGATACCGGGCAATGCGTTGCCTGAAGCATCTTTAAACAATGCATCCAGAGACTTTACATCTGCAGCAGGGAAGATTTTATGAGTATGGGAGAACGTAATTGCATCAATGCCCGGAACCTTGCTAAGTGCATTAATATCATTCTCAGAGCCGTCTCCTTCCACTGCAGACACATCATAACCAGTATGTGCCATAGCAACAATAATATCTGCACCATCGGCCTTCATCTTGGGAACAAATTCTCTAGCTGTTGCAGCAATGTCCTTAGTGATGACCTTGCCTTCCAAATTGGCTTTATCCCAGTCCATAATTTGCGGTGTTACCAAACCAATAAGGCCCACCTTAATTATCTGTTCATTCCCGTTACTGTCTATAATTTTCTTGTCCAAAATCTTATATGGTTTGAAATAATTAACATCATTTGTAGCATCATTGTCGCCGTCGTCGACAAACACGTTTGCATTCAAAAACGGAATGCCTGAAGGATTATAAGTAGCATAGGTTGCAGAAGTTACACTTTCCAGGTAATTCAGTCCGTAGTTAAATTCATGATTGCCTAAGGTTGCCGCATCATAGTGCATAGCTTTCATGGCAGCAATCATCGGATGCGTTTGATTCAGCTTGCCTGATGCATCCGCTTGCTTCGCCATGTATGTGCCAAGCGGTGTTCCCTGAATCAAATCGCCATTGTCGAGGAGAAGATTGTTTTTACCAGCTTCTTCTGCGCGAGCATTTTTGACCAGTGTTGCCGTCCGGTCAAGTCCCACTGTCAGGGATTCAGCGCCCTTAAAGTAATCCCAACCCATCACATTGGTGTGAACATCTGTGGTGCTCATCAAGCGCAACTTCGCTGTTCCAGGAGCAGCAGTTACATTAGCGCTTGCCGCCTCTGCCTTGCTCGCCCCCAAAACCGGAACTGCAAAAACTCCGCCCAGCACTTGTGCTGCCAGAACGGTGGTCGCCAATAAGGTTGCTACCGGCTTGTTCCATCTTTTTTCTACCATAAGTCAGATATCCTCCCCATATGTTTCTTATTCCTACTTATGCTGACCGCAAGATTGTATCATATCCAAAAATATGAATCTAGCAAAAACCATTAAATCTGATTAATAGTTGTGTAAAATATCACATCACTGGCGCTTTTTTTGTTCTTAATGACGATATATGTTTACAAAAAACAAAAAAAGCGCCTATTCTCGAGGTTTTCATTAACGAAATCACTCAAGGATAGACGCCGCAAAAAAATCTTACACACAACGTTATGAATAAATAGATTTTTATTGAAGAATTAGTTCTGCATTACAAAATCATTGTCAATCTTTATATTACCGTCCTCAAAGGTCCGCAGGATATCGTAGCGCGTGTTGCGCTGTGCCGGAATTTTGCCAGCCTCGCGGATCAGCTGTGTAATGGACTCGATGTTCACTTTGTAGATAGCACCTGCCGAGGAAACCACATTTTCTTCAATCATGGTGCTGCCAAAGTCATTACAGCCATACTGCAGTGACAGCTTGCCGACTTCAGGCCCCATGGTTACCCAGGAGGACTGGAAGTTCTTGATGTTATCCAGCACCAGGCGGCTAATCGCTACCGTCTTCAGATATTCCTCGGGGGTCTGCCGATCCAGCTTCAGGTTCGTATTATCCGGCTGGAAGGTCCAGGAAATAAATGCCAGGAACCCTTCGGAATCATATTTATTCGCAATACACTCATCCTGGGCTTCGCGTACCCGCAGCAGATGAAGTGCCCGCTCCTCCATACTCTCGCCAAGGCCGATCACCATGGTCGCCGTAGTATTCATGCCTATTTTGTGAGCGGTCTGCATCACATCCATCCATTCACGCCACGAGCCTTTGAGACGGCTGATTTTGCGGCGGGTCCGGTCATCCAGTATTTCCGCACCACCGCCGGGAAGTGAGTCCAGGCCTGCCGCATGAATCTCGCGGACCACCTGTTCCAGGGGAAGACCGGATACTTCGACCATTTTCATAATCTCCGCAGGGGAGAAGGAATGCATCGTGATCTCCGGGAAACGCTGCTTAATCCCGCGCAGCAAATCCGTATAGTAGCTGAATGGCAGGTTCGGGTTGGTTCCGCCCTGCATCAGGATTTCCGTTCCGTTGACGTCGATGGTTTCCTGGATTTTTTGGAAAATCGTCTCGTCCGGAAGCACATAACCTTCCTCCGAGCCCGGTCTGCGGTAAAAAGCACAGAAACGGCAGTACACGTCGCATACATTCGTATAATTAATATTGCGGCCAATCACAAATGTAGCCAGCGGGTCCGGATGCCAGCGTTTCATGATGATGTCAGCGGCAGCGCCCATTTTCTCAATTTCGTTGCTCTCGAACAACCGAATCGTGTCCTCCAGCCCAAGACGTTCGCCCTTCAGCGTTTTGTCCAGAATCAGATCTATTGCACTCATCGTTCGCAGCCTCCTTTGTATGCCCATACTATAAGATTGGATAAATTAAATTTGTACAACATTGATATAAGCTCGTTTCTCCATCGTATCACAATCCGAACGGCTTGAAAAACCTTTACCGTCGCAGCGGGAACAATATTGAGGTTCGATGGCGTGAAACACTAATCCATATATTCTCAAAAAAACAGCAGCCTCCGGGCTGCTGCAAGTTCATTATTCGGCTGCCAAAGTCTGGCCGGATGTTTATTCCAGCTCGACCCGGGCAGCTTCCAGTGCCTGACCAAGATCTGCAATCAGGTCGTCTACATGCTCAATGCCAACAGAGAAGCGCAGCAGACGGTCATCCACACCGACCGCATCGCGGATTTCCACCGGAATATCAGCATGGGTCTGGACCGCCGGATAGGTCATCAGTGACTCGACGCCGCCCAGACTCTCGGCGAAGGCGATCAGACGGATATGGCGCAGCAGCGGCTCGACATATCTGGCGTCTTTTACCTTGAAGGAGAAGATTCCAGTGTTGCCCGAGGACTGGCGGTTCTGAATCTCATAGCCGGGATGATCGGGCAGTCCAGGGTGGAATACCTCAGCAATGGCTGGATGCTCCAGTAAATAGCGGGCCAGCTCCAGGGCATTGCTCTCATGTCGCTCCATGCGCAGAGCGAGCGTCTTCATCCCCTTCATTAGCTGGTAGCTGTCGTTCGGCGCAAGCACTGCCCCCAGTGAATTATGAAGAACCGCCATTTCTGCAGAGAGCTCGGTGCCTTTGGTTACAATCAGTCCGGCGAGGACATCGTTATGCCCCCCCAAATATTTGGTTGCGCTATGAACGATGATATCCGCTCCTAGCTCCAGCGGCCGCTGGAAAAAGGGCGTCAACAACGTATTGTCGACAATGGTGAGCAGCCCATGATGGCGTGACCATGTACAGACCGCTTCGATATCCGTAATCATCATCAGCGGATTGGTCGGCGTTTCGATAAATACAGCCTTGGTATTTGGACGCCGTGAAGCCTCCAGCCCGTCCAGATCATTCGTATCCACATAGGAAGCACTGATGCCGTATTTGGAGAGAATCCGTTCAAGCAGACGGTATGTTCCGCCATACAGGTCCAGCGAAACTACCAGATGGTCGCCCTGTCCAAACAAGGCAAACACTGTCGTCAGCGCCCCCATTCCAGAACTGCAGGCAAAAGCCGCATCGCCGGATTCCAGCTGTGCCGCAGCTTCTTCCAGCACCAAGCGGGTAGGATTCTTGGTACGGATATAATCAAACCCCGTGCTCTGCCCGAGTCTGGGGTGACGGAATGCCGTCGCGTTGTAAATAGGGTAATTAATCGCACCTGTGGCCGGGTCCTCCTGTGAACCTATCTGCGCCAATCTGCTCTCAATCCTCAGTTTCTCATCCATTGCTGCAGCCTCCTAAGTGTGTGTATGCGTAAATCTCTTCTATATATCATACAGAAATGACTTCACCGTTCTCTAAAAGGATGGTACCATTTCAGCGAGAAATAGAAGGATAATCAATAACGTGAAACCTATAGATTCTTATATTGTTAGAATACTAAATAATCGGCCTGGTCTATATCGTAAGGGGTCTCCTGGTATACATAGTAATTGAGCCAATTAGCGAATAATAAGTTGGCATGGGCACGCCAGACAGCCGGCGGTGTGCGCTGCGGGTCATCCTGCGGATAGTAGTGCTTCGGAATGGCAATGTCCATCCCTTTGGCAATATCCCGGTCATACTCCCATTTTAACGAAAATGGATCATATTCAGAATGTCCGGTCACAAAAATTTGTTTTCCGTCAAGCGTCGAAACCAGATACACTCCGGCTTCCTCGGATTCGGCAAGAATCTGCAGCTCGGGATTCGCAAGAATATCTTCACGCGAGACATCCGTGTGGCGGGAATGCGGAACATGGAACACCTCGTCAAAGCCGCGCAGCAGCTTCACGTTAGTGTGGCTCATGGTATGCGGAAAAACGCCAAAACATTTCTCTTCCAGATCAACCTTGCGTACACCGAAGTGATGATAAAGCCCGGCTTGTGCCGCCCAACAGATATGCATGGTCGAGGTCACATTATGCTTACTCCATTCAAATATTCCCTTTAGCTCTTCCCAGTAGTTCACGTCCTCGAACTCCAGCTGCTCCACTGGAGCGCCGGTTACAATCAGCCCGTCAAAGCGGCGGTCGCTGATCTCATCAAAGGTTTTGTAAAAACTCTTCAAGTGTTCTGCCGAAGTATTCTTCGAGGTATGGGAGCTCGGGTGCAGCAGCACTACATCTACCTGAAGCGGTGAATTCCCGACCAGACGCAGCAGCTGCGTCTCTGTGGTTTCCTTGGTAGGCATCAAATTCAGGATAGCGATTCGTAGCGGGCGGATGTCCTGGTGGAAGGCCTGGCTTTCATCCATTACAAAAATGTTTTCTCCGGACAAAACTTCTTTAGCCGGCAGACTGTCGGGAATTTTAATTGGCATATCAGTTTCCACTCCTTCATTGAGATGAATATAAAAAAGACCTTTCTCGGGCGAGAAAGGTCATATATCTGTTAGTCATATGTGCCTCTCTCATCTGCCAGAGAACTTGTGCCAAGCAGCCTGAAAGGCTTACCTGCAAAAGCTTCCGCAAGAATTAGCACCGTGCGTTCACACGCCGGTTGCCGGGTTTCATCGGGCTAGTCCCTCCACCTGCTCTTGATAAGATTTAGCTGTATTCAATTGAGAAAAAGTCACATAACGTTAAATGCTTTTCTTAAAATTTACTTTAAATCATGAACCTCCTTTTCGTCAAGTCCATACAATGCTAATGGGTCCCTTAAAGCCTCAAGAATTTAGCTTGAAAGACCTATACCCGGAGGTTATACTAGACAAGGGTTTCAAAGGCCCTACCTGACGAAAAGAAGAGGTGAGAGAAGAATGGAAGGCGACCCGAGTTCGCAGTTAAGCGTCCAGAAAGAGCAACCACACAGGATTAACATCAGCTTGCCGGCGGCGGGAGCATTTCTTCTTCATGCCCTCGAACCGTCATTTGGCCTCATGGATTGACCGTACCCCCGGCCAAGCTGATTTTTCCCTGTGCCTATATTAGCACAGACCCTGGAGAAGACTAGGGTCAAGAGGAGTGGAATCAGATGAAAATCCGGTTGGTAAACGCAGGGGTTTTTACACCTGTGGATGACATTGAAGAAACATTGACTGTCCCCGCAGAGGGATTTTATTGGATTGATGCGGATGTTGAGGATTTGGAGCTGCTTCAGCCTTTGTATAATCTGCATGATTTGGCCGTGGAGGACTGCCTCAGTGAAGAGGATCAGCGTCCAAAGCTTGAAATTTACGAAAGCCATTATTTTATTGTAGTTAACAGCATCCGTTTTGATGATGAAGAGATTTTCCTCCGTGCGCTCAACGTGTTTTTGGGCAGACATTTCATTATTACCGTGACCAAGCAAAAAATTCACGAGCTGCGCGTGCTGAAGCCCGTTCTGTGGGAGCAGGAAGTCAGCGAGCCGGACCGGTTCCTCTATCTGCTGATCGACCTTGTCGTAGACAACTTTTTCTCTGTCGGTGACCGGATTGAAGCGCGGATTGAGAAACTCGAAGAGGATATCCTGATGCACACCAAGAAATCGCATTTGAGCGAGATCATCGGTCTGCGCAGTGAAATTCTCTGGTTGAAGAAAATGCTGGGACCACAGAAGGAAGTTATCAACACACTTAACAAAAAAGACCTCCGTCTGATCGATGATCAGCTGCAGAAGTATTTTAGTGATATTTATGAAAATGCGGTCAAGATCTCTGAAACCTTTGAAACGTACCGCGATCTCATGGGGAACTTACGTGAAGCATACCAATCCAGTATCGCCAACCGTGCCAATGAGATCATGAGAGTCTTCACCGCCATTACCACTATATTCATGCCGCTAACGGTCATCACCGGGATCTACGGGATGAACTTTGATAATATTCCTGAGATCCATACCCGCTACGGCTACTACGGAGTCATTGCCGTCATGGTTACACTTGGCTGCGGGATGCTGGTTATATTCCGTAAAAAGGAATGGCTATGAATCATACTGGACGAATAAGCAGGACGAAGGCCCCCTATACCGCATGGTAAGGAAGCCTTCGTCTTTTTGGTTTACTTTAGAGCTTCTGCATCCGCCGCCTCTATTTGTGCGAACAATCGTTCCGCATCTCCGCGTTTACACAGCTGACGCTCAGGGTTCATTACGGCCGCCGCTCCAGAGGCGATTCCGAATTGAACGGCCCGGCGCAACGGCCAGCCCCGTTCCAGGCTGTAGACCAGCCCGCCTACCAGACTGTCACCGGCTCCCACCACACTCAGTACAGGAACTTCAGGCGCCTTGAGATGTTCACAGCCATCCTTTGTTATCAGTAGAGCGCCCTCGCCGCCAAGGGATACCAATACTACCTCTGTCCGTCCTTGCTCGATCAGTTCCAGCGCAGCTGCCCGAACCTCCGCATCACCTGTAATTGCGTGTCCTGCCAGTTCCTCAAGCTCGCGTGCATTGGGTTTGAGCAGATATACTCCTGCATCAGCAGCTTTTTGCAGCGCTTCGCCCGAGGTATCCACAATAACCTTCGCCTGCCATGGCTTCACAACGTCAATGACACGGCCATAAAAATCTGCCGGACAGCCTGGAGGCAAGCTGCCGCTAGCCACAATATAGCTCGGATTCCCGGTCAACGACTTCAATTGATTCAGGCACTGCTCCCAGTCGCCTTCAATAAACCGAGGGCCTGGCATGTCGAACCGGAACTGTTGTCCAGTGGATTCCTCCACGACAATCAGATTTTCCCGCGTCTGTCCGGAAATCGGGATTTCCTGGTGGCTGACGCCCTCCTTATCCAGCATCTCATGCAGCAGTTGTCCGTGAAGTCCGCCAGATGCATACAGAGCCAAGGACTCCCCGCCCAATCTGTGAATGGCCCGGGATACATTGATCCCTCCACCCCCCGGTTTATAGGAAGCCTCCCGGCAGCGCAGCTTATGGTCCGGCACTACCTTCTCAATCCCTGTGCTGGCATCTACGCTGGGGTTAACCGTTAATGTTACGATCATAGGGTTTCTCTCCTTATACTCGGAATACATGTATTTTACTCCAAGATACTGTATTTTCCTAAAGGGAGATCTCCAAAGGGAATGCTTCAATGAAGACACCTGCCAACAATGCTTATGAAGAAGATGACCAGACTAACTAGAAAATCGTTGCCACACCTAGTTGAACCGCCTGCCCCCGCCGGTAACGGATGCGGATTAGGCGCAGCCGCTCATAGTAGACATCCAGCCCTTCTGCAGGAGAGAAGCCTTCCCCATAGGCCTTGTAAAGGACAGGCTTCAGGAAGGTATCTCCCATAAGCTCGTAGGCGGTCCATACCTCGGCTTGCTCATCAGGGGATACATCGGCCATTTCAAGTGCAATCAACTTCTCCACGGAATATCCGTCTTTTTCCAATTCTTCTACAGCTTCAAGCACCTCACGGCGGCTCACACCACTCTGTGCCTTCAACTGCTCCATGCCAAGACCTTCCTCGATTCCCTGCAGCAGAACCCTTCGCAGCCGCAGCCGCTCCAGCTGCTTCTTGTACTTCAGCTCCTTCTGTTTGTACTGCCAAGACACAAAATGCTCCTCGTCAACGGCTTGATGCACCCAGCCCAGCGGAAAACTGTGCTCCCGCTCTATGACAGAGGTGATGCTCAGCCAGTCTCCACCGTATTGCGAGGCTTTGCCCTCGCCAACACCCGGAATTTGCAGCAGTTCCTCCGGTGTACGGGGAAGAAAGGCACTCAGCATCCGCAGCAGCCGGTTGCTGGCTAGAATGTAAGGCGCCTTCCGTTCACTGGAGGCCTTCCCCCGGCGCCAGGCGCACAACTCCTCATAGACAGATTCATTCCCATGCTGCTCGCTGAAATATTGCAGTTTCAGCTGCTCCTGATTGCGGCCTCCAGTGAGGCTATCATCATCGTGAAAGGAACCGTCAATTAGCGGCCGATAACCATCGCCCATCTTCACCGCGAGCTCATGCCGGTAAACGCAGAGCATCTCATTCCAGGAGCCGCCTTCATACCACAAGTTGTCTCCCATTTCCTCAGTGCCAGAGAATTCACGCCATCCAAGGCGCCAATGGCCTTCTTCTTCCCCGATCCAGAGCTGGGCGAATACCTCCTGATCAGCCACGGATATTCTGGACAAACGGTTCATAAATACAATTTGCATCTGCGTCCCCTACCTTTCTCATCTTACAGTATGCATTACCCAAGTGCTGACCGGATTCCCGCTTCACTGGACAGGCCAAAAGCACAGGAAAATAAAGGATGGCTGTAAGCCTAAAGCCTATAATCCTTAAATTTACACACAAAAAAGCACCTCTCTCACGATTTGCGTGAAAGAGGTGCTTCCTCTGGATGCTATACTGTTAATGCTTACAATACCTATTTATAGAGAAACAGTCAATCTCTTTTTATTCCAAGCAGAAATGGCTTAACCGCCCTCCTGCTACTCCCGGTCCAATGCCAGCTTAGCTAGTCCAAGTGCTCCAGACAGACCCGCATTATCCCCGAGCTGCGGCGGAACAATATAGCTGCCGATCGCCTCATTCAGTGCAGGATGCTGAACATAGCCGCCCAGCAGATCCTGAAGCTGTGTGTGAATCAGCGGGAAAAGCTGGCTCTGCTTCATGACTCCGCCACCCATGACAATCTTCTGCGGCGAGAGAATAAGCACGTAATTCATCAGCGCATGCGCCAGATAGTGGGCTTCCATTGCCCAAGCCGGATGATCCGCCGGCAGCTCGCCTGCCGGTTTGCCCCAGCGGGTGCCAATCGCCGGACCTGCCGCCAATCCTTCCAGGCAATCGCCATGATAAGGACAAAAACCTTCAAAAGTATCTTCCGCATGGCGGCGTACAAGAATATGTCCCATTTCAGGATGAGACAGGCCATGAACCAGCTTGCCTCCCACTACCGCACCGGCCCCAATCCCTGTACCGACTGTGATATACAGGCAACTGTCCAGCCCTTGGGCCGCACCCCACTTGTATTCTCCCAGCGCCGCACCATTCACATCCGTATCGAAGCCGATAGGTACGGAAAAATGCCCAGCAACCGTTCCAACCAGATTATATTGTCCCCAATAGGGTTTAGGGGTGGTTGTGATGTAGCCGTAGGTCGGGCTGCCAATCACCGGATCAATAGGACCGAATGAGCCAATGCCGATGGCTTCTACATTTTTCCCGGTAAAATAATCCAGCACAAGCCCCATTGTTTCCTCAGGTGTGGTTGTCGGAAAGCTGACCCGTTCGATAATCGTACCGTCCTCATTTCCAATCCCGCATACAAACTTTGTTCCCCCTGCTTCAATAGCTCCAAGTACTTTCACTGCAGCATTCTCCCTTCCCATAAACGTTCAGCCATAGACAGGCCATCCGTGTAATAAAGCGTTCTCTTCTGAAATAAAGCCTCGAATTGGACGAAGTTAAGTCGAGGGTCTTCTCCGAAATCCCATCCTCTGATAGTGCCGCGGAAAGAGCGGTATGGGTGGCTTATGCCCTTATTATACGTGGCCTGATGATATATGACAAGCGGTTGACACATCAAAAAAGAAACTAGTTAGTAGACGGAAGTCCAGGCTTCTACCACACTCAGGATCAGAGCCGATTTAGTAAAATTAAAGTAGAATAAATTCACCTCACGTTACGCATCCGCCAGGCTGGAGCGAACCGATGTGGAAAAAGTAGACTTAATCTGTGCCGTATGGCTGACCCATCACCTGTAGTGGGAAAAAGTAGACTTAATCTGGTCCAATTGATCCTAAAATGGTAAATTCGCTTGAATTAAGTCTATTCCGTCCCACTAAACTCTTTTTCGGAGCGTATATCAGCGATTTAGTTTTACTTTTTCCACTAAGGTCATGGCTTGAAAAGCTTCACCGTCCCCCAAATGTGCGAACAGTCCATTCTGGTCAGCCAAAATCACTTCTCCTTCTTAGGTATTAGCCTTATTACTGCGTGAAGCCTGTCTTTCTCCCCCGGTAGATACGGCAGGCTTCTACAAGCCGGGCTGCTGCCGGAAAATAGGAAGCCAGATGGATATGTGCATAGGCTGCCATGACATTCCCGGATACATACCCTTCCGGCTGGCTGCCGCTTCTGCCATGACTGTCATAGGCATACAGCTGTGGCTCCCCCGGCGCATAGTTCATCTGGGAATAGTGGAATTCATGACCACGCAGGCGATCCCCCTGCTTCAGCAGCAGGCAGTCCGCCCGGGCGGTTACTTCGCGGTAGCCGAGTGCAGAGCGCTTCTCCTGCATGACCGTGTCAGCGGGAATAATCCCGGCCAGCTGATGTATAGCCCCGCTGCGGTCGGTAAGACTCCGGGCCAGCACCATGTAGCCGCCGCATTCCGCATACAGTGGCATCCCGGCTGCCGCAGCAGCCCTTAGGCCATCCAGGAAGATACTATTTCCGGCGATCCCGGCGGCGAATTCTTCCGGGAAGCCGCCACCGATATAGATTCCGTCTGCTTGCGGCGGTACCCCCTCTCCACTAAGCGGACTGAAGTAAACCAGCCTTGCCCCTGCGCGGGCTAGCAGCTCCAGATTATCAGCATAATAAAAATTGAATGCCGCATCCCTTGCAATGGCTATGACCGGTGCAGAATCATATGCAGTGACAACGGCTTGGGGAGATTCCTCAGACGGATTCCCGTCGGCGGAAACCTCCTCCGGCCCAATTCTCTTTGCTGCCGGATGGCGAAGGTTAGGCGCTGCCGCAGCAATCTCCAGCAGCAGATCCAGATCGGTACCGGCCTCCAGTAGGTCTGCGGCGCGGTCGAATAACGGCTCCAGCTCACCGCGTTCGACAGCAGGCAACAGTCCTAAATGCCGCTCCGGGATATCCAGGCCCCGGTCCCGTTCAAGCCATCCGATGACCGGAATATGGCAAGCCGCTTCAATCGCCGCTTTGACTGTCCGGTAATGGCTGGCACTGCCGCAGCAGTTCACGATCACTGCTGCGATATGTACCCCTGGCTCCAGCACCTGGAAGCCTAGGACTATCGCGGCTGCACTGCGGCCCATGCTGCGCACATTGACCACCAGCAGCACCGGACTGTCCGTGAGCAGGGCAATTTCCGCCGTTGATCCGGTAAGCGCGGTCGCCTCTTTGCCGTCATACAGCCCCATAACGCCTTCAATGACCGACAGATCGGCGGCCTCCGAGGAACGCAAATAATACTCCAGCATATATTCGCTGGAAGTCATCCAGGCATCCAGATTCCGGGCCGGCCGTCCCGTCACAGCCGCGTGGTAGGCAGGATCGATATAATCCGGGCCACATTTGAAGGCCTGTACGTTAAGACCGCGCCGGGCAAACGCCCGGAGCAGTCCCAGTGTCACCGTTGTTTTGCCTGATCCGCTGCCCGTGCCAGCCACCACAAAGCGCGGACGGAGCTGTGAAGGCCGCTCCCGCTCCGCTCTGCTCTCCTCATTCATGCTAGCTCTCCTCCGCTTCGTTTAAGCTGACTCTCGCTACAGCAATGGTTGCATTGCCGCTTTTTTTCTTCTTGAGTACAAGATCACGGGCACCTGAGGACAGCAGGGCCGCCGGCTCGCAGACGCCGTAAGCTCCAGTCGCCTTGAAGACCGTCTCTGAAGGTTGCTCCAGCACGACCGTATTCAGCTGCTCCGGCGAATACAGGGCCAGCTTCCAGCCGTATTTGGCGCACAAGGCTACAAGACCGGCCTCATCCCCTTTGATCCCTGCGGTGGCAACATTGCGGACACTAAGAAGCGAAAGCCCCAGCTCCGCCAGTGTATCCCCCACCACCGTTTCAAGCTCCTCCTGGGAGGTGCCACGGTTGCAGCCGAGCCCAAGCACAAGGCTGCGCGGACGGTAGATAACGGCCCGCTCGCCCAGCGCTGCCGACTCCGGCCCGGTTAATAACCGGTCCGTGACCACGATCACCGCGCTGAACGGCGCTTCCTGCAGCTCTGCCATGCTTCCGCAGAGTCGGACATGAGCAGGCAGCACCGCCCCTGGCGGCAGCCAGCCACGTTCGCCGCTCTCCTGCAGGAAGGCCATCGCCTCCCCGTTGACCAAGGCGGCACTGACCGTTTTCATCGGCGCGAAGTGGTCTGCGCGCCAGCCGAACTCAGCACCGAGCAGATCCACGGCGAAGGTGCCCTGCACATCCGAGGCGGTAGTGATCACCGGATGGCTGTCCAGCAGCTGCGCGATCTGCAGCGTCAGCCTGTTAGCCCCGCCCAGATGCCCGGAGAGCATGCTGATGACATGCTCTCCGCGTTCGTCAATGACGATAACGGCGGGGTCGGTTCTTTTATCCGTCAGCAGAGGAGCCGTCAGCCTGACCGCCGCCCCCAGCGAAAAGAACAGAATAATCCCTTCGTACTGCCGGAACAGCTTCGGAAGCAGCTCTCTGACCGGCTCCGCGAACACCTGAAGGGCGCTCGAAGTCTCCTGCAAGTCTCCGCTGTACTTGGCATAACCATAAACCTCCGTATCCGCGAGCAGCGCTCCCAGCTTCAGCGCCAGGCGGATGCCATTTGTGGTAATAGCAACCGCCGCATACCGGTTAGCCATCGGATTCGGTTCCTTCCCGGCAGCCGTGGGTAAACGTCTTGTCATACAGTTTCGAGCGGTGCTGATCACGTTCTGTAAGCGTCGGATCAAGCGCCCATCCGGCTAGGATCATCGCATGCATGGTAATGCCCGCATCCCGCAGATCATCTGCAAGACGGGACACCGTAGTCCGCAGAATCTGCTGGTCCGGCCAGGTCGCCCGCTTCACGACAGCCACAGGTGTGTCCGGACTCCACCCGGCAGCGAGAAACTCTGCAGACACATGTCCGGCCAGTGAAGCGCTGAGGAACAGGGCTACGGTGCAGTGATGCGAAGCCAGCTGCCGCAGCTGCTCCCGCTCCGGCACCGGCGTCCGCCCTTCAGCACGGGTCAGAATCACCGTCTGCGTCAGGTCCGGTACCGTCAGCTCCGCGCCCAGCGCCGCCGCCGAAGCAAATACTGAGCTGACCCCCGGCACGATCTCATAGCTGACACCGCACGCTTCAGCAGCGACATCTGCTCCAGAATCGCCCCGTACATGGAAGGGTCGCCAGTATGAACGCGGGCTACGCTTTTACCCTTTTTCACCGCCGCTGTCATGATCTCTACCTGCTGCTCCAGATCCATTCCGGAGCTCTGCAGCACCTCGGCTCCCGGCTTGGCGCCGGCAATGAGCTCGCCGCTAACCAATGAATCTGCGTAGAGCACCACATCCGCGGAGCGCAGGATCCGGCTGCCTTTTACCGTAATCAGTTCAGGATCACCCGGGCCGGCTCCTACGATATAAACCTTTGGCTCCAAGCTCGCCTTCGTCATTTGCTCACCACCATAAGACTCAGATATTCCAGCTCATGACCCCGCAGCTCGCGTGCATCCCGCCACACCGTTTCATACGAGGAGGTCACCTTGGTGACTACAGATGCTTTTCCTTCAAGGCCTAGCTCGTCCAGCACATCCAGTACCAGGTCCAACACCTTCGCCACCTTTAAAAACACTACTGTATCATGATGCAGCAACGCCTCCTTCAGCGCCTCGCGGTCGTCCGTGGCCGGAATAATCCCCACCCGCTGATTACCGTCGGCAAGCGGCTGCTCCAACGCGGCAGCTGCCCCCAGCACCGACGAAATCCCCGGAATTGAAACAACCGGAACACCGGGATACTGCTCCTGCATCAGCCGGGCCAGATGAATGAAGGTGCTGTACAGATTCGGATCACCCTCCGTCACAAAAGCAACATCCCGGCCTAGCTTCAGCTCATTCCAGCACAGCTCTGCCGTGTGGTTCCAGCCGCTGGCCAGGAGTTCCGGATCTTTGGTCATCGGGAACACCAGGCCCAGCATAACCTTTTCGTCTGCATTGACATGCAGCTCTACAATCTCGTGGGCATAGGATTTCCCGCCCTTTTTGGTCGCCGGGTAGGCAATCACCGGACATTCCCTCAGCAAACGGCAGGCCTTCAGTGTAATCAGCTCAGGATCACCGGGACCCACGCCCACACCGTACAAGGTGCCGGTCCTGTTATCCATTTCTTGTGTTGTCATCTGCGTTTCCCTCCTATGTACTGTGTACTGCTAAGTAAGTGCTGCATCCTAATCTTTTGGGTTATTGCAGTTCTGCCTGCGGCCGCTTACCACGTAAACGGGGTTCATCCCCTCAAACCGGGTCATGCCGAGGATCGGCTTCCCCCGGGAAGCTTGAATCTGCGTCACTTCGACAGCCATTTCCTCAAGCTTCAGCGACTCCATACTGGAATAGAGCGTTTCAATCGTTATCGCTCCGATAACAAGACGCCCTCCGGGCCGCAGCCGCTGAGCGCAAAGGGTAATAATCTCCTTCAGGCCGCCTCCGCTGCCGCCGATAAACACCGCATCCGGGTCCGGCAGCCGGTTCAGGCCGCGGGGTGCTGTGTCATGGATGATCTCAAAATCAGCGCGGAATTTACGGCGGTTGGCTTCCATGTTGGGCAGGTTCTCCGCACTTTTTTCAAGGGCGTACACCTTGCCGAGGCGGGCAATCCGCGCACATTCTGCTGCTACTGCTCCCGATCCGGAACCGATATCCCAGACCACTGCGTCCTCGGATAAATTCAGCTCTGACAAGACAAAAGCCCGCACCTCGCGCTTCGTGATCAGGCCTTTCTCCGGACGCCGCTGCTGGAAGATTTCGTCGGGATAGGCAAATCCGCGGCGCACTTCACGGACGGCCTCCGGCTTGCGCCGCAGGATCACCACGTTCAGCGGAGCAAAGCTCCCTTTTTTCAGCTCATCAAGCTCCCAGAACCGGCAGACCTCCTCTTCCCCGCCCAGCCGCTCGCAGACAAACGCCTCATATTCCGTCATTCCAAACTCGCATAAATAGGCTCCTATGACTGCAGGGCTGTTGACCTCATCGGTCAGTAAAGCGATTTTGCGCTTACCGTCGATCCGTTGGGCCAGGCCCCGTATCGGACGGCCGTGCAGACTGACCAGTTCCGCGTCCTGCCAGCTGTCCCCAAGCCGGGCAAACGCCAGCTGCACACTGCTGTAATGCGGAATCACCTCGACATGCTCCGGGCCGAATCTGCGGACCAGATACCCGGCAATGCCAAAAAACAGCGGGTCTCCCGAAGCCAGCACCACGGCACGGCGCTCTTTCCATACTTCCTCCAGCTTGTCTGCAAAGGCCTTCAGGCCGTTCTTCAGAACAATCTTTTCCCCTTGGTAGGTGTTAAAAAAAGACAGCTGCCTCTCCCCGCCGAGCAGTACTTCGCTTCTATGTACCTTGCTCAGGCTGTCCGGGGTCAAGCCTCCGGCTCCGTCCTCACCGATACCAATAATATATATAATTTCAGCCACGGATCTCCGTCCTTCCCAGCACCCGGCCCTTCATGGTGATCAGCACCATCTCCACCGTCATGCCGCCGTGCACATGCTCCAGACAATGCCTGCAGGCATGCAGGCACAGCTGCTCAAAAAAAACGCCATTCCCGGCCTCCGTCATGTAGTCCACAACCTGTGAGGCTGTATTGGCTCCGGCAATCTCCGCCACCTGTTCGCAATCTGCCCCCGACTCCGCTGCAATCCTGGCCAGAAAACTGAAGTCGACCGGAGCATGTTTGGAGTGAATCAGCATGGCGCCCTGCGCGACCTTCGAATACTTACCTGCCATTCCTACCAGCGTAACATTGCGGATTCCGAAGGCCTTGGCGTGTTTCAGAGAGTAGCCGACATATTCCCCCATCTGGATAAAAGCTTCCTCCGGAAGCGCTTCGAACATCGCCATAGCATATTTTTCACTGCTGCCGCCGGTAGTCAAAATTATCTGTTGGTTTCCCATTGCCGCAGCGACTGAAATCGCCTGCACCACGCTTGCCTTATAGGCTTCGGTGGAGAACGGCGTCACCACGCCGCGCGTGCCCAGGATGGAAATGCCGCCGAGGATGCCAAGCCGGGGATTCAACGTTTTCAGCGCAATGGCTTCGCCTTCCGGCACACTGATGACCACCCGCAGCCCCCGGGCGGCACCATGCTCCTCGAGCACCTCGGATACCTCCTCCAGGATCATGCGGCGGGGCACCGGATTAATCGCTGCTTCCCCAACCGCCACCGGCAATCCCGGCTTGGTCACTCTTCCCACACCTTTGCCGCCATCTATCTCTACGCCGGGTATATCGCTCCAGCTTACAGCTGCCTCAATCCTGGCCTGATGTGTCGCATCCGGGTCATCTCCGGCATCCTTTACGATTGCACAGAATGCCGAGTCCATGCCGCTGCGCCCGCCCCCCGTCAGCTCGAACGTATGCCGGTAACCGGCGGGCAAATTGATCTCCACGCGCTGAGGAACTTCGCCCGTAATCAGCAGAAGTGCTGCGCCTTTGGCGGCTGCGGTAGCACAGGCCCCCGTCGTATAGCCCCGGCGCAGCGGCACCGGGGGATCACCTTTCCCCAAATCCGCGCTGGGCGTACTGCCCTGCAAATCCAGTGACTCTTGTTGTCCCATGACCTGAATGCCCCCTTTCTCTGCTGCATTGGAGTATTTTCACCGCCGCTCTACTAGCCCTGTTTTTGTGATTCTGCCGCTTGACGGACGGCCAGCAAGCTGAGTGCATTGACTGCTGCAACCACAACCGTACTGCCGCCCTTGCGTCCGATGTTAGTGATATAAGGAATATCCAGCTTGCGAAGCTCATCCTTCGACTCGGCGGCAGATACAAACCCGACTGGCATGCCGATCACAAGTCCCGGTTGTGCAGCGCCTTCTTTGATTAGACGGATCAATTCCAGCAGCGCCGTTGGCGCATTGCCAATCACATAGATTCCGCCTGGTGCTTCGGCGCAGGCTTTGCGGGTGGCGAGGATGGCGCGTGTTGTCCCTTCCGCCTTGGCAGCCTCGATCACATCCGGATCAGAGATATGTACCCTGACCTCGCCGCCATATTTGTGAATCCGCTCCTTGGCAATCCCGGCTTCCACCATACGCACATCTGCAATAATGGGCTTCCCTTCCAAAATAGCGGAAATTCCCGCCTCCATCGCCCGGGGATGAAACACCAGACTCCGACCCAGTTCAAAATCGGCAGAAGCATGAATGATCCGCTGCACGACCGGGTACTGTAAAGGGCTAAATTCATGCCCCCCCAGCTCCCGGGTTATCATTTGAAAGCTCAGGCTTTCTATTTCCTGCGGCTGCACCGTAAGCGGCTTAAAACCCGTGCCAAACTCCATAGCTATCCCTCATTTCTTAATACAAGCTGTAACCGCGGAGACAATCGCTTCAAAGGACTGATACACCCGGCTGCTATCTCCGAAAGCCGTTTCGGGGCGTGCAATCAAAATGACGCAGATTCCCATATCGAGCGCCGCACAAACCTTCTCATCGAGGGAACCTTCGGCTCCGCTCTCTTTTGTAACCATGACTTGTGTGCCGTACTGTCTGTACAATGCTTCGTTCAGTTCACGTGAAAAGGGTCCCTGCAGGGCAATGATGTTGCGCTGCTCTATCCCAAGGGAGAGGCATTTCTGTATATTTTCCAGACAAGGCAGCAGTCTTACTGTCAGCCGGATCGCAGAATCACCCAGCAGCTGTTCTGTAAAAATCTCTAAAGTTTTGCCGCCGGTTGTCAGCATAATAGAGCCTTCCAGCTGCTTGGCCCTGCGGGCAGCCTCTTCATAGGAATGCACAACAATTAATCGTGGATGCTTGTCATAACTGACGCTGCGCCGCTCATACCGCAAATAGGGCAGCCCAAGCGCAGCAGCAGCTCCCATCGCATGGGCATGCGCCTCCTGTGCAAAGGGATGGCTTGCATCGATGATGGCGCTGCAGCCGTTCTCCCGCAGACAGGCGATCATTCCTTGTTGATCCAGCCTGCCGACACGGGCCGGAATGGCCGCTGCTTCAAGGCGTTCCGCACCGCTTACCGTCACGACGGATGCCAGCAGCCTAAACCCTTCACGGGACAGGGTCAGCGCCAATTCACGGGCATCACTGGTACCACACAGCATAAATATCATCGCGGTCAACGCACCTTTGGAGCAGTTGCCAGGTGCAGCACATCCCGTGAAACATCAGACGGGGTCAGGGTATCCGCCGCCTCTACAGCCGTAGTTGCAGGTTCACCTACTGTTGTCTCATGGTTGTGTACATGATGATCATGTGTGTGATCGTGCCCGTGATGCCCGCCATGATGCCCTTGACCGCATTCGTGCCCGTGACCACATCCATGACCTTCTTCCCCATGGGAGCCGTGATTATGCCCCTCTTCACCATGGTGATGGTGGTGATGAATAGATGCTTCATCGCGGTATTTACAATTGTCGCAGTTGGCTGCGGTCCGGCCTGCTACAGTCTCATCAATCCGATCCAGCAGCATGTCGGACAGCAGCGGATGTGAGCCTAGATAGGTCCCTGCCTCTACTTCAATCTCCGGGTGAGCTTCAGTAAAATCGTTCACCGTTTCGCTGAACTGCTTCATCAGCACCCCAGTGAACAATAAATACGGCAGCACGATGATTTTACGCGCTCCAAGTGCCAGGCACCGCTCCAATCCTGCGTTCAGCGAAGGCTTGGCCATGGCAATAAAGCAGGCCTCGACGCTTTTATAGGAGGTTCTTTCCCAGAGCATCCGTGTAAGTTTGCAGAGGTCACTGTTCGCATCCGGGTCGCTGCCTCCCCGGCCCATGACCAGCACAATAGTATCTTCATCCGGTACCTTGACCTCTTCCTCTGACAGCCCAGACGCCGTTACCAGCAGAGACGATGCCGATATCGGCCGCAACAGCGGCATAGCCCCGGCGATCCGGTCCATCAGAATGTCTACCGCTCTCTCCTGCACGCCAAGGGGACGGCCATATATAAATTCCACACCCGGATATTTCAGCTTCGCTTGATCCAGAGCCATCGGAATATCCAGCTTGGAATGTCCTGCCGCGAACAAAATAATCGGCACCACATAGACCTTACCGGCTCCTCCACGCACACATTGATCTATCCCTTCGGAAATGGAGGGGGCCGACAACTCGATAAAGCAGGTTTCAATCGTAAGCTCCGGCCTGCGGGCAGCCAGCAAGCTGGTGAAATTCCGCAGCTCCTCATTCCCCTCTTCCACACGGCTGCCATGTCCTACTAACAGCACAGCCGTTCTCCGGCGGGAACTTTCCGGGTTCTGCAGATGCTTGTGTTCAGCATGCAGTATGCTCTTCGAACTTGTGAAGTTCACAGCAATTCCCCGGCCCATCCGTTCAAAAAAAGTATAAAACCGCTCATTCGGATAGCCTTGCGCACAGTATTGTTCCACAACCGCTGTTACAGCGGCTATCGCTTCCTCTTCGTTCATTCCCTCACGGACCCGTGTGCCCGCATGAGCGGCACGTCCGGTTTTTTTGCCGCCAAGGTATAGCTCAAAGCTTCCTTTGGAATAGATAAGGCCGATATCCTCCAGCACTGCCGAGTTGCAGGCCATCCCGCAGCCAGTTACGCTGATCTGCAGCTCTCTAGGCGCAGACCTGCCGTTCAGCTGTTGAAATAACCGTTCTGCCGCTGTCCGGGCACCTTCTTTTCTCAAGTTACAAAAGCCACAGGTTGTCACCCTCACGTAGTCGCCCGGAAGCGAGTCGTTCAGCCCTGCCGCTGCGAGCCCCTTCACTTGTGGTGGATACCCGCCTATCTGCACCGCTCCCGCGTTCACTGCATCCGTTTCACGTTCTGCTTGCACTTTCAGTACCGGACCAGCCAAGGTCTGCCCGATAGTGGAAGCTTCACCGCCTGCCAGTGCCGCCGCCAGCGACCAAGGCTCCGCTGAGGTCCGCAGCCGTTCATGCGGCTTCAATACCTGCGCATCTGCGCCAAGGCTGTACTTACGCCCGTAGCCGCGTGGTGTAACCAGGAGGCCTTCATAGACCAATGTGGCGGAATTGCCGACGATCACCGTTGAGAGCATGCCGATCTCATAATTCAGCATATCCTGGAGCGTCGTAACGATGGTCTGCTGACGGTCGCGGTAGGCGCTTTTTACGATCCCGACCGGAGTGGCAGGATCCCGGTAACGGAGCAGAATCTGGCGGGCCTCTTCAATCTGGCGTGTACGCTTCCCGCTGCGCGGATTGTAAAAGGCAATTACGAAGTCCGTGGCTCCCGCCGCTTCTACACGTGCCGCAATGCTCTCCCAAGGGGTAAGATGGTCACTCAGGCTGATGGTGCAGGAGTCGTGCATAATCGGTGCCCCCAGCAGTGAGGAGCAGGATTGAATGGCCGATATACCCGGGATCACTTCGACCTCTACACCTGTGTCAGGGTTCCAGCCCCGTTCAATCAGCACTTCGCAGACCAGCCCCGCCATTCCATATACACCCGCGTCTCCGCTGGAGATGACAGCAATGGTCTGCCCGGCTTCGGCCCGGCGAACCGCTTCCTGGGCCCTGCTGACCTCCTCGGTCATGCCTGTACCGACAACTTCCTGATGGCGCAGCAGCGGCCGGATCAAGTCCACATAAGTGCTGTAGCCGATCACGGCCTCACTTTCTTCCAGCGCTGCCAAAGCGCGGCCCGTAATATGCTCCATAGCTCCGGGCCCAAAGCCGATAATCAGCAGCTTTCCTAGTTTGTTCATTCATGTTCCCCCGTTCGTGTGTGACGCTTTTCAACTGCTTCCTCCTATGGCCCTCATCAGCGCATCAACCCGGGCCGCAGCTCCTCACCAACTGTCCAGCCTGGCACTACACGCCCAGGCTTTCACCCAGCAGACTGCCCAGCAGCGCCTTGAAGTCCCCGGCGTTCCGGGGAGCCGTAACTCCTTGCGTTACGCGCAGGGGCAGGCTGTGCCACAGCTCTGCCAGCAGCGGGAGCTCCAGGCCAATCGCCTGCAGAGTCTCCGGCCTTGCAAAAATATCATCCAGAGTTCCGGCGGCCCGGCAGACACCATGATCGAGTACGATGATCCAGTCCGCCCAGCGGTAGGCCAGATTCATATCATGCGTGGCCATAACCACAGTTGTGCCCTTATGGTGTATATTGTCCAGGCCATCTAGAAGCTGCGCCTCGGACAGCGGGTCCAGGTAGGACGTTGGCTCATCGAGCAAGATCAGCTCCGGTTCCATCGCTATCACGCCTGCAAGCGCAGTGCGCTTTTTCTGGCCCAGGCTGAGCTGATGAATGGGTTTATCCTTTAGAGCAGTAAGGTTCAATTGCTCCAGAACGGCAGCACAACGTGATTCAATTTCCGTCTCATCCATACCGGTGCCCCGCAGCCCGAAGGAGATATCCTCCAGTGGCGTGCTCAAGATCAGCTGCTGCTCAGGGTCCTGAAAGACCAGACCGACTCTGCGGCGCAGGGCGGCCAGTTCTTTTTTGGTGTACGATACAGGCAGTCCCGCTTGCAGCAGCGTACCTTTTTGCGGCCGCAGCAGACCCACCGCATGGAGAAATAACGTTGATTTGCCGGATCCGTTATGTCAAGCAAGGCTGTTTTACAGCCCTTGGGGATGGCCACGGTCAACCCGCGGAGTGCAGGCTCCATCGTGTCCGGATAATGAAATATGACATCTTCAAAGTCCAAACTGTACTCTATATTCATGTTGCTCCTCTTTTCCAGGCGGCTTCACTCATGGATCATCATCTTTTGCATCAAGCCCATAGCAGCCACAGTTGCGCAGCCACCAGGAGCGCGATTCCGGCATAGGCTTCAAAAGCAAACCTTAGCGGCACTGTGCGCTTCACATAGGGCGGTAAAAGAATCTCCTCGGTAAATCCCCGGGTTGCCAGCCCCTGCGACAGCCCATAGTACCGGTGCATGGTGTTTGCGAACAGTGAAGCTGCCATACTTGCAGCCTCCCGCAGTTTGGACCTGAAGCCCCTTTGACCGCCACGCAGGCGCCTGGCCAGAAGCAGGCCATGGGCTGTGTCATCCAGCAGGAACAGGAAGCGGTACATAATCAGCATCAGTTCCAGCACAATCTGCGGCATCCGCAGTCGGCGGAGCACCTGCAGCAGCTCGCCAAACGGTGTCGTCAGTATAATGAACAGGCAGCAGGCCAGGCAGGCTGACACCCGGGCCAGCAGCAGCACAGCCCGCATTCCCCCTGCCGGGGTCATGTACAAAACCCGGGACATTCCTGGTATCTGCAGATACCAAGAAGCCTCTCCGGCAGCCGGATGGCCGAGCTCCACCAGCAATGCCGGCAGGCTGAGGCCGAAGAACAACAATGCTGTGCCGACAAGTAGGCCATATGCACGCGGAGGGATTTTGGCGTAGAGAAGACACCACCGCATCATCCAGAGTGCAATAAGCATCTGAAGCGCCGGATGCAGCACATAAGCGAGTACGAACATAACGGACGCAAAAAGGCTCTTCCACATCGGGGACAGCTGCCTCAGGGCATTGCTGCAGGATAACGCATCCATTCTTCTAATCATTCAGCTTCTGCCGGTCCTGTCTCCCCCTCAAGAGACCCAGCGTATAGCCGATAACTCCTGCACCAAGAGCCGCCTGCAGCGCGAACAGCATGCTCTCCGTCTCACCCGGCAGCTCGGCCAGCGGCTTGAACCAGGGCTTGTATGCGGGATCAATCTCCGTGATTGCGCTCTCGGCCGCGTCATCGGCTCCGCCGAAATCCCCGTTCACGAGCAGAAGCGGCAGGACCACCAGCAGAATCACTGCGAGCAGCATCAACAGGTTTCTCCATTTGTTCTTCACCGTTCGCTTCCTCCTCCGGCTGCACGTTTGAGCAGTGACAGCTCCTGCGGACTGTAAGCCTTCAGCCAGTTCCAGAGCAGCACGGTCAAGAGTCCTTCGCTGACTGCCAGTGGAATCTGGGTCACGGCAAATATACCGCCAAATTTAGCAAAGGAAGCCAGCACGCCGCCATCTGCTGACGGAAAAGCCACCGCAAGCTGAAAGGAAGTGACGACATAGGTCATCAGATCCGCTACCGCAGCCGCACAGAACACTGCCAGCTTTTCCCGTCCATTCAGTTTCATAATCAGCCTATAGGCCGCATAACCGGCAAAAGGTCCGGCCACCGCCATGGAGAAGGCGTTCGCGCCAAGTGTAGTAATCCCTCCGTGCGCCAGCAGCAGTGCCTGGAACAACAGCACAACCGATCCGATCACACTCATCGGCAGCGGCCCCAGCATCACAGCGCCAAGTCCCGTCCCTGTAGGATGGGAGCTGCTTCCGGTTACCGACGGCATTTTAAGGGCGGACAGTACGAATGTGAAGGCACCCGACAGACCCAGCAGCAGCTTCAGCTCGGGATTGTCCCGGGTGATTCGGGTAAGCTTACGGACTCCCAGCAAAAAGAATGGCAGAAAGGCCACCCACCAGAACAACGCCCAGCCTACCGGTAAAAAACCTTCCATAATGTGCATCGCTTCAGCTGTGCCCGGTTCATTCAGCAACAAATAAACGGCAAATACACAGACCAACGCTGCAAAACGCCAAAAACTGCGTTTGTGCATTCAAAAACCTCCATCCTTAATTCTGACATGGTGAGAAACATATAAGTCTTAGATTTCAAACCAAAAACTCCCGCCCTGTAGGGGTGGGAGTTACATGTACGTGTTCAGATCACAAAGAGAAGGCTGCTCCGCCGCCAAAACAAGCAGCGCACCCCCATCTGATCATCCGTTCGTACACCGCTCCTATCCGCGTAGAGTCGTGTGTGCGCAAACAAGGTAGGTCTCCTGGCTCGGGATCACAGCATGGCTTTCGTCTTCCCCGGAGCTATCACCGAGTGACCTTTTGAAAGCCGGCTCTTCCTTACAGTGGCGGGACCGCTCGGGAGTTGCACCCGATTCCCTGTTATCCCTTGATATACAATCAAAGGCACCTTGTTTCGTCGCTGATTCATCCTGTACATCATAGCGGACATCGCTCACACATGTCTGTGATAAAAGTGCAGCCGCAGGAAGCTTGTAAGAATGCCGCTTGAGTAATATAATTATTAACTATAATCCTGTATCGGAGGCTTTTCATGAAACTTGATCTTACTGAAGAATCCCTGCCGGTGTACGAAGCATTATCCAGCTCTGTACGCCTGCATATGCTCCGTCTGCTCGCCGTTCAGCCCATGAATGTCAAGGAATTAGCCGGAGCAGTCAAGCTCAGCAGTGCGATCATGACCATGCATGTGCGTAAGCTGGAAGCCGCCGGGCTGATCCGCACCCATATGGCTCCCGGACGGAGCGGCCTGCAGAAAATCTGTACGATTGACGTGGACCATGCTGAGATTCTGTTCCCGGGCCAAGACAAAATAGAGCGTAAATGCCACCGGAAAGAGATTCCGGTCGGGCATTATTCCAATTTTCAGATCGAACCGACCTGTGGACTGGCTACCACTGAGCAAATCATCGGCAACTTTGACGATCCGCGTTACTTCTGGGATTTGGAGCGGATGAATGCCGGTATTCTCTGGTTTGGCAAGGGGTATGTCGAATATAAAATCCCCAACTTTCTGCTGTCCAGCCAGCAGCCGGAGGAACTGGTTATTACGATGGAGATCGCCTCAGAAGCGCCGTCCATCAATAACAATTGGCCTTCGGACATCACCTTTACCCTGAACGGGCACAAACTGGGCTATTGGACCAGTCCCGGTGATTACGGAGACAGACAGGGCAAATATACCCCCTCCTGGTGGCCCGCACTCACCAATCAATACGGATTGCTCAAGCAGCTGAGGGTTACGCCCAAGGGTACTTTTATGGATGGTCATAAACTGTCCGAGGTTACACTTGACCAGGTGGGCATTCGCAGCAAACAATGGACGTTCATGCTTTCGGTGGAAGAGGACGCCGAGCATATCGGGGGTCTTACCCTGTTCGGTAAAGGGTTTGGCAATTATAACGAAGACATGCTGGTTGATCTATACTATACAGATATGCCGGATAGCAGTGAGGCGGCCGGATCTGCATAAGCCCACTTATACGTGAGTGAACAAAAACAAGAACCCCCGAATTCCACAGTTTACCAAGCTGGTGGAATTCGGGGGTTTTGGGTTCAGCCATGTTCATGCGATGCTGTATTCTAGACAGCCAGGCCTGGACGACATCTGTATCGCGCCTATTCGTTAACCGGCTGCCACAGGCCGCCGCCGGGAAGCGGACAGCCACGTGCTTTCAACCGGGCAACAACCGGAATGATGCAGCCACAGGCGGTGCAGGTTACACCATCCTGCAGTTTGGGGCAGGTGCTGCACATGGCGACCCGCTCCGCATACACCTGATCTGAAGCAGTGTTGCCTTCATTGAACATCGACGACGCCAGAATACGGGCGATCTGCGCTTCTGTTACTTTATAATCGTCCCGACAGCCTTTGCAGGCAGTAGTTGTGGCCATAACAGTACTCCTTTTATGCGTTCGGTGTAATTTCCAGTACCGTTACCGACATCGCCGGCAGTTCCACAGTAAGCGTATCCCCTTCCAGCTTGAAGGCAGTGAACGGCTGCGGAGCAACCGCTTCCGGCTCACTGAACGAGTTATGGGCATCGATGGTCGCCCCGGCAAGCGTAGTGCCGGAAATCTGCACCTCTTTACCGGCAAGTCCGCGCAGCTCCAGCGGAAGCACCGCTGCGGCTGCATGATTCAGGTTGCACAGGCTGACATGAATGACACCTTCAGCTGTTACCGATGCCGAAGCGGATACTTCAGGAATCTCCTTGCCGTCATAGCTGTAAGAACCGCTGTCCAGCGTCAGATCGAGCAGTTCGGCGTCCTGATGCACCTTGTACATATTAAATACATGATAGGTCGGAGTCAGCAGCATTTTCTCGCCTTCGGTAAGAATGACGGCCTGCAGCACGTTAATCGTCTGGGCAATATTCGCCATCCGCACACGGTCGCTGTGCTTGTGGAAAATATTCAGTGTCAATCCGGCAACCAGCGCATCGCGGATCGAGTTCTGCTGATACAGGAAGCCCGGGTTCGTGCCCGGCTCCACATCATACCAGGTCCCCCATTCATCGACGATCAGGCCTACTCTTTTCTCAGGATCGTATTTGTCCATAATCACGCTGTGGCGGGACAACAGTTCTTCCATGTGCAGCGCCTTTTCCAGTGTTGTGAAATATTCCGAAGTTTCAAAGCCGGTAGCCGCACCCTTATGCTCCCAAGTTGCGCCGGGAACGGTATAGTAATGCAGCGTGATGGAGTCCATAAACTTGGCAGCTTCGCGCATCAACACTTCCATCCAGTGATAATCGTCCGAATTCGGCCCGCAAGCGATCCGGTGAATCTTGTTGTCCCCGTAGTTGCGGACGTAGGTCTGGAACTGCCGGTACAGATCGGCGTAAAATTCAGGACGCATATTGCCTCCGCAGCCCCAGTTTTCATTGCCTACGCCAAAATACTTGACTGCCCACGCTTCTTCACGGCCATTCTTCGTGCGCAGCTCAGCCATCGGAGATACGCCGTTAAAGGTCAGATACTCTACCCATTCGGACATCTCCTGTACCGTTCCACTGCCTACATTACCGTTGATGTAGGGCTCACACTCCAGCATAGCGCAAAGCTCCATAAACTCATGCGTTCCAAAATGGTTATTCTCCACAGTACCGCCCCAGTGAGTGTTGATCATCCGTTTGCGGCCTTCGCGTTCCCCAATGCCATCCTTCCAGTGATATTCATCGGCAAAACATCCGCCCGGCCAGCGCAGCACCGGCACCTTGATCTCCTTAAGCGCTTTCACCACATCATTGCGGATGCCCTTGGTATTCGGAATCGGCGAATCCTCTCCTACCCAGATGCCCTCATAAATACACCGTCCCAAATGTTCGGAAAAATGTCCATAAATGTTCCGGTTAATCGTTCCCTTGCTGATATCCGTGTTAAGCACTGCACGTTGAGCCATTCCAATGCCGCCTCTCCAAGATTAATATATTCGTTAATCACTTAATAAGTATATTAATATTATAGTAGCTTTGCTTCACATTCGTCAATAACAAAAAGCGCCTCCCTGCCGCTGGCGGCACAAGAAGCGCTATGTTACAAATTAACTATTTGGGCAATGGGTTCGTCCTGCTGAATAGATGGAATAGGAGCTTAACCCAGATCCCCCAGCTCGATCTGCACAATGCCCCGTTCATCCTGTACCGTGCCGACTAAATGCATCAGGCTGCCGAACTCCAGCTCCTGAAATTTGCGGGCCGCATTCTCCCGCTGCAGCTCCCACAGACATTCTGCAAGTGTACAGACAACCGGCACATCGCAGCGGATTTCAGCCAACTCGCGCGAGAGATGGAGCATATCGAGATCAGCTTCGATTTTGGCGCGCACTCCTTTGGGCAGCAGGTGGAGATTCTCGATCACACCTTCCACGGTACCGTATTCCGTCAGCAGCTTCAGCGCGGTCTTCTCCCCGATGCCGCGTACGCCGGGATAATTGTCACTGGTATCGCCCATGAAGCCCTTCAGGTCAATCACCTGGGCAGGCGTTAGCCCTCTTTCTTCCAGCAGCTCCGCAGGATCGTACACTTTGTAGTTGGAGCGGCCTTTTTTCATAATCACGACCTTAACGCTGTCACTGACCAGCTGCAGCATATCATGATCTCCGGTCAGAATATAGACCTCAGACTCTCCGCTGTAGCAGGACGCAAGCGTGCCGATGCAGTCATCCGCTTCATAGCCCACCAGGCCGATATTCGGCACACCCAGCTCAGCTACTACCTCTTTGACCAGATCGAACTGCGGAATCAGCTCCAGCGGCGCATCAATCCGGTTCGATTTGTAACCGTCATATTTCTCGGTGCGGAAGGTCCCTTTGCCCATATCCCAGCAGCAGACGACATGGGTAGGCTCAAACGTGCTGACCGCATCGAAAAAATACTGCAAAAATCCGTACACCGCATTCGTCGGCATTCCAGCCTTAGTCTTGCGGATATATCCTCCATAAGCGGTCGCATAAAAAGCCCGGAACAGCAGAGCCATTCCGTCGACGATCATTACCCGGCCCTTTGTTTCTGAACTCATGTGTAACCTCTCCTTGTATCTTCTTATTTTCGGTTGTAAAAGGAATCAGGCCTTGTTCCATGCAGCAGCGTACTGCTCTTCCTTGTAGCCCACAGTAACCTTAGTGCCGTCAGTGACAATCGGACGTTTGATGAGCATGCCATTGCTGGAGAGCAGTGCCAGCTGCTCCGCTTCACTGAGACTGGGTAGCTTGTCCTTCAGTCCAAGATTCTTATACACTTCACCACTTGTATTAAAAAACTTCTTCAGTTCCAGCCCGCTGCCCGCCACCAGCCCGCGCAGCTCAGCCACTGTAGGCGGCTGCTCGGCTATATGCTGTAGCTCCAGCTCATGGCCGGCTTCCCTAAGCCATTTCACGGCACTGCGGCAGGTGCTGCATTTTGGATATTGATAGACTTTTAAGTGACTCATCAGCTGCTCCTTCGGTGTACATTGAAAAATATAAACCTTGTTTCTGTATAGCACGCTTGAGGTGAAATCAAAGGCACTTTTACCTCTGATTTGCCGATATAGTTCACCTTTGGCAAAATCAAAGGTACTTTTACCTCTGATCTACCTAAATAGCACACTTGAGGCGAAATCAAAAGCACTTTTACCTCTGATCTCCCTGTATAGCCCATATGTGGGGAAATCAAGTGCACATTTACCTCTCATTTCCCCACAGAGCCGTTTGCTACTTCCCGGCCGCATCCCGCTGCAGTCTCTCCTGCAGCAGCGCCAGATCGGGCGGCAGCGGCGCTTCAAAAACCAGTTCCGTGCGCAGCACAGGATGCTGGAAGGACAGCCGAACCGCGTGCAGCGCCTGGCGCGGAATGGAGGCGTCCAGCTCCATTATACGTTTCAATTGCGCGCGCTCTGCACCATCCAGCGCCACAACATGCTCCTGCTGCACCTGCTTCTCTGCATCCAGCTCCCCTACACGCTCCAGTTGCGCTTGCTCCTCCGCTATCTGCGCCTGAGGCACCCCGCCGGGCACTCCCTCCTTGGCGTATAGCGGGTGACGGTACATGCCGTCACCGATCAGCGGGCAGCCGATGGAGCCCATATGCACCCGGATCTGGTGGGTGCGGCCGCTCTCCAGCTTCAGCTCGACCTTTGCTGCGCCGGGATACACCTCCTTGACCTCGTAGCGGGTCAAGGAAGGGTAACCATCCGGCGTTACTATCCGCCGGTGCGGCTCTGCCGGGTCGCGGTCGATAGGGCCATCGATATCGCCACTCGGCACAGCAGGAACACCGTGCACCCAGGCGTTGTAGCGCTTGTCCACCGTTCCGGCAATCATCTGCTCGGAAATATGCTGGTGGCTGTATGGATTCTTCGCAATCACTAGCACACCCGACGTCTCCTGATCCAGCCGGTGAACGGGACGGAAGCGGAATTGCTCGCTCTTTTGCGCCCAATAATAGACGACTCCATTCGCAAGCGTATCGGTATAATGCCCGTGGGTAGGATGCACAATAATTCCCGCCGCCTTGTTGACGACCAGCAGATGCTCATCCTCATACAGGATCTCAAAAGGAATCGGCTGCGGCAAAATATCCTCCGAAGTCTCCTGCTCCATGCGGATCTCCACAGTATCGCCAGCGACTACCCTCACGCTGATATAGACCCGTTCCCCGTTCAGCATAATACCCTGGTCCGTCATTTTGAGCCGGGACAGCAGTTTGCGGGAGACATCCATCCGCTTCTGCAGAATGGTCTTAAGCAGCCAGCCGTCCTCAGACGGCGGCACTTGATATGAAATGGGTGAATAATAACTCGTCGTCATGTTAATTGCGGAACACCTTTTTGCTGCGCACATACTCTACGTCAGCAATCCCGAGCCGTGTATTGGCCGTGCGGGCCAGCGCAAAAAAGTAATCCGACAGCCGGTTCAGATAGATCACTGCCTCCGGGTTAATATCCGCACTCCGTCCCAGTGTAACTGCGCGACGCTCCGCGCGGCGGCACACCGTACGGCAGACATGCAGCACGGACGACAACTGGCTTCCTCCCGGCAGGATGAATCGCTCCAGCACCGGATTTTCTGCCTGCAGCTCATCAATCCAGCCTTCGAGGCGCTCAGCCATCTCGCTTTTTACCTTATATTTATTCTCACTAAGCTTCACAAAAGCCAGATCCGAGCCGCAGTCGAACAGCTCATGCTGAATCTCCAGCAGTTGCTCCCGCACATCTGTGAACTTCTCGTCCTCCATCAGACTGCGTGCCTGGCCGACAAAGCTGTTCAGCTCGTCAATCGTGCCGTAGGCCTCAACGCGTACATCGTCCTTGCCTACGCGGCCGCCGATGACTGATGTTTCCCCTTTGTCCCCCGTACGTGTATAGATCGCCATTCATTGTCCCTCCTGCCTCTAAAGTCACATATTCTTAGTTTAAACGCTCCTATGCAGATAAGGCAAACAAAGTTCGGCATTTCTGACATGTAAATAACTCCCTGAACCAGGGTTATCCATTGAATGTTCTGCTCGTAGAATACTATACCAGAGCAAAACCTAAACAACATGAACCATTCAAGATTGCCGATCTCATCTGGCCCAGAAACTCCAATTGCCCCTGTTTGAGTTGACTCAAATCAGCATAAGCCGTGTGATAGGTATAGGAGAACAGATGCCGATAATCTATAAAAGCATCAATTTGCGAAATAAAGCCGATATTGCTGTTCTCTTGGGCGTATCCGTTCATAAAGGAATTGAAAAACACTTGTAGGAAAGCATCCCTTTGCGGTCCCGCTGGAACAGTATAGGCCGTATGATACACCGATATGGCGATATCATATGCATACCAGTGATACTCGCTGTCCCCAAAATCAAGCAGTGTCAGATTTCCCTGATGAAGCAGAACGTTGGAATGGTGCAGATCGCCATGTATTAGGCCATACTCGTCCCGCGTGACAGAAAGCTGCTTAAAAGCTGCTCTATACTGCCGCCACTTTTCTGCTATGAGCGGATCTTTATGCAGGAATTCGTCCTGTAGCAGATTGTGCTGAAACCACTGCGGGCGTATATGGACCGGATCATAGCTTTTGGCCAACGCATGCATCTTTCCCATGACCTTTCCCCATTGTTCAAAGACGTTAGGATTCCAGCTCATGATGTCATTGGGATTCAGTGGGATACCTGGAGCTTTTTCATAGGCAACACAACAGTACTCCTCCGAAACGGGATGAATGAACTTTCCGGCTTCCAAACGAAGCGGCTTGACTGCACTCAGACCCTTACTGCGCAGATACTCCAGCCATTCCAATTCTGACAAAAGCGCCTCAACGTTTATGACAGCATTTTCCAATATTTTAACAACAATCTCTTCACCGCCACGGTTAATCCCGAACACATTGCCGTTGTATCCTCCAAGGAGCTCAGCCTGATCAGGATCACAGCCGAGTGCTGCAAAAGCTTGCTTTTTCACCTTTTTCGTAATCATCACTACACCTCCACCCCCAGCAAAAAGCTCACTAATATAAAAAAGGGACCCGGAGGTCCCCAGTCAAAGAACATTCGCAGCTTCAGCGTCTGCGGAAATGCCCTCTCATGTATTCATTAATTTTCAGGTCCAGCAGGCTGCTGATTTCGATCACATTAGCCGAAGTGAACGAATTCTCCTGTGCAAAAAGCTGTTCCATTCTGCTGCGAAGAATACGGATTTCATCTTCCAAAGAGAGTCTGTGTGCGTTAACATCACCCTTGGGGGGCCTTTTTCCGCTTCCGGTCAAACATTCCCCACCATAGGAAGGCAAGTAATAATCGGCGCTGAGCACAATCATCCCTCCTAAATGTATGATTCAGAAAAGAAAATCCATGTAAGTACTAACATAGGTGTTTCTTGTCCTCAGAGTAAAATAATACCATACAATAAAGAGATCCGCTATAGTCCGATTATCTTCATCTTCTTGACCTATTACAGATGTTCGCGTTCTAGTTGTGAGACAAATGCCCCTATCCGTTCTACAGCCTCGTTCAGCTGGGTGACAGAAGTGGCGTAAGAGCAGCGGAGATACCCTTCGCCCCCAAGTCCAAAGACGCTGCCGGGAACCGCGGCTACCTTGTACTCCAGCAGCAGGCGCTGGGCAAATTCGTCGGAAGTGAGCCCGGTGCGGCGTATGCTCGGAAAAGCGTAAAATGCACCTTGCGGCTCATGGCATTCCAGTCCGGCATCCCGCAAGCCCTTGACAATCAAGCGGCGGCGCTGATTATAGGAGTCGGTCATCCGGTCTTTCTCTTCCATGCCGTTGGTTAATGCCTCCAGCGCAGCCACCTGACCCATGGAAGGCGCACACATGACGGTGTATTGATGGATCTTCAGCATCGCGGAGATTAAGTCCGGATGTCCACAAGCATAGCCCATCCGCCAGCCGGTCATGGCAAATGCCTTGGAGAAGCCGCTGACCAGAATCGTCCGGTCAATCATCCCCGGCAGCGAAGCGAAGCTGACGTGATTGCTGCCGTAAGTGAGTTCCGCATAGATTTCATCGGAGATCACGATGAGATCATGCTTTTCCACAACTTTGGCAATGGGCTCCCAGTCCTCACGGCTCATAATCGCACCCGTCGGGTTGCTGGGATAACAGAGAATCAGAATTTTGGAGCGCGGGGTAATCTTGGCTTCCAGCCCCTCTGCGGTAAGCTTGAAGTTGTTCTCCCCGAACGTTTCAATGCCGACAGGAATCCCGCCGCCGATCGCGGTAATCGGAGAATAGGAAATATAACAAGGCTCAGGAATAAGAATCTCATCTCCGGGCGAGATCAAGGCGCGCAATGCCAGATCAATGGCTTCACTGCCGCCCACTGTGGCAATAATCTGATTGGCCGGATTATAATCAACGGCGAAACGGTTGTGCAGATACTCGGCGATGCCTTCCCGAAGCTCCGGCATACCCGCGTTCGAGGTATAGCCCGTAAAACCTCTCTCCAGCGAGTATACGCAGGCTTCTCTAACATGCCACGGCGTCTTAAAGTCCGGCTCCCCGACCCCAAGTGAAATAATATCTTTGCTGCCTGCCGCCAGATCAAAAAACTTGCGGATGCCCGAAGGCTGAATCTGCTGGACCAGCGGCGCCAAATAGGAATTCATCGATTTGCCTGTATCTCCGGTATGCTGACTGTTATTCGTGATCATAGATGATTACTTCCTTTACGGAGATATCATGAGACGGTTGTCTTCCTCATGCTCTTCAAAGATGATACCGTCCTGTTTGTATTTTTTGAGCGTGAAATTGGTTTTGGTCGAGAGTACCGCATCAATTGGAGACAGCTTCTCAGATACGAAATTGGCGACCTCCCGGAGATTCCGGCCTTCCACTTCTACTAACAGATCATAGGCTCCCGACATGAGGTAGACCGATTTCACCTGGGGATACAGATATATCCGTTCAGCAATCCCCTCGAAGCCCCGGCCCCGTTCCGGGGTGATCTGTACTTCAATCAGCGCTGTAACCCGCTCATCGTCCACCTTATCCCAATTCACAACAGTGGCGTATTTAACAATGACATGGTCTTTCTCCATTTGCTCAATCACTTGTTTGACGTCGTCTTCTTCCGCTCCAAGCAGCGTTGCCATCAGTGCTGTAGAGCTCCGCGCGTCCTCCTTGAGCAGTTCCAGCACTTTCCTCTTCAGTTCATTCATTTCCTTCATGCCTTCCCTCCTGCGAAAAGAGTTTAATACTAATATGACATGAAAATGGCACTTCTGCAAACAAAATAACCCCGCAGGAGCGGGGTTAACGGATTGCATGATCTGGAGAAGCTTCTTCTCCCCGGGATGCAGGAAAGAGATCGCTCTGCTGCGTCGGGTAGGGGGTAGCCGGGTTACATATAGTAGGAACTTTGCACGTTAGGCTGATGCTGCGATACATTAGGTGCCTGTCTGTAATCGCTAGTCCCATTTAATTTTTGCTGTACAAAATGCTGGCTTTTTTGCTGGATCTGCTGTGCGCTTTGGATCTGCTTGTCCACGGCTTGGCGAAGGGCTTTGTCCGGTGCTTGATAGAATCCCATCTGAGACATCTGGTTATACAAATCCCCTTGAATACGCAGTGTATCCATGGTCAGGTCATTGAAGACCCGGCGCACGGTTTGACAATTCGATTCTGTAGCCGCTGTCGTATATTCGCGTACGGTCCGTTTCAGGTCATCCAGAATCATAGTTAACAGATCTTCATCCGCCATAAATTGAGCTCCGTTTTGTGCGTACACTTAATAACCTCCTTGAAATAATTTTAGATTTCATGCTTAAAAGCACTTATTGCTGCGGTTGTGAGGGGGCATATTGCTGGTGCTGCTGCAGAAGCTGAATGAGCATTCCCATATGGTGGGTATGGCTCTGGATTTGCTGGTTGCAAATCTGGTTCACCGTCGAGTTCTGAGTACTGCCGGCGGTTGCAGCCAGCTGCTTGATCAGCAGATCTTCATTGGAGATGGAGTCCGCAATATATTCCAGTTCTTTTCCGCTAAGTGCCTGCATTTGCGTAGATTGCATGTTCTTGTGTCCCTCCTTCTATATGGTTCAAGCCGTATTAGTATGCTGCGGATAGAAGCTAAATATGTGCCAAAAAGCACAGCTCCCTACATGTAAAGAAGACCGCAATGATGTATGAGAGCCTGTACAGCGACCAATAATACCTTATCGGAATCTCATAAAGGGGAGATCAACAGATGAAATTACTCAGCGGGAAGACGCCCTGGGAGAGAACCTTGCCCCATTTTCCTGTATATCCTGTGCTGGATGGGGATATCACATGCGATTGTCTGATCGTAGGCGGGGGTATGGGAGGGGCAATGGCTTCATACCGTTTGTCCAGCAGCGGAGCGAGTACCGTATTGATTGATAAAAGGGCAGTGGGTCAAGGCAGCACACACGCCAACACAGGCTTGCTGCAGGTGGCAAATGACAAATCGCTTACCTCCTGCATGAATACTTTTGGAGCAGAGGAAGGCTTATTATTCTACAAATTATGCCGTGAAGCTATCGGGAAGATCCTGGAGCTGCCGGGCAAGTTGGATATTGATCCGCACATTATTCCCAGAAGCAGCCTGTTATATGCCAGCTTCCCGGAGGATGTTGCTCAAATAAGGCTGGAGTATGAAAATCTTGCGGCACATGGTTTCAACGCGGAATTCTGGGAGGAAGACAAAATTAAGGCACATTACTCCTTCTCCAAGCCTGCGGCACTCTACTCCAGAGGGGATGCAGAAACCAATCCATTCCGTATGCTTCACAGTCTGATCCATAAGGCCCACGCAAGTGGTGTCCGGGTATACGAACATACGAAGGCCCGCCATTTGGAGTTCGGCACAGACGGGGTCACCTGCTACACAGAGCATGGCCGGATTTCCGCCAAAAAAGTAATTTTTGCGATGGGTTATGAAACTCAGGAGATGAAAAAAGACCGGGGAGCAGAGCTGATTAACACGTATGCGATCATGACCCCGCCCTTGAAGAAATTTCCCGAATGGCATGAACAGAGCATGATCTGGGAAACGGCCCGGCCTTATTTGTATTTCCGCACGACTATTGATGGACGCATCATTGCAGGAGGCAGGGACGAAAAGTTAACGGGTCCCCTGGAGAGGGAAAACAGAGTGCTTTCCCAGAGCCAGAGGCTGCTTGAAGAGCTTGAAGCTCTCTTTCCGGAGATCAAAGGAGTAGAAGCGGAGTTCTCATGGGGCGGTGTATTCGGGACCTCCCGGGACGGGCTGCCTTTTATAGGTCCTCATCCCGAGTATCCCCATTGTTACTTCATTGAAGGATACGGGGGTAATGGAACGGTCTACAGTATGATTGCTGCAGAACTGCTGTCCGACATCCTGGCAGGAACAGCCCGGCCGGAGCTTGAACTATTTTCACTCACCCGGACAACCAAACCTTCTCCGGTATCATAAGGGGCTGTTCCTTGCGTTCTGTCCGCAGGGCGTCCACCCATAATCCAGCTCACCAAAAAGGCCGTCCCAGGCAGCCAATTTCGTGGCTTCCGGGACGACCCTTTAGGTAAAGCTGATCTGCTATTGTGCTTGTACGAATTCAGCCGACTTGATTCCCGCTTGACGGCCGAAAATAATAATTTCTGCTACAGAGTTGCCGCCGATCCGGTTTTGACCGTGCAGACCGCCAGTCACTTCACCAGCCGCGTACAGACCTGCGATAGGTTGGCCTTCTTTATTAAGCACTTCTGTGTTTGTATTAATCTTCACACCACCCATGGTGTAGTGGATCCCAGGGCCGATTTTGATCGCATAGAATGGCGCGCCGGAAAGGTCGTGATCCATACCGGTAGTTCTGCCGAATTCGGCATCCTTTTTATTCTTTACCGCAGTGTTCCATGTATCTACGGTTGTCTTCAGCTGTTCTGCAGGTACACCCATTTCTTTAGCCAAGGCTTCGATAGAATCCCCTTTTAGAACAAATCCCATCTTCTCATACTGTTCAATCGCTTTGACACGGGATTTGACACCGGAATCAAAGACAAGGATCGCAGCTTTCTCAGGAAGCGTATTAATGGCTGCGGTGACATGATCCCGAGTATCCATTTCATTAACAAACCGTTTGCCTTCACTGGAAACGAGCAGAGCGCCTTCCCCGCGAACGGCTTCCCCGATCAGATAGGATTTCTCCTGCTGTACTGTCGGGTGAACCTGGATTTGATCCATATCGACGGTTGTACCGCCGAGTTTCTCAATCATCTTAATGCCGTCGCCGGTGCTGCCAATCTGGTTGGTCGTTACCAACCCTTTCAAATCAGGTCTTACCTCGGCAATCATTTC
Source organism: Paenibacillus sp. 22594 (assembly GCF_052044425.1). Classification (NCBI taxonomy): domain Bacteria; kingdom Bacillati; phylum Bacillota; class Bacilli; order Caryophanales; family Paenibacillaceae; genus Paenibacillus; species Paenibacillus sp. 22594. The sequence goes on from NZ_JBQENA010000001.1 coordinate 1,424,269, forward strand.
CTTATTGGCTCCAAAACCGCCGGTTGTCACAATAACAGCAGAACCTGTTATTGTTTTTTCATCTGCCTGGTTAAAGAGGACCTTGACTCCATTAACCTTGCCGTCTTTTTCGGTGATTTCCTTAACATCAGCATTCACGAATAGTGGAATGCCTTTTTCTTGTACGTTTTTCACCAAACCTTTGACCAGATATTGCCCTACTGCCGAACCGTCTTCAGGACGGTGTGTGCGCTTTTCCTTCATACCGCCGGTAATCGTGATGTTGTTCAAACGGATTCCAATGGAATCCAGCCAGTCGATCGCACTCGCGGAATTATCTACGAAGAAACGAAGCATCTCTTTGTCATTGGTATCATGACCGCCCTTTAGGGTCTCTTCATAAAATAAATCATTGCTGTCTTCAATGCCTTGCTCTTTCTGGAACTTCGTCTGCGAAGCATTCATTCCGGAAGAGGATTTGGACGTATTGCCGCCCGCTACCGGCATCTTTTCAAGAATAACCGGATTCAGGCCTTTAGCTTTGGCCTCAAGCGCTGCCGACATACCGGCACCACCCGCTCCGACAATGATGATATCGTATTTATCTTTTAATTGATCGTACGGTGTATAGCTTGCTTCAGATGCCCCTGAAACTGCTTCTGTTTCTTTTTTGGTCTCAGTGTTCTTACTCTTGCTCTCAGCGTTGTTACTGTTGCCGTTGTTGCCGCATCCTGCGATCACCAGCATGACAGAAAGAATGAGAATAAGAGCAGCGGCTGATTTCTTTTTCATGTTGAATCTTGCCCCCTTGTGCATATTTTCACAATTATCATAGCTGTAAAGGGGCTGTTCATGGAAGCTTACGTAATTAAAGAAATAGTTAAGTAACTAAAGTAAGCGAATTTCTTATATAAAAATCACATTACATTTCCATAAAGGATGTTTAGCCGATCCCGATCCCATCCTTCAAAGATAATTGTTTCAGGTAGCCAAACGCCATAAAAGTCCTCAGAAGCTGAAGCAAAGTGGAATAAGTATAACTAAATGGGCTGAATCTTTACTACAGATAGTTTTAGTGGGATTTTGTACACCTAATTCCTGCATAATCATCCCATACGGTTGTTCTCAGCAGAATTAGTGGTACTTTTTCCCACATAAGACACCCCATAAGCCAACTGGGCTCAATTAGTGATACTTTTTCCACTATGGAAGACGATTCTCTCCATCAAATATGTAGCTAAAAGGATCTTGGTCCTAAGGAAATGAAACTGATGTAAAAACAGCTAGGCATAAGGGGAAGCATCCGCTTATATATATTTTGCAATAATTTCATGTCCCTCAGCGGCCACGGTATACATATATACCGGTCTGCCCACCGCTCCATAACTGATCTCCATCTCCAGAACACCCGCCTCTGTGAGAAACGCCAGGTATTTCCGGACGGAGATCCGCGAAATCGGAGCCGCTGCCGTGATATCCTCGGTCGAAAACACTGGTTGCTCCAGCTTATGTATGATGCTCCAAATGCTCTCGAGCGTACCTTCGGTAAGACCCTTAGGCAGCTTGCAGCTCTTGTCCTCCTCGGTACCGAGAGAATGACGCAGAAGCTTATCCAGCTGCTCCTGACTGAGGTTCTCTTTATGCTTCATCAGAGCGTAATCCTCGCGGTAAGCGGACAGCGCGGCCTGAAAACGGGCGAACTCAAATGGCTTGATCAAATAATCAACGGCCCCCAGCTGAAGGGCCTTGCGGATGCTCGCATTATCACTGGCTGCAGAAATGACAATAATGTCGGCCATACTCCCCTGCTCCCGCAAGGCGGACAACAGCTGCAGCCCGCTGGTACGCGGCATGTAGATATCCAGCAGAATGAGATCAACCTTAAGCTCCTCAAGCAGCTGCACGGCCTCATCACCTGATGCAGCCCAGCCCGCGAAGTCAAAGCCCTGAACCTGCTCCAGATAGTGGCGGTTGAACTTGGCTACCATCGGATCATCTTCAACGATCAGCACTTTTATGGTCATCTGGCTCATCCTCCTTTACCGCGTATGGCACATCGGCCATAAATGTAGTTCCCAGCTCCACACCGGGTATGATCTGGAGCTGGCCATGCAGCTTCTCCACACTTTTACGGACCAGATAGAGTCCAATTCCCCTGTGTTCTCCCTTGGTGGAGAATCCTTGCACAAAGATCTGCTCCCGAAGCGCTTCAGGGATTCCCGGTCCGCTGTCACTCACTGTGCAGATCAGGCGCCCCCGGTCATAATCAAAAGCAAGTTCAATTTCCCTAACGCTGTGGCCTTCGAGTACTTCCATGGCGTTATCGAGCAAATTGCCGGTGATGGTAATCAGTTCATGCATCACTTGCGGATCTGCGGATTCCGGCAGGTAGCTGTCCTCTGTCAGCAGCAGCTCAATCCCCGCTTCCCTGGCCCTGCTAAGCTTCCCCAGCAGAAAGCCGGCCATAACCGGGTCCTTGATCTGCCTGGTGATCGAACCAATCTCATTCTGGTAGTTGCTGACGGTCCCCGAAATATATTGCTGCAGTTCATCGTACAGGCCCATATGGGTCATTCCCATGATCACATGGAGCTTATTCATATATTCATGCGCCCCTGCCCGGAGAGCATCCGCATAGACGGAAATACCGGACAGCCGTTCCGCCAGTACTGCAAGCTCGGTCTTGTCCCGGAACGTGGCAATGGCCCCCGCAATCTGGCCATTCACCCGGATCGGAACACTATTGGCCAAGATGGAGATACCATTCAGCTCCAAATCCTGATCCTGCCTCGCCTCACCGCTGACCAGCACCTGCTCCAGGCGCAGCTCCGGCCAGTAATCGGCGATATAGCGGGTCATCGCGTTGCCTATAATACCAGCCGTTCCAAGAAGCCGTTCCGCTTCCAAATTGATCATGGTGATCCGGGCTTGATCGTCGACCGCAATAATACCTTCACGTGCGGATTGAAGCATGGCACTGCGCTCTTGCAGCAGCTTAGAGATATCGGATGGCTCCATGCCGAACATCATCTGTTTGATTTTACGGGCCAGCACCATTGCTCCTCCGGCTCCAAGTACAGCTCCTGACAGCAGGATTGCAATAATAGTCCATTCATTCTGCCGGATCAGCCGGTGCACCCGTTCCATGGAAAGGCCTACCACGACCACTCCTACCTGGGAACCTTTGTTACTATACACGGGGACGAAGGCCCGTAGCGATTTGCCTAACAGTCCCTCACCTTCAGAGATACTTTCATCACCACGCAGCGCAAGCTCTTGCCCTCCTCCGACGAAGGACTTACCAATCCTTGAAGGATCGGGATGCGAATAACGGATACTGTTCATATCGATGACTACGACAAACATAATATCATTGCGGCGGGTGATTTTGGAGGTGTAGGCCTGAATCTCCTTACTATGCCCTTCATTAAGTCCCTCTGACACCAGCGGCATCAAAGCAATCGTCCGGGCTATAGCTATTGCCTTGTCCTCCAGGGCATGTCTGGTCTGCGGAATAATCTGATTTCTGAAAATAATGTATAACACTACCATGACCAGCATCACTACGGTGGAGACCATGACCGTAACCTTTGTCCTCAGACCGTAATCCTTTTTCTTGGCCAATGCTGTATTCCCCCTGTTCCAACCTTCTTCTATTGACTATAAGAGGGATTCCTCCGCTTTACGCTTCAGCAGCCGGTGCAGAGTAAGCCAGCTTCCCAGCGGAGCAGCGCCCAGGAGAAGCATCAGCAAGGTAATCATACGGGGCGATTCGTTAACCGATAGCATAGCTATGAAGACAAAAACGCCCAGAATCTTGCCCGTCATCAAACAAAGCTCCCTCAGAACCACCAGTTCTACCCGTTTGCCCACACTCTCCTTCGACTCGCCCATCAGGTCAAAGCTGCTGGAGGTCATGGGCAGCATATATAATGGAAGAAAAAGGGAGGTTCCAATCCCCATAACCAGTAAGGTGCCGTAACTAACCCTCCAGAGAAGCGGTGTAATGACGGCAATCAGCAGAATGCCTCCGGCAAGCATCCCACCCGAACGGAGTTTTGGCTTGAACCATTTGCCGGCAGCATAGTAGCTGACTAGTGAAACCGCTGAAGTAATCAGTGCAAATTGTCCCAGCTTGCTTTCTTCTTTAGCGGCTATGTACACAAGAAGACCAATCAGAAAGGAAAATACGCCCTCCCTCAAACCCTGGAACACCAAGGCTGCCGCTGTCGGTCTCCATGCACTGCCCTTGCGGTGCAGCTCCCTCCATGGTTCTTTCCACAAATAAGCCCCTTCACTCTTACGTTTCTTAAGAAAAAAGCTTAAGCCCACGGCTGCTCCATATATGGAAAGCGATAAAATAAACACCAGGCGATAACCGCGCTCTCCATGCAGTGAAGTGATGATCCAGCCTGATACCCAAGGCCCGACGATACCGGTGAATGAACCCAGTAATCCCATCCAGCCATTGAAAAAGTCCCGATTACCTGCATCCGTTATCTCAAAATACACAATGTTGAAGGCCAGCCAGAATAATCCGATCGCTACGCCCAAAATCAATCCAAGCGGCCATATATAATTAACCGCCCGATTGCCCAGCCACAGTACGAGCAAATAAAAAAGGCCCGAAACGGCCAAGCCCAGCCGCAGGGCGTTCATCTTGTTATGTTCCTTAACCCATTTCCCGGCCAGCCAGAAGCTTAGACCCACGGCCAATTGCTGAGCTACCGTAAACCAGCCGACCATAGAAAAATCCTGCCTGCTCTTCCACAAGTAGACGTTCAAAAATGTACCTGCCAGTACTGTGGCCAAGGAACATAATCCGTTGACCGCGAGCAGCAGTACCTCTTGTTTCTGTGATGAATCCTTCATGCTGTTCCTCCTTGCCAACTGGACGTGTCTGCTTAACATGCCCAGCTCGCGGAGAAACCATAACGTGTATTACTTAGTGCCGGTGCTCAGATTGCGCACAAGCTGAATGCGGTCTTCCTGCGCCAGGCTATGCTGTACATGAAAGCACGAAGGGCAGACGAAAAGATTCAGCGAGAACGGCGGTTTCAGGACAGGCCCACCCAAGGCTTCCGGCGAGGATGGCTCGAAGCCCTCAACGTTCTGGGTTCCGGAGAGCAGCATCAGCTCATGACACTGCGGACACTCAGGCGCTTCCAGCTGCGCCGCCAGTATAGCGGATACGCTTGACTCATAGCGCTTCAAATCATAATCGTCTCCGAATTGGACGAGTGTATTGAAGATCGGCACAACGCTATCCTTGTCGCTGTCATCCCACAGATCTTCGTCACTTACATCCTCTGGCTCCGGTTCCACTGCTTCTTCCGGCTCGTCTTCATCCTCCAGGTCATCTACACCCAGAGTTACCGTACGGTAGCCGCTAAGTTCATTGTTACAATGGGGACAGGTATCCTCCGGCCCGAACTCCTCGTCCCACACAATTTCTGTATGACACCAAGGGCAAACTGTTGTTTCCATCTGAAATATCTCCTTCTTACCTCACATTTGAATTCAATTAATCATTAGATAAATTATACCGGCCGCTATAAAAGCCAGTGCAGAAAAGAACAGAACCCTCACCAAAATCTTCATTTTCCACACCTCATTTAAAAAATAGCGGCACCAATCACATAGGACAGGGACACGGAAATCAGCATGGCAGTTAGACCAACAGCCCGGTTGTCTGCAGCGATCTCATCATCGATGGAAAAGACCGGAGTCAGGAACTCAAAGAGGAAATAGGCGAGCAGCAGCAGCAGAAATCCCACTACCGACCATTTCATCGTTTCGTAGATTGAGGCTCCGGCATCAATGCTGAAGCGCAGAATGTTACAGATGCCGAAGATTTTGCCTCCGGTGGCCATTGCCACAGCCACATTCCCTTTGCGGATTTCTTCCCAGCAGTTATATTTGGTGACCATTTCGAAGAAGGACAGAAATACCACAAGGCCAAGTATGGCCACTGTGAAGTAGCCGAGCAGCGCACCCAGCGGATGATCCAGCAAAAGATCAATATTTTCTTGCATGCTTCTCCCTCTTTCTACTGGCCTCCAGCCGCTATTCCAGTTCAGCCACGGTTACACCCGCGCCGCCTTCGTTATAATTTCCCAGCCTGTAGCTCTTCACATGCTTATGCTTGCGCAGGTATTCCTGAATGCCGGTGCGCAGCACTCCGGTACCCTTGCCGTGAATAATGGAGATTTGCCCTAAATTGCCGAGAAAAGCCTCGTCAATGAAGCGGTCTGTCTCCATAATCGCCTCTTCCAGATTTGTTCCGCGCAGGTCCAGCTCACTGCGGATATTCTCATCACGGGTGCGCTTGACCGTAGTTGCACGGCGGAGTGCAGGAGATGGGGAATCCGGTGCGGAGGACAGGAATTCCAGATCCTCCAGGTTGACTTTCATCTTCATAATCCCAAACTGCACAATAGCTTCCTTGGGACCGCTAAGCTCAACAACGTAGCCCTTCTGGTTCACATTCTGTACCTTTACTTCATCGCCCGGCTGAATTTTTCTTGGCGTCTTGACGTTGCTGCGGGCTACAGTCTTCTTACGGGGCGCAGGTTCCGCTTCATCCAGGCGGCGGCGGGCTTCAATGAGCTTATGCTCCTTAACCGAAGCGCCTTCCTCCATAGCGAGCCGGCGCAGATCACCGATGATCTGTTCAGCTTCCTTGCGTGCCTTGTCGAGGAGCGCGCTGGCGTCCTTCTCAGCCTTTTCCAGCCGCTTGTCGCGCTGGCTCTCGAGCTTCTCCAGCTCCTGTTGCTGCCGGCTGCGGAATTCCTCCGCTTCACGGCGGATTACTTCAGCACGTTCACGCTCGTTCTCTGCCTCAAGACGATTCTCTTCCAGCGAAGCAATCATGTGCTCGACGCGCAAATCCTCTTCCTTAACCTCACCGCGTGCATGCTCAAGTATGGCGTTTGGCATACCAAGGCGCTCGGCAATGGCGAATGCATTGCTTCGTCCCGGTACACCGATTAGCAGCCGATAGGTTGGACTAAGACTCTGTACATCAAACTCCATGCTGGCATTGATAAGACCTTTGCGTTCGTAAGCATAGGCTTTCAGCTCACTGTAATGCGTAGTGGCCACCATCCGGCATTCGGTCCGGTGAATATTCTCCAGAATGGCAATGGCCAGGGCAGAGCCTTCCGCAGGGTCCGTGCCCGCACCCACTTCATCCAGAAGAATCAGACTTTTTGGAGTCATTCTGCGCAGAATGGAAATAATATTGGTCATATGGCTGGAGAAGGTACTAAGGCTCTGCTCAATACTCTGCTCATCGCCAATATCGGCATAAATCGCATCAAATACACACATTTGGCTGCCTTCCTCTGCCGGGATGAACAATCCCGACATCGACATCAGGCTGAGCAGGCCGATGGTCTTCAGCGTGACCGTCTTACCGCCCGTATTGGGGCCGGTCACGATGATCGAGCTATAGTGGTTGCCAAGCTCGACATCCAGCGGGACCACCTGCTCCGCCGGAATCAGCGGATGCCGTCCTTTGCGCAGCTTAAGGTAGCCCCGGTCATTCATGCGGGGCTGGGTCGCCTTCATATCACGGGCCAGACGCGCCTTGGCAAAGATGAAGTCCAGCTCGCCCAGAATATCCACATCATAGGTCATTTCCTCGGCAATATCGCCAACGAGAGCGGTTAACCGGTGCAGGATAATCTCAATCTCCCGCTCCTCGCGCAGCCGGGTTTCACGCAGCTTGTTGTTCATGGCCACAATGGATTCCGGCTCGATAAAAAGCGTGGCACCGGAGCCCGACTGGTCATGCACAATCCCGCCGAAATGAGCACGGTATTCCGCTTTGACCGGAATGACGAAACGGTCACCACGAATCGTCACAAGCTGATCCTGCAGCATTTTGGCTACGGAGGAAGAGCGGATCATCGAATCCAGCTTCTCGCGGATTCGGGTCTCGCCTCCCCGCAGCTCACGGCGGATGGTGGCCAGCTCAGGGCTGGCCGTGTCCAGTACATCGGCATTCTCGTCGATGCAGCTGCGGATGGCATCCTCAACATGCTTCTGTTCCGACAGCAGATCACTTTGTGCGAACAAAAGGGCGATGTTCTCATCTTCATGCATCGCCGCCAAAAACCGCTTGACTCTGCGTGCACCGCCGATAGTGTTGCCAACAGAAAGGAGCTCGCTGGTTCCCAGCATTCCTCCAATAGAGGCACGTTTCAGGGCCATTTTGATGTCCGTTATGCCGCCGAAGGAAGGAATGCCTTTCAGCCGGTCGACGTTCGCCGCTTCGTCCGTAGCCTGCAGCAGCTTTTTCACAGCTTCAAAATCACCGGAAGGCTTGAGGCTTTCCGCCAGCAGCCGTCCCATCGGGGTCTGCGTATATTGCGCCAATTTATTTAAAATCTTGCGATATTCAAGCGTATGCAAAATTTTGTCGTCCAATTACAGTCACAGCTCCCTTCATAGATGGTTACATTATACCTAATTCAGCCGGGTTTCGCTATTTGGGTAAGTTTTCAGGAATAGAAAATCAGATGCAGGCCACAATAACAACTGCACATATCCTTATGCGAAGGCCAAAGGAGGTTAGTTCAGTGAGATTTTTAGGTCATGTGGTCCGTTTTATCGTGGCAGCGATCGTGCTGCTGGTGGTTGGCTGGATTGTCCCGCAGTTCACGATTGGCGGTTTCTGGAGTGCGCTTATTCTTGCGCTTGTCATTGCACTGCTCGGCTGGGTCATTGAGGGCATCTTCGGCAAAAAAACAACGCCCTTCGGCCGCGGCATCGTCGGTTTTCTCGTCAGCGCACTGGTGATCTGGATCGCCCAGTTCATCGTGAGCGGTGTCAGCGTCACCGTCCTGGGAGCACTTCTGGCGGCACTGGTCATAGGCATCATCGACTTGTTCCTGCCAGTTTCCACACCGTTTGAAGCTGGAAAATAAAAATCTGCTGGTCTTATTGCAGACACGAAACCCCCTACTCCGGAATTATAGCGGAATCAGGGGGTTTATTGTATTAACTTATGCATAAGACAGGATGTTATCATCTCCATGATCCATAGATGCGGTGACTACCGCATTTTTACCGGTGCGTTTGGCGGCATACAGGGCATGGTCCGTTTTGCGGAACAGCATTTCTTTGCCGTCCCCAAGCTCGTAGTCACACAACCCGATACTGACTGTAATTGGTTTGCCGCCGGCATAGGGATGCTCCATAGCCGCAATGTTCAGTCGCAGCTCTTCAGCAGCGGCATATGCCTCGTGAAAGCTTTTATCTGTAAAAATAACCGCAAACTCTTCCCCGCCATAGCGTGCCGCAAAATCATTCAAACCAATCAGGCTGCCGACCTTCGCAGCAACCTCCTTAAGCACAAGGTCCCCGACCCAATGGCCATAGGTATCGTTGACGCGCTTAAAATTATCAATGTCGAACAACGCCAGCTGCAGCCTGAGGCCGTTACTCTCACACTTCTCCAGCAGCGAAACCAGATATTCATGAAAGGTCTTATGGTTGTAAAGTCCGGTCAGAGCGTCAATCTTCAGCAACTTGTCAGAGATCGCCCGTTCCACCATAAGCCCCTGTTCAGACTTGGTCAACTGTTCCAGATGCTCACGCACCTCGCGGGCCCGGATAATGACCGCCTGAGTCATGGCAACGAACACGATAAACACACATTCCACCATCAAAAACTCCAGCAATGGCTTCTCCAGTGTTCTCCGCTCCAGCCCGAAGTAAATCCCGCCATAGAACAACAAGCTGATTGCGCCGAGCACACCCAGAAGCTTCTGGTCAAAATAAATTAGAGATATCATTATAGGCATCATAAGCGCCATCTGCGCTCCATCCACGAAGGGCTCAAGGACAAAATACATGAGATAAGACACAATGAACCCGCATACGACCACCACCTGCTTGTGATACAGCAAAGTGGACCGGAGCCACATTTCCGCTGTCATCATCGCTATGAGAATCATGAGATTGCAGCCGATAAACAGATGTCCTTTAGCGGGCATTAGAACCGTCCGGACCTCAACCGCAGAATTCGACAAAACAAATAACAGCTGGGCCGCCAGCATGCAAAAAACAATGATCCAATATCCGGTCAATATTTTACGGTGCCATTTCTCCGTATTCAGCGAAATTTGGGCTAAATTAATGTGGATCCCCTACTTCTCAAGCTATAATATAATAGCTTTAAGTATAATGAATTTTAAACTATTTTGCATCATTTTTTTGCAAATTTCGACAAAGTTTGGAGTTTATTTGCGGGATGGGTGTTTTCCATTGATTTTCCAAGACTTCTTGGCCCAATTGAGCTATGCTAAGGGCAAGCAAGGCCCACCCTTATTCCTGGAGGAGGATGAAGATGATCCGGAGATTTGCCATTCTGCTGTCCATCGGTTTGCTGCTTATTTTAGCCGCCTGCGGGGGCACTGGCAATAACGCCAGTACCGCAAATACCCAGAATGAAGCGGCTGAAGCCAGCATCACAGCAGAGGAAGAACTCACCATTACAGCAACGAACTACAGTTTCGATCAGAAGACATATCATCTAAAAAAAGGGGTTCCGGTAAAGATCGTTTTTAAAAATGAGAGCGGCAATCATGGCATCCTGATTCCAGAGCTAAATCTGCGGCTGGACGGCAAAGACACCTCCCGGGTTATTATTCCGGACGAAGCCGGAACATTCGAAATGACCTGCGCGATCATGTGCGGCTCGGGCCACAGCGGGATGAGTGCTAAGGTGATTGTAGAATAGAAGATTAAAAGGCAGCAGCCGGCCCAAGGGACTTTCCCCAGGCCGGCTGCTGCTGTTCCTAGCCGGTTGCCTATCCAACCTGCCGGTTAAAATAATTACGGACACCCCGTAGTAACTCTACTTCACTCCTTTACTCCGGTTGGAAATGTCCAGCCAAACGGCTATCACCAAAATGGAGCCTTTAACTACATACTGCCAAAAAGATTCCAGCCCCATGAGTGACATTCCGTTATCAAGCGAGGTCATCACCAGCGCCCCGATGAGTGCGCCGATCACAGTCCCGGCTCCGCCCATCAGTGAGGTTCCCCCGATCACGCAAGCGGCAATGGCATCCATCTCCGCCATATTCCCTGCGGTGATCGTGGCAGAAGCAAGACGCGAGGTTAACACGATAGCAGCGATAGAGCCCAGCAGTCCGCTAAGCAGAAAGATCAGCATGGTCTTTCGTTTGATATTGATTCCGGAGAGACGAGCGGCCTCAATATTCCCCCCAATTGCATAGATATGGCGTCCGAATGTCGTTTGGGTTGAAATAAAATAGAAAATCGCTGCCAGGACGATTACAAAAATAATTGGAAATGGGATCCCTTTATAGTTGTTCATTACAGCTACGAAGACCACAACTAGCAATGCTAGCCCTGCAACCTTCGCGATATCCATACTTAGCGGAGCAATTTCGAAGCCGTATTTTTTACGGGAACGCCGTTTATTGAATGCACTCCAGAGCAGAAATCCAACAGCCAGAACGCCAAGCGAAATGCCAAAACCCCGAGCAAAATAAGCATTTCCAAGCATGGCCAACGCAGGGTCGGATACCGGAATCGTCATGGATTCCGTCACCCCCATCAGTACGCCCCGGAACACCATCATCCCGCCCAGGGTGACGATGAAGGCGGGAATCATTTTGTACGCCACCAGCCAGCCTTGAATCAATCCCAGCACCGCCCCGGCGGCAAGGGTGCCGAGAATGACAACAATGGCTGGAAGCTCCAGCCAATTGCTCAGTATTGCAGCAATCCCGCCGGTCAACCCGACAATGGAGCCAACGGACAGATCGATATGCCCTGCCACAATAACCAGCACCATACCAATGGCCAGAATGGATGTCACTGACATTTGCGTAAATAGATTCGACAAGTTCCGCGAAGTCAAAAAGGTGGGATTAAGGACTCCAAACAGCACCCATATCAAAATCAACGCCCCTACCATCGTGTACGCACGTATATCCATTTTGCCGAACAGGCCGCGCAACTGTGATCTTCCCGCAGCTTGGACTTTCTCCGGGTCCTGAAATTCATTTTGCAGCTGCATCTCTATTTACCTCCCGTAGCGGCCAGCATTATGTTCTCTTGCGTGGCTTCGCGCCAATGATATTCCCGTACGAATTGCCCTTCGCTCATAACCAGAATTCGGTCACTCATTCCCAGTACCTCGGGAAGCTCTGAAGAAATCATAATAATCGCCACTCCCTGTTCTACCAGCTGATTCATCAAATTATATATTTCATATTTCGCTCCAACATCGATTCCCCGGGTAGGTTCGTCCATAATCAGTATTTTCGGATCGGACATCAGCCACTTGCCTATAACCACCTTTTGCTGGTTCCCCCCGGAAAGTGTACCCACAGGTGTTTCCAGTGAAGCCGTTTTCGTCTTCAGGTCCTGCACATACCGGCGTCCCCATTTAATTTCCTCATTCTCGTTAATGACGCCCCACCTGGATACCTTGCCAAGCGTTGCCATGGTTGTGTTTCTTTTTACGTCCATTCCCATCACCAGCCCCTGACGTTTGCGGTCTTCGCTAACCAGCGCGATCCCCGCTTTAATGGCTTCAGCAATGGAGCGGATCTTCACAGTCTGCCCTTCAATCTGCACACTTCCCTCAGACTTGCCCGCATAAGCTCCAAACAAGCTGCTTACCAGTTCTGTCCGTCCCGCTCCCATAAGCCCGGCAATCCCGAGAATTTCACCCTTGCGGAGTGTAAAATGAATATCATGCAGCACCTTTTGATGACGCTTTTCCGGATGCCAAACGTTGTAATCCCTAACCTCCAGCACGATTTCTCCCGGCGAATGCTCCATGCGTGGATAGCGTTCCGTCAATTCTCTGCCAACCATTAAGGACACAACCTTGTCGTCATCGGTTTCTTTGCGGTCAAGCGTAGCAACGGTCCGGCCGTCCCTAAGCACGGTTATGGAATCTGCCAACGCAAAGACCTCCGGCATTTTATGTGAGATATAGACGCAGGAAACGCCCTCGCGCCGAAGCTGGTTCAAGATACCCATCAGGATGGACACTTCGCTTTCGGTCAAGGCTGCTGTAGGCTCATCCAGAATCAGAATCCTGGTGTGCTTGGAGAGGGCTTTGGCGATTTCCACCAGCTGCTGCTGGCCAATTCCGAGATTACCGATTTTGGTATCCGGCGAAAGGTTCAGGCCAACTTTCTTAAGCCAAAGCGAAGCCTGATGATACAGCTCATCCCATTGTATGGCCCCCCGCCTGCAGGGCTCGGCACCCAGAAAAATATTCTCGCCGACAGTCATCTCTTTGACGAGTGCCAGCTCCTGATGAATGATAGCGATACCGGCCTTTTCCGCATCCGTGATTTTATGAAATTCCTTCTTCTCGCCGCTGATAATGATTTCACCGCTGTAAGAGCCTGCGGAATACAGACCACTTAGCACCTTCATCAGCGTAGATTTCCCGGCACCATTCTCACCGCACAAGGCGTGGATTTCTCCTTGCTTGACCTTGAAGTTCACATGATCCAGCGCCTTGACTCCAGGAAACTCCTTGCTGATGTCCACCATTTCCAATACATACATTACTGCTGTCCCCCTTCCGGCCTTTAACCGGCAGAGGACGAAACATTCCGTTCCGTCTCTCTTGCCGCAAAAGCTGACTTATTGTTTCGGCCACTGGTCCTTGGGAACGTTTTTATACACATCCTCAAGCTTGTGAAAACCATCTTTAATCAGCACGTCCAGATTCTCCTTGTTGACCGCAAGTGGATCAAGCAGCACTGAGGGAACATCAATCTTTCCATTATTGACTGTTTTTTCAGTAGAAACAGTTTCGCCTTTGGCAGCCGCTACCGCCATTTCAGCAGCTTTGGTCGCAATTGAATTGATAGGCTTGTAGACTGTCATCAGTTGTGTGCCTTCGGCGATGCGCTGGACAGCAGCCAAATCTGCATCCTGTCCGGATACCGGGATTTTACCAGCCATTCCCTGTGCTGTCAGCGCCTGAATTGAACCGCCGGCGGTTCCGTCATTGGCAGCGACCACACCCTGAACGTCATTCTTATTCGCAGTCAGAGCATTCTCCATATTTTTCAATGCTTCTTCAGGCTTCCAGTCCTTGGAGAACTGATCATAGACAATTTTGATATCGCCCTTTTCTTCAAGCGGCTTCAAAATATTCATGGCCCCTTCTTTAAACATATGGGCATTATTGTCGGTATCAGCTCCGCCAATATAGACGATGTTGCCTTTAGGCGCTTTATCGATAACGGCCTGGGCTTGCAACTCCCCGACCCGCACATTATCAAAAGAGATGTAATAATCGACCTCTGCGTTGTTGATCAGACGGTCATAAGCAATCACTTTAATGCCTTCCTTATGGGCTTTTTCTACGATTGGAGCTGTAGCTTCAGCGTTGTGTGCAATAACCACAAGCACATCCACACCTTGGGAGATCAGCTGTTCCGCCTGGCTCAATTGCGTTGCATCATCCCCATTGGCGGCCAGCACCTTCACTTCGCCTCCCAGTTCCTCCACTTTGGAAGTGAAGATGTCCCGGTCCTTCTGCCAGCGTTCCTCTTTCAGCGTATCCATCGACATTCCAATTACAATTTTGCCTCCGTCTTTGGTGTTGGCTGCTGTTTCCTCCGTTTTCTGATTATCTCCGTTTGAGACTACCCCACAGCCCGCCAGGGAGGCAGTCAACCATAAAGCAGCCATCCCTAAAGAAATCAATTTCCCGTATTTTCTCACGCTTTCTTCGCCCCTTTTCTCCGTCAAATTAATTTGATTGCGCTTACAAAAAAATTCTAGCATGTTTTTTCCAGCCCCGGTGCCCCCAATACCTGCACTCTTTTACCTTCCGCCTGCATTCCGTTGTTCTCTTATGTAATGAAATTCTTCCCGGCGGCTTTCATAGGAAAAAACGGGGATACAGCACAAAAAAGTCCTTGTCGGTTAACAAGGACTTTGCTTCTCGTGCTGTTGTCTGAATTCGCTCGGCGTCATGCCGGCAGCTTTTTTGAAGACCCTGCTGAAGTAATTCGGGTCCTTATACCCTACCTCGTAACAGATTTCCTTGAGGCTTAAGCGCTCTTCGGAAATCAGACGTTTTGCCTCATCGATCCTTAATCGCGTAATGTAGTCAATAAAGGTTTCACCTGCATGCTGCCTGAATAATTTACTGAAATAATGGGGACTCAGATTCACATACTCTGCTGTCTGCTCCATGGAAATGTCCTCTTTATATTTCTGGCTGATGTAGGAGAGCGCCCGCTGCTGCACATGGGAACGGCTGTGCTCCCGCTCTTCTCTCAGGCTGTCAAAGATAGCCTCCAGCCAGGACTCTGCCGTCACCCTCAAAGAGCTGTGGTCCTCCAAAGCATTAAGCGTAGCAATCATCTCCGCGCTAGCACCGAAATGTACTCCTCTGGAGAGAAACAGCAGCAAGCCAATTACTTCCCCGCGCAAAGCAGCAAAGGAGCGGTTTCCGTCTTCCTCAAAATGGTCATATAATACGCCAAAGCGCTCCACAGCCTCCTGTTTATTATGCTGCAGCAGGGCATCCAGCAGTTTTTTTTCATCATCCAATGAAATGGCTGTCTGGCCTGAGCTCTGTATCATATCATCAAAATGGCGTACACTCAGCGGATCGTTGTTGTCAGCACATACACGAACTGCTTCCCGGTAGGAACGGCTAAGCCCGTCCCAGCCTTCCCGTATGGACCCGATGCCGACAGAGATCGGCAGTTGAAACCGGTCCTCAGCCAGGCTGCGGAGACGCTCCCCCCAGTCCAGGGAGCTGACACGCTGGGAATACCCCGTACGGCCCGGAGACAACGGGATAAACAGGGCCATCTGATGGCCAATCACAGGTCCGGCGATGCAGCCCAGACCCGACTTTGCAAATTGCTTAACCGCCTCGTAAATATCCCGCTTGACCAACTGGAAGTCCTTCCATTCCTCCTTTGAGTGCCGGGGAAATGACAGCAGCATGGCGTACCCTTTGCTCCACTGCAGGTTCAGCAGCCCGGCCAGCTGTTCAACCTCCACTTCCTGCACATATTCCAGCATCAGCATCAGGGAAAGCTCATTCTCGGCGAGCGGGACCAGGTGGGCCAGCTTCTCCTGCAGTTCGAGCTGTTCATTCCGCCTGTGCCTCTCCTCCTGTGTCTCGGCAATCAGCTGTTTCAGTACCTCTATTACTTCCTCACGTCTGGCCGGCTTCAGCAAATAATCACGCACCCCCAGCGACAGACCTTCCTTTGCGTAGGAAAAGTAATCATGGGCAGTAATCATGACTATTTTAGCTGAAGGGTGCTTAGCCGAAATTTGCCGGACCGCCTCCAATCCCTGAATGCCCGGCATTTTGATGTCCATGAAGATAAAATCCGGCCTGTGCTCCTCCGCAAGCTGAATGGCCTTCCGTCCATTCTCAGCATGCAGAAATTCAAACATATCCGAAAAAAAATGCCGGATCATCAGCTCCAGGCCTTCCCGTTCCAGTGGTTCATCATCAGCAATAAGCAGGTTGTACATCCGTGTATTCCCCTCTCTGATTCCCAGGTCTTAAACCAACGGGCGGTAAGGCAGTCTGAACAGTACGGCTGTCCCTTGCCCTTCACTGCTGTCGATTTCAATCTGCTGTTCTCCTTCAAAAAATAAATGCAGCCTTTTGAATACATTGTGTGTGCCAAGTCCGGTAGACTGGCCTTTCCCGCTAAAACGGGGGGCTTCCTCGCGAATTGATTCCATCAGCCGGGCTACGGTCTCCCGGTTCATCCCTACGCCATTGTCACTGATCCTGATATTGACACGTCCGCCGTCATGTCTGATCGACAGCTCCAGCACCGCCCCTTCCTCCATCTGCTCCAGTCCGTGCACGAAGGCATTTTCAAAAATCGGCTGCAGCGTCAGACAAGGAATCATCCCCTCCAGCGCCTGCTCCTCAATATCCATAACAAAGGTAATCCGGTCGCGAAAACGCGCCTTTTGAATATTGATATACTCTGTAACATGCTCCACCTCCTCACGCAGCGGAACAGCCTGATCCAGCTTCTGCAGGTTATATCGGAGCAGACGCGAAACGGAGACGGTCAGATCACTTGTTTTGGCTGCCCCTTCCAGATAAGCCAGCTTGGCAACAGAATTCAGCGTATTGAACAGAAAGTGAGGGTTGATCTGGCTTTGCAGCATTTTCAGCTCCAGCTCCTTGACCAGACGATCCTTCTCCAGGCTCTTGATATTCTCCGCCATCAGCTCCTGGATATTATCGATCATTCCGTTAAAGGCCCGGCATAAAATACTGATTTCGTCGTTGTTAATACTTTCCGGAGCCTTGGTATCCATCCGGCCTTTCGATATTTGCTTGGCGGTCGCCACCAGACGGCGAATCGGTCCCGTTATACTGCTCGAAAGCCAGATCGCCATAAAGATGCTCAGCACCGCCGCAGTGATAACCAGTAGAATCCCCAGCTCGTTGAGCTTGTCCGTCGTGGACATGATCTCCTCATATATCGGCTTATACTGATCCAGCTCCATATCAACCAGAGCCTGCGCCTCCTCACGGATGAACTTTTCCGTCTGCTCCGTTTCGATATAAGCCCCGGCCAACGTATTGGAATCCTGATCATCAATCTCCGCAATCATCCGCTCCGCCTGGTCCAGAAACGTATCAATGATATTCCGGTAGTTCATAAGCGGAAGATCGCTGCCGCCTATCGTCTCCACTCTCTCCAGCCTCTCCCGCAATTCCTTCACGGCGTTCAAATGCTTTTCCATCTCCGGAAAGCTGTCTGCATCCACCTGCATGATAAAACGGTTCATCGAGCGCATGGTCTCCCCAACCTCGTATGAAACTTCCTTGTATAGCAAAATCCGGTTCATCATCAGATGATAGCTCTCCTGCACATTTTTCCCGCTCTCAAACAGAAAAAAGGAAACAGAGCTCATCAGCAACACAAGCAGCGGAATACACAGCAACAGCTTTTTGCGGATACTCACAGGCTCTCCCCTTCCTGGACATTGGATTTGTCCAGTACCTTTACCTCAGTGTAATATTCCCGCTGGAGCGAGGTTCCCTGAAAATGTTCATGAAGCAGCCTTACAGCCGTATCTCCCATAAGGAAGGGTTGCTGTGCCACAGTGGCTTTGATCTCGCCCCTTGTTATCGCAGCGAGTGTCTCTTCCTGGTTATCGAAGCCTATGATCGTCAGCGAACCGCTCTTTAAACTTTTGGAAGCCTTGAGAACCCCCAGCGCGTCCGTGGAGCTGGTCCCCACCATCACATCAATTTCAGGATGCAACCGCAGCATGTCAGCAGCCTGCTGAATCGCCTCCATATGGGAAATGTTGGAGCTGCGGACATCCACAATTTCCAGCCCGCTGTAGTTCTTCACAATATGGCTTAAGCCATTCAGACGCTGTAGCTGATTTTTGGCCAACTCACTGCCGATGATCACCCCGATTTTCCCTTTCCCTCCGGTTGTCTGCACAACCATGCGGCCAAGGGTTTCGCCCGCTGCTACATTATCGGTCCCTACATAAGCCAGTCGTTTGCTCTCCGGAGCATCGGTATCAATGGTAATCACCGGAATTCCACGCTCCACGGCTTTATCGATCACTGGAGTGAACTTCTCATCATTCAGTCCCTGTACAATAATGGCGTCCACGCGGGCCGCAATCGCTTTTTCCAGCAGACTGATCTGCTCCTCCATGTTATTGCGGACGGGACCGGTAAATTCAATATTAATTCCGTATTTCTCTGCGGCTTCTTTTGCACCCTTCTCAACCATCTCCCAATACGGGTGATATCGTTCCTGTTCGATCAGCACAATATGGTAACCAGGCTTACTGTCACCCGGATGCCCGCTTAATTCCTTAACAATGTTGCCCATGCGGGCGGAATGATTTGCAAAACCAATAAATAGATAAGCCTGCAGAAGAAATAATACAATGACACCGCCCAGCCATTTTTTATCCATTCAAGTCACCTCATCCACATCCTAACCCGGAATGTAAACGGTTGCAATATTTGCGTATGATCTTTTCCAGACAGAAAAGGGCTGTTCCCCATGCAGAACCTCTGCTTGGGACAGCCCCTTCTCTTCATGCGTCCGCTATTCAACTGTCCTGTTCGATCAGTTGAATCCATTCATTATATTCGCGCTGGAGCTTGGCATATTCCGCCTGAAGTCTGCGATGCTCCTCTGACAGCTTGTCCAGCTCTTCCTGCCGCAGTTCAAACTGTGCCTGTACCAGGCGCAATTGGCCCTGAACCAGCTCATAGTTCTCGCCGATCTCAGCAAGCTGCTGCTGGACTTGAGCATGCTCCCGGCTCATGGAGTCCGTTTTCGCTTCGGCCTCGCCGGCTTCCTGCTCCCAAATCTCAATCTCCTCACGCAGCTGTGCTTCCGTCTCGTTCCACAGCCGCTGATTTTGCTGAAGCTCCTCGTACTTGCGCTTCCAGGAAGCTTCCACCTCGCGGGTTTCCCGCAGCGCTTCCTGCTGCTCCACCGCCGCAGCGGCGGCTTCCCGCCCAGCCTCATACAGCTCTTCCAGACGGCGGGCATTTTCTTCACCTTCCGCCTCCAAAAGCTCGTATCTTTCTTTCAGCTGTTCACCGTCCTGCAGCACCTCATCATACTGCGCGATAAGCTCCTCATAACGTCCGCGGAGCGCTACCAGTTCCTTACGGGAGGCTTCAGCTTCTTCGCGATGCTGACGGCTTTCGGTCTCCGCCTCGGCCCGTAGTCCGGATTCATGGTCAAGCTGCTGCACCATGCCGTCCGCTTGCCCCCGCAGCGTATCGATCTCACGCTGCAGAGCTAAAGACTTCTCTTCCGCTTCCAGCAGCTTCATCTCCAGCTCCCCGATATCCTCCATATGCTTGTCGGCAAGCTCTTTCCAGTCTGCCGCTTCCGCTGCGGACTGGGTGAACTGACCTTGCAGCTGATGCAGGCTGGCCTTAGCTTCAGCGAGGGAATGGCGAAGCGTTGAAGCTTCTTCCTGCTTCACCTCATAACGCTGGCGCAATTCTCCCAGTTCGTCACTGAGCAGGTCTCCGAGTTCATTAGCAGAACGCAGCTCTTCCTGCATCCGGCTCAGGCTCTCCGCAGTTTCCTGCAGCGAAGTTCTAAGCCCTGCCGCTTCGTTCTGCACGGCCTCATGACGCTGGCGCAGGTTCTCCAGCTCTTCATGCTGCAATGTTCCCTGCTGTGCGGCGGTATGAAGCTCTTCTGTCAGCTGCTCCTCGCGCTTCAGCACCGCTTCGTATTGAGCCAGCAGGGTCATACGTGCATCACGCTCGCCCTTCAGGCCAGCTTCGGCTGCACGCAGCCTGGACTGCAGCTGCCCGGTGCCGCCGCGCAGCTCACCAAGCTGCTTCTCCAGCTCCAGTACTTGCTGCTTGTGCCGATGCTCCTGCGTGCCTTGCGACTGCCGCAGTTCCTTATTCTTGGCAAGCTCCTTCTGGAGCGCCTCGCGCTCCTCTGTGAGCTCCTTCTCCAGTGCAGACTTGGTATCCGCCAGCTCCTTGCTGAGTGACGAGCGGATCTCCACAATCTCGCCTCCGAGCGACTCCCGGGTCTGCGTGAGCTCCATTTCAAGCTGGGATAGCGTTTCCGCCTTCTCCCGCTCCAATGTCTCGCGCAGGGTCTGCAGTTCCTTGAGGTGAGCAGCTTTCAGTTCTTCAAGCTGCTGCAGACGGGCCGCCTCAGCGGCAGCAAGCTCCTGCCGGCGGCTCTCACGGGCAGCAGTCTGCTCCTGCTCATAGCTCTCGCGCAGGGTCAACAGCTCCGCTTCACGCGCCTTAAGCTCTTCAGCCAGCAGCTCGCGGGCAGCAGCTGCAGCCGTCTCCGCTTCCAGCAGCGCCTCGGCATGCAGCTTCCGCTCCTGCTCCTGGATCTCCAGGTGCCGCCTGCGCTCCTCTTCGGCAGCGGCAATCAGACGGGCGGCCTCCTCCTTGGCTGCCGCCTCCATCCGTTCGTACTCTTCCTGCCGCTCCTTCTGCGCTTCCGTAAGGCGTGTGACTTCAATACGCAGTTCCGTACGCTCTCCGGTCAGCATATTCAACTCATTCTTAAAGTCCTGCACCTGGATGGCCTGCTCCGCCATATGCACGGCAGCAAGCACCGCGATCCGCGGAGTATCCAATTGGGAATGTGATTTGGAGATTGCGCGCATATGCTCGTCTACATAGCGGGCAACCTGTTTCATATATTCAGTGCTGCTTCCTACAAGTTTATAAGATGTTCCATATATCTCCACGGCGACACGAGTCCGGTCCATAGCCACAGTTGTGCCCTCCTTTGTATGTGTGCGGATTCTAAGCTGGTATCCCTGCTCCTATTGTAGCGTCATTTATTCTCTTTTGCCAAAAAGCCGTTCATTCATAGATTCTGCCGGTAGCCGCCGTAGCTCCAAGGGTTAGAAAAAAGCCGCAGCGAACTCCGTTTGTAAATGGATTCGCTGCGGCTTTGCACAATTCCTGCTACTTTCTTAATTCTGCGCCAAAAGTTTGCTGAAGTGCTGATACGACCCTATCATGAACTTCTACAACTTCTTCGTCGGTCAGTGTGTGATCGGTATGGCGGTAGAGCAGGGAAATGGCTACGCTCTTCTTGCCGCTCTCCATCTTGCCGCCAGTGTACACATCAAATACCTGAACATTCTGCAGCAGAGTTCCGCCGTTCTCACGGATGGAAGCCAGCAGGTGACCTGCAGGCACTGCAGAATCCACCACAACTGCGATATCCCGCTCCATGCCCGGGAAGCGCTGCAGCTCAGTGTACTGTATATTGGTGCGTGCGTTGCTGTAGAGCGGCTGAAGCAGCAGCTCCGCCACGTACGTATCTTCCAGATCCAACCCGCGCTGCAGCTCTGGATGAAGCTGTCCAAGCGTTCCCAGCTTCACCCGGCCTTCGGTACCCTGCAAGTATATCGAAGCCGAACGCCCCGGGTGGTAATCCTCAGGAGCATCGCCTTCATAAACCACGCTGTCCGCAAGGCCCAAGTGGCTAAATACAGTTTCCACCGCACCCTTCAGGTCGAAGAAGTCCACAGGCTGCACTGCTACATTCCATTGCTTGGACGCACGGCTTCCACTCAGCAGAAGTCCGAGCACCGGCAGCTCACGGGGCTGACGGGTGAGCTGCTCTTCGTCTGTGAAGAACACATTCCCAATTTCGAACAGCGCCAGATCACTTTGACGGCGGTTCGTGTTATAGCGGGCAATTTCCAGCAGCTGTGGAATCAGACTGGTGCGCAGCACACTGCGGTCCTCGCTCATCGGCATCGCCAGCTTGACAGAAAGCTTGCCTTCAGCAAGCGCCGGGAAAAGCTTGCTTTGCTCCGGTTGAATGAAGGAATACCCCATAACCTCCTGATAGCCCCCATGTGCCAGCAGACGGCGCAGTTCACGGCGCTGGGACTGCTCGCTGGTCAGCGCTCCAGGTGTAGTCACACCCTCAATCAAAGTTGTAGGGATATTGTCATAGCCGTATAACCGGGCAATTTCTTCAATCAGATCGACATCATAGCTGATATCACCACGTCTTGTCGGAACCTGCACCTCTACGAGCTCCTGTCCCGCATCTCCGCACTTGAAGTGCAGACGGCTGAACAAAGTCTTCACTTCCAGCAGTGACAGTTCTGTACCGAGATAACGGTTCAGCTTCTCCATGGATAAGGTGAGTACCTTCTCTTCCGCAGTCCCCGTCCCAGCCTGCACAATACCCTCGTGCACAGAACCTCCGGCATATCGGGCTATCAGGGAAGCCGCACGGTTCAATGCAGAGATCACGGCATTCGGATCGACTTCTTTCTCGAAGCGCAGGGAAGCTTCGGAGCGCAGACCCAGCTGGCGTGAGGTTTTGCGGACCGTCCCGCCGTCGAACTTGGCCGACTCCAGTACAATATTGATGGTTTCATCTGTTACTTCAGTCTGCAGTCCGCCCATGACTCCGGCCAGACCCACAGCCTTCACCCCATCGGCAATCACCAGCATTTGAGGCTCCAGCTTGCGCTCCTGCCCGTCAAGCGTGGTCAGAATCTCGCCGTCCTTGGCAAACCGCACCCCCAGGATGCCGCCTTCCACTTTGTCGCCGTCAAATGCATGCAGCGGCTGTCCGTACTCCATCATCACATAGTTGGTGATGTCCACGATGTTATTAATCGGACGGACCCCCGCTGCCATCAGGCGGTTCTGAATCCAGAGCGGGGATGGGGCAGTCTTCACTCCGGCAATGTAGCGAACCGAATAATTCGTGCAATAGTCTTTGTCCTCTATCCGGACGGAGATGGAGTCGGAGGCCGAGCCACCCGATTCTACCAGATCAGCTGCCGGATCAGGCAGCTTAAGCTCACGTCCGAGAATTGCGCTTACTTCGTAGGCGGCACCAATCATGCTTAGACAATCTGAACGGTTAGGCGTCAGATCGAAGTCCAGAACCTCATCATTCAGATCCAGCACCTTCAGAATGTCCTGACCGATTTCGGTGTCCTCAGGCAGCACCAGAATGCCCTCCTGCAGTTCCTTGGGCAGCAATTTATCGTTCAGCCCCAGCTCCTTGGCGGAACAGATCATCCCCTGCGACAATACGCCGCGAAGCTTGGCTTTTTTGATATCCAGACCGGGCAACTTGGCACCCACCAGTGCTACCGGAACCTTTTGTCCAGCGGCCACGTTCTTGGCTCCGCAGACAATCTGCAGATCCTCGTCTTGTCCTGCATCTACGATGCATACATTCAGCTTATCGGCATCAGGATGCTTTTCTTTCGATTTGACATAGCCGACCACGATGCCGGAAAGGCCTTTGTTGCGGCGCTCCACACCGTCGATCTCGATGCCGGCGGTCGTAATTTTCTCTGCCAGCTCATCTGCGGTAACGCCCTCAAGCGATATATAATCCGTGAGCCAGGAGGTTGATACTTTCATATTCGCACACTTCCTTTTGTTTCAGATGTATTTATCTACGTGCCGGGTTTACTTGGCAATGCGGAAACAGTGAGCAGCATTGGATCTCTGTACTTCCGTTTTAAAATCATACTGTTAATAGGGTCCCTGCGGGGAATATTTGGACTTCCGGCCGCTGTTAGGTTTAGATTTCCTGATTTAAACCGCTGATCGCGGTAGAAATCCAAACCTAAAGGCGGACGCGTTCGCTCCTCCAGTTCCAAACTTCCCCTCCGGTCCATTTTTTACAGATTGATAAAACAGAAACAAAGATCATCGATAGCTGATCCTGCCCGCCCAGCCTCTCACCCGCCAAAAAATTAAATCCCTTTGAACTGCTTCACAAAAGCCATATCATTCGTGTAGAAATGACGGATGTCATCAATACCGTACTTCAGCATTGCTATCCGTTCGACACCCATACCGAAGGCGAAGCCGCTGTACTCGGCAGGATCATAGCCGCCCATTTCCAGCACGTTCGGGTGAACCATGCCGGCGCCGAGGATTTCCAGCCAACCGCTCTGCTTGCACAGACGGCAGCCGTCTCCACCACATTTGAAGCAGCTCACATCCACCTCAACACTCGGCTCGGTGAACGGGAAGAAGCTTGGACGCAAGCGGATGCCCGCGTGTGGCCCGAACATTTCTTTGGCAAACTGCTGCAGCGTGCCCTTCAGATCGCTCATGCGGATATGACGGTCAATCACCAGACCCTCGATCTGATGGAACTGGAAGGAGTGGGTTGCATCATCGTCATCGCGTCGGAATACCTTGCCGGGACAGATGATTTTGACAGGGGCTTCGCCCTTCATCGCCTGCATAGTGCGGACCTGAACCGGTGAAGTCTGCGTGCGCATGAGGATATCCTCCGTCAAATAGAAGGAATCCTGCATATCGCGGGCCGGATGGTTCTTCGGCAGGTTGAGCGCTTCAAAGTTATAGTAATCCGTTTCCACCTCTGGCCCTTCCGCCACCTGGTAACCCATGCCGATGAAAATATCCTCGATCTCCTGAACCACCCGGCTCAGCGGATGAATCCCGCCTTGCGGCAGACTGCGGCCCGGCAGGGTTACATCCACTTTTTCCGCATTCAAGCGGTTTTGTGTCTCCTGCTGCTGGAAGGCCTCCTGTTTGGCTTCGATAATTTCCTCAATGGCGCCCCGCACCAGATTGGCTACCTGGCCGATCACCGGGCGCTCCTCCGCGCTGAGTCCGCCCATACCGCGCAGAACCTCTGTAAGTTCGCCTTTTTTACCCAAGTACTTTACACGCAAATCATTCAGAACCTGCGGATCGGTAACTTCCTTCAGCTTCCCTAACGCTTCGACCTTCAATGCTTCAAGCTTCTCTTTCATGGCCGTGTACTGCCCCCTTATCATGGTGTTGTCCTATTTGCAACAAAAAAAGGCCTTTCCTCCCGGTAAGGGACGAAAAGACCGTGGTACCACCCTTGTTAGACTGCCTGATGAACATCCCTAATAGCATTATTCCTGCTTTCGGCATGACATAGACCTGTCTCACTTTAGCAGAAATAACGGTCTGCGGCCGGTTTCCCCTACGCTCTCCATCAAGCACGGCTTGAAAGAAATTCAAGGAACTGCTCCGGAGTGAACTTCGGCAGCTCTGCTTCCTAGAAACGCTCTCAATCAACGGCGTCTCCTCCCTGTAAGCCAGGCACTGCGTACTCTTCTCCATCACTGCATTTATCATGGATGCTGCTGAATCAATCGCATCTTCTGCTTAAGAAGATATGTTTATATATTATATGCAAAATTAGCCGTTTTGACAAGCGGGACAAATCCGGGCCAATTTTTTATCTTCTTTTAAGCTTCCCTTAAGCTTCAAGACGTATTTCAGGAATCATTTTCAGCGGGCGTTCTGCCGGATTTGATATTTTCCGTTTCAGCGAGAAAGATAAGGAACAGTATCCGCAAAGCAATCGGCGCCAAGAAGATCAATATTCTGATACAGTTTATGATCGAGTCTATTGTACTCAGCGGATTTGGCGGTTTGATTGGTGTCGGATTGGGACTAGGCATCAGCTGGGCGGTTGGACATTACACCTCAATGAATGTAGCCACCTCCTGGAACATGGTGATCATCTCATTCCTGTTCTCTTTGTTTATCGGTGTGGTATTTGGAATGATGCCTGCGAACAAAGCGGCAAGAATGCGCCCTATCTACGCCCTGCACAATGAATAGACTATAGTTGGTTTTACCCATGTTTATGCAAGACATACAGCCGCAAGCCTCTTTTTTGGAGGTTTGTGGCTTTTTTTGGGAGAATTCCGGCTTTTTTTTGCCTGGAATGCTGCGTTATGCCTATGACCCTGCACCCTTCTATGCGGATTATTAATCAGAGAGGGTATCGTTTGCGGAAAAGTTGGGTAATAGGACTCAAGGGCTGGAATATCTATAAGGAAGCAGGCTATACATAATCTTTTTTTATAATAAGGATTTATGTTTCGCGACCATAAATCTGAGATTTCAAGACAAATTTCCCCCGGATCACGGATCTGAACCTGAGCCGAAGCTTCCGGAGTCTGGAGATTATTAAGCTATATCCACTTTTACCCAGGCGATTGCTCAACATAAGTGCTTCCTTTATACTGATGAGAAGAAACTTCGATCATACCGGGAGATTCCCATTCCTGCCACCTTATTCTTCCCCTGCTCTGTATGACTCGCTTGGATCACAATCTCTTCATTATCCTGCTCACACAAGCAAAAGGTCCACTTATGGATATACCTTAGTGTGTTATTAGACAGCATTGTAGAATACTTAATAGTTTTTGCAGGGGGTGGATGAAGTGGCAGGTTTTCCCGAGATCAAAAACACACGCAGACTAATCCTTTTATTTGCCGCTATCTCCGTTCTTCTGGTGGGTATCAGTATTGCTTCCCTCCTATATTTAAACAACACAATGAACAAATTGTCAGCTTCCTTATATAACGATGTGTATCAGAATTCCGAGCTTATTCTGAATGCCGACCGCGACCTGTACCAGTCTGCCTTAGCCCTCCATACTGCTATAAACGCAAATATTACCAGCGAGGAGCGCAGCAAACTGTCTCAGGATTTTGAAGAAAACAATGCCCAGGCGAAGCAGCGTCTTAGCATGGCCAGCTATAATATCAACTCCGTGGAGAATCCGTTCAGCGGGATGAAGCAGAGTGAACTGCAGCTTACTCAGCTCAAAAATGTATTGAAAGACGTCGAAGGCCCTTTTCAAACCTGGAAGGATACAGGCAGGGAACTTATCTCACAGCGGGTGCAGAGCAACTGGAACCCCGAATCTTTCTCTCCACTCCAAACCAATGGGCTGCTGGAGCAAGTCCGTGACCCTCTAGACAAATCCGAGCAATTGATTGACGGCTATGCACGGCAGGTAACACAGGAATTCCGGGATAAAAAAAGCTCGCTGTTTGCGTTATACTCTTTATTCTTGTTTTTGTTGGTGCTCGTTATAATTTATCTCTGCCGCAAGCTGATTACCCTTCAAAATGAAATGCTTGAGGAGAAGTCCCTGTATCAATTGATTGGGGAGACAATGTCCGACTTTATTATTTTGACGGATCCTAACGGGTTGATCTTGTATGCTTCCCCTTCCCATTCCGGCCTGCTCGGATATATCCCGTCTAAGGGGGTTCCGCTCTCCAATTATATCCGGGAAGCGGAGATTACCTGGGCGAAGCTCAAAAGCGTGGTACAGGCTACCCCGCGGATTTCCGAGCTGCGGATGCGTTCAGTTGAGGGACACTGGGTATGGCTTGAAACAAAGGTTACCCCGATTAAGGGCAGCGGTGCTTTTCCGGCGCAGTTCATGCTGGTATCGCGTGAAATCACCCAGCGGAAGCAATATGAGGAACGCCTGCACAAGCTGGCCTTTTATGACCATCTGACTGCAATTCCTAACAGAGCCCATTTCAAAATGTACATGGAGAATCTGATCAATCAGCCGGAGGAACGCAAACAGAATATTGCGCTGGCCCTGCTCGACTGTGACCGGTTCAAGCAGTTGAATGATACTCTCGGCCATCTGGCCGGAGATGAATTCCTGCAATTGCTCTCACGTGAGCTGCAGCAGACCGTCAAGGGGTCAGGCCAGGCTTTCCGGATCGGAGGAGACGAGTTCGCGGTGGTGCTGCACCGTTTTACCAGCCCTAAGATGCTCGATGAGATCCTGGACCGGCTGCTGCAGCTCTTCAATAAATCCTGGTCGATCAACCAAGGCTCCAGCTTCCATACATCAGCCAGCATAGGAGTAGCGCTGTACCCGCAGCACGGCAACAGTATTAATGCATTGCTCCGGGCTGCCGACCTGGCAATGTACCGCTCCAAGAATCACGGCGGCAACGAAGCTAATCTGTACAGCGAGTTTGTGGATGAAGAATATTCGGACCAGCCCAAATAAGCTAATCCTGCAAGGGGGAGCATTGGCGCCAGAGGACATATAACTGATATTCCAAGTCAAAACTAAATTCTTATATCTTGACAAAAAGAGCTATTCTGACGGCCCACTGATGGGTTGCCGTACAGAACAGCTCTTTTTTTGTATCTTAACTGGAGAGCTGCAGCGGATCATCCTTCCCCCCGCTGTTCTCCTGCAATCGTTCACAGATGGTTACCTTAACTGGCTCCTCGCTGCCGGAGCAGTCGATGAAGCGGTCTCCGGCCCCGTCCTTCTCTTCCCAGTCATTCAACCTCAGAATGTAGCCTACCGACGTAGTCTCTGGAAGCACTTCGATCCGCGCTACAGCATGGCCATTTTCCATCTCCCGGAAATCGCACTGTCCATCCTGGATGCCTGTACCCCACAACCATAGGTTCCAGCCCCGGTAATCACCATCCGGACGTTCATAGTGGATTTCAATGATTTTGGACCTTGGCTCAGGCTGACCGTATTTATCATAGAGGACCATCATGGACAACCCTTCAAGCTCTACCTCTGCACCCTCGACAGTACGGAAGGCATCTATTCCTGCAGAGGTATGGTCCACAACGATATTCCAGCAGCCATCCGTTTCGGGGAGCTTATGGCTGATCGGCCCGGAATTTGCATTAAAAATCACCACGATATTGTTCCAAACGTCACCGCCGGCGTTATTCTTGAGCAGATAGGAGACCACTCCGCCGTCACAGCGGAGGAATTCCAGCGAACGCTCGATCTCCTGGCGTCCATGCAGCCTGAAGGCCGGATGGTTGCTCCGCAGCGCAATAAGTCCTTTGTAGTACTCAAAGACAGGAAGAAACTTTGCTTTGTTCACCCAACGGATGGCATTGATGGCGTCGGGGCTCCGGTAGCTGTTGTGGTCACCGTATTTGCTACGCAGGAATTCATCACCGGCTTGCAGAAAGGGAATGCCCTGTGAAGTCAGAATGATCCCGCTCGCCAGCAGAGACCGCCGTACAGTCTCATCGCCGAGAACATCCTGCCGGTCAACCGCGAAGTAAGGATCGGCTTCGGCAATTGCTGCTTCCAACGCACCACCGTTCTTCAGCCGTCCATTCTCCAGTTCCGGCAGCTTGGCCGCCTGGCGCAGGCCTTGCGTGGCAAGTACCTTATCCCACAGATTCAAATTATCGTGTGCGGTAACATAATTCACCGTTTCCACCGGGGAATCGGTAAATTCATGAATAGCTCCCTTGATTCCGGAAGCAACCGCACCTTCCTTGCCATATTCCCCGGTTACGAAGCCTTTGCCCCAGCCATCGCTGTCGCCTTTGATTGCAGACCGGAAGTTGTCATTGAAAACAGCATATCCCTTGCCCTTTTGCACACCTTTTAGTGTTTTGGTAGCTAGCGGAGAATCCCCGCCGGTCCACGGCTCACCGTAGAGCAGCAGATTCGGGTTGATCTCCAGACGCAGTTCTTCCGTAAGTTCACGCATGGTTACACTGTCCATCAGTCCCATGAGATCAAAACGGAACCCGTCAATGTGATATTCGGAAGCCCAGTAGGCCAATGAATCCTTAATATACTTGCGGACCATCGGCCGTTCCGTGGCCAGCTCATTGCCGACACCGGAACCATTGGAGAGGCGGCCGTTATAGTCATGCCGATAGAAATAATCGGGAACCAACGGCTGAAAAGGTCCTTTTTCCACAGAATAGGTATGGTTGTATACCACATCCATAATCACGGATATCCCTTTACTGTGCAGTGCCTGCACCATTTCCTTCATCTCACGAATGCGGGTTTCCGGATCTGACGGATTGGTGCTGTACGAACCTTCCGGAACGTTATAGTGCTGAGGATCATATCCCCAGTTGTATTCGGTGAAATACGGCTCCGCTCCTCTTCTGCTGTCTGCTCCGAGTTCATTGATGGTCTGAAAATCAAATACGGGAAGCAGATGCACATGGGTAATGCCTAGCTCCTTCAAATGATCAATGCCCATTGCATGTCCCTCAGGATCCCGCAGCCCGAATTCAGTAAAAGCCTTGAATTTGCCTTTATGCAGCATCCCAGAGTCCTCTGACGAAGAGAAGTCCCGTACATGCAGCTCATAGATCACGGCATCAGCAGGATGAGGCAGAGCAGGTGACCTATCTAAGAGCCAAGCTTCCGGATCGGTGCCACGCAAGTCCACAATGGCTGATCGTATACCGTTGGCTGATACCGCCTTAGCATAAGGGTCCGCTGCCTCTTTAATCGTTCCGTCTTCAAAAACGGCACGGTACATATAATATTTGCCTTTCAAATCCCCAGAGAGACGGGCCTGCCAGATCCCACCCTCCTGACGCTGCATATTCACGATACGGCCGCTGTCCCGGCCACCATAGTTCACGGTTTCTATCCCATTCCCCCCGGTATCATACAATACCAGCGACACGGTGAAGGCTGTGGGCACCCATACTTTGAAGAGGCTGTAATCCGCAGTATAGGTCAATCCAAGATCATTGCCTGTATAGATCTCTATTTCTTTCTCTGCATTTATATAATTGCTGTTCATTCATAATCACCATCCCAGTGTTCTCCCCAAAGTTGCCGGAAAACGGATCTACTGCTATTAGTATCCAACTATTTCCATATCACTTAAAAATAATACTTGCACGGCTTTGCAAGCAGAGCATTAAGAGTACAGTCTTTACTCAGGTCCAACCCATGACTTGGCTCAACATATTATATGTAACACGATGTTCACAAGTTTGGGTCCAGCAGCCTATTCTGCTGTCTATACTTCCTATATCGGTAGTAATGACTTCCCAATTAAGCTTATCAAGCGAAAGCAGCTATTCTATCGGAAGTATAACCTGCTATGGATTGGATAGCTACTGTAAATTGATGTTATGTACTCACTCATAGCCGGTCATATCCTTCTGACGCAGCACCAATGCACAATGTTACAACTTATATTTAGACACAGGCGATCCGCTTAGTAATAAAAAAACCAGCCCCCCAATTAGGAGGCTGGTATAAAGTAGTTGGAAAAGTAGACTTGCTATAAAACGGAGTAATGCTTGAAGCAATAATTAATTCACACTGCTTTGCACAAGGGCAGCAACTTCCTCGGCGGTACCGAGTTGCAGCGCTTTGGCAGCCATTTCCTTCATATCTGCGGCAGAGAGCTTGGAAATCTGGCTCCGTGCCGGGAGGATAGAAGTGGCACTCATGCTGAATTCATCAAGACCGAGGCCCAGCAGCAGCGGAATCGCCGTGCTGTCGCCAGCCATTTCACCGCACATGCCGGTCCATTTGCCTTCAGCATGCGCAGCATCGATTACAATTTTGACAAGGCGCAGAATGGCTGGATTGTATGGCTGATACAGGTAAGATACCCGTTCGTTCATCCGGTCTGCAGCCATTGTATATTGGATAAGGTCATTGGTTCCGATACTGAAGAAATCCACTTCCTTGGCGAACTGGTCAGCCAGAACAGCGGTGGAAGGAATCTCCACCATTATGCCAAGCTGAATGTTGTCAGACACTTCCTTGCCTTCTTCGCGGAGCTTGGCCTTCTCCTCCAGCAGCAGATCACGTGCTGCACGGAACTCGCCGAGTGTAGCGATCATAGGGAACATGATCCGCAGATCACCGTGGGCGCTTGCTCTGAGCAGTGCGCGGAGCTGGGTACGGAAAATGTCCTGACGGTCCAGACACAGGCGGATCGCCCGGAAACCGAGGAAAGGGTTCATTTCCTTAGGCAGATCCAGATACGGCAGTTCCTTGTCGCCGCCAATATCCAGCGTGCGCACAACAACAGGCTTGCCGTTCATGTTCTCCAGCACTGTGCGGTACGCATTGTACTGGATTTCTTCGGAAGGCAGCTTGTCGCGGCCCATGTACAGGAACTCCGTCCGGTACAGACCTACACCTTCGCCGCCGTTCTCGATCACACCGTTCACATCGTTGGGTGTACCGATGTTGGCAGCCAGCTCCACATGCTTGCCGTCAGCAGATACGGTCGGCTCGTCGCGGAGCTTTTTCCACTCGGCGATTTGCAGATCATAGGCTGCCTGCTTGGCTTTGTACTCCGCTACTTCAGCATCGCTCGGGTTGATCAGAACATCACCGTTCAGACCATCCACAATCACCAGATCTCCTGCCTTGACTTCGGACAGTACATTCTTGGTGCCGACTACCGCCGGAATTTCCAGGGAGCGGGCCATGATGGCCGAGTGCGAGGTGCGTCCACCGATATTCGTTGTGAAGCCCTTAACGAAGTTGCGGTTCAGCTGTGCTGTATCGGAAGGCGTCAAATCCTGAGCGATAACAATGACTTCCTCACTGATCTCGGCAGGACTGACATAATGGATACCCAGCAGGTGGTTCAGCACCCGTTTGGTCACATCGCGCATATCGGCTGCACGTTCCTGAAGGTACGCGCTTTTCATATTTTCAAACATCTCAATAAACTGAGTGGCAACTTCATTTAAGGCATAGTCCGCATTTACCAATTCCTCACGGATTTTGTCCATTACGGGACTGATCAGCTCAGGATCTTCCAGAATCAACAGATGGGATTCAAAGATCTCCGCTTTCTTCTCGCCCAGTTCAGCGAGGGTGCGTTCCTTGATGCTCTGCAGCTCGGCTTTGGACTTCTCCAGCGCGTCTGTCAGTTTGGCAACCTCTGCCTCCACATCGCCTACAGCCGTTTTCGTAATGGTATAATCCGGATGTTCCAGGATAAAGGCACGGGCTACGGCAATACCTGCTGAAGCCGCGATTCCTGAAATTTTACTCATGCAGCTCTCCCAGCCCTTCTTTAACCATAACTTCCTGAAGTGCGCTCAGCGCTTCGGACTCTTCACTGCCTTCAGTAATCAAAGTCAGAGTGTCGCCTGCTTCAAGACCCAAAGACAAAACGCCAAGGATGGACTTGAGTGTTACTTTTTTACCTTTAGCTTCTGCAAAAGCTTCGGTGTCTTTGAATTTTGTTGCCGTATTTACCAGCGCTGTTGCCGGGCGTGCGTGAATTCCGTCTTCGTCGATAATTCTGAATGTTTTTTGCATGATAATATCCAACTCGCTTTCTGTTCATATAGGATTTGTTTTTTTATGGTGAAGGCTACGCTCCCTTTAAGTATAAAGGAAGCGCTGCCCCATTGCACATTCTACAGGATACTGATGATATCCTTGTCGCCGATAACCACTTTACCCGGCTTCTTCAACGTAACTGCAGAACCTTCTGGCAGATTGGAGAAAATGACTGGTGAAATTACGGAAGGCGCATGAGCCTTAACGTACTCCAGATCAACCTCCATAATCGGCTGTCCTGCGGCTACCAGATCGCCTTCTTCGACCAGGATCGTGAAACCCTGACCTTTAAGCTTGACCGTATTTACGCCGATATGAACCAGTACCTCTTTGCCGCCATCGGACATGATGCCAATCGCGTGCTTGCTTGGGAAGACGTTGAACACTTTACCGTATACCGGCGAAGCAATCTTACCGTCGTCTGACAGGAACGCAAAGCCGTCACCGGTCATCTTCTGGGAGAACACCGCATCCGGCACCTGTGTAATATCGAGCAGCTCCCCGTTGACCGGAGATACGATATCCTCAGGAATAATCGCTGTGCCTTCTTCTCCTGCCTTTTTCTCCAGCTCAGGCTGTGGAGCAGCTGCGGCTGGTGAAGCGGCTGGAGTTCTGCCGTTCATTACATCCTGAATCTGTGATTTGATCGTATCGGAACGGGTTCCGAAGATCGCCTGCACGTTATTGCCGACTTCGAGTACGCCTGATGCACCAAGCTTCTTCAGACGGTTCTTATCCACGCCGGCCTTATCTTTAACTTCTACACGAAGACGTGTAATACAAGCGTCCAGGTGAGTAATGTTTTCTTTGCCGCCCAGTGCGGACAGAATGTTGCGCGGCAGATCATCACCGCTTCTGGATACATTCTCTGTGCTTACTTCCTCCTCATCATCGGAAGGATCTTCACGTCCCGGTGTTCTGAGGTTGAACTTCCGAATTACAAAGCGGAATCCAAAGTAGTAAATGACCGCAAGCACAAGACCTACCGGAATAACCAGCCACCACGCTGTACGGTTCGGAATCACACCGAACAATACATAGTCGATGAAACCGCCGGAGAAGGTCATCCCGATTTTGACATTCAGGATATGCATGGTCATGAAGGACAAGCCGGCAAATATTGCATGTACGGCGAACAGCAGCGGAGCCACGAACAAGAATGAGAATTCAAGTGGCTCAGTAATCCCGGTCAGAAAGGAAGTCAGTGCTGCTGAAACCATCAAACTGCCGACAACCCGCTTATGCTCTGGTCTGGCTTCATGGTAGATCGCCAGGGCCGCTGCAGGCAGACCGAACATCATGAACGGATATTTACCGGTTGTAAAGGTACCCGCTGTGAAATCCACACCGTCACGAAGCTGCTGCATGAAGATCCGCTGGTCCCCGCGGACCAGGTTTCCCGCTTTATCGATATAGCTTCCGAATTCATACCAGAACGGTGAATAGAAGATGTGATGCAGACCAAACGGAATCAGGGAACGCTCGATCACCCCAAAGATAAAGGCCGACAGCGTCAGATTCGTATTGATCATACTCTGTGATACATAGTTCAGGCCGTGCTGGATCGGCGGCCAGATGATCGTCAGTGCAAGCCCGAGAAGCAGGGAAGTTACTGCCGTCATAATTGGAACAAAACGTTTACCCGCGAAGAAGCCGAGATAGGATGGCAACTCTATGCGGAAGAACCTTTTGTACATGGACGCAGCCAAGACCCCGACGAGGATACCGCCGAATACGCCGGTCTGCAGGGTTGGAATCCCCAAGACACTGGCATAGGCGAAGTCTTGCTTGCTCAGCACCCATTCATTGATGCCAAGCACGGTTCCCATAGTCACGTTCATGACCAGGAACCCGATAATAGCCGCAAGTCCGGCTACCCCTTCACCGCCGGCAAGCCCGATGGCTACCCCGACCGCAAAGAGAAGTGACAGGTTACTGAAGACAATTTGCCCTGAATTCATCAATACATTGGCAATGGCTTGAACCACATTATTCTCCAGTGCCGGAACGTATTGAAGGAAGTCAGGGTTAACCAGCATGTTGCCGATCCCAAGGAGCAAGCCTGCCGCAGGCAGAATGGCCACTGGAAGCATAAGCGCCTTACCGACCCTTTGCAACACACCAAACAGTTTTTTGAACATTGAGGTCACTTCCTTAATTGTTAATTTCGTTCAAACAGAAGCCAAAAAAGGCATGAGCAACACAGCATACAGGTTGTTCCTCTAACACAAGGTTAGATTACCCCGACTTGGGGCTGGACAACCAAAATACTGTAAATCACTCATGCCTGATCGAATCAGTTACACGCTTTGTATTCTGTTTAGTTTAACCAGGGATCATTGTAGCACCGTTCTTTTGAACATGCAAGCACAAAAATAGCCCTACAAATGCAGGGTTATTTTGTTTTGTTTCCTACTCCAGAAGCTCCATATCTGCTTCATCCTCTTTTTTCTGGGCCAGCCGCTGCAAATGAATCGTCAGGTAGCTTACCTCTGCAGCATAGACGGGAATATGCACCCGCTGCTCAATGACCTTAGTCAGCTTCCAGGCCAGCATATACATCTCAGGGTATTCGCGTTTCATCAGTCCATCGAGCGATGAGGTCTCCCGCACAGTCTCCCCCCGGCGCAGGCGCTCCAGTACGAAACGCAGATGGGTCACGAGACGGGAATAATCCAGCGAGTCTCTCGGGATATGATAATCCAGATTGTCTTCCACCAGGTTCACCATATCACCGATCAACAGGGAATGCTGCTTGACCTCAGAGATATGCCGGTTGCTGAGTGCGCTGACAATATGCAAGGCAACAAAACCAATCTCATCCGGCGGCAGCCTTACCCCCATCGCCTCGTTAATCCGCTCCACCGCATACTCCGCCAGGTTGTATTCTTCCGGGTAGATTTCTTTGGTTTCGTACAGAAACGGATTATGAATAGCTATATTCTGCTCGTTTCTGCGGATGGCAAACGAGATATGGTCAGTGAGCGCTATATGGATATGCTCATTCAGCGGCTGGCGGCTGCTCTGCATAATGTGCAAAACAATCTCCTGCATGACCTCTATGAGCTTCTCTTCGACCTGGGGAATGAGCTGCTTATATTGTTCCTGTTCCTCCTGGTTGCGGAGAATAAACATCTTCTCCACAGAGGACAGATTGATCCGGTCGCGTGTTTTACGGTTAAACCCGATGCCCTTGCCAATGACAACCACTTCGGCATATTGGGGATGTTGGGCGATAATCACATTATTGTTGAGTACTTTCGCTACTGTTATGCTGCTCACTACGTACACCTCTTCGAATTACGGATTTCGAACTTAAGCAGCAAATACTTTAAAATAAGACTAAACACCATTATACTTAATATTCATTCTAAACATCAAGCCATAATACATGTTTTTTAGTCCAGAATCAGTAAACAGCAGCGAAAGTAATCATTTCACCCGGAAGGTTTTTGCCGAATATCTGTAGACCAGAAACAAGGCAATCAGCACATAGACAGCAGAAGCCAGCAGCACCGTTACTGCAAAATGGGCTGGAGTACTCTGAAACTGCATGCATATAATGCCCACACCCAATACAATACTGTTCATGATACTGAAAAACGGATTCTTCACGTTCAGCTCTGTGCTGTAGGGCTGAAAAATATAGTACATAAACAAATGATGCACGGAAAAAAACAGCGACAGGCCAAGAATCACACCGCTGAAAATCAGCGTGTCCGTCATTCCCCAGCTTTCCCCCGATAAGAGAATGAGCACATTCACTACCACACAGATCGCTGCAGCCGGAATCAGATTAAGACCACTGATGCGAAGCAGTCGAACGCGGAAATTGCTCAGGACTGCAGACCGCTCACGGTAAAAGCCATACCGCAGCAGACTAAGATCGCAGTTGAAAAACATCGCCTTGCATACCCGCTCCCCAATAGAGGTGAAACTCATGACAATGACAAGCATGGGCAGAGTGCTCATTACATACTGGACCAGCTTCGTGAATGTATCCGGCGCAGTCAGCAGAATCAGCAGACCGGCTGCAAACAGTGCGCCAATAATCAGCAGCCGCCGCTGGATGGGTTGAATCAGGAAGCGTCTGTGCCGGGAGAAAAAGATCGCGTTCAGGTAGGCATAGCCGGTTTTGTCCGCAAATTGTCCGGGCCGCAGCTGA
Source organism: Paenibacillus sp. 22594 (assembly GCF_052044425.1). Lineage (NCBI taxonomy): Bacteria > Bacillati > Bacillota > Bacilli > Caryophanales > Paenibacillaceae > Paenibacillus > Paenibacillus sp. 22594. The sequence continues at coordinate 1,461,839 of NZ_JBQENA010000001.1, forward strand.
TTGGATGTGAAATCCTTCTCATGCGTCTCGACCTGCTTCCTATTTGCCTCTTTCATCATCCGTCCCATATCCAGCAGCGGATCATCAATCTTGGTGACCGCGTCCACTGCGTTACGGTAGCCGGGATACCTGGCAATATACAATGCAGACAAAGCTCCTAGGACCACAAGCGCCACACTCAGGGGAAGGTTGAATATTACTCCATCCATATCCATTAGCGCGTTTCCCCTGTACAGAGGCACAAATGCCAGCAGGTAACCCACTCCAATGGCGGACCAGACCAGACCGTTTTTTTTGACAAGCACCATTTCCCTCGTATCAAATATCCACAGATGGAGCGCTTCACCAGCAATACGCCATAATGAAAGCAGTAAGGACAAAAGTAGTCCTTGCCAGAGCGGTGCGCTATATACATGAGCAAATACCATCATCGCAGGCACAAAATAAATAAAAAAAGTCAGCGACCTGAGCGTCAGGACAGCATGCATGTACTTGTCGGCGGGCAACCTCATCAGCTTGACACAAATATATTTATCCCGCTTCGGTTCCAAAATTATGGCATTGGACACAGTGCCCACCCCAAAACTCAGCAATACAAGCACTTGCAGGTACAGATCGTATTGCTCAGGAAGCGGAAGCTCCTTGGCGGCGAGAACGACAGGCAGATACACGATAAGCCCCAGATAGGCAAACTTGGACAGGAAACCCCAGATGATTTTCAGAAAAAGGGCCACTATGGTAAAAGTCTTCTTCAGGGAGGTCCGGGAATACACGCTGTCATTCACCAGTTTGCCGACCAGAGGTAATCTCCCAAAATAATACAGCAGACGGTTCGCACCCGAGGCCCCCCGGATCTGCATAATGGTGCTCAGCGTGCTAATCATGTTCGCCGCCATCCTTCAGCAATGCAATAATCCGTTCCTCAAACTCAGGACTATGCAGGATGTCTGCAGGGATCTCCTGAAGCACGCCATTATTCAGCACCACGAGCTCATCGCACAGATCGGCGGCAAGCTGCAGAATATGGGTCGAGAAAATAATAATATGATCCCGCTTCATCTCACGGAGCAGCTTCTTGATCTCCAGCGCCACCACTACGTCGAACGAAGTAAGCGGCTCGTCCAGCAGAATCAGAGGCGGGCGGGTGATGATGAAGCACAGCATCTGGATTTTGTTCTTCATGCCGTGAGAATAGCCTTTGATCAGCCGGTGGCGGTCCTCTTCTTCGAAACGGATAATATCAAAATAGTCCCCGATGGTTTTGCCCGGCTGGATTTTGTCCCGGTTGATGTCCATATAGAATTTCACAAACTCATAACCTGTCAGAAACTCAGGGAGAATGGGCAGCGAAAATACATATCCGATCTCCTCTTCGAGCAGCGGCAGACTGACTTCATCTCTTCGCAGAAAAGCGCCTCCGCTGTCCATGCGTGTTTCTCCGCTCAGGCAGTTGAACAGTGAAGTTTTGCCGGCACCGTTGCGCCCCAGCAAGCCGTAAATTTTACCTTTTTCAAATGTAAAGTCGATGCCCTTAAGTACAGATTTGTCATCAAAGCTTTTGCGGATATTATCCAGAATCAGCTGCATATGGCCTCCCTACACTTCTCATTAAGTCGAGTACTAAAAAATAAAGGGATGATAGGCTGAAGCTGCCGGTCATCCCCAGGTTCATGGTCCTGTTATTCTGCGGGCTTCTCTGCCAGCGTAACAGGTGCGGGAGCCGTAAGAGCTGAAGGCTGGCTGACAGGTGAAGCCGCCGGCGCTTTGGAGCCTCCCTTTCCTGCCGTCAATCCCTTGATTAAGGCTTCTACATCAATCCCAGAGACGCTTTTGAGCATTTCAGGAGCCGTAGCCATTAGCTGAGTCACATAGTTGCTGACACGGGCAGCTCCCTCTCCGTTGCCGGTATCCACCACAGTCAGCTTATCGATGGAAGCCAGCGGCTCAGCGATACGTCCAGCCAGCTCAGGCAGCATTTTCACGATAATATCGAGCACTGCGGCCTCACCGAATTTCTGGAACGCTTCCGCAAGCTTCTCTTTGGCTTCCGCTTCCGCAAGACCGCGCAACCGGATAACCTCAGATTCTGCTTTACCTTTAGCCAGCTCGGCATCCGCCACTGCCTGACCTTCCAGCCTTTTCTGCTCTGAAGTGGCTCTGGCCTGAGTTTCTATACTGTATTGCAGGGCATCCGCCTCACGCATTCTTTTGGCCTTATCGGCTTCCGCCGCCTGCTCTACCGCATAGCGGTCAGCTTCGGCTTTCTTCTTCACTTCGGCATCATACTGTTTCTCACGCACTTGAATTTCTTTGGCTTGCAGATCAATCTCCCGTTCCTTACGCACCAGTTCGACCTTCATCTGCTCTTCAACCACCGTCTGCTTGGCACGCGCCTCCTGAATGTGGTACGCCTGGTCGGCTTCCGCCTTCGCGGTATCCTGATCACGCTTAAAGGCAGCAACCTTCAGCTGATTTTCCTTGGACGCTTCGGCTATATTCGTATCGCGCAGCAGTTCAGCCTTCTGCCCCTGTTCTTCCGCATTCGCCTTCTGGATTCGCGCATCCCGCAGCGCTTCGGCTTCGGCAATTTCTGCATCGCGCTTCACGGCCGCAATCCGCGGCTTCCCGAGCGCTTCCAGATATCCGTGCTTGTCGCGCACATCCTTAATCGTGAAGGAAACGATCTGCAGCCCCATCTTCTTCAGATCACGCGCCGCTACCCCCTGAACCTCCTGGGCAAAACGGTCCCGGTTGCGGTATACCTCCTCCACCGTCATAGAGCCTAAAATCGCCCGCAGATGACCCTCTAGCACCTCCTGTGCTTCGCTCTTCAGGGCTTCAATCGGCTTCCCCATGAACTGCTCAGCTGCCGTAGCCACGTCCTCGGTGGAGCTGCCCACCTTGATGATCGCCACCCCGTCGGCAATTACAGGTACCCCCTGCTCGGTGTACACCTCCGGCGTCGTCACATCCAGCTTGTGGGACAGCAGTGACATGAATTCAGCCTTTTGAAAAACCGGTAGAATAAACGCTCCGCCCCCGCGGACAATCTTAATTTTGCGGCCGGAGCCATCATCGGAAATATGATTGTTACCCAGGAATGAACCGGTGACAATCATCCCTTCATCTGGGCCAACCGTTTTATACCGTGCCCAAAATGCAATACCGAGCACAAAGAGCACCGCAACAACCACCGCAGGTATAAATAAGTATTCAGGCAAACCGTACATTACGCGTCCTCTCCTTTTCGCTTTTCGAATTCAGACACAACCGCAACCCCTTCTTTGACTTCAACCACTACAACCTTAATCCCGGCAGGAAGCGGAAGATGATCAAAGCTTGCCGCTGTATGCAGACTATTGCTTGCACCGAACTTCACCATAATCTCGCCATAGCCTTGTGCCGGAACAGGAACCGTTACTTCACCGATTCTGCCGGGCAGCTCGCTCATAGAGAACCCGCTGGACATCTCGCTCTTGTCCATGGGCTTTACTACTCCCAAATACATGACAACAGCCATGAACGCCGCAGACAGCAAGGACAGGGCCAGAATTGGGCCTTCCTCCAGGCTGCTGTATCGGGTCAGCAGAATGCCTGCTCCCCCGAATACGGTGATGCCTCCCGCCAGAACCGCAGGGCTGATGAAATGAAAGGAAACCACATCAAAAATGCCATGAAGGGCACTGCCGATCAGATCTCCAACAATCACACTGACCACGGCAAAAATGACGCCAAGCGCCAAACAGCCCAAATACAGCGTCTCCATATCGTTCTCCTCCCGTCTTTACTTCCGGACTGTCATACTAAGTTAAACGCACAAAACATGTCCCCGGTTTCACAATCTTGGGTAAATATCTCAATATTGTATACTGGAAAACAAAAAACCGCCCCCCGAAAGGGACGGTTCTTCGCTCATTTAAGTATTGACCGGCAAAAGGCTGCCGTTTCTCTTACAGTGCCATTGTATAAATTTCCACAACGTCTTCACGCTGCAGCTTGCGGAAATTCCCAAACGGTCCAAAGCGGACGGCTTTGTCGGCCATATTGCCAATTTCGCTGTTATCGATATCATAGTCGCCCAGTGTCTTCGGCGCGCCAATGGAATCCCAGAAACGGCGCAGCGCTTCGATACCCTCAAGACCCACCTCTTCATCGGATCTGCCGGCAGCATCAATGCCAAATACATTAACAGCCAGCTGGCGGAAACGGGCAGGGTTCGTGCTGAGGTTGTATTTCATCCAGTGCGGGAAGAGAATCGCCAATCCGCCGCCATGTGGAATATCGTATACAGCCGATACGGCATGCTCAATATTGTGGGTTGCCCAGTCTCCCGCAAATCCCATGCTTACCATTCCGTTCAGTGCCATCGTGCCGCAGTACATAATCGTCTCGCGCAGTTCGTAGTTGTTCAGGTCTTCAACCAACTTCGGCGCAGTGGCAATCACTGTGCGAAGCAGCGCCTCACAGAACCCGTCCTGCACCAGTGTATTACCGTCAGTATGGAAATAATGCTCCAGTACATGGGACATGATATCCACCATCCCGTAAACGGTCTGGTCACGCGGCAGAGTGAAGGTATTCTCCGGATCAAGAATCGAGAAAGCCGGGAAGGCGTGAATACTGCCCCAACCCATTTTTTCTTGGGTGACTTCATTCGTGATCACGGAGCCATTGTTCATTTCCGAGCCTGTAGCAGCCATAGTGAGCACGGTTCCCAGCGGAAGCGCCCCCTGCGGAGCGGCCTTGCGCTCTACAAAGTCCCACATATCCCCGTCATATTTCGCACCCACTGCAACCGCCTTGGCACAGTCCAGGACACTTCCGCCGCCTACGGCGAGGATCAGGTCAATACCATTCTCTCGGCACAAGGCTACACCCTTATGTACTGTGGACAGACGCGGATTCGGTTCTACACCGGACAATTCCGTAACTACTGCACCAATGGCCTTCAGCTCGTTGATTACATTCGCATACAGACCGCTGCGCTTAATGCTGCCGCCGCCGTACATAAGCAGTACATTCTTACCGTATTTGGGCACTTCCGTCTGGAGTGCACTAAGGGTACCTTGTCCAAAAATCAACTTGGTAGGATTATAAAATTCAAACTTGCGCATAAGGACGAACCTCCGTTTAGTTCAGGAATGTGATGCAATATTCTATTATAGACCTCTGATCGGCAGCATTCAAATCAGCTCCTGGCGAACAGCCGCTCTCCGTAAAAAGATGCCCCCGTGCCAAGCGGCAGGGGACATCTCACAGGGTAGAGCTATTGGATTAGCAGGAGCCGTGTAGGCTCACTTGAAGCCAAGGCTGTTGGCAAAGCGGTGGAACGCCGCCTGACCTTCCGCGGTACGCTTATACACACCGGCATGCTCAAGAATATGGGTGAACTTGATGCCGACCTCATTTTGCACTGTCTTGACTGCTTTTTCACGGTCCATGGCCGTGCCAAAGCGGACGGTCAGTTCCTGAATCCATGAAGCATGCTGAGCCAGCGCGTGATCTGCCTGGGACTGGACAGCATCCAGCAGAGCCGTATCCCCCGCCAGAATACCGGCAATGGCATCCAGTTCTTCCTTCAGGCGGCCTGGAAGAATCGCGAGACCCATGACTTCGATCAAGCCGATATTTTCTTTTTTGATATGGTGCATTTCCCGGTGCGGGTGAAAAATCCCTTCAGGATATGCCTCGCTGGTCCGGTTGTTGCGCAGTACCAGATCCATTTCAAAACCGCCGTCTTCCGCCCGGCGCACGATAGGCGTAACGGTATTATGCCGCGTCTGCTCCCCGTCCACCTCGCTTGAGGCCAGTATTTCAGCTGCAGGATCACTATAGGTTTGCCAGGCTTCATAGATCGAATTCCCGCATTCCAGCAGCACTGCCGGATCTGAACCCTGCAAACGCAGTACCGACATCGGCCATTTCACGATACTGAGGCTTACACCCGGATAAGCATCGTGAGTGAAGGTAGCCTCCTTCGGCGCCTTCTGGATCGGAAAGGTGTGGCGGCCGCCCTGGAAATGATCATGGGTCAGAATCGAGCCGCCGACAATCGGCAGATCCGCATTGGAACCGATGAAGTAATGCGGGAAGGTTTCCACGAAGCTCAGCAGACGCTTAAGCGTATCTTTGGTCAGCTTCATCGGCACATGATCGTGATGGAACACGATGCAGTGCTCGTTGTAGTAGACGTAAGGCGAATACTGGAGGAACCATTTCTCATTATTCAGCTTCAGCGGAATAACACGCAGATTTTGCCGGGGCGGATGATTGAGCCTTCCGGCGTAACCGACATTCTCGCGGCACAGCAGACATTTCGGATAGACCGGAGGAGGAAGCAGCCGGGCCATGGCAATTTCCTTCGGGTTTTTCTCCGGCTTGGACAGATTAATCGTCATTTCGATGTCGCCGTACGGCGATTCCTGCAGCCAGAACACGTTTTTGGAGATCCGGTCCATGCGGATATAATTGGAATCTATGCTTAACTTGTAAAAGCGGTCCGTCGCCGCCTGAATGCCCTTTTCAGCTGTGAGGCTGTAGAATTCGGCATTCACCTCGGAAGGACGGGCCATGAGGAGGCCCATGATCTTGGCATCCAGCAGGTCGCGGTACGTATCCGAATTTTCGGGAATCAGGCCCATTTCAAAACCATAGTCAATCAGAACATCCAGCGGGGCTTGCGGACTCTCCAGCGGAGCTTCTGCGAATTCGGCAGCATACGGCTCGCTGAAACCAAACTGATCCAGCAGTTCATTGCGGCTGTAGTCCACATCCGCGGGCTGAATCAACTGCTTGTGGATAGCAAAGCCTACCAGCTGTTCGATCGCATACAGCGCCTTTACCGCAGCTGGAGCGGCACTATTATCGTTATTCATTTCAATTCTCCTTCATGTGCTGTAGCTTATTCCCCGTACCCTTGCGGATTGGCCGAATGCCAGTTCCAGGCGCTTTGAATGATCCCCTCAACATCAGCATGCTGCGGATTCCAGCCAAGCACAGAGCGGGCTTTGTCGGAGGAAGCTACCAGTACAGCCGGATCTCCGGCGCGGCGTTCCTGAATTACCACCGGAATATCAAGGCCGGTTACCTTTTTCGCAGTTTCAATGACCTGCTTGACGGAGAAGCCCAGCCCGTTGCCCAGGTTGAAAATATTGCTGGCGCTGCCGCTGCGCAGATAGTTGACGGCCCGTACATGGGCATCGGCCAGATCGCTGACATGGATATAGTCGCGCACACAGGTTCCGTCTTCTGTCGGGTAATCGTCACCGAATACCGCAATGCTCTCGCGCTGCTTCAGCGCGGTTTGCAGCACCAGCGGAATGAGGTGGCTCTCCGGACGGTGATCTTCACCGATCTTGCCGCTGGCATGTGCACCTGCGGCGTTAAAGTAGCGCAGCGCCACATATTTGATGCCCAGCACCTTGTCGAACCAGGACATCATCCGTTCCATGGTCAGCTTGGTTTCGCCGTATACATTCGCCGGCTCGGTGCGGTCGGTTTCCTCAATCGGCACCTTTTCCGGTTCTCCATAGGTTGCGGCTGTCGAAGAGAAGACGATTTTGTCCACACCGGCATGCTGCATCGCTTCCAGAAGGCATTGTGTGCCGTAAACGTTGTTGTCGTAGTATTTAACCGGGTCCTTCATGCTCTCGCCAACCAGTGAGCTTGCAGCAAAGTGGATGACGGCGTCGATCTTATTTTCCGAAAAGAGCTTGGAGAGTGTTACCTTGTCACGCAGGTCGCCCTCATACAGCTTGCCGCCCAGAAGCGCCTCACGGTGCCCTGTCAGCAGATTATCGATCACTACAACCTCTTCGCCACGATCCAGCAGCTCCGCTACTGTATGAGAACCGATATACCCTGCTCCACCTGTTACTAGAATCGCCATCTTACTTCACTCCTTTCAGTTCTTCTACTCCATTGCCGATTCCGCATACATAGAACTCACCGGTCAGGCCGGTTCTGTTCTTGTAGGCTTCTCCTACTTCACGGATAAACCGTTCCACATCATCTTCATGCACCAGCGATACGGTACAGCCGCCAAAGCCTGCACCGGTCATGCGTGAGCCGAGCGTACCAGGAATCTTCTGTGCTTCTTCCACCATAACATCCAGCTCTTCGCAGCTGACTTCATAGAGGTCGCGGAGCGAGACATGGGAATCATTCATATATAAACCGAACTGCTTCAGGTCGTTTTTCTTCAGTACTTCTACAGAATCGAGCACACGCTGATTTTCTTCCACTACATGACGGGCGCGGCGTCTTACCGTTTCGTCAGTGATTTTATCCTTGTATATTTCGAATTGTGCGGGTTTCATCTCTGCCAGGTAAGACAGGGAAGGAACCTCCTGCTTCAAAATCGCCAAGGCCTCATCACACTGGCTGCGGCGCTCATTGTATTTGGAGTCCACCAGGCCTCTCTTCTTGTTCGTGTTGCCGATCACCAGCTTGTAGGAGCCGGTTACAAAAGGAATCAGGCTGTACTCCAAGGTGTCGCACATGAGCAGGATCGCCTGGTCACGCTTGCCGTTGGCTACGGCGAACTGGTCCATAATTCCTGAATTCACACCTACGTACTGATTCTCCGCACGTTGGGACAACAAAGCGATTTCTACAGTATCCGTATCTCCGCCAAGCAGCGTCAGGAAGGCAAACCCGGTGACCACTTCGATGGAAGCCGAGGAGGACAGGCCTGAGCCGTTCGGAATTTCGCCGTGGAACAGAAGGTCGTAGCCTGCGGATACCGGAAGATCTTTTTTGGCCAGCTCCACCATCACACCAACCGGGTAGTCTACCCATTCACCAGTTTTGGCTTTGCCGATTTCACTGTAGTCAATCGAGGCCTCATATGGGAAATTCGTCGATGCAAACTGAACCTTGCCATCCTTGCGCGGACGCACGATCAGTGTAGTTCCGAAGTCCAGCGCTGCCGGAAACACGTAACCTCCGTTGTAGTCCAAATGCTCACCTATGAGGTTTACCCGGCCCGGAGCATAGAATACACGCGCCTCCTCTGTGCTCTCTCCGTATTTCTCGATAAATTTGACTTTCAGATCCTGTATGCTCATTAATGCCACTCCATCCTTTCGCTGCTTCTCGTTTTAACTTTTGGAAATCGTATTGCTTCGTTTATGCTTACATTATAATAAAATCAGACTTGCCCTGATAATGCAATCATGTGTGTAATGTATGGACAAATGTGACTTCCCGTAAAAGAAGCGATATAATCAAAAGTAAGATTATTCATCTCATTCACCCGCCCTTAGGGCTATGATAGCGCTAACGGGGGAAAGGCGGTTCCAGTGTGGAACATACTTATTCCGTAGGATCAAATCCGGTGGTTTACGACAGTCAGCATTTACATGTGCTTTTTGCCGGCGAGAGCCAGACGCTTCCGCTGCATCAGGCCGGCCCCAAAATCTATGATTACTTCCTGCTGCATTTCATCGAATCCGGCTTTGGAACCTTCCGGACGGAAGAGCGGAAATACGAGCTGGGACCGGGAGACTGCTTCCTGATTCATCCCGGACAGCTGGTCAGCTATCTCTCTGATGAAGACCAGCCCTGGCGTTACCGCTGGGCTGCATTCACCGGCACGGACGCAGACGCGCTCGTGCTGCAGGCCGGCTTCACTCCGCAGAAGCCGGTCCTGTCCACCCTCGAAGGCAGTGCCTTTCCCGGCGCGATGGCCGGGATGATGCGTGCCTTCTATGCGGGCAAAGAGAGCGCCCATCTGACCTCGCTGGGCTATCTATACCTGATCGTCGGCGAAGCAGCCGAGCTGCTTCTCTCCTCCTCCCGGCTCCCCGGCGCAGAATCCCAAGTGAAGCGCACCGTGAAGCAAATGATCCACTACATGGCCGCCCAGTATGCCCATCCCGTCTCGATAGAGCAGATGTGCGCCAGCCTTGGCTACAACCGCGCCTACCTCTCACGCATCTTCAAGCAGGAAACGGGCCTCTCGCCCGTCACCTATCTGCTCAAGCTGCGAATCGAGAAATCACGGCAGCTCCTGCGCGAGCGCCCGGAGCTGTCCGTCGAGCAGGTTGCCGCCTCAGTCGGACTGACGGACGCTCTGTACTTCTCCCGCCAGTTCAAACGCCTCTGTGCCCAATCCCCCACCTCTTACCGCATTACAACGGCAAGGCATGGAGAGAAGAAATAGGCTGTTCATATGTTGTAACTTAGAACAAATGTATGTCCTTTGGCTAAGGGCGGAGCTTGCAGACAAGAGCCTGCGGATGGTAGGCCGCTGGATGGCGCAACAGTAAGCACTGGATAGCGCGACAGTAGTCCCCCGGATAGCAGCAACAGTAAGCACTGGATAGCGCGACAGTAGTCCCCCGGATGGTGCGACAGCAGGTACTGGATGCGCACAGTAATCCTCCCCGATGGCTCGCAGTAGGCAATGATTGCGCACAGTAGTGCACTGGATGGCGCAACAGTTGGCAATGGATAGCGCACAGTAGTCCCCCGGATGGAGCGCAGCAGAAATTTCATCGATCCGGTGCGTTGATGCAGCACCAACTCGGCTGCATCCAGCACCCGATGAGTGCTATGTTGGAATTTGTATCACTAATCTGTAGAATTCCACCTCGCACAGACGCTTAGTGGATTTTGCACACCTATTTTGAGCCAAATGAGGATGATTACTCGATATGGAGCAGATTAGGTCTACTTATTCCCACTATTGGTGCTTGAATGGCCAAATGTCTCGAATAAGGTCTACTTTTTCCACTTCGCTCACGGATCATCAGCTGTTCTCCGAATGGGTGACCATCCCTTAGAATTGAATACGAGATGCTGCTATTCGAATTGGCACGCCGCAGCAATTGCCTCTCATCCGCTTGCAGCAAAAGCCCGTTTCCTACCAGGAAGCGGGCTTTTGCTATGTGAGTGCAGATGATTATAAGAGCGGCTGCTCTCAGGATTCGCTGTCCGTCTTCAGGATCGTTTCGATCCGGTCCAGCTCCTCTTGTGAGAACTCGCCATGCGATAATGCGGCAATGTTCTCCTCGATCTGGCTGACCCGGCTTGCGCCGATCAGCGCGGAAGTGACTCTGCCGCCGCGCAGGGTCCAGAGCAGCGCGAACTGCGCCAGGGACAGGCCGCGCGAGACGGCAAGCTGATTGAGCGCGTGGATCTTGCGCAGCACTTCGGGTGTAATCCGGCTTTCGTTCAGAAATACGGACGGGCCTGCTGCCCGGGAATCATCCGGAATGCCGTTCAGATATTTATTAGTCAAAAGGCCCTGTGCGAGCGGGGTGAAGGCGATGCTGCCGACGCCGTGCTCCTCCAGCACATCCTGCAAGCCGCCTTCGATCCAGCGGTCAAGCATGGAATAACGGGGCTGATGGATCAGCAGCGGTGTGCCAAGGTTTTTCAGAATACGGACGGCCTCCATGGTCTGCTCCGCTGTGTAGTTGGATAACCCCACATACAGCGCTTTGCCGGAACGGACAGCAGTATCCAGTGCACCCATGGTTTCTTCCATCGGCGTCTCCGGGTCAGGACGGTGCGAATAAAAAATATCCACATAATCCAGCCCAAGCCGTTTCAGGCTCTGATCGAGGCTCGCCAGCATATATTTACGTGAACCCCAGTCCCCATAAGGACCCGGCCACATAAAATACCCCGCCTTGGTTGAAATAATCAACTCATCGCGGTAAGGCGCCAAATCGCGGGCGAGCACCCTGCCAAACATCTCCTCTGCGGACCCCGCAGGCGGGCCGTAGTTATTGGCCAGATCAAAGTGGGTAATTCCAAGATCGAACGAACGGGTGATCATGTCCCGGCCATTCTCATAGGCATTGATCCCGCCGAAGTTATGCCAGAGTCCCAGTGAGATTGCCGGAAGCTTGAGGCCGGTTTTGCCTGTGCGGTTATAACGCATCACTTCATACCGCTCCTCGCTAGCCACATATACCATTATCCATCCCTGCCTCTCGTTTCGCTGATGTCGCGCAATACAAGATGAACTTGAGAATGGGTAACGATCAATACGGAATCTCCTTGAATAACAAAGCATTCCGCAATGATGTGCCAAACATTCTCAAGTTCACGTTCTATTCCTTATTTTAAACCTCTCGGAATGAATGTAATCTCCCACCGGATCATGCAGTATGTACTACAGTGACCGTATGGCATTTGCAGAGAGCTACAGCAACTCCTGTATTCTGCCCATCACTGCGCCGATCCGATCCGTCAAGATCAGGTCTGCCTTATGATCATACGGGGTCGGTTCTCCGTTCAGCAGCACTGTGTGCCGGCCACGGAAATAAGTAATCAGGCTGGCGGCTGGCTGCACAGTAAGCGAAGTACCTCCGATGATAATCATATCTGCAGCCGCGATGGCCGCGACAGATTCCATAAGGACATCATGATCCAGCTCCTCTTCATAGAGCACCACATCCGGCTTGATGATCCCGCCGCAGGCCGGGCAGCGCGGAACGATGTCCTTGCTCGCAAGCACCTGGTCCAGTTCATACGCACGCGAGCAATCCATACAATGGTTGCGGTGAATGGAACCATGCAGCTCCAGCACGCGCCGGCTTCCGGCAAGCTGATGCAGGCCGTCGATGTTTTGCGTAATGACAGCCTTAAGCTTGCCACCGCGCTCCAGTTCCGCCAGCAGCAGATGCGCACCGTTCGGCTTCGCTTCCGGATGAATCATTTTACTGCGGTAGAAGTCAAAAAAAATGTCCGGAGAGGACATAAAAAAACTGCGGCTCAGCATCACCTCCGGCGGATAAGGTGAATTGTGCTGCTCCCTATATAGACCTGCCGCCGAGCGGAAGTCCGGAATCCCGCTTTCCGTGGATGTTCCGGCGCCTCCAAAAAAAACGATGTTGCCGCTGTCCTTGATCCAGGAAACCAGTGTCTGCAATGAATCCATAAGTCTGCACGCATCCTTTCTATATATAGCTCAGATTGTGAGGCTAAGCTGATGAAAACCCGAGATAACAGTATCCGCATCCAGTAAATGGGCAGTACTCCCGGCTGGGGATATGCCAACGGACAGCCGCAGGCCTGCGCCTTTGCCGAGCTGCATGTCGGCATTGCTGTCGCCGATAATAACCGTCTCCGCAGGCCTGAGGCCCAGCTCCCTGCAGGCAGTCTCCGCCATTTCAGGCGCAGGCTTGCCGTGGGTCACACGGTCTCTCGTAACCACAGTGTCAAAATAACCCGTGATCCCCATCCATTCCAGCTGCTCCCCGGTGGTGGAAGAACTGTCGGAGGTGACTACGCCAAGCTTCAATGAGGCTGCCGCACATTGCTGCAGAAAAGGCAGCAGATGCGGCAGCGGCTGTGCCGACTTACGGCGGCGCAGCTCGTTCATCGCTTCCTTGCCGATGGCCGTTACACGGGCCAGAGCTTCATTCCAGGGAACTCCAGCTGAATACAGCTGCCAGGCCAGAATGCCCCCCGTCTCCTCTGCGGTAGCCATCGACAGTGGTCCGGCAGGGTCATAGCCGATCACTTTCCCCGCGGCGTCATGGACCGTGCCCAGCACCTTGGCGATGCCTGAGCCCAGACGGTTTTCTTTTCCAATAAGTGCGAGTTGATTCTCCAGTCCTTCAAGCATCAGTTCTGCCCAGGTTCCCCAGGTAGCGAGTAGATCAAGCAGGGTGCCATCCTTATCGAACAATATACCCTTGCAGGGTACAGCTAACTCATTTACATGCAGTACGGCCATTTTCCGGCTCCTTTCCTGTGGACAGGATATGGGTTAACGCAGGTTGCTGAGCCAATCCAGCACTGACCGTGCGGTAAGCGTCTGCTGCTCATCCTCTGAGATGGTTGCTTCCCCGTCCCCCTTCTGCTTGCCATAGCTTCCGAACTGGGCATGATTTCCGCCTTTGACCGAATAATATACGGTATTGCTTGGCAGATAGGAACGTCCTTTATTGTAGTTATCCTGATCAACCACTTGATCCTCGGTGCCCAGAACCGACAAAACAGATAAAGTAGTATCTTTCAGACTGCCTTTCTCATCCGGATAGGAGGCCAGAAAATACACGCCTTTCAACTGGTCTGGATGCTCTGCCGCAAAACGCGAAGCCATAACCCCGCCCAGCGAATGGCCGCCCAGCACGAATGACAGCTTCGGATGCACACGGATGATCTCTTCAGCGGCATCGCTTTTGATCACTGCGAGATTCAGCGGCATTTTGGCGATGTAGAAGGGATGCCCCGCAGCGGCGATTTTTTTGGCCAGGGGAGCATAAGCCTCCGCTTCAACCAGCGCACCCGGATAGAAAATCACAGCCGTTCCGAGCGTGACGGAAGGCTCAAACGAAATCCAGTTATCATTTTGCTTCACGCTGACACCACCTGCAGAAATCAGTGCATTCTCAGCCCTTATTCCCGGTGTGTAAGGTGTCAGATATCTCCATACCCAAAAACCCGCCGCAGTCAGAATGATTAGAATCCCCAAAAGAACGCGGCGCTTGGTTATTTTTTTTCTCAATGGTGTTCACTCCCGATTACTGCATACAGAAAATTATAGAGGAATCAATGAAATCAAACAACCTTCAAGACATCGCCACAATTACCCGCTATGATAACGCTTACTATAGGTGGTATTGTGATGTATTTCACAATTGTTTTTACAGAAATCTTGTATTTTAAAATTAAAGTAATTTGCTAAACGCAACCAAATTGGAGGTTAGTTCATGGCAGGGGAAAGCTCGCTTGCAGCACGCGGAGAAACCTTTTTTCTCAACTTGCGCTTCATGCTTATTGTCACCGTATTTGCCGGCAATGCGATTGAGCCTCTGATTGGCACCCTTAGCGGAATGCACAGCCTGTATTTGTGGATTTTCAGCTTCCATATGCCGCTGTTCGTACTCGTAACAGGCTATTTTGCCGGAAAAAGCCTCACTGGAGCCGCTGGCCGCAAGGTTCTGCTCCAGATTGGACTACAATACCTTATTTTTCAGACTCTGTATTCAGCGCTGGACGTTTCCGTCTTCCGCGTATCCAATATTCACCACTCCTTCTTCGCTCCTTATCTGCTGCTGTGGTTCCTGGCCAGTCATGCCTGCTGGCGTCTCCTGATGCTCGGCATGGGCAGATGGAGTAAAGCCGCACAAATCATTTTCGCTGTTTCTGCTGGTGTTGCGGTCGGCTATTTGCAGCTTGACGGTGTCTGGTTCAGCATCAGCCGTACCTTTGTCTATTTGCCATTTTTCGTCATCGGCTATCATTTCTCCTTCGAGGCGCTGGCCCGGATCTATACCAAAACTGTCAAAATCACTGCCGCTGCCGCATCTATACTGCTGCTCCTTCTTCTGGGCACACTCGGTTCACAACTACCGCTGGGCTGGCTGTACGGCAGCATGACCTATATGCAGCTTGATGCTTCTGAATGGTATGCGGGGGTGTACCGGCTGGGAATGTACGGGCTACAGTTTGCTGCCTCCCTCGCTTTTCTGGGATGGGTGCCTTATCGGCTGAGCCGGATGACCGACTGGGGCCGCCGCACACTCTACGTCTTCCTGCTTCACGGATTTGTGGTCCGCCTTGCTGCCGTGTCAGGGATTTACGCGTATCTTGGCAATGCCGCCGGGGCCGCAATTGTACTGCTCTGTGCGGTCTCCTTCACGGTCCTTCTGGCCCAGCCAGTAGTCAAGCGCCTGCTCCATCCCCTGGTCGAGCCTTCCGTAGACTGGATGATTACCCTGCAGCGCGCCGCCCTGCGCCGTTCACTGTAACATAATTCCAAATGAGCCGATCCCATCCGGGATGGGCTTTTTTTCACGTCCAGCAAGGGAGTCTCCTCTCGACAAACTTCACATTGTCCGGTAGAAAAATGAGGTCTTTTGTGATAGACTCTCTAATAACGTTCGTATTATATCCGCTGATATTTTATAGAAACGGCTTCGCCCTCCTTCTGTTTCCGTAAGAAGCTGGACCCCGTTCCTTCTATAAACCGCAGATACGCAGCTTTTGGGATTGTAATGCGTTAATGCGACAATATATCCGGTTTACATTTAATTAGGAGGGGAATATCATCATGGCAGACAAGAAAATGCGTTCAGACATGATCAAAAAGGGCTTTGACCGCGCTCCGCACCGTAGTCTTCTGCGGGCAGCAGGCGTAAAAGAGGAGGATTTCGGCAAGCCGTTTATCGCGGTCTGCAACTCCTATATCGATATCGTTCCCGGCCACGTGCATTTGCAGGAATTCGGCAAAATCGTCAAGGAAGCCATCCGTGAAGCCGGCGGCGTTCCTTTTGAATTCAACACGATTGGCGTCGATGACGGTATCGCCATGGGGCATATCGGGATGCGTTATTCCCTGCCAAGCCGCGAGATCATTGCCGATTCACTGGAAACTGTCGTTTCCGCACACTGGTTCGACGGCATGGTCTGCATTCCCAACTGTGATAAAATCACCCCGGGCATGATGATGGGCGCCCTGCGCGTGAATATCCCGACCATCTTTGTCAGCGGCGGGCCAATGAAGGCTGGCGTAGACAGCAAGGGCAAAAAGCTCTCTCTCACTTCCGTATTCGAAGGCGTCGGCGCTCACCAGGTCGGCAAAATCAACGATGCTGAGCTGCTTGAACTTGAACAATACGGCTGTCCGACCTGCGGCTCTTGTTCCGGGATGTTCACAGCGAACTCCATGAACTGTCTGGCTGAAGCGATGGGCCTCGCCCTTCCGGGTAACGGCACTATCCTCGCTGTAGCAGAAGAACGCAGAGCCTTCGTACGCAAATCAGCGACTCAGCTGATGGAGCTGATCAAGCTGGATCTGAAACCGCGTGATATCGTAACCAAGGAATCACTTGACAATGCCTTTGCACTGGATATGGCGATGGGCGGTTCTACCAATACTGTGCTTCACACACTGGCACTCGCTCAGGAAGCTGAAATTGATTATCCGCTGGAACGTATCAATGAGGTTGCCAACCGTGTCCCTTACCTGGCCAAGCTGGCTCCGGCATCCGATATCTTCATCGAGGATGTGGACCGGGCAGGCGGCGTAAGCGCCGTGCTGAACGAGCTACTCAAGAAGCCGGGGGCAATCTTCGGGGATTGTATGACGGTTACCGGCAAAACACTGGCTGAAAATGTCACCGGGCATGAAATCCAGGATACGAGTGTCATTCATACGCTGGACAATCCTTATTCCGTAGTAGGCGGTCTATCTGTCCTCTACGGCAACCTTGCTCCTGAAGGCTCGATCATCAAAGTCGGTGCTGTAGATGCTTCTGTTGGCGGCTACCATAAAGGTCCCGCTATCTGCTTCGATTCTCAGGAAGAGGCGCTGGAAGGTATCGCCAACGGTAAGGTCAAGGAAGGGCACGTCGTTGTTATCCGTTATGAAGGTCCTAAGGGCGGACCAGGCATGCCGGAAATGCTCGCTCCAACCTCGCAGATCGTCGGCATGGGTCTTGGCGCTAAGGTAGGACTGATCACCGATGGCCGCTTCTCAGGCGCTTCGCGTGGAATCAGTATCGGACATATCTCGCCGGAAGCCGCTGAAGGCGGACCGATTGCCTTTGTTGAGGACGGCGACATCATCGAGCTGGACCTCAACAACCGCAAGATCGAGCTGCTGGTTGATGAAGAAGTGCTGGCTGTCCGCCGCACTGGCTGGAAGGGCTTTGAGCCAAAGGTGAAAACCGGTTATCTGGCCCGCTACTCCAAGCTGGTTACCAATGCCAGCAAGGGCGGCGTGCTGAAGATTTAATATTGTTTTAAAGGATAGCGCACTATAAAACCAGGCTCTTGAAAGAGTAAAAAAGCAGCAAAACAGCGATCCTCCGGTTATCGGAGGATCGCTGTTTTGCGTTTTTGGTCATTTGCGGCTTGCTTCATTAGATTGTGGGCAAGTGAAAGGTACATCTCCCGCTTAAACAGCGGAGAGAACGAAATGATTGTGGAAAAGCGGTAGCGGTCGCCTTGGTCTCCGGATTTTGGAACAACGTTTCGTTCGCGGAGCGTACACCCAAGTGCTCACGTTAATCCTGCCTTGTCCGCTTTCTGATAAGGATGATGATAAGCAGCAACAAAGGTAGAATGATCTGAAAAAATGGAAAAAGGTAATTAAGAACAATTTGTCTGCCTGCAACGATATGATGGGTATAATTTGGAGATAAGAAGGCCAATCCGAAAGTTAAAATGGCTACAGGCACCACCCACTTTTTATATGTAACACCAGTTATTTTTTCGAGTCCGATTACGGCACCATTAAAAAAAGCTCCCATCTTTACACCTAATCCAAGAAAAAGCAGCAAGGTAAATAGAGCGTCCAGCCGCTCAAATACTTCTGCCAAGTCAATCAATTGAACGGTTTCCAGAAGTGGCAAAGTGCTGTATAGTGCAATCTTTGGCCCCAAAACAAAAATGTTCAATTGATTAATGAATGTTAGTGAGAGTGCTGTAAGCACATAACTGATAATCACAGCTTTGTTAAGTCCTTTTCCTGTGCGGGCATAGGGATAGAACACAAGAAATAAAACAGTTTGTCCGAACGGAAAAGAGACAATCTCCGGTAAAGCCGCATTTAGCACGGGCTTCCACCCCGATTCCAAAACAGGAAACATAAATTCAAAGTGGAAGAGGCCCGTGACAGGAATCAGAATACTGATTAGGGCATAACTAACTAACACAACAGGAAAAAAAATGACACACATCAGGAACATTACTCTATATCCATAACGGATCGAATTGGATATAACAAGGACAACGATCAGCATGATAATCCAAAGTGATGTCTGGTTTAACAATGTCATTACAGTGATTTCGCCAAAATCGCGCAAATTCCGCGAAGCTTCATACGAGAAATAGCCCACAAACAAAAGATTCACGAATGTCCCGAGATACTTCCCCATATAGCGCCGAAACAATAAAAATAGATCTAAAAGAGGTTCCTGATGATGAATACTTAAGTGCATCAGGAGTACAAATAGACCTGCTAATGCCCCTACCAGCATGGCTAACCAGGCGTCCTGCTTAGCTTCCCCTCCAATAAAAAATAAAGTTGTACTGCCTACCTCGAATAATGAAATACATATGGCCAGCTCCGATAGCCGAATTGAAGTGCGTTGGCTCATTTATTTCATCTCCTGTTTAGGTGTGTGTAATCATTAATCCTCATCAGATTGGAGGAGCCGGCTAAATGAACTTTGAAATAAACCCGGTCGTTTCAGGTTCACTTTTACATCGACTTCAATGTCCATGTTTGCTAATTCTCCGGGCCAATCTTTCTTCAATCTTTTCCATTCCTTAGGAGATTTACGGTGGATTTTATCGCCGATTCCCACAAGGTCGATTTTTAGATGCTGTACAGCTTTCCATCCTTCCAGGATTTGCGCGCGGATGATCTCTTCTGCCCGCTGCTCCAGCTTGCCTATACTTTGCGTTTTCAAAAGATCTTCATGGGTAGTGGTCTCCAAAAACTCACCTACAACCACTTTAGCCTTGACTTTTAATGTATAGTGCAGGGCTCCTTTTACTGGTGTAACTTTAACCTTAGCGTTACGAACCAGGAATGCGGACACATCGGTATCGTCCTTACTGTTATAGCTTAATGTGGTTAAATGAATATGATTGGTGAGCCAGGAAATTCCCAAACTCTCGTTTTGGTCCAGTGTTCCAACCATTTTTGCTTTGTGGAAGACGCTTAACCCGGAAATTTTTAATTTGCTGCTGGTCGAAGTCTGTTGGAATACATTGGCTGACTCCAAACTTGAGCTGTCAGTGCCCCTTATGGATATTTGTGGAACCCCGGCGGCAGCGCTCTCTGAACTGATGCCGAGCGCTAATTCGTGTACGGATACCGAAGGATAATACGAACTTAATTGCTTATTTTTTTCCAGTATTTCGGATAGCGCTCTGCCGGGAAGCTTCTCCGGGGGAATCAGCTTATTCAAGTAATCTCTGGCTACGCCGTTGGCTATTAAGACTTTAACGGTTTCCCGCGCGTCCGGATTACGATAATACGTGTCTAGAATTTCTTCAATTCCGGTTTCTGCTGCTTGTTTACCAATAATAAGAATATTAGTATGTGCAAAATACAGCTTACGCGGATTTTCCCGGCTGCTGGCCGCTAAAGCTTCTCTGATGGTTTTGCCATGTGCAGAGAAGGTATGCACAGCCGCTTGAGATCCGGCCCCGCCGGATGATCCGCCTGCACCGGAAGACATTGCCGGTGGAATGATGACCTGGTAAGTAATGGTCCAGTCCCCCTGCTGTCCATCAAATCCCGTTGCTGTTGTAATGCCTAATTCGTTCATTTCAATGCGGTTTCCGCATCCTGCAAGCATTAGTCCTGTAACAAGCAAAATGGCAACTCCCCGGCATCGGTGCACATACATCCACTCCTTTACGCATTGGGCTCAGGCTCGTCTGAGTTACGGACAATATTATTCGAACCGACAGGATATTGATGAGATGCCTGTCTTTTTTTATTAGCTCCTGATTTTAAATTGGGTCTTGTTTTCATTGCCCACCAGGGTGCCCGAATAATTAGATCCTTCATATTTGACTTGTAAAATGGACTGTATGGCAATAGATAGTCAATACCAAACGACTTAAGAGAGAGCAGATGAGCTAAAATAGGAACAACCCCTGCCATGACCCCGAATAAACCGAGAGTTCCTGCCAGCAGCATGAGAATAAAACGCAATAATCGTACGGCAGTTGCCATACTGAAATATGGAATGACAAAGTTTGATATCGCCGTAAAGGAAACAACGATTACCATTGCTCCCGAGACCAGACCTGCTTCCACAGCCGCTTGCCCAATAACCAGAGCTCCTACTATGGATATAGCAGGTCCAATCGCACGGGGCATCCGGACACCTGCTTCTCGAATCACTTCAAAAGTTAATTCCATCAGCAAGGCTTCCAGTAGAGCTGGAAATGGGACCCCTTCCCGTTGTGCGGCCAGAGTTACTAACAGGATGGTAGGAATCATTTCTTGATGGAACGTTGTCAAAGCAATGAATAGGGAAGGAAGCAGCAAGGAAACCAGGAACGATATCAGACGGATCACACGCAAAAAAGATGAAATGTCGTAGCGCTGGTAATAGTCCTCCGCTGTCTGAAAAAAATTATAAAAAGTTACCGGGGCGATTAATGCGAATGGTGTCCCATCCACCAAAATGGCTACTTGTCCATCTAAAAGACTTCCAGCAACGGTGTCCGGGCGTTCTGAATTTAGCATTGTGGGAAAGGGAGTGAGCGCCGCATCTTGAATGAATTCTTCGATATAGCCGCTTTCAAGGATACTATCTGTATCAATGGCCTGAAGCCGTTTAGTGATCTCCTGAACCACACCAGGATCAGCAATACCTTCTATGTAAGTTGCAATAACCATGGTTTGTGAATATTGTCCGATAATGTGGCTGTCAAACTTAAGATCAGGTGTCCGCAGCTTTCTTCTAATCAGAGTAATATTGGTTGAGATATCCTCTGTAAAACCCTCTTTCGGCCCCCGGACCACACCTTGTGAAGTAGGTTCCTCTACGGCCCTTCTGACCCCGCCGGCAATAGAGACGGCCAGAGCAGATTGTAACCCGTCTAGTACAATGACGGCATTGCCTGTAAGGACGGCTTGATAGATCTGATTTAGTGAATCAATCATTTGAATATTTCCTGCAGGCAGTGTTTTTTTTAATAAAGAAGCAGCAAGATTCTCTTCTAAATGGTTAGAGGGTGCGTGTGCTGTTTCTTTAACTAAACTTTCAATAAGATCGGATAACAGACCTGAATCGATTAGCCCTTCAATATAACAAATAGCAAGAGGTCCGGTATGCTCAGGATCAGCGGAGAAGTCCCGGATGGTAAAGTCAGGGCTTTGACCCAGTCTCTTTTTAAGAGTGCTAAGGGTACTGGCTAATGATATATTTATAGGTTCATTCAAGGCCTCAAGTTTGGACTTTTCCACATCTTGGCTGGAACCTTTCGCTGGTTTAAATACATTTCTAATCCAGTTTTTTAGCATAACTAACCTCCTCTCCTGTGTATACTATTTGCGGTGATTCCCCATTGTATGCATAGCAGGACATCCATAAACAAACTGCTGGGCTGAAAAAATCCATGTGAAAACATAAAAAAGCTCCAGGACCCAAAGGCCACTGAAGCTAATAATTGCTATTTCATTATGTTACGATTTGCTAATGCACGACCGTGGCTGCGGGAAGCTCGGCTTCCAGGGTCATCTCTTCTTCCCTTACCCGCTCACGCGGCTTGACTTGTTTCTGCGGACGCTGTTGATTCATCTGGTCCAGCAGCTGGGAGATGGGCATCAGCATCATTTTGGGAACCAGTACCTCGCTCCGTTCCTTAAGCCTTGCCCCTCCAGCAGGATGAATGACACTCAGCAGAATACTCAGGTAGAACTTGGTTGACCGGGCAAACCAGCCGTTTGGCAGATCCAGCACCATAAACCCGAATTTCTCCGGCCCGCGGTTAATCATACTGACACCGTACAGCGCTTTCGCTTCGGCGAGGTCCACATCTGCAGCAATCCGCTGCGCAAGCACTGGCATATCCTTCTCCATACGGCGGATCATGCGGATCGCCAGCTGCGCCGAGGAACGGGAATGCATACCGAGCTCGAACAATTGCCTGTTGTCGATATGCAGCTCTATCACCTTATCGCCTTTACTTAGATGCTCCCCGCCTTCCATCTGCACGGGTCCACCCTGATATTTGCGTATGCGGTAATGCAGGAACGGATCTGCCGGGGAGATGGTCTTCAGCCGGAACATCAGTTGAAAAAGCTGTTCCCATGCCAGCCACAAGCCGACAATCAGTCTTTTGCCAAAAGAAATTTGCTGAATGGGAGAACTCTGCCCCCCCTTGATCATCTCGTCGATCCGAATGCTGCGCAACCCGCGCCGTTCCGCCTCCTGGAGCATTCGTTCCAGGGCAATCAGCATATGTTCAGGCGCTTTCGGATCCGCACCAAGCGTATTGCCGCAATCATGCAGCAGCATGACTTCACCCGGATTCAGCTTGCTGATCAGCTTCTCCGTCAGCCGGTCCGCGCCAAGCTTCTCCTTCCAATCGCCGAACATGGCTGACCACAGCACGATCTGCACCTGACGGCGCTTGGAGAAATCAAACAAATTGACGATTCCCCAAGGTGGACGGTAATAGGTGCTCCGTTCACCGGTAATGCTGTAAATGATATCGTCGGTGCGCTGGATTTGTCGTTTCACGGTAGGCGGACGCATGAGCCAGTTTGTCTTGTGCACGTAGTTGTGAATCCCGATCAAATGCCCTTCTTCATGCATGCGCTTGATAATTTCCGGATTGCTCTCCGCATGGGAACCGACAACAAAAAAAGTAGCTTTAGCCCCGTAACGCTTCAGTAAATCAAGCAAAACCGGGGTATACTGCGGGTCTGGTCCGTCATCAAAGGTAAGGGCAAATTCAGTGCGGCCGGTCCCTTTGCGAAAGACACGATATCCAAATATCCGGCTGATCATGCCAGGGATAAATGCATAGAAGGATGAAATGTAAAATAACCAGAGCAGCAAAGTCTGCATGTAAATTCCCCGCTTTTCCAGAGTTGACTTTGGCTCGCCTATACGTCTGCAAGCAGATTCTGTGATACGGCCAAGTAGAGTAAAGTATGCCTCATGGTTTTTAGGTAGGCAGAGTCCCACGAAAAAACGTTACCCCCTATTTTAACACAGGTATCAAAGAAATAGACGCTTTTTTGTTAAAATCGTGTACAATGAATTCAAGGTGAACTACACCCCACCTAAGAGGTGGGTGCTTCTTGGTCAATAGAGCTACTGCTCCAAGTTTACCCAAGCTTATAGGCTAGTTCCTAGCCCAAATCCTTGCCATATTATATGGCTAATTTCAGTAAGTTTTTAGCTGCGTTTACATCTCTGTCATGTTGTGCACTACATTCAGGACATGTCCATTCACGTACAGCAAGGTTCTTCACTTCTGAGTTTTTGTACCCACAGCAGGAACAACATTGACTACTTGCGAAGTGTTTAGGCGCAATCATCAATTCTCTACCGTACCATTCTGATTTGTAGGTCAGCATTTCTCTGAACATGCTCCATGATACTTCGGATATGGCTTTCGCTAATTTGTGATTCTGCATCATGTTCTTTACACGCAGGTCTTCCATCACGATCACTTGGTTATCGCGTATCATTTGGGTGGACGTTTTGTGCAAGAAGTCTTTATGCTGATTCGCTATTTTTTCATGAAGCTTGGCAACCTTCAGTCTTGCTTTATTTCTGTTATGGCTTCCTTTTTTCTTTCTCGACAGGTCCTTTTGCAACTTGGCTAATCGGTGTTCAGAGTGACGAAGATGTTTCGGGTTTGCAACGACTTCGCCACACGAAGTAATCGCGAAGTTTTTTAGTCCCAGATCCACGCCAATCTTCTTTTCTGTTTTCGGCAGAGGGATTCGTTCTGTTTCCACCAGTACGGATGCAAAATATTTTCCTGATGGTGTTTTGGATAGGGTGCAGGATTTGATTCGCCCGGTGAATGGACGATGGACCTTGATTCGGATTCTTGTCTTTAGTTTCGGAATTTTAATCGCTCCATCATCAATGGCTATCGTTCCGTTTTGATTGTTTGTTGTGAAGCTATGGTTGTTCGTTTTCTTGCTTTTGAATTTAGGGAAGCCCACGTTCTTATCCCGAAAAAAATGCGTATAAGCTTTCTCTAGGTGGAGCTGAATGTTTGCTAATGCCAGGCTATCCACTTCTTTCAGCCACGGGAATTCTTTCTTGTACCGGGCAGGTGTATTATGGAGCATTTTCTCTGTTTGTTTATAGTGTTCGATCTTATCCGCAAGCATTTTGTTGTAGATAAACCGGACACATCCGAACACCTTGGCTAGATATTGTTGTTGCTCGTGGTTGGGATAGATCCGGTACTTATACGCTTGGAGTACGAACATGCCACACAACTCCTTTCCAGGAATTTACGAATTTATTATAGCACAAATGTTCGCATGCATGGATGTTCATTTCCTTTGGATTAGAAAGACCGTTTACATTCATCCCACCACTTTAGAAGCGAGGGGAATTCTAACAACTAGTGGTTAATTTGTAAATTTATCTAAAAAGGAGTCGTTTATACCTATGCTGCCTCTGTACAAAAAATATTGGCGCACCTTCTTCGACATCGGTCTGGTCGTACTGACAGTGTATCTTGTAATGTTAGCTTTCAGTATGCTTTACCGCTTAGCAGCGCCTGTATTCTTATCCTTTTTCGTATTTCTGCTGATCGAGCCGCTGGCCCGTTTCCTTAACCGCCGGGGAATAGCCAAATCGTTCGCATCCGCCATTTCGGTAATCCTGTTCCTGATTGTATTACTGGGCGTTTTGTTCGGCGCCGGACTTCTCATTACGATGCAAGCGCTCCAGTTCCAGGATGATCTACCCCGATATACATATATAGTCCAGCAGCAGTTTGCTGAGACAACTACTTATTTGCAGCATAAGGTCGATGCGCTCCCTCCTGATCTTACTAACAAAATCAACGGTTATTTCAAAGAGGCAACCAATGTTCTTTCGGGCTGGCTGGTGATCTTTCTTAAATATATGATCGGAGTTCTTGGCTCCTTCTCGTCATTTATGGCTAATTTCGGCATTGCCATTATTTTAGCATTCTTTCTCAGCATGGAGATTAAAGACTGGCGTAAAATTGCGCATGACAAAATGCCGAAAACCTTCAAGACCGCTTTCGCCTTTTTGCAGGGCAATGTCTTCAAAGCTATCGGCTCCTATCTTAAAGCGCAGCTGATTCTGATCAGCATTACGTTTGTGATTGTGCTGGTGGGCCTCTTCATTCTTAGGAGCGGTAATGAAATTACCATGGCACTGGTCTGTGCCGTGTTCGATGTGCTTCCGCTGCTCGGCGTGTCCACGATTCTGATTCCCTGGATTGTATATCTGTTCATTGTCGGAAATACTTCGCTTGCCATTGGGCTGCTTGTGCTGCTTGTAGTAGTGCTGATTGTGCGGCAGCTGCTGGAGCCCAAGATCACAGGTAACTCCATCGGTGTATCTTCGGCGTTCCTGATGCTATCGTTCGTGATTTTGTCCAGCTCTCTCTTCGGATTCGCAGGTTTGATCCTCTCGCCGATCCTGCTCATTCTGCTCAAGGAGCTGTTACAGCAGGGTTATCTCCAGCGCTGGATCTTCCTGCCGCAGGAAGAGTTCATCGTCTCGCCATTTGCTGCATCCGGTGAGCCATCGACACCGGGAGGAGCAGCGGTTTCAGGGGAAGGGGACGGAGCTCAGGCTCCCGCAGATTCCGACAGAAGCTCAAACACCTGACCGAACAGCCGGGTGGCGGCATGCGGACTCCCAGGAGCCACATCCTCTACCAGAGCGGATACAGCATATCTGGGATGGCCAACCGGCCCATAACCGATGAACCATTGGTTATTGCGGGACACCCCCTTCACTAATGTCTGGGCTGTCCCTGACTTGCCTGCTACGGGCCACTTCGTGCCCAGCAGGCTTTTGCCCGTTCCATCCGTTACAACCTTGCGCATTAGGGACAGGAGCACCCGGGCTGTCGATGGCGAGATACTGCCTTGCGGAACCGGAGACAGATGCGACGGCAGCTCCTGAAGCGTTTGACCGTTGGCAAACGCCACCCGCTCCAGAATGCGCGGTGCCCGCACTTCGCCACCATGCAGCAGCGTGACTAACAGGTTAGCTGCCTGCAGCGGTGTAACCCGGACATCGCGCTGGCCGATCGCTGTCTGCACTCTGGCCCCGCCGTCATCCGGCAGCAGGGTGGTGAAGATGCTACCCGGCTGCTCTCCCGACAACGGTCGGAGCAGCGGCAGTCCAAGCGTATTCTCCGCTTGCCAGCTGATATCCCTGCCTAGTCCCAGAGCAAGGGCTGCGGACTCCAGCTGCGCCCCGTTCAGGCGCTCAGCCAGTGAAGCAAATACGGTATTGCAGGACACGGCGAACCCTTGCGCCAGGGTAAGGGAGCCGTGTCCTTTGCCTTTCCGGCAGGACAATCCATATTTCCCGTAATGTCCAGAGCAAAAGAACTTGTCTTCGGGAGAGGTTAGTCCGGCTTCCAGTGCCGCAGCGGCGGTAACAATTTTGAAGATCGAGCCAGGAACCGCCGCCTGCAGCGCCCGGTTGTTCCACTCACCGCCCTCAGGCGAGATGTGCCCCGGATTATAGAATGGGAATGAAACCATGGCCTCAATATCCCCGTTTTTCGTATCCAGAACAACAACTGCGCCTTTCTTAATTCCGGATTTCACAACCAGCTTCTCAATCCCTTCCTGAAGATGCTTATCTATCGTTGTGTATAAGGACAATGGATAATACGGATTTCCCGGTGCCCTTACCTTAAGGGGACTACCCGGAAGACGGTTGCCCCGCGCATCTACCTGCGCATACACTTCAGTATGGCCCACCCCCTGCAGCAGGGGTTCCAGCGTCTTCTCCAGCCCGTCGGTTCCCGTCATTGGAATTCTTAAACCCGTTGTTGATTTCTTCATCTGGGCTGCCGAAGCTTCTGACATGTACCCAAGCCACTGGCGCCCTGTAACTTGCTCTTCATACCTGCGGGCAAAAGGAAGCGCCCGCACACCGTCGATGGCAAGTGATTCCACCTCTTCAGCCTGTCCCAGGGTCAGCTCCAGAGGATTCTTGCCACTGCCGGACGGCCAAAGCAGCGGTTCTTTTAGCCCCCTGCGCCTTGTTTGAAGCTGCTCATAGGTCACACCCAGCACAGTGGCAAGACGCTGCAGCTGTTCCTTGCCCGCGGTACTGTCCGCCGCAGCTTTAGTCTCCTCCTGCGGAAAAAAGGCCGCAGTCCACACGGTTTCACCCGCCAGCGGCTGGCCATTGCGGTCATACAGACGGCCACGACCACTGTCCAGCACCATCTCCCGCTCACTCTGAATGGCAGCCATTTGTGCCATAGAGTATTCCGCCCCCGGTACCTTACGGTCCTTAAGCAACAGCTGGACCCAAGCAAGCCTTAGAATCAACACCCCCACCAGAGCACACAAGATGAGCGAACCCCAAATGATACGTTTATGAGCAAGCTTGTGCAAAGCCATTCCTCCTGATGTTTGTTAACTCACTAAAAGCTCCATGGCATCTATTATGCCCACATGGCGGATATATTACCTGAAGCGTTCAAAACGCTACATCCCATACCTCTCCACGTATGGACGTTTCTCTTCAGCTTCCTGCACGCCAAAAGACGCCTCTTCCCGATTGGAAAGAGGCGTCTTTGCTTGAAGTGTTCATATAAATACATCGGCCCACAGCCTTTGCACCTTGCCTATACATTAAACTTCGAGAGTCTTTCTTTCAGCATACTTGAAGCGAGCTCCAGCTTGCCGGAGAGGTCGACGAGATAATCGCTGACACTTTGCTGCTCTCCGCTGAGGGAAGCCACCTCCTGTGAGGCTGCCGAGGATTGCTCTGCAAAGGAGCTGACATTGCTAATCGTTTCCGACAGCACATGCTGGGATTGATTCAGCCCATCAATGGATGCTCCCACAGATTCCAGCCGGGAAATGAAATGATTCATCTGGCCCTGAACCGTTACAAAGATGTCACTCGTGTTCCGGACTGAAACGGTCTGCTCCTCAAAGAGTGGAGCTACCTCAGACAGAGCAGCTACTGTCCCATTCATATCCGACATAATTTTGTCGGTAATTTCAGCCACCATGGCAATGGAGCGCTTGGACTGTTCCGACAGCTGGCGGATTTCATCGGCCACCACCGTGAATCCTTTACCTGCTTCACCTGCACGAGCCGCTTCTATCGACGCATTCAGCGACAAAATATTGGTCTGCTGCGTGATGCTCTGCATCACATCCAGAACTCTAATGACCGAAGAAGCGGTATCCTTCAGTTCATTGACCTTCATGACGAGCTTGTTGGTCATATCGCCTGTTGTCTGCGTTTTGGTAAGTAGTTCCTGAAGCTTCCCAACACCTTCCTGACTGGATTGTCCCACATCATGTGCGGTGCTCTCCATCTCGTGGGCCGCAGATATCACCATATCCATCCGCCCGGAGATCTGTGCTGTCATCTCATTGCCGCGGTCTGCTTCCAGCGCAAGGCTTCCGGCTCCACCGGCAATCTGTTCCGTCGCCGCCGCAATATCCCTGGCCGACGCAGCCGTCTTCCGCGAAGCGCTGCCCAGCGCATCCGCCGTTTCCAGCACCTCACGCGCCGTCTCGTTGGTATGCACTACCAGCTCAGTGATCCGCTCCATCATCAAATTAAAAGAGCCCGACAGCTGGCCGATTTCATCGCGGGAAGACACTGCCGTCCGGACCCGCAGATCACCTTCCGCACCCTTGAACATCAGGTCCCTAAGCCGGGATAGCGGACGGGATACCATTCTGACCATCCACAATCCGATCAGAATTGCAATGAACGCAGCGGCCGCAACTGCGATGTAGGTCGTAGACAGAATACGGCCTGCATCCTTAACCAGATTCTCTGAAGGCACAACACCAAGCACTCTCCAGCCTGAGCTCTGCAGTGTGCCGTAGACTGCCAGAATGGATTTGCCTTTTTCGTCTTCGGTCGGCAAAGACCCTGAGGCCTCGGTCAGCCCCTTGAACAAGGTTCCTCCCAAGCGCAGATAGGAATCCGCCTGCTCCTGGGAAGAGGCGATCAGCTCGTCTTTGGTTGTCAGCAGTTGGATGTAGGAATCCGTCCCAAGGTTAACCTTTTTCATATGCTTATCCAATTCTCCCGTACTGATATCGGCAACAGCAATATAGCCCATTCCTTCCGAATCCGCTGCGATGGACTTGGCTAAATGAAATACACCCGAAGTATCCCCCTGCTTCAACCCTTCCGTAACAAACAAGCTCTGAGGCTTCTCTTTCAGCTGCTTGAACCAGGAAGCCTTCCTGATCCCATCCATAAATGTATTATCCTTAGTTCCGGTCGCAGATACAGGAAGGTCCTCATTTAGCGGGATCAGGTAGACTGCCTGGACTCCATTGACCGAAGACATCCAGCGTTTCAATTCGCTATTGATTCGTTCCGTCGGATTCTCGTGCTCAGCACTGCTGTCCATGCTCGCACTTCCCTGGCTGACTGCATCCTGAATATCCCTGCTGTAAAAAAGCTGACCCAGACTGTCTTCAAATCGCATCAGGATAACGTCCAGCTTCTCTGCCGTTTGCTCGACGGTCTGCTGATTGGATGTCAAGGCGTTGCTCTCTATGGTTCGTTTGGCTACAGAGTATGAGGTGTATCCAAGGGATAATACAATCCCCATCGTCGCAATGAAAAACACGAGAAAGAGCCGCACCCCTAGCGACTTGGAGGGGTGCAGCCGAGTAAGAAATCCTTTGCTGCCTGCTGCTGGTTTACTCAAAAAATCACCGCCAGATCTACGATATTCTTGCACGGATTCCCGTTACAAGGTCATGAAGGTCTGTAGCGTCCGATCGGCAAGATATGGAAGATACTCATGACCGTATTCATGATATACCATCAGGTCTTTTGTTGCTGTGATTTTATTGTATGCTGCGAATTGTGTCGAAGGTGGACAGATCGTATCTACAAGTCCGGTTACCCATAGCACTTTGGCCTGAATTCGGCTTGCCAGATTCTGAATGTCGATGTACCCGAGCCGGTTGAAAACCTCTTCCTCCCGTTCATGATGCGGATCAAAAAAGCGGAAATAGTAGTTAATCTCTTCATAGGCGGAAGTCGTAATATCCAGCTCCCATGCCCGTTTATAATCGGAAAGGAACGGATAGACCGGAACGGCCAGCTTAATCCGTGGTTCAAGGGCAGCACAGGCTACGGTAAGTCCTCCGCCTTGGGACAGGCCGAATGCGCCGACCCGTGCGGGGTCTACTTCGGGCATATTCATTAGAATCCGTGCCGTCTGGGCGGTATCCAGGAACACGTTCCGGTAATAGAGCTTGTCCGGACTCGGATCATCGATTCCACGGATGATATGACCGCGGATGGTTGTGCCTTGGACCGTAAGGTTGTCCTCGGACAAGCCGCCTTGTCCGCGGCAATCCATAGCAAGTACACTAATGCCGTGTGCGGCGTAGGTAACCTTCTCCATCCAATCGCCACTATCGCAAGAGTAGCCGTGGAACATGACCACGCCTGGTCCTTTCACCTGTTCCGATTTCTTCGGTCTCACGTATTTGCAATGCACTTTGGCACCGCCTACTCCGGTAAAATACAGATGGAAGCATTCCGCCAGCTCGCTGGTAAACTCCGCAGGTACCAGTTCGTAATCCAGCGTCTGTGCCTCGAGATCAGCCAGGGCGCGTTCCCAGAATGCATCGAAATCGGCAGGCTTCGGGCTGGAGCCTTCGTAGGCTTTTAGTTGGGGCAGGGATCTTTCGGACATAAGAAATCCTCCTTAGGGTTGGATTGAATTGTGTTGGCAAAATGCGTTGGTTGCAGGCATGGGGAGTGTACGGCGTAACTGCGGGGAATGTTGGTTCCGATCGCTGTTGTTCCCGGATTTCCTGATTTGTACCGCCAGGCGGTAGAAATCCGGGAACAAAGGCGAACGCTCCGCTTCTCCACTCAACATTCCCCTCCGTTACTCCCCACTCCCCATCCACCAACAGGGTTTGCAAGAACAAGTTAAATCCAATAAGTCGGATTTAACCGTTAAGACCAAAACCTTAAGATCAAAACCTTAAGATCAAAACCTTAAGATCAAAACCTTAAGATCAAAACCTTAAGATCAAAACCTTTAAGATCAAAAACAAAATGAAAAACCCATTAAGCATGGGTTTTGGGTTGATGCAGCAACGTGACGGCCACAGAGATGGCCGCCACTCGCTGCAAAGGTAAGGGCATAAAGCTCACAGATTCAACTACCTCATAGATTCCTTAATGCCGCTTCGCAGACATTTACATCTGCTCAAACTGCAACTTCCAGTTTAGATCTTGCCCAATCCGGCGTCGTCGCCGACTTCCTCATGGGTTTCGATCACGTAGTTGACGATTTCTTCAACAGTGGTGTAAGCAACGCCTACATAGGTGTCTGCTGCGCCATAATAGATGGCGATGCGGCCAGTTTCAGCATCATTCAGGGTGGCGCAA
Organism: Paenibacillus sp. 22594; assembly: GCF_052044425.1. Taxonomy (NCBI): domain Bacteria; kingdom Bacillati; phylum Bacillota; class Bacilli; order Caryophanales; family Paenibacillaceae; genus Paenibacillus; species Paenibacillus sp. 22594. Next base: position 1,493,893 of record NZ_JBQENA010000001.1, read on the forward strand.
GGGAAGAGCACGTTGTTCACGAAGCCTCTTTCTTCGTACCACTCCTCTGGTGTAAGCACGAAGTTCTTGGAGCGGTATTTGACCTTGGATGGCTCATCCTTGTCCAGGATGACTGCACCCATACTGTATACGAGGCCGTTGCAGGTTCCAGTAACGCCGTGATAGAACATCAGCCAGCCTTCGGTGGTCTCGATAGGGGCAGGGCCGCCGCCGATTTTGGTACTCTGCCACCAGCCTTGACCGCCTTTGGTCATGACATGTCGATGTTTACCCCAGTATACAAAATCAGGGCTTTCGCTCAGGAACACATCGCCAAAAGGCGTATGGCCGCTGTCGCTCGGACGGGACAGCATCACGAAGTTGCCGTTTATTTTTCTTGGGAACAGTACGCCATTACGATTGAACGGCAGGAACGGATTTTCCAGGCTGACGAAGGTTTTGAAATCCTGGGTTTTGGCAACACCGATCGCGGCGCCGTAGAAATCCGTACACCAGATGATGTAATAGGTATCTTCGACTTTGACCAGACGCGGGTCGTAAGCATAACGAGGCATGTACGGATTGCCTGCTTCATCTATAAACTGAATCGGTGCATCGTCGATTTTCCAGTCTAAGCCGTCTGCACTGTGGCCCATGCGCAGATGAGGACGGGTAGTGTTGTCCTCTACACGGAATACCCCCAGAAAGCTGCCATCATAAGCAATAACCGCACTGTTGAAAATACGTGCCACGCCTTTTGCCGGGTTGCGTTTGATCACCGGATTATCACTGTGTCTCCATACCGGACTATCATTGCCTGCAGGTCTGTCCTGCCAAGGTATATTCGGGATATTCTGACTGGCGATCAACTTAACTTCTTTCATAAGTACAATTCCCTCCGTGAGCGCAGCGGTGCTGCGAATAATTTAAATGAAGAACCGATTTTATTTTACCGACCCTTGGGCAAAACCGTTGTAAATGTACTTCTGCAAAGCAATGAAGGCTATCAGTGTAGGGATAATGGCGATCATAATAGCGGCGCAGATAACCTCCCACTGTGAACCATACGGACCTTTAAATTTGAACAGCGCGGTGGAGACCACCTGCAGGCTGCTTTTTGGCATATACAGGAAAGGGGTATAGAAGTCGTTGTAGATGTTTACGCCCTTCACAATAATCACCGTTACAATGGCCGGACTCAGAAGCGGAAGGATAATTCTCCAGTAAATTGTCCAGTATGAAGCTCCATCCAGCATTGCTGATTCATCAAGCGATTCGGATATAGAGTCCAGGAACTGCATGAATATATAGACGGCGATAATATCCGTACCTAGGTACATCAGAATCGGTGCCCAGCGGGTGTTGAACAATTCCAGCGAGTTGATGATCTGGAAGGTGGCTACCTGTGTCGTAACTCCGGGAATCAGCGTCGCGAGCAGAAAAGCGCCCATCAGCAGCTTGCTGCCTTTGAACCGGAAACGTGCCAGAATGTATGCCATCATCGATCCGGTAAGTGTAGCACCGGCAATAGAAATGACTACAATAATAAGAGTATTCAAGAAGCCCAGGAGCATATTCCCGTCCACAAAAGCTTTGGTATAGTTGGCGAAATTCAGCCAGTTCTCCGGCAGGGTAAGCGGACCCGTTGTCGCATACTCTTCATTCGTTTTTAATGAAGCGAAAAAGACGACAGCAATCGGAATAAGGGCCATCAGCGCTCCCAAAATCAAACTGAGGTATTTGAAGAAAGAGGCTACGTTGTATTTTAAAGTATGCATAGTTCTTACTTCTCCTCCTTAATCAGAACACGCTGCAGAATGGTGACGAGAACAACAATACCCAGTAGCACTACGGCCATTGCCGAAGCAAGACCCAGCTTGCTGTATTTGAAGGCCACATCGACGGTCTGGATGACAAAGGTGCCGCTGCCGTTGGAACCGCCGGTCATGACATACGGAATTTCGAATACACCGATCGCTCCGCTTACCGCGAGGATCAGATTGAGCTGCAGAATGCGTTTGATGCTCGGAATAATAATGTGTCGGAACTGGTGCCAGCGGTTGGCTCCGTCAATTTCGGAAGCTTCGTAAATATCACTGCCGATGGAGGAAATCGCTCCAAGGAAGATGATAAAGTTCATCCCCATATATCTCCATACCGATGCAAAGGCGAGGGAGATATTGATCAGGTGGGGATTGAGCAGCCATTTCTGCTGCCAGGCTCCAAGTCCAACGAGATCAAGGATGGTGTTCAGGGTGCCTTCCGGCTTGAAGAAAAACAGGAAAATAAATCCGATGGCCACACCGTTCAAGAGTGTCGGAAAGAACAGGATTCCTTTGAACCAGTTCTTCATGCGGACATTAAAACTTAAGATCGTGGCAAAATACAGCGCCAGCCCCATTTGGACGAAGGTGGCGAAGAAATAATACAAACTCACCTTGAACACGGCGAAATACTCTGGTTTGGTGAAAATCGTCTTGTAGTTGTCAAAGCCGATATACTCCATGTTTTTGCTAAGACCATTCCAGCTTGTGAAACTGTACTGGAACATTTTAAATACAGGCAAATATGAGAACGTCAGCAACAGAACTACCGGAACTAATGAGAATAAAACAATGATCAATATCCGCTGATTTTTATAACTTAAGTTGGACAATCTCTCCACACCTCCTAAGAAGACTGCTTATCACTCCAAATCCTTCTCCACACCACAAAAGTGAAGGGGAAAACGCCGCTTCCGGCATCTCCCCGTTCTCTTCAATCTGTCTTCACTCCTGCGTATGATCAAAATTTACTTAGCTGCCGTTACTTTGGCTCTTGCAGCTTTCCATTTATCATTCAGATCTTTCATAATGTCGTCATAGGAATCTTTTCTGTTGCCGATCGCTGCTTCGATGATCACTTTCTTGAAGTCAGGCTGCCAGAGGCCAATTTCAGCTTCTTTGTCGATGGCATCAACCCAGCCTTCTTCACCGGCTTTTGCAGGGGCAATCGTATCAAACGTTACATCCGTACCATTAAATTGTTTCAGGATTTCCGGAAGCTCAGCGCCTTTAACCGGGCTCATGCCGCCGCCTTCAGTGGTAGGATAGCCGGATTCGTTGATGAACCAGTCCACCCAGGCTCTTGCAGCTTCTTTGTTTTTGCTGTGGATGCTTACACCCAGGTTATAGTCGTCAGACAGTGGAACCAAAACTTTGTCGGCGTTAGTTGGGAAAGGCATAAAGCCTACATCGTCAGGGTTGGTTGCCAGGCCTTTGATTTGACCGATTGCCCAAGATCCCAGCATCATGGTACCGATTTTGCCATTAGCCAGGTCAGCCTTGGAAGATTCCCAGTCTGTAGTCGTAGGGTCTTCTTCAATCAGGCCATTCTTGGCAGCGTCATACAATACTTTGTACAAGTCGTAGTGCGGCTGGCCTTGAACGAAGTTATCGTCCGATGCTACTTGTCCGATATTTACATAATCACGATTTCCGGCTACGGTAGCCAGATCCGCTTCCCACTGTGTCAGTGTCCAACCGGCAGCGTAGTTCGTATAGAGAGGAACTGCGTCCGTTTTGTCCTTGATGCTCTTCAGCGCAGCAGAGAACTGGTCAAACGTTCTTGGAACCTCAGTAATTCCGGCATCCTTGAATACTTGTTTGTTGTAGATGACACCGGAGAAGTTAACTGTGATCGGAATCCCGTAAGAGATACCATCTACACTGCGTTCTTCCAGCCCGGTATATTGCTTCTCCAGATCGGACATTTTACCCAGCGGCTCAAAGAAGTCCGGCAGGTCTTTGATGGCTACACTTGTAGGCAGCAGCAGAACATCGCCGTAATCATTTGTGCTCATGCGGATTTTAATCTGATCTTCGTAGCTGGACAGCGCTTCAAAGTTTACTTTGACATTCGGATATTTCTCATTGAATTTGGCTGCATAGTCTTTGAATACGGTATCAACAATATCCGTTCTTTGTGTGATGACCGTGATATCCCCTTTGATATCCTTGGCTGCGTCACCTTCAGGCGCTGCTGTTGCCTCGGTGTTTGTTCCAGTATTGCCTGCATTGGTTGCTGCAGCATTGTCTGTGTTATTGTTGTTCGATGAACAACCTGCGAACAAACCCGCCATCAGTGTTAGTGCTGCCAGACTAGTAACTGCTTTGGTATTCTTCATTGTTTTTTTGACCCCTCTCTTCATTTTGAACCTTGAACCAAATAATAACAAAACACTAACAATAATCACCACAAATTAACGATTTTACTCCAGAAAAATCAGTTGATTCTCTATTTCGTTTGAAAAGTGATGATGTTATCGCTTACAAACACATTATAAATCGTTTCCAAACCCAAAACGATGGTTTCAATTGTTTTTTCTGGTCTTCAATTTGTTATTTTTGTTTTTTATATATCCAATTTGTTATCTACTATTATATGAAGAAAAAGGAAATCTCCCCATTGCAGGGAATCCGCCTTCATACAGTACACGCAGAATAGCCCCGCAGCAAAGCGGGGCTAAATTTGTATTATAAGATTTTTCTCGACCATGATTATCTCGGCCGCTCCTCCATCTATCTGCAACGGCTCTTATAATCCTTCGGCGTCATGCCGCACATTTTTTTGAACAGCTTATTAAAATATACCGGATCACTGTAGCCGACCCGTTCAGCAATTTCGTAATTCTTCAAATCCGGCTGACCGATCAGCAGTTCCTTGGCCTTGGCGATGCGAATGCCTATCAGATAGTCTGTAATCGTCTGACCTGTCTTGTATTTGAACAACCGGCTGATGTAGCTCGCGTTCATTCCCACCGTCTCCGCCAACCGTTCGAGTTCAAAGTTATGGCCGTATTCCTTCTCCAGGATACTTTTGGTCTGTTCAACCACATAATGTTCCCCACCCTCGGGGGCCAGTTGCGCTGTACCTTCCGGCTCTGCCTCTACAAGTTGAAGCTTTTTATTCTCTTCCACACTTTTCAGCAAATCGTAAAGCTGGGCCTTCTCAATGGGTTTAAGCAAATAATCGAGCACTCCGTGCCGCATGGCCCGGCGGGCATATTCGAATTCACTGAACCCGCTCAATACCGCTATGGGGAGATGCTTCAGATGCCCTCTGACCTCTTCAATCAGCTTGAAGCCATCCATTCTTGGCATCTTAATGTCTGTAATAAGAAGGTCTATATCATTCTGGCTGAGCTCCCGCAGATGATTCCAGGCCTCCAGCCCGTTGCCGTAGGAACCGATAACCTCAACTTCCAAATCCATTCTGGAAGTGATTTTCTCAAGCCCACGGCGAATCACTTCCTCATCGTCCGCAATCATGACCCTGATCACCACAAATCGCCTCCAGTCTAGTTACTGCCACAAATGTTTGCGCTATCATTATCAATTATAAGCTTCATTTTCTTATTAGCATATGTGCTCTAATGTACTTTTCTAGTCTTGAATTTACTTTGCCCATTTTATCCTTGAAATCACTCCCGAAAAGGGTTATAACTAAATTATATTGTTGTTATTGTTAAATAACAAAATAATAATAACAAGATAACAAAATACCTAAATGTTTCGATCCCTTTATCCTACTATTCCGACAAAGCGAGGTTACTGAGATGTCACTGCAGAATGAATATGTCGGAGGCGTTACCTGGGGTTTCATGGGCACACGCGGGACCTGGGCAAATGAAGAGGCTGAAGCTTCAATGGAGCTTATGAAGTCGGTCACTGGAGCGAACTGGACGGCTATCGCTCTAAGTGCGGTTCAGGCTACTCCGCAATCCACGGAAATTCCCTATGGGGATAAACCCACAGTTACCGACGATGAGGTCTTTTGGGCAATCCGCAAGGCGCACTCGCTTGGTCTGAAGGTATGCCTGAAACCGATTGTAAATTGTGCAGACGGCACTTGGCGCGCTCACATCAATTTCTTTGATAAGGATGTTCCCTGCGAGCCCAAATGGTCGGACTGGTTCAGTTCTTACACTGCCTTTATTTTGCATTTTGCCGCGATCGCAGAAGAAAGCGGTTGCGAGATGTTCTGCATCGGCTGCGAGCTGGTCATGTCCGACAGACGGGCTGCAGAGTGGCGGGCCTTGATTGCAGAAGTGCGCACCGTATACAGCGGAATCCTTACTTATAATTGCGACAAGTATCAAGAGGACAATGTGACCTGGTGGGATGCCCTGGATGTAATTTCTTCGAGCGGCTATTACCCCGAGTCGGATTGGGAAGCGCAGCTTGACCGGATTGAGGCAGTGGTGAAACGCATTGGCAAGCCCTTCTTCTTCATGGAAGCGGGCTGCCCAAGCCGCATCGGCAGTGCCGCCATTCCAAACGACTGGTCACTGAAGGGTGAACCGAGCGAGGAGGAACAAAAGCGCTTTTATGAGGCCATGTTCCGCAGCTGTGAGGGCCGGGAATGGGTCCAGGGCTTTATGCTCTGGGATTGGCCGGCGCGCCTTTATCCACTGGAGACGGCGGCAGTGAACGATGACTACTGCATGTACGGGAAATCGGCGGCAGGTGTTATTAAGGAGTATTACAGTTCCAAGACTACCACTTAAGTTTTTGCTTCAAAAGCGGGTGTTGTACGAAGTAATACTGTAAGCAGATGCTTACAAAACTTAAAGGAGGAACTACAACAAAATGAAGAATTCACCTCAGGTATGGCTGAACGAGCTGGAGGAGGAGCTGAAGGGTAATATTTTGCGCTTCTGGATGGAACACACACTGGATGAAGCACATGGCGGCTTTGTGGGCGAGATCGACAACCAGATGAATGTCATTGCCGGTGCCGAGAAAAGCCTTGTGCTCAATGCGCGGATTCTATGGACATTTGCGAGCGCTTACCGCCTGTATGGCACAGCTGAATACTTAAAGATGGCTGAACGTGCCTACGACTATCTTAACCAGCATTTCATAGATGAAGAGCATGGCGGTTTGTTCTGGATGGTGGATGCGCATGGAGTCCCTTCCCAGCCGAAGAAACAAATCTACGGCCATTCTTTTGCCATATATGCGCTTGCTGAATTCCACCATGCTACGGGACGTGCTGATGCGCTGCAGCAAGCGATTGACCTGTTCCATATGGTAGAGAAATACGGCTATGATCCCATTTATAAAGGTTATATTGAAGCATTGTCCCGTGAATGGCAAATGACAGATAATCTGAGTCTCAGCTCGAAGGATATGAACGAGAAGAAATCCATGAATACCCATCTGCATGTGCTGGAAGGCTATACCGGCCTGTACCGGGTATGGAAATCGAAAGAACTGAAGAGCAAGCTGGCCGAACTGATTGAAACGATGCTGGAGCATATCATTGATGCCGACGGCAAACATTTCCACCTGTTCCTGGACGAAGAGTGGCATGTCAAATCCGAGAGCATATCTTTTGGCCACGACATCGAAGGGAGCTGGCTGCTGGTTGAAGCCGCAGAAGTGCTTGGAGATGAAGATCTGCTTGAGCGTGTGCGCAAGGTGGCTATTTCCATGGCCGACGCCGTGCTTGCCGAAGGCATTGCTGAGGATGGCGGAATCTGGAATGAAGCGGACAAGAACGGATTCATTGACACGTCTGAAGAGTCAAGAGACTGGTGGCCGCAGGCTGAAGCCATTGTGGGCTTTTACAATGCGTACCAGTTGACGGATGATCAACGCTTCCTGGAAGCTGCCGAGAATGCCTGGGCGTTCACTGACAAATATATCGTCGACCACAAGTATGGCGAATGGTATTGGGGGATTGACGAAGCCCTGCAGCCGCTAGCCCATGCACCCAAGGTCAGCGCCTGGAAATGTCCATATCATAACAGCAGAGCCTGCTTCGAAATGATCGGACGCCTTACCTCAACATCCACCATAAAGGAGACAAAATAAAATGACTGCAAACTTTCAAGAACGCAAACAGAAGCTTACGGAGCGCTACGAGGCACTGATTGGCCGCAAAAATGAGAAGGTTCCTTACGGCAACGGCATCTATGACCGCTACCAGTACCCGCTGCTCACTGCCGAACACGCACCGCTGATCTGGCGCTACGACTTCAATCCGGAGACCAACCCCTATTTCGCAGAAAGAATCGGGGTTAACGGTATTTTCAATCCCGGAGCCATTGAGCTCAGCGGCAAATTTTATATTGTTGCCCGTGTAGAAGGCAATGACCGCAAATCCTTCTTCGCTGTAGCCGAAAGCGACAGTGGCGTGGACGGCTTCCGCTTCTGGGATCACCCGGTAGTGCTGCCTGAAACGGAAGACCCGGATATCAACGTCTATGACATGCGCCTCGTGAAGCATGCGGACGGATGGATTTATGGCCTGTTCTGCACCGAACGCAAAGACCCTGATGCCCCTCACGGCGATCTGTCCAGCGCAGTTGCCCAATGCGGTATTACCCGTACCAAGGATCTGAAGACCTGGGAACGCCTTGCTGACCTGAAGACCGGCTCTGCACAGCAGCGCAATGTGGTGCTGCACCCTGAGTTTGTTGACGGCAAGTATGCCTTCTACACCCGTCCGCAGGATGGATTCATCGACGCCGGTTCCGGCGGCGGCATTGGCTGGGGTTTGTCGGATACCATCGAGAACGCTGTAATTACGAGCGAGTCCATCATGGACCAGCGTTACTACCATACGATCAAAGAAGTGAAGAACGGCCAAGGCCCGGCGCCAATCAAAACACCACGCGGCTGGCTGCACATCGCTCACGGTGTCCGCAACACCGCCGCAGGGCTGCGCTATGTGCTGTATGCCTTCCTGTCCGATCTGGAAGAGCCTAATAAAGTCACGCATGCACCAGGCGGACATTTCATCGCTCCCGATGGCGAAGAACGTGTTGGCGATGTATCCAACGTTGTATTCTGCAACGGTGTGATCGCACGGGATAACGGAGACATCTACATCTATTATGCGTCCTCCGACACCCGCATCCACGTGGCTACCACAACGGTTGACCAGATGCTGGATTATGTGCTGAATACACCTGAAGACCCGCTTCGCTCCTATGCGTGCGTGCAGCAGCGGATTGCGATGATTGACCGGAATGTTAAAATGAACCTGAAAGCCTAGCATGTCGGGTGTCGACGTAACTGCGGGGAATGTTTGGACTTCCGGCCGCTATCGCTCCTTCAGTTCCAAACTTCCCCTCCGTTACTTCACCCTTAATGTTATTTTCTGAAGTTCTTTTATAAGAGAGTAAGCAGAGGTAAAAGGCGGCCCAGTGGAATTCCACTGGGCCGTCTTTGTTATAAGTTAGTGAAATATTCTGATACAATCCCCACTAAAATTTGCTTATATTCGTTTTTATCATAAGAAGAGTTATCCACTATTTCCGTGGCCATTTTGATGCTGTTCAGTATTTCTTCTTCCAATCCACTTCTTGCCTTCAGAACCTGTAAAGTTCCTTCTAACCCTGTGCAACCCTGTTTTTTCCCATACCCTTGGCTTGTATAATATTCAATAAATCCCTCAGACCATTCTTTCGGCCTTTCTTCAACAGCCTTTCTGAATGAATAATCAGGATCGTTCTGCTTCACGTAAATCAACAGTGGATTCAGACGCTCAACAATCGTAGCCAGTTCTGTAACATAACTAATAACGTCTTGCCTCTTTGCGCCATATTTAATCATCCCCATGGTTACAGGGTTTTGTATAAAACAACAATCAAAAATATAGGTATCTGAGCCATTCATCACATTTGCCGCAAACTTCTCCCATCGCTCTGCTATCAGTTTCCTGTGCTGATCCAGCGGCAATTCATACACATCATTTTTAGCGACTGTATCCAGTAATTCATCCGGGAAAGTTGACCCGAATTTATTTTTCATCTTCCGATATTCCAGGAAGTAATTATCACCATGTATAATCACATGATTACTCAACAAATCTCTACACTTTTCATAGGTACTCAATAATTCATCGAATTCACTTTTCTTAAAACAGGCGACTCCATCATAATCAGCCGGATGCTCCAGATCCCCTTCTAAAAACAGTTGGGATTTAAGATTCATTTCCGTAAGGATTTCATGAACCACTTGAGCCGTTGTTGTTTTGCCGGAACCTGGTAGCCCCTCAACCAGAACTAACTTCGGTTTCATCATATCCCCCTCCATTTTCCATCCTGTTTCAGCAGCGTTTCCGGCCACCGACTACTCTAAACTGTAGCCCGCACGATGTAATATTCTACCGTGGTCGGCAGGCCATGGGCAGTCTGATGCTGAGCGAAGATCCGGCTGATCTCTGGCAGACTGCTCTCCATAACCATTTCATGTACGGCAGACGTTTGCCCAAAGCAGCGAAGTCGTACAATGTCTATAGGCCCATGCAGGTACTGTGTACTGAGCACCGTCTCTATTTCAGCTTCAGCAAATCCGCTCGCATCAAGCCGCTGCTTAATCTTGTCCAATACTGGAGTCCCTTCCTGCCGTGGACCATACAACCCAGGGAACAGGATTGACAATTCAGGAGACAACCGGTCACCGGGGTGGAGAGCAATCAGCTGTCCTCCTTTTCGAATAATTCTGGTTAGCTCAGGGTATGCGGATGTGGGCCCTTTACGGTTATACGCACAATCGAACTCATTCTGCTCAAAAGGGAGCCTGATCTTGGTATTAGCCGTAACAAAGGACACATTGGCAGGGGCAGTGCTGTTCGCGGTATGTATAAAATCGGCTGTAACATCAAGGCCGACTATGTGCTGGACAACAGGACTCCACCCAATCGTAAAATCGCCATGGCCGCAGCCAACGTCGAGCACTTTTTTCCCCGGAACCATTCCGGCGACCTCCTGCGCAAATATCTGCTCTGCATCCGGCCCCGTGATCGTTGAATTCCAGGGATAGGCGTATTTCCCGGTGAGACTTCCCAGCCCGGCATACCACTGGAACGAATGCGGCATAATCCAGTCTTTGAGTGTTGTCGGGTCTATAAGCGCTGCTGTCAATTCATCAACCTCCCTGTTCATAAAAGATAGCTGAATGCTTGCTACTCCCGCGGTCCTGCCACCGAATCCCGGTGGACAATATCAGCGGAGATCAGAATTTTTTCCAGCGGCGCAGACGGGTTGTGGATACGGCTCAGCAGCTTCTCCACCGCGGCCCGGCCCATAGCTTCCTTGGGCACATGTACGGTTGTGAGCGGCGGAACGCCGCGCATGGCATCCTCAATATTATCAAAACCCGTAACGGAAATATCAGCGGGGATGGATACCCCTTCTTCTCTAAGGACTTCACACACGGACAGGGCCGTGGAGTCGTTGGCACAGATAAGTGCGGTCGGCAGGTTTTTGGCTTTTTTGCGTTTGGTTATCCAGAGCTTGAATTCATCACGGAACGAGCCGTCATCCATGCCCCCCAGCAGCAGCATCTCGTCGTCACCGGCTGGCGTTTTCATATCATTCTCCTCTAGGGCACTTCGGAAGCCGATCCAGCGATCACGGAAACTCCGGGAATAACGGATATTGCCGATAAAATGAAACAGCGTATGTCCGATACCCATCAGATGGTTGCTGAGCCGGGTCATGGAATCAATGTTGTTGGCGAACACGGTATCGCTGGGAATGAGCGGGTCCTCATGGTCAATCAGCACCATCGGCAGGCCGATGCGGTGCACCTCTAGCAGGAGTGAAGTGGAAATCTGCCCCACCCCCACTAGACCAAGCAGACCGCTCGGATTGAGAATATGGATGAAGTTATCGGCGCGGTGCTCCGAGACAATGACCATGCCCAGGCCTTCCTGATCAAGAGCCAGCGCGATGCCATCGATAATTTTCCCCCAATAGAGGGAATCCTGGGTCTGCGCCCGGATATTCGGCATCAGAACGAGCACAGATTGCTTGCCCCGGTCATTGCCGGACACCGGAGACGGGCGTTTCACATTTTGCACATATGCATTCTTCTGAGTAAAATACCCCAGCTGTGACGCAGCTTGAATGACCCGCTCCCGGGTGGTTTCATTGACGCCTCCTTTTCCGGAAAGCGATTTGGAGACTACGAACTTGGATACACCGAGGTGGTCGGCGATCTTTTGCATGGTCACTTTTTTTGCCATAGGAAATACCTCCAGATTATCTTGATTGCACAGCAGCCGCCTGTGGTCCGGGAGAAGCTTATTGGCCTGCCCGTGCTTCTTTCCACTTCTCATTTAATACGTCAAAAGCCTTTTGTAAATCCGGTGCAGCGAGCAGCTCCTGAATATAATCTCCTGACCAGAAGGACAGCTTCGCCCGGTTCGACATGTCGATGAAGGCGTCTGACTGCACAGTAGCCTCGATCAGCTTGGGATGATAGGAGAGAAACTCGCTGTATTGCGGCATCGAGGGCTCCTCCGTGTCGTCAGCCGGCAGAAATCCCGAGTTCGTGGTATAAGAGGTTTCTGTTACAAAAAACTTCACCCAGGCCATCGCAAGCTCCTTGTTATTGCTATACCTGCTCACCCCTATGAACCAATCGGGATTCAGCAGGGCGTTGTGGCTGGTACTATTATCATAAGGGAACGGGAAAAAGCCAATATCCTCTGACTTCGCACCGGCATCCAGAATCTGTCGGATCGTCCAGTTCCCCTGAAGATACATCCCTGCTTCCCCCTTGGCCAGCATGGTCTTGGAGATCTCCCAGTTATTTGAGAACAGCTGATCCTCCACATAACCTTTGGCAAGCATGGTCCTGGCAATCTCAAGCGCCTGGCCCCATTCATTGCCGATCTTCCAGGGACTGTCCTCATGTACCATATTGTTCAGGTAATCAGGATTGCCTGACATATAATTAACCAGGTTGTCGCCCCAATCCCGCAGCGGCCAGACAGCACCGTAATTCATATAGAGCGGGATAATGCCTGCCTGTTTCAGCTTGGCGCTGGCTGCATAGAATTCATTAAGCGTTTGAGGTACCTTCTCAATCCCGGCTTTTTTAAAAGCCTGCTTGTTGTAGACAATTCCGCTCGTAGTGGTGCCGGTGGACAACCCATATCTTTTGCCGTCATACGTGGCGAAGGTGGTGAACTTCTCCTGTGCAGCCAATTCATCGGTCAAGGGTTCAAAAAAAAGTCCCAGCTCTTTAGCCGGCAGGTTCACCGGAAGCAGCAGCACGTCCCCCGCATCCTTGGTAGACAGGCGGACCAGAATGTCAGTAGCATAATTGGACAAACCCTCAAATTCCACATTGGCTCCCGGATATTTCTTATTGAACTTATCGGCGTAGCCTTTGAACGTCCCGTTCTCAATCAGATCGATCCGGTTCGTCAGCATTACGATGGTACCGGACAATTCGGGCGGACTATCGCCTCCAGCCGGAGATGGTGAGGGCAATGCTTGTTGACTGCCTTGGCTGTCACAGCCGGCAGACAGCAGGAACAGCAGCAGGATGGTGTGCATGGGCCAACGTAATTTCATCCGTTTCAAGCGGATTCCTCCTCTATTCTCTTCCCTTCATTTCCTGGTCTAGCGGGCTCAGCAGCGGCAGAGATAAAATCACATCCGTCCCTACTCCCGCCTCACTAAAGACCTCAATACCATAGGCCGCTCCGTAATGAAGCTGTATCCGCTGATGAACATTTTTCATCCCAATCCCGCCATTGATGCTTTTCTTCGGAGGCATTTCATGCTTCAGACTGTCGCTCAGCTTATCGAGTGTAGCCTGTTCCATCCCGCAGCCGTCATCCCGGATATGGAACAGAAGCTTGTGCTCTGTCACTTCGCATTTAATGCTCAGATGCATCTGGTCCTTGGTATCATCCAATCCATGGTAAGCGGCATTCTCAATAATCGGCTGAAAAACCAGCTTAATCATGGAGTAGTTGTCCAGCGTCTCGGGAACATCGATCTGCAGTACGAACCTTCCGGGATACCGGCAGCCCAGCAGCTCGACATAATTGCGGACATACAACAGTTCCTGCTTCATGGTTGTTATACCGGACAACTCACTGGTGCTGTAACGCAGGAGTTTGCCCAGAATGGAGATCATATCCGCGGCTTCCACGTCATCATTGATCTCTGCAGTCATACGGATGGATTCCAAAGTATTGTATATAAAATGCGGATTGATCTGGCTCTGCAGCGCCTGCAGCTCTGCTTCTTTCTTCTGTTCCTCAATCCGGTATATATCCTGAATCAGCTGCCGGATACGGGCCAGCATCCGGTTGAATTGATGGCCGAGCAGGCCAATCTCATCCCGCCGTCTGACGCGGAAAGTCACATCCAGATCGCCGTTCTGCACCTTTTTCATCAGCTCGATCATTTGGGTTAGCGGTTTGGTTAAGGCAAACGACAGAATAATCGAAATGATCAGCGCCAGTACGATAATAATCAGGGTAGCGGCAAAGGTAGCGTTACGGGTCAGCTTCACCCCGCGCGTTAGCTCATCCACAGGAATAGAAATGATGACCTTCCAGTTGGTCTTGGAAGAGCTTGAATAAATATTAAGCCGTTCCTCGCCTGACACGGTATCATAAAAACTCCCGGCATTGCCTGAAGCCTGACGGAACAAGCTGGTATGGGAAATATCGGTCGTCAGAAGTCTCTGCTCGCTGTCAAAAATCACTTTGCCGTCCTCATCCACAATGATTGACTTACCGTGGGTTACGGTATCCAGCTCGGCCACCTGATTTTCCAGATTGCTGATGTTGGCTTCAACTGCAATCAGTCCAATCGGATTCCACAGCCCGTCAACAATTTTGCGGACCACAGTGAAAGCATAGCGGGTGCTCTGCAGATTACTCGTATACGCCTGGGTGCCAAAGAGCAGCGCCTCGCCACTGGAATTCTTGGCCTGCTCGCTCCAAAATTTGTAGCTCTGTTTCAGATCCAGACGAACACCGCCATCCTTGGCAGAATAATATCCATTGCCGTAGCCGTCGAAAATATATACCGAATTGGTTCCCCGCTTAATATTGTTAATGAAGGAGATATTCCCTTCAATACCCCGCTGAATGGACAGGAGTAAATCGAAGTCGCCAGGAGCAACCTGAGTGCTGTTCCCCTTGCTCTCCATCATCTGTTGTTGTTCATAGTAGCGGTTCGAGCGGATCAAATTCTGCTTGATATCGTTTACATAGGCAGGCATGGACGAAATCCGTTTCATATCCTCTATGTAGTCATCAATGGAATCCATCATCTGGTCAATCAGCTTCTCTGAATAGGCAACGGTGTTCGCCTGAATCGATTCGGAGTAGCTCTTGAAGCTGATCACACTAATGAACGAAAGCGGAAGCGTAATAATAATCAGGAAGACCAGGAGCAACTTGCGTTCCATGCTCATGTCTCCCACATAGGACCACCAGGTGTAACTGCGTTTTACTTTCATTCGGTCCTTCTCCTTGTTCCAGCTTCACCTAACATTTCAAGAAAAAATAACAATCCCCTAACAAAATAATTATACGTGTTAGTTCCCTGATGTACAAGGAATTTACATTCCCAAGCTTTGAATATCTTGCAAAAAAAAGCGCCCCGCTGCCGATTGCCGGCTTGCGGAACGCTTGTTCATTAGATCTTGGAAACTCTTTTTCTTTATTTAATCGTAAACAGTGAAAGCTTGTCTTTCAGCTGGGTTGAGACACTTTCCAGTTTGCCGGACAGCGCAACGAGCTGATCGCTGACATTCTGCTGTTCATTGCTCAAGGAAGCAACCTCTTCCGAGGTGGCCGAAGACTGTTGAGCCACTGCACTTACATTGCCCATGGCATCCGACAAGACACCCTGCGAATGATTTAGACTGTCAATGGCTCCGGTAACCGACTCCAGGCTGGATATGAAATCTTCCATTTGTCCTTGTACGGATACAAAGATATCACTGGTGCTCTTCACCGAAGTCATCTGCTGTTTAAAGAGCGGTGCAACCTCGGACAATACTGCCACTGTCTCATTCATTTCCGTAATAATCTTATCGGTAATGCCGGCGACGACGGCGATGGACTGTTTGGATTGGTCAGCCAGCTGCCGGACCTCATCGGCTACGACCATAAATCCGCGTCCAGCTTCACCCGCTCTTGCTGCCTCGATCGTGGCATTGAGCGACAGGATATTCGTCTGCTGTGTGATATTCTTCATCACATCCAGTACTTTGATGACCGAGAATACCGTGTCTTTCAAATTGTTGACCCGATCAACCAGCGCAGTAGTCATCTCACCCGTACGGCTGGTCTGCGTCAGCAGCTCTTCCAGCTGCTTTGCACCTTGACCGCTGGCTTCTCCCACTCCGCGGGCCGCTTCATCCATCTCGGCATTCGCTGTGATGACGCTCTGCATCTGAGTTCCAATCAGATCCGTGAGCTCATTGCCACGCTCAGCCTCTTGCGCCAGACTTCCGGCGCCACCGGCAATCTCTTCGGTAGCTGCCGCGATTTCCTTAGCGGAAATTGCCGTCTTGCGGGAAGCATCTCCAAGCTCTCCGGCGGTTTCCAGCACTTCGCGTGCGGTATCCGTCGTCTGGGCAACGAGTTCGGTGATCCGCTCCATCATTGTATTAAAGGATGCAGACAATTCACCGATTTCATCCTTGGATACATATTCCGTGCGTACACTCAGGTCGCCCTTTGCGCCTTCCACCATAAGATCCTTCAAACGTGCCAGTGGGCGGGCAATCATCCGTACCATTACAATACCGACCAGAACGGCCAGCACCGCAGCAGCAACAGCAGCCATAAATGTTGTGAACAGGATTGGAGTAGCAGCCTTCACCAGTTCACCGGTAGGGACAATACCTGTCAGCTTCCAGTCCGCTTTGGTCATAGGATTGTAGACAGCCAAAACGTCTTCGCCTTTTGAATCCGTGGCATCCTCACTCTTACTGTTGGTCTTGCTTTCTTTAATAAATCCAAGCTCTGATACCTTACCATCCTCTTCAGGGATGGAGGAGGCCACTACGGTTCCATCGGGTGCAACGAGCTGAATCCGTGAGCCGTCTCCGAGTGTTACGCTCTTGAAGGCTTCCTCCAGCAGTGAATTCTTCAGTTCTAGCATAATCACATATCCTGAATTGGCTCCAAGATTTTTCAGCACTCTGACCATCGCAATATTCTTCCCGTTTTCTCCTGCTACGGATGTAGGGAACCAATAATTCTGTGCCGATTTTTCCTCTGTGGAATAATAGTTCTTATAATTCTCTGCATTTGCAACCGCTGTTTTGAACCATTCCTGATCTTTTACACTATCCAACTGCATGCTGGAGCTTCCACTTGTGATAATATCAAAACCTGGGGAAGTCGGAACCAGTGTAATCGCCACAATATTAGCGTCTGTAGTCGTCTGGCTGGATAGCTTTTTATTCAACGCATCCGTAGCCACGAATTTATCGTAACTGGATTGCGCAGAGGCCAGATCTGTCAGATTGTTCTGCATTTGCGGATCAAAAAAGAGCTGCATGGCCAAATTTTCATATTGCTTCAATGTAATATCAAGCTTCTCCGAGGTCTGGATAATCGTCTGGCGGTTAGCTTCCGACACATTATCCTTAATGGTGTTCTTAGCTTTATTATAGGACAATAGCCCTAAAGCCAATACAACTACCACAATGGAGGATAAAAAGATCAGGAACAGCTTAACCCCAACCGACTTATTGGGATTGACTCTCTTGACCTGACTTACCGAACTATGCAGCATACCCTTAACAGAAAGACCTGAGCCTATACGTTTTTTGGCTGGCGCAGCTTTATTAACTGCTTCCTGTACTGCATCTGTAAGGTTTGGCTCAGATTTCTGGACGTTCGACGGCGGTTTCTTATTGGACTTATTCTTCTTCGACAATTTCATCCTTCTCTCTTTCCGCTCTTCCCCATTGCTCTCCCGTTTAGGAGCAACCATCATAATCACCTGCCAGTTAGAATAGAAGACATATGTAAGCGTTCGCTCCTATTTATATCGGCAGTTTAGGTATAATTTCTTAGTTTTCTTTAGAAATTACCACAGAATCTTTATATATTTTAGTCATTTTCCATTTTATCCTATATGTCAAAAAGGAATGCCCCTCATAAGAGGTGCATCCCTCTAGGGGCATTCCTTTCAAAGTACTCAATTATAACTCAATAACACACTATTTCTTCTTACGCATCATGTCGAAATAGGCCACAGGCTGATCTACCTTCATGCGCACCCGCTGCAGCGGGTGACGTGCAGCATCAAGCGGCTGACCTTCCTCGTCCCACAGCTCGCCTACCGTTTGTTTGAAGAACGTATTGTCAGGTCCGAAGAACTCCACTTCCTGCCCTGGCTTGAAGTGATTTCGCTGCTGAATCAGCGCGGTTCCGCTGGCCGCATCGTACTCCATCACCAGTCCGGCAAAGTCATAAGGCGCGGCCTTTTCTTCTGGCTCATAAATATGATCCTCATGATCCGGTGTATCGTAGAAAAACCCGGTGTTCAGTGGACGGTTCGCCGCCTTTTGCAGCTCTTCCAGCCATTCCGGCTTCAGTACGTACCCTTCCGGGTCGGCCATATAGGCATCGATGGCTTTGCGGTAAGCATTGACAACCGTCGCCACGTAGTGGATGGACTTCATCCGTCCTTCAATCTTGAAGCTGTCTATGCCGACTTCGATTAGCTCAGGAATACTCTCCAGCATACACAAATCCTTGGAACCCATCGAGAACGGGTTATCCTCCGGCTGATGCAGCGGAAGCTGGGTTACCCCCGGCTGCAGCGGCAGAGGAGACTGCTGTGCCTGAGCCTGTTCTTCCTCGGATACCCAAGTACCTTCAGGGCGGGCATCCTCGAACAGATCGTATTTCCAGCGGCAGGACTGGCAGCAGCCTCCACGGTTCGAATCGCGGTCCGTGAAGTGGTTAGACAGCACACAACGGCCGGAGTACGAGGAGCACATCGCTCCATGGATGAAGCTCTCGATTTCAATATCGACATGCTGCTTGATTTCAGCGATTTCCTCAAGGCTCGTTTCACGGCCGAGGACGACACGCGGAAGTCCTTCTTCCTTCCAGAAGGATACGGCTTGCCAGTTGAGTGTGGACTGCTGGGTGCTCAGATGAACTTCAAGACCCGGCACCAGGCGGCGGGCGGTATCGACGATGGCAGGGTCGGCCACGATAATGGCAGCGATTCCCGCTTCATATAGGTTACGCAGGTATTCTTCAATCCCCGCGATATCTTCATTGTGGGCATAAATATTCGTTGCGACAAAAACCTTGGCGCCGTATTTTTTGGCAAATTCCACACCCTCGCGCATCTCCTCGAAGCTGAAGTTATCTGCTCCCGAGCGCAGGCCATATTTCTGTCCTCCAATATATACTGCATCCGCACCATAATGCACGGCGAATTTCAATTTCTCCAGATTACCCGCCGGAGCGAGGAGCTCCGGTTTGTCCAGACGGTAACGTTTGCCCTTGTATTGCGGCTTGGTCATGGTTCCCATTCCTGTTCTCCCCTCCATTGTCTCACCAGTTAAAATAGCTAAAAACCTTACACTTTGGTGTTGAACGCAGCTGCGGAGAATGTTTGGACTTCCGGCCGCTGTTAGGTTTGGATTTCCTGAATTTAACCGCTGGCCGCAGTAGAAATCCAAACCTAAAGGCGGACGCTGACGCTCCTACAGTTCCAAACTTCCCCTCCACTGCTACACCTGAATGTTGTTTATAGATCTATTTTAAAAAGCTGAGTCATTGCTTTTTTTATTATATTTTAATATACCTGTTCCTTGTAAAAAAAGCCGAAGGACAGCTCGCGATCAGGGTCCTGCAGCGCACGTATGCCATCCATCCAATCCTCTTGGAAGGCATAGCCTTCAGGATTTGCAGCGTAGAGATCAATCGCATGACGATAAGCCTTAACGACGGCTGCATTGTAGGCAACCGGCTTCAGCAGTCCTTCAATCTTCAGGCTCTGCACTCCTGCCTTCAGCAGAAAATGTAAATCCTCCAGGATGCAAATATCATCGGAGCTCATAATATGCGTGCCGTTCTCATCCTCGTATATCGGAAACTTTTCATTGGGGCGCTCAGCTTCGATCAGAAACAATCCGCGCTCCTTGCCAAGGCTTCCGCCATCGCTCGGGCGGCCCTGGTGGGACATGTAGCTTGCGACTAGCTTGCGCTTGGAGTGATAAATATTTGTCATGCCGTGTACCTGCACCTGGGCTTCAACTTCCAGCAAGGGCACCATTTCGGTCATCTCATCCATGTTCAGCTCACGGGCCAGAACAACCCGTGAAGCCCCCTTGCGTCCCCAGTAATTGGCGGTTGCATAATTGGTTGAAGTCATTTCTGCATTCCAGTGCAGCTTCAGTCCCGGCGCTTCCTTCTTCACTGCGGCGAGCACGGCCGGATCACCAAATTCGATGCCATCTACACCCAGTTCTCCAATGGCTTTTACATAAGCGGGAAGCTCGTCCAGCAGCCGGTTCGACATTAGACCGCCCAGGCCTGCGTAGACTTTGCAGCCTTTAGCATGAGCCAGCTTGACGACCTTCGCTGTATCCTCCAGCGAGAAATGGCCTGCCAGACGCATGCCAAAGCGGTCATCGCCAATCAACAGCGCGCCTGCCCCGGCCTCCAGCAGTACAGCCGCTTCTTCCAAGGAAGCGGCTGTCGCCAGCAGCTCCGGTTTGTTATTCATGTTGCACCCTCCTACTTCGCGGTTCAAACCGCATCACACTCTATTTTAATAGGTTACTGCGAATTTTGTTCACTTTTTTTGATATTGGCTAAATGTTCCTTATAGGTCCTGCCGAATAAATGGCCCTGTGAGCCATCCTTTTTGGTTACATAGAAATAATAATCCGAAGCTTCCGGTGTCAGGGCCGCCTCAATGGACGCAAGACCGGGGCTGCTGATCGGCCCGGGCGGCAGACCTTCATTTTTATAGGTATTATAAGGACTGTCGACCTTCAGATCCTTCTCATACAGCCGTTCCTTCTGTTTGTCCAGCAGGTATTGAACAGTCGCATCGATCTCCAGCTTCTGCCCTTTATCCAGCCTGTTGTAGATCACTCCGGCCACAATCGGACGTTCACTGTCCACTACAACCTCACGCTCTAC
Organism: Paenibacillus sp. 22594; assembly: GCF_052044425.1. Lineage (NCBI taxonomy): Bacteria > Bacillati > Bacillota > Bacilli > Caryophanales > Paenibacillaceae > Paenibacillus > Paenibacillus sp. 22594. Next base: position 1,514,821 of record NZ_JBQENA010000001.1, read on the forward strand.
AAGCGAGGCCACAGTCAGCAGTTCATGCAGGGAGAGTCCGCGGTTCTTCAGCTTGCCTTGCCAGCCTTCAATACTGTCCAGCTTCTTCTCAAGCTGCTCCAGCATCGCTTCAACAACCTGCTCCGGTGTACTCTCCTTCACAAGCTCGTACGTCTCCGGAAACAAATATCCCTCCAGACGGTGGCGAAGCTTGTTGTCTTCAGGAATACCCAGTCTGCCCACGGCTTCAAGGCCCGCTCCAGAATCTATAATTTTCAGGAATACTTCGGGTTTCTGATTCCAGGCTGCAGCAAGCTTATCAGCAACCTGCCTGGCCGTATATCCCTCCGGAATCGTAAATGAAACGGTATCCTTCTTCACCACATCCCCTGCATTCAGGCGGGCAATGAGTGAATCATAGGTTTCGCCTGGACTGGCGGTATAGGTGCCTGCCTTGAAGCTGGACCCTTCCTTGACCCATTTCAAGTAGCCTTTAAAAAATAATCCTTTGCGTATAATGCCGTTTTGTTCGAGCAGGTCGGCAATTTGCGCGCTGCCCATACCCTTCTCTATCGTAAAGGTTACCGGCGGGCCTGCCGGCTTCACCGGCTGCATGCCATTCCAGATGTACCAGACTCCTCCCCCGCCAATTGCAGCCAGCAAAAGGATAATAAGAGCCAAGGTGCGGATTGCGGCTTTCAAATGTCACTCCTCACTTTCCGACTATAAAGTATAAAATTGTATTGTCTCAAATTCAACATATATTTTTGCGAACAGTATGAATTGCTCAAGTGGAAGGCTTCGCTATCCTCCGAAAGAGGCGGCTTTTTTTCTCCAAAACTTCTATTTCAAGCAAAAAGAGCGCGGAAAAATTCCCGCCCTCTTCCGTGCTACTCATGCTATAGCGTACATATGGAAGCTTATTCGCTCTCGTCAGCAGGAAAAGTCAGCTCATCATACAGCTCGTTGACATTTTCCCATTCCTCATCATCCACGATGCTCTCCAGTTCAGGAAGCCCGTCAGGCGAAACCACAATCCGCAGAATCTCCTGTTCGGCGCCTTTCCCGGAACCGGCAAGCACCGCATACGCGCGGTCACCAACTTCAAATTCGGCAATAATATCGTAAACGGAAGATTTGCCCTGCTCGTCTTCCAGTTCCACTGTTTCTCCATATACTTCTTTGAGCTTTGAAGTCCAAACTACCTGATCGGCGGAAAAATCAGTCATTCTCCGCTCCTCCGTCCAGCTCATCTACCAAGGTATTGAAGGTCTCTTCAACAATGGCCCATTCCTCATCATTCTCGATCATAAAGAGCTGAAGATCATCACCGTCTTCTTCATAACGGAACGCATACACCTCATCGCTCTCTTCATCCTCGGAATCCAGTGGAACCACCATCATATACTTGGCATCCGAACCGTCGACTTCAAATTTCATAATGACCTCAAATTCCTCTTCATTACCTTCCTCATCAGGAATGTAGATAATTTCCGGTTCTTCTTCTTGGCCAATCTGCTCGTTTGTCATATCCAACACACCCCTCACCTTTTACTGTTAGCATCCAAAAAATTTTGCAAAATCAGGGCTGCGGCCATTTTGTCCACAATCCCTTTGCGTTTCTTCCGGCTGACGTCCCCTTCAATCAGCACCCGTTCGGCGGATACTGTCGTCAGACGCTCATCCCAAAGGTGTACGGGCATTTCGAATTGCTCCCGTAGCTGATCGGCAAACTCAATGCAGATCTCACCACGGGGTCCTACGGAGCCGTTCATATTCTTCGGAAGGCCAACTACAATCTCTCCAATCTCATGTTCCTTGACCAGTTCGCGGATACGCTGGAACTCATTTCCGTTGCCGCGCCGCTCAATCGTCTCCAGAGCTTGTGCTGTCCATCCAAAAATATCGCTTGTGGCAACTCCGATTCTGCGGTCGCCGTAATCCAGACCCAGCTTCTTCATCATTTCGGATGATCCACCCGATGATTGGCGAGGTAGAAACGAACCAGTTCCTCAATCAGCTCATCACGTTCTTTCCTCCGGACCAAACTTCTCGCATTGTTGTGGCGCGGAATGTAAGCCGGATCTCCAGAAATAAGATACCCTACGATCTGGTTGATGGGATGGTATTCCTTCTCCACCAGCGCATCGTATACTGCGAGCAGTATCTCCTCGGAGGAGGCTTCCTTCTCATCGCCCTTTACATTGAATTTGACCGTTTTGTCCATGGAGTCCATTTGTGACACCTTCCTTCTGCAAAATCACCCGCTTCTTGGGCGGCTTCGCAAAGTTGCTGCTGTACAGCTGACTTGCTGCTCTCATCATAACATATTCATGGCCCAACGAGGAAATCCTGCCACCGTGATAACGCTTTTTTTGGTATTTCGTCTACAAAAATAGAGATTTTTTTGGGTTTTAAGCTATTGCAGATGTTCGCTGAAAGTGAATATTGACAAAAAATATACATTTTCCAGCTTCGCGTGAATAAAGCAGCGGTACTGATATATTGCTCTCAGTACCGCTGCGGCAACCCTCATTTCCGATTTCCCTGTCCATCTGTCTGCGCTGCGAAATCCATCAATCCCTGGCGTTATGCAGCAGCTGCGAAACCTGCTCCGTCACTTTTACCGCTTACCCCTGAGCGGCTACAAGCTCCTCGGCTTTCAGAAGAGCTTCGCCCAGCTTGGAAGCATCCTTGCCTCCGGCTTGCGCCATATCCGGACGTCCACCGCCCCCGCCGCCGCATACCGCTGCGATTTCCTTCACCAGCTTACCAGCGTGGAAGCCTTTTTTGACGAGGTCCTGCGGTACCGATACGACAAAGTTGACTTTGTCGTCCATAGCCGCACCCAGCACAAGTACAGCATCCGGCAGCTTGGATTTCAATTCATCGGCAGTGGAGCGCAGCGCGTCCATATTACCAGCTTGAACGGCAACCGCGAGCAGCTGTGTACCGCCGCCTACCGTTTTCACACTGCTGGTCAGTTCGGCAGCAAAGGTTGCGCTCAGCTTAGATTGCAGGGATTCATTCTCACGGGACAGCTCACGGACCTGGGCATGCAGCGCTTCAATCCGTTTCGGCACATCGTTTAGCGAAGACTTCAGCAGTCCTGCCGATTGCTTCAAAAGATCCAGCTGGCTTTCGGTGAACTGGTACGCATAACGTCCGGTTACCGCTTCGATCCGGCGCACCCCGGAGCCAATGCCGCTCTCGCTGACCAGCTTGAAAATCCCGATCTGCGAGGTGTTCGAAACATGGATACCGCCGCACAGCTCAAGGCTGTAATCGCCAACCTGAACCACACGTACGATGTTGCCGTATTTTTCCCCGAAGAGCGCCATGGCACCCATAGCCTTGGCTTCATCAATCGGCTTGTTCTCAATCACTACATCCAGGCCGCGCCAGATTTGCGCGTTCACCCGGTGTTCAATGTCGCTCAGCTCTTCCGGCGTAATTGCGCCGAAGTGTGAGAAGTCAAAACGTAAACGTGCGCCTTCTACTAAAGAGCCGGCTTGATTCACGTGACCACCAAGCACTTCTTTGAGTGCTTTATGCAGCAGGTGGGTTGCCGTATGGTTCTTAACAATGTCTTCACGCTGCTCCCGGTTCACTTCGGCGCGGACACTGTCGCCCACTCTCAGCTCCCCGGCTTCCACAGTAACCAGATGAACATGCTGGCCGTGCGGAGCTTTGAACAGTCCCGTCACCTTGGCTGTCACCGAACCTCCAGTCAGAAGACCGGTGTCGCTGACCTGGCCGCCGCTTTCAGCATAGAATGGCGTCGATTCCAGGATAACCTGGCAATCGGTACCTTCGCCTGCGATGTCCACCAATGTACCGCCTGCAACAATAGCCAATATCTTAGACTCTGCTACGGAGTCAGTATAACCAACAAATTCACTTTTAACCGTCAGCTCAGCCAGCGGTCCGCCTTGAACCTTCATGCTGCCGCCGTCATGACGGGCGGCTCTGGCACGGTCGCGCTGCTCCTGCATGGCAGCGTCGAAGCCTTCGCGGTCCACGGTGAGGCCCTGCTCGGAGGCGAAATCCTCAGTCAGGTCAAACGGGAAGCCATACGTGTCATACAGTTTGAACGCATCGGCGCCGGCAATGGCACTGAGCCCGTCAGCCTTAGCTTTGGCACTGATCTCGCCCAGGATGGCCAGACCGTCGGACAGCGTTTCATGGAAACGCTCTTCCTCGGTACGGATGATCTTGGCGATGTAATCACGGTTCTCGACAACGGATGGATAGTAGACGCCCATCACTTCGCCCACAGTCTCCGTAAGGTCGAACAGGAACGGACGGTCCAGACCCAAGGTCTTGCCATAGCGCACCGCGCGGCGGAGCAGACGTCGGATAATGTAGCCGCGGCCTTCATTGGAAGGAAGCACGCCATCCCCTACAGCAAACGTTACAGTCCGGATGTGGTCGGCGATTACTTTTAGAGCAATATCCTGCTCCAGGTTGTCCTTGTAGGTTACACCTGCAAGCTTGGCCGTCTTCTGGATGATCGGCTGGAACAGATCGGTGTCAAAGTTGGAATCCACATCCTGCAGAATGGACGCGAAGCGTTCCAGACCTGCACCGGTATCAATGTTCTTGTTCGGAAGCGGCGTATAGCTGCCGTCCTTATTATGGTTAAACTGCGAGAATACGAGGTTCCACACTTCGAGCCAGCGTTCATTCTCCCCGCCCGGATACATTTCTGGATCGGACATGTCGCTGCCGTAGGCTTCGCCGCGGTCATAGAAGATTTCCGAACAAGGACCGCAAGGACCTTCGCCGATATCCCAGAAGTTGTCGTCACCCAGCTTAATGATGCGCTCAGCGGGCAGGCCGACCTTTTCATTCCACAGCTTGAAGGCTTCTTCGTCCTCAGCATATACCGTTACGGAAATGCGTTCCGGATCAAAGCCGATCCATTCCTTTCCGGTCAGAAACTCCCAAGCCCAGGTTATCGCTTCTTCCTTGAAATAATCACCAATGGAAAAGTTACCCAGCATCTCAAAAAACGTATGGTGGCGGCGCGTTTTGCCTACATTCTCAATATCGTTGGTACGAATGCATTTCTGCGAATTGGTCAGACGCGGATTCTCCGGGATTTCCCGGCCGTCAAAATACGCCTTCAGCGGAGCCATCCCGGCGTTGATCCATAACAGCGACGGGTCATTATGCGGCACGAGCGATGCGCTCGGCTCGATACGGTGGCCTTTGCTCTCAAAAAACTGCAGCCATTTGGAACGGATTTCACTTGCTTTCATCATGTACAGCCCCTGTCTCATAATTATTAAAAACAAAAAAAACGCCCCTGAATAAATTCAGGGACGATGATTATCGCGGTACCACCCTGGTTATCGCCAATATCCGTGAAGTCACGGACCATGGTCAGACGATCGCCTTGTGTGGCTGTTAACGGGTGCCCCCGGCGGGATTGTCCCCGCACTCCGAAATCAGCTTTCCGCCGGCCTGTCTTCAAGGTTCTCACAGCCAATTACGAAGACTATCGTAAAAGGAACCTCTTCTCTGATCCAAGCCAATCTCCGGCGTACTTTATTTCATCAACGTTTTTTCCGATTTTCATTTTAACATTTCAAGTATAGCCAGCGCCCCTATTTCTGTCAATCTCGGGTAGAGAAAAGGGCGAAATGAAGCAGAAAAATGATTATTTACAGCGCTTACTTGCAGGCGTATAATGTGGATTGTTCAGAGCAACCCTGCGGTTAACAACGGGTTAACCTGTAATGACGAGACGTGGCTCAGCTTGGTAGAGCGCTTGCTTCGGGAGCAAGAGGTCGCAGGTTCAAATCCTGTCGTCTCGACCATGCTAAAATGCTAAAACCCTTGATTAATAAGGGTTTTTTTGTTCGAATTAGGATGAATCGATAAAAACTCTTTTTCTTCGTTTACTCGACTAACAAACATATATGATTTCGACACGATTTAATTAATAAACTTCATTTATACAGAAGGAACGAATGACCGTTCAATAACTGAAAAAAGAAATTGTTAGTCAAACGTAATCCCATAATGCAGAAAGCCTTTATTCCTCTAAATAATGATCCCCCCTATTTTGAATTAATTCCTCTCCAAGAATACAAAATCCCATCCCTCAAATGCGTGGCCAATAAGTGCTCAAGCGTGTGTACCGCCGCTGTCGGAATGATATCGGCATTGGGCTGCAAAAAACTCAAATCATATTTTGAATCGCACTCCCTTTTTCGTCATGATCCAAACCCCAAGCTTTGTGTTCATGGTGGTGCACGTACTTCTATGGACTATGCAATTCAATATTTATGCCTTGATTCTATTTACGAAGTGGACAATTGCATCAACAAGATGAAGAGAATATTATTTATACCAGATTCGTTTGCGTAATTCTGATCATCAATTGTTTAAGAATAGCCTACACTAGCCGGTACCAAAGAATTCTGGAACTTGAAATGGCGTTGCTCAAGCTCTTATTCCAGCGTATCCGGAACTGTAGAGGCGCTTTGAGCTCCATTTTTTTGTCAATTCAAGTCCATACGGCTCTTGTGTTATAAATGCAGTCCATTTAAAGCGGTTGGGAGGTAGAAAAATGTCAAAAACGATATTAGTTGTAGACGACGATGAAGAAATCGTAAAACTCATCACAAAGAGTTTAAGGTACGAGCAATTTGCAGTAATCACGTCAAGTTCCGGGAAAGAAGCCTTATCTGCATTGGATGAAAACCACATTGATTTTATCGTTTTGGATATAGTGATGCCTGATATGGATGGACATGATGTCTGCAGAAGTATCCGAAAATCTTATAATGTTCCCATCCTGTTTCTAAGTGCGCGTGATCAGGACATTGATAAAATCGTCGGCCTCGAAATAGGAGCTGACGATTACATGACCAAACCATTTAGTATTCAGGAGCTTGCCTCCAGGATAAAGGCCCACTTCAGAAATTGGACAGGCTGTTTAAAGAGTGGGATGAACTTAGTCCCAGTAGCGAAAAGGCGGATGCTCCGCTCATTTTGAACGATAAAACGTTTGAAGCCTTCCTGCATAGCAGGAAGCTCGACTTATCAACGAAAGAATTTCAAATTTTGTCTATTCTTATGCGTCACCCTAATCAGGTATTGAGTCGTGAGCAGATCTATGAGAATGTCTGGGGAGACGAATACGGAGAAATAAATACCGTAACGGTCCATATCAAAAATATCCGTAAAAAACTGGGTCCTGATCATAACTTTATTAAAACCATATGGGGCATAGGATACAAATATACGGAAAGAGAGCAATAGTATGAAACTGAAAATAAAACTTCCCCTCTTATTCCTGCTGATGCTTCTAATTCTTATGTTTTCCATTGGAATGTACTTGAAGTTTGTCTTTGCAGTATATTCCCCTATACGCGGTACATTGTTGGACTCACGCTATATAGCATTGCTTCTGCCCATATTTGCCATCGCTTGTTGTATATTTATTATTCTGATTATCTATATTTATTTTTGCATAGAGAAGCCCATTCGGCTTCTAAATACCAGGCTGGAAGAAGTAAATATTGTACATCCCATGCCTCCGTTAGCTTTGAGGAGTAATGACGAGATCGGAGAACTTTATAAGCACTTCAATAAGATGGAGCATAGGCTTCAACTCGCCCACAGAGAGCAAACCGATATGATTGCGACAATCACCCACGATTTGAAAACACCCCTGACATCTATTAACGGTTTTACTGAACTGCTGGCTACACACAAGGACTTACCAGAAACTGAAAAGCAGGAATATTATGATTTGATTCAAAGGAAGTCAGAATATATGGTCGAACTCATCAATGATTTCTCCAGCTTCACCAAAGAAAAACTGGAGTTGGAATCCATGGTAGCTAAACCTGTACAAGCATCAATATTTTTTGAAAAAATTGCTCTTGAATATGAGTACGAGTTAGCGGGACTTGACTACGAACTTACTTGCCGTCATTCATTCACGGAAAATATATTGCTAATGGTCAATGAACCTATGATCCGCCGGGTTTTCGGCAACCTCTTTAGCAATGCTGTAAGATATGGAGGGAAAAATAAGCTGAAAGTGTATATGACCGGATACCCGCTAGAACGTTATGCCTATTTCCAAATCGAGGATAATGGAATTGGAGTGCCTGATAAGGATATTTCTTCTCTGTTCCTCAAATTTTTCACTGTGGATAAATCGCGGCAAATCCAAAAGGGCGGACTCGGGCTGGGGCTTGCAAGCTGTAAATCCATTATTGAACATCACGGGGGCGAAATTGTTGCCTACTCTTCCGAATATGGCGGTTTGGGGATAAGATTCAGCCTTCCCCGGGCGGCACAACGCTAACTTTATTTTTGCATATCTTCTTTTACAACAAAGTTAAAGGCTGCTGCCGGGTGTCAACACCCAGGCGATAGCCTTTAACTTTGTTTTTTAGCGGTTTATAGTTTTTTATATTCTCTTTATAAACATTTATTTTTCCTTTAAAGAAGCTTTATCTTTGGATGTAAAAATTACTTGTAGTAAAAAAACTACAATCACTAGAACCGGAAAAGGAGGATTTTGCAATGTCAATTGAGTTCAGCCGCTGGCCCAATAACTACATGATGTCATACCAAGTTACCAAAGCTTTGGGTATGGCAAGTCTCGGTGCTACGGACGTCACTGAGATCTACGAGGCCTGCAAAAAAATCGACCCTGATGACAAGGATACGTGGCACAGGGAATGGCTCATCACCGCTCAGGCATTGGAAAGACACGGCAAGGAGGCCGAAACGGCTGGAAACTGGTATACCGCACGGAACTGCTACATTCGTGCCTGCAATTACTACAGAATCGCAGAGTATGCGGTGATGGATGATGACACCGAGAAAATCCGTATTTTTAAGAAGGTTAATGAACTCTTCGAAGCTGCCGGAAAGTACTTCGATGTCCGCCCGGAGAAAATCGAGGTCGATTACGAGGATGTCAAGCTGGAGGGATACTTCTTCTCCCCTTCCTGGATCAAAGGCCCAAAGCCGACCGTGTTTGCGCTTAACGGTGGTGACGAGTGGTCCATTGAAAATTATTTCTGGCTAGGTCCTGCCTTCATTTCGTGTGGATATAACTTTTTGGTCTATGACCAGCCCGGCACCGGCCTCTCGCTGTACGAAAAGGGGAAGGGGAGACGGGCGGACAGCGAGGCTTTCCATTCCCGGGCCATCGACTTTCTTCTAACACGGCCGGAAGTCGATCCCGATAAAATTATCGTGCACGGGGAGAGTTTTGCGGCTTACGACTCGCTGCGTTTCGCTTCGTTCGATCACAGGATTGCTGCCGTCATCTCCGACGGCGGTACGCATGCCTTCGACTGGAAAGCCATGCTTACATGGATGCCGCCAAGTCTGGCCGTACACGGCATGAGAATTCTGGGGGCAGAAAGCCTGGAGGATTTTGCGGGGAATCCGCGTTTTGCCTATGATCTTGAGGGCGTACTCCACCAGATCGAATGTCCGCTACTTGTAATGCATGGAGCGGAAGAGATATTGGTTCAGCCCAATCCGCTGACACAAGCCATGAAGAATTACGAGCAGGCGGGTTCGAAAAACAAGACATTCTACGCGATAGAGGATAGACGACTTGGCGGATTAGAACACTGTCAGGTAGACAACATCAACGTGCTGCATGAGGTAGCGCTGAATTGGCTCTGCTCCATTGGGCTTGGTCCAGCCGCGCCCCGCCAGTCTTAGGGATTGTCATAACATCATAAAGCAGTAGATTTATTGAAACATTTCCGATGGAGCTTGTTCAGGAATATCGTCCTTAGAATCCTGTACAAGCTCTCTCTTTATGAGGGATGAGTCCCAAGGAATACAAGCTGAATTATTCACCGAACGAATTGGGATAACCCTCAGCGGATACGAATATCTTCCGTAAACGCAGAGCAAATCTCTTACTCTGGTAGAAGGAAATTAAGCTATACGACATAGCTTTGCCACCCATTTACTTAATAAAGGGGCCAAATTCCGTTTGTTTAGATTTTTAGTCGGGTAACAGCCATTCCCCTTATTTCACTAGATTTATACGAGTTATACAGTTTACGCTCAGGGGCTATCACGAAGTGAATTCACTCGAATTTATCTTTTTATTCTCGGCAGAAGTGCCGCTGGAATTAGCGCCAATGTAGAGAAGGCAATCGACCAGATAAACGTATGATCGAACGCAACAGCCACAATCGCCGGATCATGTGACATGACTGAATTAAGCTCGTTCTGCAAAATAATAGCGATAACCGATACGCCAAAGGCGCCGCCGATTTGCTGCATAATACGAGTGGTGCTGCTGGCATGCGGGATTTGCTTCGAAGACAGGCCAATATAGGCGGAAGCCATGACCGGCAGAAAAACAGCGCCTAATCCTGCTCCCCGCACGATCAATGCCGCGCTCAAATAATAATAGCTCGTATCTCCACTAAGCTGCGTAAGCGGCCATGTTCCAAGCATGGTAAGGAGGGTTCCGGCAAGAACGACTGGCCTCGAACCGATCTGATCCGTTAGTTTGCCGGCAAGCGATCTTGTCAACAGCATCCCGACCCCTTGCGGAACAAGCAGCAGACCGGATAGAAGCACCGATTCGCCGCGGACTTGCTGGAAGTACAGCGGCAGCAACAGCATTGCCCCGTAGGAAGTCAGGCCGGATAGAAAAAGCAGTGCCGCGGACACGGTAAAGGAACGCACCCGGAACAGCCTAACATCAAGCAAGGCTTCGTTTCCTTTTCGAACGGCATAAACAACAAACCCAGCCAAAAGCGTTAACCCTGCTATAACGGGAACGAGAACCGCAGCATGACCGAAACCGTGACTCAAGCTCACTTCCCCAAGACCGTAAATAATGAGCACGATGGCTGGGGAGAGCAGCATCAGTCCCAACAGATCCAGCCGCAACGTTCGGGTTCGGCGCTGTTCATTAGGCAGCCCCTTCCACGCCATAATGATGGCAACGATGCAGAGCGGAATATTTACAAAGAAAATCCATCTCCAGCTCAGATGATTGATGATAAGGCCTCCCACCACTGGCCCGAGTATCGGCCCAAGCAGCGCCGGCAAGGCCACCGTGGCCATCTTTTTGCCCATATTTCGTCCTCCAGAGGCGCGTACTGCCAAAGTCTGCATAATGGGCATCAGCAATCCCCCGCCGATCCCTTGAATGGTACGAAAAAAAATCAGGCTGTCCACGTTCCATGCCAAGCTGCATAGCACAGAACCGAGCAAGAACATGCCAAGCGAAAATAGCCACATCGGCTTGCCCCCGAATCGCTCCACCGCCCAGCCGCTGAAGGGAATGACCATAGCAAGCGCAAGCAGATAAGCGGTCATAACCCATTGAATGGTTGACACCGAGGTATTGAAGTCCCGAACCAGCGTATCAATTGCCACATTCGTTATCGTCGTGTCGAATAGCGGAGCCAGAATACCAACCATTAGAATCCACATCAATTTCTTCTCGTCTGCCTGCTGTTCAACTGATTCAAGCGCTGTAGAACCTTGTTTTTGCAAGTTGATTGCCTCCCTTTTGATCGAAAAATAAGAAACTTTTAGTTTCTTATTTGCGTTTATGATATACTATCCCTATATGAAACGCAACGAATTTTCTTAAAGGAGTACGAGAACAACATGTCCAATTCTCAACACCCGGATAAATTGAAAAACAGACGCAGAGGCAAAGAGCTGGAAGCGGCTATCCTGCAAGCCGTGCGGGAAGAGTTGACAGAACAAGGCTATTCTAATCTTACGATGGATGGAGTGGCGGAACGGGCGGGGACAAGCAAAGCCGTGCTGTACCGTCGATGGGCCAACCGCGCTGAGATTGTACTAGCGGCGATCCGGGAACGCGTGCCTCTCCCGCTGGAGGAGGTACCCGATTACGGGAATTTGAGGGACGATGTTTGCGGCGTGCTTCGATCGATGAATCAGAACAACATTGAAGTGATGATAAAGGCCTTTTATGGGCTCGTAACGGAAATCGGCGCCATGCCGCTTGCATCCTTATTATTCCCCCAAGGGCGTCATAACAGGACAATGACGATTGTGCTGCAGCGGGCCGTTGACCGGGGAGAGGTGTCGGCCGAAGCCGTTACGCCCCGGATGCTTACTTTGCCGGCAGATCTGGCCCGCCATGAGCTAATGCTGTATAACAAACCAATGTCCGAGCAGACGATTACTAATCTTGTGGACGAAGTGTTCTTGCCACTTGTATTGAAGCGGTGATTACCAACGCCTGTCCCTCCGCAAATATTCCATATGATATACAATGGGTTTCCTATTCAACATTATTTTATCCTGCTCAGTGCATCAGGTGATTCTCAACTCCAAGCCCCATAAACACCAAAAGCCCCCCGCCCCATTACATCGGGAGCAAGAAGCCGCAAGGTCAAATCCTGTCGTCTCAATTATGCCTTAATATTACCGCCCTGCTACTGTTCATTGATGCTATTCCTCAATCTCCAAAGGGTATTCCCTCATATATTTAAGCAACTCATCCACGGTGGTAAAGGCAAGGCCCGTAACCGTATCCGCACACCCGTAGTAGATGGCA